>NZ_NCXM01000018.1 GCF_002104765.1 Mycolicibacterium vulneris
CGGGCGCCGGGGCCGAGGCCGGAACCGCGGCTGCGGGTGCGACAGGGGCCGGGGCCGTGGCAACAACCGGCAGGCTCTGGGGCGGAGGTGCAATGGGCGCCGGCACCACTGGAGGCTGCGGCATGCCGGCCAGCCCGGCCAGCCCCGCTAATCCGCCGACAGCTCCGAGAGGGGCCATTGCCACGAGGGCAGGGATGAGCAGCAATTGCGGCGAACTCGACAGCCAGCTTGCGATTTCGGCGATATGGGAGGGCCAGTCCGACGTCTCGAGAGCGACTAGATACTGAAAAGCCAAGGCCGGATTTTGCTGCAGGTACACGCCGTACTGTTCGAAATCCTCGAGAAGTTCCAGTGCTCGAACGACCCAGAACATCAGCTGGCCCGGGTTCGAATAGGCGTCGTAGGGCAGTCCATTGACCGTCCCTTGTCCGGGATTCCAATTGATGCCGAAGAGCCGCAGGATCTGCGCGATGAAATCGTTCAGCGGGTTGTCGACCGTGGGGTCGGGGAAGCCGTTTGTGTTGTCGACCCCAGGGTCAGCGGGCGAGGCATTTGCTTTCATGATCGGCGGCGCCGGATCGGCTTGCGGTGTCGACGCGACCGCCGCGGTGGAGACCGCCTGATAGGTCGTCATCGTCGTTGCGGCCTGGGTCCACATCCGCGCGTAGTCGGCCTCATTGACCGCAATCGGAATCGTGTTGACGCCAAAGAAATTGGTCCCCACCAATGCCCCATGGACGACATGGTTGGTGGTCAGCTCCGGCAACGTCGGCATGGCTGCCAACGCGGCGGTGTATGAAGCGGCGGCAACCTCATGTTGAGCGGCCACTGCCGCGCTGTCGGCGCTGGCCTTCATCAGCCACGCCAGGTACGGAACATGGCCGGCCACATACGATTCCGAACTCGGCCCTTCCCACGCTCCCGCCTGCGCACCTGACAGCAATGCGCTCAATTCTTCTGCGGCAGAAGCGTATTCGGCACTAAGCTGCGACCATACACCGGCCGCCGTCAGCAGCGACGCCGGTCCCGGGCCACTGCTGAGCTGCCCGGAATGCAATTCGGGCGGCGAGGCCATCCAAATGGGCGCCGTCATAGGTACTCCTCAGGCTGGAAGGCTTACCAGACGAAGGAGAGCTTAATGACTATGATTGTCGTTTTCAAATGGACGCGGGTTTCCGCCCCGCGCGCTACACCAGTGGACGGCCCTTCTTGATCCTGCGGTCCAGGTCGTGCAGCAAGACGTTGAAGGGGAACTGACGGATGAACCGCGGCAGATACCGGTTCACCGTGGCCAACGCGGCAATCAGCCGGTCGAAGCGGCGCTGCTTGGTCGCGTCCCAGGGCAGCCGCATCTCGTCGCGGAACCGCTGCGGCAGGAAGCCCGTGGTGATCAGCAGCGCGAAGTTGTCGGAGAGGCGCTGCAGCGGGCGCGGCAGCGTCACGCCCCGGATCCGGTTGGCCGCGATGGGAAACAGGTACTCGCGCACGGCGTCGTCGATGTGCACCTTGGCCAGCGATTCTTCCCAGTAGCGGTCGAACGCCGCGCGGTCGGCGGGCCACATCTTGGGCGGCACCTGCAGGGTGGTGGCCAGCGTCATGCCCTCGCGGTAGTGACGGTCGGCGTCCTCACCGTCAAGTTCACCGATAAACATGCGGTAGATGTCGAGTCCACCCTTGTACAGACAGGCCCCCACCCACAGCTGCAGCGCCGGATCGAAAGCGTTGTAGGACACCGGACTTTCCGGGGTCGAATAGACCTGTGCGTGAGCGCGGTTCACCGCGCGGCGGAAGGCATCCTTCTGGGCGTCGCTGCCGTTGGTCGCGACGGCCAGGTAGGTGAAGGTGGTGCGGGCACGCTTGATCGGGTGCAGGTCGACCCGGCCGCTTTCGACGCGGCTCTCCATCACGCCGTATCCGACGCCGGGCCGGGCCAGTTGCATGATCACGTTCGCCGGACCCGCCAGCAATGCGACGCCCATCAAACCCTCGTCGATGCCCAGCGCCCGTCGTCGCCGGCGCCGCTGCGGGCGGGCCGGATCGCTGGCTCGGCGCTCGACGTGCCCGATGGGCTGGTGCACCGGCTCGTGAATTGCCATTGTCAGGTCCTCCCGCAGCGCTTGTCCGCTAATGTGCGAACGCTTGTTTCCTGATATTGTCGCGGCGGGGCGTTAGTGTCAAGATGGTTGCCATGAGCGAGACGTCCAGCGCGCGGCCGTACCGCGGGGTCGAGGCCGCGGAGCGCCTGGCCACCCGCCGGAACCGGTTGCTTGCCACGGGCCTGGACCTGCTCGGGGCGGAGCAGCAGAACATCTCGGCGGTCACCGTCCGCGGGGTGTGCCGCGGCGCCGGCCTGGCCGCCCGGTACTTCTACGAGAGCTTCGCCGACAAGGACGAGTTCGTCGCGTGCGTATTCGACTGGGTGGTCGCCGAGCTGGCTGCCACAACCCAGGCGGCGGTGGCCGCGGTGCCGGCCGGCGAGCAAACCCGCGCGGGCATGGCCAACATTGTGCGTACCATCACCGAGAACCCCCGCGTGGGGCGCCTGCTGTTCAGCACTCAGCTCGCCGATCCGGTGATCGTGCGCAAACGCGCCGAGTCCAGCGCGCTGTTCGCCATGCTGTCCGGTCAGCACGTCGGAAACGCGCTACAGGTACCGGCGAACGAGCGCATCAAGGCCGCGGCGCATTTCGTGGTCGGCGGCGTCGGGCAGACCATCAGCGCCTGGCTGGCCGGTGACGTCCAACTCGAACCGGACCAGCTCGTCGATCAGCTGGCGGCGCTGCTCGACGAGCTCGCCGAACCGAACCTGTACCGCCTCAGCGAAACACGCGCGGATGCCTAACGCACCAGCACGAGCTCACACCCGGCTGACCGTGCGCCAGCCCGTCGTGGCGGTGAGCGAGAAGTCACTCAAGGTATTCGAAATATGTTGGCTCAACCCGTCATCCGAGTTGTCCCCGCCCGGCTCGTAGGCGAGAACCGAGATGAAGACTTGTCCGTGCGCCCGTCCCGACAACAGCGCCAGCACCCCGTTGGTGCGCTGCATCGTCGCGCTGGTCACACCCGGGTACAGCGACTTCATGGCGAAGTAGTCGGCGTCGCTGCCGTCCGGCCGGTTGGCGGCCGGGTCGAGTGCACCGAGGTTGGACGACACGACGGCGGTTGCGCTGCCGGTGGCCACGCTGATCAGCCGCCGGAAGATCCGCTTGGGTATCAACGGAATCAGCGGCAGCAACGCCCAACGCTCGTCGGGCACGTCCTGATGTCGGACCAGCGCTCGCTTGATTGCGGCGCGGATCTCGCGCAGGTCGATCGCACGCTCGGGCTCGATCGTGATGTCGACATTCGTGACGGCGTTCGCGCGAGTGTCGCCCGGGGTGCGCTCGCTGACCGGCATCCCCACGTTGACCGAACCGTCGGCGGCGACCCGCCCGATCCGTTGGGCGAGACGGGCCGCCATGCCCGCGAGCAGCGCGTTGCTGCTCCCCCCGAGCGCGTGGGCCCGCGCGTCCCATTCGTCGGCGTCGATGAAGAGCGTCGCGGCGGGAAGCGTGATGCTCCGGTCGGGTCCGGCCAACTGCGCGGGCCGCTTTGCCGACGACGGGGCGACGGCTCCGCCACCCGGGCGGCCGGCCCGCGCCAGGCGCGCGGCCGCGACGACCGCGCAACCGATATCGGGTGTGTCACGGGCGGTTTGGCGTGCGTCCTCGCGCAGTGCCCGCCACCGTCGCCGTGACGCGGCGGCGGGCCAGCGCTGCGCCGCGTCGCGTCCGGATGCCGCATCCGCCACCGCCTCGCAGAGCCCCACGCCGTCGCTGACGCAATGGGTGATAACCAAGCTGACCGCCGCGCCGCCGTCGGTGAACGGCAGCACCGCGAGGCGCCATCCGGGTCCGTGCTCGGCGTCCGGCCGCGTACCGGCCTGCTCATTGCACCAGTCGTCGAATTCCTCACGCGGGCGGGGCGTCGCGACGATCTCGAGGCCGGGCTGATCGCCGGGTGACACCCAGCGGTGCCGACCGAACGGCAAGGGCGACCGCTCGATCCGGCGGGCCAACCTCCCCCTGCCCAGGTGGGCATGAAACCTCTTCAGGCCGTCGATGTCGACGGGTCTGTCGTACACCCAGACGCATTGCACCAGGCTGGTGGTGCCCGTCGCGCGCTCCCCCAGAAAGAGGGCCTGGTCGGCCAGATCCAGCACGTTGCTCATGCCTAGGCCGCCTCGGTGTCGTCTTCGTCGGCTACGTCCCGCTGCTCACTCGAATCGCCTTGGGATGCAGCGACATCCGGTGCCGCCGACGCCGTTTTGGCGACATGAGCGCAGGCTTCGGTCAAGGCCGCGATGTAGCGATGCACCGACTCGCGGGCTACCTCGTTGTCCGGGAACGAGATTGTCACCGTGGTCTTTTCGGCGTGTCGGTTGATCCACATGTTGATGCCACCGGCGGACAGGTTGTCACCGTAGGTACCGAAATTCGTCTCGGCCCACAGTCCGGCGAGGGGTATCTTGCGAAAGTCCAAGAAGGACAGCATCATCGGCAGCTGAGTGGGCAGCTTGATCCCCAAGTCATCCGGGGTCGCAAGCTCCAAGAGCCGCTCGAACGGCACATCGGCAAGACCCTTCGCGGCGTCGAAGGACTTCTGCGCCGCACGGGCCGCCTCACCGAACGAGACACCGCCGGTCGGCACGGTGACGGGGATCAGGCTGGCGAACCAGCCGACGGTCATCGTGTCGACGCCCGGCATCCGGGTGTCCCTGGCCGTGAACCCGTGATAGGTGTCGCCGCCGGTCAATTCGTGGTCGGCCAGGGCCGCGGACGCCAGGACTCCCCCGATGAACCGGGCGCCGGCCGCGCGGCAGGCAGCGTCGAAAGATTCGGTCTCAGCCCCGTCCAGCAAGTCCATCGTGACCAAGTCGCCCTTGCTGCTCGTCCAGATATCCCCCAACGGCAGTGGGAAATTCGGCCAGTTGCCGTCGGTGTCGCGGCCGAATGCGATCCAGTCCTTGATCTCGGGCGACGACAGATCCAGGGTCGCAGCCTTCTCGCGCTGTCGCGCGGCGTAGTCGCAATAGCTCCTGACCTCGGGGAGCTGGGGCTGACTCTGATGTGCGCCCTGCGACAGTTCCTGATACGTCAGGTGGATGTCGACAAAGATCAGCCCGGCGGACAATCCGTCGATGTGCAGATGGTCGACACTGGCATAGAAGGTGAAATAGTCGGCGTGTTCGACGACACCGAATGTGAAGCAACCCCATTCGAGCGTGTCCGGAGTGGTCGTCAGTACGTGGGTGCGCACCTGGTCGGCGCTCATCTGCCCGAACGGCACCGGAACCATATCGATGTCGGCGGGGTCGTCGATCGTGCGGCGCACGATTTGCCCGTCCTCGAATTCGAACCAATTGTGGTATGTGTCCTGGCAGCGGACGTGTGCATTGATGGTTGCTGTCATCGCCGGAATGTCACAGGCGCCGGGGATATCCCAGGCCACGACCATCAGGCGGGGTAGCTGCCTGCTCATCGCGTTGCCGATGTGGGCGGCCCAAAGATGTTGATTCTGTTGGTAACTCGGAGCCAGCTCAGCGCGGCGTGTGGTGCGACCCGCGTCGTGCGACGCGGGCGCGAGCGTCCACATCGTGAGCGGACCGTTCGGTGGTTGCCATTCGGTGATGTTGCCGAGTGCGACCATTTGCTTAAGTCGTCCCTCCCCTAGTGCCGACATTTGTTGCGCACCAAGGGAACAGCGAATAGGTCATCAAGCGTTGGTCGATGACCCTTCGCGCAGCATCAATTCCTTGCCAGGAACCTTGACGACATGTCGCGGCAAGTTGGACTGAGTTGCCGCGTTGCTATGTGCCCCCTGTGTCGCGGAAGTTGACGGTAGTCGAATAGGCCACAAACGTGCCCTTCTTGTGATTAGGGTCACAATGCCGGTGGAGCGCTCACAGTGGGCGCTTCACCGCGGAACAGCTCGTCTACCTGCGCAATTCGCCCCGCTCCCGCTCGCTCGCCGAATCAAGGCTTAATGACGTCACCGAAATTATGTGCGGACGCTGGTTTCCCCGCACGGGACTCACACTCGGCTGAACGTGCGCCAGCCTGTGGAGGCGGTCAGCGAAAAATCGCCGAGCGCGCCGGAGATGGCCTGCCGCAAATCCTCATTCGAGTTTCGGCGACCCAACTGATAACCGAGCACCGACACGAAGACCTGGCCGTGCACCCGCCCCGACAACAACGCCAGCGCTCCGTTGGTGCGGTGCATCGTCGCGCTGGTCACGCCCGGGTACACCGACTTCATCGCGAAATAGTCGGCGTCGGTGCCGTCCGGCCGATTCACCGCCGGGTCGATGACACCGAGGTTGGACGACACGACGGTGGTGGCGCCCCCGGTGACCACGCTGATCAGTCGCCGGAAGAGCCGCTTGGGGATCCACGGAACCAGCGGCAGCAACGCCCACCGCTCGTCGGGCGCGTCCTGATGGCGGATCAGCGCGTTTTTGATCACGGCGCGGATCTCGCGCAGGTCCCTGCCGATCGCCGAGGGCTTGAGCGTGACGTCGACGTTCGTGACCGCGTTGGCGCGAGTGTCGCCGGGGATGCGCTCGTTGAGCGGCATCCCGACGTTGACCGAGCCGTCCGCCGCGACCCGTCCCACCCGCTGGGCGAGCCGTGCCGCCAGTCCCGCGAGCAGCGCGTTGCTGGTCCCGCCGAGGGCGCCGGCGCGGCCGTCCCACTCGTCGGCGTCGACGAAGAACGTCGTCATCGGCAGGGTGATGGGGTTGTCCCCCGCGGTGGGCGGCGCGGTTGGCTTCTCGGCCGACGCCGATTGCACGGCGTCGCGGCCCTGCCAGAGCATTCTGACCGCCGCCCCGATGGCCCGGCCGACATCGCCCGTGTCGTGCGCGGTTTGGCGGGCGTCCTCACGCACCGCCCGCCATCGCCGGCGTGCCGCCGCGGCCGGCCAGCGGATCGCGTCGTCGCGCCCGCACGCCGCGTCCGCCAACGCCTCGCACAGCCCGACCCCGTCGGTGAGGCAATGCGTGGTGACCAGGCTGACGGCCGCGCCGCCGTCGGTGAGCGGGAGCACCGCCAGGTGCCAGCCGGGGCCATGCTCGGCGTCCGGCCGTTTGGTGCCTTGCTCAGCCAGCCACGCGTCGATCTCGTCGCGCCGCCGCGGCGTGCCGACGATCTCGAGGGCGCATCGGTCCTTCGGCGCTACCCAGCGATGGCGGCCGAACGGCAAGGGAGACCGTTCGATCCGGCGCGACAGCCGCCCCTTCCCCAGATGGCGATGGAACTCGCGCAGCCCGCCGATGTCGACGGCGTGGCCGTAGACCCACACGCACTGCAGCAGGCTGGTGGCTCCCGTCGCCCGCTCGCCGAGAAAGAGGGTCTGGTCGGCCAGGTCCAGCACGTTGCTCATCTTTAGGCCGCTTCGTTGTCGTCCGCGTCCGGCGCGATCGGGTAGTGTTCTTCCGAGTTCACTTGTGGCGCAACCACAACTGGCTCGTCCGCGGTGGGTTTGGCGACGCGCACGAACGCCTGGGCCAGCGTCGCGATGTAGCACAGCACCGACTCGCGTGCGATTGCGTTGTCCGGGAAGGACATCGTCACCGTGGTGTTCTCGGCCTGGCGGTTGATCCACATATTGACCCCGCCGTGGGAAAGGCTGTCGCCGTATGTGCCGAACTTCGTCTCCGCCCACAACCCGTTGAGGGGAATCTTGCGGAAGTCGAGGAAGGACAGCATCATCGGCAGCTGCGTGGGCAGCTTGATGCCCAATTCGTCCGGTGTGGCCAATTCCAGGACCCGCTCGACCGGGATGTCGGCGAGGCGCTGGGCGTCGTCGAACGACTTCTGCGCGGCCCTGGCCGCCTGGGCGAAAGTCTCGCCGGCGGTCGGCACGGTGATCGGGATCAGGCTGGCGAACCACCCCACGGTCATCGTGTCGACACCGGCGGTCCGGGTGTCCTTGGCCGTGAACCCGTGATAGGTGGCCTTGCCGGTCAATTCGTGCTCGGCGAAACCGGCGCACGCCAGGACTCCCCCGATGAACCGGGCACCGGCCGCGACGCACGCGGCATCGAAGGCCTCGGTGTCGGCGGCGTCCATCAGTTCGACGGTCAGCAGGTCGCCCTTTGTGCTCGCCCAGATATCGCCCAGTGGCAGTGGGAAACTCGGCCAGTCGCCGTCAGTGTCACGCGCGAATGCGATCCAGTCCTTGATCTCGGGCGACGCCAGGTCCAGCGTCGCCGCCTTCTCGCGCTGCCGCGCAACGTAGGCGCGGTAGCTCCGCACCCCGGGGAGCGCGGTGGCCCGGTGCCCACTCTGCGCCAGTTCCTGATACATCAGGTGGATGTCGAGGAAGATGAGGGCGGCGGACAGGCCGTCGATGTGCAGGTGGTCGACACTGGCATAGAACGTGAAGTAGTCGGCGTGCTGAATGATTCCGTAAGTGAAGCAGCCCCATTCCAGGGTCTCCGGAGTCGTGGTCAGGACGTGGGTGCGCACCTGGTCCGGGGTCATCTCGCCGAGCGCCACCGGGACGAAGTCGATGGCTTCGGGATTCTCGATTTCGCGGCGCACGAAGATTCCGTTGTCGAATTCGAACCAGCAGTGATACGTGTCCTGGCGGCGCACATGGGCATTGATCGTCGCGGTCATCGCCTCGATGTCGCAGGCGCCGGGAATGTTCCATGCCACGATCATCAGCCGGGGCAGTTGCCGGTTCAGGTTCTTGCCGTGGTAGGCGGCCCAGAGGTGTTGGTTCTGTTGATAACTCGGAGCTAGATCACTCCGCCGCGCGGCGCGCGCCGCTTCCAGCGCCGTAGGCGCGGCCATCCACATGGTAACCGGGCCGTGGGGCGGTTGCCATTCGTTGATGTTTCCGAGTGCGACCATTCGTCGAGTCCTTGTGCTGTGAGATACCGACATCTGTTGTGCGGACTGGGAGGTGTGAAAGTGCAATTAGCGCTTGGCTTTTGACGCATCTCATGTTGGTTTCACGCTTGGAATTTCGCGACGTACTTTTCGCCTATGTCGGGCCGAACTACCGCGTCGCTTACACCCCCTATGTCGCTGCTGTGGACGCTAGCTGACGGAGGTGAAGATTTGGCGGTTTTGAGAAGACTCGCATTCCCCCGCGCGATCGTCTCCGCGGCGGTAATCTTTTTCGCTTACCGGGCGCACGGCCGGCCCGATGGATGGAGCATGCGTACCAAAAAGTATCCAGCGACGGACGGTTTGCCGCCGATTCGCCTGTCCGCGTCTAGAACTCGGGATAGCATTGCTTGGCCCGTTTGCGGTGCCGGCATGCCCTCGAACCCGAACGGCCTGAGCCAGACCTGCCCCCGCATCACGGGAACAACGGCAGATGCCGCAGCCGCATGCCGGGATGCAGCAGCCACAACCGCAGCATGGTCAGCCGCAAGATGCGGACCGCACTGGTGATCATGAAGATCGCCAGCGGCACCTCGATCAGCAGCGCCGTGATCACCGACAGCCAGATGTCTTTGGGTCCGGCGGTCATCAGGTCGAACCACGCGTCGCAGATCAGCAGGACCCCGGTGGTGAAGGCGGCCCGCCGTTGCTCGGGCGGCAGCGCCGCGATCTGCGCGTCGGTCAGAATGCCGTCGGCCATGGAACCATCCTCCGGCTCGGCCCGGTCGAATCAGTGGGCGGCACCCACCGGGGGCCGCCGGTCCGCCGCTGTCCTGGGCACCGCCTGGACGTCGCCGCTTTCGAATTCCTTCACCCAGCATGCGAATTCAAGGGTGATGCCGTCCGGATCCTGGAAATAGAACGAGCGCACGTAGACGCCGGGATGCACGGTCGCGGACACCTGCATGGGGCTTTCGTCGTGGTTGAGCACCGGCCCGACCCGCACCCCCTTGTTCTTGAGGAGCTGACGGTAGGCGTCGAACTTCTCGGCCGGCACGTGGAAGGCGAGATGGTTCATCGTGCTGACGGCGCTGGTGATGTCGCCGATGCCCGGGATGGCGCCCGGCGACGAGATCCCCGGCACCCGGTCGGGGGCGTCGGCGAACCAGAAAAAGGCGACGCAGTCGCCGTTGCCGGCGTCGAAGAAGAAGTGCTGGCCGGCGCCGCCAGGTAGGTCCAGCGATTTGATCAGCGGCATGCCGAGGATGTTGCTGTAGAAGTCCACTGTTTTTGCCATGTCTGAACACACCAGGGCGACATGGTTGATCCCGCCGAGTTCGAATTCCGTGTTGGTGTTGTGCGGCTTGATCATCTAATGGCTCCCCTCGGTCCCCGGCTTGACGATCCTGGCCAAGATGCAAATCTGAATCTAACATCAGTTTCAGTTTTGGCCCAGGGAGGTGCGCAGATGTCGACCGCGGCGTCCCCTGCCGGCCGGGCCGGCGAGCCCGCCGAACTTCCCACCGTTCGCGGCAGGCGCACGCAGGCCGCCATCGACAGGGCCGCCCGGACCGTCATAGCGCGCAAGGGCGTCCTCGCCACGACCATCGCCGACATCGCCACGGAGGCCGGACGTTCGGCGGCATCGTTCTACAACTACTACGACTCCAAGGAGGCGATGGTGCGCCAGTGGGCGCTGCGCTTCCGCGACGAGGCCAACGAGCGCGCGCTGTCGGTGACCGAACACGGTTTGTCGGATCGGGAGCGGGCTCACGCCGCCGCCGCCGCGCACTGGCATACCTACCGCCACCGGCTCGCCGAGGTGATCAGCGTGTCGCAGCTGGCGATGGTCAACGACGACTTCGCCCAATACTGGGCCGAGATCTGCGAGATACCAATCTCTTTCATCGCAGAATCGGTCCGGCGGGCCCAGGACGAGGGCCATTGCCGCGACGACGATCCCCGGCTGATCGCCGAGGCCATCGTGGCGATGTTCAATCAGTTCTGCTACATCCAGCTCGGTTTGCCGCGTGCGGCGGAACCCGACGATCAAGCCTGCATCCAGACTCTGGCCAACATCTACTACCGGGCCATCTATGCGTAAGGGGGAACGCTGAATTGACTCGTCGTATCGGTGCCGGAGTGATCCGCGAATTCATCGGGGTGCCGTCGCCCACCGCGGGGCGCGCGGGCGCGGGCGGGCACCCGTGCCAGGGGCTGTATCACCGGGGGGTGGGGCGCAAACCCAAAGTGGCGATGATCGCCACGCACTATCAGATCGACTTCTCCGAGCACTATCTCGCCGACTACATGGCCACGCGCGGCGTCGGTTTCTTGGGCTGGAACACCAGGTTTCGCGGCTTCGAAAGCAGCTTCCTGCTCGACCACGCGCTGGTCGACATCGGCGTCGGGGTGCGCTGGCTGCGCGAGGTCCAGGGCGTGGATACCGTGGTGCTGCTGGGCAATTCGGGTGGCGGCTCGTTGATGGCCGCCTACCAGTCGCAGGCGGTCGAACCGAACCTGACTCCCCTGAACGGGATGCGCCCGGCGTCCGGGCTGACCGAATTGCCACCGGCCGACGGCTACGTGGCCACCGCCGCCCATCCCGGGCGCCCGGAGGTGCTCACCGCCTGGATGGATGCCGCCGTCGTCGACGAGAACGATCCGGTGGCCACCGACGCCGACCTCGACCTGTTCAACGAGCGCAACGGCCCGCCGTACCCGCCGGAGTTCCTCGCCCGGTACAGGGGCGCGCAGACCGCGCGCAACCACGCGATCACTGACTGGGCCGAAACCGAGCTCAAACGCGTTCGCGCGGCGGGGTTTTCCGATCGCCCGTTTTCCGTGATGCGGACCTGGGCCGATCCCCGCATGGTCGACCCCGGCATCGAGCCCACCAAGCGGCAACCCAATATGTGCTATGCGGGCGTCCCGGCCAAGGCGAACCGCTCGGCGCACGGGATCGCGGCGGCCTGCACGCTGCGCAACTGGCTGAGCATGTGGAGCCTGCGGGTGGCCCAAACCCGCGCCGAACCGCACCTGGCCCGGATCAGCTGCCCCGCCCTGGTGATCAACGCCGAGGCCGACACCGGGGTGTTTCCCTCTGATGCCCAACGCATTTTCGACGCACTCGCAGGCACCGACAAGACGCAGGCCACCGTCGACACCGACCACTACTTCACCACCCCGGGGGCGCGTGGCGAGCAAGCCGACATCATCACCCAATGGATCGGCAAACGGTGGCGCTGAGAGTGCGCGCCCATCCGGGTATCTGCGACGGACAGCCGCCAGCCCGTGTCGTCAACCAACCGACTGGTTGTTAGCTTGGAAGGCACTGGGCCGAAACGGCCTCCTGCAGCAACGGAAGGCGACCAATGCCGATCGCGATAAATCCCGAGCATCAAGACCTGGCCGATTCCGTGCGATCACTGGTGGCGCGCATCGCGCCGTCCGAGACGCTGCACGCGGCCATGGAGACGCCCGTAGACAACCCTCCGCCCTACTGGCAGGCCGCAGCCGACCAGGGACTGCACGGTGTCCATCTCGCCGAATCCGTCGGCGGGCAGGGCTTCGGCATCCTCGAGTTGGCCATCGTGCTGGCCGAATTCGGTTACGGGGCGGTGCCGGGGCCGTTCGTGCCGTCGGCAATCGCCAGTGCCCTGATCTCCGCGCACGACCCGGACGCGAAGGTGCTCTTCGAGCTGGCGTCGGGCGCCGAAATCGCCTCCTACGGCCTGAATTGCTGTGCGCTGACCGCCACCCGGCAGGGCAATTCGCTGGTGATCCGCGGCGAGGTCCGTGCGGTCCCCGCCGCGGCGCAGGCCACGCTGCTGGTGTTGCCGGTCGCGATCGACAGCGGTGAGGCATGGGTGGTGCTGCGCGCCGACCAGCTCGAGATCGAGCCGGTGAAGAGCCTGGACCCGCTGCGCCCCATCGCCGATGTGCGGGCCAACGCCGTCGAGGTCGGCGAGGACGTCGTGCTGACGAACCTGAGCATGGCGACGGCGCACGCGGTGATGACCACGCTGCTGTCCGCCGAAGCCATCGGTGTCGCGCGCTGGGCGACCGACACGGCCTCGCACTACGCCAAGATCCGTGAGCAGTTCGGCCGCCCGATCGGCCAGTTCCAGGCCATCAAGCACAAGTGCGCCGAGATGATCGCCGACACCGAGCGCGCCACCGCGGCGGTGTGGGATGCCGCCCGCGCGATCGACGAGGCGCGCGAAAACGGTTGGGACACAGCCGGTTCACACGTCGACTTCGCAGCCGCCGTGGCGGCGACGCTGGCGCCGGCGGCCGCCCAGCGCTGCGCCCAGGACTGCATCCAGGTGCACGGCGGGATCGGATTCACCTGGGAGCACGACGCAGGCGTGTACTACCGCCGGGCACTGATGCTGGCCGCCTCCTTCGGCCGCAGTTCGGACTACCCGCAGAAGGTCGTCGACACCGCCACCACCACCGGCATGCGCGCGGTGGACATCGACCTCGACCCCGAAACCGAGCAGCTGCGGGCCGAGATCCGGGGCGAAGTCTCCGCGCTCAAGGAGATGGAGCGTGATCCGCGCAGGGTCGCCATCGCCGAGGGCGGTTGGGTACTGCCGTACCTCCCGAAGCCATGGGGCCGGGCCGCCAGTCCGGTGGAGCAGATCATCATCGCCCAGGAGTTCGCCTCCGGGCGGGTCAAGCGGCCGCAGGTCGGCATCGCCGCGTGGATCATTCCGTCGATCGTCGCGTTCGGGACCGAGGAGCAAAAGCAACGGTTCCTGCCGCCGACCTTCCGCGGCGAGATGATCTGGTGCCAGCTGTTTTCCGAACCCGGCGCCGGATCGGACCTGGCCGGCTTGTCCACCAAGGCCACCCGGACCGACGGTGGCTGGCGCATCACCGGCCAGAAGATCTGGACCACCGCAGCGCAGTACTCGCAGTGGGGTGCACTGCTGGCCAGGACGGATCCCAGCGCCCCGAAACACAATGGCATCACTTACTTCCTGCTGGACATGCGCAGTGAAGGCGTGACGGTCACGCCGCTGCGCGAGCTGACCGGCAACGCGATGTTCAATACCGTCTACATCGACGACGTATTCGTGCCCGAGGACTGCGTGCTCGGTGAGGTCAACCGGGGCTGGGAGGTCAGCCGCAACACGCTGACCGCGGAGCGGGTGTCGATCGGCAGCAGCGACGCGAACTTCCTGGCGACCCTGCCCCAGTTCGTCGAGTTCGTTCGCGACGGCCACTTCGACCAGATCGCCCAGCATCGGGCGGGCCAGTTGATCGCCGAGGGCCATGCGGCCAAGGTGCTCAACCTGCGTTCGACGCTGTTGACGCTGGCCGGCGGCGACGCCATGCCGTCGGCGGCGATCTCCAAGTTGTTGTCCATGCGTACCGGCCAGGGTTACGCCGAATTCGCCGTCTCTTCGTTCGGCACCGATGCCGCGATCGGCGACCCCGACCAATTACCCGGCAAATGGGGCGAATACCTGTTGGCCAGCCGTGCCACCACCATTTACGGCGGCACCTCCGAGGTGCAGCTGAACATCATCGCCGAACGGCTGCTGGGCCTGCCCCGCGACCCGTAAAGCGCCGCGAAAAGGCCCGCAAACAGGGCCATGCCGACCTGACTACGTCAGGCCGGCATGGTTCCCCCCATACGCGGTCGGCCATCGGCGAGGGTTGGCGTGTCGGCGATGGCCCCTACCGCGCGGAGATGGTGATCACCACCACCAGTTCCACCAGTGCTGGGGGCCCCAGTAGCCACCGCCACGGCCCCAGTTGCCGTGCCCCCAATTGCCATTTCCCCGACCATCATGGCCGCCCCATCCGCGACCGCCGGGGCGATCGGAGATGAAGCCCGGTCCGCTATGCGGCCCAGCATTGGCGAAGCTCGTGGTGGCTGCGGGCGCAGGAGCGGCCTGAGCCGTGGGGGCGCCGCCGAAAAGCAGCGCGCCGGCCACAGCCCCGGCACCTAGGACACCTGCGGCCCCGCCGCGTAATGATCGCCCGAGGATCATCAAGTTTTCCTTCCAACCACTTGCCACCGATAACAAAAACGTTAGTTGGACATTTCTGAGCAAACAAGGGAATTCGCTATTTGGCTATTGTGAATTGGATAACAACGGCCCTGAACCCCCGCCAATAGGGGGTGTCATTGATGGTCCGTATTTACGTAAGTCATTTATTTTCAGATACTGACGCTTCGGCCTTCGATAGCTATTATCTCAGCTCAGCCGCCACTTACTGATGTACTGGGCTACGGATCGCGTACCTACTGAAGTCAGACTTTCCGTACTGACAGATATTCTGACTTCCAGACTTTTCGAGCGGAACCAGCCACCCCATTTGCGTGCTCTCAAAAGAAGTATTACGGGCAAACAGCTACTTTTACCTATTTGCGACACGATCTGCGGGGCGAGCCGCCGCGGCGACGCGCATCTGCGTTCCCACCGGTGGGGACAGCCGACCGGCAGTGGGCGGCCCGGCGACGCGACTTACGCTGGCGTCGATGACAGAATCAGTATTGACACCACGGCACCGAGCGCTGATTTACTGATTGGCACTCACGGAGGAAGAACCGAAGTGAACTTCAACAGCAGCCACAGCGGACCCAGCGCCGGAGCCTTTCGCGCCCCCAACTCGGCTGGGCCCTCCGGAGACGCCGCCCCTACCGAACGGCTCACCAGTCTCGGGCAGCAGGGTGGCCCGCGGATAGCCAGCCAGCCGGCGGCCGGCCAGCAGGGACGCACGCAGCGGACACGTCGAACCGTCGACCTGCCGGCGGCCACTCACCGAGCCCTCGACATCTGGCAGCGTGAGGCGGCCGACCGGCTGGGAGTCGCCCGGGTGACCGGGCAGGAGGTCCTCACCGCGCTCATCGACCAGCTTCTGGTCGACCCCAAGCTGACGGCGCAGATCACCCGCGCCATCAAAGACCGCCGCTGACCCCACCCATCAGGCGACGCGCAACGGCCCGTTCGGGCTAGTCGACGTCCATTTCGCGCAGCTCGCGCTTGAGGATCTTGCCCGTGGGGTTGCGCGGCAGCTCGTCGAGGAAGACCACCTCACGCGGCACCTTGTAGCGGGCCAGGTGGTCGCGCACGTAGTGCTTGACCGTGTCCTCGTCGAGGTCGGCGCCGTCCTTCTTCACCACGAAGGCGCGCAGGCGGTGGCCCCATTCCTTGTCTTCGACGCCGATCGCGGTCGCCTCCACGACGTCGGGATGTCCGGTGATCAGGTCTTCGACCTCGGCCGGGAAGACGTTTTCGCCGCCGGAGACGATCATCTCGTCGTCGCGCCCGCTGATGAACAGCAGGCCGTCCTCATCGAAGTAGCCCACGTCGCCCGAGGACAACAGCCCGTCGATGATCTGCTTCTTACCGCCGCCGGTGTAACCCTCGAACGGGAAGGCGTTGCCGACGAAGATGCGTCCGACCTCGCCCTGCGGCAGCTCCTTGCCGTTGTCGTCGTAGATTTTGACCTTCACGCCCTTGACGACCGGCCCGACCGTCGACGAGTTGTGCTCCAGATGCTTGGGCTCGGCGATGGTGGCGAAGGCGATCTCCGTCGAGCCGTACATGTTGTAAATGACCGGGCCCAGGTCCTTCAGGCCCCGTTCCGCCAGGTCGGCGCCCAGCGCCGACCCGGATACGAACACGATTTTCAGGCTGGACAGGTCGGGCTTCTTGTCCATCTTTTCGACCGCGTCGAGGATCCGCGACAACATCACCGGGACGACGACCATCGCGGTCACCTTGTGCTTCTCGATGTCTTCCAGCACCAACGGCGGCTTGAACTTCCGCCGCAGCACCAGAGTCGAGCCCAAAAACATCGCGATCGTGCCGTGCAGGAAACCCAGCGCGTGGAACATCGGTGCGGGCAGCGACGTCACCTCGCCGGCCTTGAACGGCACGTGCGACAGGATGCCGCCGATCGGCGCCAGCGTCGGCGGGGTGCTCCGGTTCGCGCCCTTGGGGGTGCCGGTGGTTCCGCTGGTCAGGATGATGATCGACGAGTGCTTGTTTGCCTTGGGGGCGGGCTTCTTGTCGCTGCGCTCGATCAGGTCGGCCAGCGTGTCGTCCTTGCTGCCCGACTTCTCGTCACTGTCGGGATTGGTCCCCAGCGCGCGTAGTTTGCCCAGCTCCGGCGAGGCTTTGCTGACGGCCTCGGTGTACTCGTCGTCGTAAATGATCAGCTTGGCGCCCTCGCGCTCCGACACCTCCTTGATCTGCGGGCCGGAGAACTCGCTGTTGAGCAGGATGATGCGGGCGCCCGCTCGCGCGGCGCCGAAGTAGGCGATCAGGAACCAGCGCGTGTTGCGGGCCAGGATGGCGATGCCGTCGCCGCCCTTGACGCCCTTCTCGATCAGCCCGTTGGCCACCGCGTGCGCGGCCTCGTCGAGCTCTCGGTAGGAGAATTCGCCATCCTCGTCGATGCACGCCGCGCGGTCGGGATGGCGCCGGGCGTTGAGAGCCGGCAGCATGCCGAACTCGCCCCACTTGTAGATGTCGGCGACCATCGCGGCGTAGTTCTGCGGCGGCTCGATCCGGAACGCGCCCGACTCGAAGATCTTCCGCACGTAGTGCAGTTCAGCGGAGCCGCGTTCGACGTATTGCTGAACTTTCGCGGCGGCCTGACCGGGCAGGCCGAGGAGGTTAGGCATGAAATCCACCTTATGTGACGTCCGTCTCAGTACGGCCAGAATTTCTGGCGAATTAGCATGAACCGCATGACCCGTCCGGTTTCGCTGGAGGTGGCCGGGCGCGAGGTCACCATCACTCATCCGGACAAAGTGGTGTTCCCCCGCGCGGGCGCCCGCGAAACCACCAGCTCTTTTTCGGGCCCCTACACCAAGCTCGACCTGGTCCGCTATTACCTGTCCGTGGCGGACGGCGCGCTGCGCGGTGTGGCGGGACGCCCGATGATCCTGAAGCGCTTCGTCAAAGGCATCACCGAGGAAGCGGTGTTCCAGAAGCGCGCGCCGGCCAAGCGGCCGACCTGGGTGGACGTTGCCGAACTGCATTACGCGCGAGGCACTTCCGCCGCCGAGGCGGTGATCCACGACGCCGCCGGCCTGGCCTGGGCGGTCAACCTGGGCTGCGTCGACCTCAACCCGCATCCGGTGCTGGCCGACGACCTCGATCACCCCGACGAGTTGCGGGTCGACCTGGATCCGATGCCCGGGGTCTCCTGGCGGCGCATCGTGGACGTCGCGCTGGTGGCGCGCGAGGTGCTCGAGGACTACGGCCTGACCGCGTGGCCGAAGACGTCGGGATCGCGCGGCTTTCACATCTACGCCCGCATCGCCCCGCGCTGGGATTTTCGCCAGGTGCGGCTGGCCGCGCAGACGGTGGCCCGCGAGGTCGAGCGGCGGCTGCCCGAGGCGGCGACGAGCCGCTGGTGGAAGGAAGAGCGCGAGGGGGTGTTCGTCGACTTCAACCAGAACGCGAAGGACCGCACCGTCGCATCGGCGTACTCGGTGCGGGCGACCCCGGATGCCCGGGTCTCCACGCCGCTGCAGTGGGACGAGGTCGCCGGCTGCGACCCCGAGGCGTTCACCATCGACACCGTGCCCGCCCGGTTCGCCGAGATCGGTGACCCTTGGGCGGGAATGGACGACGCCGTCGGCGAGCTCGACCGGCTGCTGGTGCTGGCCGAGGAGATGGGGCCGCCGGAACGCGCGCCGAAAGGATCGGGCAAGCGCCCCGACGGCAGACGGCAGTCCTCGATGCCGCTGATCGAGATCGCCCGGACCAAGACCAAGGACGAGGCGATGGCCGCGCTGGACGTCTGGCGCGACCGCTATCCCGCGGTGGCCCGCCGGCTGGAGCCGGTCGACGTCCTGGTCGACGGGATGCGCGGGCCCAGTTCGATCTGGTACCGGATCCGGATCAACCTGCAGCACGTTCCCGAAGACCAGCGGCCGCCCCAGGAAGAGCTGATCGCCGACTACAGCCCCTGGGAGGGTTACGGCGGAAAGCAGAAGCCGTCGAGCTGACCCCCTGGCGCGACTAGATCCCCACCCGCGTTATCGCGTTGTGCTTGCGCAGGCTGAGGGTCTTGGTCATCTGGGTGGGACTCCTGAGTTGAATGAGGCGCGGGCAGTGACCGCTCGACGCTAAAGACGCACTGTTACCGGACCGGGTGTGCACAGTTACGCGGGCATACGCAGAAATCGCAACGGCCCGGTCACGTTTGTCAGAACTCTGCAATGCAACGACGCAGCGAGCCCACGGCGAGCGGTGGATGCGCGACAATCGGCGCCATGCAGGTGACTGAGGCTCCCCTGGGCCTGCGGGAGCGCAAAAAGATCAAGACCCGCCGCGCGATCAGGCGCGAGGCGTTTCGCCTCATCGAGGAGAACGGCTACGCCGCGACCACGGTCGAACAGATCGCCGAGGCGGCCGACGTGTCGCCGAGCACCTTTTTCCGCTATTTCCCGTCCAAGGAATCGCTGCTGCTCGCCGACGACCTGGACCCGCTGATCCTGGACGCGTTGAAGGCCCAGCCGCGCAACCTGTCTCCGGCGCAGGCTTTCCGCGGAGCCTATCAGGCCGTCATCGACCAACTGCCCGACGACCAGCTGGAGTTCGAGAGCACCCGACAGCGCCTGATGTTCTCAATACCCGAGCTCAAGGCGGCGATGTACGACGAGTACTACCGCACCGTGACCGTGGCCGCCGCGGCGATCGCGCACCGGATCGGCCGTGCCGCAGACGATTTCGAAGTCCGGGTGTGTGCGGGGGCGTTGACGGGTGCCATGATGGCCGCCTTCGACAGCGCACCGAAGACCACCGACACGATCTTTCGCGCCCTGGACTTCATGGACGCCGGGATGCCGCTGGGCTGACCGGCCTCCACAGCGCGGCGATGCAGCTGAGCGGGCGGAACGCGATACTCTCACGCGATGCGACAGGGATGGAATCGACGGGGATTCTTGCAGCTCGCGGGGGCTGTCGGGGTTACCGCGATCGGCGGCGCGACCGCGTTCTCTTCGGGTTGCTCGTCACGCAAACCGGCTCCGGGAGCAACCCCGGGTTCGGTGACGGTCACCCACCTGTTCGGTGAGACCGTCATCAAGGAACCACCCAAGCGCGTCGTCAGCGCCGGCTACACCGAGCAGGACGACCTGCTCGCGGTCGGCGTGGTGCCGATCGCCGTGACCAATTGGTTCGGTGACCAGCCCTCCGCCGTCTGGCCATGGGCCGCACCCAAACTCGGCGGCGCGCAGCCGACGGTGTTGAACCTGGACAACGGCATTCCCGTCGACCAGATCGGCGGTCTCAAGCCGGACCTGATCGTGGCCGTCAACGCCGGCCTGGACGCCGACACGTATCAGAAACTGTCCGCGATCGCCCCGACCGTCGCGCAATCGGACGGCGATGCTTTCTTCGAGCCGTGGAAGGAGCAGGCCACCACCGTCGGCCAGGCAGTCTTCCAGGGCGACCAGATGAAGTCCCTGATCGACGGCGTCGACCAGAAGTTCACCGACATCGGCAAAAAGAATCAGCAGTGGACCGGCAAGAAGGCGCTGCTGATGCACGGCGCGCTGTGGCAGGGCACGGTTGTCGCCACCATGGCGGGCTGGCGGACGGACTTCCTGAATCAGATGGGACTAGTCATCTCCGACGCCATCAAGCCGTTCGGCACCGATCAGCGGGCCGTCATCCCCCGCGATCACATCAAATCGGTGCTCGAGTCCGCCGACGTGGTGATCTGGACGACGCAGAACCCCGACGATCAGAAGGCGATACTGGCCGACCCCGAGGTGGCCGGGTCGCTGACCACCGCGCAGAACCGCAACATCTTCACCACGAAGGACCAGGCCGGGGCGATCGCGTTCGCGTCGCCGCTGAGTTACCCCGTCCTCGCCGATCAACTGCCGCCGCTGATCACCAAGATCCTGGGTTAGCCGCGCGGGCATGCCGGGGCTGTTTGAGCGTTTGCTAAGGCAGCTCTGGCAGAGCTCGAAAATCCGTCGGCGACCCTCGCACATGCCCCGATCCCGGGGTTACCGTCGAGTAATGAGCGTGACGGACCTTAGCGGCGACCTGGCCCACCACCTGCCGACCGAGCTGGTCGGCAACACCGTCGTGGACTACGGCGACCGCGCGCTGATGGTGCAATGCGGAAGTACCGCTGAGGTATTGGCGTGGGCGGACGCGCTGCACGCCGCGGCGATACCGGGCGTGGTCGACGTCGTCCCGGCGGCCCGCACGGTGCTGGTGAAGCTGGACGGCCCGCGCCACCAAGGCGTCATCCGCCGGCGGCTGCGCAAGATGGCCGTCGCCGCCACCCCGGACACCGCCTCGGAGCGTCGCGCCGACGTGGTCATCGACGTCGTCTACGACGGTCCGGATCTGGCCGAGGTCGCAGCCCACACCGGACTGACCATCGCGGCGGTGATCGACGCCCACACTTCAACGCTGTGGCGGGTCGGATTCAGTGGATTCGCACCCGGTTTCGCGTATCTGGTCGACGGCGACCCGCGGCTCCGGGTGCCACGCCGCCCCGAGCCGAGGACCTCGGTGCCGGCCGGCTCCGTGGCCCTCGCCGGTGACTTCAGCGCGGTGTACCCGCGTCAGTCCCCCGGTGGCTGGCAACTCATCGGCCGCACCGACGCGGTGCTGTGGGACCTGCAGCGGTCGAACCCCGCCTTGCTGACGCAGGGCATGTGGGTTCAGTTCCGGGCCGTTTAGTCAGCGGCGATCGCGAGCTAAGGAGACAACCGTGGCAATCCTGGATATCCTCCGCACCGGACCGCTCGCCGTCGTCCAAGACCTCGGCCGCCCGGGACTGGCGCATCTGGGGGTGAGCCGGTCCGGGGCCGCCGACCGGTGCGCGCACCGGCTGGCCAACCGGCTGGTGGCAAACCCCGACGACCGCGCCACCGTGGAGGTGACGTTCGGCGGTTTCGCGGCCCGGGTGTCGGGGGGCGACGTCGACATCGCGGTGACGGGCGCCGACGCCGACCCGACCGTCAACGGAATCAAGTTCGGCACCAACAGCATTCATCATGTGCGCGACGGCGAGGTGATCGCGTTGGGCGCCCCACGCGCCGGCCTGCGCAGCTACCTCGCGATCCGCGGTGGCATCTGCGTGGCGCCGGTGCTGGGTTCGCGCAGCTACGACGTGATGTCGGGCATCGGCCCGTCGCCGCTGCAGGCCGGCGACCGGCTGCCGATCGGCGAGCACACCGACGCCTACCCCGAACTGGACCAGGCGCCGGTTGCGGCCATCACCGGAGGCGTCGTCGAGCTGTTCGCGGTGCCCGGGCCGCGCGACGATTGGTTCGTCGAGCCAGACCGCCTGGTGCATACGTATTGGATGGCATCCGATCGCAGCGACCGGGTGGGGACGCGGTTGACCGGCCGGCCCCTGCAGCACCGCTACCCGGACCGGCAGCTACCCAGCGAAGGTGCGACCCGCGGCGCAATCCAGGTGCCGCCCAACGGTTTGCCGGTGATCCTTGGACCCGACCATCCGGTCACCGGTGGCTATCCGGTGATCGGCGTGGTGGTCGATGAGGACGTCGACAAGATCGCCCAGGTGCGGCCCGGCCAGGCAGTGCGGCTGCACTGGGCGCGGCCCAGGGCTTTGGTGGGCGCCCACTCCGGCGCCGCGAGTTGGCCGTTCTCCTAACGCAATCCGTTCGACATGTGTCGGCGCCGGAAGCACGCTGCATGCCAGCTCACACAAGCCGAGGGGTATGTGTGAAATCACTTGATGGCGGCTCTCATTCGGGCTCGATGAACTGCGCGGTCGCGAACTGATTGCCGCTCAGGGATTTACCAGATAACTGGTAATCAACTAACAGGCGATATCGGCCCGTTCCGGTTGACCCGCTCGCGTCGTAAATGTGAGCATCGGACCGTGCGACGGGGCACGCCCCTTCATTCGGGGCGCCCAAAGCGTCGAAAGCCAGCCTCCGAACAGCTTCCCGATACCGGGCTAGCGCGGTGACCCCTGGCGTGGCGGCGGCCGGATGCGGCGGTCCGTGGGCCTGACGAGAGGGAGCTGTATGCACGTCAACCGGTGCGATGTCGTTGGGAAGCAAGGTGTTTCCGCGAAGAGTGGGCGCGCATGAGCGCCACGCCTAAGACGGGCCGGATGCGCCGCGATCACCGCATCGCGGACTGGAACCCGGAAGACACGGCGGCATGGGAGGCCGGCAACAAGTTGGTCGCCCGGCGCAACCTGCTGTGCACCATTGCCGGTGACCACGTGGCGTTTTCGATCTGGACCCTGTGGCCCGTCACGGCACTGTTCATGCCGGGGTCCGTCTACGGCTTCTCCGCCGGCGACAAGCTGCTGCTGGGCGCGGTCGCCACCCTGGTCGGCGGGTGCGCCCGGATTCCGTACACCCTGGGTATCGCCGCCTTCGGCGGCCGCAACTGGACGACGTTCTCGGCCTTCGTGCTGCTGATCCCGACGGCCGGTGTGATCGTGTTGCTGGCCAATCCCGGTCTGCCGCTGTGGCCGTTCATGTTGTGCGCGGCCCTCACCGGGCTGGGCGGCGGCAATTACGCTGCCTCGCTGGCCAACGTCAACGCCTTCTACCCGCCGCGGATCAAGGGCGGCGCGCTGGCCCTCAACGCCGGCGTTGCCAACCTGGGGGTCGCGGTGATCCAGCTGGTCGGCCTGCTGGTGCTGGCCACTGCCGGGCACGAGGCGCCCTACTGGGTGTGCGCGGTGTACCTGGTTTTCCTGGTTGCCGTCGGCATCGCGGCCGCGCTGTGCATGGACAACATCAACCACGGCACCCAGCTGAGCACCATGCGCAAGATCCTGTTCGAGCGCGACACCCATGTGATCTCGCTGCTCTACATCGCCACCTTCGGCTCCTGGATCGGCTTCGCCTTCGCCTTCGGGCAGGTGATGCAGATCAACTTCCTGGACAGCGGGGAAAGTCCGAAACATGCGGCGCTGCATGCCGCGCAGCTGGCCTTCATCGGACCATTGTTGGGCTCGCTGGCGCGCATCTACGGCGGCCGGCTGGCCGACCGCCTCGGCGGCAGCCGCGTCACCCTGGGCGTGCTGGCCGGCATGACGCTCGGCGCCGGGCTCCTGGTCAACGTCAGCACCCTCGACGATCACCACGCCGCGACGCACACCGCCCGCATGATCGGCTACATCATCGGTTTCATGGTGCTGTTCATCCTGTCCGGCATGGGCAACGGCTCGGTATTCAAGCTGATCCCCTCGGTCTACGAGGCGCGCAGCCGCTCGCTGGACACGAGCGAGGACGAGCGGCGTCGTTGGGCCCGCGCGATGTCGGGATCGCTGATCGGCATCTGTTCGGCCGTCGGCGCGTTGGGCGGCGTGGGGATCAACCTGGCGCTGCGCCAGTCCTATCTGAGTACCGGCACGGAAACGTCGGCCTACTGGGCGTTTCTGGCCTCCTACGTCGTGGCTGCGATCATGACATGGATGGTCTACGTGCGCCGTCCCGCGTCGGTCCCGGCCCTGTCCGGGACGGCGCGGGAAACCGAGGCCGCCCGTGTGTGAGTGGACTCGCAACACGGTCAATGCCACAGCAATTGACCGGTAACGCAACCGACACGTCGTAGGCATACACAATTCATATGGCCCCGCAACTAGCCCCATTAGACTCCGCGCCGCTCACCGGCTACCGGATCGCCGTCACGTCAGCGAACCGCGCCGAGGAGCTGTGCGCGTTGCTGCGCCGTAACGGCGCGGAGGTTTCCAGCGCCGCGGCCATCAACATCATCGCGTTGCCCGAAGACGATGAATTGCAGAACCACACCGAAGCGGTGATCGCCCAACCGCCCGATATCTTGGTGGCGCACACCGGCATCGGCTTTCGCGGCTGGGTCGCCGCGGCCGACGGCTGGGGGCTGGCCACCCAACTGCTGGCGTCGCTTGCCAAGTCGCGGATCGTGGCCCGCGGGCCGAAGGCGACCGGCGCGCTGCGCGCCGCCGGGCTGCACGAGGAGTGGTCCCCCAAATCCGAATCGTCGCGCGAAGTCCTGCGCCACCTCCTCGAATCGGACGTCGCCGGTAAGCGGATCGCTGTCCAGCTGCACGGCGCGGCCGACGGGTGGGACCCGTTCCCGGAGTTCATCAACGGATTGCGGGCGGCGGGCGCGCAGGTGGTCCCCATCCACGTATACCGCTGGAAGCCAACGCCGGCCGGCGGCGACTTCGACCAACTCGTCGCCTCGGTCGCGCGGCGGCAATTCGACGCGGTGACCTTCACCTCCGCACCCGCCGGCGCGGCGCTGCTGGAGCGCAGCCGCGAGCTGGGCATCGAAGATCAACTGCTGCAAGCGCTTCGCAGCGACGTGCACGCGATGTGCGTCGGTCCGGTCACCGCACAGCCGTTGGTCCGTGCGGGGATACCGACGTCGTCGCCCGAGCGAATGCGGTTGGGGGCGTTGGCCCGTCACATCGCACAAGAGCTTCCGCCGCTGCGGTCGTGCGCCATCCGCGCGGCCGGTCACGACATCGAGATCCGTGGAACCTGCGTGCTGGTCGACGGTTCGGTGAAGTCGCTGTCCGGATCGGGTATGGCCACCCTGCGCGCGCTGGCCCAGCGCCCCGGCGATGTCGTCGCGCGCAACGACTTGTTACGAGTGCTTCCCGGCAATAGCAATGACCCACACGCCGTCGATACCGCGGTGCTGCGGCTGCGAACGGCGCTGGGCGACAAGAACATCATCGCGACGGTGGTCAAGCGCGGCTACCGGCTCGCGATCGACCATTTGGAAGATTCCCCATGGCACTGATTCTGGTGGCGCACGGCACCCGCAGGCCGGGTGGCGTGACGACGGTCGAAGACCTTGCGGCACAGGTGAGTACGCTGGTGCGCAGCACGGTGGACGTTGCTTTCGTCGACGTGGTGGGCCCCACCCCGAGCGAAGTCCTTGTGCGCGCGAAGGTCTCCGACCGTCCCGCCATCGTAGTGCCCGCGTTCCTGTCGCGCGGATACCACGTCCGAGCCGATCTGCCCGCGCACGTCGAGATCAGCGGGCACCCGAACGTCATCGTCACCCCGGCATTGGGCCCGAGCCGTCACATCGCCCGGATCGTCGGCGATCAGTTGGTGAAATGCGGTTGGCGAAATGGTGATTCGGTGATCCTGGCGGCCGCCGGAACCTCGGACGTCAGGGCGCGCACCGACCTGCACACCACCGCGACGCTGGTGTCGGCGCTGACAGGATCGCGGCCGAGCCTGGCGTTCGCGGCCACCGGTGAGCCGCAGCTGCCCGAGGCGGTGGACCGGGCCCGGGCGCGCCGCGCCGGCGGACGCGTCGTCGTCGCCTCATACCTACTGGCCGATGGCCTGTTCCAGCAACGGCTGCACGCCTGCGGCGCCGACCTGGTCAGTGAGCCGCTGGGCACCCATCCCGGGTTGGCGCGCCTGGTCGCTAACCGGTTCCGGCGGGCGCTGCTGCCCGTCCTCGCGCCCACCGCCCGGCAGTCGTCGCGCCGCTCGAGCCCGCACCAGCTGGCCCACGGCCGCACCGTGCGGTCCGCGCCCTAGCGCAAAACGCCTGCTGGTGAGGCGCGCCGGTGTCCGGCGTTCCTTGATCTTTGACCGCACACGGGTGATCCTGGCATCATGCCCCGCCGCGAAGAGCCATCGCCTGGGATCCTCGACCCGGTCGCAAAGATGCTGCGGTTGCCCTTCGGCACACCGGAATTCATCGACCGGATCGTCACCGGCGGGGTCAACCAGGTGGGCCGGCGGACCTTGCGCACGTTGATCACGACGTGGGACGCCGCGGGCGGCGGCCCTTTCGCGGCCAGCGCCGTCGCGTCGACGGGGATGGCCAAGACCGCCGAAATCGTGCAGGGCATGTTCATCGGTCCGGTCTTCGGCCCGCTGCTGAAAATTCTGGGCGCCGACAAGGTGGCTCAGCGGGCCTCGTTGTGCGCCTCGCAGTTGGTGGGGCTGGGCATCATGCGCTACGGCATCCGCTCCGAGCCGCTGCACTCGATGTCGGTGGACGCGCTCGTCGACGCGATCGGGCCGACGATGCAGCGCTACCTGGTCGGCGACATCACCCGGTGAACCGGGCGGTCGGGCTCAGGCAGCCCGCGGCTGGTAGTCGCGCGCGACCTGAACGTAACCGTCGTCGGTGATCCGCACCGGGTACACGGGCACCGAAACGGCCGGATCGTCCAGACAGGAACCGTCTTCGAGCGAAAACGCCTGCTTCAAGATGGGCGACTGAACCGCGATGCGGCCGTCGCGGTCGCCCACGATTCCGCGGGAGAGCACAGCGGCACCGGAGAACGGGTCGACGTTGCCCACCGCGTACACCGATCCGTCATCGAGCCGGAACAACGCCGCCTGGGAACCGTCGTCCAGCAGCACGCCGACGCCGCGACCCGGAATGAGGTGGTCGTAAGCGCACGCGCTGGTCCACACCTGGATGTCGTTGCGACGTGTCATGATCCCTTCCTCATTCCTCCGGAGTTGTCGCTTCGCGAACCCGCGGCATGCCAATGGACACAGGGATTTTGCGGCCGGCATGCTCGGTGAACGTGACCGTCGAGTCGACGGCGTCCGGGGCGTTGACGAACGACACGAATCGCGACAGCTTGTCCGGGTCGTCCAGCACGCCCTTCCATTCACACTTGTAGTTCTCGACATGCCGCTCCATTGCGGCCTCGAATTCCTCGGCTAGGCCGAGCGAGTCCTCGCACACCACCTCGCGCACGTGGTCGAGCCCGCCGTCCAGCGAGTCGACCCACGGCGCCGTGCGTTGCAGCCGGTCGGCCGTCCGGATGTAGTACATGACGAACCGGTCGACATAGCGGACCAGCGTTTCGGTGTCCAGGTCGCTGGCCAGCAGCTGCGCGTGCTTGGGCGTCATGCCGCCGTTGCCGCCGACGTAGAGGTTCCAGCCCTTTTCGGTGGCGATGACGCCGACGTCCTTGGACCGGGCCTCGGCGCACTCGCGCGCGCAACCCGAGACGCCCATCTTGATCTTGTGCGGCGCCCGCAGTCCGCGGTAGCGCAGTTCCAGATCGATGGCCAGCTGCACCGAATCCTGCTGCCCGTACCGGCACCAGTCGGTGCCCACGCAGCTCTTCACCGTGCGCAGCGCCTTGCCGTACGCGTGGCCGGATTCCATGCCGCCGTCGACCAGGCGCTTCCAGATCTCGGGGAGTTGGTCCACCCGGGCGCCGAACATGTCGATCCGCTGCCCGCCAGTGATCTTGGTGTAAAGCCCGAAGTCCTGGGCGATCTGGCCGATCAGGATCAGATGCTCGGGCTTGATGTCACCACCCGGAACCCGCGGCACCACCGAGTAGCTGCCGTTCTTCTGGATGTTGGCCAGGAAGTGGTCGTTGGAATCCTGCAGCGAGGCCTGCTCGCCTTCGAGGATGTGGTCCGACCCGGTGGACGCCAGGATGGAGGCCACCACCGGTTTGCAGATGTCGCAACCCTTTCCGCGGCCGAAACGCTCCAGCAGGCCCGAGAAGGTCCGGATGTCGGTGGCCGAGATGATCTCGAACAGCTCCGCACGCGACTGGCTGAAGTGCTCGCACAGGGCTTTGGACTGTTCCACGCCCTCGGCTTCCAGCAGCTGCTTGAGCAGCGGGACGCACGACCCGCACGAGGTGCCGGCTGAGGTGCACGCCTTGAGGGCGGGAACGTCGGCGCAGCCGTCGGCGATCGCACACTTCAGATCGCCCTTGGTGACGTTGTTGCACGAGCAGACCTGTGCCGAATCCGGCAGCGCCCCAACGCCCAACGCCGTACCGCCGCCGGACTGCGCCGGCGCGATCAGCGCCAGCGGGTCGCCGGGCAGCTCGCTGCCGACCATGGGCCGCAGCACCCCGTACGACGAGGCGTCGCCGACCAACACGCCGCCGAGCAGCGTCTTTGCGTCGTCGGAGAGCACCAGCTTGGCGTAGGTCCGATTGACCGCATCGTTGATGGCGACCTCGAGGCAGTTCTCGGTCGTCCCCATCGCGTCGCCGAAGCTGGCCACGTCGACGCCGAGCAGTTTCAGCTTCGTCGACAGGTCCGCCTCGCCGAATTCCGCCACGCCGTCCAGCAGCCGGTCGGCCACCACCTCCGCCGAGGTGTAGCCCGGACCCACCAGGCCGTAGCAGCGGCCGCCGATCGCGGCGACCTCACCGATCGCGTAGATGTCGGGATCGCTTGTCTGGCAGGCCAGGTCGGTGAGAACCCCGCCGCGCTCGGCGCGCGTCAGCCCGGCGGTGGTGGCCAGCTCGTCGCGCGGCCGGACGCCGGCCGCGAAGATCACCAGGCCGGCGTCGATGACCTGGCCGTCGGTCAGGCTCACCCGCACCGAGGTGGTGCCGTCCGAATGGTCAACGGCCTCGATCGATTCGGTGCCCATGCCGACGTGCACCGAGATGCCGAGCTCACCGATCATCCTGGCCAGCAGCCCGCCGCCGGCCTCGTCGATCTGCTGGGCCATCAGCCGCGGCATCATCTCGATGACGTGGGTCTGCAATCCGAACTGGCGCAGCGCATTAGCGGCTTCCAGCCCGAGCAGGCCGCCGCCGATCACCACACCCGCTGTGGCGTGCGAGGTTTCGACCGTGCGCTGGGCGTCGGCGCGGATGGCGTCGAGGTCGTCCAGCGTGCGGTACACGTGGCAGGCGGGCAGGTCGTGGCCCGGCACCGGCGGCACGAAGGCGTACGACCCGGTCGCCAGGACCAAGGTGTCGTAGCCGTGCCGCTGGCCGTCGGCGGTGACCACCGTCTTTGCGGCGCGGTCTATTTCGGCAACCCGCTGGTTGAGCACCAGCCGGACCAGCTCATCACCCTCGTATTCGTTGCCGGGCAATGCCAGTAGCTTGCGATCCCAGCTTTCGGTGTAGGAGGTCAGTCCCACGCGGTCATAGGCCGCGTCGGTCTCCTCGGCGAAAACCGTGATGCGCCACGATCCCTCGGTGTCACGGGCCCGCAGCGCCTCGACGAACCGGTGCCCCACCATGCCATGTCCGACTACGATGATGTGACGAGGCGCACAGCTGGCGCGCGAAATCCCGTCTGCAGACATGGCTTTGAGAGTAACGGCCAGAAATTACGTTCTTCTCGCGCAATGTGACGGCCCTATGACGAGGATCTCACAAACTCACAGGAAGGTCTGTGAGTGATCCTTCGCTGGGGGTGAACGACGAGGTGGAACGTCAGCGGGGTCGGGTCATGTTTGTACTATTAGCCGGTCGCACGGAGGCCGGTCACAGGAACCTCACAATGAAGCTCAAGAATGAGAAGGGGAAGCGCCATGAGTACCTCGCATTGTGGTCGCGACCGGCCTGGGACATCGACACCGGCGACGCCATCACGGCGACCTACGACGCCGGCGTGCTGACGGTGCGGGTCGCCGGTGCCTTGAAAGATCCAGCCGGGAACCAGGCGCAGCGCATCGAGCTCACCAGATAGTCTCCGGCCAGTTCGGAGAGAAGTAGCCGAATCCGGCGGAGCCGCAACGACTCCGCCGGATTCAGTGCGTCAGCCCCAGCGGGCCAGCAGCTCCTTGGCCCGGGCCGCCAGCGCGGCCTGCAGGAACGGCCCGAAGCTGATGCGCGCCACGCCCAGCGGCCCGAAAGAGGACGGGTCGTCCTGGTCGGGCAGGGCGATGGCGTTAACGGGCAACTCCAACTCGGCGGTCAAGCGCCGCAACGTGTCGGGGTCGTGGCGACCCACCGGATACAGCACATCGGCGCCGGCGGCCGCCGCCCGATTCAGGCGCGCCACCGCGCGGTCGACGCGATCGGACGCCTCGCCGTCCTGGCGCAGGAACAGATCGGTCCGGGCGTTGATGACGACATGCACCCCGGCCGCGTCGGCGGCCGACCGCAGCGCCCCGACCAACTCCGCGTGTTCGTCGGCGGACCGCAACCGCTTGCCTTCCGAGTGCACGGTGTCCTCGATGTTCAGCCCGACGGCCCCGACGCTCAGCAGGCCCTCGATCAGCCGACCTGCCGGCTGCCCGTAGCCGGATTCGATGTCCACCGACACCGGGACGTCGACCGCGGCGGTGATCTGTGCGACCCGGGTGAGGACATCGTCGAACGACATGCCCTCGTTGTCGGGTTTGCCGATCGAGTCGGCCATCGGGTGACTGCCCACGGTGAGGGCGGCGAATCCGGCGCCGGTGGCCAGCCGCGCCGACCAGGCATCCCACACGGTCGGCAGGATGACCGGGTCGCCCGGCCGGTGCAGTTCCAGCAGCGTGGCGGCGCGCTCGGCGGGTGTGGTGGGTCGCGTCATCGGTGTTTGCTCCCTCGGCATCCGCGCTCAACGGCCTGACGTCTGGCGTGTGCCGTGGATAGTATCGAGGGCGTACTGTGATCCGAAACACTGCCGAGGAGATCCGTTGACGAGCACGACTGGCACGACCGAATTCGCCGAACTGCACGACCTCATCGGCGGGCTGCGGCGATGCGTGAGCTCCCTGCGGGCCCGATACGGTGACAGCCCGGCCATGCGGCGCATCGTCATCGACGCCGACCGCATCATCTCCGACGTCGACCTGCTCGACACCGATGTGTCCGAATTGGACCTGGCGGGCGCCACCGTGCAGCAGTCCGGCGAGAAGATCGTCATCCCAGACACCCAGTACGACAGCGAATTCTGGCGCGACGTCGACGACGAGGGTGTCGGCGGTCACAGCAGGACCTGAACAACCCAAGCCCCCCAGCAGAGGGGGCCTTCTCTCTGTGTACCCTTCGACCTACAGCCCGTTCGAAGAGGAACACACTAAATGAGCGCACCTACGGCGAACCGTCCTGCGTCCGGTGTCTTTTCACCCACGCGCGCCCGTATTCAGCAACGCACCCTACGCACCGACCGGTGGTGGATGTCACCGCTGCGAATCGATCTCGGCTTCGCCGCATTCATTATTTATGCGACAGCGCGGGCTTTCCAGCGGGGTGACTTCTTCGTCCCGCAATACCACTACCTGACGCCGTTCTACTCACCATGTCTTAGCACCGCGTGCGGCGGCGCCAGCGACTTCTGGCCGCAAATCCTGCCGAACGTCTGGTGGCTGCCGTTCGCGGCGCTGACACTGCCGTTCCTGCTGCTGTTCAGGCTGACCTGCTACTACTACCGCGGCGCCTATTACCGCACGGTGTGGCAGTCGCCCACCGCATGCGCGGTGGCCGAGCCCCGCGTGCACTACAGCGGCGAGACCAAATTCCCGCTGATCATTCAGAACTCCCACCGGTACTTCTTCTACATCGCCGGCATCATCTCTGTGATCAACACCTACGACGCGATCGTGGCGTTCCATTCCGATCACGGCCCGGGCGGATTCGGGTTTGGCCTGGGCAACGTGATCATGGTCGGCAACGTCATCATGCTCTGGATCTACACGCTGTCCTGCCATTCGTGCCGGCACATCACCGGCGGGCGGCTCAAGCACTTCTCCAAACACCCTGTGCGGTACTGGATCTGGACCCAGGTCAGCAAGATCAACACCCGGCACAAGCAGTACGCGTGGATAACCCTGGGCACGCTGATGCTCACCGACTTCTACATCGCGCTGGTGGCCAGCGGCGCCATCTCTGACCTGAGATTTGTTGGCTGACAAGCCATTCCGGAATAAACCAGATTTAGCTAGCGAGGGTTTCATGGTTGAAATCGAGCGGCACACCTACGACGTGGTCGTGATCGGTGCCGGCGGCGCCGGGCTGCGTGCGGTTATCGAAGCGCGCGAACGGGGTTTGCGGGTTGCGGTGGTGTGCAAGTCCCTGTTCGGCAAGGCACACACGGTGATGGCCGAGGGTGGCTGCGCGGCGTCCATGGGCAACACCAACCCGAAGGACAACTGGAAGACCCACTTCGCCGACACGATGCGCGGCGGGAAATTCCTCAACAACTGGCGCATGGCCGAACTGCACGCCAAGGAAGCACCGGACCGCGTCTGGGAGCTGGAAACCTATGGCGCGCTGTTCGATCGCCTCAAGGACGGCAAGATCAGCCAGCGCAACTTCGGTGGGCACACCTACCCGCGGCTGGCCCACGTCGGTGACCGCACCGGCCTGGAATTGATCCGCACCATGCAGCAGAAGATCGTCTCGCTGCAGCAGGAGGATTTCGCCGAGCTCGGCGACTACGAGGCCCGGATCCGGGTGTTCGCCGAAACCACGATCACCGAGCTGATCAAGGACGGCGACGCGATCGCCGGGGCGTTCGGCTACATCCGCGAAAGCGGGAACTTCATCTTGTTCGAGGCGCCCGCGGTGATTCTGGCCACCGGCGGGATCGGCAAGTCGTTCAAGGTCACCTCGAACTCGTGGGAGTACACCGGCGACGGCCACGCACTGGCACTGCGGGCGGGCGCGTCGCTGATCAACATGGAGTTCGTCCAGTTCCACCCGACGGGCATGGTGTGGCCGCCCAGCGTGAAGGGGATCCTGGTCACCGAGGGTGTCCGCGGTGACGGCGGCGTGCTGAAGAACTCCGACGACAAGCGGTTCATGTTCGACTACATCCCGTCGGTCTTCAAGGGGCAGTACGCCGAGTCTGAACAAGAAGCCGACCAGTGGCTCAAGGACAACGACTCGGCCCGCCGCACTCCGGACCTGCTGCCGCGCGACGAGGTTGCGCGCGCGATCAACTCGGAGGTCAAGGCCGGCCGGGGCAGCCCACACGGTGGCGTCTTCCTGGACATCGCGTCGCGGCTCACGCCCGCGGAGATCAACCGCCGCCTGCCGTCGATGTACCACCAGTTCAAGGAGCTGGCCGGGGTCGACATCACCAAGGAGCCGATGGAAGTCGGGCCTACCTGCCACTACGTGATGGGCGGCGTCGAGGTGGACGCCGACACCGGAGCGGCCACCGTCCCCGGCCTGTTCGCCGCGGGCGAATGTTCCGGCGGTATGCACGGCTCGAACCGGCTCGGCGGCAACTCGCTGTCGGACCTGCTTGTGTTCGGCCGCCGGGCCGGGCTGGGCGCGGCCGACTACGTGCGGGCCCTGAGCAGCCGCCCGACGATCAGCGACGGCGCCGTCGAGACCGCTGCGAAGCGGGCGCTGTCCCCCTTCGAGGCACCGGCCAGCGGCACACCGGAGAACCCGTACACCCTGCAGCTGGAATTGCAGCAGTCGATGAACGACCTGGTCGGCATCATCCGCAATGCCGACGAAGTCGGGGAGGCCCTGGCGCGGCTCGACAAGCTGCGTGAGCGGTTCAAGAACCTCCACGTGGAGGGCCAGCGCCGGTACAACCCGGGCTGGAACCTGGCCATCGACTTGCGCAACATGCTGCTGGTCAGCGAGTGCGTCGCCAAGGCCGCGCTGCAGCGCACCGAGAGCCGCGGCGGGCACACGCGCGACGACCACCCGGCGATGGACTCGTCGTGGCGCAAGGTGCTGCTGGTGTGCGAGGCGGCCGGCGGCAGCGACGAGGTGATTCCCGACATCACCATCACCAAGAAAGATCAGACCCCGATGCGGCCCGATCTGCTGGAACTGTTTGAAATCGGTGAGCTGGAGAAGTACTACACCGACGAAGAACTCGCCGGGCATCCAGGACGGAGTGGCAAATGACCTACAACGCGACGATGCGGGTGTGGCGCGGCGACGACGCCAACGGTGCGCTGCAGGACTTCACGGTGGAGGTCAACGAGGGCGAGGTCGTCCTCGACATCATCCATCGCCTGCAGCAGACCCAGACGCCAGACCTGGCGGTCCGGTGGAACTGCAAGGCGGGCAAGTGTGGCTCCTGCTCGGCGGAGATCAACGGCAAGCCGCGTCTGCTCTGCATGACCCGGATGTCCACGTTCGCCGAGGACGAGGTCGTCACCGTCACGCCGTTGCGGACGTTCCCGGTGATCCGCGACCTGGTCACCGATGTCTCGTTCAACTACGAAAAGGCCCGCGAAATACCGTCTTTCGCGCCGCCCAAGGACCTGCAACCGGGCGAGTACCGGATGGCGCAGGAGGACGTGCAGCGTTCCCAGGAATTCCGCAAGTGCATCGAGTGCTTCCTGTGCCAGAACGTGTGCCACGTGATCCGCGACCACGAGGAGAACAAGAAGGCGTTCGCCGGCCCCCGCTTCCTGATGCGGATCGCCGAGCTGGAGATGCACCCGCTGGACACCCGCGACCGGCGCAACGACGCTCAGGACGAGCACGGCCTGGGCTACTGCAACATCACCAAGTGCTGCACCGAGGTCTGCCCGGAGAACATCAAGATCACCGACAACGCGCTGATCCCGATGAAAGAGCGGGTCGCCGACCGCAAGTACGACCCGGTGGTGTGGCTCGGTAACAAGCTGTTCCGTCGCTGAGCTCCACGCCGCGCGGTAATCCGGAGCGAGCCCGTCATGGCACGTTAGGCCGTCGCGGGACCCGGGTAACCAAACTGCATCCTGTCGGGCCGCCCCGTGCGGCCAGCTATCCACGACCGGAAAGGCAGTTCATGGAACCCCTGCGAGAAACCGCCAGCATCAACAACATTCGCACCGCGATTCGGCAGTTGTCGGTGCGCGCCCAGCTCGCGAACAAAGAAGGCCGGTACACCGACGCCGCCGAACTCGAGAGCCGCATCCAGGGCTTTCGGGACGAGCTGAGTCACCGCCCCTAGCCGGTCGGCCGCCGGGCGAGGCGATTACGCGCCGAGCCGGCGAAAAACGCTCCGATGGAACACGATGGGCGCCACCTCGGCGTCCACCGTGACCTCGTTGACCCGCAGCACCACGATGGTGTGATCGCCGGCCGGGATGAGCTGCTCGATCGCGCTCTCGAGCCAGAGGCCGGTGCCCTTGATGAACACCGCACCCGTGGACCGGGAAACCGTCTCCAACCCCGCGAACCTGTCGCCGGTCTTGGCGGCCAGGGTGCGCGCGGCCTCGTCGTGCTCCTCGCCCAGCACGCTGATGCCCAGCATCGGCCGATCCTTGAGCTTGGGCCATGTCGTCGAGGTGTTCTGCACGCAGAACGACACCAGCGGCGGGTCCAGCGAGACGGGGACAAAGGTGCTGGCCGCCAAGCCTTCCCGGGTTCCGTTCACCTCGGCGGCGATCGCCACCACTCCGGATGGGAAATGACCGAAGGCCTCACGAAGTGACGACGCTGTCAGCTTGCTGTTCGAGTTCACCGGACTTATTCGCCCCTAGAGCCGGAGACGGGATTTATCGGAAACGACCCTACCTGGCGTCGGTCACCCCGGCGCGGTCACCCTTACCCTTCTTCTAAGCGTTCTGCCGAATATCCGTGCGCCGCGGCCACATCCGGATGGGCCCGCAGCCTGCTCTTCCAGGCGTTGCGACCATAGACCGCGAAGATCGGATCCGAGGGATCATCCACGCGCTGCGCGCGTGCCTCGAGCTCGTCGGGCAGCGACAGCACCGGGATCCGCGCGTCCAGGCGCGGGTTGAAGAAGAACGGCACCGAGATGCGCTCGCCCGCGGGTCCCGGCAGGTTGACCCGGTGCTCGGTGGCCCGCAGGTAGCCGCGGGTGGCCACCTCCAACAATTCGCCGATGTTGACGATGAACGCCCCCTCGCGCGGCGGGACGTCGATCCAGTCTTCATCGGAGTTTCTGGCCGGCCGCACCTGCAGGCCCGTGCTTCCCGGCTCGGCCAGCAACAGGGTCAGCACCCCGGCGTCGCGGTGCGCGCCCACGCCCTGCGCGCTGGCGGCGCTGCCCGGGTAGCGGATGATCTTGATCAGCGTGGCTGGTGCCTCGACGAAGGCCGCGTCGAACACGTCGGGCGGGCTGCCCAGCGCGGCCGCCCAGTGCCGCAGCAGGGTGCGGGCCACCGCGGACAGCGCGGCGTCCCACTCCGCGACGATCCCGGGCAGGTCCGGCAGCGCGCGCGGCCACTGGTTCGGGCCCTGCAGCCACCGATAGTCGGACTTGTCCAGCCCGCCGATCGGCGGTCGCTGCGGCCCGACGTCGATCTGCTCGCGCCAATCGACCTCCCCGCGGGTCAGCTCGCCGCCGAGCCGGGTGTAACCGCGGAAATGGGGGCTGCGCACCATCGCGACGGCGTCCTTATCGGGTTGCGGCAGCGCGAACAGCCGGCGCGCGGCGTCCAGGACCCGCGCCACCAAGTCCGGCGGCACGCCGTGCCCGGTCAGATAGAAGAAGCCCACCTCGTGGCCGGCCTCGCGCAGCCCGTCGCGCAGGCGGCCGGGGTCGGCCCGCAGGTCCACTGTGGGCAGCGCAGTGACGCCACGCACACCGGTCATATGCGCGGCATCGACGCAGGTAAATCGCATTCCGACGGCATGACCTGCAGCTTCCCAACCGGTTGGTTAATTAGGCAATGAAATCTAGCTCACATTGGCTTGCATACTGCTGACGCTAGCGATATTTTAGCGGTGTTACTGGTGGGTAACTTAGACCTAGTACCCAACCACAAGTGGCATTCTCAACGAGGAGGACCGTAGTGAGCCACTACAAGAGCAACGTCCGCGACCAAGCGTTCAACCTGTTCGAAGTTCTGGGCGTGGACAAGGCATTGGGCCAAGGCGATTACAGCGATCTGGACGCCGACACGGCCCGGGAAATGTTGAACGAGATCAGCCGGCTGGCCGAAGGGCCGATCGCCGACTCGTTCGTCGAGGGCGACCGCAATCCGCCCGTCTTCGACCCGAAGACGCACTCGGTGACCCTGCCCGAATCTTTCAAGAAGTCGGTCCACGCCGTCATCGAGGCCGGATGGGACAAGGTCGGCATCGACGAGGCCCTTGGCGGTGTCGCGATGCCCAAGTCGCTGCTGTGGGCGCTGCACGAGCACATCCTGGGTGCCAACCCGGCCGTGTGGATGTACGGCGGTGGCGCGGGCTTCGCCAACATCCTGTACCACCTCGGTACCGAAGAGCAGAAGAAGTGGGCCGTGCTGGCCGCCGAGCGCGGCTGGGGTTCGACCATGGTGCTCACCGAGCCGGACGCCGGCTCCGACGTGGGCGCCGGCCGCACCAAGGCGGTCCAGCAGGAGGACGGTTCCTGGCACATCGACGGTGTGAAGCGGTTCATCACCTCCGCCGACTCCGGCGACCTGTTCGAGAACATCTTCCACCTGGTGCTGGCGCGCCCCGAGGGTGCCGGACCGGGCACCAAGGGCCTGTCGTTGTTCTTCGTGCCCAAGTTCCTGTTCGACTTCGAGACCGGTGAGCTGGGCGAGCGCAACGGTGTCTACGTCACCAACGTCGAGCACAAGATGGGCCTGAAGGTATCGGCGACGTGCGAGCTGAGCTTCGGCCAGCACGACGTCCCCGCCAAGGGCTGGCTGGTCGGCGAGGTGCACAACGGCATCGCGCAGATGTTCGAGGTCATCGAGCAGGCCCGCATGATGGTCGGCACCAAGGCCATCGCGACCCTGTCGACGGGTTACCTGAACGCGCTGGAGTACGCGAAGTCTCGCGTGCAGGGCGCCGACATGACCCAGATGACCGACAAGACCGCGCCGCGGGTGACCATTACGCACCACCCCGACGTGCGCCGCTCGCTGATGACCCAGAAGGCCTACGCCGAGGGTCTGCGCGCGCTGTACCTGTTCACGGCGACCTACCAGGACTCGGCGGTCGCCGAGGCCCTGCACGGCGTCGACGCCGAACTGGCGGTCAAGGTCAACGACCTGATGCTGCCGGTCGTCAAGGGTGTGGGCTCGGAGCAGGCGTACGCCAAGCTCACCGAGAGCCTGCAGACCTTCGGTGGGTCCGGCTTCCTGCAGGACTACCCGATCGAGCAGTACATCCGTGACGCCAAGATCGACTCGCTCTACGAGGGCACCACCGCCATCCAGGCCCAGGACTTCTTCTTCCGCAAGATCGTCCGCGACAAGGGTGTGGCGCTGGCCCACGTGTCCGAGCAGATCCAGAAGTTCGTCGACAGCGAGTCCGGCAACGGCCGCCTGAAGACCGAGCGGGAGCTGCTGTCCAAGGCGCTGACCGACGTGCAGGCGATGGCGGCGACGCTGACCGGCTACCTGATGGCGGCGCAGGAGGACGTGACCAGCCTGTACAAGGTGGGTCTGGGTTCGGTGCGCTTCCTGATGAGCGTCGGTGACCTGGTCATCGGCTGGCTGTTGCAGCGTCAGGCGGCGGTCGCCGTTGCGGCGCTCGACGCCGGCGCCAGCGGCGAGGAGCGGTCCTTCTATGAGGGCAAGATCGCGGTGGCATCGTTCTTCGCGAAGAACTTCCTGCCGCTGCTGACCAGCACTCGTGAGGTCATCGACACGCTGGACAACGACATCATGGAGCTCGACGAGGCCGCCTTCTAGGCCGACGCGAACGACACGCGCAAATCCCCCGCTTCGCGCGCGAAGCGGGGGATTTGCCGCTTGACCAGACCGCAGAAAAGCGCTGGTAGACAGCAAAAAGGCCGCCGCTGGATCCCCTCACTCCAGCGGCGGCCCTTTTCGTACGCCAGTCCGTCGAAACGGTCCAACGCTCGCATTCGGGGGATGCCCCGTGTTGCCGTCGGGGTCGGGGGGTCAGACCACAACACGGGGCCATCCGGTGGGTCGGATACCCGCACCCCCATCTGACTAACCAGATGTGACTCAACTAATCGAGCCACCAGGGGCGACGTGCGGACGACCCGTCAGGCCTCCAGGATCGCGGCGACGCCCTGGCCGCCGGCCGCGCAGATCGAGACCAGGGCACGCACGGTGCCGCCGCCCTTCTGCTCGGCCTTGCGCTGGGCGAGCTGCTTGGCCGCCTGGGCCAGGATCCGCCCGCCGGTGGCCGCGAACGGATGGCCGGCGGCCAGCGAGGACCCGTTGACGTTGAGCTTCGACCGGTCGATCGAGCCCAGCGCGGCGTCCAGGCCGAGCCGCTCCTTGCAGTACTCCTCGGACTCCCACGCCTGCAGGTGACACAGCACCACCGACGCGAAGGCCTCGTGGATCTCGTAGAAGTCGAAGTCCTGCAGGCTCAGGCCATTGCGGGCGAGCAGCCGCGGCACCGCGTAGGTCGGGGCCATCAGCAGGCCGTCGCGCCCGTTCACGTAGTCGACCGCCGCGGTCTCCGAATCCACCAGGTAGGCCAGCGGCGTCAACGAATGAGCGGCCGCCCACTCGTCGGTGGCCAGCAGCGCCACCGACGCGCCGTCCGTCAGCGGAGTCGAGTTGCCTGCGGTCATCGTCGCGTCGCCGGCCTTCACGCCGAACACCGGACGCAGCTTCGCCAGCTTCTCCGCCGACGAGTCCGCGCGCAGGTTGTCGTCGCGGTACAGCCCCAAGAACGGGGTGACCAGGTCGTCGAAGAAGCCGCGGTCGTAGGCGGCGGCCATGTTGCGGTGGCTGGCCGCAGCCAGCTCGTCCTGGGCCACCCGGGTGATGCCCATCTTCTTGGCGGTGAGCGCCTGGTGCTCCCCCATGGACAGCCCGGTGCGGGGTTCGCTGTTGACCGGGATCTCGACGCCCAGGGTCGCGGGCAGCGTGCCGACCAGCTTCAGCCGCTGCACGTTGGACTTGGCCCGGCGCAGCTTGAGCAGCGTGCGGCGCAGGTTGTCGCCCAGACCGATCGGGGCGTCGGAGGTGGTGTCCACGCCGCCGGCGGCGGCCACCTCGTAGCGTCCGGCCGCGATGCCCTCGGCGGCGGCGACGGCCGCCTGCAGCCCGGTCCCGCAGGCCTGCTGCAGGTCGAATGCGGGCGTGTAGGAGGACAGCTGCGAACCGAGCACGCACTCGCGCGTCAGGTTGAAGTCGCGGCTGTGCTTGAGCACGGCGCCGCCGACCACCACGCCCAGCCGTTCGCCGGCCAGCCCGAAGCGATCCACCATCCCGCCCAGGGCGGCGGTGAACATGTCCTGGTTGGACGCCTCCGCGTAGGCCCCGTCCGACCGGGCGAATGGGATGCGGTTGCCGCCCAGGACGGCCACGCGCCGACGCTCGGAACTGCGCTGTTTACTTGCCTCAGAGCTTGCAGGGGCCACTGTTCTTCTCCGTGTTTCTGCGGTCTATCGGTTTGGGAATCACCCGTCTGGGGCCATAATACCCACTGTTCTTACTCTGCAGTAAGTTCGTCCCCGATACGGTTGTGCTGTAGGCATACCCTGACTTCGCAAGAACATGAAAGGTAGCTCCGGTGGCTCCCAAGGCTTCGTCCGATCTGTTCTCTCAGATCGTCAATTCCGGTCCTGGATCGTTTCTCGCCAAGCAGCTCGGCGTTCCCCAGCCCGAGACGCTGCGCCGCTACCGGGCCGGTGAACCGCCGCTGGCCGGCGCGCTGCTGATCGGCGGGGAGGGCAGGGTCGTCGAACCGCTGCGCGCGGCGCTGGACGCCGACTACGACCTGGTGGGCAACAACCTGGGCGGTCGGTGGGCCGACAAGTTCGGCGGCCTGGTGTTCGATGCCACCGGCATCACCACGCCCGAGGGGCTCAAGGGGCTGTACGAGTTCTTCACCCCTCTGCTGCGCAACCTGGGCCACTCCGCGCGCGTGGCCGTGGTCGGCACCACGCCCGACGCTGCCGCCAGCCCACACGAGCGGATCGCGCAGCGCGCGCTGGAGGGCTTCACCCGCTCGCTGGGCAAGGAGCTGCGCAACGGCACTACGGTGGCCCTGGTCTACCTGTCGCCGGACGCCAAACCCGCCGCGACGGGCCTGGAATCGACGATGCGGTTCATCCTGTCGGCCAAGTCCGCGTACGTCGACGGCCAGGTCTTCTACGTCGGGGACGCGGACTCCACGCCCCCGGCCGACTGGGACCGCCCGCTGGACGGCAAGGTCGCCATCGTCACGGGCGCGGCCCGCGGAATCGGTGCCACGATCGCCGAGGTGTTCGCCCGCGACGGCGCGCGCGTGGTCGCGATCGACGTGGAATCGGCGGCCGAGACGCTGGCCGAGACGGCCAGCCGGGTCGGCGGCACCGCGCTGTGGCTCGATGTCACCGCCCCCGACGCGGTCGACAAGATCACCGAGCACCTGCGCGAACACCACGGCGGCCGCGCCGACGTGCTGGTCAACAACGCCGGCATCACCCGTGACAAGCTGTTGGCCAACATGGACGACGCCCGCTGGGACGCCGTCCTGGCCGTCAATCTGCTTGCCCCGCTGCGTCTTACCGAAGGGCTGGTGTCCAACGGCGCCCTCGGCGAGGGTGGCCGGGTGATCGGTCTTTCGTCGATGGCCGGCATCGCCGGCAACCGCGGCCAGACCAACTACGCGACAACGAAGGCCGGAATGATCGGCCTCACCCAGTCGCTGGCCCCGGAGCTCTACGACAAGGGCATCACGATCAACGCGGTCGCACCGGGATTCATCGAAACCCAGATGACGGCCGCCATCCCGCTGGCCACCCGCGAGGTCGGGCGCCGGATGAACTCGCTGCTGCAGGGCGGACAGCCGGTAGACGTCGCGGAAACCATCGCCTACTTCGCCAGCCCGGCTTCGAATGCGGTGACGGGCAACGTCATTCGCGTTTGCGGCCAGGCCATGCTGGGCGCATAGGAGAACGTCATGAATCAGCCAAGCGGCCTGAAGAACATGCTGCGCGCGGCGGCCGGGGCGCTGCCCGTGGTGTCGCGCGGAAGTGAGCTGCCCACCCGCACGGTGACCATCGAGGAATTGCCGATCGACCGCGCGAACGTGGCCGAGTACGCGGGGGTGACCGGTCTGCGCTACGGCAATCACGTGCCGCTGACCTACCCGTTCGCGCTGACCTTTCCGGCGTTGATGTCGCTGGTGACCGGTTTCGACTTCCCTTTCGCCGCAATGGGATCGGTGCACACCGAGAACCACATCACGCAGTACCGCCCGATCGCGGTCACCGACACCGTCGGCGTGCGGGTGCACGCCGAGAACCTGCGCGAGCACCGCAAGGGCCTGCTGGTCGATCTGGTGACCGACGTCAGCGTTGGCAACGACACCGCGTGGCACCAGGTGACGACCTTCCTGCACCAGCAGCGGACCAGCCTGTCCGACGAACCCAAGCCGCCCCCGAAGAAGCAGCCCAAGCAGCCGCCGCCGTCCGCCGTGTTGCGCATCAGCCCGGGGCTGATTCGGCGCTATGCCGACGTCGGGGGCGATCACAACCCGATCCACACCAACTCGGTCGCGGCGAAGCTGTTCGGGTTCCCGACCGTGATCGCGCACGGAATGTTCAGCGCGGCAGCCGTATTGGCCAATGTCGAGGCGCAGATTCCCGATGCGGCCCGGTATTCGGTGCGGTTCGGCAAGCCGGTGGTGCTGCCCGCGACGACGGGGCTCTACATCGACGAGCACGACGGTGGCTGGGACATTTCGCTGCGCAACATCGCCAAGGGCTACCCACACCTGACCGGCACGGTCCGGGCGCTCTAGCGCCGACGGTGGCGTGGCTAGCCGGCCTGCGTCGTACTGCGGCCCTGAGCAAGCACTTTCAAGCCGTGGGCGCCGGTAGCGGTCAGCAGGAAAAGCAGGAACAGCCACAGCGGGGGCCGGGCGAGTTCCCACACGAAGATCGCCGCCCAGATCGGTGAGCCCTGGGTGACGGCGAGCACGCCGGCGGCGCCGGCCAGCGACACCGCTGGCAGGTGCAGGTGCGTCCCGGCCGCCCAGTTGATCAGCAAGACCAGCGCGGCCCCGGCGGCGGCGCCGGTCGCCAGCGAGGGAGTGAGCAACCCGCCGGCCCCGCCGGCGCGCAGAAACAGCGCGGTCAGTAAGGGTTTCAGCGCCAGGATCGCCAGCGCCGACAGCAGCGTCATGCCACTGGCCAGGCTGACCGTCAGGATGCTGCGGCCGTTGCCGGGTAACTCCGGCCACCAATGCGAACAGATGCCCATCACCAGGCCGGCCCCGGCGAGCGCGGGGATCAGCAGCGGAGTCCGCATCTGGCGGGCCGGGCGTGCCACGGCCATCAACCGGTTGAAGGTCAGCCCCACCGCAAGAGCCACCGGCGCCAGCAACAGTCCGTGCGCGGTCAGCAGATACGTCGACTCCTCGACCGGCCACGGCAGGTTGGGCTGATCGCGGGTGATGGCCGAACCGACGGCGACCGCCAGGCCGGACGACAGAAACGCAGCGCCCACCGCACGCGGCTGCCAGGTGGCGAGCAGGATCCGGATCGAGAACAGCGCCCCGGCCAGCGGAACCGCATACACCGCCCCCAGCCCGGCACCCGCCGCGCAGGCCAGCAGGACCTCACGGTCGCGCGCTGCGAGCCGCTTGAGCCATCCGGTTCCGAGATCGCCCAGCGCAGCGGCGAATTGACGTGGGGCCCCTTCGCGTCCCAGCGATGCTCCCGATCCGACGAGCAGCACCTGCAGCAGGGCGTCGATGCTCCAGGAAACCCGCGGGACGGGTTCGCGGCGGGCGATGGTCTGCGCCAGCGGCGGCACCTCGGCCCGGCGCCGCAGCAGCCACCAGCCCAGGCCCGCCACGGCGGCGCCGATCATCGGGCCGACGACGCGGCGGATGGGGCTGCTGGCGGCCACCCCGGCCAGCAGCGCGCCGAAACTGTAGTGGTAGGTGGCGTGCTGGACGACGCGCAGCACGAACGTCGTCGCCAATCCGGCAACTCCGGCGAGCAACCCGACGATGATTACCGCGCAGAAGAAGTCGAGGTTGCCGCGGTCCGTGCTGGGGGCTGGCATTCGGGCCACCCCACGAATGTAGGGCTAGTCGCCGGCGGCGTTCGAGCCGCCCGCGTCGGGCTGGGCCACGGCCGCTTCCCGCTCTTCCGGTGAGCCCTTGAGGCCGTACCAGAACAGGTCGATCATCAGCTGCGCCGCTTCATCGACGTCGATGTCACCGGTGCTGAGCCGATTGGCGACCGCCTCACCCGCGCCCACCAGGGCCACGGCCATCATCTCGTGCTCGCGCTCGGAGCGCGGGTTGCGGCTACCCGCCCGCATCAGCCCGGCCACCAGGTCGATGATCTGCTCGCGCCCCTCGCGGACCATGTGGGCGAACGCCTGCGAGCTGGTGGCCTGGGTGTACATCACGATCCACGACGCCCGGTTGGCGTCGATGTAGCGCATGAACGACGCGATGGTGTTGCGCAGCATGTCGTTCGGGCTCTGCTCGAAATCGATGTCGGCGCGCACCACGTCGATGAACCGGCCCATCTCCCGGTTCAGGCAGGCGCCGAACAGGTCCTCCTTGGATCCGTAGTACAGGTACAGCATCGGCTTGGAGATCTGCGCCTCGGCGGCGATGGCGTCCATCGAGGTCTCGTGGTAGCCGTTGACCGAGAACATCTGCACGGCGGCGTCGAGCATCTGCTGCTCGCGGACGGCACGCGGTAACCGCTTGGTACCACCCGCCATCGCTCGCCTCTCCAGCCCGTCTATCTGACTCAAGAGTAAGCAATGCGGCGGGCTGTCACACGCACCGCCGGCCCACGGCGGCGATCCGCTAGTGGCCGCAGTTGGGGCTGGGACCCTTCATGGCCGCCACCCGCACCAGCGATTCGTCGACCTGCTTGGCCGGCAGGTCGCCGGACGCCACCGCCTGTTGCAACCGGTCCAGGACCGCCGGCACCTCGTCGGTGGTGACCCACAGCGCGACGTCGACGCCGGCCCGCAGGCTGCGTAGCACGGCCTCGGACACCCCGTACCGGTCGGAGATGGCGGCCATGCTGGACAGGTCGTCACTGAACACCGGGCCGGTGAACGGCGGGCCCTTGTAGCCGACCCCGTTGCGCAGCAGCTGCACCGCCTCCGGGCTCAGGCTGGCCGGGGCGTCGCCGGTGAGACCGGGGACCTGCAAGTGGCCCACCATGACCCCGACCGGAGGCGAGGCCACCAGGGTCCGGTACGGCACCAGATCGTTGTTCTGCAGATCGTCCAGCGGCGGCGTGACGACACCCCCGGTGTGCGAATCACCCGAGCCGTGCCCGTGGCCGGGGAAGTGCTTGAGCACCGGCAGCAGCCCGGCGTCGCGCAGTCCCTGCGCATAGGCACCGGCGTACTCGGTGACCTTGGCCGGATCCGCGCTGAACGAACGGTTGCCGATCACGGCGTCGTCGGGCTCGTCGCTGACGTCGACGACGGGCGCGAAGTCGACCGTGATGCCCAGGCCGCGCATCTTCTTGCCACGGTCGGCCGCCAGGTCGTGCACTTGCTGGACGGTTTGCGTCTGCGCCAGCTCGCGGGGCGAGGGCGACGTCCCGATCAGCGACTTGAGCCGCGAGACCCGGCCACCCTCTTCGTCGACGCTGACCGCCAGCGGCAGCGGGCCCGCCTTGGCCGCGATGTCGGCCAGCGGCCCCTTGAAGATCGACAGGTCCGTCCAACTGCCGATGAAGATGCCGCCCACGTGGTAGCCGTTGACGACGGCGCGGGCGTCGTCGGCGTTCTTCACGCCCACCATCAGCAGTTGCGCGAGTTTGTCGCGGATGCCCAACGTCGCCGGAACCGCCGACGGGTCGGCACACACCGGCGGCGCCGGAGCGGCCACCGGCTTGCTCGACGTCTTCGTCGACGTGCCGGGTGGGTGCGCGGCGTGGTGGCCGCAACCGGCGACCAGCGCCGACGCAGCTGCAAGCACGGCCAAGGTGCGCGAAAATGCCATCGGGCCATGCTTTCACGGCGGGCGTTTCGTGCCCGGCTCCAGGGGGCATCAACGGTACGTTGCTGATCAGGGGGCTGGGGCTTGTCGGGCGCCCATTGACTGGCAGGGAGGAGCCAGCGATTAAGGGTTTCTCGTTGGCGGCCGCGATCAGCGTCGCGGTGGGGGTGTGCGTCGGGGTGGCGACGACCGTCGGGATCACGCTCGCCGTGGCCGACCGCAGCCTGGTGCAGGTGCCGAGCCTGCAGCGTCCTGCGCTTACGACCGGTCCCTACCAGGTGGAATACGGCGACCGCTGTTTTCACGGGCACTGTCTGCACTGGTGACCAGCGCTCCCGTTGGCCGGGCGCCCTTCTGCTAGGTTGGCGTAGGTCGAAAGTCACGACCGCAAGCCGACACTCAGGAGCCTTCGATGAACCGGATCGTTGCGCCCGCCGCAGCGAGCGTTGTGGTTGGCCTGTTGCTCGGCGCGGCCGCGATCTTCGGGATCACGCTGATGATCCAGCAAGACACGAAGCCGCCACTCCCCGGGGGCGATCCGCAGTCGTCAGTGCTCAACCGGGTCGAGTACGGCAACCGTAGCTAGCGGCGATCGCAAGCGCGGCGAAGCCGGGCGCAGCGGGTCGCCGCAGTCTGATCCAGCGGCTCCGACAGGGACCGAAGCGCCGGTCTCATGCTCGACGGCCGGGCCGGTGTCGCGCCGGTGGTTGTGGTTGGTCGGCGCGATCGCCCTGGCCCTGACGTTCACCCAGTCCCCCGGACAAATCTCCCCCGACACCAAGCTCGACCTGACCGCGAACCCGCTGCGCTTTCTGGCCCGGGCGACCAATCTGTGGAACAGCGAGCTGCCGTTCGGGCAGGCGCAGAACCAGGCCTACGGATACCTGTTTCCGCACGGCACCTTCTTTCTCGTCGGCCACGCGCTGGGCGTGCCCGGCTGGATCACCCAGCGGCTGTGGTGGGCGCTGCTGCTCACCGTCGGCTTCTGGGGCCTGCTGCGGGTCGCCGAGGCGTTGCGGATCGGCAGCCCGGCGTCGCGGGTGATCGCCGCGGCCGCGTTCGCGCTGTCGCCGCGGGTGCTGACCACGCTCGGCTCGATCTCGTCGGAGACATTGCCGATGATGTTGGCGCCGTGGGTGTTGCTGCCCACGATCCTCGCCCTGCGGGCCGGCGGCGACCGGTCCGTGCGAGCGCTGGCCGGGCAGGCGGGCCTGGCCATCGCGCTGATGGGCGCGGTGAACGCGATCGCGACCGCGGCCGGCTGCCTGCCGGCGGTGATCTGGTGGGCGTGCCACCGGCCGAACCGATTGTGGTGGCGCTACACAGGGTGGTGGCTGGTGGCGCTTGTGCTGGCCACGCTGTGGTGGGTGGTGGCGCTGGTGATGCTGCGCGCGATCAGTCCTCCCTTCCTGGATTTCATCGAATCGTCCGGCGTGACGACGCAATGGTCGTCACTGGTCGAGATGTTGCGCGGCACCGAAAGTTGGACCCCGTACGTGGCCCCGACCGCCACCGCGGGCGCTCCGCTGGTGACCGGGTCGGCGGCCGTGCTGGGTACCTGCCTGGTCGCGGCGGCCGGACTCGCTGGGCTGGCCGGCCGGGCCATGCCGGCGCGCGGGCGGCTGGTGACGATGCTGTTGGTCGGGGTGGTGCTGATGGCAGCCGGATACAGCGGCGGGCTGGGCTCGCCGGTGGCGCACGCGGTGCAGGCCTTCCTGGACGCCGGCGGCGCCCCGCTGCGCAACGTGCACAAGCTGGGATCGGTGATCAGGATCCCGGTGGTGCTGGGCCTCGCGCAGCTGCTGGGCCGGATACCGCTGCCGGGCAGCGCGCCAATGTCGGTGTGGCTGCGCGCCTTTGCGCACCCCGAGCGCGACAAACGGCTCGCCACCGCGATCGTGGTGGTGACGGCGCTGATGGTCAGCACGTCACTGGCGTGGACCGGTCGGCTGGCGCCGCCGGGAACCTTCACCGCGATTCCGCAGTACTGGCACGAGGCCGCCGACTGGCTCACCGAGCACAACACCGGGGCACCGACACCCGGGCGGGTGCTCGTGGTCCCGGGGGCGCCGTTCGCCACCCAGGTGTGGGGCACCAGCCACGACGAACCGCTACAGGTGCTGGGCGCCAGCCCATGGGGGGTGCGCGATTCCATCCCGCTGACCCCGCCGCAGACCATCCGGGCGCTCGATTCGGTGCAGCGCTTGTTCGCCGCGGGCCGGCCCTCGGCCGGCTTGGCAGATACCCTTGCTCGCCAAGGTATTTCCTATGTGGCGCTGCGCAACGACCTGGACCCCGACACGTCGAGGTCGGCGCGCCCGATCCTGGTGCACCGGACCGTCGACGGGTCGCCCGGACTGCGCAAGGTCGCGCAGTTCGGCGCGCCGGTGGGGCCCGGCACGCTCGCGGGTTTCGTCGCCGACAGCGGGCTGCGGCCGCGATATCCGGCGGTCGAGATTTACCGGGTGGGCGACGACAGTGCCCCCGCCACACCGTATTTCGTCGACACCGACCGACTGGCCCGGGTCGACGGCGGGCCCGAGGCGCTGCTGCGCCTTGACGAGCGGCGACGGCTGCAGGGACAGCCGCCGCTGGGCCCGGCACTGCTGACCGCTGACGCGCGTGGTGCCGGGCTGCCGGTGGACGCCGGGGTGACCATCACCGACACCCCGGTGGCCCGCGAGACGGATTACGGCCGGGTGGATCAACATTCGTCGGCGATCCGGGCCCCCGGCGATGCGCGGCACACCTACAACCGGGTGCCCGACTACCCCGTGCCGGGCGCCGACCCGGTGACCGGCGCCTGGACCGGCGGCCGGATCACGGTATCGAGCTCGTCGTCGGATTCGACCGCGATGCCCGACGTCGCACCGGCGAACTCGCCGGCCGCCGCGATCGACGGCGACTCCGCGACCGCCTGGGTGTCCAACTCGCTGCAGGCCGCCGTCGGTCAGTGGATGCGGATCGATTTCGACCATCCGGTGACCAACGCGGCGATCACGTTGACGCCCAGCGCCACCGCCGTCGGCGCCCAGGTGCGCCGCATCCTGATCGAAACCGCTACCGGCAGCACCACTTTGCGTTTCGACGAGCCGGGCAAGCCGCTTACCGCCGCGCTCCCCTACGGCGAGACCCCGTGGGTGCGGATCACCGCCGCGGGCACCGACGACGGATCCGCCGGCGTGCAGTTCGGCATTACCGACCTGTCGATCACCCAGTACGACGCCTCGGGATTCGCCCACCAGGTCGACGTGCGGCACACCGTGCGGGTGCCCGGGCCGCCGCCGGGCGCGCCGATCGCGGGGTGGGACCTGGGATCCGAGTTGCTGGGCAGGCCGGGTTGCGCCGCGGCGCCCGACGGTGTGCGCTGCGCGCCGTCGATGGCCCTGGCCCCGGAGGAACCGGTCAATTTCAGCCGGACGCTGACCGTGCCGGCGCCGATGTCGGTGACCCCGACGGTGTGGGTGCGCCCGCGCCAGGGGCCCAAGCTGGCCGACCTGATCGCCGAGCCGAATACCGCTGTCGCCCACGGCGATTCCGACACTGTCGATATCCTGGGCTCGGCGTACGCGGCCGCCGACGGCGACCCGGCCACGGCGTGGACGGCGCCGCAGCGGGTGGTGCAGCACAAGACCCCGCCGACCCTGACGCTCACGCTGCCCCGCCCCACCGAGGTCACCGGGGTGCGGCTGGCTCCGAGCCGGCCGACGTTGCCCGCGCGCCCGACGATGGTGGCCGTCAACCTGGGCGATGGCCCGCAAGCCGCCGCGGTGAAACCCGACGGCGCGCAGACGGTGCGGCTGAAACCCCGGGTGACCGACACCGTGACCATCAGCCTGCTGAATTGGCAGGATGTCATTGACCGCAACGCTTTAGGTTTCGACCAGCTCAAGCCGCCCGGGCTGGCCGACGTCGCGGCGCTGGGCACCGACGGCAACCCGATCGCGCCCGCCGACGCGGCCCGCAACCGCACCCGGGAGATCAGCGTCGGCTGCGATCGCGGACCCGTCGTCGCGGTCGCGGGCCGGTTCGTACACACCGCGATCCGCACCACCGTGGGGGCGATCCTCGATGACGTGCCCGTCGCAGCGGTGCCCTGCGAACGCGACCCGATCGCGCTGCCCGCCGGCCAACAGGAGCTGCTGATCAGCCCCGGCGCCCAGTTCGTCGTGGACGGAGCCGAACTGACCGCGGCGGCCGCCACCGAAGTCGCACGGCCGCTGCGTGTTTCATCCTGGCGGGCCTGGGGTCCGGATCGCCGCGACGTGCAGGCACCCGCCTCGTCGACCTCCCGGGTGCTGGTCATCCCGGAAAGCATCAACCCGGGCTGGGTGGCGCGCACCGGCGCCGGCGCCCGCTTGACGCCGATCGCCGTCAACGGGTGGCAGCAGGGCTGGTTGGTTCCCGCGGGCGACCCCGGCACCATCACGCTGACGTTCGCCTCCAACTCGCTCTACCGCGCCGGCCTGGCGGTGGGCCTGGCGCTGCTGCCGCTGCTGGCGATGCTCGCGCTCTGGCGCACCCGAAGGAAGGACGACGGCGACGCGCCCGCGCGGCCGTGGCGGCCCGGGCCATGGGCGGCCGTCCCGGCGCTGGCCGCCGCGGGGGTGATCGCCGGCCTGGGCGGTGTCGCGGTGATGGGGGCCGCGCTGGGTCTGCGGTATGCGCTGCGCCAGGGGCGCTGGGAACGCCTCAGCGTGCTGGGCAGCGCCGGCGGTCTGATACTGGCCGGCGCGGTCTTGTCACGACAGCCGTGGCGGTCGGCCGACGGCTACGCCGGCCATTCCGCCGGTGTCCAGCTGCTGGCGCTGATTTCGCTTGCGGTGCTTGCTTCTTCGGTGGTTGCGCTCCCCGAACGTGCGCCGGGACCGCGCGACGAATAGTTGGCGGGCTATTGGCTACCCGTTTACCGGCTGATTGACTAGATATGCGGGTTGGCGTAACCGTCACCAACCGAGGAGTTAGCGCCATGGACTGGTTTTCCGCGCCCCAATATTGGGTGGGCCGACTGGTGCTCGAGCGCGGCACCGCGGCGATTTTTCTGATCGGCTTCGTTGCCGCCGCGGTCCAGTTCCGTGCACTCATCGGCGAGCGCGGCATCCTGCCCATCCCGCAGTTCTTGGCGAGGCAATCCTTTTGGCGCACACCGAGCCTGTTTCACATGCGCTATTCGGATCGGCTGTTTGCGGCCGTCTCCTGGTTCGGTGCGGCGCTGTCGGTGGGGATCGTCGCCGGGGCCGCCGACGCGGTGCCGTTATGGGCCGCGATGGCGATGTGGCTGGTGCTGTGGGTGCTCTACCTGTCGATCGTCAACGTCGGGCAGACCTGGTACTCGTTCGGCTGGGAGTCGTTGCTGCTCGAAACCGGGTTCCTGATGATCTTCCTGGGAAATCACGACGTGGCGCCGCCGGTGCTGACGCTCTGGCTGGTTCGCCTGCTGTTGTTCCGGGTCGAGTTCGGCGCGGGATTGATCAAGATGCGCGGCGACCCGTGCTGGCGCGATCTGACGTGTTTGTACTACCACCACGAGACGCAACCCATGCCGGGACCGTTGAGCTGGTTCTTCCACCATCTGCCCAAACCCCTGCACCGGATAGAGGTGGCGGGCAACCACTTCGCGCAGCTGATCGTGCCGTTCGGATTGTTTGCGCCGCAGCCGGTGGCCAGTGTGGCCGCCGCGATCATCGTGATCACCCAGTTGTGGCTGGTCGCCTCGGGCAATTTCGCGTGGCTCAATTGGGTGACAATCATGTTGGCGTTCAGCGCCATCGACGACGCGTCGCTCGCGCTGCTTCTGCCCAAGGGCCTCGTCCCGGCGCATCCGGGCCTGGCGGCCACACCGCTGTGGTTCGTCGGGCTGGTGGCCGCCGTCACCGCCGCGGTGCTGTTCATGAGCTACTGGCCGCTGGCAAACATGTTGTCTTCTCGGCAGCGAATGAACATGTCGTTCAACTCATTTCATTTGGTGAACACCTACGGTGCGTTCGGTAGCATCGGGAGGATCCGGCGAGAGGTGGTGATCGAAGGTACCGACGAGGCCGTGATCACCAGCCAAACCGTCTGGAAGGAATACGAATTCAAGGGCAAGCCGGGGACGCCGCGCCGGCTACCGCGACAGTGGGCGCCGTATCATCTGCGCCTGGACTGGCTGATGTGGTTCGCCGCGATCTCACCGGGGTACGCACAGCCGTGGCTGAGGCCATTCTTGCAGCGGCTGCTGGCAAACGATCGACCGACCCTGCGGTTGTTGCGCCACAACCCGTTTCCCGATTCACCGCCCCGGTACGTGCGGGCACAGCTCTACCAGTACCGCTTCACCACGCCGGCCGAGCTGCGCCACGGCCGGGCGTGGTGGCATCGCGCCCTGATCGGCGGTTACGTGCCACCGATGGCCCGGTCGACGACGAGCAGCGCCAACTGAGTGTCGGGCCAGCGGCTACTTCTGGTAGGACAGCGCCCCGGTGCCCGCGAGCTTGCCGCCCTCGACGATCAGATACTCGGGGCGGATGGGCTTGCCGGCGAACCAGCTCTCCAGGATTTCCCTGGTACCGGCGGCGTACCGCGCCTGGGCAGACAGCGTGGTGCCCGAAACATGCGGCGTCATAGCGTTATTCGGCATCGTCCGCCACGGGTGGTCGGACGGCGGTGGCTGCGGGTACCACACGTCGCCGGCGTAGCCCGCCAGCTGCCCGGACCTCAGGGCGGCCGCGATCGCCTCCGGGACGGTCTCCTCGGCGCGGGCGGTGTTGACGATGTAGGAGCCACGCCGCATCGTCGAGATCAGCCTCTCGTCGAACATCCTGCGGGTATCGTCGTACAGCGGCGAGTGGATGGACACCACGTCGACGGCCTTCACCAGCGACTCGACGTCGGGGTGGAACGTCACGTTCAATTTCTTTTCCACTTCGGGCGAAAGCCGGCGTGTGTCTGTGTAGTGCAGGTTGACGTCGAACGGCGCCAGCCGGCGCAGCACGGCGCGCCCGATCCGGCCGGCGGCGATCAGCCCGACGTCCATCCCCTCGAGGTCGTAGGCACGCTCGACGCAATCGGCGATGTTCCAGCCGCCCTCGGCCGCCCACCGATGCGACGGGACGAAATTGCGCACCAGCGCCAGGATCTGCATCACGGTGTGCTCGGCGACGCTGATGCTGTTGCTGTACGTCACCTCGGCCACCGTGATCCCGCGCGCTTGCGCCGCGTCCAGATCCACGTGATCCGAGCCGATGCCGGCCGTCAACGCGAGCTTGAGTTCCGGCGCCTTCGCGATGCGTTCCTTGGTCAGGTAGGCGGGCCAAAATGGCTGCGAGATAACGATTTCGGCGTCGGCCAGCTCACGCTCGAATTCGGAGTCGGGGCCGTCCTTGTCCGACGTGACCACCAATTCGTGACCGGTGGCTCCGAAGAACTCGCGCAGTCCCAGGGCACCCGAAACGCAGCCGAGCAGCTCACCGGGGCTGAAGTCGACCTTCGACGGGGTCGGCACGGTGCTGCCGTCGGGGTATCCGTGGATCGTCGGGATGCTGTCGCGCGCATAGGTCGGCGGGTACCCGTCGACGGGGTCTGGGTAGAGCACCATCACACACTTGGCCATCGAATTCTCCTTTAACCGGCAACTGAGTCCAGTCTCGGAGCTCTCCCCCCGCGGTGTCCAAGATACGATTCCGACCGGCTGATAGGCGGCGCCGATCAGCCGCGGCTAGGACAGCTCGCTGAGCGTCGCACCGATGCGGGCCTCGCGTGCGGTTCGTCGCAGCGCGCGCGCCAACAGCGAGCCCGGCTCCGCACGGTTGGTCACCAGCGCTATCAACGCGGTGACCGACGGGCGCCGAAGCCGGAGCACGCTCACCCCGGCGGGGACGCCCAGCGTGTGGATCCACGGTTGCGGCACGATGCTCGCCCACCGGCCGGTGCGGACGTGTGCGAATAGCGCGGCCACGGAATCGGTTTCCAGCTGCGCGGTCACTTGCAGCCCGTGGGTGGCCAAGGCGTCGTCGATGACCCGGCGACCCCGCATGCCCTGCGTCAGCAAGCACAGCGGTAGCTGCACGGCGTCCGACCAGGCCATGGTTTTCTCCTCGCGGTCAAGCAGTTCGGCGGCGGCGATGAGCACCGGCTGCTCGTGGTACAGCGGGGTGACCAAGAGATCGGCCGTGTCCTGTTGGTCGGGGTACAGGATGCCCGCGTCCAATTCGAACTTACGGACCCGTTCCACGATCCCCGCGGAGCGCAGGTTGGCCTCGAGCCGAACCCGCACCAACGGATGTGCCGCACAGAACGGATCCGTGAGCAGCGCCACGGTGGTGGAGGCGGCCGGCACCACGCCGAGTCGCAGTTCGCCGGTCAGGCCGGCCCGCAGCGCGGTGACTTCCTGTCTGAGGGCGTCGCGGTCGGCCAGAATGCGGCGCGCCCACGGCACCAGCCGCTCGCCTTCCGGGGTGAGACCCTCGAACTTCTGTCCGCGCCGCACCAACGGGACGTTGAGTTCGGATTCGAGCTTGCGGATCGCTTCCGAGAGCGCGGGCTGTGACACGTAGCAGGCGCTCGCGGCGCGCGCGAAGTGGCGCTCTTGGGCGAGCGCGACGAAGTACTCCAGCTGACGGAACAGCATCCATCCATTCGATCATGCGTCGCCCCCCGGTAAAGATTTGCTACGCGGCTGTCAACTATCCGTTAACCGGGTGGCACCTCCCGCGCCAACCACGGATGGTGAGAACACGACGCTGCAGAACGTGGTGTCCCGAGGTTGGCGTGGACGGTGATGTCGAAGTCTTGTCAGTGCGAGCCGGGGTCGATCAGCGAATTCGCCTCGCCCAGGTCCGTCAGACCACGAACCCTGCTGCGAGGGAAGCCCACGTCTGAACTCCTTGCCGCCGCGGCGATCTCTGGTGCCTGTGCGGTCGGATTGGCAGCACCGGCGCAGGCGGGGGACGGTTACATCGCGATCGCAGGATCCGACTCCAGTCATTCCGTCGAGATCACGGCGGGTGGCAGCCTTGCCAGTCTGGATTCCGTTGAAGACTATGCGGTGAACCACTGCGCCGAAAGGCATGGCGCAAGCGACTGCCGCATTCTCGCCGTGGGAGTGGGTGGCTGCGTAGCCCTCTCCGACGATGGTCACCGCTTCGTCGGGGCCTGGGGCGCCACCCGCAACGCCGCCGGTGCCGCGGCGGTGGCCAAGGTGGGGCTTGCGGGGGCGGCCGTGCACGTCGCTCGCTGCGTCGGCGATCCGGGTCTCAACACCGCGGTACAGCATCCGTTTTGGGTCACGCAGTGAACCTCGGTATGAAGGACATTGTCACAGCGTTTCGTCCAGTTCGCCGAGGCGGTCGGTCAACCGCAGATTCTCGGAGTAGTCGACCGGGCAACTGATCAGCGAGACGCCGTCGTCGTCCAGCGCGGTCCGCAGCGTCGGCAGCAGCTCGTCGGCGCTGTTGATCCGATATCCCTTGGCGCCGAAGCTTTCCGCGTACATGACCACGTCGGGGTTGTTGAACTTCACGTAGTAGTGTTCCCCGAGCTCGAGGTCCATCTTCCATTCGATGAGGCCGTAACCGCCGTCCTCCCAGATCAGCACCACCAGCGGGATGCGTTCGCGCACGGCGGTCTCGATCTCCTGCGAGTTCATCAGGAACGCGCCGTCGCCGACGACGGCCAGCACCTTGCAATCCGGCTGCGCCAGCTTGACGCCCAGCGCCCCCGGTAGGGCAAAACTCATGGTGGACAACCCGTTTGAGATCAGGCAGGTGTTCCGCTCGTACGTCGGGTAGAGCCGGGCCATCCACATCTTGGTGGCGCCGGTGTCGACCAGCACGATGTCACTGCGGCCCAGGGCCGCGCGGGTGTCGGCGACCACCCGCGCCGGCGCCAGCGGGTAGCGCGAGTCCTGTTGACCCCGTGCGAACTCTTCGGCCAACAGGCCCGAGCCGGGCACCTCGGCCGCGTGAGCGAAGGTGTGACCGGAGAGCGCATCGGTCAGGGCGTTCAGCGAATCGCTGATGTCGCCGATGATCCCCACGTCCACCGAGTAGTGGGCGTCGACCTCGGCCGGGAACCGGTGAATGTGGATGATCTTCTTGTCGGCCTGCGGGTTGATCCGCACCGGGTCGAACTCCTGCAACTCGTAGCCGACGGCGATGACGGCGTCGGCGTTGTCGAACCCGAAGTTGACGTAGTCGTGCCGCATGAAGCCCAGCGTGCCGATGCTGTTGGGGTGGTCGTCGGGCATGACGCCCTTGCCGTGGAAGGTGTTGGCCACCTGAATACCGAACTCTTCGGAGAAGCGCACCAGGGCCTCGGTGGCGTCGGCGCGGGCGGCGCCATGCCCGGCCAGCAGCACCGGGCGCTTCGCGCCGCGCAGGACGTCGACGGCGCGCGCCACCTGGCGCGGGGCCGGGGCGTCGGCGCGGACGACGTTGCGCGGCAACGGTCCCAGGTCGTAGTCGGTCTCGTCGGCGTCGATGTGCTCGGGTACCGCAAGGTAGACCGCGGCAGGGCGCTCGGACTCGGCGAGCTTGAACGCCTTGCGGACCATCTCGGGGATGGCGCGCGCGGTCGGGATGTCCGCCGCCCATCGGGTGATGGGGGCGAACATCGAGACCAGGTCGACGTACTGGTGTGACTCCTTGAACTCCCGGTCGTGACCCACCTGCGCGGAGATGGCGACCAGCGGGGTGCTGTTGGTGGTGGCGTCGGCCGTACCGAGCTGCATGTTGATCGCGCCCGGACCCAGCGTGGCCGACACCACCGCGGCCCGCCCGGTGACCCGGCCGTACATCTCGGCCATGAACGAGGCGGCCTGCTCGTGCCTGGTCAGCACGTAGCGGATGGACGAGGACGCCAGCGCCTGCACGAATCGGATGTTCTCCTCGCCGGGCACCCCGAATACGACGGAGACACCCTCGTTTTCCAGGCACTTGACGATCAGCTCAGCGGCTCTGCTCATCCGACACCTCCCTTAGGGGAACGATAGTGGCAGGCTAGGTGTTGGACTTTCCGCAACTGAGCAACACAAACCCGATGAAGGAGGGCCGACGTGCCCATCGCCACCATTAACCCGGCTACCGGCGAGACAGTGAAGACCTTCACCCCGGCCACCGACCAAGAAGTCGACGCCGCGATTGCCCGTGCCTACGAACGCTTCCTCGACTATCGCCACAACACCACGTTTGCCCAGCGCGCCCAGTGGGCAAACGCGACCGCCGACCTGCTGGAGGCGGAGGCCGACGACGTCGCCGCCATGATGACGCTGGAGATGGGCAAGACGCTGAAGTCGGCCAAGGCGGAAGCGCTCAAGTGCGCCAAGGGTTTTCGTTACTACGCCGAAAACGCCGAGCAGCTGCTGGCCGACGAGGCGGCCGACGCCGAGGCGGTGGGCGCGAAGCAGGCCTACACCCGGTATCAACCGCTGGGCGTGGTGCTGGCCGTGATGCCGTGGAACTTCCCGCTGTGGCAGGCCGTGCGATTCGCCGCACCGGCGCTGATGGCCGGCAACGTCGGGATCCTCAAGCACGCGTCGAACGTCCCGCAGAGCGCGCTCTACCTCGCCGACGTCATCACCCGGGGCGGCTTCCCGGAAGGGTGTTTCCAAACCCTGCTCGTCTCTTCCAGCGCGGTCGAGCGCGTCCTGCGCGATCCCCGGGTCGCAGCGGCCACCCTGACCGGCAGCGAACCGGCCGGCCAATCGGTGGCGGCCATCGCCGGTGACGAGATCAAGCCGACCGTGCTCGAGCTCGGCGGCAGCGACCCGTTCATCGTGATGCCCTCGGCCAACCTGGACGAGGCCGCCAAGACCGCGGTCACCGCCCGGGTGCAGAACAACGGCCAGTCCTGCATCGCCGCAAAGCGGTTCATCGTCCACACCGACATCTATGACGCGTTCGTCGACAAGTTCACCGAGCAGATGGAGGCTTTGACCATCGGCGACCCGACCGACCCGGACACCGACGTGGGTCCGCTGGCCACCGAATCAGGCCGCGACGAGATCGCCAAGCAGGTCGACGATGCCGCCGCGGCGGGCGCCACGATCCGGCTCGGCGGCAAGCCCATCGACCGGCCGGGCTGGTACTACCCGCCGACGGTGGTCACCGACATCACCAAGGACATGGCCCTGTACACCGAGGAGGTGTTCGGACCGGTCGCGTCGATGTACCGGGCGGCCGACATCGACGAGGCCATCGAGATCGCCAACGCCACCACGTTCGGCCTGGGGTCCAACGCCTGGACCAACGACGAGGCCGAGCAGCAGCGCTTCATCGACGACATCGAGGCCGGCCAGGTCTTCATCAACGGGATGACGGTGTCCTATCCCGAACTGGGGTTCGGCGGCGTCAAGCGGTCCGGCTACGGACGCGAGCTCGCGGGTCTGGGCATCCGCGCGTTCGTCAACGCCAAAACCGTCTGGGTCGGGGAATCCCAGAGCGGCTCCTCGGCCGGCGACAACAAGGTCGAGTGATCGCCCGCTGAGCCGCGCGGCGGTCGCAAGCGCGGCGCAGCCGGGCGCTGCGGGCCGCCGCCATCAGACGGCCGCCAGCGCCCGTTCGTCCTCCTCGGCGAAGGTGTCCTCGAGCTGCACGGGCGTGTAGTCGAGGTCGATCTCGCTGAGCGGTCGCCCTCGGGCGCTGGAGATGGTGCCGAAGCGACGCATCCCCTTGTCGGAGGCGTACTGCATGAACTCGTCCACCGACAGACCGAACGGCATCGGGTCGTAGAGGGCGAAGCCTTCCTCGATCAGGCGCAGGCCGAGCGGCATCAGCTCGTTCATCCGCGTTTCGAAGACGCCCCAGTTGGCGTCGTCGGCGGCGACGTGGCGCCGGCAGGTGAAGGTGCCCCACGCCATGTGCCGTCGCTCGTCATCGCCGATGCGCCGCACCAACTCCTGCATGCCGGGCAGGATGCCGCGCTCCACGCAGATCTTGTGCCAGCCGAAGTAACCGGTCAGCGCCAGCATGCCCTCGACCATGTGGTTGTAGGTCACCGACGCCCGCACCTGGGCGGCCGGCGACGGATCGACCGTGAGCGCGCTCAGGCAGTCCGGCAGCTCCTCGTAGAAGATCGTGCGGTAGGTCGGGACGTCATCGAGGAAGTTGTGCAGGTCCTCGGTGATGCCGACGGCGTCGAGCCACATGCGGAACACCTGGACGTGCTTGGCCTCCTCGAAGGCGAACTGCGTCAGATACATCTCGTCGCCGAGCCGGCCTTCGGCCCGCATCGCGGCCATGAACGGCTGGATGTCCTGGGTCACCGACTCCTCGCCCGCGATGAACTCGGCGCACAGCCGGGTCGCATAGCTGCGTTCGTCGTCGGTGAGCCGTTCCCAGTCCTCGCGATCGCGGGAGAAGTCGATATCGGCCGGATTCCAGAATTTCGCGTTGCCGCCCGCAAACAGCTTGAGCGGCAAGCTGTCCCAGTTGAGTCCGCCCTCGGCCATCGAGGCAGTTCGGGTGCGATTCATGTGACCTCCTCAGATCGTTTGGGGGCTGAGCCGATTGGCGAGGTTTTCGGCGCAGCCGAGAACGCGGCCGCCAGCACCGCGACGAGCCTGCGCACGGCAAGTGCCGGCTGTTCCGGGCTGGGCTCGTCGAGCCCCAGAATCGGATCCAGGCCGCGCATGTAGGGCGCCAGTGCCAGGTGCGGAAAGATCAACAGCAGCAACGACAACAGGGTGTCCGTATCGGAGTCCGAGCGCAGGTCGCCGCGGACGTGCGCGTCGCGGACGAGCGGGCGCATCACCTCCAGGTAGTGGCGGTGGATGACGTGCTGCACGCTGACGCGGGCTTCGGTGTCGACTTCCAGGGTCGCCGCGGCGTGCAGCGCGCGTTCGTGCGGATGGTCCGCGAAGTAGGCCACCCACGCGTCGAGCCAGTCGGTGAGGAAGTCGAAGAAGGGCCGGCTCGGGTCGAGCTCGCGGATGCGGTCCTCCATGTAGGCGCGCACCCGCTGGCTGCCGATGTCGGCGATGAACGCGTACAGGTCACGCTTGTCCGCGAAGTACTGGAAAAGGCTGCCCTTGGCGACCCCGGCGCGGCGGGCGATGACGTTCAGGCTGCCCCGAGAGAACCCGTGGGTCCCGAACTCCGACTCCGCGGCCTCGATGATCGCCGCGCGACGAGCGGGATCGACGCGTGCCCAGGTGACCGTTGGCAATGCCCCTCCTATGGTGAATGACCACTGGTCATCCTACTGTGAGGAACTTCACAGTCAAGGGGTCGCGCCCAGCCGCGCGCGGCTGTCCGCACACTCGGGCCGGACGAAGCTCAGGGGCGCATCTGGTACGCGCCGCTGAGCGGCAGCAGGTGGTCCTTCCAGATCTGGTCGTAGCGGGCGGGATCGTGGGCGGGCCGGCGGATCATCCGCAGCGCGAAGCGGGCCTGCTCGTCCGTCGTCGCCGGCTTGTCGGACAGCTCCACGGCGTAGGCGTTGAAGTCGCGGACCAGCACGGCGAAGATCTCGTCGACCAATCCCTCGTCGACGCCGGAGAGGCCGGCCTCCTCCAGGATGAGCTGGGCGTAGGGCACGGTGGCGAACAACTGCCCGACGGCGAAGGCGAAGTCGATGTCCTTCTGCTGCGCGGCATCCGGGGTGGCGCCGGCCAGCATGTCGGCGAGCACGTCGATCTGCGAGCGCAGCAGCGCGACGTTGGGCAGGTGCCCGAAGCTGTCGAACGGCGCGCGCCAGTCGTGGAACCGCACCTTGCCCAGGCCGCCGGTCGGCCCCTGCGCGAACAGGAAGGTGTCGTCGGCCGCGTCGTCGCGGCGGGCGATCAGCGGCAGCGCGCCGTTGGGCGCGAACAGGAAGTTGGGCATGAACTTGCCGAGCAGCCCGATGTTGATGTGGACGGTGCCCTCCAGCCTTGGCAGCAGGCCGATTTCGCGGGTCATCGCCTCGAAGATGGTGTCCTTCTCCACGCCCTTGGCCGCGATGACGTCCCACAGCGCGGTGATGACGCGTTCGCCTTCGCTGGTGATCTTCGCCTTGGTGAGCGGGCTGTACAGCAGGTAGCGGCGGTCCTCGGCCGACGCGCTGCGCATGTAGTCGCACGCCCGCGTGGCGACCAGCCGCATCGCGACCAGGCGTGCGTAGGCGTCGGTGAGCAGCCGCCGGACGTGGGTGAAGTCGGTGACGACGGTCCCGTACAGGATGCGGTTGGACGCGTGGGTGACCGCCTCGTACATCGCGTGGGTACACATGCCGACCGCGCCCCAGCCAAGGTTGTACTTGCAGACGTTGACGGTGTTGAGCGCGGCGTGGAAGGCCTCGGGGCCGCGGTGCAAGATGTCGGCCTCGGTGACCGGGTAGTCGCGCAGCGCGTAGTTGGCGACGAAGTTCTGCGAGTTCACCACGTTCTTGATCAGGTCGTAGCGATCATGCTGCGAGTCGGCGGCGAAGAACACGTACTCGTCGGTGCCGTCGAACTTGCCGAAGGTGGAGACCATCCGGGCCACGTTGGCGTTGCCGATGTAGTACTTCTCCCCGGTTGCGGTCCAGCCCCCGTCTTTCGGCGTCAGGTTCATGTCGGTCTGGTAGACGTCCGCGCCGTGCGTCTGCTCCGACAGGCCGAAGGCGAACACCTCGCCGGCCTCGAGCAGCGCGGCGGCCTTGCGCTTGGCGTCCTCGTTGGCACTCATCCAGATCGGGCCCAGGCCCAGGGCGGTGACCTGGAAGGGATACCAGTAGTTCAACCCGTAGAAGCCGACGATCTCGGCGAACGCACTGATCCGGTAGGTGTCCCAGCGGCAATCGGCTGATCCATTCGGGCCGTACTGCTTTGGTGTCAGCAACGAGGCGAAGATGCGCTCCCGGCCGACGTGGTCCAAAAACTCCGAGTACCACACCCGTTCGTGGTCGTCGGCCTTCAGCCGGGCCTTGCCCCGGGACTCGAAGAAGTCGACCGTCGCGGCCATGATCTCCCCCGAACGGCGGTCTGGGTACTGGCGTTGCAAGTGGTTGGGATTGAGCAACATGACGTGACTCCCAGCGGGTTCTCGACGAAGACGAGGGTGACGGTACTGCAATCGCGCGGCCGTCGGGGCAACCGGAACAAAACGACCCTGTCGGTCGGGTGCCCGTCGCCCTAGCATCTCTGGAGTGTCAGAACTCAATACCGCTCGCGGGTCCATCGATACCGCCGCACTGGGCGTGACCCTCATGCATGAGCACGTGTTCATCATGACCACCGAGATCGCCGAGAACTATCCCGAAGCGTGGGGCGACGAAGACCGGCGCGTCGCCGACGCCATCGAGCGGCTCAACGAACTGAAGGCCCGCGGCGTGGACACCATCGTCGACCTCACCGTGATCGGCCTGGGCCGCTACATCCCGCGGATCGCCCGGGTCGCGGCCGAGACCGAGCTGAATATCGTTGTGGCGACCGGGCTTTACACCTACAACGACGTACCGATGTACTTCCACTACCTCGGCCCGGGCGGAGAGCTCGGCGGCCCGGAGATCATGACCGACATGTTCGTCCGCGACATCGAACAGGGCATCGCCGACACCGGCGTCAAGGCCGGGATCCTCAAGTGCGCGACCGACACACCCGGCGTCACCCCCGGCGTCGAGCGGGTGCTGCGCGCGGTAGCTCAGGCGCACAAGCGCACCGGGGTGCCGATCTCCACGCACACCCACGCGGGCATGCGGCGCGGCCTCGAGCAGCAGCGCATCTTCGAAGAGGAGGGCGTCGACCTGAGCCGGGTGATCATCGGGCATTCCGGCGACAGCACCGACATCGGCTACCTCGAGGAGCTCATCGCCGCCGGCTCTTACCTCGGGATGGACCGCTTCGGCATCGACGCCTTCCTGCCCTTCGAGGACCGGGTGAACACCGTGGCGCAGATGTGCGAGCGCGGGCACGCCGACAAGATGGTGCTCTCCCACGACGCCAACTGTTACTTCGACGCGCTGCCCGACGAGCTGGTATCGCAGGTGATGCCGAACTGGCACTACCTGCACATCCACAACGACGTGATCCCGGCGCTCAAGGAGCGCGGCGTCACCGACGAACAGCTGCACACCATGCTGGTGGTCAACCCGCGCCGCATATTCGAGCGGCAGGGCGCGTATGCGTGAGCCGATCCCGCCGATCGGCACGCAGATTTCGGCGCTGGCCGAACTCGCCCCCGACGAGCCGGCGGTCACCTGCGACGGCATCACCCTCACCCGCGCCCAGCTCGACCGCTCGACCAATCGGCTGGCCCGCGCCTACGCCGAGCGCGGCGTGGGCGTCGGCGACTACGTGACCATGGTGCTGCCCAACTCGGTCGAGTGGATCCAGGCCGCGGTGGCGTGCTGGAAGCTGGGCGCGGTGCCGCAGCCGTTGTCCTCGAGGTTGCCGGACGCGGAGCTGCAGGGCTTGGTGGACCTGCGACCACCCGCCCTGCTGGTCGGCCGCGAGCATCACCGGATACCAAGCGTGCCAATGGGTTTCATGCCCGATCCGGGCCTGTCGGACGGCGCGCTGCCGGAGGCGGTGTCGCCGGTGTGGAAGGCGATGGGTTCGGGCGGCAGCACCGGCCGGCCCAAGCTCATCGAATCCGGCGGCGACAGCCGGATACCGTCGGCGATCGGCTATCCGCTGGGCGCCCAGGAGGGCGACACCACCTTGGTTCCGGTGCCGCTGTCGCACAACACCGGCTTCACCACCGCGACCATCGCACTGCTGATGCGCCATCACCTGGTACTGATGAGCCGGTTCGACCCCGAGCGGTTCCTGCGGCTGATCGCCGACCATGGCGTGACGTTCCTGACGACGGTGCCGACGATCATGCAGCGGACGCTGCCGGTCTACCAGGCCGACCCGGGCGCCTATGACCTGTCGTCCATTCGGCGATTCTGGCACCTGGGGGCGCCCTGCCCGCCGGCCATCAAGCAGGCGTGGATCGACCTGCTGGGTGCGGAGAAAGTCTGGGAACTCTACGGCGGCACCGAATTACAGGCGCTGACGTTCATCTCCGGCGACCAGTGGCTGACGCACCGCGGGTCGGTCGGCGTGGTGGTCGCCGGGGAGATGAAGGTGCTCGACGACGACGGCAACCCCTGCCCGCCGGGCGTGGTCGGCGAGATCTACATGCGGCCCGGCCCGGACAGCGCGCCCACCTACCGCTACGTCGGCGCCACGGCGAAGAGCCGCGACGGCTGGGACTCGCTGGGCGATCTCGGCAATTTCGACGCCGACGGGTTCCTGTACCTCTCGGACCGGCGGGTCGACATGTTCACCGTCGGGGGCCGCAACGTCTACCCCGCCGAGATCGAGAACGCGCTCTCGGCGCACCCGGATGTGTTGTCCTGTCTGGTCGTCGGCGTCCCTCACGAGGATCTCGGTCAGGTGCCGTACGCGCTCGTGCACCCGATCGACGGCTCGGTGCTGGATTCCGGTGGCGTGCAAGCGTTTCTGCGCGACCAGGTGGCGGGGTACAAGGTGCCGCACACCGTCGAGTTCGTCGACACCCCGTTGCGCGACGACGCCGGCAAGGCCCGCCGCTCGGCGGTCCGCGCCCAGATCATGGAGCGCCTGGCGACCGCGGAAGCCGGCTGACCACCGGCGGATCGGTGGCCCTGCACACGCGGGATAACCCGGCGAACCGCTACGCCGCGTCGGATGTGGAGAGCGGACGGGACCGGACCGGCCGTCCCAAGATCACCTTGGCCGTGATCGCGCCGAGCTTCAGCATGCCGAGGTAGGTGGACGGGTTGAACAGGGTCGGCCACACCGTACGGCTCTTGTTTTCGTCGAGCGGCCGTCCGGCGAACCGGTCGCGTAGCCATCTCAGGGCCATCGGCGAGGAGAGCGGGTGAAGCAGCAGGTGACCGCAGAATCGATCGCGGTGATAGGTGACCGCTACCCCGGCGGCGACATACGTCTCGACGAGCTGATCGATGTCGTCGATGCTGATGATCCTGTCGTGCACGGCCTGGATCACCAGCAGGGGCGGTGCGGGTGGGGTCTTGCCGAGCTTGGTTTCGTCGAAGATGTGGCGCACCTCCGGCAGGTCCCACAGTTCGTCGGTGGAGATGTCGACGTAGGAGCCGATGTCTGCGTTGCGCAGCCGCCGAACCGCGCCCGCGGTGGTCAGCTTCCGCAATTCGTTCAGCACCGCCCTGCCCTCTTCGGTGGCGTGTTCGATGACGACCCGCTGTGCTTCCGGGAACACCTCGGTCAGCGCCGCGATCATCAGCGCGGCCAGTCCGGCGAAAAACGACCCGTTGAGGCGGCGCGCGACGCTTTCCGGGTCGGCGACCGGTGAGCCGAGCACTGCGCCGACGATGTTGAGTTCTGGCGCATAGCGGGCGGCCGCCTCGGCCGCCCACGCGGAGGCGAAACCACCGCCCGAATAACCCCACAGACCCACCGGGGCCGACGTTGACAAGCCCAGCCGTTCGCAATTCAGGGCAGCCCGGACACCGTCGAGAATGCGGAACCCGGGCTCGCGGGGCGCGCCCCACATGCCGTGACAACCCTCGTGGTCGGGTACCGAGACCGCCCAGCCTTCCGCCAATGCCGCCGCCATCAGCAGGAATTCCGCCTGCGTGAACGCGCCGATCGCCCCGGCGCCGCGGCGCAGCGCGTACGACGGGAAACATTGCGACGCCACCGCGTCGATAGCGCATTGGTACGACAGCACCGGACACATCGCGTGCGGATCGCGCTGTTCCGGCAGTAAGACGGTGGTCACGGCGACCTCCGGGTCGTCGTGCAGGTTCGTGCTGCGGTAGAGGAGTTGGGTGGCCCGGAAGCTTTGCGGCAGCAGACCCAGGAAGCCCAACTCCACGGTGCGCGAGCGCAGCACGGTGCCACATTCAGCCTGTTCATACCCCGGCGGCGGTTCGTAGAACGGGTCGTCGTCCGGCAAGAGCGGACGCTCGCCAGGACGCAACTCCTCGTGTGGCGTGTCCGCCATCGACCGCGCCGCGATCATGTCGTTGTCCATCGTTGAACGCCTCTCCAGGGCCGAAGCGACTTCGTTGCCTTTGCCGCTGCCGGCACAGGGTGACCCGCCGCTCTATCACACTCGGGGTTACCCAAAAATGAGGTTTCGAGACCTTCGGTACCGCATAGGAGAGGAATTCAGGTGCGGTCCGCGCTAGGGCGCGATCGCGTCCGCCTCGGCGTCGACGGCCTGAGCCGGTCCGCCCGGCCTCTCGCGTTTCTCCCAGCGGCGCAACGCTTCTCGGCACGGCGACTCGACCAGCGCATAGCTGACCGCGGCGATCGCGAAGCCGAAGATCAACGTCAACACCAACACCGTGGGCATGCGGCCGGTGAACGGGAACGTCCCGAGCACCGGAAACACCATGGCCAGCGCCGCCAGGTGCCACACGAAAAGTCCGTAGGACCAGCGCCCCAGGGTCACCATCGCGGTGGTCCCCAAGATGCGGTGCGGCGTGTCCACCCGATCCAGCACCAGCGGGGCCACCAGCGCGAAGGCCACCAGCGAGCCCATCGCGGTCTTCACCGCGAACTGGGCCGGGGTGCCGGGCACCAGGCCTTCGGGGCCGGCCAGCGGCGACGCCGCGATCAGGTAGGCCACCGCCGCGACGGCGGCCATCACCAACCGCCGGCGCGCGATGCTCGCCGGCAACCCGATCCCGCTGTGCACCCACTCGGCCAGCAGCATGCCGGCGGCGAACCAGGAGAAGAACGCCGGCGGCCAGTTGAGCGGGTTGATCCCAGGACCGCCGCCCAGCGGCACCCAGCCCCACGCCCAGCTGAGCGCCCCCAACGCCGCGATCGCGGGCACCCGGGCCTGCACCGGCAGACGGCGGGCCAGCAGCGCGAGGAACGGCAGCGCCAGGTAGAAGCTGACCTCGACCGACAGGCTCCACATCTGGGTCAGCCCACCGGTCAGCGTCAGCGGCACGTAAATCTGGGTGAGCGTCAGGTTGGCCAGCCACACCGTCAGGCTGGCGTGGTCGGCGTCCGGCAACAGGGTCAGGATCACGACGACGGCAACCACATAGGCGGGCATGATGCGGACCACCCGCGACCGCAGGTAGTGGCCGGTACGCGGGCGCGGTCCCAGATCCCTTGCCGCCGCGGCATGTCCGCGCCACAGCAGAAAACCCGACAGCGCGAAGAACACCGCCACAGCGAGGTCGAAGCGGCCGAACAGCCTGCCGGTGGCGCCGCTGGAGTGCCCGGTCTGGAACGCGACGTGCGTGACCACCACGCCCATGGCCGCACAGGCGCGCATGCCTTCCACGGCCGGCAGGAAGCTGCGAACCCCGCCCACCCGCTGGTCATCGCTCACCCCGACAGTTTGCCTGTGCTGCGTCGCCCGGCGAATGGGTACACCCGCAGGGCCCGTCCGCGCGAGCAACAGGTTGGTAAGTCGCTGCCTTACTTTGTGCTGTTAGGGTCGAACGAGTTTGCCCCCGGGCTGCTTGCTCGGGTCGGGTCGCGGCTGATTAAGCAAGGAATTGAGGAGGGCACAGCGACGTGAACCGAGCAGTCATGTTGAGGTTCGCCGCATGCGGGATCATCGGACTCGGAGCTGCCCTGCTTATCGCCGCGCTGCTTTTGACGACGTACACCACCAGCAGGATCACCAAGGTCCCCCTGGACATCGACGCCACCCTGATCAGTGACGGCACCGGCACGACGCTCGACTCGGCGTCGTTGTCGACCGACCACGTCGTCGTCAACCAGAACGTTCCGCTGGTCTCCCAACAGCAGATCAGCGTCGAGTCGCCCGCCAACGCCGACGTGGTCACACTCCAGGTCGGAACTTCGTTGCGGCGCACCGACAAGCAGAAGGACAGCGGGCTGCTGCTGGCGATCGTCGACACCGTAACGCTCAACCGCAAGACCGCGCTGGCCGTCTCCGACGACACCCACGCCGGCGGCTCCGTGCAGAAGCCGCGCGCGGTCAACGACGAGAACCCGCCCACCGCGATGCCGCTGCGGCACGACGGACTGTCCTACCGGTTCCCGTTCCACACCGAGAAGAAGACTTATCCCTACTTCGATCCGATCGCGCAGAAGGCGTTCGACGTCAACTACGACACCCAGGAAGACGTCAACGGGCTGACCACGTACAAGTTCACCCAGAACGTCGGCTTCAACGCCGACGGCAAGCTGGTGGCTCCGGTGGCCTACCCGTCGCTGCTGGCCGGCAACGAGGACGCGAAGCAGACCACGTCGGCGTCGATGTGGGGCATCCAGGGCGGCGACCCGAACGAGCAAATCACCATGACCCGCTACTACGCGGCGCAGCGCACGTTCTGGGTGGACCCGGTGTCGGGCACCATCGTCAAGCAGACCGAGCACGCCGACCACTACTTCGCCCGTGACCCCCTCAAGCCGGAGCTCACGCTGGCCGACTACAAGGTCACCTCGAACGAGGACACCGTCGAATCCCAGATCAACGCGGCCCGCGACGAGCGCGACCGGCTGGCGCTGTGGTCGCGGGTGCTGCCGATCACGTTCACCGCGGTCGGCCTGATCGCGCTGATCGGCGGTGGGCTGCTCGCCTCGTTCAGCCTGCGCAGCGAGAGCGCGCTGACCGACCCCGGTCTGGACCGGGGCGACCAGGACTTCTTCGGCCGCAGCGGCCTCGAAGAACCGGTGCCCGGCGCCGAAGCCGAGACCGAGAAGCTGCCCACCCAGCGTCCGGAGGCCCGTCGGGAGGCCGGTCCGCCCGGCTCCGACCCGCCCGGCCCGGACGAGCCCACCGAGGTGGGGCCGGCCGAACCCCATCCGCCCGGCCAGCACGACCGGGAATAGCCCGGCCTGGCTGCGTTAACCGTGCGCTGGACCCGACCCGGGTACGCACTGGTCTTGGCGCTGCTGGTGGTCGGGCCGCTCCTGGCGCCCGGATACCTGCTGTTGCGTGACGCGGTGTCGACGCCGCGGTCGTACCTGTCCGACACCGCGCTGGGGCTGACGTCGGCGCCGCGCGCCACCCCCCAGGATTTCGCGGTGGCGCTGGCCTCCCATCTGGTCGACGGCGGCGTGGTAGTGAAGACCCTGCTGGTCCTCGGATTGTGGCTGGCGGGATGGGGCGCGGCCCGGCTGGTCGCGGTAGCGCTGCCGTGCGCAGGCGCGCCCGGCCAGTTCGTCGCCACCACCGTGGCGATCTGGAATCCCTATGTCGCGGAACGGCTTCTGCAGGGTCATTGGAGCCTGCTGGTCGGCTACGGCTGCCTGCCCTGGGTGGCCGCGGCCATGCTGACGCTGCGGACGACTCGGACTCCAGGGGCGAGCCGGTTCACGTTTTTCGGTCTGGCGTTCTGGATCGCGCTTGCCGGGCTGACCCCGACCGGGCTGCTGCTGGCCGCGACGGTGGCGCTGGTCTGCGTGGCGGTGCCGGGCACCGGCACCGCGCGTGGGTGGTGCGCCGCGGCCGCGTTGGGCGCCGCGCTGGTGACCGCGCTGCCGTGGCTGACGGCGTCGGCGATGGGTTCGTCGCTGACCGCCCACACGGCGGCCAACCGGCTGGGGGTGGAGGCGTTCGCGCCCCGCGCCGAGCCCGGGCTGGGCACGCTGGCCAGCCTGGCCAGCCTCGGCGGGATCTGGAACGGCGACGCCGTACCCGGTTCGCGCACCACGTTTTTCGCGGTGTGCTCGGCCGTGGTGCTGCTTGGTGTGGTGGCGGTGGGCCTGCCGACGGTGGTCCGGCGCCCGACGGCGGTGCCGCTGCTGGTGCTGGCGGCGGTGTCGGTGCTGGTCCCGGCGGCGCTGGCGACCGGCCCGGGCCTGCAGCTGCTGAGCACGGTGGTCGACGCCGTGCCCGGCTTCGGGGTATTGCGCGACGGGCAGAAGTGGGTGGGGCTCGCGATGCCGGGCTACGCGCTGGCGGGGGCCGGTGCGGCGGTGACGCTGCGCCGGTGGCTACGACTTTCGGGCACCGCGGTCCCGGCGCTGGTCTGCTGCCTGGCGCTGCTGCTGGCGCTGCCCGACCTGGCCTGGGGCGTGTTCGGCAAGGTGGCGCCGGTGCGCTATCCGCGCGGCTGGACCGCCGTCGCCGCGGCGATCAACGAAGCGGCCGGCGATCCAGGAACGATAGCGGTGTTGCCCGTCGGCACCATGCGGCTGTTCTCCTGGTCGGGCCCCGCACCGGTGCTGGACCCGCTGCCCCGCTGGGTGCGCGCCGACGTGCTGAGCACCGGTGACCTGGTGATCTCGGGAACCACCATCGCCGGGGAAGGCGCGCACGCCCGGGCGACGCAGGAGCTCCTGCTGTCCGGGCCAGATCCGGCGGCACTGGCCGCGGCCGGGGTGGGCTGGCTGGTGATCGAATCCGACAGCGCCGGCGACATGGGGGCGGCCGCGCGCACCCTGGGCGCGTTGGCCCCGGTCTATCGGGACCACGAGATCGCGCTGTATCGGATCGGCGGGCAGACCGCCGGGGTGGCCGCCGGGCGGCGGGCGGCGACGACGGTCGCGCACCTGGCGTGGCTGGCGATGCTGATCGGCGGCGGCGCCGGCGCGGCGATCGGCGCGTGGCGGCGCCGCGCCCGCTCAGCCCCGCCCGGTGACTAGCCCGCTGACCGTGCGGCCGGCTTGCACCGCTTCCAGCACGCCGCACATCGCGTCGGCGCTCTGCCTCCAGGAGAATTCCCCGCTGCGGGTGTGCGCCTTGGCGCCGAGTTGCTCGCGCAGCACCGGATCGGCGAGCAGTTCTTCGAGCCGATCCAGCAGCTCGGCGTGACTGTCCACCAGGATCCCGGTCACCTCGTCGACGATCGAGTCCGACAGGCCGCCCGAGGACCGGTAGCCGATGGTCGGCACCCGGTGCTGGGCCGCCTCGACGACGGCCAGGCCCCAGCCCTCCTTGCGCGACGGCAGCAGGTGCACCCAGGCCGCTTGTAGGACATGGTGTTTGGTCACGTCGTCGACGTGACCGTGAAACGTCACCGCCGAACTGATGCCGAGCCGCTGCACGTGCTCGACGAGCCGCTCGCGCCACCAGCCGTCGCCGACGATGTCCAGGTGCAGACCCGGTGTCCGCGGCAGCAGCCGCGCGACGGCCTCCAGGGCGTCCTCGATCTGCTTGTGCGGTACCAGCCGCGACAGCACCACCAACCGCGGCGCGGCCGAGCGCGGGCCCGACAACGACTGCGCCGGGGCGCGGTCCAGGCCGTTGCGCACCACCGCGATCTGGGCGCCGTCGACGCCCAGGGTGACCAGGTCGCGCGCGGACGGCAGCGACACCGTGACGTACTGGTTGTGCCGGTTCACCCGCGGTGACAGCGTCGACTCGACGAACCAGCCGAGCCGGCCGAGCAGCGGCCCGGCCACCGGCCACTGCTCGCGGTGGCAGTGATGCACCAGCACCACCACCCGGCGGCCGTATATCAGCCGGGCCAGGAAGGGCAGGCCGTTCTGGGTATCGATGACCACGTCGGGCCGCACTTTTCGCAACGGCCCGACCCCGAGCCGGGCCGCGGACATCGCCAGCAGCGCGAAGATGTACACCGTGTAGCGGCCCCCGGCCCGGGTGATCCGGACGCCGTCGACGACCTCGCGGCGCGGGGCGCCGGGATAGCGGGCGGTGCGCAGCGTGACGGCGATTCCCGAGGCGGCCAGCTGCGCGCCGATGCGCTGCAGATAGGCTTCGCTGCCGCCGCCCTGTGGGTGCCCGGTATCGCGCCAGCACAGCAGCAGCACGGAGCGCAAGGAAGACATTGGTCGTCAGCCTAACCGGCGACGATGTGCACCGGGCAGCGCTACACATCCGTAGGGTGTGGCCGGTGGCGGCCACCGACATCTTCGCGCGCCGGGCGACGCTGGCCCGCTCTGTGCGGCTGCTGTCGGAATTTCGCTACGAGCAGCCGGATCCGGCCCGCTTCTACGGCGCCCTGGCGGCCGACACCGCGGCCATGGTGAGCGATCTGTGGCGGGCCGCCCGCAGCGAGCCCCTGTCCGGCCGCACGCTTCTCGACGTCGGCGGCGGGCCGGGTTACTTCGCGGCGGCCTTCACCGATGCCGGCGTCCGGTACGTCGGGGTCGAACCCGACCCCAGCGAGATGCACGCCGCCGGGCCGGCGGTTGTCGGCGGAGCCGGCACCTTCGTGCGCGCGTCGGGAATGACGCTGCCGTTCGCCGACGACTCCGTGGACGTCTGCCTGTCGTCCAACGTCGCCGAGCACGTGCCGCGACCCTGGCAGCTCGGCGCCGAGATGCTGCGGGTGACCAAGCCGGGCGGGCTGGCCGTGCTGTCCTACACCGTCTGGCTGGGGCCGTTCGGCGGCCACGAGATGGGTCTGACCCACTATCTCGGCGGTGCCCGCGCCGCCGCCCGCTACGCCCGCAAGCACGGTCATCCGGCCAAAAACCACTACGGGTCGTCGTTGTTCGCGGTGTCGGCGGCCGCGGGCCTGAACTGGGCCGAGAACACCGGGGCGCTGGTGGCCGCATTTCCCCGCTACCACCCGCGATGGGCCTGGTGGCTGACCGGCGTGCCGATGCTGCGCGAGTTCCTGGTGAGCAATCTGGTGCTGGTCCTACAACCCCAATAGTGAAACGTGTTCTCGTTTTGCGGCGGCTTGGGTAGGGTGGCGCCCATGCCCGCGGCGACGATACACAGGGCAGTGCGATCCGAAAGGGTAGGAGGAGCGGCGGAACATGACCGACATCAAGACCGAATACGACAAGCTTTTCATCGGCGGCAAGTGGACGGAGCCGTCAACCTCTGAGGTGATCGAGGTGCGCTGTCCGGCCACCGGCGAGTACTTCGGCAAGGCACCGCTGGCCGCCGCGGCGGACGTCGACGCCGCGGTCGCCGCGGCGCGCGCGGCCTTCGACAACGGCCCATGGCCGACGACGCCGCCGAAGGAGCGCGCGGCCGTCATCGCCAACGCGGTCAAGCTGATGGAGGAGCGCAAGGAATTGTTGAGCGCGCTGCTCGCCGGGGAGACCGGCCAGCCGCCGACCACCATCGAGACGATGCACTGGATGGGCTCGATGGGCGCGATGAACTTCTTCGCCGGCCCGGCCGTCGACCAGGTCAAGTGGCGCGAGATTCGCAACGGCTCCTACGGCCAGACCATCGTGCACCGCGAGCCGATTGGCGTGGTCGGCGCGATCGTCGCCTGGAACGTGCCGTTGTTCCTGGCGGTCAACAAGCTGGGCCCGGCGCTGCTGGCCGGCTGCACCGTGGTGCTCAAGCCGGCCGCCGAAACCCCTTTGACCACAAACGCTTTGGCGGACATCTTCGCCGAGGCCGGGCTGCCCGAGGGCGTGCTGTCGGTGGTGCCCGGCGGCATCGAGACCGGCCAGGCGCTGACCTCTAACCCGGACGTCGACCTGTTCACGTTCACCGGCAGCTCCGGCGTCGGCAAGGAGATCGGCCGTCGCGCCGCGGAAATGCTCAAGCCGTGCACGCTGGAGCTCGGCGGTAAGTCGGCGGCCATCGTCCTCGAGGACGTCGACCTGGCCTCGACGATCCCGATGCTGGTGTTCTCCGGGATCATGAACACCGGGCAGGCCTGCGTAGGCCAGACCCGCATCCTGGCTCCCCGCTCGCGCTACGACGAAATCGTCAACGCCGTAAGCGAATTCGTCCAGGCCCTGCCGGTCGGACCGCCGTCGGACCCGGCCGCCCAGATCGGATCGCTTATCTCGGAGAAGCAGCGCGCCCGCGTCGAGGGCTACATCGCCAAGGGCATCGAGGAAGGCGCCCGGCTGGTGTGCGGCGGTGGCCGTCCCGAGGGGCTGGACAACGGATTCTTCGTCCAGCCAACGGTTTTCGCCGACGTCGACAACAAGATGACGATCGCCCAGGAGGAGATCTTCGGGCCGGTGCTGAGCATCATCCCGTTCGACACCGAGGAGGACGCGATCAAGATCGCCAACGACTCGGCCTACGGGTTGGCCGGCAGCGTGTGGACCACCGACATCCCCAAGGGCATCGCGATCTCGGAGAAGATCCGCACCGGCACTTACGCCATCAACTGGTACGCGTTCGACCCGTGCTGCCCGTTCGGCGGCTACAAGAATTCCGGCATCGGCCGCGAGAACGGGCCGGAGGGCGTCGAGCACTTCACGCAGCAGAAGAGCGTGCTGATGCCGATGGGCTACACCGTCGAGAGCTGACGCTCGCGCGCGTCGAACGTGCACTCATGGCGAAATTTCCGTCGATTTTTCGCCGCGAGTGCACGTTCGGCGTTGTGCGGCCGGCAAAGTTCAACCGTTCGGATGAGTCGGCGCGGGTGGTCACCCATGCCGGAACGTGCGGTGCCCCTGATCGCGGGCGGACCCGAGGTGATCGACAGGGGCACGTGTACCGCGGCACATCCGGCCCCACTGCTCTTCGTGCACGGCGCCTGGCATGGCGCGTGGTGCTGGGACGAGCACCTTCTGGATTAGTTCGCCCACGACCATCCGCCCAGTGAAGCGGAGTTTGTAGAGATTATGCAATAGAGCATAATTTTGCTCTCTTTTCGCGGCCGTAAGTGCGGATCCCAACCAGGTCGGACGCCGATTCATGCGGCGTACGTCGCACTTTGTCTGAGAAATTGCTTAATTTACAGATGTCTTATATGGTTCATAGCATAATCAAGGGGCGTACATAGGCCGGGAGAACATCATGTGGATCATCGAGCTCAACGTCGCCGGCTATCAATTCACCCGCGAGGTGCCAGACTTGCGGCACCGCACATTCCGCTTCAGCCCACGTCACATGCACTGGCCGGCGTTGCGGCACTCGCACGCTGCATGACCCCGGCCATTGGGAGATACGCACGTGCCGACTATCGGTGAGGCAGCGCCGGAGCAGACCCCGACGAAACGCGGGGGCACCCGGACGAAGATGCTGGCGAGCGCCGCCGAGGTGATGCGCGAACGCGGGGCGGCGGGCGTCACCATCGACGCGGTGCTCGCCCGCAGCGGCGCCCCACGCGGCTCGGTGTACTACCACTTTCCCGACGGACGCAACCAGATCCTGACCGAAGCGCTGCGCTACTCCGGCGACGCCATCACCGCCATGATCGACGACGCCGCCGGGCGGGGCGCCCGGGTGTTGTTGCAAGAGTTCGTCGGATTCTGGGAGCGGTTGCTCACCGAAGGCGGATTCACCGCAGGCTGTCCGGTCGTGGCGGCGGCGATCGGCTGTTCGGACGACGACGGCCCCAAGCTCTCCACCGAGGCCGGCGCTATCTTGGGCCGCTGGTGCACCGCGCTCACCCGCGCGTTCGTCACCGACGGTTTCGACGACGCCGACGCCGCGTCGCTGGCCGTCATGTCGATCGCCGCGCTGGAGGGCGCCATCGTGCTCTCCCGCTCCACCCGCAACGCGGGCCCACTACACCAGGTGGGCGAGCAGCTCGAATTCCTGATCAAGGCAAAGGAATTCGTGGCCCGGAACAAGATTCCGGGAAAGCAGGGTGCCGCCCGCTCAGTCGCTGGCAGGTAGCGGCTTGACCTCTTTGAGCTGCAGGGCGGTCTGCCCGATGCTCAGGCTCCCCGCGCCCGGCTTGGTCACCAGCACCTCGGCACCGGCGTCGTCGACGTAGCGCTTACCCATGACCGTGCCGTCGGCGAACGCCGGGTCCAATTCGCCCGACCGCTCGCCGCCGACCGGCACCATCGGCGCACCGCCGCAGCGCAGGTCGTCCAGGCTGTCGGCACTTCTGACGACGATCACCTGCGTGTCACAGACCTGGCTGGCGAGACGAGTTCCGTTCTTGATCATTGATTTCCGTCCTTGATCGCTTACTGCTGGGCCGTCCGACGCGCAATCGGAGTGAGGGTCTGGATGATCTCCCGCCGCAAGACCTTGCCGGTAGCGGTGGTGGGCAGCTCGTCGCGAAACACTACCTCGTCGGGGGTGCGCGAACCCCGCAAACTCTTGCGGACGAATTCCCGCAATTCTTCGGGGTCGGGCTCCACGCCCGCCGCCGGCACCACGACCGCGACGATCGCCTGCCCCCACTGCGGGTCCTCGACACCGACCACTGCGACATCACGCACGTGGGGATGCTCGACCAGGACCTCTTCGAGCTCGGCGGGCGCGATGTTCTCGCCGCCGCGGATGATAGTGTCGTCGCTGCGCCCGCCGATGAACAGGTAGCCCTCGTCGTCGAGCATGGCGATGTCCTTGGTGGGGAACCAGCCGTTCTTGTCGAGCACCGAACCGATTCCGGTGTAGCGGCCCGATACCTGCTCGCCCCGTACGAACAGCTCGCCGGTCTCACCCGGCGGCAGCACATTGCCGGCCTCGTCGCGGATCTGCAGCTCGATGCCCGCCACCGCCTGGCCGACCGAGCCCAGCCGGCGGGCCCAGCGTTTCTGGTCGGGGCCCTCCGCCGCCTGCGCCGCGCGATGGTCGTCCGGCGTCAACACCGCAATCGTCGAGCTGGTCTCGGTCAGGCCGTAGGCGTTGACGAAGCCCACGTTGGGCAGCAGCTCGAGCGCGCGGCGGACCAGCGGCAGCCCCACCTTCGAGCCGCCGTAGGCCAGGTTGCGCAGCGACGGCAGCTCGATGGCCGACCCATCGCCGTTCTCCAGCACGGTGATGATGCGATCCAGCATGGTCGGCACCACCGTCGCGGTGGTGACGTTCTCGGCGTTGATCAGCCGAACCCATTCCTGCGCATCGAAATTCGGCAGGTACACCATCTTGCGGCCCGCATACAGATTCGACAGCGCGGCGCTGACCCCCGCGATGTGGTACGGCGGCACGCAGATCAGGGCGGCGTCGGTGTCGGAGGCCGCCCCGAATTCGACGGTCCCGGTGACGTAACTGGTCAGGTTGTTGTGCGAGAGTTCGACGGCCTTGGGCTGGGACGTGGTGCCCGAGGTGAACAGCACGATCGCGACGGAGTCCGGGTCCGGGAACGCGAGACCTTCAGTGGCCGGCTCGGCGGTGCGCGCGGCCGCCAAAAAGTCGTCGGAGACCATCACCCGGTCCGACACGTCGCCGACCGCGTCGCGGTAGCGGCTGTCGACGATCACCAACGGGTCGGGCAGCCGCTCGATCAGCGCCCGGATTCCCTCGGCGGAGAGCCGGTAATTGATCGGCGTGAAGGCCACCCCGGCGCGCGCCGCGGCGAAGATCAGCACCGGCAGCATCGCGCCGCCCGTGCCGACGTACGCGACGTGCTTGGCGTTCGACGCGACGATCACGCCCGCGCCGCCGTCGGCGAGATCGTTGAGCTGTTGCGTTGTCAGCCGCAGGTCTCCAGACACCACCGCGGTGCGCTCGGCGTCACCCGACGCGGCCATCTCGAGCAGCAGCGAAATGCTCATCCTGGATCTTTCTCCGGTATCAACGCGTTACAAAGCTGACCAAAAGTGTCATGCCCGACTGTAGTTTAGATCACGCAACTATCTTGCGGCCCAGCACCGTCAGCCCTTCGCATCGCCCGAGCGTGCGGGCGAGGTTTACCCGCAGCTGACGGTGGGTTAACCCACCCCGAAGCCCGCCCGGGCCGCCACTGCAGGCGCCCGACGGCGTAGACCGCCGACCCAGTTGGGAACCACGTGGAATCGACATCGACAACCCTGGAAGAACAGACCCGGGTCACCGCCACGACGATGACCAGACTGCGCGCCGGGCTGCCCGGCGCCATGCTCGCCGAGTTCTTCGGCACCTTCATCCTGCTGCTGCTCGGACTCGGCACCTGCGCGCTCAACGTCGTCGGGTTGCCCGGGTCGGGCCGGCAGAGCGTGCCGTTCGGCCCGGCGAACTGGCTGATCATCGTGTTCGGCTGGGCGTTCGCGGTGATGCTCGCGGCCTACGTCGCCGGTGGTATCAGCGGTGCGCATCTGAACCCGGCGGTGACGCTGGCCTTCGCTGTGGCGCGAAAGTTCGACTGGCGCAACGTCATTCCGTACTGGGTCGCCCAGCTGCTCGGGGCGTTCAGCGCCGCGGCGGCGGTGTACGCCGTCTACGGCTCGGCCATCGACAGCTACAACGCGGCCAACCACCTGAGCAGGCCGGAGTCACAGGACACCTACTCGATCTTCGCGACGTTTCCCGCCCAGTACTTCCACGGCGGCTACCTGGGACCGCTGGTGGACCAGCTGGTCGGGACCGCCATCCTGGTGGCCCTGATCGCCGCGCTGATCGACCACCGCAACCAGGCGCCGGCGGGCAACATGGCGCCGCTGATCATCGGCTTCGTCGTCGCGGTGATCGGGTGCTCGTACGGGACCAACGCCGGCTACGCGCTCAACCCCGCTCGCGATCTGGGACCGCGCGTGTTCACCTACTTCATGGGCTGGGGAAAGCTGGCCTTCTCCGGCGATTACGGCGGGACCACGCAGTACTGGTGGATCCCGATCGTCGGCCCCTTGGTCGGCGCCGTGATCGGCATCTTCCTCTACGACTTCTTCATCGGCCACGTGCTGGATGCGCGCGCGACCATGTTGCTGACCCCGGAGCCGGGTCTGGCACCGCCGCCGACCACCGATGCCGCATCGAGGGTGGCCGGCCCCGTCACCGCCGAGGACAGCGCGGAAAGCTCAGCGGCAGAAGAGGATCGAGCCGCTTAGCGGCGATCGCAAGGGCAGCCGTGGCGATCGCAAGGGCAGCCGTGGCGATCGCAAGCGCGGCCGTGGCGATCGCAAGCGCGGCCGTGGCGATCGCAAGCGCGGCGTAGCCGGGCGCAGCGGGTCGCCACTACAGGGCGTAGCCGCGCGCAGCGGGTCGCCGCCATCGGGCTTAGGTCAGGTGCCCGTCCACTTGGGCGGGCGCTTCTCCGCGAAGGCGATCGCGCCCTCCTTGGCGTCGTTGGAAGAGAACACCGGAGTCAGCAGCTTGTTCTGCTCGGCGAACATCTCCTCGGGGCTCCAGCCGCGGGACTCCACGATGATCCGCTTGGTGGCGGCCACCGCGAGCGGCCCGTTCGCCGCGATCTTTTCGGCCAGCTCGATCGCGGCGTCCAGCGCGCCGCCGGGGTCGGCCAGCACGTTGACCATGCCCAGCGCGTGCGCCCGCTCGGCGCTCAGGTTTTCACCGGTCAGCGCCAGTTCCATGGCGATCGCGGACGGGATGCGCTGCGGTAGCCGCAGCAATCCGCCGCCGCCGGCGACCAGGCCACGCTTGACCTCCGGAATGCCGAACGCCGAGTCCTTCGAGGCCACGATCAGGTCGGTGGCCAGCGCCAGCTCGGTGCCACCGGCCAGCGCGTAGCCCTCGACCGCCGCGATCAGCGGCTTGACCGGGGGACGCTCGGTGAAGCCCATGCCGCGGCCCTCGACGATGGGAAGCTCGCCGCGGGCGAAGGCCTTGAGATCCATGCCCGCGCAGAACGAGCCGCCCGCCCCGGTGAGGATCCCCACCGAGAGGCCGGTCTCGTTGTCGAGCCGATCAACGGCGGCGGCCAGGCCGTTGGCCACCGCGGAGTTGACCGCGTTCTTGGCCTTCGGCCGGTTGATCGTGATGATGAGGATTCGATCCCGTTGTTCGACCAGAACTTCGGGTTCGTTGGCTTCGTCGTTCCCAGTGCTCACGTGCCGCACAGCTCCTTCGGTAGGGGTGGCTGCTATCGGACCGATGGTAACGGTCGGCGGAAATGGCGTTAACGTCCCCCGAGACCCCGCTTACCGCCGAATCCGATTCCTTACCGACGCGCGCCGATCACGCCGGCGCCATCGCGGCCTCGATGACCGTCAGCTTCTCGGAAAGCCCTCCGGCCCTGCGGATTTCGATGAAGTCGGCGACCATGGCCTCGGAAACCTCGTGCGGATCCTCGAGCGTGGCCCCGTCGGAGAGCACCGAGATGTTGAGCTGATCGACATAACTCCACACGGTGATGTTGAGGCCGCTGCCGGCGGTCAACGGGCCCACCGAATAGATCTCGGTGACCAGCGCGCCGCCCACCCGGCCGCGTTCCCGGGGGCCGGGCACATTGGAGATGTTGAGGTTGAGGATCTTGTTGTGTCCGTCGCGCCCGGACGCCCACCGGAAGAAGGCCTGCGTGGGCGCGGGTGGCATGTAGGCCGCCCAGCGACTGACCAGCTCCGGCCCCATCAGCTGGTTGCTTTCCTTGGCGGCGATGGCGTTCTCGTGGCTGCACCGCACCCGCTCCAGCGGATCGTCGGAATCGGTCGGCAGGCCCACCAGCACACCGGTGAAGCGATTGCCGGAGATCCGTTCGGGCGAGAAGTCGAAACTCATCGGCACCGACGCCAGCAGCGGGACGGCCTTGCCGTCGTACCGCAACAGCAGGGTGCGCAGCGCGCCGGACGCCATGGCCAGCACCATGTCGTTGATCGTGGCCCCGAGCCGCTTGCCGGTCTCCTTGACGTCGGCCAGCGCCAGTGTGGCGGTGGCGAACCGCCGTTCCGCGGTGATCTTGTGATTCATGAAGGTCGGCGGCGGCTCGAACGGCCGCGTCAGCTCCGGGGAGAGTTTGCGCGCGCTGCGGCGCACCCGGCCCAGCCCCTGGGCGGTGTAGCGGATGGTGCGCGGCAGGCCCCCGACATGACGCATGTGGTCGGCGATTGCCGACGCCATCAGCTGGCGCGCGGTGGGGGGCGGGTCGCAGACGTACGGTCCCTCCTCCGGGCCCGGCTGCAAGTCCATGCCCCGGGCCATCAGGTTCGCCGAGGCCACACCGTCGGCCAGGGCGTGGTGAATTTTGCCGACGACCGCAATCCGGTTGTTGGCCAGGCCGTCGATGAAGTACATCTCCCACAGCGGCCGGCTGCGATCGAGCGGCGTGCTGGCGATTTGCCCGATGGCCTCGTCCAGTTCGCGGCGGCCGCCGGGCGGCGACACCCGCCAGGGGCGGATGTGATAGTTCAGGTCGAGTTCGCAGTTCTCCCGCCACATCGGGTGATGGAAACTGAACGGCACCTCGACGAGCTGGTAGCAGAACGGATCGAGCTTGTTCAGCCGCCCGGCGATGACTTCGCGAAACGCGTCGACGTCCAGCGATCGGCGATCGGCGTCGAGCTCGATGACGGCCGCTTTGATGGTGTGCATGTGCACGTTCGGCGCTTCGCTGTACAGCAGTACAGAGTCCCACCCGCTAAGCCTCTTCACCGCTGCCCCTTACCCATAGAGGGACCATACTCAGCGGTGGCGGTTCAGATAACCTCTTTTGCCCCGACGCGTGTCTTGGTGCGGTAGATCTGGTTGAGGAACAGCGAAGCGACGTGCGCGGCGGCGCCGGCTCGCTCGCCGTCGATGAGGTCGTACCCGTGGCCGGCGCCGGGGAATTCGAGGTAGCCGACCATCGAATGCGACACCGCCCGCAGCCGCTCGACGAAGCTGCGCGCCTGTTCGATGGGGATGACGCTGTCCTTGCTGCCGTGAATGACCAGGAAGGGCGGCGCGTTGCGGTGCACACGCGCGATCGGGGATGCATCGTGGAAGATCTCGGGGCGACGGGCGATCGACTTCTTCACCACGACCCGCTCCAGGAACTCGACGAACCGTTCGCGCTCCGGCGTCGAGCGGTCCTCCCAGTCGTAGCGGCCGTAGATCCCGACGACCGCGTCCACCGAGGTGTCCGCGCCCTCGGGCAGCTTCGTCTCGAACTGCGGGTCGTCGGGCGTCAGCCCGGCCAGCGCGCACAGGTGGCCGCCGGCCGAACAGCCCGCTATCGCAACGAAATTGCGGTCGCCGCCGAACTTGTCGACGTTGGCACGTGCCCAGGCGATGGCGGTCTTGACGTCGATGATGTGACGCGGCCAGCGGTGGTGCGGCGAGACGCGGTAGTTGACTGCCAGGCACACCCAGCCCTGTTCGGCGAGCCGGGACATCAGCGCCGACCCCTGGCCCATGCACTTGCCGTGCACCCAGGCGCCGCCCGGCAGGAAGATCAGGACCGGCGCGGGCTGCGCGGGCAGGTCTTTGCGCCGCCAGACGTCGAGCACCTGATCGGGGTGGTCGCCGTAGTGGACGGCGCGGCGGTAGAGGTAGCGGCGCTGGCGCAGGCCGTCCCAGATCGGCGGTGTCTTCTCGGCGACCGGCCAGTCCATCTCGAGGTCCGCGGCCGCCACGACGCCGCGCAACGCGGCGAGGGAGACCTGCTTGGTGCTCTCCCGGTCGCGGCGCCGGACGTCGTTGATCCCGGGCGTGAACCAGTCCTTGGTCACCGCGGAGATCGCCTCCGGGGCGTGCCGGGCGCCCCACACGCCCATGGCGGTCAAACCGCCCAGGGGCTCAAGGTGCTTGCCGACCACGGGCAGCGAAGCCCCGGCCACACTCAACGCCAGCGCATAGTCACCGGGGCGGGCCCGCAGCAACCATTTCACGCAATCGGTAATGCCCGGTCCACTCGCCGTCATGAACCGGACTGTACCCCTCGCAACGATTCGCAAACTGACGTTTCCGCAGAACGGGCGGGCGTGGCGAATACGCTTTGCCCAGACCGCTCGCTGAGTTCAGTATTTACGCTGTTTGAACTGATTTTGCCGGTTCGTTGAGGTTGGTGAATTTTGCTGTGGACGACACGCTTACCTGGCCGTCAGGTCGGCGATCACCCGGCCGCCGACGAGGCTGACGCTGGTCAGCGTCAGCCCCACCTGCGCGGCCAGCGCGGCGGCACTGTCCACCCCGACGGATGCCCAGCGAAACCAGGGCCCGACCTCGCCGGCCGCCTCCAGCCGCACCCATCGCGAACAGATTCCGATGGCCTCGGCCTCGAATTCGGCGACGCAACGGCCACCGCGGGCCAGTAGTTCGAAGGCGCGCCCCAGAATTCGGCGCGGGTCCCCGCCGAGCCCGACATTGCCGTCGACCAGCAGAACCGTCTGCCACCGGCCCGTACCCGGCAGCGGCTCGAACACGTCGCCCAGCAGAGCCGGCGCACCGCCGCGGCCCGCCAGCTGGATTGCGGTGGCGGACCGGTCGATGCCGAGGGCGGGGATGCCGCGCTGAATCAGCCTGGCCACCAACCGGCCCGGCCCGCAGCCCAGCTCGATTGTCGGCCCGGTGCACATCTGCGTGACGGCTTCGTCGAAGACTTCGTCGAAGGCTTGGTCGCAAGGGGGGCCAGATCCATCACCGGGACATCGCACACCCAACCATCGGTGCGCCGGCAGTGGCCGTAGTTCGCCGTCCTCATGACGAATCCAACATCGCTCCCCGCCGAGTGCCCGATCGTAAAGTTGCCCAAGCATTCCACGTCCTCGCGTCCTGGCCGATCGGGCGGCGCGGCGGCGCTCGGTCCCGTGCGGGACGTTGCGGCGACGTACCGGCAAAACCCAACAAGCTGACGGCAAGCCCGTGCGCCAGCATTGCTCCGATACCCCGATCGCGGATTGGCTAATCCATTTGGCTTTCTAGGTCCTCCCTGCGGCTACGGTGCAGCGCGCGGCATGGTTCACCAGCCGGCGGTGGCCCGACCTGTGTGTCACCGTCGCCGGGGGCAGGATGTGCCCGAATTCTGGTTATCGGCAGGGCATTTCAGCCGAACAAGAACGCCTCCAGCAGCTGGTTCACCCGCGCGGGATCCTCCAGCGCCGCGAGGTGCGCTACCCCGTCCAGCACGGTGAAGGACGAGCCTCGAATCGAGTCGGCCATCACGCGGGTTTCGGCCACCGGAAATGTGGCGTCTTCCGCGCCGGCGACGACCAGCACCGGGGACGTGACCCGGGCCAGCAGCGCGCGCTGGTCCGGGCGCGCCGAAACGACGCTGCGCACCGCCCAGCGGACCGAATCGGTAGTCACCGACTGCACGTTGGCCCGCACGGTGTCGACCACGTCCGGGCGGGTGCGCAACGTCGTCGGCCCCAGGAAAGCACGGATGGCCGACCATGTCAGCGGCGGCCGGATCCCACCCAGCGCCGTCGCCAACCACACCAGGGCCGCATACTGGATCTTCTGTGCGACACCGGCTTTCGAGGCCGTGCAATTCATCAGCACCGCACGGTTGAGCCGATCGGGATAGAGCGCGGCGAAGGTGCCGCCGATCATCCCGCCCCACGAATTGCCGACGAAGTGGGCCCGGTCGATATCGAGGCCGTCCAGCAGGTCGACAACGCACCGCGCGCAGTCGGTGAAAGTGAACATCGCCCGCAGCGGCGCGCTGCCGCCATGGCCGGGCGGGTCGATGAGCACCAGGCGATGGGTGTCGCCGAAGTGCGCGGCCTGGCCGGCCCACAGGTCGCCCGTCATCAACAGGCTGGGCCACATCAGGATGGCGGGCCCGGTACCCGCACTCACCTGAACCCGAATCGTCCCGAGGGCCGTATCGACCGACCGCGAATCCAGCCGGGAGTTGTTGGCGGTCATGCTGCCTCCTGACGTCGTACCGCGCACGGCAGATCACACATCGCCGTCCCTTGATTTTCCGCGTCGGTGATACTTGTCCGGTGACGAACAACGATGTTCATCCTGACCTGCAGCGATTTGCCCGCTTCGCCCCGCGCCGGCTCGTCGGCCCCCGGACCCTGCCGCTCATGCGGGCGGGGATCGCATGGCGGGGGCGCCTCGGCAAGTCCGTCGCCGACGTCGAGGCGATCACGCTCGATTCTGGTGCGGGCGTTCGGTTGTTCCGTCCCGCCGGGGCCACCGCGACCACGCCCGCGCTGCTGTGGATCCACGGCGGCGGATACGTTATCGGCACCGCCCAGCAGGACGACCAGCTGTGCAGCGGGTTCAGCAGGCGGCTGGGCATGACCGTCGCGTCGGTGGAATACCGCCTGGCGCCCGAACATCCGTATCCCACACCGCTGGAGGACTGCTATTCGGCGCTGACGTGGTTGGCCGGGCTGCCCTCGGTGGACCGCTACCGCATCGCGATCGGCGGCGCCAGCGCCGGCGGCGGCTTGGCGGCAGCCCTGGCCCTGCTCGCCCGCGACCGCGCCGAGGTGAGCCCGGCGTTCCAGCTGCTGACCTATCCCATGCTGGACGACCGCAGTTCGGCCACCCCGCCGAGCTCGAATTACCGGCTGTGGGACAACCGCAGCAACAGGTTCGGCTGGGCGGCGTATCTGGGCAACGCCGACCCGCAGGTCGCCGTCCCCGGGCGCCGCGACGACCTCAGCGGATTGCCGCCGGCCTGGATCGGTGTGGGCACGCACGACCTGTTCCACGACGAAGACCTGGCCTACGCCGAACGCCTTCGCGCCGCCGGGGTGCCGTGCCAGGTCGAAACCATTTCGGGCGCCTTCCACGGCTTCGACCTGGTGTTGCCGAAAGCCCAAGTGTCCCGGCGGTTTTTCGACAGCCAGTGCGACAGCCTGCGCGCGGCGCTGGCCCCGTCCGCTTGACGCGCCTCACATCGCGAAGTACACCAGCTCACCGCCGATGACGGTGGCCGCGACCAGCCCCGCGTCCAGGGCGGCCAGTGCGATCGTGGGCGGCTCGTTCAGCACACACAGGTCGCCCGGCTGCCCGATTTCCACGCTGCGCGGCCGGCCGGGCTGATCCGGCCGGCCCAGAAACATCGTCAAAGCCTCTCGCGCGGAGACACATTCGTGCGGGCCCAGCACGGCGCCCTGCGGCGTGGTGCGGTACACCGCGGCGCGCATCGCCGTCCACGGGTCGCCGTGGCCGAACGGCATGTCGGTGGACAGCGCGACGGGCACCGACGCGTCACGCAGGCAGGCGACGCGCCACAGCTGATCATGCTCGGCGGCGGGCACCTCGGCGAGGTACTGGTCGCCGCGCTCGGCCACGAAGTTGGGCTGCGTCACCACCGTGATCCCGAGCTCAGCGAGGTCGGCCAGGTTGTCGTCGGGCACCACGGCGGCGTGCTCGATGCGGTCTCGCGGATGGCCGCCGGCCGCGCGCAGGGCCGCGATGGTCACCACCAGCTGGGCCGCTGTCACGCAGTGCACGGCGACGGGTCGCCCGCTGTCATGTTGGCGCGCAATCCATTCCGTGAGGCCGTCGAGATCCAGGCGATCATCGTGCAGGATCTTCTTGCCCGGCGACAGGAAACACAGCCGCGGCCGGAACTCGCCGCGCTCGTGCGCCGTCGTCAGCGACTCCATGTCGCCGGCATCGAGATCGGGGGTTGCGTCGGTGACGCCGGTGACACCGGTCGCGGTGATCCGGCGGCTGAGTTCGGCCAGGTCGGTTTCGCGCCGCTGCAGCGCCAGCGACCAGCCGCGGTCGGCGCTGCGCAGCCGCCCGTCGGGATGTTCGGCCAGGCCGACCCGGCCCAGCGCCTCGGAATTCAGGATCCACAGCGCCCCACTGCGGTGCTGGATGCGCACCGGAACGTGCGGAACGATGGCGTCGAGGGCGCCCCGATCGAGTTCCCCCGCAACCGAATCGTGGTATCCCACAGCGCGAATCCAGCCGTCGGGCCCCGGTGTGGCGTTCGCCAGCAATTGGGTGAGCTGCGACTGGGTGCTGACCCCGGGCGGGCCGACGAAGAACGAATCCAGCGCCGAGGCCGCCGAGCGCAGGTGCACATGGTGGTCGTGCAGCCCGGGCAGCACGGCGCCGCCGCCCGCATACAGCACACCCTCCCCCGCCCGCGGCACCAGACCCTCGCCCGGAGGCGCCATCTCCTCGATCAGCGCGCCCACCCGGATGTCCGTCGTGGTGCCGTCCAGCAAGGTTGCCCGCTGAATCAGCATGACAGCACCCGTCTTTGGGCGACCAGGTAGCGCACCGCCTCGTTGTCGGCGCCAGGCCCAGACGCCGGATGCGGTGCGGGCGGGGCCGCCGGTGCCGACACCGGCGCCGGCGATGCCGACGGCTCGGCCGGCAGCGCCGCGTAGGTTGCGGCGACCCCGGCCATGGATACGCGGATCAACTCGCCGCCGCCGCGGCCCAGCGATTCGGCCACCGCCAGCGCGGCTTCCAGTCCGCTCAGCGGGTCGGCGATGGCGTCAGCGCAGAACACCGAACCCTCGGCGCTGGTGCCGACCAGGCCGCCGGCCACCGCGGTGTCGTCGCCGAAACCCGGCCGCAGGCCGTCATATCCGGTGATCTGCAACCAGATTCGGCCCGCGCGCGGCGCGACGTCATCCGGCCCGAGCCCCCGACGCGCCAGCGCCGCCGGGCGCGAGCCCTCGATGACGATGTCACTGACCGCGAGCAGCTCACGCAATTCGTCGGCTTGGCCGTCGAAATCGAGCTGATAGCTGAGCTTTTCGCCGTTGACCCAGTCGAAGAAGGTCCGATGTCCGCCCCGGGTGCCGTCCGGGCGGCGTGGACTTTCGACCTTGACGACGGTCGCGCCGGACCGGGCGAGCAGCCGCCCGCACAGCGGGCCCGCCCACATCGAGGACAGGTCGGCCACCACCAGACCCCGCGGCGCCCGCGGCGCTGCCCGCGATCCTTTCGCGCGTATCCGCGCCGGCCTGGGCGCGGCCTCGCCCAGGCCCGCCGCCGGAATGTCCAGCAGCCCCGCCCGGTCGACGATCTCGGCCACCGGGCGGGCAGCCGCCCAGCGTTGCAGCTCCGGCCACGGGTCGGCGGCTATCTCGTCGGCGTGCAGCAGCGCCGGCACGGCGTCGAGGTCGTCGGCGCGCGAGAGGGTCAGCGCGCAGTCGCCATCGCGGGCGGCGAGCAGGCGGGTGGCACCGCCCGGCGACACCCGCCCGCCGCGGGTCAGCCCCAGCATGGCGGCCCGCCCCGTCAACAGGCTCGCCGCGTCGATCTCGATGCCCAGCCGGTCACCGGTGGCCGCGGCGACGTCGCGCGCGCGGGTCAGCACGTTGGCGCGGGAGAAGTCGGCGGGACCGTCGGGCAGGCCGGTCAAGTAGGCCAGCCCGCTGCTCCCCCACTCCTTGACCTGCTGGGACTCCCCCACTGACGAAACCGAACTCACGCCCCCATTGTGCGCGCGGCCCGCGGCGCCGCGGCGGGCGGCAAACCCGGGGTCAGAACTGCAGCGCGTGAAACCGCCAGTCCAGCACCGGGCGGTCGGGCTCACCGGCGGTGTCGCTGACCGCGTAAACCAGCGACCGCAGCCCCAACACGCCGCCGCGATCGGTCGGCTCGGCGGTTTCGATGTGCAGCTCGCTGTACAGGGTGTCGCCCTCGTGCACCGGCCCGGTGTGATCACAGGATTGCCAGTTCAGGACCGTCACCAGATTCGGCAGCAGCCTGCTCGCCTGCGCGAGCGCCAGCCCGATGGTATGCCCGCCGTACACCAGCCGGCGCCCGCCGACCCTCGAATCATGATGCGTGGCAGCAATATTCAAGGTCAGCCGGGCCAGTTCGGGAGCGCTGCTGACCACGTCGGCGGTGCTGCGCAACGCCGAGCCGGCCAGCCCGGCGCCGAAGTGCGGACCGGGCACCTTCTCGCGGAACACCGCGCCGTCCCACTGCGCGGTCGGGTCGTGGGCTGGGCCGGGCACGTCGATGCCGATTGCGGACAGATCGTCGTGCGGCGCGTTGTCCGGCGCGAAATCCGGGCTGGCGGGCAGCATCCCGCACCGGTAGAAGTCGAGCACCAGCTGATCGGCCTGGTCGATCGTGATCATCCGCAGCGCCGCCAACCCGGTCGGCGCCCGGCCCGGCTTGGGCGAATTCGCCCGCAGCCCAACCACTTCGGTGCGGGTATAGAGCGAATCGCCGATGACCGGGAACCGGTGGAACACCAGGCCGCGATAGAACAGGTTGGCCTTGACCCGCTGGGTCACCAGCGTCGACTGCCCGATCGCCACGTCGCACACCAGCCCCGGATGCGCCAGCGGCGCGGGCAGACCCGTCACCGCCCCGCACAGATCTGCGTCCAGCGCCAGACGCAGCCGGTCCCCCACGATCGCCTGGTGCGCGCCCGCCAACCCGGACGACAACGTCATCGAGGGAGCCCAGTCGAACACCTGTCCCACCGCGAGGTCGTCGAAGTACGGCCCGCCCTCGCGAATCCCCGCGTACCCGTCACTAGTCACAACGACCCATGCTGGCAGGCTGTGGAATCGACGGTCAACTTCGTGATGATCGCGAGCGCGGCGGAGCCGGGCGAAGCGGGTCGCCACCATCAGGGCTTCGTGGCGATCGCGAGCGCGGCGAAACCGGGCGAAGCGGGTCGCCACCATCAGGGCTTCGTGGCGATCGCGAGCGCGGCGAAGCCGGGCGAAGCGGGTCGCCACCATCAGGGCTGGAAGGTGATCACAAGTGAACGACGAAGAAGAGATGCTGGTCGCCACGGTGCGGGCATATATCGACCGCGACGTCAAGCCGACCATTCGCGAGGTCGAGCACGCCAACACCTACCCCGAGGCGTGGATCGAGCAGATGAAGCGGATCGGCATCTTCGGTCTGGCCGTTCCGGAGGAGTACGGCGGGTCACCGGTGTCCATGCCGTGCTACGTGCGGGTCACCGAGGAACTGGCGCGCGGCTGGATGAGCCTGGCCGGTGCGATGGGCGGGCACACCGTGGTCGCCAAGCTGCTGGCGCTGTTCGGCACCGAGGACCAGAAGCGGGCCTACCTACCGCGGATGGCCAGCGGCGAGGTGCGCGCCACCATGGCGCTGACCGAGCCCGGCGGCGGCTCGGACCTGCAGAACATGACCACCACCGCACTGCCCGACCCCGACGACGCCGACGGCCTGGTGATCAACGGGTCCAAGACCTGGATCAGCAACGCGCGCCGTTCCGGGCTGATCGCCTTGCTGTGCAAGACCGACCCGGAAGCCAGGCCGCGCCACAAGGGCATCTCGATCGTGCTCGTCGAGCATGGTCCGGGCTTGACGGTGTCGCGGGACCTGCCGAAGTTGGGTTACAAGGGCGTCGAGTCCTGCGAGCTGTCGTTCGACGGCTTCCGAGTGCCCCGCACGGCGTTGCTGGGCGGCGTTGCGGGCGAAGGCTTTTCACAGATGATGAAGGGGCTCGAGACGGGACGCATCCAGGTGGCCTCCCGCGCCCTGGGCGTCGCCACCGCCGCGCTGGAAGACGCGCTGGCCTACGCCCAGCAGCGTGAGAGCTTCGGCCAGCCCATCTGGCAGCACCAGTCGATCGGTAACTACCTGGCCGACATGGCGACCAAACTCACCGCGGCCCGCCAGCTCACCCGGTATGCCGCCGAGCGATACGACAGCGGAGAACGCTGCGACATGGAAGCCGGGATGGCCAAATTGTTTGCCTCCGAAATCGCCATGGAGATCACGCTGAATGCGGTGCGAATCCACGGCGGCTACGGCTATTCCACCGAATACGACGTCGAACGCTACTTCCGTGACGCGCCGCTGATGATCGTCGGCGAAGGCACCAACGAGATCCAGCGCAATGTGATTGCCCGGCAACTGGTGACGCGGGGCGGGATCTGAACCGGCTCACCAATCTCACGGCCCGAGAACAAAGTTTTGCTGTATATTTGCCTGTCTCTGAACCAAAGGGAAAGGCAGCCGCCATGAGTTATCCCCCCGTGCCGCCCGGAGGTTCGCCAGAATCGCCGGGGCAGCAACCGGAATGGCAAGGCCACCAACCGGAATGGCAGGGCCAGCACCCCGCCGGGTGGCAGCCTCAGCAGCCGCCGGGGTGGCAGGGCCAGCCCCCACCCGCGGGCTGGCCTGCGCCCCAGCCGGGCTGGCAGGAGCCCGAGAACTATCTGGTCTGGGCGATCCTGTGCACGGTGCTCTGCTGCCTGCCATTGGGGATCGTGTCGATTGTGTACTCCACCAAGGTCTCCAGCTTGTGGGCTCAGGGACGCTACGCCGAGGCGTACGAGGCGTCCAACAACGCCAAGAAGTGGGCCATCATCAGTGCGGTCGTGGGTGCCGTCGTCGCGGTAATCGGCGTCGTGCTGTGGTTCGCCATCTTCGCGGCGATCGTGTCGTCCATCCCCTCCACGACCACCACCACCTATCCGGGCTTCTGATCCCAGGTCTCGTCGACCAGCCTCCAGGCCGTCGCGGTCTTCACGTCGACGGTGCGGCCGGACAACACGAGATATGCTGTGCGCCAACGACCTATCCGCCGGGTGACGCTGACGGTGCCACCGGCCCCCGGCAGCAGCCCCAACGCCAGCTCGGGTAACCCGAACACCGCGTCGTCGCGGGCGCTGACCCATCCGCAGAACGCCGCCATCTCCAGTCCACTGCCCATCACCCGGCCGTGCACCTCGGCCCGGCACGCGCGGCCGAGCCGGGCGGCCAGCGCATCGAGCGCCAGGGCGGGGCTGTAGCGGGTGCGGGCCAGGTGCGCACTCGCCGGGTCGGCGAAGGTGCCGAATTCGGCCAGGTCACCGCCGCTGCAGAACGACGGGCCGTTGCCGCTCAACACGACGCCGGTGACCGAGGGATCCAGCTGCGCCACCGTCAGCGCCTCCAACAGCGCGGCGCGGGCATCGGTGGAGAACGCGTTGTGCCGTTGCGGCCGGTTGAACGCGATACGCACGACGTCACCGTCGCGGGTCGCCCGCACCGGGTCGGGGATCTCGGGCATGCGGACCGGGCCGCGCTCGCGCAACCACTGCGCGAACTCCGGGCCGGCCTGCAGGGTCGAGTACGCCAACGACTCCGTCAGCACCCCGGACAGCGTCGGGCCGCGCGGATCCACCCCGCGCAACACGTCGTCGCAGATCCCGCTGGCGTGCGGCCAGCGCCGGCACCGCGCCGTCAACTCGTCCACCGTCGCCGTCACCGAATCGACGGTGACCACTCGCCGGTCGGCGCACGGCTCCTCGGTCAGCGTGAAAGTTGCTGCATCAAGCCAGTTTCCGGCATCGGCGATGTCGGCGGCCGAGCCGACGGCGACGATCACCCCGGGCGGCGACGGCGGGCAGTCCTGCGGCGCGCTCGACAGGTCGACCACTCGGAGCATCGGTCACACCGAGTATTTCTCGATCAGCCCATTCTTGTAGAGCTTGCCGGTGTCGGTGCGCGGCAGCTGCGCTTCGAAGGCGATCGATCGCGGGCATTTGTAGTGCGCCAACCGGTCTCGCAGCCACGCCGTCAGCTCGTCGGCGAATTCGTCGGTGGCGTCGGCCTGGTCGACGGTCTGCACGGCCGCCACGACGCGCTGGCCCATCTCGTCATCGGGCACCCCGAACACCGCGGCGTCGAGCACCTTCGGGTGGGTGACCAGAAGGTTCTCGGCCTCCTGCGGGTAGATGTTCACCCCGCCGGAGATGATCATGTGGTGGCGCCGGTCGGTCAGGTAGAGGTAGCCCTCGTCGTCGAGGTAGCCGATGTCCCCGACGGTGGCCCAGCCGTGCTTGTCGCGCGACGAGGCGGTTTTCGTTGGGTCGTTGAGGTATTCGAAGGAATAGCCGCCCTCAAAATAGATCTCTCCGGCCTGCCCCGGCGGCAGCTCGTTGCCGTGCTCGTCGAGAATATGCACGGCGCCCCCCATGGGCTTGCCGACCGAACCCGGATGCGCCAGCCACTCTTCGGCGGTGATCAGCGTCGACCCGTGCGCTTCCGAGGACGCGTAGTACTCGTCGATGATCGGCCCCCACCAGTCGATCATCTGCTTCTTGATCTCCACCGGGCAGGGAGCCGCGGCGTGCATCACCCGCTGCAGGCTGGCCAGGTCGTACGAATGACGAACCTGCTCAGGCAGTTTCAGCATGCGGGTGAACATCGCCGGGACGAACTGGCCGTGCGTGACGCGGTGTCGCTGGATGACGTCCAGGCAGCCTTCGGCGTCGAACTTCTCCATCACCACCGTGGTGATGCCGCCGGCCTGCGCGCTCATCGACCACACCGACGGCGCCGTGTGGTACAGCGGAGCCGGGCTGAGGTAGATCGAGTCGGGCGTCATCCAGAAACCAACCAGTGCGGACATCATGCCCGGCGCCTCGGCTGGTGGCACGTGCGGCAATTCGCGCTTGATGCCCTTGGGCCGGCCGGTGGTGCCCGACGAGTACTGCAGCAGGTCGCCCTCGATCTCGTCATCGATCGGGGTATCGGGCTGGCCTGCAACGCATTCCGGGTAACGCTCCCACCCAGGCAAATCACCGTCGGCGATCAGCAGCAGCTCCGGCAGCCCGCCCGGCAGCTGCTCGGCCAGGCCGGTGAGGGTGTCGCGCAGCGCCGCCGACCCGATGATGGCCTTCGCGCTGCTGTTGTCGATGATGTAGGCCGCCTCTGCCGCGGTCAGGTGGGTGTTGATCGGCACGTAGTACAAACCGCTGCGACGAGCCGCCCACATCACCGCGTGGATGTGCTCGTTGTTCTCCATCAGGATGGCGACGGTGTCGCCCTCGCGCAGACCCGCCTCGCGGAACCGGTGCGCCAGCCGATTGGCGCGGGCCTCGAGGTCGTCGAAGGTGACGACCGTTCCGGACGGGTACAGGATGACAGCAGCTTTGTCGGCGCCGATATACGGGCGGATCTGCATGCGCAGACTGTACCGTCACCAAACTTGACGGGTGTTAAGTGGTCACGCCAGCAAACGCGCGCCGCGGCGCTCGGGGAAGCGGTGCGGCGGGCGGGCCCGAGCATTTTGGCCGTCGGCCGCGGACACCGGGAAAGTCGGCGGGGATAACGCGGTTCAGTACACTGCCGTTGGCCTTGGCAGTTAGCCTTGGCGGGTACGCCACTTCTCGCACCGGAGGTGCGCATGACCGCCGAGCAGGTATCGGAGCCTGCGGCATTCGCCTCGCCTCCCGCGCCGGACCGCAAATTCGCCGTGTCCGACTATGTCGACGGCATGGAGCGTCTGGCGCACGCGGTCCAGGAGCTGTCGCTGGCCCGCAGCCTGCCCGATATCCAGCGGATCGTGCGTACCCAGGCGCGTGAACTGACCGGCTGTGACGGCGCCACGTTCGTGCTCCGCGACAACGACCGCTGCTACTACGCCGACGAGAACGCGATCGCCCCGCTGTGGAAGGGCAGCCGCTTCCCAATCCGGTCCTGCATCAGCGGGTGGGCGATGCTCAACCGCGACGCGGCGGTCATCCCCGACATCTACAGCGACCCGCGCATCCCGCACACCCTGTATCGCCCGACGTTCGTCAAGAGCCTGGTGATGGTGCCGATCCGCAAGCTGGATCCCATCGGCGCGATCGGAAACTACTGGGCCGACCCGCATCAGCCGTCCGAGCAGGAGGTTCACCTGCTGCAGGCCCTGGCCGACTCCACCTCGATCGTCATGGAAAACATTCAGGTCTACTCCGAACTGGAACAGCGCGTCCGCGACCGGACCGCCGCGCTGGAGAACGCCAACGAGGAGATCCGCCGGCTGTCGGTGACCGACGAACTGACCGGGCTGAACAATCGTCGCGGCTTCTACCTGCTGGCCGAGCAGAAGCTCAGCGGGGCACACCATCTCGGCCACAACTGCGTGCTCGCCTTCCTCGACGTCGACGGGCTCAAGAAGGTCAACGACGAGCAGGGCCACGATGCGGGCGACTCCCTGATCAAGAATGTCGCTCACGTGTTGCGCACGATCCGCCGCGAATCCGACATCCTCGCGCGCATCGGCGGCGACGAATTCTGCGTGATGGTCACCGAAAACGACGGCGACACAGCATCACTCAAGGAGCGCCTGGCCGAGGCATTCACGAACTTCAACAAGACCGGCGACCGGCCCTACCGGGTGTCGGCCAGCATCGGTTTGGTGCGGGCGCCGGTGTCTGACACCGCCACCGTGGACGAGCTGCTGGCGCGCGCCGACGCACTGATGTACCAGGAGAAGAAGGCCAGCCCCGACTCGCGGCGCGCGGGCTAGTCAGCGCGCGAGCGGGTTCAGCCCGCTTCGGACAGCCGCTGCTTGAGCGCCTCGAACTCGTCGCGGACACCGGTGGGCAGCTTGTCGCCGACGAACTCGAACCACTCCTCGATCAAGGGCAGCTCCTCGCGCCACTCGGCGGGGTTGACCGCCAGCGCCTTGGCCACGTCGCCGCCATCGACGTCCAGGCCGTCCAGGTCCAGGTCGTCGGCGGTTGGCACGATGCCGATCGGGGTGTCCTGGCCGCCGGCCTGGTGCTCGATGCGGTCCACGATCCACTTGAGCACCCGGCTGTTCTCGCCGAAGCCCGGCCACAGGAAGCCGCCGTCTTCGTCGCGGCGGAACCAGTTGACGAAGAACACCTTCGGCATCTTCGACTCATCGGAGTTCTTGCCCAGGTCGATCCAGTGCTGGAAGTAGTCACCGACGTGATAGCCCAGGAACGGCAGCATGGCCATCGGGTCGCGGCGCACGGTGCCGACCTTGCCCTCGGCGGCGGCGGTCTGCTCACTGCCCATGGTGGCTCCCATGAACACGCCGTGCTGCCAGTCGCGGGCCTGCGTCACCAGCGGCACCGTGGTCTTGCGGCGGGCGCCGAACAGGATGCCCGAGATCGGCACGCCCTGCGGGTCGTCCCACTCCGGCGCCAGGATCGGGCACTGCGACATCGGGGTGCAGTAGCGCGAGTTGGGGTGCGCGGCATTCTCGCCGGAATCGGGCGTCCAGTCGCGACCCTTCCAGTCGGTCAGGTGCTCCGGCTCGCCCTCCAGGCCTTCCCACCACACGTCATTGTCGTCGGTGAGCGCCACGTTGGTGAAGACGGTGTTGCCGGCCTCGATGGTGCGCATGGCGTTGGGGTTGGACTTCCAGTTGGTCCCCGGCGCGACGCCGAAGAAACCGAACTCGGGGTTGACCGCGTACAGGCGGCCGTCCTTGCCGAACCGCATCCAGGCGATGTCGTCACCGAGCGTCTCGGCGCGCCAGCCCGGGATGGTCGGCTGCAGCATGGCGAGGTTGGTCTTGCCGCACGCCGACGGGAATGCCGCGGCGAAGTAGTAGGCCTTGTTCTCGGGGGAGATGAGCTTGAGGATCAGCATGTGCTCGGCGAGCCAGCCCTCGTCGTGGGCCATCGCCGAGGCGATGCGCAGCGAGTAGCACTTCTTGCCCAGTAGTGCGTTCCCGCCGTAGCCCGAGCCGTAACTCATGATCTCGCGGGTCTCCGGGAAGTGGGTGATGTATTTGGTGTCGTTGCACGGCCACGGCACGTCCTTTTGGCCCGGCTCCAGCGGCGCGCCCACCGAGTGCAGCGCCTTGACGAAAAACCCGTCGTCGCCCATCTTTTCCAGGGCGGCCTTGCCCATCCGGGTCATCACCTTCATCGAGATGACGACGTACTCGGAGTCGGTGATCTCCACGCCCAGCTTCGGGTCGTCGGCGCCGAGGGGTCCCATGCAGAACGGCACCACCCACATGGTGCGGCCGCGCATACAACCGCGGTACAGGTTGCTCATGGTGGCCCGCATCTCGGACGGGTCCATCCAGTTGTTGGTGGGTCCGGCACCGTCCTGCTTCTCGGTGCAGATGAAGGTCCGGGACTCCACGCGCGCCACGTCGGACGGGTCCGACAGCGCCAGGTAAGAGTTCGGGTGCTTGTTCTCGTTGAGCTTCTTCAACGTGCCCGCCTCGACCAGCTGGGCGGCCAGGCGGTTGAACTCCTCGTCGGAGCCATCAGCGAAGATCACCCGGTCGGGCTGGGTGAGTTCGGCGACCTCCTGCACCCATGACAGCAGGCCCTGGTGGTTCGTGGGTGCTGTGTCCAAACCGGGTATGGTCGCTGAGGTCATCGAACTCTCCTGGATTCTTCTGCGTATCGGGCTGGTGTTGCTCGCTATGCTCTCGCCCACACAATTAAGGGATTGGTGGCGTTAACTACAGGTTATCTTGAGGATCTTGTCGGGGAAGTCTCGGGCAGGTATAAGCCTTCTCACAACAACGATTCAGAAGATCCCGACGGGTCGCCATCTTCGCTCCTCGAAGCGGGTTTTTCGATTTCGTCACCGCCGGCGTCTGCGGAGTGACTTTCGTCTTCTCGTATACCCGGTTCTCCCAGTTCTGCACGCACGGCCGCCAGGGCCGCCGTCACCGCGGGCATCTCCCGATCGCGCGCGGCCGAGGCCCGCGCGGCGGCCAGGGCGTGCTCGCGCAGTTCGGTGTCGATGACACCCACCGAGGCGGCCACCTCCGCGTTCTCGGCCTCGTCCTGGGCCAGCAACGCCTTGCTCAACACCGACTCGGCGACCAGCACCCGGGTGGCGACCAGCTCCTCGGCGACCGACTGCAGCGAGGCCGTGACGTCGCCCGCCCAGCGGTCTAGCAGCGCCCGGTCGTGCAGCAGCGCACGGATATTGATCACCATGAAGGTGAGGCCCACCGAGATCGCGACGCACGCCAGTGCCGCGACGACGGCCAGCGCGGGGTTCAGCCGCGAGGCCAGGCCGCTCATCAGCCGGCTCAGCGTCAGCGCCACCCCCAGGCCGAACCCGACGCCGAGCAGGATCATCAGCCAGGTTTCCTGGCGCCGCGATTTCAGTGGCTGCGGCGAGACGTCTACGGCCGGCAGCTGCTCGAGCGGGGGCAGCTCCATCGGCACATCCATCGCCCGTGCCACCTCGGCCAGTTGCGCGTCGGTGCTTTCGCTGACCTCGGCGACCACCCCGTCCAGCTGGTCGCGCGTGACCGCCTCGAAGCCGGCCATGTTGCGCCGCGACAAACCCGCCGCGTACTCCTGCAGTTCGGTGCGCACGCCCGCGCACCGGTTACGTGCCGAGTGGGACAGCGCGACTCGAGCCTGCTGGATCTGACTGCGCAGCGTGATGGTGCGCTCGCTTTTCGCCTGACGCCGCTGCTGCAACGCGGTGCTGCGCTCCTCGCGCAGCGCCTCGACCCGGGCCCGCCGACCCGACCCCTCGACCTCGCGATCAAATCGCCGCGCCACCGTCTGCAGACGGGATTCCCACGCCCGCAACCTGTTTCGCCGGGCAAGATCGGGGTCGTTGAGTTGCGCCGAGACGGCGTCGACCAGCTCGTCGACGTTGGGCTCACCCAGGTCGGGCAGGGCCGCCACACCCACCCAGGGCGCCCGGCCGTAGCGGGGCGCGTGCGTGCCCAGCGAGTCGCGGTTGGCGGCGACGATGTCGCGCCAGTTGAGATGCACGTCGATCTTGGACACCACGCCGACGACCGCATCGGTGTGCTCGGTCGCGGCGTCCAGCAGCGCACAGTCCGACGGCGTCAGGTTGGCGGCCGCCGACACGACGAACACCACCAGCATCGGCACCTCGCCGGGCTCCAGATCGGTCGACTCCACGAATTTGTGTTGCGGTAGCCGCTTCCGCAGGGCGTCGGTCACCGCGGTGACCCCGGCCATCCACGGACCGGTCACCAGCACCACGTCGCAGCGCTGAATCGCCGGCGGATCCAGCCCCGGCCCGGCAGCCGCCACCAGCGCGTCCACCGCGGCGACGGGATCGTCGCTTGTCTCGCCGCTCACCAGGACTCTCCCGGCAGCGAGCCGCAGGCCTGGGACCACAGCCGCAACGATCCGCGCGCGATGTCGGCGCCACAGGAGCGGTGCAGTTCGCTGGCCGACGCGCGGCTGTAGCGTTGCCACCGCACCGCCCGCGGCAGGTGCCCGGACGGGTCGCGATGCGCGTCGAGGTGCTGCGGGTCGCCCGGCTCCAGCCCGGCGGCCTCGGCCAGATCCACCGCGGCCGCCATGCGGGCGACGACGGTGTCGTCGCGGGACAGGAAAGCGCTGATGCGCTCGGCGAGCGTGCCGCCCCCGGCGGCTAGCGCCTCGAGCTCGGCGACGGCGTCCAGCACCCGCTGATAGCGCGCCTCGGCGCCCAGCGCGCCGATTTTGGCCAAGACGGCGTCGACGCCGCTCATCCGGTGCAGCAGGGTCAGCACCTGGGCCGGGGTCCGGCCCTGCCGGAACGCGGCGACCGCCAGCGCGGTGCCGAACAGGTCGAGGCTGTCGAGCAGACGCTGCCGCACCTCTGTCGGCACCGGGGCGTCGGCGGCCAGGAATGCGGCGAAGGAGCCGTCGAAGCACGCGGTGCCGGGGTGAGCGGCCAGCGCGGCCAGCGCCGTCCACTGGGCGCTGTCCAGGTCGTCGAGCGCGGCGACCGCGAGCAGACCCGTCATCGGTTCCATGGGCACGCCGATCAGCGTCGAGAACTCCGTGCACCTGGCGCGCGCCGCCGCGATCGGGCCGTCGCCACCCCGCCCGGACAGCGAGCCCGCCAGGTCGGCCTTGTTCAGCACGGCCAGCACCGGGCGCCCGGCCGTCGCGATGGCCAGGGTGTCCTCGGGCTTGACCACCTCCGTGATCACGTGGACCACCACGTCGACGTCGCGCTCGGTCGTCGGGCTGTCGACCGCGATGCCGGCCGCGCGTCCCGCGCCGTCCAGGGCGCGGCGCACGGTGCGGCAGCCGACCCCCCGGCGGCCGCGCACAACCACGCGCAGGGGCGCGGCGGACCGCTGTGCGATCGCCGTCAGGCACGGGTCGACGTGGCCAGCGGCGAAGCGCGCCAGCTCGTCGACGAAACTCTGGTGTCCTTGTCCCCTCATATCCCGCCTGTTCGGTCCGGATGACCCCATGCCCGGCCGGCGTCGCCGCTACCGGAGGCAGCGCCGGGCCCGAGCGGTCCCACCGAATGGTGGCACCCGCGTCACCAAGAAGCGAGCCACCGTTAATGAGTTACCAGGTGGAGGCAACTGTTGGGTATCAATCCGGACCAGGGGCGGCTACATCCGAGGTTTATAGGCCACCATGGACAAATGCATGCGCAGCGCGGGGTGGCGATGTCTGCCGACACGCCGACTGGGGGCGCGGACCGCCCCGACCAGCGCTATCTCCCGGCCACGGCGTTCCGATCGCGCCGATCGGCCCTGTCCGATGCCCAGCGCCAGACCTGGGAACGCCGCTGGCCCGAGCTCGGCTTGTCGTTGGGCGCCGCAACCGACGAATCTGGGAGCTCCGAACCAACGCTGGATACTCGCGCCTGGTTCGGGCGACAGGCACCGGTGGTGCTCGAAATCGGCTGTGGCAGTGGCATTTCCACGCTAGCGATGGCCAAGGATGAACCCGATATCGATGTGGTCGCGGTGGAGATCTACCGGCGCGGGCTGGCGCAGCTGCTGTGCGCGATCGACCGCGACAAGGTCAGCAACATCCGGCTGATCCGCGGCAACGCCCTCGATGTGCTGCAACGCCTCATCGCGCCGGGTTCGTTGACGGGCGTGCGCGTCTTCTTCCCCGATCCGTGGCCGAAGGCGCGGCACCACAAACGCCGGTTCCTGCAGCCGGGCACGATTGGCTTGATAGCCGACCGGCTACTCCCCGGTGGTGTCCTGCACGCTGCGACGGACCACGCTGGCTACGCCGAGCACATCGCCGTGGTCGGCGCGGGTGAACCCCGCCTGCACCCGGTCGCTCCCGACAGTGCGCTGCCGATCTCGGTCGCGCGCCCGACCACCAAGTACGAGACGAAGGCTCAAGAAGCGGGCAGTGCCGTCACCGAATTCATTTGGCTTAGACGATGAGTAGGCGATGAGTATGAGCCTGACCGAAGAGACCGCGGCGGGAGCCCAACCCGTCGCGCCGCCGGCGGTGCTGACCGGCGACGAACTGGGCGGTTTCTCCCCTCCGGGTGGACGCGTGCTGTTGGTGTGGGACGCCCCGAACCTGGACATGGGGCTGGGCTCCATCCTGGGCCGCCGCCCGACAGCCCTGGAACGCCCGCGGTTCGACGCCCTGGGCCGCTGGTTGCTGGCGCGCACGGCCGAGGTCAGCGCCGGTCGACCCGGCGTCGTGGTGGAACCCGAGGCCACCGTGTTCACCAACATCGCGCCGGGCAGCGCCGACGTCGTCCGGCCGTGGGTGGACGCGCTCCGTAACGTGGGGTTCGCGGTCTTCGCCAAGCCGAAGATCGACGAGGACAGCGACGTCGACCGCGACATGCTGGCCCACATCGAACTGCGGCGCACCCAGGGTTTGGCGGCGCTGGTGGTGGCGTCCGCCGACGGTCAGGCGTTTCGTCACCCGCTGGAAGACATCGCACGAAGCGGGGTCGGCGTCCAGGTGATCGGATTTCGCGAACATGCGAGTTGGGCGCTAGCGTCGGATACCTTGGACTTCGTTGATCTGGAGGATATCGCTGGTGTCTTCCGGGAACCGTTGCCGCGGATCGGCCTAGATTCGCTGCCTGACCAGGGTGCGTGGCTGCAGCCGTTCCGGCCGCTCTCCGCGCTGCTGACCGCGCGTGTGTGACACTGGAAAACCAATGCGCGGGTCGTTAACGATCCAGTAAGGAGCTTGCGTGTTCGCCTGGTGGGGTCGAACTGTGTACCGATACCGGTACATCGTGATCGGGGTCACGGTAGCTCTGTGTCTGCTGGGTGGCGTCTTCGGGATCAGCCTGGGCAAGCATGTTACACAGAGCGGCTTCTACGACGACGGCAGCCAATCCGTTAAAGCCTCGGTGCTGGGCGACCAGACCTACGGCCGCGATCGCACCAGCCACGTGGTGGCCACCTTCACCGCCCCCAACGGAAAAACCGTCGATGACACGGCGTGGCGGGACAAAATCATCGGCGAGCTCAACAAGTTCAAGGCCGACCACCCCGACCAGGTCGTCGGCTGGGCCGGCTGGCTCGCGGCGCCGGACAGCACCAACCCCGTCATCAAGGGGATGGTCAGCGAGGACAAGAAGCACACCTTCGTGTCGATCCCGCTGAAGGGCAACGACGACGACAGCATCCTCAACAACTACAAAGCCATCCAGCCGGACCTGCAGAAGCTCGACGGCGGCACCGTGCAGTTGGCCGGCCTCGAGCCGATCGCCGAAGCGCTGACCGGCACCATCGCCACCGACCAGCGCCGCATGGAGGTCCTGGCACTGCCGTTGGTGACGGTCGTGCTGTTCCTGGTGTTCGGTGGCGCGGTCGCCGCCGGCCTGCCGGCCATCGTGGGCGGTCTGAGCATCGCGGGCTCGCTGGGCATCCTGCGCCTGGTCGCCGTGTTCGGGCCGGTGCACTTCTTCGCCCAGCCGGTCGTCTCGCTGATCGGCCTGGGTATCGCCATCGACTATGGGCTTTTCGTGGTGAGCCGGTTCCGGGAGGAGATAGCCGAGGGCTACGACACCGAGGCCGCGGTGCGAAGAACCGTGATGACAGCCGGGCGCACCGTGGCCTTCTCCGCGGTGCTGATCATTGCGTCCAGCGCCAGCCTGCTGGTGCTGCCGCAGGGCTTCGTGCATTCGCTCACCTACGCGATCTTCGCCGCCGTGGGACTTGCCGCGTTGCTGTCGATCACGTTCCTGCCGGCGTGCCTGGCCATCCTCGGCCGCCATGTCGACGCGCTGGGCGTGCGGACCGCGTTCCGGGTGCCGTTCCTGCGGAACTGGAAGTATTCGCGTGCCTACCTGAACTGGCTGGCCGACCGGCTGCAGAAGACGAAGACCCGCGAAGAGGTCGAGGCCGGGTTCTGGGGCAAGCTCGTCAACTGGGTGATGAAGAAGCCGCTGGCCTTCGCCATCCCGATCGCCGTCGGCATGATCCTGCTGGTCATCCCGCTGGGCAACCTGTCGTTCGGCGGCATGAGCGAGAAGTACCTGCCCCCGGACAATCCGGTGCGCCTGGCGCAGGAACACTTCGACAAGCAATTCCCCGGCTACCGGACCGAGCAGCTGACGATGGTGATCCAGAGCACCAACGGCAGCAAGGTGACCGACCAGCAGGTGGCCGACATCCGCAACAGGATCTCCTCGATCGGCGGCTTCACCGACAAGACGTGGGAGGAGCGGGCCTGCCCGACCATCGCCGGTAACCCCTGCGTCGCCGGCCCGAACGGGACGACTGTGCCCAAAGACGGCTCGGTGCGGGTGATCCAGAACGGCCTGCTCAACAAGAGCGATGCGGCGAAGAAGCTCACCGAACTTCGGTCGGTGAATCCCCCGAAGGGGCTCAACCTCTATGTCGGCGGCACGCCGGCGCTGGAGCAGGACAGCATCCACAGCCTGGCCGAGAAGGGCCCGTTGATGCTGGTGCTGTTGCTCAGCGCCACCCTGCTGCTGATGTTCCTGGCCTTCGGGTCGGTGGTGCTGCCGGTCAAGGCGGTGCTGATGAGCGCGCTGACCCTGGGCTCCACCCTGGGCATCCTGACCTGGATCTTTGTCGACGGGCACTTGTCGGGTGTCTTGAATTTCACCCCGACGCCGCTGATGGTGGTGCTCATCGCGCTGGTCGTCGCGGTCGGTTTCGGTCTGGCCACCGACTACGAGGTGTTCCTGGTCTCGCGCATGGTCGAGGCGCGGGAGCGCGGCATGTCGACGGCCGAGGCCATCCGGATCGGGACGGCGACCACCGGACGCCTGATCACCGCCGCCGCGCTGGTGCTGGCGGTGGTCGCCGGTTCGTTCGTGTTCTCCGACCTGGTGCTGATGAAGTATCTGGCCTTCGGTCTGATGGCGGCGCTGCTGCTGGACGCCACCGTCGTCCGGATGTTCCTGGTGCCGTCGGTGATGAAGCTGCTCGGCGACGACTGCTGGTGGGCGCCGCGCTGGGCCCGCCGCCTGCAGAACAAGATCGGCCTTGGCGAGATCGACCTGCCCGACGAGCGCAAGCGGCCGACGCTCAATGGCCGGCCCGCGCGGCCGCCGGTTGCGGCCAGCCTGGTCGCCGCGGCGCCGCGGCCCCCGCACGACCCGACGCATCCGGGAGCGCCGGAGCCGTCGCGGCCCGCGCGACCCGGCCCCACCGACCCGCGGCCCGCGCAGGAACCGGCCGCGAGCACGACGCGCATTCCGGCCCGGCCCAGCCAGCCGACCGAAGCCAAGACGACGCGCTTCGCCGCCCAGGGCGCACCCGGCCGTGACCGGCCGGCCGATCCGCGTCCCGCCAATTCCGCGCCGCAGGCTCCGCAGCGACCCCCGGCGCCGGGTCCGGCGGCACCGCCGTCCGGCGATGAGACCCGGGCCATCCCGGTTCCCGGCAACCGGTCCGACGACAACGGCGACGCCGCCGAGCCCACCACCGCCCTGCCTAAGATGCGCCCGGAAGGCAACGATCCCGACGCCGCCACCGACCAGGCGGACGCGGGGGGTCAGGGCGAGAACGGCGACCCGGCGCGGCAACGCCGGCGCTCCGGCGGCGGCCTGTCCGCCCAGGATCTGCTGCGCCGCGAGGGACGGCTGTAACCAGGCGCCCGGGCGTCGCTCAACGCCGCGAAAAGGCTTGAGCCTCAGCCGGATTCGTCCCCGGGTTTGTCGGGCTCGGCCTGCAGGATCGCGTTCTTCTCGTCCGACTCCTCGGTCTGTTTCTCGGCTTCGGCGGCCGGATCGCGTGCCAACAGCACCTGGATCGCGTTGTTGAGGAACGCGACCGTGGGAACGGCCAGCAGGGCGCCGACGATCCCGGCGAGCACGCCACCGGTGGAGATGGCCAGCACCACCCCGAGCGGGTGAATCGAGACCGCGCGGCCCATCACCAGCGGTTGCAGCAGATGGGCCTCGATCTGGTTGACCGCGATGAGTAGGCCCAGCGTGATCAAGGCGTACACGACGCCCTTGGCCAACAGCGCGACCACCACGGCCACCAGGCCCGAGATCAGGGCACCGACCAGCGGGATGAACGCGCCCAGGAACACCACCGATGACAGCGGCAGCGCGAGCGGGACGCCCATGACGGCCAAACCGGTGCCGACCCCCGCCGCGTCGGTCAGGGCCACCAGGAAGGTGGCCCGCACGTACCCGATCAGCGACCCGTATCCGGCATTGCCGGCTTCGTGCACCCGGCCGCGGACGTCCCTCGGGATGATCTGCACGACGTACTGCCAGATGTTGCGCCCGCCGTAGAGGAAGAAGATCAGCGTGAACAGCACCAGCACCGCCGCGGTGACCAGCTCCGTGATGGTGGCCGCGGTGGAGAGCGCGCCGCTGGTCAGCTTCGCCTGATTGTTGTGCAGCGCCTCGATGGCGGCGTTGCCCGCGCTGTCGATCTGTTCGTTGCGCAGGTGCGCCGGTCCGTGGATGAGCCAGCGGCGCGTCGACTCGATGCTCTGCGTCACCTGTTCGGTCAGCCCGGGCAGGCCGTCGATGAACTGCAGGATGACGAACGCCAGGATGCCGCCCAGGATCGCGAAGCCACCCAGCAGCACCAGCGCCACGGCGCCGCCGCGTGGCAGGCCCTGCTTGTCCAGCCAATCGACCACCGGCACCAGCAACGCGCTCAGCAGCAGCGCCACCAGCACCGGGACGACGATGACTTCGAGTTTCTGCACTACCCACAGCAGGGCGAGCACGGCGATCAGGATGACCAGCAAGCGCCAGGCCCAGGCGGCGGTCTTGCGGACGAGGGGTTCGACCGACGCATCGTCGGCGTTTGCTGACATTTGGCCAGCCTATCCGCGGCACACCCTCAAACGTGCCTCGAAGCCGTCTCACGGGGTTGAGCGCGTCGGCCGGAGCCATCGCCGTCGGCACGATCCGGTTACGACGTCGACACGGTAGGCGGTGCGCAGCGATCGCGGCGCCACCTGCACCGTTACCCTAAATCACGTGCCGCACGACGCACCCGCCCGCAACCTCGACTTCCCGCGCGAAGAAGCCCCGCGCGGGAAGTACTGGTGGGTGCGCTGGGTGATCCTCGCCGCGGTTGCCGTCGTGCTTGCCGTCGAGGTTTCGCTGGGCTGGCATCAGCTGGCCAAAGCCTGGATGAGCCTGTACGAGGCGAACTGGTGGTGGTTGCTCGCATCGGTGGCGGCGGCGGCCGCGTCGATGCACAGCTTTGCCCAGATCCAGCGCACGTTGCTCAAGTCGGCCGGGGTGCACGTCAAGCAGTTGCGCTCCGAGGCCGCGTTCTATGCCGCCAATTCGCTGAGCACCACTCTGCCCGGCGGGCCCGTGCTGTCGGCGACCTTCCTGTTCCGGCAGCAGCGGCTGTGGGGCGCCTCGGCCGTGGTGGCGTCGTGGCAGTTGGTGATGTCGGGTGTGCTGCAGGCGGTGGGTTTGGCTTTGCTCGGCCTGGGCGGCGCCTTCCTGCTGGGCGCGAAGAACAACCCGTTCTCGCTGCTGTTCACCCTCGGTGGCTTCGTCGCGCTGCTGCTGCTGGCCCAGGCCGTCGCGTCACGGCCGGAGCTGATCGACGGCATCGGCAGCCGGGTGTTGGCGTGGGTCAACTCGGTGCGCGGCAGGCCGGCCGACACCGGCCTGGACAAGTGGCGCGAGACGTTGATGCAGCTGGAATCGGTGAGCTTGGGCCGGCGCGACCTGGGGGTGGCGTTCGGCTGGTCGATGTTCAACTGGATCGCCGACGTCGCCTGCCTGGGCTTCGCCGCCTACGCGGCCGGGGATCACGCCTCGGTGGCCGGGTTGACGGTGGCGTATGCGGCCGCCCGCGCGGTCGGCACGATCCCCCTGATGCCCGGCGGCCTGTTGATCGTCGAGGCGGTGCTGGTGCCCGGCCTGGTGTCCAGCGGGATGTCGCTGCCCAACGCGATTTCGGCCATGCTGATCTACCGGCTGATCAGCTGGTTGCTCATCTCCGCGATCGGCTGGGTGGTGTTCTTCTTCGTGTTCCGCACCGAGAACATCGCCGACTCCGACGAGGACCCGATCACGGGACCGCTCCCGATCGTGCCGCTGCAGGGCGACTCCGCGGCCGACCCGACCGAGACCGCGCTGCAGGGGCCGTTGCCGCCGGACCGCGATCCGGAACCCGAGGGCCAGTCCTAGTGGCGATCGCGAGGGCGGCGTAGCCGGGCGAAGCGGGTCGCCACCATCGGCCCTAGTGGCGATCGCGAGGGCGGCCGCGGCGATCGCAAGCGCGGCCTGCCGGGCGCAGCGGGTCGCCGCATAGTCGAACCCGGGCGAAGCGGGTCGCCAGCATCGGGCCTAGTGGCGATCGCGAGGGCGGCCGCGGCGATCGCAAGCGCGGCCTGCCGGGCGCAGCGGGTCGCCGCATAGTCGAACCCGGTCGAAGCGGGTCGCCGCCATCGGGCCTAGCCGACGGTGTTGCCGCGCGACGGGCCCGGCAGCGGGTTGGTCGCCGCGGGCGGCGCGGGCTGCGGCGCGGCGGCCGGGGCGCCACCGGTGGTACCGCCCAGCGTCGAAGCGCCCACGGGGTTCCCGGGCAGGGCGGGCAGCCCGCCGGCCGCACCCTGTGCCTGCTGCATCAGCCCCATCGCCTGCGGGATCGAGATCGGCAACTTGCACTGCAGCGACAGGTTGGTCAGCGGCTGGGCGATCGACGTCATGTCACCGGCGACCTTGGGGTTCGCGTCGAAGTAGGACTTCAGCCCGTTCACCGACTGCGGCCCCGCCTGCTGCTGCAGCATCGAGGTCATCGTCTGGTTGGTCTCCGGGTGCGAGTCCAGGTAGTCACCCATCGACTTGGAGACCGAGCCGATCGTCCGGGCGACCTCACTGGCCGCGCACGGGTCGTTGGCGCCGGTTGCCGGGGCGCCGGCGAGCACCGCGACGGCCACACCGGGCACCGTGGCGGCGATCAGCCCGGCGAAGATTTTGCGACCCCGTCCAGCGGTGGCTCTCGTCATGGATAACTCCTTAGGAGTTTGCGATGACGGCCGAATCGGCGCCTCGCAAACGACTGCGATAAGAACGGCCCCACGCGACCCGTCCCCCCGAATCCCCGGGCCTCGCGGGCCTCGCGGGCCTCCGACATCCTGCCATCGCCGATATCACCCCTGCCAGTCCGAACGACGGCCGGGCCGGATGTGTGACCGAAATCCCGCTTGGTCACCGGTTCACAACATCTTCGCAGCGTCTTGACAACAACGCCGTCACCGCAGCTCAGGAACTAGATAAGGCCACATAATCCACAGGCTGCTGCGGTATCGTCGCCAACACGCGTTAGCGAGAGCGGGGAGCGACGAAATCCAGCAGTTAATGATGCGCCTCAGCCGCAGCCTGCGTAAGTACCGCTGGTTGGTCTTCACGGGCTGGTTGCTGGCATTGGTTCCGGCGGTCTACCTGGCGTTGACGCAGTCGGGCAACCTGACCGGCGGTGGGTTTGACGTGGCCGGATCGCAGTCGCTGGCGGTGCACGACCAGCTGGAGGATCTCTACCACGACCAGGGCGGATCGTCGCTGGCGCTGGTGGCCGCGCCCCGGCCCGACGCCAGCTACCAGGACATGAACGACGCCGTCGCGCAGCTGCGACAGATCGCCGCCGGCATCCCCGGCACCACGGAGATCCCCAACCCCACCCAGCGGCCCCCGCAGCCCGACCGGCCCTACGTGCTCTCGGTGCGGCTGGATTCCCGCAACACCAGCGACGTCGCCAAGCAGCTCCGCACCAAGGTCGGCATCAAGGGCGACCAGCCCGGCCAGACCGCGAACGGCCGCGTGCGCCTCTACGTCATCGGCCAGGGCGCGCTGTCCGCCGCCGCCGCGGCCAACACCAAGCACGACATCGCCGCCGCCGAGAAGTGGAACCTGCCGGTCATCCTGATCGTGCTGCTCGCGGTGTTCGGGTCGCTGGCCGCCGCCGCCATCCCGCTGGCCCTGGGCATCTGCACGGTCGTGGTGACCATGGGCCTGGTCTATCTGCTGTCCGCCTACACCACCATGTCGGTGTTCGTGACCTCGACGGTGTCCATGTTCGGGATCGCACTGGCCGTCGACTATTCACTGTTCATCCTGATGCGATTCCGGGAGGAGCTGCGCACCGGGCGCCAGCCCCGCGAAGCCGTCGACGCCGCGATGGCCACCTCCGGGCTGGCGGTGGTGCTGTCCGGCATGACGGTGATCGCGTCCCTCACCGGGATCTATGTGATCAACACCCCGGCGCTGAAGTCGATGGCCACCGGCGCCATCCTGGCCGTCGCGGTGGCCATGCTGACCTCGACGACCCTGACCCCGGCGGCGCTGGCGACGTTCGGACGGGCGGCCGCCAAGCGGTCGGGCTTCCTGCACTGGTCGCGGCGGCCCGAAAGCACCCAGTCCCGGTTCTGGAACCGCTGGATCGGCTGGGTGATGCGCCGGCCGTGGGTGTCCGCGCTGGCGGCATCGCTGGTGCTGCTCGTGATGGCCGCGCCGGCGGCGTCGATGGTGCTGGGCAACAGCCTGCTCCGCCAGTTCGACTCGTCGCACGAAATCCGCGCCGGGGTGGGCGCCGCGGCCCAAGCCCTCGGTCCCGGTGCGCTGGGCCCCATCCGGGTGCTGATCAACTTCCCCGACGGCGGCGCGGCCTCCCCCGAACACAGCCACACCGTCGGTGCGATCCGCCAGCGGATGTCGCAGGCACCCAACATCGTCTCGGTGACGCCGCCTCAGTTCGCCGAGGACAACGGCAGCGCGCTGCTGTCCGCCGTGCTGTCGGTGGACCCCGAGGACATGAAGGCCCGCGAGACCGTCGGCTGGATGCGCGCGCAGCTGCCCAAAGTTCCGGAGGCGGGCACGGCGCGCGTCGACGTCGGCGGTCCGACCGCGCTGATCAAGGACTTCGACGACCAGGTCTCGGCGACCGAGCCACTGGTGCTGGCCATCGTCGCGGCAATCGCATTCGTGATGCTGCTGGTCTCGGTCCACTCGGTCTTCCTGGCGCTCAAGGGCGTCCTGATGACGTTGCTATCGGTCGCTGCCGCCTACGGCAGCCTGGTGATGGTGTTCCAGTGGGGCTGGCTGAAGGATCTCGGCTTCGCCCAGATCAGCTCGATCGACAGCACCGTGCCCCCGCTGGTGCTCGCGATGACCTTCGGGTTGTCGATGGACTACGAGATATTCCTGCTCACCCGCATCCGGGAGCGCTTCCTGCATTCCGGCAACACCCGCGACGCGGTGGCCTACGGCGTAAGCACCAGCGCCCGCACCATCACCAGCGCCGCGCTGATCATGATCGCGGTGTTCATCGGCTTCGCGTTCGCCGGCATGCCGCTGGTGGCCGAGATCGGCGTGGCGTGCGCGGTCGCGATCGCGGTGGACGCCACCGTGGTGCGGCTGGTGATGGTGCCTGCGCTGATGGCGATGTTCGCGCAGTGGAACTGGTGGCTGCCGCCGTGGCTGTCCCGGGTGCTGCCGTCGGTCGACTTCGACCGGCCACTGCCCGAAGTCGACCTCGGCGACGTGGTGGTCATCCCCGACGACATCTCGGCGCTGGTGGCGCCCAACGCCGACCTGCGGATGGTGCTCAAGTCCGCCGCGAAGCTCAAGCACCTGGCGCCCGACGCCATCTGCGTCACCGATCCGCTCGCCTTCACCGGCTGCGGCCGCAACGCCGCGCAGGCGTCGCCGGGCCCGGACGAGGACCAGACCCGCGGCCTGGGACCCGCGCAGATCCCCCACCAGGTCGCCCTCAGCGAGGAGAAAGTCAGCGTCGGCATGGGCGCCGGCGACAAGAAGCCCGGCACCAACGGCAACACCAACGGCTCCCTGGCGGCCAAGAAGCTGGTCGGCGGCCTGACCTCGCGCAACGGCATCGCCAAGGCCATCGCCGGGCCGGACCGGCCCGTTCACCCGGTGACGCTGTGGCGCGGACGCCTGTCGGTCGCAATCGACGCGCTGGAGACGGGCACGGACACCGTGACGGCCGGCGACGGACCGAGATACGAGCGGCGCAGCCCCGTGGAGACCACCAACGTGCAGCTGCCCACCGGTGACCGGCTGCTGGTCCCGACCGGCGCCGAAACCCTGCGGCTCAAGGGCTACCTGATCATGTGCCGTAACAGTCGGCGCGACTATGCCGATTTTGCAGACATGGTCGATTCGTTGGAGCCCGAGACCGCCGCAGTGGTGCTGGCCGGAATGGACAGGTACTACTGTTGTAAAACATCCAGGCGGCAGTGGATTGCCACCCAGTTGGTCCGTCGACTCGCAGATCCCGACCCCTGCGATTACCCGGAAGACCAGGGATCGGAAGCCGACGCTAACGCGGACTGGGAGGAAATCAGGCGACGCTGCCTGGCCGTGGCCGTAGCGATGCTGGAGGAGGCGAGGTGACGTTGGCACCCGACCGACGCCCTGCACCGCCGCCCCACCGGCCGGGCCCCGAGCAGCGTCCGCGCGGCAATGGACCGTCAGGAGGACCGTCCGGGTCCTTCCAGGACCCCGACCAGCCGGTGGAATTCTGGCCGACCGCGGCCATCCGCTCCGCCCTGCAGGGTGGTGACATCGCGACCTGGAAGCGCATCGCCGGCGCGCTGAAGCGCGACCCCTACGGACGGACCGCCCGCCAGGTCGAGGAGGTCCTCGAAGGCACCCGGCCATACGGCATCGCCAAGGCGCTGTGGGAGGTGCTCGAGCGGGCCCGCACCCACCTGGAGGCCAACGAGCGCGCCGAGGTGGCGCGTCACGTGCGGCTCCTGATCGATCGATCGGGGCTGGCCCCGCAGGAGTTCGCGTCCCGCATCGGGGTTACGGCCGAGGAGCTGGGCGGCTACCTCGACGGCAGCACCAGCCCGACGGCCGCGCTGATGATCCGGATCCGGCGGCTGTCGGACCGGTTCGTCAAGGTGAAGTCCGCCCGGTCCGCCGAAACCAACTGATCACGGCTACCTGACCGGCAGCACGTCGGCGACCAGCCAGTCGCTGCCCCGCTTGGTCAGCGTCACCCGCAGCGCCGGCGCCGCCTGGCTGGGCGGCTGTCCCGGGGTGTTCTGGGTGACCCGCAGGATCACCGCCACACTGGCCGCCGACGGCCCGAGGGCCTCGACTCCGGCCGACACCGTGGTGGCCTGCGCCGTGACGTTGTGCTGGGCCAGATCGGCGCTGGACTTGCTGTACTGCTCCTTGAACGCGGCCGCATGCTCCGGGACGATCATCGCCGTGGCCCGGTCGATGGAGCCGGTCGGGGCGGTGGGGCTGAATGACGCCATCGCTTCCGCCATGCCGGTGGCGATCGCAACGACCTGGCGCGAGTCGTTGGTGAAGTCGTTGTCCGCCCTAGTCCAGTGCGTGTAGCCGGTCACCACGGCCGCGGCCAGCGCCGCTGTGCACAGCAGCACGACAGCCAACCGCAGCCCTGGCGCGTCGTCGTCGGTGCCGACGCTGACCGAATCGCGGCGCAGCAGCCAGAAGTTGATCGCCATGCCTTCGACGATCAGCAGGATCAGCACAGAGCATGCCGACACCCACCACAGCGGCCAGCCGAGCACCAGCCCGATGGCGAGCAGGGCCGCGATCTCGGTCAGCGGGGCCAGGATGTCGAAGGCGAACAGCCGCCAGATGTTCCTCATCGGATCGACGCCAATCCGGAGATCATCTGCTTGCCGTCCACGTCGGAGACGTCCAGCCGCAGGTTCCAGTGCACGGTTTGCGGCTTGGCCCCGACGTTTTCGCTGACCGACGTGGCGATCACCATCACCGAGTCGGTTCGGCTCGCGAACGGCGGCAGCTTGGTGGTGACCACCGGCCTCGAGACGCCGGGCTGGGTGTCCAAATCGTGGTGCACGGTTTCGATCGCCACCGCCTCGATCCGCCCGGCGCTCTTGGACTGCAGCTTCTCCACGACCGCCTTGTAGGGCTGCACGGCGGCGTCGAAGTCGGTGTTGAGCTCGCCGACCGTCCCGTCGTGCAGCCGCTGCAGGCTGGCGTCGACGTTGCCGCTGTTCATGTTGATCAACACGTTCGCCCAGTCGGCGGCGGTCTGCATGGCGCGGCTCAGGTAGCCGCGCTCGGCGACCTGGTCGCGGTGGTCGGACCAGATGATGAAGCCGAGCACCACCGCGGCCACCGACAGCACACCGAGCACCGCCGACGCGATGCCGTAATGGGAGAAGACTTCGGCGCTTTCGGATTCGTCTTCGTCGACGCCGTTGGAGTCGTCGTCGGTCGAGTCGTCGTCGGGGGCGACGTCAACGGAATTTTCTTCGACAGGTGGCTCACTTCGCTCGCCCTCGGACATGGCCCGATCGTTGCATCCGGGAAAGATGGAAGGATGGCGGGGTGACGAATACGGCCATCCGCTCGGGCATCGACCTGAGCTTTGTCGACGAAAGCATCCGCCCCCAAGACGACCTGTTCGGTCACGTCAACGGTCGTTGGCTGGCCGAATACGAGATACCGGCGGACCGGGCCACCGACGGCGCCTTCCGGCAGCTGTATGACCGCGCCGAAGAACAGGTGCGCGACCTGATCGTGGAGGCCAGCCAGCAGGGTTCGGCCGGCGCGGACGACGACGCGCAGCGCATCGGCGACCTGTACGCCAGCTTCCTCGACGAAGACACCGTGCAGCGCCGCGGCGTGCGACCGCTGCTGGACGAGATGACCGTGATCGACGAGGCCGCCGACGCCGACGCGCTCGCCCGGGCCATCGGCGCGCTGCAGCGCACCGGCGCGGGCGGCGGCGTCGGGGTGTACGTGGACACCGACGCCAAGAACTCGGCTCGCTACCTGGTGCACTTCACCCAGTCCGGCCTCGGGCTGCCCGACGAGTCCTACTACCGCGAGGAGCGGCACGCCGAGGTGCTGGAGGCCTACCCCGCGCACATCGCGCGGATGTTCGGCCTGGTGTTTGGCGGGGACCCGGCCGACCACGTCCAGACCGCCGAGCGCATCGTAGCGCTGGAGACCAGGCTGGCCGAGGCGCACTGGGATGTGGTCAAGCGCCGCGACGCCGACCTCACCTACAACCTGCGCACGTTCGCCGAGCTTCGCGACGAATCGGTGGGCTTCGACTGGGCCGGCTGGGCAGGCGCACTCGGCGCGAACCCCGATGCCCTAGCGGAAGTGATTGTGCGCCAACCGGATTACCTGCGCACCTTCGCCGAGCTGTGGCGCAACGAGGACCTCGAGGTGTGGAAGAGCTGGGCGCGGTGGCGGCTGATCCGCGCGCGGGCCGCCTGGCTCACCGACGAGCTGGTGTCCGCCGACTTCGACTTCTACGGCCGGCGGCTGACCGGCACCGAGCAGATCCGGGACCGGTGGAAGCGCGCGGTGTCGCTGGTGGAGAATCTGATGGGCGACGCCGTCGGAAAGCTGTACGTGCAGCGGCATTTCCCGCCCGGGGCGAAGGCCCGCATCGACGAGCTGGTCGCGAACCTGCGGGCGGCGTACCGGATGAGCATCAGCGACCTGGACTGGATGACACCGCAGACCCGGGAGCGGGCGCTGACCAAGCTGGAGAAGTTCACCGCCAAGGTCGGCTACCCGTCCAAGTGGCGTGACTACTCCTCGCTGGTGATCGACCGCGGCGACCTGTACGGCAACTACCAGCGCGGCTACGCGGTCAACCACGACCGTGAGCTGGCCAAGCTCGGCGGGCCGGTGGACAAAGACGAGTGGTTCATGACGCCGCAGACGGTCAACGCCTACTACAACCCGGGGATGAACGAAATCGTCTTCCCGGCAGCGATTTTGCAGCCGCCGTTCTTCGACGCCGAGGCCGACGACGCGGCCAACTACGGCGGCATCGGTGCGGTGATCGGCCATGAGATCGGCCACGGCTTCGACGACCAGGGCGCCAAATACGACGGCGACGGCAACCTGGTCGACTGGTGGACCGACGCCGACCGGACCGAATTCGGCGCCCGCACAAGGGCTCTCATCGAGCAGTACGACACCTACACGCCGCGCGGCCTGGCCGGTGACCACCACGTCAACGGTGCATTCACCGTCGGGGAGAACATCGGCGACCTGGGCGGCCTGTCGATCGCGCTGCTGGCTTACCAGTTGTCGCTGAACGGCCAGCCCGCGCCGGTGATCGACGGCCTCACCGGCGTGCAGCGCGTCTTCTATGGCTGGGCCCAGGTGTGGCGCACCAAATCCCGTGACGCGGAGGCGATCCGGCGCCTGGCGGTGGATCCGCACTCGCCGCCGGAGTTCCGCTGCAACGGCGTGCTGCGCAACATGGACGCGTTCTACGACGCCTTCGACGGCGCCGACTCCGGTGCGCTGTCCCTGGAGCCCGACAGCCGGGTCAAGATCTGGAACTGACGCCGCTCGGCATCCGGGCCGGCTCGATCCGCGCGGGTACGTGCTTGTGCCACGGCGTGCCGGCGTAAGGATCGCGCCACTCGGTCGAGGTGAGCACGTTCGGCGCGACACCGGGGATAACGGTGCGTCCCTCGTCGTCGACGTACTCGAGTCCAAAACCGTTGGGCAGGGCGGCATGCCCGGCCATCATCGTCTCGGTGATCTCGATGGTGGCCTCGGCGCTACCGGCCGCGGTGCTGATGCGGGCCCGGTCTCCCGCGGCGAGTCCGAGGTTTTGGGCATCCTCGACGCTGATCCGCAGCGCGCCCTCGGCGTCGCGTTTGCGCCAGGTCGGGTCGCGGAAGATGTCGTTGGCGGTGTAGGCGCGCCGCTCCCCCACCGACAGCACGATCGGGAACTCCGGCGTGGTGAGTTGGGGTGGAATCCGGGACAGCGTCTTCAATTCTTCGAGCATCGACGGGATTTCCAACGCGATCTTGTGGTCGGAGTGGCTGATCAGCGTGAAGTCGTCCTCGTAGTTGTGCACGGTGAACGTCACCCCCGACGGGTTGTTCAGGATCGCGTCGAACAGTGCGTTGCCGTCGGCGTGCCCGGCGCGCCGCACCGCATCCGGATAGCTCATGGCGGTCTTTTGAGCAAGGCCCCACAGGGCGGCCGCACCGCGTAACCCTTCCGGCAGGGTCGGCCCGAGCGTTTCGTAGAGCACGTACGGAAGTAGTTGCGCCATTGTCGGATTGACCATGGCGCCGAGAAACGCCTCGGTGTAGGCTCGCCGGCCGTTTCGTGCGGCTTCGTGCAGTGGCCGTAAATCCGCGTCGTCCAGCACCCCGAGCGCCCGCACCAGCCGGGCCCAGATTTCGGGCTCGGCCAGGGTTCCCGCCAGAGGCTCCATCAATGGGCGGCGCAAGTGGAAGGTGTTGTGCGGGAATTCCAGGTTGAAGAAGGTGGCTTCCGGCTTCTCGAATTGGGAGGCGGCGGGCAGCACATAGTGTGCGAGCCTGGCGGTCTCGGTCATCGCGACGTCGATGACCACCATCAGCTCCAGGGCTTGAAAGGCTTCCCGGCAGGCGGCCGAGTTGGCCAGCGAGTGTGCGGGATTGCTGCTTTCCACGATCATGGCCCGGAAGCGGTCCGGGTGGTCGGTCAGGATTTCCTCGGGCACCACATTGCTGGGTACCAGGCCGGAGATGATCGGGGCGCCGGTGACCGGTGTGCGCCCGGAGAACTGGCCGAACAGCGGAGCGAACGACGAATGTAGGTGCTGGCCACCTTTTTTCGCGAAGTTGCCGGTGAGGATCCACAGCAGCTTGTTCAGATAGGAGCACAGCGTGCTGTTGGGTGCCTGCTGTACGCCGAGATCTTCGAACACCGAGACGCTGGCGGCCGTTCCGATGCGCCGCGCCGCCGCACGCAGCAGTTCCTGGTCGACCCCGCAGTGTTGGGCGTAGTCGTCCACCGGAACCTCGCGCAGCGCGGCGCGCACGGCATCTCCGCCGCGCACGTGCTCGCCGAGAAATGTTTCTTTGCACAGGTTTTCCTGGACGAGGATGGCGGCAAGTGCGGCCAGGCACCACGCGTCGGTGCCGGGTCGCACCCGCAGGTGGAAGTCGGACATCTTGGCGGTGTCGGTGACCACCGGATCGATGACGATCATCGAGCGGGTCGGATCCTTGGCGATCTCGTTGAGCACCACCCTGGCTCGCGGAAAGCTCTGCGACATCCACGGGTTCTTCCCGACGAACACCGCGACCTCGGCGTGCTCGAATTCACCCCTGGTGTGGCCCCCGTAGAGGTGCCCGTCGACCCAGGACTCACCGGTTTTCTCCTGCGCCAGCGCATTTGAGCGGTAGCGCGACCCCAACGCCTTGAGGAAGGCGCCGCTGTACGCCCCGCCCAGGTGGTTGCCCTGGCCGCCGCCGCCGTAGTAGAAGATCTTGTCGCCGCCATAGCTGTCGCGAATGTGCTTGAAGCCTTCGGCGATCTCGACGATCGCCGTGTCCCAATCGATCTCCTCGTAGCTGCCGTCGGCGCGGCGGCGCAGCGGGGAGGTCAGCCGGGCGCCGCTGTTCTGATAGTGGTCCAGCCGCAACGCTTTGTTGCAGGTGTAGCCCTGCGAGGCCGGGTGCGCCTTATCACCGCGGATGCGGGTCAGCCGGCGGTCTTCGACTTGGACGACGATGCCGCAGTTGCATTCACACAGGATGCACGCGCTGGATTGCCATTCACCGGTCATCGTGGGTTTCCTTTCCGAGCGCCTGACCAGAAGACGCCGCCGCCAGCAGGTCGCGCAGCTGGCGGTGGATGACGTCGAGGGGCATCAGGTCGCGTCGCACCCGCGCGAGCACGATCGCACCCTCGAGCGAGGTGGTGGCCATCACCGCCAATTCGCGCGCCCGCTCCGGCGCGATGCCGTCGGCGATGAACCGCGCGGCGATCAGGTCCGTCCATCGGTCGAAGACCGCCGCGGCGCGTTCGATCACCGTGCGTTCGGCGTCGTGCTGCTCGCCCGCTTCGACCGAGACGGCCACGATGGGGCAGCCCGCGCGAAAGTCGCTGTCGAGGAGCTGGCGACGGTACTGGTCGATCAACGTGTCCAGCAGTTGCCGGCCGTCGTCGGCGCCGGCGATGACGGCGGCGACGTACTCGCCGGCGTAGTCGACGGCCTCGCAGAGCAGCTGGGTGCGCCCGCCGGGAAAGTAGTGGTAGGCCGATCCGCGGGGCGCGCCGCTGTGCTCGAGCACATCGGAGATCGCGGTGGCGCGCGCCCCGCGCTCCCGGATCAGCAGCGCGGCAGAAACGACCATCCGCTCGCGTGGACCACGCATCGAAGCTCCTCAGATGTCGCAGTTATGTATGATGCTATATATAACCGCTTCCTAAGCGGAAGCCCCTTTTTCGCGGATCGCACGATTGCTCAGCGCCTTGACGCGCGCACAGACGCGAAATCGCCCATCTCCGAATAGGAAATGGGCGATTCTGCGTGGTTGATGCGGGTTAGTTCAGCCAGTCGGCGGATCCGTCGTTCTTCTTGTAGTTGCCACCGCTGGAGTTCTTCACCACGATCGGGTCACCCGGACCGAAGTTGTCGAAGAACCATTTGGCGTTGGCGGGGCTGATATTGATGCACCCGTGGCTGACGTCGCGCTTGCCCTGGTCATCCACCGACCACGGCGCGCTGTGCACGTAGTCGCCGACGTTGTCGAAGCGGACCGCGTCCTCCACCGTCACCTTATAGCCGTAGGTCGAGTTGACCGGCACCCCGTAGGTCGAGGAGTCCATCACCACCGACGCCTTCTTGTCCTGCACGTAATAGGTGCCGTTGGGGGTCTGGTGATTGCCCGACGTCATGCCCATCGACATCGGGAAGGTCTTCTCTACGGTGCCGTTGCGGGTGACGGTCAGCTGGTGAGTCGCGTCGTCGGCCGTGGCGATCAGCGAGTCGCCGGTTTGAAAGGTGGACACGGTGCCGCCGGCGTCGACGGTTACGGCGGTGTGCGCGGGCCAGAAATTGATTGGCCGCCAGCGCAGCTGGGTCGGGGTCATCCAGTAGAACTTGCCGGGCACCGGCGGGACCGACGAGACGTGCACGGCGCCGATCGCCGCGTCGGCGTTCTCGACCGTTCCGGGGAAGTTGATGATGATCGGCTGGGCCACACCGACGGTCGAGCCGCCCTTGGGGACGAACGACGGCGGCCCGAACGGGGCCGTGCCGGTGAACGGCGTGTTGTTCTGCCCATCGGCCGGGGCCGCGGCGGGCTGCGCACCCGGCGGAAGCCATGGCGCCGGAGCCAGCGGGTTGGGCGGCGGCGGGTTGGGCGGCGGCGGGGCCGCCAGCGGGTCGGCCGGCGGCGGCGGCGCCAGCGGGTCGGGTGGCGGCGGCGGTCCGGGCGGAGCCGCGACCGCGCCCGGGTCAGCGGGCGCCGGGTCCGGATCCGCCAGTGCGGGAGCCGCACTCAGCACCAGCACCAAGCCCAGGACGGACGCCAAACCGGCGGCGTTCAGAGCGGCGAAGAGGCCCTTCTTGGTACCGGCCCTCGTCCAGCCCGACATATGCATACCTCCACTCGTGTCTCGAGACAGTGTGGCATAGGGGCCGCGCCAGCTACCGCCACCGCCGGTTGCGCGCGCCCCGGAAAGGGCGCCGATTACAGGTTTGAGCTGGGCGGATATGAATCGGGTGAGCTTGTCGGAGCAACATCCAGCATCCGCCGGTTGGCCACGATGCCGATGAGCGCGACGGCCATCAGGGCCGCTGAAGCGGTCAGCATCATCGTGACGCTGCGCTCGTAGAACAGGCCGCCGGCCAGCGAGCCGGCCATGATGCCGACCTGGAAGGCGGTCACGTAGAGCCCCGACGCCCCGTCGGGGTCGTCGGCCCCGTTGCGCATCGCGGCGGACTGCATCATCGGGGAGACCGCGGTGGCCATCGCCCCCCACAGCACGATGGCGGCGGTCCCGATCAGCGCGGTGGCCACGCCCGTCCTACCACCCAACGCCAGCCCGGTCAGCACGACGAACGCCGACGTCAGACCCGTGATGCACAGGATGATGGCGCCCTTGGGCCGGTGGTCCAGCGGCCGCGCCACCAGCGGCAACGACAGCAGGCCGGCCAGCCCATAGGCGGCCAGCACGAAGGCGAGGTTCGGCCCGCGCACGCCGAGGACGTTGCGGATCAGCTCGACGATGTAGGTGTAGGACACGAAGTGGCCGGTGACCGCGATCATCGCCAGCACGCTCACCAGGATCAGCCGTCGGTTGCGGTGGTGTCGCGACCTCGGACCCACGTGGGCGAGCTGATCCTCGGTGAGCACCATCTCAGGCAGCATCAGCCGGGCGGCGAGGGTGACGGCGGCGGCCGCCACGGCGACGCACACGACGGCCAAACGCCAGCCCCACAGCAGGCTCAGCGCGGCGGTCAGCGGGCTGCCCACCACCAGCGCGAGGCTGGTGCCTACGTAGATCGACATGGTGGCGCGCCCGGCATGGCTCGGCGGCACCAGCCTGGTCGCGATCGGCGCGATGACCGCCCACAGCAGGCCGTGGGTGACCGCGCACAGCACCCGCCCGGCGGCCAGCACCGCGAAATTGGGCGCCAGCGCCGAGATGACCTGCGAGGCGGTGAGGCAGGTCAGGCTGAGCATGAGCGCGCGGCGCCGCGGCCAATGCGCGGTCCAGCGCACCAGCGGAAACGTCGTCAGGGCCGCCACGAAGGCATACCAGGTCAACAGCGTTCCGACCGCAAACAGGCTGACGTGCAGGTCGCGGGAGATGGCCGGCAGCGCGCCGACCGGCAGAATCTCGGCGGTGACGTAGGTGAAGGCCGCGGCGGCCAGCACAGCCAACTGAGCCGCGATCCGTGGGGTCCACGTTCGCGCGGCAGCGTTGATTTCGGCAGTCATGGCGTCTGTATCGGCCGGACTACCCACTTCCTGGGTTGTCGCGCCTAATGCGATCACACTGCCTTACCGTACGGACCGCAACTGCGCCTCCCCCTGAATCAGGACCGGGACACAGGTCTCAACTACATCACCAATGAAGAACGAAATCAGGAACGAACCAGGCGTGCGATCGCGGCGGAGGCTTCGGCGAGCTTGGCTTGGGCTCTTTCCGGGGCCTCCGGCCCCTCCTCGGCGACCGCGCGGGTGACGCAGTGGCTCAGGTGCTCGTCGAGCAGGTTCAGGGCGACCGAACGCAGCGCGCTGTTCACGGCGCTGACCTGAGTGAGGACGTCGATACAGTACTTGTCCTCCTCGATCATCCGGGCGATGCCCCGCACCTGGCCCTCGATGCGCCGCAGCCGCTTGGCGTAGTTGTCCTTCTGCTGCGAATACCCGTGGTCGTTCGTCATCTGTATCTGTCTCCCCTGCCAATCACCCGCTCTGCGGCGGCATCACGCCGAACTCCAGCTTATACCCCGTCGGGGTATAACCCCGGAAATTGGCATCGCGACTGGCCAGCGCATACTTGAACGATGCCCACCACCGATTCGGCCGCAACCGCCGACATCAAGCCGCGTAGTCGTGACGTCACCGACGGCCTGGAGAAGGCCGCCGCCCGGGGCATGCTGCGGGCGGTAGGCATGGGAGACGAGGACTTCGCCAAGCCGCAGATCGGCGTCGCGTCGTCGTGGAACGAGATCACCCCGTGCAACCTCTCGCTGGACCGGCTCGCCAAGGCGGTCAAGGAGGGCGTGTTCTCGGCCGGCGGTTACCCGCTGGAGTTCGGCACCATCTCGGTGTCCGACGGCATCTCGATGGGCCACGAGGGGATGCACTTCTCGCTGGTGTCGCGCGAGGTGATCGCCGACAGCGTCGAGACGGTGATGCAGGCCGAACGCCTGGACGGCTCGGTGCTGCTTGCCGGCTGCGACAAGTCGCTGCCCGGCATGTTGATGGCCGCCGCCCGGCTGGACCTGGCCTCGGTGTTCCTCTATGCGGGTTCGATCCTGCCCGGGGTCGCCAAGCTGTCCGACGGCAGCGAGCGAGAGGTCACCATCATCGACGCGTTCGAGGCGGTGGGCGCCTGCGCCCGGGGTCTGATGCCCCGCGAGGACGTCGACGCCATCGAGCGCGCGATCTGTCCTGGCGAGGGCGCGTGCGGCGGCATGTACACGGCCAACACGATGGCCAGCGCCGCCGAGGCGCTCGGCATGTCGTTGCCGGGCAGCGCGGCGCCCCCGGCGACCGACCGCCGCCGCGACGGGTTCGCGCGGCGCAGCGGCGCGGCCGTCGTCGAACTGCTGCGGCGCGGCATCACCGCGCGCGACATCCTCACCAAGGAGGCTTTCGAGAACGCGATCGCGGTGGTGATGGCGTTCGGCGGCTCGACCAACGCGGTGCTGCACCTGCTGGCCATCGCCCACGAGGCCGGCGTCGCGCTGTCGCTCGACGATTTCAGCCGGATCGGGTCAAAGGTGCCGCACCTGGCCGACGTCAAGCCGTTCGGCCGCCACGTCATGTCCCACGTCGACCACATCGGCGGCGTGCCGGTGGTGATGAAGGCGCTGCTGGATGCCGGGCTGATGCGCGGCGACTGCCTGACGGTGACCGGTGCGACGGTGGCCGAGAACCTGGCCGAGATCGCCCCGCCCGACCCGGACGGCAAGGTGCTGCGCGCGCTGAGTAATCCCATTCATCCGACCGGCGGGATCACCATCCTGCGCGGATCGCTGGCGCCCGAGGGTGCGGTGGTCAAGTCGGCGGGATTCGACTCCGACGTGTTCGAGGGCACCGCAAGGGTTTTCGACGGTGAGCGGGCCGCACTGGACGCTTTGGAAGACGGCACTATCACCAAGGGCGACGCGGTGGTGATCCGCTACGAAGGACCCAAGGGCGGCCCCGGCATGCGCGAAATGCTGGCCATCACCGGCGCCATCAAGGGCGCCGGTCTGGGCAAAGACGTGCTGCTGCTCACCGACGGCCGCTTCTCCGGCGGCACGACCGGCCTGTGTGTCGGCCACATCGCGCCCGAGGCGGTCGACGCCGGACCGATCGCGTTCCTGCGCGACGGCGATCGGATCCGCCTGGACGTGGCCAACCACGTGCTCGACGTGCTGACCGATCCGGCCGAATTCGAAGCTCGGCGAAAGGATTTCAGCCCGCCGGAGCCGCGCTACAAGACCGGCGTGCTGGCCAAGTACGTGAAGCTGGTCAGCTCGGCCGCCATCGGCGCGGTCTGCGGCTGATCGCCGTCCCGGGCCTCATTGGGCCCGGGCGGGCGAATTGCCTTGCGGCCTAACCGGGTTCGCGATCAGGTGTGGGTGCCCGTCGCGCGGGTGCGCATGCCGAAGTAGGTCGCGTTGAAGCCCAGGAACGCCAACAACGCACCCGCGACGACATTCGACCAGGTCATGCCGGTGGTCATCACGACGCCCGGCAGGATCCAGGTCGAGACGATGACCCACAGGCCCAGCACCGGCAACGTCCAGGTCATGCCGTGCGCGCGATCCAGCGTCGTCGCGAACCCGTAGGCCAGGAAGGCCGCCGCGATCCCGACGATCAGGTCGGACGTGGCAAGCGATGCCGTGCCGTTGAATCCGACGATCCACGGCGACGCGGCGACGTACAGGCCCGTCAGCAGGGCCAGACCGAACGTGACATGCGCGCTCATCGACTCGGCCACGCGCTCGTAACGCGCACGCAGAGCCAACAAATCGGGGTGGTGATCGATTGATGAATGGACTGTACTCATTTTGTGACCTTTCTGTTATGCGGCAAGCCTTTTGAGCATGGCCGCACCCATCCATCTGCCGTCAAGAATACGCCCGCGCGCCGCTGGCCAGCAACGAAAATCGTTGCCCCGGCAGGCCCCCGCGACGTTGGCGGATGGACAACGCGCGTAGCGTCGTGGGTCATGGATATCGCGGACCGGCTGCGGCTCGATGTTCCGGTCGGGCAGGCCGGCATGGGCGGCGGACTGGCGGGCGCGGCACTGGCAGGCGCGGTCGCCCGGGCGGGCGGACTGGGCACGCTGGGCATCGACACGCCCCGGCGGCTACGAACGTCCATCGAGCGGGTGCGCGCGCAGGCGCCGCGCCGCGCGGTCGCGGTAAACCTGTTGATACCCTTCGTTCATCGTCGGCACGTCGCGGTCTACGTTGACGCGCGGTGGCCGGCGTGCCCAACTCCTGGTTAGACAGCGCGGCCCTGCACGCGGGCGAAACCGCTTTGCGGATCGGCGAACTCACCTCCGCCGAACAGGCCGTCGCCGACCTCGCCCACCGTTGAGGCCTACCGCACCAACGCGAACGCGAAGCCGTCCCAGCGCTTGGCGCCGACAGTCTGGAGCACCGCGGTGTCCAGCCGCGGGTGCTCGCCCATCGCCTGCAGCGTCTGGCGCACCGCCTGCGCTTCGGCATTGGACTCCGGATCAAGGATCTGGCCCTGGCGAATCACGTTGTCCGCCACGATGACCGCGCCGGGGCGGGCCAGTCGCACCGCCCACTCCAGGTACGCCGGGTAGTTCTCCTTATCGGCGTCGATGAAGATCAGATCGAACGGACCGGTCACCGTCGGCAGCGTATCCAGTGCGGCTCCGACGATCACCTCCACCCGATCGGCGAGGCCGGCCCGCACGAGGTTGGCCCGCGCCACCTCGGCGTGCTTAGGCTCGTATTCCAGCGTCACGACTCGTCCTTGCGGGCCGGCGCCGCGCGCCAGCCAGATGGTGCTGAAACCGCCCAGCGTGCCGAGCTCGAGGATGTTGCGCGCACCGATGGCGCCGGCGAGCAGGCTCAGGAACTTTCCTTGCTGCACCGACACCGCGATCGACGGCAAGCCGGCCGCGTCGCTGGCCTCGAGGGCCGCGCTCAACGACGGGTCGCCGTCCACCACTGTGCTGTCCAAGAATGCGTCGACGTCTTTGGGGGATGGGTTCTCGGTCATGGCGCCCACGCTAGCCGCGCCCGGCCCCGTTGGCACGGACGGCCGGGCTGGTATAGAACAGGTCGCGGCCATTTACCCTATACCCATGGGGGGTATATAGTCAGGGTGCGGTCGACTCGCACCGCAAGAATCACCACAACAGGAAAAGGGTGAGTTGAATGGCAACTTACGAGGCCGGAACCGAGCTGACGTGCGGTCACGAAGGCTGCGGCTGTCGCGTCCGCATCGAGGTCCCCTGCCACTGCTCGGGTTCGGGTGAGCCGTACCGCTGCACGTGCGGCGACGCGCTGACCCCCGTCAAGTAACCCGCCGGGCCGGTCGTGCGTTCGGGCGTAGCCCCTGTGACTTATCGCCCGAACGTACGACCGGTCAGCTCGACCGCGGCTTGCAGCCGCATCGCGATCGCCGACGTGCCCACCGCGGCCGTATAGACACCCGGGCGGATCCGCCAACTCTTGGCGCTGCCGTCATAGCGGGCGAGCAGTCGCGGGTCGGCCTCGACAGTCACCCGCTGGGTCGCGCCCGGCGCGAGGTCCACCCGCTCGAATCCCAGCAGCCGTAAACACGGTTCGCCGGCGGCTGCCGTCAGGTACAGCTGAGGTATGTCGGCCCCGGCGCGGTCGCCGACGTTGACGACGCTGAAACTCGCGCTGATGGTTTCTCCGCCGCCGACCACCAGGTCGCGGTAGTCAAACCTGGTGTAGGACAACCCGTGACCGAAGGCGAACATCGGGTCGTGGCCGCGCCGGGCGAACCACCGGTAGCCGACGTCGGCTCCCTCGGCGTAGTCGATCGTGGTGGGTGTCCCCCACGGCTCGCCGGCGCCGGGCAGCTGCGGGCGGGGCGTCTGGGCGAGGTCGACCGGAAAGGTGATCGGTAGCCGGCCCGAGGGATTCACCGTCCCGGTGAGGATCTCCGCGATGGCCCGGGCGCCGTCCTGGCCCGGAAACCACGCCTGCACAACGGCATTCACCGCATCGCGCCAGGGCATCGATACCGGATTGCCGGTCTGCAGCACCACCACGGTGTTGGGGTTGGCTGCCGCGACCGCCGCGATCAGCTCGTCCTGGCCCCACGGCAGCGAGAGGTCGCCGATGTCGAAACCCTCGCCCTCCGCGCGGACCGCGAACACGATCGCGACGTCGGCCGTGTGCGCCGCCCGCACCGCCTCGGCCGGGCTGACGCCGGGATCGAACTCGATCTGGGCCTGCGGGAGTAGTTTTCGCAACTCCTCCAGCGGACTCGACGGCAGCAGGTACAGATTGCGCATCCCGGCCTCCAAGCCCGAGCCGCCGATCGGCACCACGCCCGCGTATCCGCCCGGCGGGACGACGGTGCTCGAACCGTACCCGGCCGGCACACCCACGTGCGCGTACCCGCCGATGACGGCGACGCGTGTGCTCGACCCGAGCGCCAGCGGCAACAGGCCTCCGTTCGTCAACAACACCGTTCCCTGCCGCGCTACCTCCAGCGCAATCTCGTTGTGCGAGGCCAGGTCCGGTTCCGGCGCCGCGGCACCGCGGTCGGCGCCGACGGCGAACATGGATCGCAGGATCCGGCGAACCATGTCCGACAAGCGCTCCGCGGTCAGCCTGCCGTCGGCGTACGCGTCGCGCAGCGGCGCACCGAAGGACTCGGCCTGCCACAGCAGCGCGTCGATCTGGGCCCCGCACTCCTGATCGAGGCCGCCCAGGGCGCACTGCCAGCTCGGCGTGGCGCCCCAATCCGACATCACCCAGCCGCGGTACCCCCAGGCGCCTTTAAGCACGTCGTCGATCAGGACGGCGTTCGCTGCGGCGTAGTCGCCGTTGATCTTGTTGTAGGCGGTCATCACGGCGCCGGGCTGCGAGCGCTCGATCGCCAATTCGAAGGCCAGCAGGTCGGATTCGCGGTGCGCGTCGGGATCGATGACCGCGTCCAGGAAGTGCCGATTGGTTTCGTTGCAGTTCAGCGAGTAGTGCTTGACCGTCGAGATGACGCCCTGGCGTTGGATGCCCTCGACCGACTCGGCGGCCATCGTCGCGGTCAAAAGCGGGTCCTCGGAATGGTATTCGAAATTGCGGCCGTTGCGCGGGTCGCGGGCAAGGTTCATCGCGCCAGCCAGCTGCACGTTGAACCCGCGGCTGCGCGCCTCGCGGCCGATCACCTCGCCCGCGGCCCGGGCAAGCGACGGATTGAAGCTGGCGGCCAGCGCCAGGCCGGCGGGCAGCGCGGTGGCCGTATCGCCTACGCGGAAACCGGGATTGGTGACACCTAGGCCGGCATCGCTCATCAGCAAGGCGGGTACACCGAGACGGGGAACCCCCGGCACATATCCCGCGCTCATCGGCGCGTCCGCGGGGATGCGCTCGTCGCGCACGGGCCACATGTCGCCGGCCCCCATCACCGAGACCAGCAGCGCGAACCGCTCGTCGTCGGTCATCTGGGCTTCGACCTCACGCGCCCGCGCGTCGGGGTCGGTGGGTTTCACCGGACGCCCTCCTTGGCGTAGACCACGCGCAGCACGTGCCCCAATTCCGGTCCCATCACCAGCTCCGTCAGCTCACAGATCGTCGCAACGAACTCGGGGCCGTGCGGCGGGTCGGCCTGGCACAAATGATGCGCCACTTCGTGCAGCATCACCAGCTCGCGCAGCGCCCAATCGGTGGTGTCCCTATCGGGAACCGCGATAATGCCTGTGCCGTAGTGGTTTTCGTAGTGCGCGGCGCTGGCGGCGCGTCGTCCCCGCACCCGCAGCGGCGTCACATCCGGCCAGCGTTGCCGCACCGCCGGGAGCGCCAGCACGTCGTCCACGTAGCGCTGCGCGGAGGCCACCGAACCGAATCGCCCCTCGGGCGGCAGCGTCAGCTGGGTACCGAAGAACTCCACCACCTGCGAGCCGTGCTGGGCGGCACGGTCGAACAGCGTCCGGACAAACTCCTCGGCCGCGTACACCTTGGAGCGCTGAGAATCCCGGCGTTGAGACTTCCCCGCGGTCACCCGCTCAGCGCGCTCCGCGCCCCGGGAAGTTCGGGGCTGTTGCCGAGCCGCGCCCGCTTGCCGGCCCGGTCGCCGGCGCGCCGCGCCGCCGACGAATATCCGGCCGACGCCCGGCTGGCCTGCCAGGTGCCGCGCGCCTTCGACGCACCGCGGTAGTAGTCCACCAGCTCGATCTCCTTGTCCCGCAACGCGATAGCGGTGCCCGGCGATCGGCGGCTGTCTTTGGTGGCCTCCTGCCGTTCCTGGTCGCGGGCCTCGGTCAGCCGCCGACCGACGCGCGCGCCGAACGCCAGCTGAAAGTTGAGCCGGGCGGTGATCGTCGGCGTGGGACGATGCGCGCCGGAGGCGAGGTAGGCGTCTGACGCGCGGACCATCTGGACGACCAGGCTGGCGTACATGGCGTGGCTGGCGTCGATGTCCTCGACGAACCCGTAGGCGTACACGAACGTCGAATTCGAGGCCACGTCGCAGCGCACGTCGTTGGCCGCGGCGATCAGCACGAACAGCTGCACGTACGTGCGTAACCCCTTGGTGCCCGGGGCCCCGATGGTGATGGTGCGCTGAGTCGGCGTCTGCGCCGCCGACCGCTCGGCCGAATGCGATCGCGCCACCGCGAGGTCGATGGACGCGGCCGTCGCGAGCCGCTGCGCGGCGGACATGAAGGCGTCGGCTTCGTGGGTGTTGTCAGTGCCCTCGGCCTGCCGCAGCAGTGCGGCGATGCGCGCCAGCATCTTGTCGTCACTCATAGCGCGGCTCCTCCCCCATCGCTTGGCTCTGTCGCCAAAGTACGGGAGCCGGCCGACACTCCCCGCCTCATAGCCGAGCGGTGATCCAGGAGACCACGTCATCGAGCACCTGCTCGCGCTCGGGCTCGTTGAAAACCTCGTGGTAGAGCCCCGGGTAGACCTTCAACTCCACGTCGGTGGACCCGACACACTCGACCAGGCGACGGCTGCCCGCGACGGAGATCAGCCGGTCCTGCTCGCCGTGCACCACCAGCAGCGGCGCCGTCAGGGCCGGTGCGCGGTGCGGCATGGTCTCGCCGACTTGCAGCAACGCGCGGCCGATGCCGGCCGGCACCTTGCCGTGGTACACCAGCGGATCGTCTTTGTAGGCGGCCACCACCGCGGGGTCCCGAGAGATGGCGTCGACGTCGAGTTCTTGCGCCGGCAGCCCGGGCACGACGGCGCCGAGCACCTTGGCTGCCAGCGCCAGCAGCGGCGACACCTGATCCTGGGCCGCCACCGCGGGCCCCGACAGCACCATCAGGTCGTAGTTGTCCGGACGTTCGACGCCGTAGGCGAAGACGATGCCGCCGCCCATGCTGTGCCCCAGCACGATGCACTTGAGGCCGTGGTGTTCCCGGCTGGCGATGCCGACCAGGGTGTCGAAGTCGGCGGTGTACTCGTGGATGTCGCGCACCAGCACCCGCTTACCGCCGGAGCGGCCGTGCCCGCGATGGTCCAGCGCGTACGTGACCAGGCCCGCCTCGCCGAAGCGCTTCGCGACGTGGTCGTAGCGGCGGGCGTACTCGCCGAGACCGTGTGACAGCACCAGGACCGCCCGCGGTGCGGTGTCGGGTGTCCAGACGTCGTAGACGATGCGCACGTCGCCGAACCCGTCGAAACTGCGTTCGGTGCGGTTCACTTGGAGGTCCTTGTCATTAGGGGCAGCGTAGTGGCTGCTGATGCGGGACGTGTTGGCAGACACTGCGTAGGCTCATCCGGATGAGCCTTCTCGCGCAGAACTCTGAAGGTGACCCGGCGACCGGCGCGGATTTATCGGCGCACGCGGAATCGTATCGGCGCGAACTGCTGGCCCACTGCTACCGAATGACCGGATCCCTGCACGACGCGGAGGACCTGGTGCAGGAGACCCTGCTGCGGGCCTGGAAGGCGTACGACCGTTTCGAAGGCAAGTCCTCGATGCGGACCTGGCTGCACCGCATCGCCACCAACACCTGCCTGACCGCGCTGGAGGGGCGCCAGCGCAGGCCGTTGCCGGTGGGCCTGGGCGGTCCGAGCTCGGACCCGACCGCCGAGCTGGTAGAGCGACGCGAGGTGCCATGGCTGGAACCGCTACCGGAGCTGACCGAGCATCCCGCCGACCCGTCCGTCGTCGTCGGGTCGCGGGAGTCGGTGCGATTGGCGTTTGTCGCTGCGCTGCAATACCTCCCGCCCCGGCAGCGGGCGGTGCTGCTGCTGCGCGACGTGTTGGGATGGCGCTCCGCCGAGGTCGCCGATGCGGTCGGCACCACCACCACCGCCGTCAACAGCCTGCTGCAGCGGGCCCGCTCCCAGCTCGAAACCGCCGGGCCCAGCTCCGAAGACGCTCTGGTGCAGCCGGATTCGGCCGAGGCCCAGGACCTGCTGGCACGCTACATCGCGGCGTTCGAAACCTACGACATCGATCGGCTCGTCGGCCTGTTCACCGCCGAGGCGATCTGGGAGATGCCGCCGTACACCGGCTGGTATCAGGGCGCGGGCGCCATCATCACCCTCATTCACCAGCAGTGCCCGGCGGAGGGCAGCGGCGACATGCGCATGCTGCCGCTGATCGCCAACGGTCAGCTCGCGGCGGCGATGTACATGCGCGCCGGTGACGTGTACGTGCCCTTTCAGCTGCACGTGCTGGATGTGCAGGGCGGCAAGGTGTCCCACGTGGTGGCCTTCCTCGACGACAGCTTGTTCACGAAGTTCGGGCTGCCCAGTTCGCTGTCCGCGGACTAGAGGTAAGAAAGGTTTCTTTTATGACGAACACCACCCAGGTGACGCCCGTCCCCGGCAAGCCGGCGCTGCTGCTGAGCGCTTTCGACCTCGCCGACGTGGGTTACGCCGTCGAGGAGTTCTTCGTCTCCGGCACCGCCTGCCGCTATGCCCCGGTGAGCGAGCTTGGCCCCGATGGCCGTTGGGACGTAACCCCCTCGGGTTCAGCAGATTACACCACCCGCATCGTGGCGTTGACGCCGTCCGACCCGGCCCGGTTCAACGGGACGGTACTCGTCGAATGGCTCAACGTCAGTGGTGGCATCGATGCCGCCGCGGTGTGGATGATGGCGCACCGCGAAATCCTGCGCTCCGGTTACGCCTACGTCGCGGTGTCGGCCCAGCGGGTGGGGGTCGAGGACGGCGAGAGCCTGCTCGGCGCGGACATGTCGCTGAAAAGCCAAGACCCGCAACGGTATGCGGGCCTGCGCCACCCGGGCGACGCGTTCTCCTACGACATCTTCTCCCAAATCGGCGCGCTCATCAAAAATGGCGTACCTGGTGCGATCCTGCGCGACCTGCCCGCGCAACGCGTCATCGCCCTGGGCGAATCCCAGTCTGCGATGTTCCTCACCACCTACATCAACGCCGTCGATCCGCTGGCCCCCCGCTACGACGGATTTCTGGTCCACTCCCGGTTCGGCCCGGCCGCGCCGCTGGACGGCAGCTCGATCTTCGAAGAATCCTCGGTGACGCAGGCTGTGACGTTCCGCCCGGAACTGCGCGTCCCGTTGCTCACGGTCATCACCGAGACCGACGTTTTCGGCGGACCGCGCGACGGCTACTACTTCGCCAGGCAGCCCGACAACGACCGGCTGCGGGTCTGGGAGATCGCCGGTGCCGCCCACGCCGACAACTACACGATCCAGGTGGCTTTCATCGACAGCGGCTCGGCACCGCTCGACGCCATCGTGGCCGGCTACACGCCGACCAACACGTTGATGGGCCAGGAACTCGCGCACAACATCAACTTCGGCCCGCAGCACCACTATGTGGTGCAGGCGGCGCTCGCCGCGCTGGACACCTGGGTCGCCACCGGCGAACCGGCGCCGGGCGCCGACCCGCTCGAGGTCCGCGAAAGCTCGGCGCCACAACCCGTTCCGGACGGTAACGGCATCGCCCGGGGCGGCATCCGGACGCCATGGGTGGACGTGCCGATCGCCAAAACGTCGGGCCTGGGCGGCGACGAGAGCATCATGTCGGCCATATTCGGCTCCGGAGAGCTGTTTGACGCCAACACGATTCAGCGACTGTATCCCGGTGGCAGCACCCAGTACCTGGAGGGCTTCACCGGGGCGCTCGACGCCGCCATCGGCGCCGGGTTCATCCTGCCGGCCGACCGCGCCGAGATCCTGCAGCTTGCCGCCGCGATGTATCCCGGCGGGCGGGCTTAGGTCCGATTGCCCGGCTCCTCACTCGCGCCGTTCCGGCGCTCGCCGTCGCCGGGCTAGATGTACTGCCCAGGCAGGTTGGTTGAGTAAGTGTGACGACACGCTGTAGCGGTCGTTGATGGGTGAAGGTCTCCTGTC
>NZ_NCXM01000019.1 GCF_002104765.1 Mycolicibacterium vulneris
CGTCGATCACCTTCTACACCAAGACCAAAACCGTGACGTCGCGGTGGCCGTCCGGCATCAAGGACGGCGCCGAATTCGTCATTCCCACAATGGATTAGGTTCGCTGCTTATGGCTTCATTTACCCTCGACGACGACGAGCGGGTGATCACCGAGACGGCCGCCGCGTTCGCCGCCAAGCGCCTGGCCCCGTTCGCCCTGGAATGGGATGCGGCCAAACATTTCCCGCTCGACGTGCTGCGCGAATCCGCCGAGCTCGGCATGGCGGCGATCTACTGCCGCGAGGACGTCGGCGGCAGCGGGCTGCGACGGCTCGACGGCGTCCGCATCTTCGAGCAGCTGGCCATCGCCGACCCCACCACCGCCGCGTTCCTGTCCATTCACAACATGTGCGCGTGGATGATCGACACCTTCGGCACCGCCGAGCAGCGCAAGGAGTGGGTCCCGCGGCTGGCGTCGATGGACGTCATCGCCAGCTACTGCCTCACCGAGCCGGGCGCCGGGTCCGACGCCAGCGCGTTGAGCACCCGCGCCGTCAAGCAGGGCGGCGACTATGTGCTGGACGGCGTCAAGCAGTTCATCTCCGGCGCGGGCGCCTCGGACGTCTACGTGGTGATGGCAAGGACGGGAAGCCAGGGACCGCGCGGCATCTCGGCCTTCGTGGTCGAAAAGGGCACCGCGGGGCTGAGTTTCGGCTCCCTCGAGGAGAAGATGGGCTGGCACGCCCAACCCACCGCGCAGGTGATCCTGGAAGGGGTCCGAGTGCCGGCCGACGCGATGCTGGGCGGCGCCGACGGCGAGGGCGCCGGATTCGGCATCGCGATGAACGGCCTCAACGGCGGTCGGCTCAACATCGCCGCGTGCTCACTCGGCGGCGCCCAGGCCGCCGCGGACAAGGCCGGGGCCTATGTTCGCGATCGGCAGGCGTTCGGGTCGTCCCTGCTCGACGAGCCGACCATCCGGTTCACCCTGGCCGACATGGCCACCGGACTCGAAACGTCGCGAATGATGTTGTGGCGGGCGGCCAATGCGCTCGACGCCGACGATCCCGACAAAGTCGAGTTGTGTGCGATGGCCAAGCGCTACGTCACCGACACCTGCTTCGAGGTCGCCGACAAAGCCCTGCAGCTGCACGGTGGCTACGGCTACCTGCGCGAGTATGGTCTGGAAAAGATCGTCCGCGACCTGCGGGTGCACCGAATCCTGGAAGGCACCAACGAAATCATGCGGGTGGTCATCGGCCGGGCCGAAGCCGCACGGGTCCGCGCAACCGCATAGACAACCGCATAGAAAGGTCTCCAGATGACCGAGCACCTGACGGTGGCCTTCCTGGGCCTGGGCCACATGGGCGGTCCCATGGCGACCAATCTCGTTGCGGCCAAACATGCGGTGCGCGGATTCGATCCCGTCCCCGCCGCGCTGTCCGCGGCGGCCGAGGCCGGCGTCACCGGATTCGACAGCGCCAGCGACGCAGTGGCCGGGTCTGACGTGGTGATCACCATGCTGCCCAACGGGGAGCTGGTCAAACGCTGCTACGCGGAGATCCTGCCCGCCGCGCGACCCGGCGCGCTGTTCATCGACAGCTCCACGATCTCGGTCGACGATGCCCGCGAGGTGCACGCGCTGGCCGAATCGAGTGGCGTCGCACAGCTGGACGCCCCCGTCTCGGGTGGGGTGAAGGGCGCCGTCGCGGGGACGCTGGCGTTCATGGTGGGCGGCGACGAGGATGCTTTGCTACGGGCGCGGCCGGTGCTGGAACCCATGGCGGGCAAGATCATTCACTGCGGCGCGGCCGGAGCTGGACAGGCCGCGAAGGTGTGCAACAACATGGTGCTGGCGGTGCAGCAGATCGCGATCGGCGAGGCGTTCATCCTGGCCGAGAAGCTCGGGGTGTCCGCCCAGTCCCTGTTCGACGTCATCACCGGGGCGACCGGCAACTGCTGGGCGGTGCACACCAACTGCCCTGTGCCGGGCCCGGTCCCGACGTCCCCGGCCAACAACGACTTCAAGCCCGGCTTTGCCACCGCGCTGATGAACAAGGACCTCGGCCTGGCGATGGACGCGGTGTCCTCCAGTGGTGCCGCGGCGCCCCTGGGTACACACGCCGCCGAGATCTACGCGGAATTCGCCGCCGAGCATGCCGATAAGGACTTCAGCGCCGTCATCGAGATGCTGCGCGGCAGCTGAGCTCAGAAGTCACCGGCGTTGCGCCGCAACGTCTCGATCGTCGACGCCAGGTCCTGCGATTCGGCGTCGGTCATCCCGATGTCGGCGAAGACCTGCTTGTTGAGGGTGACGGTGGCGTCCTCGACCGTGGAGCGGCCCAGCTCGGTGATCTGCACCAGCGTGGTGCGCCCGTCAGTGGGGTGCGGCACCCGCTGCACCAGCCCGTCGGCCTCCAGCCGGCGGATCGCGTGGGTCACGCTGGTGACGTGGACCTGCAACCGATCGGAGGCCTTGGTGATGGGCAACGCCCCGGTCCGGCTGAAGGCCAGCAGCCGCAGCAATTCGTACCGCGAGAAGCTCAGGTCGTAGGGGCGCAGGGCCGTCTCGACACGGGCCAGCAGGATCTGGTGCGCGCGCATCACCGAGGTCACCGCCACCATGCCCGGTGCCACGTCGCCCCACCCGGCGCGCTCCCAATTGGCGCGCGCCGCCGCGATCGGATCACGCTTCTCCGGTTGTGATTGCGCCACGCCCCTTCTTACCGCACTTGGCGCCCGAGCGGAGCCTTTCCCAACGCCGACAGCACCGCCGTCGTCGACGCGCGGCCGCCCACGGTGATCCGCGCGCCACCGTCCGCGTAGTACCGCACCCGCGGCCCGCTGTCGCCGAAAACCTCACGCCAGGGCCGAGACTGCCTCCCGCTGGACGGCAGATACGTGAAATTCGCGTGGGCGTCGGTGGTGTAAATCCCCATCGCGCTCAGGTGCATCCGGAGATAGCGGCGTTCGGCGGTGATCAGCCGGACCCGCCGCAGGAGTTCGTCTTCGGCGCCATAGGACGCCGCGACGGCAAGCAGGCTGGTGATCGCGATGCCGAACGGCAGCTGCTGGGACCACAGCATCGCGGCCAGCTCGCGCGAGGCCACCGCGTACCCGATCCGCAGCCCGGCCAGGCCGTAGGCTTTGGAGAAGGTGCGCACCACCACCACATTGGGAAATTGCGTGACCAATGCCGCCACGTCGAAACGGCGTTCGGCGGCGGCGAACTCGACGTAGGCCTCGTCGAGCAGCACGACGGTGTCGCGCGGTACCCGGTGGAGAAACCGAAGGACAGCGGCCGTGGGCTCCAGCGTGCCGGTCGGGTTGTGCGGCCGGCACAGCACCACCACACGGGCCTGCGCGGCCGCGTCGGACAGCGCGCCGAGGTCATTGTGGCCGCTTTCGTCCAGCGGAACGAGCGACGGATTCAGCCGCGCCATCTGCGCGACGATTGGATAACCGTCGAAAGTCGGCGAGGCCATCGCCATCGTGTCCCCCGGCGTGGTCAATGCCTGCAGGGCTTGCAACACGACCCCCGTCGCCCCGGCGCCCAGCACCACCCGGTCGGCGGGCACACCGATATGCGCCGCGATCACCTGCCGTAACCGCTCCGGCAGGAACTCCGGATACCGGTTCGCCGCGCAGACCGACCGAATCAACGCCGAACGCACCGCCGGCAGCGGCGGAAAGGGATTCTCGTTGAGCGACAAGGCGAACGGATCCACCGCGTTGGGCAGCGCATCGCAGATCTCGCCGGACATCAGCGGTGAAGCGGGTTGCATCAGCCTCGCCCGCCCCAGCGCACCGCGGCGGCGCCCGCGAAGTCACCGGCGTGCGCGAACGCCGCCATCATGACCACCTGCCCGGCCTGGATCTGCCCGTCGGATATCGCGCGGTCCAGGTTGATCGGAATCCCGGCGCCGAACAGGTTGCCGCACTCATCAAAGGTGTCGCGATGGCGGTGCGCGGGCAACTCGAGCGCGTCACGCCAATTGCGCAGAAAGGCCCGGTTCGGCTGGTTGGTGACCAGCAGGTCGATATCCTTGGCGGCCAGCCCGATTCGATCGCACACCGCCAGCGTCACCTCGGGAACCTGCCGGTTGCCTCGGGCCAGCACCTTGGTGATCTTGCTTTCGGTGAAGCCGATGCTGCCCTCGCCGACACCGGCCTGCCACCATTTGCGCGGCGGGTCGTAGGAAAGCGTCATCTCACCCGCGTACTCGCCGAAGGTGCGGCACTCGACATCCAGGATGGGCGACTGCTCGCCCAGCGTGACAAGGCCCACCGCGGCGCCGTCGCCGGGCACCGCCGACTGCGCCTTGCGGCGAATCGTCGGTTGATCGAAGAATTGGCCGGCCGCATTCTGCGCGATGGCGATGAGCGCGGTGCGTCCCTCACCCGCCGCCAGTAGCTTACGGGCCACGTTGAGCGCCAACACAAATGCGGCGCAGCCGCCGTTGTTCAGGTCGAGCACCCAGGACGGCCGCATGCCCAGTCGGTGCGCGACGCCACCGCCTTGGCCGTAGAACGCCATGTCGGGCACCTGGGTGTGGGTGATCAGCACATCGGCGCCCTCGACCACGCCATGGCCATGCCGCTCGATCAGGCCCTGGGCCGCGCGTTCGATCATGTCGATGGAACTCTCGTCCGCGGCGACGTGATGGCGAAACTTGGGGGCGCGAAACATCACGTTGTCACGCAGGTCGTCGGATTCGGCGAATTGCGCGTAGTAGTCGGCCGGGATCGGCTCGCCCGGCAGATAGGTGGCGACGTCGATCAGGCTGACGCTCGGCTTACCCATGCCGCACTCACCTCATCCATACCGGCGTCACCGGCAGCCCGTTGCGGTGCCGGTACTCGGCGATCGCCTTGAGGTTGCGCATCTCCAGCAGGTGGCCGGCGCCGAACATGTCCCAGAAGTCGCCGACCCATACCGGTCGCTGGGCCGGCGCGGTCTCCGGATACGGGTTGTGGTCATAGAACGGGTGGCGGCAATTGGTCCACAGCACAACCGATCCCGGCCTGTCCAGGACGGTCTGGGCGTCGATGACGCGCATCAGGTAGATCATCCACAGGTGCTTGCCCTGATCCCAGGCGCAGTGGTAATCGACGGTCCGCGCCTGCGCGTTGGCGACGGTGCGGGTGTAGATCTCGGTTTCCGAGCCGAGCCGGTCGCGGGCCAGCCACAGCCCGGGTTCGTTCGTGGGGGTGAAGCCGCGCAGGCTGTAGGTCCACTCCTCCAGGCTGCGGGTGTCGGCCATGTACTCGAACAACTCGTCGGGCGGACAGTCGACGTAGTCGTTGACGGTGCAGTACTGCCCGAAGACCTCATCGTGCGGGTACACCGAGCGCATCATGTCCATGATGATCGGCGTGGCCTTCTCCCTGGGGCTGGTTTCGATGCGGGTGACCCCGTCGATGAGGTCGGGGATGTCCTCAAGCGCTGGCAGCGACATTATTCTGAATCTCCTTGTCGAATGAAACCTGGCTCACAGCGCCGTCTTTCGAGGCAAACGCGGCGAGAAATGGGGCGAACGGGGGGATCTCGTCAGCGGCGCACTCGACGCTGATCACCGCCGGGCCGTCGATGCCGAGTGCGGTGTCCATCGCCGCGGCAAGCCCAGCGGCGTCACTGACGTCCACCGACGTCAGGCTCGGGAACATCGCCGCCAGGCCGGCACCGAGCCGGCTGGGACGAAAACGGTTGTAGCTGTATACGTCGTCGTAGAACAACTGCTCGCGGGTCACACACATGGCGTGCGCGTTGTTGTTGAACAGTACGAACGTCATCGGTAGCCGGTATTGCAGGGCGGTGTGCACCTCCATGCCGTGCATGAAGAACGCGCCGTCGCCGGCGATCACCACGGTGCGGCCGCCGGGCCGGCCACTGTTGGCGCGCCCGAACGACATTCCGATCCCGGCGCCGAAGCTGTAGCCCATGCCGCCCATGCCGAGCGCGACGACGAACCTGCCGCCGCAGCGCGCCGGGAGGTAGTGGATCGCAGAAGCGCCGGTGTTGCCGGCGTCGACCACGATGTCGGCGCCGTCGGGCAGGACACCGTCCAGCACCGCCATCGCGTCGCGGTACCGCAGACCCGGCCCGGCGCAGGGCGGCGGCGTCATCTCGACGGGGCGGGCAGTGCCGGCGATGCGCGGACCGGTAGGACGCGCGCGGCCCCGAAGCGCCCGGCTCAGCGCGCGCAGCGAGGCGCGCAGATCATCGGAATGCACGTGCGTGCAAACGAGATACGGCGGCGCCGATCCGATCGAGATCGTACGCACCGCCGCGAGTGCGTCGTCCAGGCCGCCGCGCGCGGTCACCGCCAATCGCGTGCCGACGATCAGGCACACCGCGCTGGCGGCCACCTCCTCGGCCACGTTGCGGTGGCCCATCACACCGGTCACCCCCAGCAACGATGCGGACCCGACGCCCGGCGCACCGGCGACGTCCTTCGCGTCCGGGACCGTGGCGACCCCGGCGTGCAGCAGCGCCCGCAGCTCCTCGAGCTCGGCACGGGCATCGTCGCGGGCCACCTGCTCGCCGGCGATGATGGTGATCGAGCCCCGGGCCCGGCGCAGTTCCCGGGCGATCGGACGCGGGTCGCCGGTCGGCGACCGCCCGCCTCCCACATCACGATGGTGATGCCCGGCGTCAATGAATTCCTGCTGAATGTCCTTGGGCAACAACAACACCGCCGGGCCGCCGGTAAGCGCCGCTGCGATGGCCCGGGGCAGAACCGAGACGATGTCGGCCGGCCTGCGCAGCCGCTCGCAGAACACCGATACCGCCGAGAACAGCGTCTCGGCGTTCAGCGATCCGTTCGCGCCGCTGGTGTCCTGGAAGCTGCCCTGGCCGTCCATCGTGCTGGCGGGCTGACCGACCAGCGCCAACACCGGGACCCGGCTCGTAAACGACTCACCCAGGCCGGCGACGAGATTCAGCGCTCCCCCGCCCGAGGTCGCGGCGACCACCCCCAGGCCGGCCCCGCTCCGGCTGTACCCGTCGGCCATGGTGGCCGCGGAGAACTCGTGCTTGGCCAGCACCGCGTTGATGTCGGGGTGAAAGTGCGCGGCGTCGTACACGTCCTCGATGTTGGCGCCGTCCACACCGAAGACGTGGTCGACTCCGATTGCCGCTAGGTGCTCGACGATGTGGTCGACCACCCGGTACCTGCCGGGCATGCCTGAAGAAACGAGGTAGCAGCCCGGTCGGTTCATTGTCGTCCGTGAACCGTTTACCGGTCGCCCTCGTGGTGTCTAGATGACCATCGAACTGCGCGACGTGGTGCGCGAGTACACGGTCGGCGGTCAATCGGTGCGGGCACTCGACGAGGTCAGCCTGCGGCTGGCGGACGGGCAGTTCGTGTCGGTCGTCGGGCCGTCCGGGGCGGGCAAGAGCACGCTGCTACACCTGCTCGGCGCCCTGGATTCCCCCGATTCCGGGTCGATCGCGTTCGACGGCGAAGAGATCGGCCGCCTCAGCGACGAAGAGCAGTCGCGGTTCCGTCATCACCGGGTGGGTTTCATTTTCCAGTTCTTCAACCTGTTGCCGACCCTGTCGGCGTGGGAGAACGTGGCGATCCCGAGACTGCTCGACGGTGTCCGGCTGGGCAGGGCCAGACCGGACGCCATCCGGCTGCTGGATCGGGTCGGGCTCGGCAACCGGACCCAGCACCGGCCGGCGGAGCTGTCCGGCGGCCAGATGCAGCGGGTCGCTGTGGCGCGCGCGCTGATGATGAACCCGCCGTTGATTCTGGCCGACGAGCCCACCGGAAACCTCGATTCCACCACCGGCGCATCCATTTTGGCGTTACTTGCCGAGGTCGCGCACGAGGACGGCCCGGGCCGGCTGGTGGTGATGGTGACCCACAACTCCGATGCGGCCGCGGCCACCGATCGGGTGATCACGCTGCAGGACGGCCGGGTCGGTTCGGACGTCATGGCGGTCGCCGGGTGAAAGCAGGGCCGGCGATCACGGCCACGGCGAGCAGGCTGCGGGGGTTCAGCCTGCGTGAGCTCGCCACCCATCGCCGCCGCACGTTCGCGTCGATCGCGGTAATGGCCGTCTCGGCAACGTATTTGGTTTCGGTGTTCGGAATCTTCGGGTCGATCACCGGATCGGTCAGCCGGCTGGCCGACGGGATCGCCGGCGTCGCCGCGCTCGAGGTCTCCGGCATCACCGACGCCGGATTTCCCGACTCGATGCTGGCCGAGGTGGCCGCGGTCCCGGGCGTCGCCACCGCGGCGCCGATGATCCGGACGTCGGCATCCACCCCGTCGGGGCCGGTGCTGCTGCTGGGCGCGGATGCGAGCACCGCCGTTCTGGGTGGCGCCCTCAGGGACGCGCTACAACAGGGGGGCGCCCAGCCCCTGCAGGCGTCGCCCTCGACGCCGGCGGGAGTTCGGGTCGGACCGCGCGTCGGCTATGCGAAAGGCCAGGAATTCCAACTGGGTTCGGCATCGGTCACGGTCACCGACGTGCTCGCGGGCAAGCAATACGCGGACCTCAACGGCGGGCACTACGTGCTGGCGCCGCTAGCCTTGGCGCAGAACGCCGCCGGCCGCACCGGCCAACTCGACTCGATCCTGATCGCCACGAAGGCCGGTGCCGACCTCGGCGCGGTGCGCGCGGCGGTCAGCGGCGCCGTGCACGGCCGGGCGATCGTCGCGGCTCCCAGCTTCCGGGCGGCCCGGGCCGGCGACGGTGTCAGGCTGATGAACTACATGGCCCTGCTGGGCGCCGCGGTCGCGTTGGTGGTCGGCGCGTTTTTGATCTACACCACGATGACGATGGCGATCACCCAGCGGCGGCCGGTTATCTCGATGCTGCGCGCGATTGGCGGCCGGCGCGTCACCATCGTCGGCGACATGCTCGCCGAGGCCGCGATTCTCGGGCTGATCGGCGGAGCCATCGGGTCCGGCGTGGGAATTGTGGCGGGTCACATCGCGATTGGCCGGCTGCCGCCGGCGGTGACACAGGGGCTCGAAGCCCGCGTCCAGTATTGGCTGCCCGGTTATGCGATACCGCTGGCGCTGGCGGTGACGGCACTCACCAGCGTGGCGGCGTCGGCGATGGCAGCACGGCAAGTGTACAAGGTCTCACCGATCGAGGCGCTGGCCCCGGTGGGGGTCTCGGCGGCCGACGTGGTGCCCCGCTGGCTGCGCATCGCCTGTGGCGTCGGGGCGGTCGCGGTGTTGGCGGCGTCGACGTCGATCGTGACCGGCCAGCGCGGCAGCTACGCGGTCGTCGCGATGGCCGCCCTGCTGGGCGCCGAGATCGCCCTGGGCTTCGCGCTCACCGTTCCCATCGTCAAGGCCACGGCGGCGACGGCGCGTTTGTTCGGATCGGTCGGGGCACTCGCGGCGGCCACGATCCGGCGTGCGCCGCGCCGGGTATGGGCGACGGTGATGACCGTGCTCATCGGGGTGCTCACCACCGTCGTGATCACCGGTACGAACGCCGACATGATCCGATCGGCGCGGGACATCTTGTCGCCGGTCGCCGACGCCGACGTCTGGGTGAGCGCAGACCCTCCCGACGGTTACCCCACCGACGTTCTGCCACAAGGCATTTCCGACAAGGTCGGCACACTCCCGGGCGTGGCGCAGGTGACCGAAGGCGCGTTCGGGTTCGCCGTCGTCGGCGGTACCCGCGTCCTGCTCGACGGGTTCTCCCCCGGCAGCCACGATGCGCTCTTCCGGGCTCTCGGCGAGCGAGTGCGCGCCGAGGTGCTCGCCGGCAGGGGCGTGGTGCTCACGCAGAATCTGGGCGCGATTCTGCACGTCCGGGCCGGCGAGCAACTGCGGCTGCAGACACCGCACGGCCCGCGCGAGACGCCCGTGCTGGCCCTGGTGCCGTTCTTCTCGACCGTCATCGGCACGGTCGGGATCGACCTCGATCACCTGCGGGCCTGGTTCGATCGCCCGGCGGCGACGACGCTGCAGATCGCCGCTGCCCCGGGGGTGAATCGGCAGCGGCTGCTGGCCACCGTCCGCGAGGCGGTGCCGGCGCCGAATCACGTGTACGACGGTCGCGCGGCGCTGGCGGGGCTGGAAGCTCCGCTGCATCAGAGCATGTTCATCGCCAACGCGGTGTGGGTCATCGTCGTGGTGGTGGCCGGGGTCGCACTGCTCAACACGTTGACGCTGTCGGTGATGGAACGCAGGCGCGAAATCGGTGTGCTGCGCGCAATGGGCGCCAGCCGGCGCTTCGCATTGCGGATGGTCCTGGCCGAGGCGGCCGGAATCGGCGTTGTCGGTGGCGTTTTGGGGCTCGCGCTGGGGCTGACGGACCAATGGCTGTTCAGCCGTATCAGCGGGGACGTGATGAATTTCGAAGTCGGCTTTCGGCTGAGTCCGCTGGCGCTCGCCTTCACGCTCGGGGCTCTGGCGATCAGCCTGCTCGGCTCCCTGCCTCCGGCACGGCGGGCGGCGCAGCTCAACATCATCGCGGCGGTCAGCGTCGAGTGAGGACGGCGAATCCCTGCAGATGGGGTTTGCACGGGAAGGGCACCGGCGTTCGCGGAATGCTGTGCAGCGCGGTGGTATCGAATCCCGCCGCGGCAATAGCGTCGAGGGTCCGCCGGTTCGGCTCACAACCACCGGCCAGCCACGACCACGGCTTGGCGATGAGGTCCTGGAATCGGCCCATCGCTCCATCCCCGCGCACGTGCTCGAGGACGACGAGCCTGCCCCCGGGCGTCAGCACCCGCCGGATCTCGCCGAGGGTGGCGGCCACGTCGTCGACCGAGCACAACACCAGGCCGATATGTACGGAGTCGAAACTGTTCTCCGGGAAGGGAATCGACTCACCGGTCCCCTCGACGATGTCGACCGCGATGCCGCGGCGGAAAGCGAGCCGCGCGGCCATCCGCCGGAATGACGCGTCGGGTTCCACGGCGGCGACCGACGTCACCGCGGCGGGCAGAAACGTCAGGTCGGTCCCGGGCCCGAGGCCGACCATCAACAGCCGGCCGGTCGCGTTGCTCAGCGCGGCCCGTCGATACCGGTGGTAGAACAGCCGGTCGAAAATCGGCTGGCCGTATCGGTAGACGTATGGAAACAGGACATTTCGGATCATCGGCCACCCAAATCCATGCGGAACGGCGGATATTCGTCGCGCATCAACGACACGTAGGCCGCCACCCGGTACCGCCAGCGCACCATGCCCATGAGCAGATCGAAGATGCCCTGCGGGATCGTTCCGGTGGACAACAACGTCAGCGCGGAGACGATGCACAGCACCTGCAGCGGCGCCTCCATCGACCAGCACAGCAGCACCTGCGGGATCGCCAGCAGCCACTTCACCAGCACCGCCCCGTTTTTCAGCCGCTCCGGGTATTCGACCGCGAGATCACCGGGATAGTCGGGCCGAGACGCAAGGGTGAACGGCGGGTACTGGTCGGTGCTGTTCATCGGGAACCGGTAGTTCATCACCCGCCAGGACCAGCGCAGCACCCCGACGTTGAAATCGAAGAGCGGCCGCGGATATCGCCCGGTGCACAGGATGGCCACGCCGGCGGCGACGGTCGCGAGGGGATACACCAGGTAGAGCAGTATCAGAATCGGGTAGTGCGGCAGGGCCAGCACGCACCACTTCACCAGCCACAGCCAGCGGGAGGGCGCATCTAAATCGCCTCGCACAGTTACGGAATCGGCCGGGTGGTTCACGGGCTCGACGGGATCTTGGCCACTACCCCCAAGTTTCGGCTGATTTGAGCTGACATCCGGCGGTGACTCGTGACGCGCAGGAACGTCGTCAGCGCCGAGGCCTGCACCCGGTCCGAGATCAGCGCGGCCGGCCTCAGCACGGATTCTCCGTGTGACACCGGCAGCGACGCCATCCACGAGACGGCCATGACTTTGCGGCGCCGGGTCTTCTCGTACCACCGCAGCGCGCGCGAAACATCGGTGCCGCGGCCGGTTGTCCCGCGACGCACGTCCGCCAGCGCCTTGCACAGCACCATCGTGTCGAGCAGGGCCTGGTTGGTCCCCTGCGCCAGGGTGGGCGGCATCGTGTGTGCGGCATCGCCGAGCAACGTGACCGGGCCACGGCCCGCGCGCGGAATCGGATGCCGAAAATGTGGGAACGGCGAGCGGGCCAGATCGTCGTCGGTCAACGTCGCGAGCACCCGATCGACCGGGTCGGACCATCCGGAGAAGTGTGACCGGATCAGCTCGATCGGACGCTGCGGCCTGACGAAGTCATACGACCACGGCAGGTCGAACCACCACTGCACGTCGGTGCCGCCGGCCGGCCACAGGCCGAGGTTGCCGTGCGCACCGATGATCATGAGCCCGGCATCGGAGTCCGCGACCTCCGGGACGGCGGCCAGCCCCTGCCAGCTGCACCAGCCGGTGGGCCGAGCGCCTTGCGCGCCAACACATTCGCGCACCACCGAGTGCAGCCCGTCGGCGCCGATCAACACGTCGCCCTCGACCGTGGAGCCGTCGCCGAAGTCGACGCGGACGCCGTCGCCCGTGCCGGCCAACGCGATAACCCGGGAGTTGCACCGGATGCGCTCGGTCGGAAACCCGTCCAGCAGCCGGTCCAGCAGAACGCGACGCGGAACCATTCGGACGGGGGCGCCCAGTCGCCGCGCCATCGTGGTCACGTCCAGGGTGGCGAGCCTGCGCCCGGTGGACGTCACGGCCCGCACGCTGGCCAGCCGCCGGCCGGCACCGTCCATGTCGACACCCAGCTGGCCCAGGACCGAATCACCGTTGGACCAGATGGTCACCGCACCGCCGGCGGCCCGCACATCGGGGCGCCGCTCGAACACGGTGACGTCGTGTCCGTCGCGCAGCAATCCGCGGGCGGCGGAGATGCCGGCAACGCCGGCGCCCACAACGAGCACCCGCAGCGCACGCGCGTAGCCGGACACGCTGGCTCCGATCCCTACAGCGAGCGTTGCAGCAGCAACTGGCCACTATCGGCGGCCACCACCTGCACGGCGGCGATCTGATCGATCGGGGTAGAGATCGCGCCCGCGGGCGTCGCGGTGTGGCCGGGCAGGGCCACCCAGGTCGCCAGCCGGGTCTGGCTGCCGTCACGCCCCACCACGACCATCGCCAGCGTGTCGTGGTGCGCGGTCAGCGGGGCCAGGCACACGCAGCGCAGGTCGATCGACGTCCCCCAGTGCTGGCTGCTGACGGCGACCGTCGACGTCAGCAGGCTGGTGCCCACCTGAGCCATCGGCTCCGACGATGCAGTCACCTGCTGGGACGGAGTCGACGACCACCCCTCAAGACCGACGAACACCCCGATGGCCAGCACCGCGGCCGCGGCCGCCGACGCCACCCAGGTCACTACCCGGGTGCGGCGCCGGCGCCAACGAACCGTCGCCAGCAGGGACGGGAGCAATTTTGGAGACATCTCCGGGGCCGGACCGGACTGGTCGATGGCGGCCACTTCGTCGCCGTCGAGCTGGGACAGCAGCGCCGGAACGCCACTGAGGTCGGCGACGGCCTCCCGGCAGGGCGGGCAGTGTGCCATGTGCGTCTCGAATTCGCGGCGTTGCGCGGCCGACAAGGAGCCCAACACGTATGCGGCATCCCACATCGCGTAGCGGTCTTCGGGAGGGCCGAGATCCTGCACCGGCGTCCTCATTTCATCCATTCTTCTCACCCCTCAAGCATTCGGAGGCCCTCATCGGGTAACCCCGAGTTCCTGCAGAGTGAGTCGCAACGCCCGCACGGCATAGTGTAGTCGCGACTTCACCGTTCCCTCGGCGATGCCGAGGTCTGCAGCAGTCTGTGTGGTGGTCCAACCGCGGTAGTAGGACCGCTCGATCACCGCTCGGTGCTCGGCGGACAGCTGGGCCATCGCGTCCGCTATCAGCAACCGGTCCAGCGCCGCATTGACCTCATCCGGCGTGGACTGCTCGGGTGCCCCCGATACGTCCGTGGAGCCGACGACGTTGCGAAACCGCGCGCTGCGCCGATCGTCGATGATCATGTTGCGGGCCACGGTAAACAACCACGCCCGCGCCGAGCGCTCGGTGTCGCCGACGACCTCGGGGTGCTGCCATGCCCGCAGCAGCGTCTCCTGGACCACGTCCTCGGACTGGCTGGCGTCCCCCGTCAGCCGCAACGCGTAACGCCACAGAACCGCGGCGTGTTCGTCGTACAGCGCCTTCATCAGAGCGGCCTCGGCAGCCCCGGACGCCTTCCCAGTGCCAGCAACCCGAGCCACTCGATCACCTCCGACTACTGAAACGAGGCGAGTCGGCGTTTAGTTCAACGCTAGCCCTGCTACGAGGGCAAAGTCAGGATGCGCGGACCGCCGTCGGTGACCGCGACGGTGTGCTCCCAGTGTGCCGCGCGTGATCCGTCGGTGGTGGTGACCGTCCACTGGTCGTCGAGCACCACGGTCTTGCCGGTTCCCAGCGTCAGCATGGGTTCGATGGCCAGCACCGAGCCGGCGGCCAACAGGGGGCCGCGCCCAGGCGAGCCCTCGTTGGGCAGGAACGGATCCATGTGCATCTGGCGGCCGATGCCGTGGCCGCCGTAACCCTCGACGATCCCGAAGGCACGCGAATGGCGGGCCGCGGCGTCGCGCGTGCCCATCTCGATGGCGTGCGACACGTCGGTCAGCCGGTTACCGGGCACCATCGCCGCGATCCCGGCCTCCAGCGATTCCCTGGTCGCCTGGGACAGCGCCTCGTCGGCCGCGTCCAGCGTCCCGACCCCGAAGGTGATCGCGGCGTCGCCGTGCCAGCCGTCCAGCACCGCGCCGCAGTCGATCGACACCAGGTCACCGGGTGCGAGGATCTCGGCGGCCGACGGGATCCCGTGCACCACCCGCTCGTTGACCGACGCGCAGATGGACGCGGGGTAGCCGTGGTAGCCCAGGAACGACGGCACCGCGCCGGCGTCGCGGATCACCGATTCGGCGATTTCGTCCAGGGTCAGCGTCGACACCCCGGAAACCGCGGCCGCGCGCACCGCCTGCAACGCGGCCGCGACCACCGCGCCCGCCGCGGCCATGGCGTCGAGTTCGCCGGCACTGCGCTGCGGCACCACCTTGCGACTCCGCAGCCGCGCCAGCGGGTTCATCCCTACTTGCCCAGCGCCTGCAGCGCGCGGGCGAACACTTCGTCCAAGGTGCCGATGGCGTCGACCGTCTTGAGCTCGTGGCTGTAGTAATCCAGCAGCGGCGCCGTCTCGTCGCGGTAGATCTTCATCCGGTTCAGGATGATGTCTTCGGTGTCGTCGGCGCGGCCGCGGCCCTTCAGCCGCTGCAGCAGCTCGTCCTCCGAGACCCGGAATTCCAGCACCGCGTCGATGTCGGTTCCCCGGCGTCCCAGCATGTCGTGCAGGGCCTTGGCCTGCTCGATCGAGCGCGGGTAGCCGTCCAGGATGAAACCGTTCGCCGCGTCGGGCTCGTTCAGCCGGTCGTCGACGAGCTGGTTGGTCAGCTCCGAGGGCACCAGGTCGCCGGCGTCCAGGTAGCGCTTGGCCTCCAGGCCGAGTTTGGTCCCGTTCTCGATATTGCTGCGGAACAGTTCGCCGGTGGAAATCTGCGGAATCCCCAGCTTCTCGGAGAGCTTCTGGGCCTGCGTTCCCTTACCGGCCCCCGGCGGCCCCAGCAAAACGACTCTCACTTGAGGAACCCTTCATAGTTGCGCTGCATGAGCTGGCTCTCGATCTGTTTGACCGTATCCAAGCCAACCCCAATCATGATCAAAACCGCAGTACCGCCGAACGGCAAATTCTGGACAGCTCCGCCATTGCCGATTTGCAAGAACAAGTTGGGCAGCACGGAGATCGCGCCGAGGTAGATCGATCCCGGCAGGGTAATCCGGCTCAGCACATAACGCAGGTAATCGGCGGTGGGCTTGCCCGGCCGGATGCCGGGAATGAAGCCGCCGAACTTCTTCATCTCGTCGGCGCGCTCGTCGGGATTGAACGTGATCGACACGTAGAAGTACGTGAAGAAGATGATGAGGCCGAAGTAGATGGCGATGTAGACCGGGTCGCTCGGGTCGGACAGGTACGTGCCGACGAACTTGTCCCACCAGCTGTTGCCCACGCCGCCGGCGCCGCTGCGGATCAGCTGGGTGATCAGGTGCGGGATGTAGATCAGCGAGGACGCGAAGATCACCGGGATAACGCCGGCCTGGTTGACCTTGAGCGGCAGGTACGTCGACGTTCCGCCGTACATGCGACGGCCGACCATGCGCTTGGCGTACTGGACCGGGATCCGGCGCTGGCCCTGCTCGACGAAGACCACGCCGACGATGATGACCAGCGCGGCGATCAGGACGGCGGCGAAGATCATCCCGCCGCGGCTGTCCAGGATCGTCTTGCCCTCGGCGGGGATGCGGGCCGCGATGCCGACGAAGATCAGCAGGGACATGCCGTTGCCGATGCCGCGCTCGGTGATCAGTTCACCCATCCACATCACCAGCGCCGCGCCGCTGGTCATCACCAGCACGATGACGACCAGGGTGAAGATGCTCTGGTCGGCGATGATGTCCAGCGAGCAGCCCTGCAGCAGCCCGCCGTTGGCCGCCAGGGCCACGATGCTGGTGGCCTGCAGGACGGCCAGCGCGATGGCCAGATAACGCGTGTACTGCGTCATCTTGGCCTGGCCGGACTGGCCTTCCTTGCGCAGCTCCTCGAACCGCGGTATGACCACCGTGAGCAGCTGCACGATGATGCTGGCGGTGATGTAGGGCATCACCCCCACCGCGAACACGGTGAGTTTGAGCAGCGCGCCACCCGAGAACAGGTTGATCAGCGAATAGATCTGTCCGGCCGCGCCGCCGCTGGCCTCTTTGATGCACTGCTGGACGTTCGGAAAGTTGACGCCAGGGGACGGTAGCGCGGCGCCGACCCGATATAAGACGACGATGCCAAGCGTGAAGAGGATCTTCCGTCTCAGGTCGACTGTCCGCAGCGATGAGATGAAAGCCGAAAGCAACTCTTCCTCCTGCGCAGCCGGGGGTTTCCTGCATCACGCGCCCAACACCCGCAGGCCAGGACGTACGGCCGCCTTAATTGCAGCGCGTCAAACCGTGTACGAGACTAACAGCTGGTCCGACCAGGTCTGGTCAGGGCCTTTCCTGCGACCCCTCGCGGCGCCGTTCACCGGCTGTTTGTGCCGCCGCCGCAACGCGCCCGAAAAACACAGGAAGCCGTAAGCCGTGAGGCGTAGAGTTCCCCTGACTCGTTGCATTTGCTAAATAACTTGGGAGCAGCATGACGCGCACTGACCAAGACAGCTGGGACTTGGCCTCGAGCGTCGGTGCCACGGCCACGATGGTCGCCGCGGCCCGCGCACTGGCCAGCGAGGCCACCAAGCCCATCATCAACGACCCGTTCGCCGCACCCCTGGTGCGCGCCGTCGGCCTGGATTTCTTCCGGCGACTGGTCGACGGTGAGGTCGCCGACTCGGAGGGATACGAGGGCAGCGGCAAGGATCTGGCGCTGGAGACCGACTCCATCGCCGTGCGCACCCGCTTCTTCGACGACTTCTTCCTCAACGCCGCCCGCGACGGGGTTCGCCAGGCGGTGATCCTGGCGGCCGGCCTGGACGCCCGCGCCTATCGGCTGAGCTGGCCGTCTGGAAGCGTGGTCTACGAGGTCGATCAACCCGCCGTCATCGAGTTCAAGAGCACCACCATGTCCAGCCTGGGTGCCGCCCCGACGGCCGAGCGGCGCACGGTCAGCATCGACCTGCGCGAGGACTGGCCGGCCGCGTTGCGCGCCAACGGCTTTGACGTGACGCAGCCGACGTCGTGGAGCGCCGAGGGCCTGTTGATGTACCTGCCGCCCGACGCCCAGGACCGGCTCTTCGACAACATCACCGGGCTCAGCGCGCCCGGCAGCAAGCTGGCCACCGAGTATCACCCCGACACCGCCGGCACGACGATGTCGCAACGCGCCCAGGAGTTCAACGACCGCTGGGCCAAGGTCGGCTGCGACATCGACCTGTCGGGACTGTTCTTCGACGGCGAGCGCAGCAACGTCGTCGACTACCTCACGGCCAAGGGCTGGGAGGTGGCCTCGCGACCGCGCCGCGAACTGTTCGGCGACTACGGGCTGCAATTCCACGACGACGAGGCGATGGCGCAGTTCCGCAACATCGTCGCCGTCACCGCCACCCTGCGCTAGTGGCGATCGCAAGCGCGGCCGCGGCGATCGCAAGCGCGGCGTAGCCGGGCGAGCGGGTCGCCGCATAGTCCAAGCCGGGCGCAGCGGGCCGACACCATCAAGTTAGGAGGCTGCCATGCCAGAGACCGACAGCAAGCGATCAGAGGGCGACAGTTGGGATCTGGCGTCCAGCGTAGGTGCCACCGCCACCGCGGTGGCCGCCCGGCGGGCGCTGGCCTCCAAAGGCCCCGAGCCGTTGATCGACGATCCCTTCGCCGAGCCATTGGTTCGCGCCGTCGGCGTCGAGGCCTTCATCCGGATGATGAACGGAGACATCGAGACACCCGAGGACGATCCGGCGTTCACCCCGCGCCGACTCGGTGAGGGCATGGCGGTCCGCACCCGGTTCTTCGATTCCTTCTTCCTCGACGCCGCCGACTCCGGTATCCGCCAGGCCGTCATCCTGGCCTCGGGGCTGGACACCCGCGCCTATCGGCTGGCCTGGCCGCCCGGGACGGTGGTCTACGAGATCGACCAGCCCAGGGTGATCGAGTTCAAGACCCGCACCCTGGCCGATCTGGGCGCGACGCCGAGCGCCGACCGGCGGGCGGTGGGCGTCGACCTGCGCGACGACTGGCCGGGCGCGTTGGCCGACAGTGGGTTCGACCCGGGCGCACCCGCGGCGTGGAGCGCCGAGGGGCTGCTGGGTTATCTGCCGCCGGACGCACAGGACCGCCTGTTCGACAACATCACCGCGCTGTCCGCCAACGGCAGCAGGATCGGCACCGGCTACGTGCCAGACATGCGGGGCCGCATCGAGAAACGCGGCCGCGAGATCAGCGAGCGCTGGCGGCGCATGGGGCTGGACCTCAACTGGGCCGATCTGGTCTACCCCGGCGAACGCAACGACGTGGTGACCTACCTGTCCGGGCACGGCTGGGACTCGTCGGTGCACACCACCCCGGAACTCTACGCGGCCAACGGTTTTGATTTCCCCGAGCAACCCTCGATGGCCGCCTTCGGCGACATCAGATACGTCACCGCGACATTCACCAAGGGGGCGGCGTGACACGCACCGATCAAGACAGCTGGGACCTGGCCTCGAGCGTGGGCGCCACGGCGACCTGGGTCGCCGCGTGCCGGGCGCTGGCCGGTAACCGGCCTGACGCGCTGATCGACGATCCGTTCGCCGACCCGCTAGTCCGTGCGGTCGGTGCCGAGTTCTTCACCCGGGTGCTCGACGGTGAGATCACCGACGAGACGGGCGGTCTCGATGCCGATGCCGACCCCGATGCGGAGTTCAACCTGCAACGCATGGTCGACATCATGGCCGTGCGCACCCGCTACTTCGACGACTTCTTCACCGATGCAACCGCTTCCGGCGTCCGCCAGGCGGTGATCCTGGCGTCCGGCCTGGACTCACGCCCGTACCGCCTGGCCTGGCCGGCGGGCACCGTGGTGTACGAAATCGATCAGCCGGCCGTCATCGACTTCAAGTCCACGACGCTGGCGAAGCTGGGGGCCCGGCCCACTGCGGAGCGCCGCACCGTGTCGGTCGACCTGCGCGATGACTGGCTTAATGCTTTGCGGGACAAGGGTTTCGACGAGTCAAGGCCCAGCGCGTGGAGCGCCGAGGGTCTGTTGATGTATTTGCCGCCGGAGGCGCAGGACAGGCTGTTCGACGCCATCACCACGCTGAGCGCCCCGGGTAGCCGGCTGGCAACCGAATACCACGACGGCGGCACGCCGCACCTGCTGGAAAAACGCGCGAAGGCGATGGCCAGGCGGTGGGGCCAGTTCGGCTTCGATGTCGACGTGTCGACGCTGGTCTACCGCGGCGAGCGCACGCCGGCGGCGGCGTATCTGACCGCACGCGGCTGGCAGGTGTCCAGGCGCACCCGCGCGGACATGTTCGCCGAGGCCGGGCTGCACATCCCACCGGGTGACAGCATGGAGGCGATGCGCAACAGCATCGCGGTCGACGCCGTTCTGCGCTAACGGTCGGGATTGGCCGCCGGTGCGCGCACCACCATCGGCACCGCGGGGAAACACCACGCCATCTCCGAGCGCGACTTGCGCAGCGCGGCGGTGCCGTAACCCCGCTTGCGGTGATCGGGGTGAATCCAGATCCGGACGTCGACCTCGCCACGGACCAGCTCGCCGAACACCATGCCGACCTTCTCGCCGCCGTCGACGGCCACGAACCACGCGGCTTCTTCGTCGTCGACGCGGCCCAGCGCGGCGCTGATCTCGTCGTCCACGTTGCCGGCCGGTCCACCGGAGCCGTCGCCGGCAAAGCCGATGTCCTCGGTGCGCACGGCGAAGATGTCGCGGTCGGCCGCGGCGGAGAAGGGACGCAGCTCCAGCGTCTCCCCCAGGCTCGCCGGACGCTCGCCCAGGGTGAAGCTGAGCTGCTTGTTCAGGTCTTCGAGTTCGGCGAGGATCTTGCGGCGCGAGTCGATGGTGAGCTGATCGAACGACATGCCCATCACCGCTTCGGCGGCGACGTGCGACGTGTCGAGCAGGCGAACGATCGCCTCCACCGCGGCCGCCTTGTTCTCCGATTCCACGACGACGTCGGCTATTTCGTGCCGTCGTTCGAGGGCTTTCAACAGAGCATCGGCGATTTCGCGGCGGGCGGCTTTGCGGTCCTGGTCGGTCATTGCACCAGCCTAGAACGCCGGTGGGGCCACCGCGCTACATCTGCGGTTTTCCAGCTCCTGGAAGCGCTGGTAGCGATCCTCGACAGCGCTCGCCCAGGCCGGATCGGGCTCGACGACGCGCTCGATGCGCGCCCATCGGGAGGCGTCGGCGATCGTCGTCTCCAGGCCGACCGCCATGCGCGCCAGAAACGCCGCCCCCAGCGCGGCCCCTTCCGCCACCCCGGACACCTCGACCGGCCGCCCGGTGGCGTCCGCGATGGCCTGCAGCCACGGCCCCAGCCGGGTGCCGCCGCCGGTGGCCACGATGCGCGACACCGGCGCCCCGCCGAGTTCGATGAGCCGGCGGACCACGAACCCGGACGCCTCGTAGGCGGCGCGGCGCAGCGCGGCGGCGTCGTGGGTCAGATCCAGCGCCTCGAGCACGCCCCGGCGGTCCCGATCGTGGAACGGCGTGCGTTCGCCGCGCAGATAGGGCGCCCACACCGGGACGCGCCCGGGTTCGACGGTGGTCGGGTCCGCCGGTGCCACAACGCGATCCACCCAGCCCAGGAACAGCCCGCCGGCGTTGCTGGCCCCGCCGATCTGGCTCTTGCCGGGCGCGGTGTGCGGAATGGTCCACAGGCCGGGCATCTGGCGGGCCTCGGCGATGGTGGTCCACACGATCAGGGTGGTGCCGCACATCACCAGGACGTCGCCGTCGTGGTCGGCGCCGGCGACGATCTGTTCGCACAGCGCGTCGATGGCGCCGGTGGCCAGCGCGGCGTCGGTGCCGCGCAACTGCCCGACGACGGCTCCCATGCTCTCCACCCGCGGCAGCTGCTCGACGGCCGCGCCGCGTTCCGCGCACGCCTCGGGATTCCAGCCGGTCCCGTCGAACAAGGGGAACGCGGTGGCGGCGGTGGCGATGTCGATCACCGGCTGACCCGACAGCGCGTGATTGGCCACCGCCGGCGCGGGCCAGTAGCCGGCGGCGCCCGGCGCCTGCTCGGCCGTCCAGCGCAAGAACTCTGCGGCCTCGCCGAGCGCGGGCAGCGGCTGCGCTTGTTGTTCCGGGCCGCCGGGGGTGCGGCCCCGGCCGTCGCCGTAGAGCAGTCCGGGCGTGATGGGCGCACCGGTGTCGTCGACGGCGGTCATCGACGGCACCATCGCCGAGACGGCCGCCGCGGCGATGCGGGGTTGGTGGGCCAGTTCGTTCAAGGCGGCCGACGGCCCACGCCGCCACGCTGCCTCGGCGTCGTGCTCCAGCCGGTCGGGCGCCGGTACCCGCAGCTCATGGGGGATGCGCACGCGGGCCGTCACGTTGCCGTCGGCGTCGGCGGAGATCGCCTTGACCGCGGTGCTGCCGACGTCGATGCCGATTGTGACGTCTTTGCGTGACACGGGCGTCACCGTACGCCAGCATTGGCACTCGTGACGTCCAAACCACGCGCGTTGGTGACCGCCCCGATGCGGGGGCCGGGCTTCGCCAAACTGCGAGAGCTGGCCGACGTGGTGTACGACCCCTGGATCGAGCAGACCCCGCTGCGCATCTACAGCCCCGAGCAGCTGGCCGATCGGATCGCCGGCGAAGCCGCCGAAATCGTGGTGGTGGAAGGCGATTCGGTGCGCGGCCCGGTGTTCGAGCAGGGCGTGCGGGTGATCGCGTCCACCCGCGGCGACCCCAACAACGTCGACATCGCCGGGGCCACCGCGGCCGGCATCCCGGTGCTGAACACCCCGGCCCGCAATGCCGATGCGGTCGCCGAGATGACGGTGGCCCTGCTGCTGGCCGCCACCCGTCACGTGCTGACCGCGGACGCGGATGTGCGCAGCGGCAACATCTTTCGCGATGGCAGCATCCCGTATCAGCGGTTCCGTGCCGCCGAGATCGCGGGGCTCACCGCCGGGCTGGTGGGCCTCGGCGCCGTCGGCCGCGCAACGCGGTGGCGGTTGTCCGGGCTGGGGCTGCGAGTGATCGCGCACGACCCCTACAACCCCGAAGCGCGGCACAGCCTCGACGAGCTGCTGAGCGAGGCCGACGTGGTCTCGCTGCACGCCCTGGTCACCGACGACACGGCCGGCATGATCGGCGCCCGGGAGTTCGCCGCCATGCGCGACGGCGTGGTCTTCCTCAACACCGCCCGCGCCCAGCTGCACGACACCGACGCCCTGGTCGACGCCCTGGTCGCGGGCAAGGTGGGCGCCGCGGGCCTGGACCACTTCGCCGGCGAACGGCTGCCTGCCGATCACCCGCTGGTGGGGATGCGAAACGTCGTGCTGACGCCGCACATCGGGGGCGCCACCTTCGACACCGAGGCGCGACAGGCGCAGATGGTGGCCGACGACCTGGAGGCGCTGCTGGCCGGCAACACGCCCGCTCACATCGTCAACCCGGAGGTGCTGGTGCCATGAAGTTCGTCGACGACCCCGAGGCCGCGGTGCTGGACGCCGCCAAGGACATGCTGCGCCGCGGCCTCGTGGAGGGGACGGCCGGCAACATCTCGGCGCGGCGCGCCGACGGCAACGTCGTCATCACCCCGTCGTCGGTGGACTACCACGACATGCAGCTCGATGATCTGGTGCTCGTCGACGCGGACGGCTCGGTGCTGCAGGCGGCCGAGGGCCGCTCCCCGTCGTCGGAGATGCAGCTGCACCTGGCCTGCTATCGGGCCTTCGACGACGTCGGCAGTGTCATCCACAGCCATCCGGTGTGGGCGACCATGTTCGCCATCGCCCACGAATCGATCCCGGCGTGCATCGACGAGTTCGCGGTGTACTGCGGCGGCGACGTCCGCTGCACCGAGTACGCGGCGTCCGGCACCCCGGAGGTCGGCGCCAACGCGGTCTCCGCGCTCGAGGGCCGCGGCGCCGCCCTGATCGCCAACCACGGCCTGGTGGCGGTGGGGCCGCGGCCGGACAAGGTCCTGCACATCACCGCGCTGGTCGAGCGCACCGCCCAAATCGTTTGGGGCGCTCGCGCTCTCGGCGGTCCGGTGCCGATCCCCGAGGACGTCAACCGCAACTTCGCCTCGGTCTACGGCTACCTGCGCGCCAACACCTGACGCTGGTCGATGCCCACCTTCACCGCGCCGCTGTCGCCCTGATTGGCGATCGCCAGAAAGGCGTCGCGCCACTCCCGCAGGCCGAAGGTGTGGTGAGCATGGGGCGCAGGTCCATTCGGCCCGCGGCGGCCAGGTCGAGGTAGTGGGCGATGGCGTGCTTGCGCTGCCCGTCCACCTCCTCGACGCCGAAGGCGTTCGAGCCGACGAACGAAAGCTCTTTGAAGTAGAGCGGGCTGTCCTCCCACCGGCCCGGGGCGTGAACGCCTGCCTTCACCAGCGTTCCTCGCGAACGCAGCACCCGGACGCCGACCTCGAAGGTCTCGGGCTTGCCGACGGTGTCGTAGACGACGTCGACGGCCCCGGGGTGGGCCATCGGCAGGCCCTGCAGCGGCCGGCGCAGCCGGCCACCGCCCCACGCGACGAGCTCTTCGATGATGTCCGTACACGGTTCGTGCGCAAGGACTTTCGCGGCGCCGAACTGTCGGGCCAGCTCGGCCTGCGCGGCGAAGCGCGCCACCACCGCGACGGCCACGTCGGGATACAACGCCCGCAGGAGCGCGACCGCACACAATCCCAGCGAGCCGGCCCCGTACACCAGTGCGGCGCCCGAACGCGGCGGCGGGTGGCGGGTGATCGAATGCAGCGACACCGAGAACGGGTCGGCGAACACGGCCATCTCGTCGGGAATCGAGTCCGGCACGGCGAACAGCATGCTGTCGTGCGCCGGCATCAGTTCGGCGTAGCCGCCCGTGACGTCGGCCGAGACCCCGGTGTGGATGCCCGGCTTGATGTCGCCGTCGGTGAAGCTCCAGCACAGGCTGTAGTCGCCGGCTTCGCAAGCGGGACAAAGCGGTTGGATGCCGCGCGGCCCGCAGGACAGCCACGGGTTGAGCACCACCCGCTCCCCCACGCTCAGCCCCCGGGCCTTGGGGCCCAGCGCCACCACGTCGGCGACCACCTCGTGGCCCATGACTTGCGGGAACGAACAGAACGCGGCCATGGCGTTGTCGGTGTCACCCTCGCCGAAGTCCATCAGGATCTGCTTGGAGTCAGACCCGCAGATGCCGGTCAACCGCGGCCGGGTGATCACCCAGTCCTCGTGCGGCAGTTCTGGATCCGGCAGGTCGCGCAAAGCGGTCGGGGTGCGCGCCAGGTTCTGGGTCAACGGGTTGGCGTCGTCGGCGACCTCGAAGGGCTCCGGTGGCACGCCGTAGACCAATGCCTTCATCGCGGCGCCATCCCCGCGGCGCCGGTGATGAACGCGTCCAGGTCGGCGTTTTTGGCGTCGACTACCTTTTCCGGGTGGTCCCAGATCTCGGTATCGACCGGCCCCGGCTCGGGCAGCTTCACCGAGATCGGCGTGTCGTGCAGGTCCACGGCCATCGCCTCGCTCCAGCCGCACAGCGCGACTTTGCTTGCGCAATAGACACTTTCGTGGATGATCCCAAGCCTGCCGCCAACGCTGGACACGTTGACGATGGTGCCCGATCCGCGTGCCAGCATTCGCGGCAACAGCGCGAGCGTCAGGCGCATCGGGGCGAAGAAGTTGACCCGCATGACCTCTTCGGCCTCGTCCGGCTTCAGCGCGATGACGCTGCGCCGCTTGGGCATCGCGGCGTTGTTGATCAGCACATCGACGCCGCCGAGCGCATCCCAGGCACGCAGCGCCAGGTCGGCCAGGGCCGCCCCCAATCCCGACGGGGCACCCGTGACGAGCACCCGTTTAGCCGCCATTCCGGAGGGCGTTGCGTACGCCATCAGTAAAGGTTGCCGCGAATCGCGGGAAGCGTACAGTGGGAGAAGCTTGTTATATCGGCTAAATATTAGATTGACTACCTCCGATAGGGGCACACGAATGACTTCCACCAGGTACGAAGGCGACACCTGGGACCTGGCGTCCAGCGTCGGCGTGACCGCGACCATGGTCGCGGCGGCCCGCGCCATGGCCGCCCGCGCCGACAAACCGCTGATCAACGATCCCTTCGCCGAGCCGCTGGTCAAGCTGGTCGGCGTCGACCTGCTCTCCCGGCTGGCCAGCGGCGAGCTGGACCCCGCCGAGCTGAACGACGTGCACGACGGTGCCGCGGGGTCGGCCGGGGCGATGTCGCGGATGGCGGACAACATGGCGGTCCGCACCAAGTTCTTCGACGAGTTCTTCCTGGACGCCACGAACGCGGGCATCAAGCAGGCGGTGATCCTGGCTTCCGGCCTGGACGCCCGCCCGTACCGGTTGGCGTGGCCGGCAGGCACCGTGGTCTACGAGGTGGACCAGCCGCAGGTCATCGAATTCAAGACGCGATCGCTGGCCGACCTGGGCGCCGCCCCCACCGCCGAGCGGCGGGCCGTGCCCGTCGACCTGCGTGACGACTGGCCCACCGCGCTGCGCAACGCCGGGTTCGACCCGGGCCGGCCGACCGCGTGGAGCGCCGAGGGCCTGCTCGGCTACCTGCCGCCCGAGGCGCAGGATCGCCTGCTGGACACCATTACCGCGCTCAGCGCGCCGGGCAGCCGGCTGGCCACCGAAAGCGCGCCCAACCCCGAGCCCGGCGACGAGGAGAAGATGAAGGAGCGCATGCAGACGATCTCCGAGCGCTGGCGTGCCCACGGTTTCGAGCTGGACTTGGCGGGCCTGGTCTACTTCGGTGACCGCAACGAGGCGGCTCCCTACCTGGCGGACCGCGGCTGGCGGCTGAACAGCGCCAGCATCAGAGAACTGTTCGCGGCCAACGGACTTGACCCCCTCACCGACAACGACATGCGCATGGGCGAGATGCTGTACACCAGCGGCACGCTCGGCGAGAAATAGGAGCCAGAGGATGACCACCGACGCGGGACGCACCGACGGCGACAGCTGGGGACCGGCACACAGCGTGGGAGCGACGGCCACCATGGTCGCCGCGTCCCGCGCCGTGGCGTCGCAGGGACCCGACGCCCTGCTTGACGATCCGCTGGCCGACCCGCTGGTGCGCGCCGTCGGGCTGGACCCGTTCATCCGCATCGTCGACGGCGAGATCGACTTCGAGGACGACCCGCTGTTCAACCGCAAGTCGCGGGCAGAGCAGATCACGGTGCGCACCAGGTTTTTCGACGACTTCTTCATCGGCGCCACCAAAGACGGTGTGCGGCAGGCGGTGATCCTGGCTTCCGGACTGGACACCAGGGCCTACCGGTTGGCGTGGCCGGCGGGCACCGTGGTCTACGAGATCGACCAGCCGGAGGTCATCGCGTTCAAGACGGACACGCTCGCCGGGCTCGGCGCGGCTCCCACCGCCGAGCGCCGCACCATCAGCATCGACCTGCGCGACGACTGGCCGGCGGCGCTGCGCGAGGGCGGGTTTGACGTCACCCAGCCGACCGCGTGGAGCGCCGAAGGGCTGCTGCCCTACCTGCCGCCCGAGGCCCAGGACCGGCTGTTCGACAACATCACCGCGCTCAGCGCCCCGGGCAGCCGGCTAGCGACCGAACACGTCCCCGACCCCAACGCGTTCTCCGACGAGCGCCTGGCGCGCATCTCCGAACGCTGGCAGCGCTTCGGGTTCAACCTCAACGCCGCCGACCTGTTCTACCGGGGCGAGCGCAACGTCGTGGTCGACTACCTGACCCGTAGCGGGTGGCAGGTCACGCCGTCTCCCGCCCGGGAGTTGTACGCCCGCAACGGTTTCCAATTCCCCGAGGACGAGATGGCGGCCACCTTCGGTGAGATGAGCTACGTCGCCGCCGCCCTCAAGTGACGCTCGGTTAGGGTTGTCGACTATGTCACGCACTCATGACGATGAGTGGGATCTGGCGTCTAGTGTCGGTGCGACCGCGACCATGGTCGCGGCCGGGCGCGCGATGGCGACCAAGGATCCCCGCGGTTTGATCAACGATCCGTTCGCCGAACCTCTGGTGCGCGCGGTCGGGGTGGACTTCTTCACCAAGATGATGGACGGTGACCTCGATGTGGACGCGATCGAGAACGCCTCGCCGGTGCGCATCCAGTCGATGGTCGACGGAATGGCCGTGCGCACCAAGTACTTTGACGACTACTTCATCGACTCGACCGGCGGTGGGGTGCGTCAGGTGGTGATCCTGGCCTCCGGGCTGGACTCGCGCGCCTTCCGGCTGCCCTGGCCGGCGGGCACGGTGGTTTACGAGATCGACCAGCCGCGGGTGATCGAGTTCAAGAGCAGCACCCTGGTCGAGGTCGGCGCCGAGCCGACCGCGTCGCGGCGCACCATCCCCATCGATCTGCGCGCCGACTGGCCCGCCGCGCTGAAGGCGGCGGGATTCGACACGACGGCGCCCACGGCCTGGCTGGCCGAGGGCCTGCTGATCTACCTGCCGCCCGAGGCCCAGGACCGGCTGTTCGACAACATCACCGCGCTCAGCGTTCCGGGCAGCACCATCGCCACCGAATTCGTGCCCGGCATAGTGGATTTCGATGCGGAACGGGTGCGCGAGATGTCCGGGTCATTCCGGGAGCACGGCGTCGACATCGACATGGCGTCGCTCGTCTACGCCGGCGAACGCAACCACGTCGTCGACTACCTGTCCAGCATCGGTTGGCGACCCGAGGGCATCACCCGGACGGAACTGTTCGAGCGCAACGGCATCCAGGCGCCCGCCCCGGAAAACGACGACCCGCTCGGCGAGATCATCTTCATCAGCGCCAAGCTGCACTAGAGCCGCTTAGAGCCGCCAGGGGCCCGGCCACAACGCGCTGGCCCCGGTGTAGGACCGCTCCGCGTTGTCCAGGATGCTGCCGATGGTGCGGCCCAGCAGCGCGCCCAGCGCGTCGGGCACCGAAGCGGCAGCCGGTTGCGAGGAGGCCCGTGGGCGCAGCATGTCCAGCAGCGAGCCACCCGGGTAGGTCACGACGCGCACGTCGGTGTCCTCGTCAAGTCCGGCAAGGATTTTCGCGCGTCGCAGCGCGGTGCGGAAGCCGCCCAATTCGTCGACCAGGCCGCGCTCGCGCGCGTCGGCGCCGGTCCACACTCGGCCCCGGGCGACGCGATCGACGGCCTCGGTGGTCAGGTTGCGGCCGTCGGCGACCCGCTCCAGGAAGTCGGCGTACACCAGGTCGGCCTCGGCCTCCCGGTGGGCACGCTGCTCGGGTGTGAAGGGCGTCTCGATCGACCAGGCATCGGCATTGGCGTTGGTGCGCACGCTATCCAGCCCGACGCCGAGGCGCTCCAGCAGATCGCGAATCACCAGCTTGCCGGTGATCACCCCGATCGAACCGGTGATGGTCGCCGGGCTGGCCACGATCGCGTCGGCGGCCACCGCGATGTAATAGCCGCCGGACGCGGCGACCGCACCCATCGACGCCACCACCGGCTTGCCGCGTTTGCGAGCCCTTTTCACTTCGCGCCAAAGGGTTTCCGATGCGGTCACCGAGCCCCCGGGGCTGTTCACCCGCAGCACGATCGCGGACACCGATTCGTCGGCGGCGGCCTCCCGCAACGCCGGGGCGATGGTGTCGCTTCCGACGGTGGAGGCGCCGAACGGCAAGAACTGTGGTCCCCCGCGCCCGTCGACGATCGTGCCGTCGATGTTGATGACGGCCACCTTCGGCTTGGGGCGGCGTCCGGGAACCGAGGGCACCGGCGGGGTCAGCCGGGACCGGTCCGCGCCGGCGTAGCGCGACAGGTACAGCCGCGGTGGCGTGTTCTCCTCGGAAACATCTTGCACACCAACCAGTTCCGCAATGTGGTCATAGGCTTCGTCCCGGAACCCGATCCGGTCGACCAGTCCCGACGACACGGCCTCCTCGCGCAATAGCGGGGCCCGGTCGGCCAGCGCGTCGAGCACACCGGCGTCGAGCTTGCGCGAGTGCGCCACCGCTTCCCACACCTGTTCCTGCAGGCTTTCCAGCATCCGGGTGACGGCCTCGCGGTGGGCCTCGGTGAAGCCGTGCTCGGTGAAACGGTTTGCGGCCGATTTGTATTCGCCGCGCGCGACGAATTGGGCTTCGATGCCGGCCTTGTCGAACGCGTCGCGCAGGAAGGTGGCATTGCTGGCGAAGCCGATCAGCCCGACGCTTCCGGCGGGCTGCATCCAAACCTCACCGAACGCCGAAGCCAGGTAGTACGACAGCGTGCCCGGGTAGGTCTCGGCCCAGGCCAGTGACGGCTTGACGGCGGTGAACGCGACGATGGCCTCGCGCAGCTCCTGCACCGCGGCCGACGGGGACGCGCTGAGTTGGACCCGGGCGATCAGCCCGGCCACCCGCGGGTCTTCGGCCGCCCGGTAGATGGCGGCGACCATGTCGCGTAGCGCGACGGGCCGGCTGCCCCCGGTGATGATCGCCAGCGGATCGAAGCCCGACGTCTCCGGCGGCACCGAGCGCAGGTCCAATTCGAGCACGCAGCCGTTGGGCACGCCGTGATGGCGGGCGGTGTCGACCCGGCCGGCAAGGGCCCGAACCTCGCCGACGCCGGGGATCGAGGGCAGGAAAGCGAACATGTCTGCAGACTACCGATGCATGGCCGTACGGTGGTCGGGTGAGGTTCTCCATCGCGATCCCGCAGTTCGACTACGAGGGCTTCGACGGAGCCGGGTTGCGCGCATTTCTCGCGCGCGCCGAAGAGCTCGGGTTCGAGGGCGGCTGGCTGCTCGAGCAGATCATCGGGCCCGCACCGCTGCTGGCACCGCTGGAGCTGCTGGCGTACTGCGCGGCCTGCACCGAGCGGCTGCGCCTGGGCGTCGCGGTCCTGGTTACGTCGTTGCACGACCCGCTGCAGTTGGCCTCGGCCGCCACCGCCGTCGACCGGCTCAGCCACGGCCGGCTGGACCTTGGTGTCGCGCCGGGTGGCGGCAGGCGGCAATTCGCGGCCTTCGGCGTGGACAAAGACACCTACATCTCGTATTTCACCGAGGGCCTAAAGCTGATGAAGGCGGCCTGGTCCGACGAGCCGCGGGTGACGTTTCACGGTCGGTTCCGCGACGTCGACGACCTGCCGATCCAGCCCAAGCCGGTGCAGCGGCCGCACCCGCCGATCTGGTTCGGCGGCCTCGCGCCCAAGGCGCTGGCCCGCGCGGTGCGGCACGGCGACTCGTTCATGGGCGCCGGTTCGTCGACCACCGAGGCGTTCGCCGGGGCCGTCACCGTCGTGCGCCGCGAGCTCGACGAGCAGCAGAAGGACCCCGCGAATTTCACCATCGGCAAACGGGTGTATCTGATGGTCGACGACGACGCGGCCAGGGCCCGTGAGCGTGTGCTCGCCGGGCTCGACCGCATCTACGGAGAGATGCCCGGTGTGCAGGACGTACCGGTGTCCGGCACACCCGACGACGTGGCGCGCGGGTTGCGTGAGGTCATCGACGCCGGGGCGCAGATGGTGCTGTTGAACCCCGTCGGCACCGACACCGCCGAGAACCACGAGCAGATGGAACGCCTTGCAGCAGAAGTGATTCCGCAGCTGAGCTAAGCGTGATGCTCGGCTCGCAGCATCGCCGCGGCGCGCTCACCGATGATGACGCACGGCGCCTGGGTGTTACCGGTCGTCACGCGCGGCATGATGGAGCCGTCGGCGATGCGCAGGCGTTGCATCCCATACACTTTCAGTGCGCCGTCGACGACGGACATGGCGTCTTGTCCCATCTTGGCCGATCCGCTTTGGTGCCAGTAGCTGGAGGCGGCATCGCGGACAAACCGCTCCAGTTCGGCACGTTTGAGATTGCCGGGCATGACTTCGCGTTTGGTGAACGCCCGCAGCTCAGCTGAGTTCGCAACTGCGCGGCAAAGTTCCACGCATGCGATCGCCGCCTTGACATCATCAGGGTGAGACAGCATGTTGGCGTGGATCTCGACCGGGTCGAGCGGACTCGGCCCCGTCAGGCGTATCTCGCCGCGACTCTTGGGTTGCACCAGACCACCGAACAGATTCCAGCCTGTTTCGGGCGGGCGGAATCTGGCGGTGTTCTCGGCGCTGGACGACTTTGGGAACTCCGCTTGACAGGTCTGCAGGTCGGGAGAGTCCAGGCCCGTGATGCTGGTCCAGAAATACGTCGCCTCGACGCCGTTATTGCGCGGCGGCAGTGGCTGTCGATATTCCCAGACGCAGTCGAACCCGACGTGGTCCTGCAGGTTTCGGCCCACGCCGGGCAAATGCTGCACGACGGGGATGCCATGTCGCCGCAATTCGGCTTCGTCGCCGACGCCCGATTGCATCAGCACTTTGGGAGTGTTGATCGCACCGAGGGATAGCACCACCTCGCTCGCGGCGGCGACGCGGTGCAGGCTGCCACTGTGAGTGAATTCCACACCGGTCGCGGTGTGGCCATCGAAGATCACCCGGGTCACCAACGCAGCGGTGAGCACTGTGAGGTTCGGCCGGTGCATGTAGGGAAAGACGTAGGACCGGAACACGGATTGGCGGTACCCGTCGTGGAGGATAAGGTCGGTGATCGCGGCGCCCCCAGGTCCTTCCATCATCCGGCCGTTCTGGTTCTCGAACGACGGGATTCCCACGGATTGCGCGCCTTCGACCATGGCCTGCGCGATTGGGCTGGGATCGGGTGCGGGTTGAACGAAGACCGGCCCGCCGGTTCCCCGATAGTCCGGATCCGGTGCACCGTGCCAGTCCTCAACGGCGCGGTAGATCTCGAGCACCGAATCGTAGTTCCATGCCGGATCGCCGGCTTCGGTCGCGAAGAAATCCCAGTCCCTCTTATGTCCGCGTGCCCAAATCATCACGTTGATGCTCGAGCCACCGCCGACGACCTTTCCCATCGACATGGGAATGGAGCGACCGTTGAGCTCCTCGCTGGGCTGCGAGAAAAAGCCCCAGTCCCGTTCACTACCGAGGTTGAGTGGCCATTGTTCCGCCCTCATCACGGCCGGCACGTCGTCGTGGCCACCGGCTTCGAGGAGTAACACGCTCACACTGGGGTTCTCGGCCAGCCGACGCGCCACTACCGATCCCGAGGAGCCCGATCCGCAGACGATGAAGTCGTAGTCCGGCTTGAGTCGTGACGCGAGTTCTTGCTGGTTGCGACGCACTTGCCCAGCGAAGTCGGCCTCCTGGCTGTTGCTATTAGTGAAATAGTCTGCGGCGTAGTTCATTTCGCGACGCCCAGCAACGCCGCGAGACCGAGCTTGGATCGCAGCCACGCGCCGATCTCGGTGATCGCGGCGTCTACTTCGGGCACCCTGCCGGCGGCGACGATGAAAGAATGCTGAGCATCCGGGACGGCTCGTGCCAACACGTCATTACCCGCCGCCTGGGCACGACGGGCGAATTCCGCCGCCTCGCCGGCGAGTAGCTCGTCTGTCCCCCAGAACACCGCCATCGGTGGCAACCCGGACAGATCGGCGGCGAGCAGGTTCACCCGCGGGTCTTCCCAGCCCACAGCCGTTCCGTCGAGCCAGGCCGACCGGAAGAACTCGAGCAGTGGACGCGAAAGTAGCTTATCCCGATCGGCGTTGCTGGTGAGCGTCTCGTTCGTCAGGGCCAAGTCCACCCACGGCGAAATCGACACGATCGCCGCTGGCAGCGCGGCGCCTTCGTCGCGTAGCCGCTGGACAAGGCTCACCGCGAGGTTGCCGCCCACCGAGTGACCAACGCTGACAATGCGTTCGGGCCGTCGGCCCTGTCGCAGCAGCCAGTCGTAGGCGCTGTGCATGTCGTCCAGCTGGGCGGGGAACTTATGCTCCGGCGAGCGACGGTAATTGATCACGAGGGATCGCACCCCCGCTGCGCGGGCGAGGTGTGCCGCGGCCTTTCGATCGGAGTGCATTGAGGCGAACACGCTGCCGCCCAGATGACTGTGCAGCAGCACAGCCTCCGGGTCGCTCTCGGCCGGAATGCACCAAAGTGCCTCCACCCCACCCGCGTTCACCTCTCGGTAGCTGACGCCCTCCGGTTCTTTGGCCGCCAGATGCATCGTCTCGATGATGTCTCGTACCGCCGCCAGGTCGAGGTCGGGATTGGAGGATCGAGCGCTCAGCACGCCCAAGAACTCTGCGAACTGCTCTGCCTGCTTGCTTGCCATCAAAGTGCCTTTCGTTGAATTTTTCAGGTGGTGATGTAGGCGCCGATGTCGAAACGCTTTGTTTGGCTTCGGAACCGGAAGGTGAAGTCAGGCCACAGGGTGGTGTTGTTGCCGTGCGCATCGAGGTACCACGACAGACAGCCGCCGGTATTCCACACCGACGGAGCTAGTTTGCGTTGCAGCCTCTCGTTGTAGGTGTCTTGCGCTTCGCGGCGGACCTCGAATGTCTTGAGGCCCTGGGCTTTCATGGCGCCGATGCCGTCGACGACGTAATTGAGTTGAGACTCGATCATGAAAATCATCGAGGTGTGGGCCAACGCGGTGTTCGGGCCGAGCAACAGGAACATGTTGGGGAAACCGGCGACGGTGGTTCCCTTGTAGGCCTGCCTTCCCTTGTCCGCGTAGCTTTGGGCCAGCGTGCGTCCGTCGCCGCCGCGGACGATCTCGAACATGGGCGAGCCGGTGACATGAAAGCCGGTTGCCAGGACGATGGCGTCGATCTCGCGGGCGGTGCCGTCGGCGGTGACGATGCGGTTGCCGTCGACCTCACGAATGCCCTCGGTGACGAGCTCCACATGGTCGCGGCCGAGCGTGGGGTACCAGTCGTTGGACAGCAGCATGCGCTTGCAGCCGAGCCGGAAATCCGGGGTGACTTTTCGCCGCAGTTCGGGATCTTTGATCTGGGCGTGGATCCTGGCGCGCAGAGTCAGCTCGAGGGGCTTCATCAGGCTCGGCGACTTGGCCAACCCAAGGATCAAAGTTTCCCGGTTGGCGTAGATGCCGGCCCGCAGGAGGCGCGCAGTGCCGGGGATCGTGCGAAATGCCCAACGCTCAAGGGATGTGAAGGAACGTTTGTGCCGTGATAACAGCCACTGCGCGGTGCGTTGGTAAACATCGAGGCGAGCGGCGATCTCGGCGATCGCCGGCACGATCTGGACCGCCGACGCGCCGGTGCCGATGACTGCAACCCGCTTACCCCTCATATCGGCGTCGTGGTTCCACCGCGCGGAGTGGAACAGCTCGCCGCCGAAGGTGTCTATGCCCGGAATGTCGGGCAGCGACGGCTCGGCCAGCGCCCCGAACGCCGCGACAACAAAGTCGGCGGTGAGCTCACCCTGGCCCGTCACCAGCTCCCATCGCCGGTGGCCGTCGTTCCACCTTGCGCTCGTGACCTCGCAGCCGAAGACGTGGCGGTCGAGGACGCCGGTGTCGCGCGCGACATTGCGGATATAGTCTTGGATTTCGGATTGGCTGGGCAACCATCGTGACCAATTCGGGTTGAGCGCAAACGAATATGAGTAGAGGTGGGACGGCACATCACAGGCCGCGCCTGGATAGCTGTTATCGCGCCAAGTGCCACCGACGTCGTTGCCGCGTTCGAGCACCACGAAATCGCGATGCCCCGCCCTGTCGAGTCGGATCGCCGCGCCCAAACCCGAAAAACCGCTGCCGATGATCGCGACTGAGACATGTCGCGCCGAACGATCCATGAATCGCTCCCGTCGCCTGAATCATAGGATAACGATCGTTATAGTAACGAACGCTATCCTATGATGAAATAGGCGTCAAGGAGGAGCAGTGAGATACCCGCCCGATCAGAAAGAACGCGCACGCAGGGCGCTGCTGGATGCCGGCGCACGGACCCTGAAAACAAGCGGTTTCAACGGCGTCGGCGTGGACGGCCTGGCGGCTGCTGCCGGCGTGACGTCGGGCGCGTTCTATTCAAACTTCCCGAATAAGCAGGCGATGCTCGGGGCGATCATCGACGCAGGGGTGGGCGAACCGTTTCTGTCGGACACCGATTCGACGACGCGCACGGAGGGGCGGGAACGCCTGGTCGACTTTATCTCCGAATACATCAGTGCCGATCACAGCCTGGATCCGGCGCAGGGGTGCGTGATGCCGGCCTTGAGCGCGGACGTCGCCCGCGCCGAGCCGGCCGTCAAAGACGCCTACCAGCGCAAGATGACCGCGCTGGTCGAGCGCATTGCCGAGTTTCTCGACGGGGAGCCAGCCGAGCGCCGGCGGCGGGCATGGAGCATCGTCGCCCTGATGGTGGGGTCAATCGTCATCTCACGGGGCATGCCCGAGGACGCCGAAACACGAACCGCGCCACTGGATTCCGCGCTCACCACGGCATCGGCGTTGATCGCGGAGGAGAGCTAGGACAGCTCGGTCGCCGAACCGCCTGCGGCGGTGATCTTCTCGCGGGCGCTGCCGCTGAACTTGTGCGCGGTCACCTCGACCTTGACCGTCAGCTTGCCGTCGCCGAGGACCTTGACCAGCGAGTTGCGGCGAACCGCGCCCTTGGCCACCAGCTCGTCGACGCCGATCGAACCGCCCTGCGGGAAAAGCCGATTGAGGTCGCCGACGTTGACGATCTCGTACTCGGTGCGGAACCGGTTGCGGAAGCCCTTGAGCTTGGGCAGCCGCATGTGGATCGGCATCTGGCCACCCTCGAAGGTCACCGGCACGTTCTTGCGCGCCTTGGTGCCCTTCGTACCGCGGCCGGCGGTCTTGCCCTTGGAGCCCTCACCGCGACCGACCCGGGTGCGGGCGGTCTTCGACCCGCGCGCCGGCTTGAGATCGTGCAGCTTGATCGTCATTTCTTGCTACCTCCGGTGCCCGTGGCCGTCGCCTCGGCCGGCTCCACCTCGACGAGGTGGCTGACCACCGCGATCAGGCCGCGGGTCTGCGCGTTGTCCTCGCGGATCACCGAGTGGCGGATCCGCCGCAGGCCCAGGGTGCGCAGGGACTCGCGCTGCTTCCAGCGGGCCCCGATGGTGCTGCGCACCTGGGTGATCTTCAGTTGACTACTCATGGTTGTGCCGTTGCCTCTCGTGCCGCCGCACTGGCCATCGCGTCACTTTCGCGGCGCGCCTTGAGCATTCCGGCCGGCGCAACGTCCTCGATGGGCAGGCCACGGCGAGCGGCCACCTCCTCGGGGCGCTGCAGCAGCTTGAGCGCGGCGACGGTCGCGTGCACCACGTTGATCGCGTTGTCACTACCCAGCGACTTGGCCAGGATGTCGTGCACGCCAGCGCATTCCAGCACCGCACGGGCGGCGCCGCCGGCGATCACACCGGTACCGGGGCTGGCCGGGCGCAGCAGCACCACGCCGGCGGCCGCCTCACCCTGCACCGGGTGGGTGATGGTCCCGCGGATCAGCGGCACCCTGAAAAAGCCCTTGCGGGCCTCCTCGACGCCCTTGGCGATAGCCGCGGGAACTTCCTTGGCCTTGCCGTAGCCGACACCGACCATGCCGTTGCCGTCGCCGACGATCACCAGCGCGGTGAAGCTGAATCGCCGACCACCCTTGACCACCTTGGAGACACGGTTGATCGCGACAACCCGCTCCAGGTAGTTGCTCTTGTCGCCGTCGCGGTCGCGGCCTCCACGACCGCCGTCGCCACGACGACCGCGGCTGTCGCGGTCACCGCGCGAGTCACGGCTGTCGCCGGCGCCTTGTCCGCCGGCCGGCTGCTCCGCCATTATGCGGTCCTTCCAGTCGTGTTCAAGCTCTTGTCCATCAGAATTGCAATCCGTTCTCGCGTGCGGCATCGGCCAGCGCCGCGATCCGTCCGCCATAGGTGTATCCACCACGGTCGAAGACCACGCTGTCGATGCCGGCGGCCTTGGCGCGCTCGGCGATCAGCTGGCCCACCCGCACGCTGCGGGCTTTCTTGTCGCCCTGCAGGCTGCGCACGTCGTCCTCGATGGACGACGCGGCGGCCACCGTGGTGCCGTTCTCGTCGTTGACCAGCTGCACGTGAATGTGTCGCGCGGACCGGTTGATCACCAGCCGCGGACGCTCCGGGGTGCCGGCGATCTTCTTGCGCAGACGTGCGTGCCTACGCAGCCGAGAGACGCGCCGAGTCGCGGAAACGCTCTGCCCCACCGGCTTTCGCGTGGCGGTGTCAGCTTTTGTTTGCGCCATGATTACTTACCTGTCTTTCCGACCTTGCGGCGGATCTGCTCACCCTCGTAGCGCACGCCCTTGCCCTTGTACGGGTCGGGGCGGCGCAGACGGCGGATGTTCGCCGAGACCTGGCCGACCTTCTGCTTGTCGATCCCGGTGATGGAGAACTTCGTCGGCGACTGCACCGCGAACGTGATGCCATCCGGAGCCTCGATCACCACGGGGTGGCTGTAGCCCAGCGCGAACTCGAGGTTGGAGCCCTTGAGCTGCACCCGGTAACCGACGCCGAAGATCTCCATCTTGACCGTGTATCCCTGCGTCACGCCGGTGACCAGGTTGGACACCAGGGTGCGCGACAGTCCGTGCAGCGAGCGGTTGCGTCGCTCGTCGTTCGGACGGGCGACCACGATCGCGCCATCTTCGCTGCGCGACACGGTGATCGGCTCGGCCACCGTCAGATCCAGGACGCCCTTGGGCCCCTTCACCGACACCTTCTGGCCATCGATCGTCACGTCGACTCCGGACGGGACCGGAACCGGCTGCTTACCAATGCGAGACATAGTCTTTCGTTACCTCCCCGCCCTTACCAGACGTACGCGAGGACTTCGCCGCCCACGCCCTGCCGGGCTGCCTGGCGGTCGGTCAGCAGGCCCGAGGAGGTGGAGATGATCGCCACACCCAGGCCACCGAGCACGCGCGGCAGATTCGTCGATTTCGCGTACACCCGCAGACCGGGCTTGGACACGCGGCGCAGGCCGGCGATGCTTCGCTCCCGGCTCGGCCCGTACTTGAGCTGAACGATCAGCGACTTGCCGACCCGAGCATCCTCGGTCCGGTAATCGGTGATGTAGCCCTCGCTCTTGAGGATCTGGGCGATGTTCGCCTTGATCTTGGAGTGCGGCAACGTCACCTCGTCGTGATACGCCGAATTGGCGTTGCGCAGACGTGTCAAGAAGTCTGCGATCGGGTCCGTCATCGTCATGACAGCGTTGGTACCTTCCTCGCGATGGTTCCCGGTCGGGGCCTGTCGCGCACCTTTTCTGGGTTGGTCTTGGGGGTTAGGGCTGTTACCAGCTGCTCTTCTGCACGCCGGGCAGTTCGCCCGCGTGCGCCATCTCGCGCAGGCAGATCCGGCACAGGCCGAATTTGCGGAAGACCGCGCGCGGACGGCCGCACCTGTTGCAACGCGTGTAGCCGCGCACCGCGAACTTCGGCTTGCGTGCGGCCTTGTTGACCAGTGCCTTCTTTGCCATGTACTCAGTTCTCCTTGAAGGGAAAGCCGAGGGCCCGCAACAGCGCTCGTCCTTCGTCGTCATTCGTCGCCGAGGTGACGACGTTGATGTCCATGCCGCGGACCCGGTCGATCTTGTCCACGTCGATCTCGTGGAACACCGACTGCTCGGCGAGCCCGAAGGTGTAGTTGCCGACACCGTCGAACTGCTTGGGCGAAAGCCCGCGGAAGTCGCGGATACGGGGCAGCGCGATCGAGGTGAGGCGGTCCAGGAACTCCCACATCCGGTCGCCGCGCAGGGTGACCCGCGCACCGATCGGCATGCCCTCACGCAGCTTGAACTGCGCGATGGACTTGCGCGCGCGACGGATCTCGGGGCGCTGCCCGGTGATCAGGCCCAGGTCGTTGACCGCGCCGTTGATCAGTTTCGCATCGCGCGCCGCATCGCCGACACCCATGTTGACGACGACCTTGGTCACCGTCGGGATCTGCATTACGTTGGCGTAGCCGAACTGCTGCTGCAACGAATCGCGAATCTCGCTGCGGTAGCGCTCTTTCAGGCGCGGCTGAACCTTTTCTGCAGTACTCATCAGATGTCCTTGCCGTTGCGCTTGGAGATACGAACCCGCTTGCCGGTCTCCTCGTCGACCCGGTAACCGACGCGCGTGGGCTTTCCGTCCGAGTCGACCACCATCACGTTGGAGATGTGGATCGGCGCTTCCTGGGTGACGATGCCGCCCGACTGTGCGCCGCGCTGGTTGGTCGAAACCGCGGTGTGCTTCTTGATTGCGTTGACGCCCTCGACCAGCACGCGGTCGCGCTCCGGGTAGACCTTGAGCACCTTGCCTTTGGCGCCCTTGTCCTTACCGGCGATCACCAGGACGGTGTCGTCCTTCTTGACCTTCATTTACAAAACCTCCGGGGCCAGCGAGATGATCTTCATGAACCGCTTCTCGCGCAGTTCGCGGCCCACCGGCCCGAAGATGCGCGTCCCGCGCGGGTCGTTGTCGGGCTTGATGATCACCGCGGCGTTCTCGTCGAACTTGATGTAGCTGCCGTCGGGACGGCGGCGCTCCTTGACCGTGCGCACCACGACGGCCTTGACGACGTCCCCACGCTTGACGTTGCCGCCGGGGATGGCGTCCTTGACGGTGGCGACGATGACATCACCGATGCCGGCGTAGCGTCGCGACGAACCGCCGAGCACACGGATGCACAAGATCTCCTTGGCGCCGGTGTTGTCGGCGACCTTCAGTCGCGATTCCTGCTGAATCACTCGATCTCCTGACCTGGGTTGCGTGTGCACGGCAGGAGAACCCACCGGGGTGGGCATTCGGCGGGCATGACCCACCAAAAACCTGACGTGCGCGGTCTGTGTCACCGAAGGGCACGCGGGGCCGATTCGCACCGGCCGAGGTCTGCCCAAGGCAACCCCTAGAGTCTAGGGGACGACCAGCTCAGAGCCAAATTCTGCGCGAAGCCCATCGAGATCGGCCCCGTCGTCGTCAGACGATGGCGTCGAATCGCCATAGAACATGTCAGCGGAACCCTTTTGAACAGCGGAAACGTTCTGCTGAGCGGCCCGCGGTCTCGACCGGTGTGGCCGCCACACGACGGCGCAACCGGCCGGCGCGTTGCTACGGATTTGCTATGCCGACGACGAGTCCGCCACGCAGCGAAACCCGATGTGTGTCGTCGCGGAGTCCTGCGATTGCGGTGACCGGGCCGCCGGACGGTAGCGGTGGCAATACTCCGGCGCGCACAGGTGGCTGCCGCCCTTCAACGTCTGGTTGACCGACGGATCGGCCGGGCCCGACGGGCTGCAGCAGGACTTGGGCGGCGCGTCGAGCCGGTGGTGCGCGGCGAACTCGGTGGCCGTCCACTCCCACACGTTGCCGATCATGTCGACAAGCCCAAAAGCGTTGGGGGCGAAGGTGCCAACGGGTGACGTCCCTACCCAGCCGAGCGCGCCGTCATTGCGGTACGGGAAGCTGCCCTGCCAGGTGTTGGCCATCAACCGCCCACCGCTCGTGGCCTCGTCACCCCACGGGTACGTCGTCGTGGACCCGGCCCGGGCCGCGTACTCCCACTCGGCCTCGGTCGGCAGCCGCCGCCCGGCCCAGCTCGCATAGGCCGCCGCGTCCGGGTACGCCACCTGCACCACGGGATGATCGCCGCGGTCCACGACATCGCTGTCGGGCCCGAACGGATGGCGCCAGCTCGCCCCCGGCATCCACTGCCACCACTGCCGCCAGTCGCGCAGGTCGACCGGCCCCGGTGTCGGCCGGAAAACCATTGCGCCCGGGCACAAATCGTCTGCGTTCACTCCCGGGTACAGCGCCGGGTCGATCGGCTGCTCGGCCACCGTCACATAGCCGGTGGCGGCGACGAATGCGGCGAACTGCACGTTGGTCACCGGGTGGCGTTCCACCGCGATCGGCCCCACCGTCACGGTGTGGATCGGTGCCTCTTCAGGGTAGAAGCCGGTCGACCCCATGCGGAAAGACCCGCCCGGAAGGTCGACCAGTTCGCTGCGCACCCCTTCAGGCTATGTCGCGACTCAATCCGCTTGTCGGTACCACGTGACAAAGAAGATGACCATCGCCACCACCAGTGCTATCAGCACCCAGAGCACCAGCGCCTGGTCGACCCAGGCTCCCGCCGGCGGCGAGCCGGGCAGGAAATTGCGGATGGGGATGACGGCGAACAGCACGGCGATGGTCAATGCCAAGGCCGGCGAGGCGACGAGGACGAGGCAGATCCCCGCATCGAAGATCAGCGTGCTCTTCTACCGGTGCAACGTGATGATGACGTTGTCGGCATCTACCGCAGCGACGGCTCGGGCACCACCGACAACTTCCAGGCCTACCTGCAGTCCGCGTCCGGCGGGGCCTGGGGCAAGGGTGCGGGCAAGACCTTCAACGGCGGCGTGGGTACCGGCGCCATCGGCAACACCGGCATCGCGGCCGCCGTGAAGGGCACCGAGGGGGCGATCGGCTACAACGAACTCTCGTTCGCGCTCCAGCAGGGCCCGTTCGCCGCCGAGATCAAGACGCCGGCCAGCCGCAGGTCGTTGCGCCCGGTCAGGATCGGCACCGACACGGTCGGCAAAACGTGACCAAGGCGGTCAAGGCTTTTCTGCAGGCGGCCATCGGCCCCGGCCAGATCGAACTGGCCAGAAGCGGCTACATCCCGTTGTCGGCCGGCTTCCAGGCGCGGGTCTCCAGCGCGGTCGACGCGATCAGCTCCGTGGACGCACCGAAACCCGAATGAGCGAATTCAGGTCTTGGTAGGCGCTTTTCGATCGCGCTGTCGCCACCAGCCGACCAGGAACAGCGTCAGCGCGGCGACCAGCCCGATCAACACCCACAGCACGATGGCCTGGTCGACCCACGAGCCATACGGTGGGCTGCCCGGCAGGATGTTACGCAGCGGGACGATGGCGAAAAGCATTGCGCCGTACCACGTGGTGAGCGGCGGCAGGAACGACGTCCTTCCCAACGCCACGGGAATGGCCACCCAGAGCGCCAGAACGGGCAGCGAGATCAAGACCAGGCAGATGCCGACGTCGAAGATCAGTTGCCCCTTGGCCCGGTGCAACGTAATCACCAAGTCGTCCTTGAGATCTGGGTTGTTGTCTTCGGCGTCGTGGACGCGGGTGACGGTGGCATCCCACCCGTCCAGCCCGCCGGTGGCTTCGACGCGGGCGGCGGTCTTCTCCTTGTTGGCGCCGGAGCCGGTGAACACGTCGGCCGAGATGACCCCGGTTCGGTACGAATCGAACGGCCAGTTCGCGGGATCACCGTGCGCCTCGATGGTCGTGGTCACCTGTGCGGGCGCCTTACCGACCGGGTACTGCAGGTCGCCCAGGTCGTTGTCGGGATACAGCCGCACCGCCGCGTCGGTCGTCAGCACGCCGAAGTTCTTGTCGTACAACGTGTCTTTGGGGTAGACGAGCACATTGACGGTCAACCGGTTCGCGACGGTGTCCAGTTTCTCCAGCCGCACCTGTACGACGCTGTCCTCGGCCTCGACCTTGCTCAGGTCCACCGCGGGCAGCGGGGGCGCCGATTTCGCCAGCAGGTGCACGGCGATCAGCGACAGCACGTAGATGACGATCACGGAGGCGACGATCCCGAACGCGATCGCCATTTGCCGCCCTCGTACGCCGGCCGGTGCCGACGGCCCGGCGATCATTGGGGTACCCATCAGTCCCGCGAAAAGGCAAGCGCGATCTCGGTTTCCACATCCACGTAGGGCCGGCCGGACAGGTCGACGGTGACCTGGGTGATGGTGCCGCCGGTGAACGTGAACGGCGCCTTGTAGCGGCTGGACACCCCCGATCCGCCGTTGCGCCCGACCGTGATACCCGCACCGGCCAGCCCGAAGGTGCCGGGGTGGGTGGTCACCCCGGCCAGCGTGCCGACGACCTTGTCGTCGACGAACAGCGTGACGTCGCCCAGCGGCGTGTGACTGTTCTCGACCGTTCCGGTGCGTGAATAGCTGGCGCCGAACAGATGCCTGCCCAGGGGCACGGCATCGGACGAGGACACCTCCTGCTGGCGCTCGCCGAGGAAGTTGTACACGTAATGCAGCCGCCCGTCCTGAATGAACAGCACATGGCCGCCGTGTGCGCCGCCCTGCTTGAACAGCACCCCCTCGGCGCCGGTGGTGTCCACGGTCACCTCGGCCAGCACCGAGAACGACCGGCCGCGGAGTTCGGCGGCGGCACCGATGCTGACATCGGCGCAATCGGGATAGTAGATGTAGCTGTTCCGGTCGCTGACCAGATACGGCCGCGACCGCCCCAGCGTCTCCAGGATGTTCAGGTCCGACAGCGGCAGCCCGTTGTATTTGGCCGCCTCCGAGAACCACAGCGCCTTCAGTTCTTCGAGTTTGTCCGGGTTTTCGGCCGCCAGGTCGTGGCACTGGCTGCGGTCGGCCTCGATGTGGAAAAGTTCCCACCGGTCGGCGTCGAAGTGCGACCAGCCCGCCGGTGTCGCCGCGTGCACGGTGTTGGCGAACCAGCCCTGATGCCAGATGCCCCGGGTACCCAGCATGGTGTAGAACTGGGTGCCCTTGCCGGTGTCGGCACCCGAATCAGCAAGGGCCGCTTTGAAGCTCACGCCGTCGAGCGGCTTCTGGGCGATGCCCTTGACCGTTTCCGGCGGCGTCATGCCCAGCAGGTCGTAGACGGTCGGGGTGATATCGCAGACGTTGACGTAGTTGTCGCGGACTTCCCCGTGTGCGGCAATTCCATTGGGCCACGAGATGATTGCCGTGTCGGCGATGCCGCCCTCATGCGAGGCGTAGCGCTTGTACAGCTTGTAGGGCGTGTTGAACGCCATCGCCCATCCGATCGGGTAATGGTTGTAGGTCTCCGGGCCGCCGAGGTGTTCGAACAGCTTCATGCTTTCTTCGACGGTGTCGATGTAGCCGTTGAAGAACTTGCCCTCGTTGACCGATCCGTTCGGGCCGCCCTCACCGCTGGCGCCGTTGTCGGAGATGACCACGATGATGGTGTTGTCCAGCTGACCCGATTCCTCGAGATAGTCCAGGATCCGGCCGATCTGGGCGTCGGTGTAGCTCAGGAACCCGGCGAACACCTCGGCCATCCGGGAGAACAGCCTCTTCTCCTCGTCGTTCAGCGATTCCCAGGGCCGCACCGTGTCCTGCAGCGGCCACGGTTCGCCGCTCGGCCCCTTCACGTCGAGATACGGATTGACCGGCGACAATTCGGTCTCGGGCGGCACGATCCCCAGCGACTTCTGCCGCTCCAGCACCACCTCGCGGTAGCGCTCGTAGCCCATGTCGAACTTGCCGGCATAGCGGTCCGCCCATTCCTTGAAGACGTGATGCGGCGCGTGCCCGGCGCCGGGGCACACGTAGGAGAACCAAGGCTTCTCGGGCGCAATGACTTTGGCGTCGCGGATGAATTCGATCGTCTTGTCGGCGATGTCCTTCGAGAGGTGGTAGCCGTCCTCCGGGGTGCCCGGCGGAGTGACCGGGTGGTTGTCGTACACCAGGTCGGGATACCACTGGTCGGTCTCCCCGCCCAGGAACCCGTAGAACCGCTCGAAGCCGCGCGAGGTCGGCCAGTGCCGCTTCGTGGAGGCGAGGTTCGATTCCTCGAGGGGCGTCAGGTGCCACTTGCCCACGCAGTAGGTGTTGTATCCCCGTTCGGCGAGAGTCTCGGAGAGCAGGCCGGTTTCGAACGGGATGCGGCCGTTGGCGTTAGGGAAGCCTTCGGTGAACTCCTCGACGGTGGCCATGCCGACGGTCGTGGCGTTGCGGCCGGTGAGCAACGACGCCCGGGTGGGCGAGCACAGCGCGGTGGTGTGGAACTGCGAGAGACGGATGCCGCGCTCGGCGATGCGCGACATGGCGGGCATCTCCACCAGACCGCCGAAGCAGTCCCAGGTCGCGATGCCCGTGTCGTCCCACACCAGGTACAGCACGTTGGGCGCGTTCTCGGGTGCGGTCGGCGCGGCGTAGGGCCCCCAGTCCGGTTCGGAGTCCCGGATGTCGAGCTCGATCTTGCCGTTAAAGTGCCTCGACCCAGTCGCCATCGCCGAAGACTACACCCGGGACCGGGCGTTCGCTGCCGCTATCCAGAAGGGCTTACTTCGCCTTTTCCAGAATTTCGACGAGCCGCCAACGCTTGGTCGCCGACGTCGGGCGGGTCTCCATCAGCGAGACGCGGTCGCCGATCCCGGCGGTGCTGTTCTCGTCGTGCGCCTTGACCTTCGTAGTGGTCCGGATGATCTTGCCGTACAGCGGGTGACGCACGCGGTCTTCGAGCTCGACCACGATGGTCTTCTGCATCTTGTCGCTCACCACGTAGCCGATGCGGACCTTGCGGCGGCCCCGCACCTTCGGGTTGGCGGGAGTGTTCTTGGGGCCCTTGTCTTTCGACGCGGCCTCGGTTTTGGCGGCCTTGCTGGGGGCAACCTTCTCGGCTTCTGCCATCACGATTCCTTACCGTCGGGCCCGGAAGCCAAGCCCAGTTCTCGTTCGCGCAGCACGGTGTAGACGCGCGCGATCTCCTGACGCACCGTGCGGAGGCGGCGGTTGTTGGTGAGCTGTCCGGTCGCCATCTGGAAACGCAGATTGAAAAGCTCTTCCTTGGATTCGCGCAACCGCTCGGCCAGCTCCTCTTCGGTGAGCTCGCGCAGTTCGCCAGGCGAAATTCCCACGGCCATCAGAACTGATCCTCTCGAGTCACGATGCGTGCCTTGATCGGCAGCTTGTGGATTGCGCGGGTCAGCGCCGCCCGGGCGGTCTGCTCGTTGGGGTAGCTGAGTTCGAACAGCACCCGGCCCGGCTTGACGTTGACGACCCACCACTCCGGCGAACCCTTACCCGAACCCATGCGCGTTTCGGCGGGCTTCTTGGTCAGCGGGCGGTCGGGGAAGACGTTGATCCACACCTTGCCGCCACGCTTGATGTGCCGGTTGATGGCGATACGAGCGGACTCGATCTGCCGGTTGGTGACGTAGGCGTGCTCCAGAGCCTGGATGCCGTAGTCACCGAAGTTCACCGCCGTGCCGCCACTGGCGATGCCGCGCTGGCGGGGGTGGTGCTGCTTACGGTGTTTAACCCTGCGGGGAATCAACATGATTCAGCTCTCCGTGCTTTGTGGTTCTGCAGCGGGTGCGGACTGAGTCGCGGCGGCTGCCGCACCCTCTTCGGCGCTCGCGGCCGCGCGGCCGGCCTCGGTGCCGGTGGCCGTGGTGCCCGACGCGCCACTGCGGCGCGGACGAGTGCCCGACGGACGCTCGCGGCGCGGACGGTCGGCGCCCGCCGGAGCGGCTGCGGCCAATTCGCGCTTCCCACCGACGACGTCGCCCTTGTAGATCCACACCTTCACGCCGATCCGGCCGAAGGTGGTCTTGGCTTCGTACAGGCCGTAGTCGATGTCGGCGCGCAGCGTGTGCAGCGGCACCCGGCCCTCGCGGTAGAACTCCGAGCGGCTCATCTCGGCGCCCCCGAGGCGGCCGGAGCACTGCACCCGGATGCCCTTGACGTTGGGCTGGCGCATCGCCGACTGGATGGCCTTACGCATCGCGCGGCGGAACGCCACACGGTTGCTCAGCTGCTCGGCGACGCCCTGGGCCACCAATTGTGCCTGCGACTCCGGGTTGCGGACCTCGAGGATGTTGAGCTGCACCTGCTTGCCGGTCAGCTTCTCCAGGTCGGCACGGATCCGGTCGGCCTCGGTGCCGCGACGGCCGATGACGATGCCGGGACGCGCGGTGTGGATGTCGACCCGCACCCGGTCGCGGGTGCGCTCGATCTCCACGTCGGCGATCCCGGCCCGCTCCAGGCCGGTCGAGAGCAGCCGCCGGATCGCGACGTCTTCCTTGACGTAGTCCGCGTACTGCTTGTCGGCGTACCAGCGTGACTTCCAGTCGGTGGTGATGCCCAGCCGGAAGCCGTGCGGATTGATCTTCTGGCCCACTAGTCTGAGCCTCCCTTCGCGTCAGAGGTCTCAGACGTCTTGGCTTCGGCTTTCGCAGCGGCCTTCTTCGCGGGCGCCTTGTTGGCCGGCGCTTTCTTGGCGGGTGCCTTCGCGGCGGCCTTGCTGGCCTCGGCGCGGCGGGCCCGGGTCGACTTCGCCGATCCCTGGTCCTTGCCCGGCCGGCTTTCCACCACGACCGTGATGTGGCTGGTGCGCTTGCGGATCCGGAACGCGCGGCCCTGGGCGCGCGGACGGATGCGCTTGGCGGTGGGGCCCTCGTCGGCGTAGACGGTGGCGACCACGAGTGTCGCCGGGTCCAGCCCGTTGTTGTTCTGCGCGTTGGCCGCGGCGCTGGCGATCACCTTGGCCACCGGCTCACTGGCGGCCTGCGGCGCCCAGCGCAGGATGTCCAGCGCGTCGGCCACCGTGCGGCCGCGCACCAGGTCGATCACCCGGCGCGCCTTTCTCGGCGACACCCGCACGAAACGTGCTTTGGCCACCGCCGAGGGGAATTCCGTTGTGGTCATCGCCGTTTGGCCTTCCGGTCGTCCTTGATGTGTCCCTTGAAGGTGCGGGTGGGCGCGAATTCACCAAGCTTGTGGCCGACCATCGCCTCGGTGACGAACACCGGGACGTGCTTGCGTCCGTCGTGGACGGCGAAGGTGTGGCCGATGAAGTCAGGAATGATCGTCGAACGCCGCGACCATGTCTTGATCACCTGTTTGGTGTTCTTCTCGTTCTGCGTGTCCACCTTCTTGAGCAGGTGGCCATCGACGAACGGGCCCTTCTTCAGGCTGCGTGGCATGTGCTACTCCTGACTTCCTAGCGACCGTGCTTCTTGCCGGTGCGCCGGCGTCGGACAATGAGCTTGTTACTGGCCTTGTTCGGGTGGCGGGTGCGGCCCTCGGGCTTGCCCCACGGGCTCACCGGGTGGCGACCACCGGAGGTCTTACCCTCACCACCACCGTGCGGGTGGTCCACCGGGTTCATGACGACACCACGGACCGAAGGGCGCTTGCCCTTCCACCGCATCCGGCCGGCCTTGCCCCAGTTGATGTTCGCCTGCTCGGCGTTGCCGACCTCGCCGACCGTGGCGCGGCAGCGCACGTCGACCCGGCGGATCTCACCGCTGGGCATACGCAGCGACGCGTAGGTGCCCTCTTTACCGAGCAGCTGGATGCTGGACCCGGCCGACCGCGCCAGCTTGGCGCCACCGCCCGGGCGCAGCTCCACGGCGTGAATCACGGTACCGGCCGGGATGTTGCGCAGCGGCAGGTTGTTGCCCGGCTTGATGTCGGCGTTCGGGCCGCATTCCACCACGTCGCCCTGCGAGAGCCCCTGCGGCGCAATGATGTAGCGCTTCTCGCCGTCCAGGAAGTGCAGCAGCGCGATGTTCGCGGTGCGGTTGGGGTCGTACTCGATGTGCGCGACCTTGGCGTTGACGCCGTCCTTGTCGTTGCGACGGAAGTCGACCACCCGGTAGGCGCGCTTGTGGCCACCACCCTTGTGGCGGGTGGTGATGCGGCCGTGCGCGTTTCGCCCACCGTGGCCGTGCAGCGGACGCACCAGCGACTTCTCCGGGGTGGAACGAGTGACCTCGGAGAAATCGGACACGCTCGAGCCGCGGCGGCCGGGGCTCGTCGGCTTGTACTTACGAATTGCCATGTCTAATCAGGTTTCCTCTCGCGGCGGCTACGCCGGTGCCCCGAACAGATCGATCGGCTTACTACCCGGCGCCAGCGTGACGATGGCCCGCTTGGTGCTCTTGCGCTTGCCGAATCCGGTCCTGGTGCGCTTCCGCTTACCTTGCCGGTTCGCGGTGTTCACCGATGCGACCTTGACGGAGAAGATCTTCTCGATAGCGATCTTGATCTGCGTCTTGTTCGAATCGGGGTGCACCACAAACGTGTACACGTTGTCATCGAGCAGCGAATAGGACTTCTCCGAGATGACCGGGCCGAGAATGATGTCGCGGGGGTCAGTGATGGTCGCCATCTACGCCGAAACCTCCACATCTTTGTCGGCGGCACCGCCGGTGGCCCCGGCGATGTAGGCGTTGAGCGCCTCAACGCTGAACACCACGTCGTCGGAGCGCAGCACGTCATAGGTGTTGAGCTGGTCGGGGGTAAGGAGGTGCACACCGGGCAGGTTGCGCACGCTCTTGGCACCGGCCTCGTCGCTGCGGCCGATCACGACCAGCAGCCGCTTGCGGTCGGTCAGCGTGCCCAGGAACGCCTTGGCGTTCTTGGTGGACGGCGTCTGACCCGACACCAGTTCGGTGATCGCGTGGATGCGGCCGTTGCGCGCCCGGTCGGACAGTGCGCCACGCAACGCCGCGGCGATCATCTTCTTGGGGGTGCGCTGGCTGTAGTCGCGGGGCTTGGGGCCGTGCACGACGCCACCGCCGGTGAACTGCGGAGCACGCGTCGAACCCTGTCGGGCCCGGCCGGTTCCCTTCTGCCGGTACGGCTTACGGCCACCGCCGCTGACGTCGCCACGCGTCTTGGTCGAGTGCGTGCCCTGACGCGCCGCCGCCCGCTGCGCGGTGACGACCTGGTGCATCAGCGCGATATTGGCCGGGGCGTCGAACAATTCGGCCGGCAGCTCGATCGAGCCCTCGACCTTGCCGCCCGGCGTCTTGACGTCAATCTTGAGCGTCTTGGAGCCTTCTGCCATCACTTCTCACCTCGTTTGACCGCGCTGCGGACCACGACGAGTCCACCGGTGCGGCCGGGGACCGCGCCCTTGATCAGCAGCACGCCGTTCTCGGTATCGACCTTGTGCACCAACAGGTTCTGGACGGTCACGCGATCGCTACCCATCCGGCCCGACATCCGGGTGCCCTTGAACACCCGGGCGGGGGTGGCGCAGCCGCCGATCGAACCCGGGCGGCGGTGCACCGCCTGGGCACCGTGGCTGGCGCCCTGACCACGGAAGCCGTGGCGCTTCATGGTGCCGGCGAAGCCCTTGCCCTTGGAGGTGCCCGTGACGTCGACGTAGGCGCCGTCGGCGAAGATCTCCGCCGTCAGTTCCTGGCCGACCTCGTACTCGGCGGCCGCCTCGGGGTTTTCCAGCCGCAGCTCGGCCAGGAACCGGCGCGGGTTCACGCCCGCGGCGGCGTACTGACCGGTCACCGGTTTGTTGACCTTGCGGGGACTGATCTCGCCGTAGGCCAGCTGCACGGCGCTGTAGCCGTCCTGCTCGGGGGTACGGATCCGGGTCACCACGTTCGGGCCGGCCTTGACGACCGTCACCGGCACGACCCTGTTGTTCTCGTCGAACACCTGCGTCATGCCCAGCTTCGTACCCAGAATGCCTTTTCTTGCCATGAGTCTGGATCTCCTACTGGATGTTGACGTCGACACTGGCCGGAAGGTCGATGCGCATCAGCGCGTCGACGGTCTTCGGCGTCGGGTCGAGGATGTCGATCAGCCGCTTGTGCGTGCGCATCTCGAAGTGCTCCCGCGAGTCCTTGTACTTGTGCGGTGAGCGGATGACGCAATACACGTTCTTCTCAGTCGGCAGCGGCACCGGACCTACAACACTGGCACCCGTGCGGACGACGGTCTCGACGATCTTGCGCGCCGACGCGTCAATGGCCTCATGGTCGTAGGCCTTAAGCCTGATGCGGATCTTCTGTCCCGCCACGCTTCTCCTACCCTCACTCCTGTTGGGGCCCGGTATCCGGGCTCACATAGTCCTCAGTGCCACCGGCGCGCCGATCGGGCCGGCCAACTCTGGGCCGATCGAGCGTTGCGCCGGATACTGCGCCGCTGTTTACCTGTCGTGGTCCACCGGCCCCCGCGGTCGGGCGTGTCACCCTCACGCAGCCTCATCCGCGATCGAAATTCGTCGCTCTCAAAGGATGGGACCGGACGCGCCCGTTTGGACGCTGGTCGTATGCCCGACCAGGCGCAAACCCGGCTCAAGGCAACCTGAACAGTATGCCTCAGATCGTGGCCCGAACAAAATTAGGCCGCGATCTCGGGCCGAATCGGCCGCACCCGGCTCGAAGACGGTCGCACCGGTGGGTAACTGCGCTGGTCAGAGACCTGGGAGGCGGTGGGCGCCGGGCGTCAGGCGCCCGCCGATTCGATGTTCGCTGCGCCGGCCCTGCCGCACTGCACATGTAAGAAGCCGTCGACGGCCGCCAGCGCGCACTGGCGGTAGTCGAAATCGGGCAGCGTGGACAACCGGCCCAGCACCAGCGGGCCGATGAGCAGGGCGATCGCCCGCGACCGGTCCACCTCGCCCAGCACGGCGGCCTCCGGACTGTCGAAAATGGCGTCGAAGGGCTCCGCGTACTGCTGCGCGATGCGCTCGCGCAGCGTGGTGATCGCCGCGCTGTCGGCGTTGTGGCTGTGCCGCGGCTCGGGCAGACCCTCCAGGTCGCGCCCCAGCGCGAGCCACGACATGGCGGTCATGAGGGTGGGCGCCTGGGCCACGGATTCGGCCTGGGCCAGCACCACCGCGACCAGCCGGTCGCGCAGCGAACCCTCGGCCGGCGGGGTGGGCGACACCGGGATCAGGCTGTTGAAAGCCGCTGCCAGTAGGTCGTTTCCGCTCGGGAAGTGGCGGTACAGGGTTGCCCGGGCCACGTTGGCGGTGCGGGTGACCGCGTCGACCGTCACCGCGCTGGGACCCCCGGCACGCAGCAGCGTGACGGCGGCTTCCAGCAGCCTGGCCCGCGACCTCGCGGGGCGCGGGTCGGACGTCCCGGTGTCGATTGTGACCCACCTCCTTGTTTGAGAACGAGACTATCGGTCTACCTACAAGACTATTGGTCTTGAAACCTCGCAAGCTCCCAAAGGAGGCGAACCGCATGGTCGAAACCCTCGTCCGGTCCGACCAGCGTACTGACGGGATCGGCATCGGCGATAGCTTCCGGGCCCGAAACTGGACGCTGGCCGTCGCCTGCATGGCCGTCGCCTTGGTGGTGGCCTCGATGACGGCCCTGAACACCGCGCTCGGCGACCTCGCGGTGGCCACCTCGGCCACTGCATCGCAGCTGAACTGGGTCGTCGACGGCTACACCGTGGCTCTGGCATGCTTGCTGCTGCCGGCCGGCGCGATCGGGGACCGCTACGGCCGGCGCGGCGCGCTGCTGACCGGACTGCTGGTGTTCGCGATCGGTTCGATGGCCCCGGCGCTGCTACACAATCCGGCCCAGATCATCGCCGGCCGGGCGGTGGCCGGGATCGGTGCCGCGTTCGTCATGCCCGCCACACTGTCGCTGCTGACGGTGGCCTATCCAAAAGACGACCGCACCAAGGCCGTTGGCATCTGGGCCGGGACGGCCGGCTCCGGCGGCGTCCTGGGCATGCTCGGTTCCGGCCTGCTGCTTCGCTTTTGGGACTGGCACGCCATCTTCTGGTCGCTGGGGATCGCCGCCCTGCTGATCTTCGCTCTGGCCTGCACCGTCGCGTCGTCGCGCGACGCGGGCGCCCCCCGGGTCGATGCGCTGGGCGCGATCCTGATCGGCGCGGCGGTCGCCATCGCCGTGGCCGCGATCCTGGAAGCACCCGGGCGCGGCTGGAGCGACCCGGTGGTGTGGGGCGGGCTCGTCGTCGGCGCGGTGATCGCCGCGGTGTTCGGTGCCGTGGAGTTGCGCCTGGCCCTGCGGGGCAGCCAACCACTGCTGGACGTCCGGCTATTCGCCGACCCCAATTTCGCCACCGGGGTGACCGCCATAGTCATCCTGTTCGGCGCCACCTTCGGATTCTTCTACATCGGCATGCAATACGTGCAGCAGATCATGGGCTACTCCGCGCTGGCGACGGCGATCGCCTTCGGGCCGTTCATGGTGCCGCTGGGCATCTTCTCGGCCCTGTCATTCTGGTACGTGCCCAAGCTGGGGCTGCGGCTGGTGTTGTTCGTCGGCACACTGCTGATGGCGGTCGGCTTCGGCTGCATGTACGGGCTGGACCTGCACTCGACGTACTTCGAATTCGCCTGGCCCACCTTGATTCTCGCCACCGGCATCGGAATCTGCACCGCGCCAACGACTTCGGCGATCATGGGCGCGGTTCCCGACGAGAAGCAGGGAGTGGCCTCCGCGGTGAACGACACGTCGCGCGAGATGGGCGGCGCGCTGGGCATCGCCGTGGCCGGTTCCATCCTGGCCGGCCGCTACTCGCACGAGCTGGCGCCCAGGCTGGCGGGATTTCCGGCACCGGTCCGCGGCCAGGCCACCGACTCGCTGGCCAAGGCCGTGGAGATCGCCGGCCGGCTCGGGCCGCAGGGGCGGCAGCTGGCCGACATCAGCAAGTCCGCGTTCCTGGCGGCCCTGCACGCCTCCACCATCACGATGGCCGCGATCGTCGCCTTCGCTGCCGTGGCGATCGCGGTGTGGGCCCCCGGCCGCGACGGCCGCCAGTTACGCGCGGTGCGGCGGATGCTGTCGCGTCACTGAACGAACCCCGCGGCCCGGTGCCCGATCATCACGATCGTGGCGTGCGGGCCGCGGCTGGTGATCGCGGGCAGGATCGAGCCGTCGATCACCCACAGGTTGTCGATGCCCAGCACCCGGCACCGGGGGTCGACGACGGCGCGCGGGTCGCCGTCGGCGCCCATAGGTGCCGTGCCGCACAGGTGTTGCGAGGTTGACCAGACGGCCGCCGCGGCATCGATTGTGCCACCGGCCAATTCGCGGGCCAGCTCGCTCCCTCGGCGCAGCGCCGCGACATCCTCGGGCTCGCTGTCGTAGCGGTGCTCGATTCGCGGCGCCACGTCGGGGTCGGCCGAGACCAGCGTGATGCGCCCCCGCGCGCGCGGCTGCATCAGCGCCACCCCCAGGTGTGGCCAGTCGGCGTGCCCGGCGGTGCCGTCGCCGGTCATCGCCACGAATCCTCCCGTGTAGGGCCTGATCTCGAGGTCGTCGGCCGTGCTGAGCACCACCTCGAGCACCGGCCGTCCGGGCGCCACCGTCCATTCGGTGGGCAGCACCCACTCGGCATGATCGCTGAACGACATGCCGACCGGCAGCGGCGCCACCACCGGCACGCCGGCGGCGCGCAACATCTTTTCCTCTCCGAGACCGGACAGCATCAGCAGGCGTGCCGTTTCAATCGCACCGGCACACAACACGACTCGGTCGGCGGTCAGGGTCATGCGGCCGTGCGGGCCGACCGCGTCGATGCCGACCGCGGCGGTGCCGGCGAAACGCAGCCCTGCTACCCGGGTGCGCGCGTGCAGGTTCAGGTTCGGCCGCCCCAGCGCCGGGATCAGGTATCCCGCGCCGGAACCTCGCCGCACCCCGTCGACGATGTTGAGCGGGACGGCGCCTATTCCCGAAACCTGATCTGGTGCAGCATCATTGAGGTCTTCGATCCAGCCGAATCCGGCGCGCTCGGCGGCGGCGATGAATCGCTCGGTGGTCCCGGTCATCTCGTGGGTGCGGCGCACCCGGATGGGACCACTGTCGCCGTGGGCGGGACCGTCGAAGTCCAGGTCGGTCTCGATGGCACGGAAGCTGGCCAGCACGTCGGCCCATCCCCAGCCCGGCATGGCCATCCGCGCGAAGTCGCGCGGCAACCCGCGGCAGAAGTAGCCGCCGTTGATGGCGCCCGACCCGCCCACCGTCGCCCCACGCACGAGGGGATGCTGGCGGGCGGGCTGGTCGGTGAGGCGGGTCTGGTAGCGCTGCACCAGCGGGCTGCCGACACCTATCGGCAACTGCAACCCGTTGGCGGTCTGGGCGAGCAGTCCCGGATCGTCGAGCGCCGGCCCTGCCTCGAGGACGGTCACGGCGCACCGCGGATCGGCGGAAAGACGTTCCGCAACAACCGATCCTGCACTGCCGGCGCCGACGATCAGCACATCGCTGTGCGAGGCGGCTGTGGTCAAGGTGGTGGTTAACTCCGGATCTGGGGCTTCAGGGCGCGCACGTTGCGTTCTCGTAGCACACCCCACCACAACCCGAGCCCATACGCCAGGTCGTCGACGCGCTTGAGCACCAGGTAGGTCGGCAGCCCGATCGGTTCGACGTCGTCACTGATCGCGTCGCGGCGGCGCAGCCAGTCGACCACCCCGTCCATCACAGCCGCGACCAGGACCACCCGCCGGAAATGGCGCGACATGGTGGCGGCCACCAGCGCCAGCGGCCAGTAGTGCCGGCACAGCGCCGACGCCAGCTGCAGCGCCGCCGACCACAGGCCGCGGCCCGCGATGATCGCGACATCGGTCATCGACGTCTCGGCGCTGCGCATCGCCCGCGCGATCCGGTGGCCGGTCAGCACGGCCAGGACGATGGACGCCAGCCGCGACAGGGTGGACCCGAAGGCCATCAGAATCCACGTCATCAGCGCCCAACCGGAGATCACCACCGGCGCCGTCTTGTCCGGGTGGCGCACCGACAGCGGAGCCGCCGAACCGCCGTAAAAGGCTTTGCGCGCGAGCCAATCCCGCAACTCGGTGCGGTGGTCGTGGGCGACCAGCGCGATCGGCTCGTAGCGCAGCCGGGTGCCCGACTCGATGAGCCGCCAGCACAGGTCGACGTCCTCGCCGGACTGCAGGGTCTCGTCGAACCCGCCGACCTCCCGGATCGCCGAGCACCGGCAGATGATCGCCGCGCTGGGCACGTAGGACACCGTGCTGTGCGGCAGCACCGGCGCTTCGCGCTCGCCGAGGTCGAGCGAGGAGTGCACCGCCTCGTAGCGCGCCACCACGTTCTCGCTGTGCGACAGGCCGACGATGCGGGGCGCGACCAGGCCGACTGTGGGATCGCAGAAATGACCGAGCAGCGCCTCCAGCCAGCCCCGGCGCGGTGCGACGTCGGAGTCCAGGAAGGCGACGAAGTCCGTCCGGCAGGCCCCCAGCCCGGTGTTGCGGGCCGCCGCCGGACCCTTGCTGCGGTGGTGGCGCAGCACCTCGATGTCGCAGTGCGCGCCGACGAAGTCCTCCGGCTCGACCGGGGGGACCGAGCCGTCGTCCACCACGACGACGCGCAGCCCCCGCAGGGAGCTCACCAAGCGTCGCACGCCAGAAAGGTTGTCCCGCACCGGGATTACCACCGTCACGTCATGGTGCGACGGGCCACCCGCGGGCCGGGGGTGGGCCACAGTGGCGTCCAGCAGGGTGCGGGCGAGTTGGGCGCTGAGGTCGTCACGCACCTTCAGCCGGCCATCCAACAGCATGTCCTGCGCGGCGGGCGCCAATTTCAGCAGCCGGGTCGGCGAACCGCCCAACAGCGCCGAGCCGTCGCCGAGCACCCGCACGCGGCGGTCGACCTGGACGGCGAACCCGTTCGGAAGCCGGGGTGCGCTCATGCCAGCATCCCGTCCGGCCCCGGCCGCCAGCGGGAGACCCGCCGGACACAGCCGTCGACCATCTCGGTGAAGATCCGCCTGCCCTCGGCGGCGGTGGCGGTGGTCGGGTCGCCCAGCACCCCGACCGGGCTGACCGCCCCGACTCCCCCGCGGCGCATCGACCCGAGCAACTCGGGCAGGGGCGCGGTGTTGCCGGCCACCGACCGCTCGGTCCGGACGAGGGCCGGCGAGATGTGCAGCAACACCGAGGTTTCGGTATGGCCGGCGTGGGCGTCGCCGCCGGCGGTCAGGCAGGGGCACCAGCCGACGTCGCGGCCCTCGGTGCGCAACAGGGCCACCGCGCTGCTCAGCGCCTCGACGTTGCCGCCGTGGCCGTTGACGAAGGCGAGGCGCCGGGCCCAGCCGGCCGCTGACCTGCCGTACTCGACCAGTAGCAGCGTCAGCGCCTCGGTGCCCAGCGAGATCGTTCCGGCGAAACTCTGGTGCTCGCCGCTGGCGCCGTAGGCGATGGCCGGCGCCACCAGCCAGTCGTGCCCGAGGCGGGCTCGCGCATCGCCGGCGACCGCGGTCGCGATCCGGGTGTCGGTGTCCAGCGGCAGGTGCGGACCGTGTTGTTCGGTCGACCCCAGCGGAACCATTACCGACGCCGACGCGTTTGATAGCTGGCTCGACGTCGCGGTTCCCAATTCGCCGAGTACGGACACTCGGTGATGGTAGGCCGAATTCACCTGGCGTGCACCAATTGTTGAAGCTTGAAAAAAACTTTTTTCTGGTTCGGTCACTGGGCGTTCGAATTGTGGGCTCGTTCGTCACGGTTACCCCGCCCGTATCATGATTTTGCGTAGGCGTCACTTAATCGGACATGTCCGCCCTGAATACTCGGGCTTTTGCTAGGCGCTACCCGAGGGCACGCCCAGCGCCCGGGTGAATCCGGGCGGCACCAGAATGTGGTCCGGCCCGAGGTCGTGCACCGAGGAGAGCCCGAGACCCATCAGCGCCGAGTCGATGCCGCCGCGCAAAATGTCGAGCACGTTCTCCACACCCGGTTGGCCGGCCGCGGCCAGCCCCCACAGGTAGGCCCGGCCGATCATCACCGCGCGCGCCCCCAGCGCCAGGGCCTTGACGACGTCGCTCCCGCGCCGGACGCCGCCGTCGAGGAGCACCTCGATCTGGTCGCCGACGGCCGCGGCCACCGCGGGCAGGGCGCGGATCGAGGCCGGCGTGCCGTCCAGGTTGTTACCGCCGTGGTTGGACACCGAAATGGCCGAAACCCCCGCGTCCACCGCCCTTTTGGCGTCGTCGACGCGCATCACGCCCTTGAGCATGAACGGCCCGCCCCACAGCTCGCGCAGCCAGGCGATGTCCTCCCAGGTCGGCGGGGTCGTGCCCATCCACTCCCCGTACGCCTGGAAGAAGGGCGGCCCGGGCTCACCGCGGCGGCCCTGGTTGGGCACGCGCAGCTCCGGCGGCCGCATGGTCTTCGCCCACTGCAGGAACCACCGGGGCTTGGTGATGACCTCCGGGCTCATCTTGACGATGGTCTTGAAGTCCATCTTCTCCGGGATCGACGGGCTGCCCCAGTCCCGGCCGTGCGAGAAGCTCCAGTCGGTGGTGACGATCAGCCCAACCGCCCCGGCCGCGCGGGCGCGCTCGACCCGCGCCGCGATCGCGTCGCGGTCACCCAGCCAGTACACCTGGAAAAACAGCTTGGGGTTGGCCGCGATGACCTCTTCGATCGGCTTGCTGGCGAACGAGGACAGCCCCATGGCGGTGCCGCGGGCGGCCGCGGCCCGCGCAACGGCGACCTCACCCTCGGGGTGCACCGCCTGCACGCCCGTCGGCGAGATCAGCACCGGCAGCGAAATCTCTTGTCCCATAACGTTGGTCGACAAGTCGCGCTTTTCCTGCGCGCCGATGACGTGCGGTGCGAATCCGAGCTCGCTGAACGCTGCCACGTTGTCGGAGACCGTGACTCCCTTTTCGCTGGCCGAAATGAGCGACGAGTAGGCCGATTTCGGCAGCCGGCGCTTGGCGCGTTGCTGCGCGATGGCGACGGTCTCAAACCACGCGTCGGCCATCGTTACACCGGGCTTTCGTTACACATGCGTGCCGGCGGCGTCTCCGGCGTGACCGTAGGCGGCCGCAACGACAGGGTCAGCGGCACCGGCTGGCGGATTTGCTTGCCGCGGGAATGATCGGCCCGGGGGCGCGGCATCTCGCGGTCGTGCGCCAGCGCCGTCGCGCTGTGGCCCTGCACGCACTCGGGATCCGGCCCGTCCAGCGGCAGGCCGGTGAAGAATTTGGCGGCCATGCATCCGCCCCGGCAGCTGTCGTAGTGACCGCAGCTGCCGCAGGCGCCCGCCGACTGCGGCTCGCGCAGCTCTCGGAACAGGGGGGCGTTCTTCCAGACGTTGTCGAAACCACCGTCGGACAGCACATTTCCGGCCAGGAAGCGGTCGTGGATGGCGAACGGGCAAGCGTACACGTCGCCGACCGGGTCGATCAGACACACAACGCGGCCCGCGCCGCACATGTTCAGACCGGCCAGGGCGCCGGATTGGCCGAGTGGGGCCAGGTGGAAGAAGGAGTCGCCGGTGAGCACCCGCTCGCCCTTGGCGACCAGCCAGTCATACAGCTGGACCTGCTGGTCGGCGGTGGGATGCAGCTCTTCCCAGACATCGGCGCCGCGTCCGGACGGGCGGAGCCGGGTGATCCGCAGCGTGGCGCCGTAACGGCTTGCCAGTGCGGCGAATTCGTCGAGCTGGTCGACGTTGTGCCGGGTGACGACCACGGAGATCTTGGCGTCTTTGAATCCGGCCGCGGCCAGATTCTCCAGAGCCCGCACCGCCATGTCGAACGAGCCGGGTCCGCGAACGGCGTCGTTGACCTCGGCGGTCGCGCCGTCCAGCGAGATCTGGACGTCGACGTAGTCGCTGGCCGCCAGCCGCGCGGCGACCTCGGGCGTGATCCGGACGCCGTTGGTGGAGAACTTCACGCCGACGTGGTGCTCGGTCGCGTAGTCGACCAGTTCCCAAAAGTCCTGGCGCACAGTGGGTTCCCCGCCACCGATGTTGACGTAGAACACCTGCATGCGTTCCAGCTCATCGATGATGTCCATGCATTGACGGGTGGACAGCTCGCGCGGGTCCCGCTTGCCAGACGACGACAGGCAGTGCACGCAGGCCAGGTTGCAGGCGTACGTCAGCTCCCAGGTGAGGCAGATGGGCGCGTCGAGCCCATGCTCGAACTGCTCGATCAACCGGGGTATGGGGGCCGCTGTGGTCATTGATGGTCCTTCCGGGGCACCAGCATGTTGGACTCGACGAGCACACCCAGCGCATGCAGGTACGGGGCCTGCGCGGCGTCGTCCACTCCGGCCGCTCGGCAAGCGGACCGGATGTCGGGATGGTCGGCCAGCGACTGCACCACCGTGAGGATGGTGCGGTTCTTCAGAAACGACAGCTTGCGGGTACCGAAGTGGTAGAGCAGCGCGCCGAACGGTTCCGGCCGAACCGCCACCTGCGGGTGCAAACGCCAGCCGCGATCAGGATCGAACGGCGCCGCCGTCCGAGCCTGCGCGGGCGCGGGCACGGTCAGTAGACCCCGCACATGCCGTCGATGGACACCTCTTCGACCAAGGTCTCGGTGACGAGTTGGGTGTCAGTTTCGGTCTCGTGGTCCACGGGGCCTTGCCTTTCGTCCGGTCTTGACAACGATGGGGTCTGAGTCACACTCGCCGCCAGAATATGGCATCGAGTGCCGAAATGGAAGGGCGGGGTCCGATGATGCCGCAGCCGCGGGTGGGCAGGCGCCGCTCGACCACCCCGCACCACATCACCGATGTCGCCATCGACATGTTCACGGCCCGCGGTTTCGCCGACGTGAGCGTCGACGACGTCGCCCAGGCCGCCGGTATCTCCCGCCGCACCCTGTTCCGCTATTACGCCTCCAAGAACGCGATCCCCTGGGGTGACTTCGACAACCACCTTGCCCACCTGCGCGATCTGCTCGACAACGTCGATGCCAGCGTGGGCCTGGGTGATGCGCTGCGCGCTGCACTTTTGGCGTTCAACACCTTTGACGAATCCGAGACCGCCAGGCACCGCCAGCGCATGCGGGTGATCCTGCAAACCGCTGAGCTGCAAGCATATTCGATGACGATGTACGCCGGCTGGCGTGAGGTGATCGCCGGGTTCGTGGCGCGCCGCCTGGACTGCAAGACCGCGGATCTGCTGCCCCAGACCGTCGCCTGGACGATGCTCGGGGTGGCCTTGTCGGCCTACGAGCACTGGCTGAGCGATGAATCCGTCCCGCTGCCGGTTGCCCTGGGCAACGCCTTCGACGTTGTGGGCGCCGGACTGGACGGGCTGGGCGGGTGACGGCCGGGCACCTGGTGCACACCCTGCGGTCACAGGGCAGGTTCTGCGCCTCGTCGGGCTCGCCGATGTATGGCGAGCTGTTCGAACTGGTCGCCGGCGACGTCGAAGCCGGCGGCGTCTTCGCGAACGTCTTGGCCGGGCGCGAGGACGCTCCGTCGCGCGACGCGGTGCCGCTGCGGTTGCTCGGCGGGCTGCACCGGTTGGTACTCGACGGCCGCGCGGCGCGGTTGCGCCGCTTCTACCCCAGCACCGGCGGAGAGTGGGAGGCCAGAGCCGCCTGGCCGGAGATCCTGGACGCCGCCGCCGGTCACGCCGAGGCGCTGCGCGCGGCGCTGACCCGGCCACCGCAGACCAACGAGGTGGGCCGATCGGCCGCCCTGATCGGGGGACTACTGCATATCAATCACGAATTCGGCTTGCCCATAAGGCTTTTCGAGATCGGCTCGAGCGCGGGGCTGAACCTGCGTGCGGACCACTACCGGTACGGCTTCGCCGGTGGCCAGTGGGGTCCGACCGACTCACCGGTGAACATCGACGACGCGTGGCGCGGCGCGCTGCCGCCCCGGCGCGACTTGCGGATCGTCGCGCGGCACGGGTATGACATCGCGCCCATCGACGTCGGCGACGCCGACGGGGAGCTGACCGTGCTGAGCTATGTCTGGCCCGACCAGGCCGCCCGGCTGGCGCGGCTGCGCGGCGCGATCGAGGTCGCCTGCCGCGTGCCGGCGGTACTCGAGCGCCGGACCGCGGCCGACGCGGTCGCCGGCCTGACGCTGACCGACGGTGCGCTGACCGTGTTGTGGCATTCGATCACCTGGCAGTACCTGTCCGCCGACGAACGCGCCGCGGTGCGCGCCCACGTGGACGCGCTGGCCGCCCGGGCCGACGCCCGCTCGCCGTTCGCCCACCTCACGATGGAGCCCGCGCGCGACGGCCCGGGCGCACCGATCAGGTTCGCGGTGCGCGCCCGCAGCTGGCCGCACGGCGACCCGCAGACGCTGGCCGAATGCCATCCGCACGGCCCGCCGGTGGACTGGCACTAAGGCACGCAGCCGAATGCCCTACTGCGGTAAGGCATTCGGCTGCGTTTAAGACCTGGATTACTAGGTCCCCATGAAGGTCATCGGATCGTGCAGCACGCGGGTGCCGTCATGCAATCCTTCGATGGCCTCCATGTGCTCGGGGGCGAGGGTGAAGTCGAATACGTCCAGGTTCTGGGCGACGCGCTCAGGCTTGGACGACCGCGAGACCACGACGTTGTCCAACTGCAGGTTCCACCGAACCAGTACCTGGGCAGGGGTGCGGCCATACTCGGCGGCGATCGACGTCACCGTCGGGTTCTCGAGCATCTTGCCGACACCCAGCGGGCTGTAGGACTGTGTCTGCACGTCGTGCTCGGCGTGGGCCGAGCGCAGGTCGGCCTGGTTCAGCCGCGGGTGCAATTCGACCTGGTTCACCGCGGGCACCTCATCGGCTTCCTCGATGACCGTCGCCAGCAGTTCCTCGGTGAAGTTGCAGACGCCGATCGAGCGGACGTGCCCCTCGTCGCGGGCCACCTTCATGCCCTCGAAGCTCTCCACGTACTTGCCCAGCTTCGGCGCCGGCCAGTGGATCAGGTAGAGGTCGAGGTAGTCCAGCCCGAGCCGGTCCAGGCTCGCCTTGCACGACTCCTGCGCCGTGCGGAAGCCCTGCTTCGAGGTGCCCAGCTTGGTGGCGACGAACAACTCCTCGCGGGGAATGCCCGAGACGGCGATCGCGCGCCCGACGGCTTCCTCGTTGCCGTACGAGGCGGCGGTGTCGATGAGGCGACAGCCGGCTTCCAGCGCCGCGAGTACCGAGCTTTCCGTCTCCTCGTCGGACAACTTGGCTACCCCCAAGCCAAGTACAGGCATCTTCGCCTCGTCATTGAGTGCGACGGTCGGAATCGCGCTGGGCGAGCTGTAGATCTCATCAATCACTGTCACTTGCCAATCACCTGCCTGCTCAAGTTGGTGGTTATCTAGGAAAGGAACGATGACTCAGCGGCGGCCAAGCGGCCGGGCGGTTCAGCCAACGCACTGCGTTGTGCACGGTCCCGCTACATCGCTCGCTTGCAGACAGTAGCGAAGCTCGGCAAGCGGTGCACCGAATGCCGCGGTACTTGTCTGCACAGCAAAATTCGTCACGGCTTGGAGTTACGGGTTTCCAGCACAATGCGTTTCGCATTGCCGGTGATGGCAATTGTGTGACACCGACTACAGCGCGCACCGTTGCCTCCGATCAGCATTCCACACAAAGCATCCAGTGAGGTGTATCACCATCGAATTAAGCTGTGCCATATGATCAATTCGCGTCGAACCTCCAGGCAGCCGGGACTACGCGAGCCAAAACCTTGGTGGTCTAAGTGTTTTCGTTTTCCCGGTGTTCAGCGGGGTGCGCGCGACGCGAATTCGCTGATCCCTTATGCTCGACAAACGCCGAACGCACGCCAACACCGGAAGCGAGGCAGACCTGTCCCATGAAGACAACGCAAGAACTTTTCGAAATAGCCTGGCAGGCAACACAAATCGGCGCCACCACGCTCAAGAAATCGCAGCCGAGCTCGGTGCAGCACAAGGGTGACCGCGACACTGTCACCGACGTCGACCTCGCGATCCAGCGCGACATCGCCGCCTACCTCACCCAGACCACCCCCGATATCGCGCTACTGGCCGAAGAGTCCGAGCAGCAGCCGGAGATCGAAACGTCCGAGTGGCTCTGGGTTCTTGACCCCATCGACGGGACGTCCAACTTCGTCCACGGCCTGCCGCTGTGCGCGGTATCACTGGCCCTGTTGCACGCCGGTCGCACCGTGGTGGCCGTCACCCATGCTCCCCTGCTCGGGAAGACCTATCACGCCATCGAGGGCAAAGGCGCGTTCGTCAACGGGCAACGGATCACCGCCAGCGCCACCGACAGCCTCAGCGGCGCCATCGTGTCCCTCGGCGACTACGCCGTCGGCCACGACGCCGGCAGGCTCAATCAGCACCGGCTGGCGCTCACCACCGAGCTGGTGCCCCGCGTCGAGCGCATCCGGATGATCGGGGCGGCGACGCTCGACCTCGCCTTCGTCGCCGAGGGCGCGCTGGACGCCTGCGTGATGATGTCCAACAAGCCGTGGGACACCGCCGCGGGGACGCTGCTCGCCCGCGAGGCCGGAGCGCAGCTCACCGACGCGCAGGGCAAGCCGCACACCCACAGCTCCGCATCGACGATCGTCACCGCGCCGGGTATCGCCGAGCAGCTCGCCACGGTGATCCGCAACACCGAGGTCCCGAGCGACCGGTACGCGGCCGCCGTCGGCTAGCCGCGGGCGCGAAAGATGCTGCTCAGCCCAGAATTTCGGCGATGGGCACGGCCGCGGCGATCTTGGCGCGGGCCTTCATGACCTTGCCGGGCATCCCGCCGCCGACCACCCCGACCAGGGCGCCGTCGCGTTCGTAGTAGGCCAGGAACTTGCGGCCGTCGTCCTCGACGACATGGACGATGTCGTCGGCCTCCGGCTCGCCCAGGCACTGGATCTTAACGTCGTACTGGTCGCTCCAGAAGTACGGGACGACCACCACCGGCGGCACGTCCTGGCCCAGCATCGCGGGCACGACGGCACGGGCCTGATCCGCGACGTTGCTCCAATGTTCCACGCGCCCTTGATGTCCCGTCGCGTCGCGCCACGAGGCGACGTCACCGAGCGCCCACACATTCGGTGCGCTGGTGCGCCCGGCCTCGTCGCAGATGACGCCTCTGTCGGTACTGTCGACCTCGACCCCGCTGCCCTCGAGCCATTCGGTCGCCGGCCGCGACCCGATGCCGACGACCACGATGTCGGCCGGCAGTTCGGTGCCATCGCTCAGCACCACCGCCTCGACGCGCGAGTCGCCGCGCACCTCCGTCACCCCGACCCCGAGGCGGACGTCGACGCCTTCGGCGCGGTGCAGCCGGGCCACCAGCTCGCCAATCTGCTCGCCGAGCACCGCGGCCAGCGGTGTCGGCTGCGGCTCCACCAGCACCACATCCACGCCCAGGCTGCGCAGGCTGGCCGCCACCTCGCAGCCGATGAACCCGGCACCGATGACGACGGCGCGCTGGGCCGCCGACGCGTGCTTGCGCAGCGCCATGCTTTCGTCGAAGGTCCGCAGCACGCGGACGCCCTCCAGGTCCGGGATCGCCGGGATGCGCCGGGGCACCAGGCCCGTGGCAATGACGAGTTCCGCGTAGCCCAGCGTGGTCCCGTCGTCCAGGGTCACGGTCTGCGCCGCGGTGTCCAGGCTCCTCGCGGCCGACCCCAGTCGCAGGGTGATGTCGTTCTCGTCGTACCACTCGCGCGGTTTGAGCGCGGTGTCGTCGACCTCTTTGCGCAGCACCTCTTTGGACAGCGGCGGGCGGTCGTAGGGCAGGTGCACCTCGTCGCTGACGATCGTGATGGGCCCGGAATACTCCGACCTCCGCAGCTGCTCGGCGGTGCGGGCGGCGGCCAATCCGCCACCGACGATCACGATTCCGTTTTTCGCGCTTGCGTCACTACTCACGTGGAGTTCTTAGCACGATGGCCGGTCAGTACTTTAGGGCGCCCTTATCCACGGGGATCTGGGTGCCCGTGAGGGTGCCCGAGCCGTCGCCGGCGAGCCAGGCCACCACGTCGGCCACTTCGTCGGCCGCCATGAAGCCGTTGGGCTGCATCGGCATTGGCGGAAAGCTGTGCACGAAGGCCGGATGCTTGGCGAAAATCTCCATCATCGCCTCGGGTTCGATCATAGGGGTGTCCACCGAGTACGGGTGGATGGAGTTGACCCGGATGCCGAATTCGCCGAGCTCGATGGCCAGCGTGTTGGTCAGCGCCGTGAGTCCGTGTTTGCTGGCCGAATAGTGGCCGTTGCCCGGGGTGGCCTTGATGCCCGCCGACGAGCTGACCACGACGATGGATCCGCCGTTTCCCGCCTCGATCATGGCGGGCACGGTGGCGCGCAGCGTGCGCCACGTGCCGGTCAGGTTGACGCCGATGACGGTGTCCCACTGATCGTCGGTGAGCTCCCAGATGCGGCCCCAGCTCAGCACTCCCGCGTTGGCCACCACGATGTCGAGCCGGCCGAACTGCTCGATCCCGTCGGCCACCAGGTCGCGCAGCGCGGCATCGTCGCGGACGTCGACCTCGCGGGTCAGGATCTTGCGGCCCTCGTTCTCCACCAGTCGCGCGGTCTCGTCGAGGTCTTCGGGGGTGGCCGGCGTGTAGGTCACGCTGGCCGACGCCGCCGCGCAGATGTCCAGCGCGATGATGTCGGCGCCCTCGCGGGCCAGCCGCACCGCGTGCGAGCGCCCCTGCCCACGGGCGGCCCCGGTGATGAATGCGACCCGCCCGTGCAGTGATCCGGCCTGTCCAGCCACGTGTAACCCCTTCGACCGCCGATAGTCCAAGCCAGGCTAGCAGCGCAACTGAAACGTGTTCTAATTCACCCGGCGTTGCCGGGCGAGCCGTCAGATTTCGGCGATGATCGCCGCGCGCCGGCTGGTGTATTCGGCATCGGTCAGCGCCCCGCTGGCGTGCAGCTCCTGCAGCTCCTGCAGCCGCGCGGCGATCGGCGGCGGTGTGACCACCGCCGCCGCTGCGGGCGCCGCAGCCGGCGCCGGCTGCGCGGCCGGGGCCTGCTGTTCGACCGCACGGCGCACCACCGCCTGGATCTGGGCGCGCAGGGCCGGGTTCGACCGGATGTCGACCATCTGGTTGAGCGCGACGTTGTTGGCCTTGAGGATCTGCAGGATCTCCATCAACGGGCCGGCCTGCCCGCTCAAGTCGTAGGTTTTGTTGTCCTCGGCCACCGTGAACTGCGCGGGAACCAGGCCGTTGACCAAAGCGCTTCGCTCCCAGTCGATTCGGTATTCGCTGGTGGTGGGGTTGACCAGCACCACCACCTTGCGGGCGTTGAGGTTGCCGAGCCGGGTGACGCTGGCGATGACCCGGTCCTCGCTGTCGAACGGCAGGAGTCCAGGGCCGGCGATGTGCAGGTGCACCTTGACGACCTGCTGGTTGTTGACCCACGTCCCGGTCTCGGTGATGCCGGTGATCTGGGCGAGCGTCAGCACCCCGTGCTGCTCGAGCGCGGCCACCTTGGCCGACGATTTGGCCCCGTAGTTCGCCAGGGCGAGCGCGATCAGCACGTCGGCGACGGTGATCAGCAGGCCGACGTAGAACATCCACTGCAGCAGGCTGTCGAGGCCGAGGGTGAAGTACACGATCAGGAAGATCGGTCCGACCAGGCCGCCGCACAGCAAAACGACCAACTGTGCCTTCAGGTAGCGCGCTAACACATGCCCCTCCTTGGCTTACTGGGCAATCCGTGTCAGATTAGCGCTGAGGGTGTCGTGACGAATGCGATACGCGCAAACCGCGTCCGGTCGCTTATACCGGCTCGGTGGGCACGATCGGCACCCGCTTGACCGGCGCGCCCGCCGGTTGCGCCGGGTGCGCCGGCTGCGCCGCGGCCGGAGCGGGGGCAGCGGTACGCGCCGACACCGGCATCGTGGAGGCCGGCGAGGTCTGCGGCGGCACTGCGGTCTGCAGCGGCGCGGCGCCGGTTCCGGCGGGCGTCGCAACCGAGGCCGCCGGCTGCACGGGGGCGGGCGAGCCGGCCGGAGCGTAGGCCGGCGTCACCACCCGCGCCGCCCCGGCCGGGGTGGTGGCCGAGGCCAGCGTCGCCGACCCCGCCGGGGCGGCCGCGATCGGGGTGCCGGCCGGTGCGGGTGCCACCGCTGCCGCGGCCGGCGCCACCGCCGCCGCGAGCGGTCCCGCGGGTGCGGTCGGCGCGGACGTACCCACGGCACCGGCGCTCACCGCCGGCACCTGCGCGGCCACCGACGCCGGCGCCGCGGCGGTCTGCAAGGGCGAGGTGTTGGCGGCCTCGGCGAAGGCATACTGCGCCGCCCCGCCGTTCATCAGCTGGACGAACTGGCTGTGGAACGCGGCCGCCTGGGCACTCAGCGCCTGATAGACCTGGGAGTGCGCGTCGAAGAGCGCGGCGATGCTCGCCGACACCTCGTCGGCGCCGGGGGCCAGCACCTCTGATGTCGGACCCATCGCGGCGGTGTTGGCAGAGCTGATCGTAAACCCGATCCTGGCCAAGTCCCCCGCCGCGGCCGCGACGAATTCGGGCGTCGCCTGAACGAACGACATCGGCACCTCCCCGCACATCACGGTCAGGAGAATTATGAGCAAATTCTAAACCAGGCGGCGCTGTTGCCGCATGATTTCTCCCGCGCCGCTCGAGGCCGACGCCCGCAACGCACAAAGCCCGGACTGCCGAGTCGGCAATCCGGGCTTTGCGGTGGTTCGAAACTACTTGATGATCTTGACGACCCGGCCGGCGCCGACGGTGCGGCCACCCTCACGGATCGCGAACCGCAGACCGTCGTCCATGGCGACGGGCTGGATCAGCTTCACCGAGATGTTGGTGTTGTCACCGGGCATCACCATTTCGGTGCCCTCCGGCAACGTCACCACACCGGTCACGTCGGTGGTGCGGAAGTAGAACTGCGGACGGTAGTTGTTGAAGAACGGCGTGTGCCGGCCGCCCTCGTCCTTGGACAGGATGTAGACGCTGCCCTCGAACTCGGTGTGCGGCGTGGTGGTGCCGGGCTTCACGACGACCTGACCGCGCTCGACGTCCTCGCGCTTGATACCACGCAGCAGCAGCCCGACGTTGTCGCCGGCCTGGCCCTGGTCCAGCAGCTTGCGGAACATCTCCACACCGGTGACGGTGGTCTTGGTGCTGGTCGGCTTGATGCCGACGATCTCGACTTCCTCGTTGACGTTGATCACACCGCGCTCGACACGACCGGTGACCACCGTGCCACGACCGGTAATGGTGAAGACGTCCTCGACGGGCATCAGGAACGGCTTCTCCGTCTCGCGGACCGGGTCCGGGATCGACTCGTCGACGGCCTCCATCAGCTGCTCGACGGACTCGACCCACTTGGCGTCGCCCTCGAGCGCCTTGAGCGCCGAGACCCGAACGACCGGGGCGTCCTCGTCGAACTCCTGGGCGGCCAGCAGTTCGCGGACCTCCATCTCGACGAGCTCGAGCAGCTCCTCGTCGTCGACCATGTCGGCCTTGTTCAGCGCGACCAGGATGTAGGGCACACCGACCTGACGGGCCAGCAGCACGTGCTCACGGGTCTGCGGCATCGGGCCGTCGGTGGCGGCGACCACCAGGATCGCGCCGTCCATCTGGGCGGCACCGGTGATCATGTTCTTGATGTAGTCCGCGTGGCCAGGTGCGTCGACGTGCGCGTAGTGGCGCTTCTCGGTCTGGTACTCCACGTGGGAGATGTTGATGGTGATGCCGCGCTGACGCTCTTCGGGCGCGTTGTCGATCTGGTCGAACGCGCGGGACTCGTTCAGGTTGGGGTACTTGTCGTGCAGAACCTTGGTGATAGCCGCGGTCAGCGTGGTCTTGCCGTGGTCAACGTGACCGATGGTCCCGATGTTGACGTGCGGCTTCGTCCGCTCGAACTTCGCCTTCGCCACTTGTGTGTCCTCCTGGACTAGTTGGTGCTTGTTAAAGCAGTGTTTGTGTTTTCAGTTGTGCCGCGCCCAAGGCTTTCCAATGACCCGGCAAGGTTACTCCGCTGCTGGCCGTTACTGGCCCGTCGCCTTCGCGATGATCTCCTTTGACACGTTCGCCGGTACTTCGGCGTACGAGTCGAACACCATGGAGTAATTCGCCCGGCCTTGGGTCTTGGACCTCAGGTCGCCGACGTAGCCGAACATCTCCGACAGCGGCACGTGCGCCTTGACAACGCGTGCACCGCTCCGCTCCTCCATAGCCTGGATCTGGCCACGGCGGGAGTTCAGGTCGCCGATCACATCGCCCATGTAGTCCTCGGGCGTGGTGACCTCGACGGCCATGATCGGTTCCAGGATGACCGGCTGCGCTTGCTGCGCAGCCTTTTTCAGCACCTGCGAACCGGCGATCTTGAAGGCCATCTCCGACGAGTCGACCTCGTGGAAGGCCCCGTCGAGGAGGGTGACCTTCAGGTTCACCAGCGGGTAGCCGGCCAGCACACCGTACTGCATGGCGTCCTGGGCTCCGGCGTCCACCGAAGGGATATACTCACGCGGGATCCGGCCACCGGTGACCTTGTTCTCGAATTCGTAGGTCGCACCGTCTTCGCCGTGGAACGGCTCGAGGCTGATCAGCACCTTGGCGAACTGGCCGGAACCGCCGGTCTGCTTCTTGTGGGTGAACTCGACCTTTTCCACCGTCCGCTTGATGGTCTCCTTGTAGGCCACCTGCGGCTTACCGACGTTCGCCTCGACCTTGAATTCGCGGCGCATCCGGTCCACCAGGATGTCCAGGTGCAACTCGCCCATACCGCCGATCACGGTCTGGCCGGTCTCGTTGTCCTGGTGCACCTTGAAGGTGGGGTCCTCTTCGGCCAGCTTCTGGATCGAGAGGCTCAGCTTCTCCTGGTCGCTCTTGGTCTTCGGCTCGATGGCCACCTCGATGACCGGATCGGGGAAAGTCATCGACTCCAGCACGATCTGGTTGTTCGGGTCGCTCAAGGTGTCGCCGGTGGTGGTGTCCTTCAGTCCGATCACCGCGTAGATGTGGCCCGCCGAGGCGGTCTCCACCGGGTTCTCCTTGTTGGCGTGCATTTGGAACAGCTTGCCCAGCCGCTCCTTCTTGCCTTTGGTGGAGTTGATCACCTGCGAGCCGGAATCGACCTTGCCCGAGTACACCCGGACGTAGGTCAGCTTGCCGAAGAACGGGTGGGTCGCGACCTTGAACGCCAGCGCGGAGAACGGCTCGTCGGTCGACGGCTTGCGCGTGATCAACTCGTCTTCCTTGCCGGGCACGTGGCCTTCGGCGGGCGGCACGTCCAGCGGCGACGGCAGGTAGTCGATAACGGCGTCCAGCATGGGCTGCACGCCCTTGTTCTTGAATGCGCTGCCGCATAGCACCAGATACGCGGAGGAGCTGATGGTGAGTTTGCGCAGCGCACCCTTGATCTCGTCAACCGAGAGTTCCTCGCCGCCGAAATACTTCTCCAGCAGGGTCTCGTCGGTCTCCGCGACGGCCTCGAGCAGCTTGGTGCGGTACTCGTCGGCCTTCTCCTGCAGTTCGGCCGGGATGTCGATGGTCTCGTAGGTCTCGCCGAGCTTCGTCTCGCCGCGCCATACCTTGGCGTTCATCTCGACCAGGTCCACGACGCCCTCGAAGTCACCCTCGGAGCCAACGGGCAGCTGGATCGGGATGACGTTCGCGCCGAGGCGCTCCTCCATGGTGCGCACCGAGAAGTAGAAGTCGGCGCCGACCTTGTCCATCTTGTTGACGAAGCAGATCCGCGGGACGTCGTACTTGTCGGCCTGCCGCCAGACCTGCTCGGACTGCGGCTCGACACCTTCCTTGCCGTCGAAGACGGCAACGGCACCGTCGAGCACGCGCAGGCTGCGCTCCACCTCGACGGTGAAGTCGACGTGGCCGGGGGTGTCGATGATGTTGATCTGGTTGCCGTTCCAGAAGCAGGTGGTCGCCGCGGAGGTGATGGTGATCCCGCGCTCCTGCTCCTGTTCCATCCAGTCCATGGTGGCGGCGCCGTCGTGCACCTCACCGATCTTGTAGCTGATACCGGTGTAGTAGAGGATGCGCTCGGTCGTCGTCGTCTTGCCGGCGTCGATGTGCGCCATGATGCCGATGTTGCGGACCTTGGTGAGGTCGGTCAGCACGTCCTTCTGTGCCACAGAAGTCTTCCCACTCTTTCGATTGCTTGGTTATTCGCTGTCGCTTTGCGCCCGGCCACCCTGCCTTGACGCGGTTGGAGCCCCTACCAGCGATAGTGCGCGAAGGCGCGGTTGGCCTCGGCCATCTTGTGGGTGTCCTCGCGCCGCTTGACGGCGGCACCGAGGCCATTGCTGGCATCCAGGATCTCGTTGGCCAGCCGCTCGACCATGGTCTTCTCGCGGCGTTGCTTGGAGAAGCTGACCAACCAACGCAGTGCCAGCGTCACGGAGCGATCCGGACGCACCTCGACGGGGACCTGGTACGTAGCGCCACCGACGCGGCGGCTGCGCACCTCGAGGGAGGGCTTGACGTTGTCCATTGCGCGCTTGAGCGTGATCACCGGGTCGGTACCTGTCTTTTCCCGGGCGTTCTCGAGCGCTCCATAAACAATGCGTTCGGCCAGCGATTTCTTCCCGTCCAGCAGAACTTTGTTCACCAGCTGCGTCACCAGCTGCGAGCCGTAGACCGGGTCATTGACCAACGGACGCTTCGGCGCGGGCCCCTTGCGCGGCATCAGCTCTTCTCCTTCTTGGCGCCGTAACGGCTGCGAGCCTGCTTGCGGTTCTTGACACCCTGGGTGTCGAGCGAACCGCGGATGATCTTGTACCGGACACCGGGCAGGTCCTTCACACGACCACCGCGCACCAGCACCATCGAGTGCTCCTGGAGGTTGTGGCCCTCGCCGGGGATGTACGCGGTGACCTCAACCTGGCTGGTCAGCTTCACGCGGGCGACCTTCCGAAGCGCCGAGTTCGGCTTCTTCGGGGTGGTGGTGTACACGCGGGTGCATACGCCACGGCGCTGCGGGCTGCCCTTCAGGGCCGCGGTCTTGACCTTGGCGACCTTGTCGCGGCGACCCTTGCGGACCAGCTGCTGAATGGTTGGCATCTACCGGCTTTCTGTGTTCGTGTTCGGCATACTTCTAGCGTCTTCAAGTCTGTGTACTGCAGTTATGTCCGGGCGCATCACCCCGCGTCCGGGTGTGTCGCATGCGCTGCGCACCGGACGTGGTCCGATGCTCCGTGGACACGCGAATTCGCCCGGCATCCACTCCCTTACGGTTAGGCGCCGTAAGCCGCCAGGCACGAGGAACCACAATACCCGCCGCCGGTCTCGCAGGTCAAAGCGACGGCGGTGCCATCCGCTCTAGTGGCGATCGCAAGCGCGGCGGAACCGGGCGCAGCGGGTCGCCACCATCGACTAGTAGCGGGCGCCATTGGCGGCGGTGCGCCTTTCCAGGCCGGCCGCCAGCCGCAGCACCATGTCGGAGAACAGGGCGTCGGTGTCGATCTCGTCCATCACACCCGTCATCTCCAGCAAAACAAAGCCGTGCAGCGCGGACCAGAACTCCAGCGACGCGTGGAAGGCCTCCTCGCCGTCCAGACCGTAGGAGGACAGCACGGCGATCACCGGCGCGGCCGCGCCGCGGGTCGCGGCGGTGTACTCGGGATCGTCACCGCCGAACGGCATCCGGGTGAAGGCCGAGTAGCGGCCCGGGTGGTGGTGGGCGTAGCTGCGGTAGGCCCCGGCCATCACCAGCACCGCGTCGTCGCGGGCGCGGCCCTCGCCGACCCGGTTGAGCATCGTGATGATGTCGTCGATGACGCGGATGCGCACCGCGCGCCGCAGGTCTTCCAGGCTGTCGACGTGGTTGTACAGCGACGGCCCCTTGGTGCCCAACTGCATCGCCAGCGCGTTGATGGTCAGGGCGTCCCAGCCCTCGCGGTCCAGGAACGTCAGGGCGCCGTCGATGATCCCGTCCCGGCTGAGCTTGGCCGGACGGGAGGCGGGCCGCCCCGCGCGCTGGCGGCCGGCCGCCGGCGGCGGATCCGGTGGAGCTGCCATGGCGGTCGCCCTTCGATTGCGTGAACGGGTTGCGGTTAACTAATGACTCTAGTTGACGCCGTGCAGAGATTGATCTCCCCGGAGTGGATACGAGCGCCCGGCGAAGGAAACTAAAGTCTGCCACCGGGCAGGCAAATGCACGTAATGTCATGCTTGCCTCGTTTCGAGCAGCCGACCCGTCCAAAAGGGGGCCCGCAGTGAAGTGGACGACTGTCGCCGGCTCGGTGGCCGCCTGTGTCATCGCCGCCGTCGCCCTGCCGGGGGTCGCGCAGGCCAAGAACGGTGACACCCACATCACCGGGCAGGACATCGAGCAGACGATCGACTGCAACGACGCCACGCTCATGGTCAACGGCACCGGTATCAACGTCACCGCGCTGGGCAACTGCTACGCCGTGACGGTGATGGGCTCGTCGAACACCGTCATCGCCGACTCGGTGTCACACGACATCACTGTGTACGGCTACAACCAGACGGTGTTCTACAAGAACGGTCAGCCCGCCGTGTGGGACCGCGGCCGCGAACTCGGCATGACGAACCGGCTCCAGCAGGTGCCGGGCTAAACCGCGGCACCACAACAACATCCGATCAAGAATCGAGGAACCATGTCCGCCTACATCCGTGACCGCTCGCTGCGCCTGGCCGTGCTCGCCATGACACCGGCCGCGGCGGCCCTGGTGCTGGCCGGCTGCAGTTCGACGGCCAACCCGCCGGCGGGGTCCTCGACGACCACCACGAAGAGCAGCGCGACGACCAGCGCGGGCGCCGCGCCGACGACGGGTTCGGGGGGGGCGAGCACCACCGCGTCCATCGAGATCGGCAACACGATCAACTACGGATCGATGGGCACCACCACCACCCTGGACTGCGCCAGCGGCAAGTCGCTGAACGTCGGCGGCTCGGACAACAACCTGACCATCACCGGCACCTGCGAGACGGCCACCGTCAGCGGCACCAACAACAAGATCACCTTCGACAAGGTGAACACCCGCATCACCGTGCTGGGGATGAACAACACCATCACCTACAAGGACGGTGACCCCAAGGTCGACAAGATCGGCCAGAGCAACACGATCAACAAGGGCAGCTGACCGCCCGCGCCTACCAGGTGCTAGCCGGCCGGCGCCCCGTGCCGTCCCGCGCCCGCCGCGAAGCGCCCCGCCCCTTCGTTCGCCTCCGCGGCCACCCGCGAAATGCTGGCGAATTCGAAGTCGATCGCGTCGGATTCGGTTGCCCCCCATTGGTGTAGCGCCGAGAGCCGGTCCGAGCGCAGGCACTGCTGCGGCAGCGCCGCCAGCTGCGCCGCCAATTCCTCGGCGGCCTGGCGCGACTGGCCCTTGGGCACGACCCGGTTCACCAATCCGATGGCCAGGGCTTCCTCGGCGGCCACCGCGCGGCCGGTGAGGATCATGTCCATCGCGCGGCTGTGCCCGATCAGCCGCGGCAGCCGCACCGTGCCGCCGTCGATCAGGGGGACGCCCCAGCGCCGGCAGAACACGCCGAACACCGCGTCCTCCTCGGCCACCCGCAGATCACACCAGATGGCCAGTTCCAGGCCGCCGGCGACGGCGTAGCCGCTGACCGCGGCGATAACGGGTTTGGACAGCACCATCCGCGTCGGGCCCATCGGGCCCGGGCCGGTGCGGTGCACGGCATTGGCGTCGGGTGTGCCGAAGGCCTTCAAATCGGCTCCGGCGCAAAAGGTTCCGTTGTCGCCCCACAGCACGGCCACCGACGCGGTGTCGTCGCGGTCGAATTCCTCGAATGCCGAATACAGCGCGGCGGCCGTCGGGCCGTTGACCGCGTTGCGGGCCGCCGGCCGGTCGATGATCACCGTGGTCACCGCGCCGTTGCGCTCGATTCGCACCGGTTCACTCATGTCGCCTCCGCAAATAGTGGTTCGCGCCGCCGCAGCAGCTCAGCGGCAAAGTCGTGGTAGGCCGCCCGCAACCGGGCGCCGGGCCAGTCGGCCGGCAGCAGCTCGTCGGGCAGCACGGGGTCGGTGAGCAGGTGGCGCACCGTCGCCGCGGCCACCAGAAAACGGGCGGGAATGTCCGGCGCGGCGGCCATCTCGTCGAGCAGCCGATGGCCGGTCTGGGCCCAGGCGGGCAGGTCCCACAGCTGCGCGGCCAGCTCGGCGGGGTCGTCATCGCGCGCCCGCAGCACCCTCGCCTGGGCGGTGATCTCGGGGCCGGGCTTAGCCTCGATGTTGTCGGGCCGCATCCAAACCCCTTCGCGGAGCTCGCCGAAGCGCTTGTCGTGCAAGGTGGTTCGCAGTGCCGCCCGGGTGCGCGCGTCGTTTCCGACGCTGGTCACGATCAGCGTCACCCACTCGCCGCTCCAGGGGTGCACCCGCGGGTCGATGGCGTCGTCCTGGCGCTTCTGACGGGCCAGCAGGCGATCGGAGAGCCGATAGCCGTCGGCCGAGCGAATCAGGTCGCCGGCACCGACCATGCGGGTCAGCGCCACCCGCAGCGTCGACTCCTTGATACCGAAATCCGAAGTGAGTCTTACTAATTCGCTGGCCCGAGCGTGTGCGGGGTGAGCGCCGAGCAGCACGCTGAGCACCACCGACCGCGCCGTCATGTCCGGCATGGCTACACTCCGGACGCGCGGCGGCCGTGGTCGCCGAACGGCTCATCGCGGTGCCGCACCGCCTCACGGAATCCGTGCTCGACGGCGTCCGCGACGAAGGCGTGCCCCTCGGGCGTGTGCCGGGCGACACCGTCGAACACCGTGCTGACCATCCGGCTGGTCGCCACGCCCTGTTGCAGCAGAGCGGAATTCAGCGCGAGCTTGACCATGATCAGCTGGTTGACCGGCACCGCGGCGATCCGCTCGACCAGCCGCTCGGTGCGCGCGTCGAGGTCCGCCGGGTCCGGCGCCTCGACCGCCCATCCCCACTCGGCGGCCTGCGCGCCGGTGATGCAATCACCGGTGAACAACAGCCTTTTCGCGCGCTGATCACCCAGGCGGTGCGCCCACAGGCCGGCCGCCGGGACGCCCCACACCCGGGTAGGCGGGTAGCCGATCTTGGCGTCGGCGGCGGCGATCACCTGGTCGGCGTGCAGCGCGATGTCGGTGCCGCCGGCCACGCAATAGCCGTGGATCTTGACCACCGTCGGCTTGTCGGCGTGCATGAGGCTGGAGAAGCCCCGCACGAAGCGACTCATCATCTGATAGTCGATCATCGGATCCCAGGGCTGATCGGCCAAATGGTTGACCGCCTGGGTCTTTCCGTCCAGCACGGTGCCCTGGTACGCGCCGGTGCCGCCGGCCGAGCCGGTGCGGTCGGCGTAGGCACTCAGGTCGAAACCCGCGCAGAAGCCCTCGCCGCGACCGGACACCAGGATGACGTGCACGTTCGGGTCGAGGTCGGCGCGCTCCACCAACGCCGAGAGTTCCAGCGGGGTGTCCGCGACGATCGCATTGCCCTTGTCCGGCCGGTTGAACGTGATGCGCGCAACCCGATCGGTGACCTCGTAGGTCATCGTTTTGAGGTTGTCGAAGTCGACCGGCCTGATCGCGTGAGTCATGTTGTGGCTCAGCCCTTTACCAGCGCGCGCTCCAGGATCGGTGCGAGGTCGAGCCCGTCGGGCATGGTGCCGAAAGCACCGCCCCACTGTCGGTCGAGGCGGGTGGTCAGGAACGCCTCGGCGACGGCCGGGTGGCCGTGGCGCACCAGCAGCGAGCCCTGCAGCGCCAGGCAGATGTCTTCGGCCACCTTGCGGCCGCGGTACTGGATGGTCTCCAAGTCGCCCAGCTGATCGCGCAGCCGCGCGACGTAGTTGGCCAGGCGCGGGTCCTGACCCGCGGCGTCGGCGAGCTCGTCGAACAGCACCTCGACGCACTCGGGGCGGGTTGCCATGGCGCGCAACGTGTCCAGCGCGCTGACGTTGCCCGAACCCTCCCAGATGCCCATCAGCGGCGCCTCCCGGTACAGCCGCGGCATGCCGGAGTCCTCGACGTAGCCGTTGCCGCCCAGGCATTCCAGCGCCTCGGCGGCGTGCGGCGTGGAGCGCTTGCACACCCAGTACTTGCTGGCCGCCAGGCCGATGCGGCGCAGCAGCGCTTCCCGCTGGTCGCCGCGCACGGCCTTGTCGGTGGCGCCCGCCATCCGCATCGCGACCATGGTGGCCGCCTCCGCCTCGACGGCCAGGTCGGCCAGCACGTTGCGCATCAGCGGTTGGTCGATCAGGTAGGCGCCGAAGGCCTTTCGGTGCTGGGCGTGGTAGATCGCCCGGGTCAGACCGGTGCGCATGCTGGTGGCGCTGCCCAGCGTGCAATCCAGCCGGGTGAGGTTGACCATCTCGATGATGGTGGGCACGCCACGCCCTTCCTCCCCCACCAGCCACGCGATCGCGCCGTCGTATTCGACCTCGCTGGACGCGTTGGCGTGGTTGCCGAGCTTGTCCTTGAGGCGCTGCAGGAACATTCGGTTTCGGGTGCCGTCTGGCAGGACCCGGGGCAGCATGAAGCAGGACAGGCCGCCCGGCGCCTGCGCCAGCACCAGGAAGATGTCGCACATCGGCGCCGAGGTGAACCACTTGTGACCGGTCAGGCGGTAGGTGCCGTCGGCGTTGGGGGTCGCCTCCGTGGTGCCGGCGCGCACGTCGGAGCCGCCCTGCTTCTCGGTCATCGACATGCCCGCGGTGATACCCGGCTTGGTGGTGGCCAGCCTGAGCTCGGGGTCGTATTCGCGGCTGGTCAGCAGCGGCTCGTACACCTTGGCCAGCTCGGGGTTGAAGCGCAGCGCCGGAACGACGGCGTACGTCATCGAGATCGGGCAGATGTGGCCCGGCTCGACCGTCCACACCGACGTTTTCGCGGCGCGGACGACGTGGGAACCCGGGCGGTCGTCGGCCCAGGGCGCGGCGTGCATGCCGTGGGCGACCGCCGCGCGCATGAGTTCGTGGTAGGCCGGGTCGTACTCGACCTCGTCGACGCGGTGACCGTTGCGGTCGTGGGTGTGCAGGACGGGCCGGTTGCGGTCGGCGAGCTCGCCCCACCGCTGCGCCTGGTGGGTGGCCGACAGCGCGCCGACCTCGTTCACCTCGTCCAGGCCCCACTGGCCGCCCTCGCGGATCAGGGCCTCGATGAGCACCGCGGAGCCGGCGGGGTTGTGGTTTTCCAGGGGCGGGACCTGGTTGGTGACGACATGAGTGTCCGACATGCCACCAATGTTACATTTTCTCGACAGTTGCACAAGAGGTGTAACAGTCAAGGGGCGATTAGCCCTTGGTGTTCTCCCGCAGGAACGCGATGTCGTCCTTGCGGCCCTCGTCCGCCGTCTCGCAGATCACCGGCGCGTCGGCGGCCTCGACCACCGCGACGAGCAGCGCTGGGTCGATCTGGCCGGTGCCGAAGTTGGCGTGCCGGTCGGCACCGGAGCCTGCGGCGTCCCTCGAGTCGTTGCAGTGCACCAGATCGATGCGTCCGGTCAGGGCCTTGATCCGGTCGACCGCATCGATCAGGGCCTCACCGGCGGCCCAGGCGTGACAGGTATCCAGGCAGAAGCCAATTCCCTTGTCGCCGATGTGATCCCACAGTTTACCGATGGTGTCGAAATAGCGGGCCATCGCGTGGTCGCCGCCGGCGGTGTTCTCGAGATACACCTGCACATCTGTTTCCAGATAGTCCAGCGCTTTGACCCAGCGCTCGAAGCCGGCTTCCATGTCATCGTCGTCGGCGTGGCCGCCATGCACGATGACCGCCGTCGCGTTGATTTCCGAGGCCGCGTCGCAGGTGTCCTGCAAGATTTTGCGCGACGGGATCCGGATGCGGTTGTTCGCCGACGCGACGTTGATGAGGTATGGGGCATGGACGTACAGCGGCACGGTCGACGCTTTGAGCGCCTCGGCATCGTCGCGGGGTTGGGGTTTCTTCCAGCTCTGCGGGTTGCCGAGGAAGAACTGCACCACGTCAGCGCCGTCGGCTTGCGCGGCAGCCAGCGGGTCGTCGTTGCGGACGTGTGAACCGATGAGCACATCGGCCAGTCTAGTGACGGGCTCCGACGACCGAGCATGACCCAAGCAACGAAAAAGCCCCGGGCCTGTTGTGTTGGGCCCGGGGCTTTTTCGTTGTTGACTAGCGGTAGTCGCTGTAGCCGTAGTCGTCCAGCGGCACCGCGGCACCGGTGGCCTGGCCGAAGTCCGGGCTGTAGTACTGATCCTCGTAGGACGGGATCGTGTACGCGGCGGCCCGGGCCTCCTCGGTCGGCTGCACCTGGATGTTGCGGTACCGGTTGATACCGGTACCGGCCGGGATCAGCTTTCCGATGATCACGTTCTCCTTCAGACCGTTGAGCTTGTCGCTGCGGCAGTTGATCGCCGCATCGGTCAGCACTCGCGTGGTCTCCTGGAACGACGCCGCACTCAGCCACGAGTCGGTGGCCAGCGACGCCTTCGTGATACCCATCAGCACCGGACGTCCGGCGGCGGGCTCGCCGCCCTCGGCCACCACCCGGCGGTTCTCCGCCTCGAACTCCGCGCGGTCGATCAGCGAGCCGGGCAGGAACTCCGTCGAGCCCGAGTCGATGATGGTGACGCGGCGCAGCATCTGGCGGACGATCACCTCGATGTGCTTGTCGTGGATCGACACACCCTGTGCGCGGTAGACCTCCTGGACCTCGCGGACCAGGTGGATCTGCACCTCGCGGGGGCCCTGCACGCGCAGCACCTCGTGCGGGTCGGCAGAGCCTTCCATCAGCTGCTGGCCCACCTCGACGTGGTCGCCGTCGGACAGCACCCGCTCGGAACCGTCTTCGTGCTTGAACACACGCAGCCGCTGCCGCTTGGAGAGCTTGTCGTACACGACCTCTTCGCTGCCGTCGTCGGGAACGATAGTGATCTTGTAGAACCGCTCACCTTCCTCGAGACGGACCCGCCCGGTGACGTCGGCGATCGGCGCCTTGCCGCGCGGGATGCGGGCCTCGAACAGCTCCTGAACCCGGGGCAGACCGCCGGTGATGTCCTCACCGACACCACCCTGGTGGAACGTACGCATGGTCAGCTGGGTACCGGGCTCACCGATGGACTGCGCGGCGACGATACCGACGGCCTCGCCGATGTCGACCAGCTTTCCGGTCGCCATCGAGCGTCCGTAACAGGTCGCGCACACACCGGTACCGGTGGTGCACGTCAGCACCGAGCGCACCTTGATCTGCGTGATACCCGCGGCCAGCAAGGCCTCGATCGACGGGTCGCCCAGGTCCTCGCCGCGCGCGACGACGACGTTGCCGGCCTCGTCGACCGCGTCGGCGCCCAAAGTCCGTGCGTACGCCGAGGTCTCGATGTACGGGTCACGGATAAGGGTGCCGTCCGGCTGACGCTCGGCCAGCTCGACGATGATGCCGCGCTCGGTCTCACAGTCGTGCTCGCGGACGATGACGTCCTGGCTCACGTCCACCAGACGACGGGTCAGGTAACCCGAGTCGGCGGTACGCAACGCGGTGTCCGCCAAGCCCTTTCGAGCGCCGTGCGTGTTGATGAAGTACTCCAGCACGGTCAGGCCCTCACGGAACGAGGACTTGACCGGACGCGGGATGAACTCACCCTTCGGGTTGGTCACCAGACCCTTCATGCCGGCCAGCGTTCGCGTCTGGGTGAAGTTACCCGTGGCGCCCGAGTCCACGATCGTGATGATCGGGTTGTCGGCCGGGTAGTGCTCACGCAGCGCCTGACCGACCTCGTCGGTGGCTTCCTTCCAGATCTCCACCAGCGCCTCGTTGCGCTCGTCGTGGTTCAAAGCACCACGCTGGAACTGCTTTTCGACCTTCTCGGCCCGCTCCTCGTACTGGTCGAGGATCTCCTTCTTGCGCGGCGGGACGAGCACGTCGGCCATCGAGACCGTGACACCGCTGCGGGTCGCCCAGTAGAAACCGGCGTCCTTGAGCTTGTCGACGGTCTGCGCGACCACGATCATCGGGTAGCGCTCGGCCAGGTCGTTGATGATCGACGCCTGCACCTTCTTGTGCATCTGCTTGTTCACGAACGGATAGCCCACCGGCAGCAGTTCGTTGAAAAGCACACGGCCCAAAGTGGTTTCGGCCATCCAGGCGTCGCCCGGCTGCCAGCCGTTGGCGCCGAACAGCTCGGCCTCGATCTCGGCCGGCGGACGCAATTGGGTCAGCCGCACCTTGATCTTGGCTCGCACCGACAGCACGCCACGGTCGGACGCCATGATCGCCTCGGCCGGCGAGGAGTACACCCCGACCTCGGGCTCGTCCTTGGCGGCCGCCTTGAATTCGCCCTTGTCGCCGTCGACCTCGGTGGTCAGGAAGTACAGACCGGTCACCATGTCCAGACGCGGCATGGCCAGCGGTCGGCCCGACGCGGGCGACAGGATGTTGTTACTCGACAGCATCAGGATGCGGGCCTCGGCCTGCGCCTCGGCGCTCAGCGGCAGGTGCACCGCCATCTGGTCACCGTCGAAGTCGGCGTTGAAGGCCTCACACACCAGCGGGTGCAGCTGGATCGCCTTGCCTTCCACCAGCATCGGCTCGAAGGCCTGGATACCCAGCCGGTGCAGGGTGGGTGCGCGGTTCAGCAGCACCGGGTGCTCGGCGATGACCTCTTCGAGGACATCCCACACCTGGGGACGCTGACGCTCCACCATCCGCTTGGCGCTCTTGATGTTCTGCGCGTGGTTGAGGTCGACCAGCCGCTTCATCACGAACGGCTTGAACAGCTCCAGCGCCATCAGCTTGGGCAGACCGCACTGGTGCAGCTTGAGCTGCGGGCCGACCACGATGACCGAACGGCCCGAGTAGTCGACGCGCTTACCGAGCAGGTTCTGACGGAACCGGCCCTGCTTACCCTTGAGCAGATCGCTCAGCGACTTCAGCGGACGGTTACCCGGCCCGGTGACCGGGCGGCCGCGACGGCCGTTGTCGAACAGCGCGTCCACGGACTCCTGCAGCATCCGCTTCTCGTTGTTGACGATGATCTCGGGCGCGCCGAGGTCGATCAGCCTCTTGAGGCGGTTGTTCCGGTTGATCACGCGGCGGTACAGGTCGTTCAGGTCCGACGTGGCGAACCGGCCACCGTCGAGCTGCACCATCGGGCGCAGTTCCGGCGGGATCACCGGCACCGCGTCGAGCACCATGCCCATCGGGGAGTTACCCGACTGCTGGAAGGCCGCGACCACCTTGAGGCGCTTCAGGGCGCGAAGCTTTTTCTGCCCCTTGCCGTTCTTGATGACGTCGCGCAGCGACTCGGCCTCGGCGTCGATGTCGAAGTTCTCGATCAGCTTCTGGATCGACTCCGCACCCATGGCGCCGGTGAAGTACTCACCAAAGCGGTCGATCAGCTCGCGGTAGAGGTTCTCGTCGACGATCAGCTGCTTGGGAGCCAGCTTGGTGAAGGTCGTCCAGATCTCCTCGAGCCGGTCCAGCTCGCGCTGGGCCCGGTCGCGCAGCTGACGCATCTCGCGCTCGCCGCCGTCGCGGACCTTGCGACGCGCGTCGGCCTTGGCACCCTCGGCCTCCAGCTCGGCCAGGTCGGCCTCGAGCTTCTGCGCGCGGGCCTCCAGGTCGGCGTCGCGCTGGTCCTCAATAGCCTTGCGCTCCACCATCATTTCGGCCTCGAGAGTGGAGAGCTCGTTGTGACGCATCTCGTCGTCGACCGAGGTGATGACGTAGGCGGCGAAGTAGATGATCTTCTCGAGATCCTTCGGCGCCAGGTCGAGCAGGTAGCCCAGCCGCGACGGCACACCCTTGAAGTACCAGATGTGCGTGACGGGCGCGGCGAGCTCGATGTGGCCCATCCGCTCGCGACGCACCTTGGCGCGAGTCACCTCGACGCCACAGCGCTCACAGATGATGCCCTTGAACCGGACACGCTTGTACTTGCCGCAGTAGCACTCCCAGTCGCGAGTCGGTCCGAAGATCTTCTCGCAGAACAGGCCGTCCTTCTCCGGCTTCAGCGTGCGGTAGTTGATCGTCTCCGGCTTCTTGACCTCGCCGTAAGACCATTGCCTGATGTCCTCCGCGGTGGCCAGGCCGATACGGAGTTCATCGAAGAAGTTGACGTCGAGCACGTAACTCCCTTTCCCCTTGCGGGTTTAGTTACCAATAAAGAGGCTGGCTATTGCCACTTGGGCGCCGTCGCTAAGCCAGGTCCTCAACAGACGCAGATTCGTTGCGGGACAGGTTGATTCCCAGGTTCGCCGCCGCCCGCTCGAGGTCCTCGTCCTCGCCTTCGCGCAGCTCGATCGCCGCACCGTCCGAGGAGAGCACCTCGACGTTGAGGCAGAGCGACTGCAGTTCCTTGAGCAACACCTTGAAGGACTCGGGAATGCCCGGCTCCGGGATGTTCTCGCCCTTGACGATCGCCTCGTACACCTTGACCCGGCCGACGGTGTCGTCGGACTTGATGGTCAACAGCTCCTGCAGCGTGTACGCCGCGCCGTAGGCCTGCATGGCCCAGCACTCCATCTCACCGAAGCGCTGGCCACCGAACTGCGCCTTACCACCCAGCGGCTGCTGCGTGATCATCGAGTACGGGCCGGTGGAACGGGCGTGGATCTTGTCGTCCACCAGGTGGTGCAGCTTCATGATGTACATGTAGCCGACGGTCACCGGGTACGGGAACGGCTCACCGCTGCGGCCGTCGAACAGCACCGCCTTGCCGTCGCCGTTGACCATGACCTCACCGTCGCGGTTGGGCAGCGTGCAGGACAGCATGCCCTGCAGCTCCTCCTCCTTGGCGCCATCGAACACCGGCGTGGACACGATCTGGTCCGGCTGCGCGTGCCGCAGCTGCTCGGGCAGGTTGACCGCCCACTCGGGCGAACCGTCGATGTTCCAGCCGGACTTGGCCACCCACCCGAGGTGGGTCTCCAGGATCTGGCCGATGTTCATCCGTCGCGGCACACCGTGCGTGTTCAGGATGATGTCCACCGGGGTGCCGTCCGGCAGGAACGGCATGTCCTCCTGCGGCAGGATCTTGCCGATGACGCCCTTGTTGCCGTGACGTCCGGCGAGCTTGTCACCGTCGGAGATCTTGCGCTTCTGGGCCACGTAGACGCGCACCAGCTCGTTGACACCGGCCGGCAGCTCGTCGTCGTCCTCGCGGGAGAACACCCGGATGCCGATGACCTTGCCGGACTCGCCGTGCGGCACCTTCAGGGAGGTGTCGCGGACCTCGCGGGCCTTCTCACCGAAGATCGCGCGCAGCAGCCGCTCCTCCGGGGTCAGCTCGGTCTCACCCTTCGGGGTGACCTTGCCGACCAGGATGTCGCCGTCGCGGACCTCGGCACCGATGCGCACGATGCCGCGCTCGTCCAGGTCGGCCAGCACCTCGTCGGAGACGTTCGGGATGTCCCGGGTGATCTCCTCGGCGCCCAGCTTGGTGTCGCGGGCGTCGATCTCGTGCTCCTCGATGTGGATCGAGGTGAGCACGTCCTCCTCAACCAGCCGGTTGGAGAGGATGATCGCGTCCTCGTAGTTGTGGCCTTCCCACGGCATGATCGCCACGAGCAGGTTCTTGCCCAGCGCCATCTCACCGTTCTCGGTGCAGGGACCGTCGGCGATAACCTGGCCGGCCTCCACCCGCTCCCCCGCGTCGACAATCGGCGACTGGTTGGCGCAGGTGCCGTGGTTGGACCGCTCGAACTTGCGCATCCGGTAGGTGTGCCGGGTGCCGTCGTCGGCCATCACGGTGATGTAGTCGGCGGAGACCTCCTCGATCACCCCGGCCTTGTCGGCCACGACCACGTCGCCGGCGTCGATGGCCGCGCGCAGCTCCATGCCGGTACCCACCAGCGGCGCCTCGCTGCGCACCAGCGGAACCGCCTGGCGCTGCATGTTGGCACCCATCAGGGCACGGTTGGCGTCATCGTGCTCGAGGAACGGGATCATGGCCGTGGCCACCGACACCATCTGGCGCGGCGACACGTCCATGTAGTCCACCTCGGACGAGGGCACGTACTCGACCTCGCCCGCCTTCCGGCGGACCAGGACGCGGGACTCCTCGAACCGGCCCTTGTCGTCGATCGGCGAGTTGGCCTGCGCCACGACGTGGCGGTCCTCCTCGTCGGCGGTCAGGTAGTGGATCTCGTCGGAGACCACACCATCGACGACCTTGCGGTACGGCGTCTCGATAAAGCCGAACGGGTTCACCCGCGCGTACACCGACAGCGAGCCGATCAGACCGATGTTCGGACCCTCCGGGGTCTCGATCGGGCACATGCGGCCGTAGTGCGACGGGTGGACGTCACGGACCTCCAGGCCGGCGCGCTCACGGGACAGACCGCCGGGGCCCAGCGCCGACAGACGACGCTTGTGGGTCAGCCCGGACAGCGGGTTGTTCTGGTCCATGAACTGCGACAGCTGGCTGGTGCCGAAGAACTCCTTGATCGCGGCGACGACCGGCCGGATGTTGATCAGGGTCTGCGGCGTGATGGCCTCGACGTCCTGCGTGGTCATCCGCTCCCGGACCACGCGCTCCATGCGCGACATGCCGACCCGGATCTGGTTCTGGATCAGCTCGCCCACGGTGCGCAGCCGGCGGTTGCCGAAGTGGTCGATGTCGTCCGTCTCCACCGGCACCTCGGTGCCGCCGGGGACAGTCATGACAGCGGGCTGGCCATCCGTACGGGCGTGGTGCAGGCGCACCAGGTACTCGATGGTGGCGACGACGTCTTCCTCGGTCAGCGTCGAGCTGGTGATCGGCTCGCCGACGTTCAGGCCGAGCTTCTTGTTGACCTTGTAGCGGCCGACGCGGGCCAGGTCGTAGCGCTTCTCCTTGAAGAACAGGTTCTCCAGCAGGGTCTGCGCGGACTCCTTGGTCGGCGGCTCGCCCGGACGCAGCTTGCGGTAGATGTCCAGCAGCGCCTCGTCGGTGCCGGCGGTGTTGTCCTTTTCCAGCGTCGACATCATGATCTCGGAGAAGCCGAACCGCTCGGTGATCTGCTCGTTGGTCCAGCCCAGCGCCTTGAGCAGCACGGTGACCGGCTGGCGGCGCTTGCGGTCGATGCGGACGCCGACGGTGTCGCGCTTGTCGACGTCGAACTCCAGCCACGCACCGCGGCTCGGGATCACCTTGACGCTGTGCAGTAGCTTCTCGGTCGACTTGTCGATGGTCTCGTCGAAGTACACGCCCGGCGAGCGGACCAGCTGGCTGACCACCACACGCTCGGTCCCGTTGATGATGAAGGTGCCCTTTTCGGTCATCATCGGGAAGTCACCCATGAAGACCGTCTGGCTCTTGATCTCGCCGGTGTTGTTGTTGATGAACTCTGCCGTGACGAACAGCGGGGCCGCGTACGTCATGTCCTTGTCTTTGCACTCATCGACCGGCGCCTTGACCTCGTCGAAACGCGGGTCGGAGAACGACAGCGACATCGAGCCGGAAAAGTCCTCGATCGGGGAGAGCTCGTAGAGCACCTCTTCCAGGCCACCCACCGGAGTCGCTCCTGCCGCGGTCTCGCCGCGGGCGGCGGCGGCCTCACGCCACCGCGGCGCCCCGATCAACCACTCAAAGGAGTCGATCTGCACGTCAAGCAGACCCGGAACCTCGAGCGGTTCGCGGAGCTTGGCGAAGGAAACTCGGTTGGGCGCTCCAGGCACGGAGCCGTTCGAGGAACTTCCGTTAGAGGAACTTTGTGGGCGATCCGTCTTGCTCTGGCGGAAATCTGCCAAGATGCATCCTTCCAGCACCTCGTGCGACTCACGAAGACCGGGACCACCGGGCCAGCTCGCCGCGAATTGTGTCGGTTCGGCCGGCGAACGATCTGTCCGGATCTCACGCGCAACTAGAACTAAGCCGCTTGAGGGGCTCAGGCTTAGACCACGATGTCAGGTGGCGGGTGAGGTGGGCAGGAGGTAGCCAGCGCAACGTCCAACAATAGCGCAGGACGGCGCATTCCTCAACTTCCCAACATCAGCAGTCCAGGGACATCGGCGCTGGCTGGCGTTTCGACTCTCCGCTGGATACATGCTGCCCAACAGATTGGCTCGTTTACGGCCCGTCGTCAAGAGGGCGGGCCGTCGTGTTACGCGGAGTTATCGCGAAACTCATCGAGCCGGGCGCCCTATTCGCCGATCTCGTGGGCGCGGTACCTGTGGGTGCCTTCGAGGTCGTCGAGGATGGCGGTCTGAGCGGTCTTGGGCAGGGTGTGCAGGATCTCGCGCACCCGGGCCTGGCGGCGGGCGACGGCCTTGCGCTCGGGCATGCCCGGCGACGCGACGATCTGCGGGGGCACGCCCTCGATCTCCTCGACACCGCCGGCATGCTGGCCGGCGTCCAGTGCGGCCTGCTCTTCGGCCATGGTCGCCTCGTCCTTTTCCTCCGACATGCCGATCGGCCCGATCCGGCGGCCGTTGAGGAACTGCCGCACCACAGGCTCGTCGCTGGTCAGCAGCACCTCGCGCGGGCCGAACATGACCAGCTTGCGGCGGAACAACATGCCCATGTTGTCCGGCACGGTGCGAGCGATGTTGATGTTGTGCGTCACGATCAGCACCGTGGCGTCGATCTGGGCGTTGATGTCGAGGATCAACTGGCTCAGGTACGCGGTACGAACCGGGTCCAGACCCGAGTCCGGCTCGTCGCAGAGGATGATCTGCGGGTCCATCACCAGGGCACGGGCCAGGCTGGCGCGCTTGCGCATACCACCGGAGATCTCGCCGGGGAACTTCTTCTCGTCGCCGCCCAGACCCACCATGGTCAGCTTCTCCATGACGATGTCACGGATCTCGCCTTCCTTCTTCTTGGTGTGCTCGCGCAGCGGGAACGCCGCATTGTCGAACAGGTTCATCGAACCGAACAGCGCGCCGTCCTGGAACATCACGCCGAACAGCGTGCGGATCTCGTAAAGCTCCTTGGCCGAGCACTGCAGAATGTCGGTCCCGTCGATGACGACCGAGCCGCGCTCGGGGCGCAGCAGGCCGATCAAGGACTTCAGGAAGACCGATTTGCCGGTACCCGACGGTCCCAGCAGGACGCTGACCTCCCCGGCGGGGATTTCCAGCGTCACGTCTTCCCAAATCCTCGAGGAGCCGAAGGACTTCGTAAGTCCATTCACCTCGATAGCGACGCCCATGGGAAATCCTTCCGTCGAAACTCGTGCCCGCCACCTGCCCTTTTGTGTGGCATGAGTCACTGTAGCGCACGCCTGCCACACGGCAGCAGGGATGCGGGCGACAGCCGGGAAAAATTGACGGTCCTGAGATCAGCCGGAAGCCCGCACGGCACAACTTATTTGACGCACGTGTTAGCCCAACGTTAGCCAGTGGGCGCCCAGTTGCCGTGGAAGCCCATCGGCACCCGCTGCGGCAGGTGGACGGTGGCCACCCGCTCGAGCGTCTGCGCATCCAGCAAGAGCAATTGGCCCTCATCGTGGTCGCGGTGATAGCCGAAGCCCATCAGGATGCCGTCGTCTTCGGCGCGGGCGGCGGGGTTCGGCACAAAGCACATCTCGCCGAGTAAAAGGCCCGCATCGAGGGCGGCGGCCGTACTCGATCCGGTCGCATAGTCGTGCTTGTAGAGCGCGGTGGACATCTCGGACGCCCCGTTCGACAGGTAGCCGCCGTCGGTGCCGATGGTGTAGCCGAATCGGTGCCGCCCGCCGAGCAGGCCCTCGTTGATGCGCGGGAACTCCTGCGGGCGATCGTCGTGGCGTTCGCTGGTCACCGCCCCGGTCGCCAGGTTGACGGTCCAGCGGTCCAGCGTGGGCCGGCTGTCGCCGGGACCGCGCAGGTCGCGGTCGAACATCCGCGAGTAGCGCACCACATCGAGCACCAAAACCTCAGCGCCACCGCGCATCTCGGAGTAGGCGTTGAGCGGGTGGTAGACGTAGCAGGGTTCGATGTCGAACCAGCGGATGTCTTTATTGCCGCCCTCCCGCGGCATGACCCCGATGCGCGCCTGGTAGTCAGGGTTCCAGCGGTAGGGCATCCGATTGATCGGTTCGCGATTGCGGTTGATCATCGTGGTCACCGGACCGGGGACCCGGACGCGTCCGATCAACGACTGCATCACAAGCCGGGCCGGCAGACCCAGCCAACGCGGCACGTTCGTCGGCATCACCTGCACGGGATCGAACGTCACCGGCAGGTCGTAGATCACCACGTATTTGTCGGTCAGGGAGAAGTCGTGCATCATCGGCGACCCTGACACCTCGATGTCGACGGTGCGGCGGGCACGGCCGGCGGTATCGATCACCGAGTACTGCACGGTCCGTCCGCGGGTGAACGCGTAGGACACCGCGTGCAATTCGCCGGTGCGGGGATCGCGGTGCGGATGGGCGGTATAGCCGCCGAACAGGGTGCCGTCGAAATCGCACGGCCCCTTGGTGTCCAGTTCGTCGGTCAGCCGGTAATTCGCCCCGCCCCCTTCGACGAGCGCCAGTGTTTGCCCGGCATGGCTCAGCACATTGGTGTTCGGGCCGACGGAGAGCATCCCGGCGCGCGGGTTCAGCCCCTGCGGCACCGCCTCATTCAAGGCCCTGCATACGTGCGCGGTGCGCACCCAGCGGTTGCGGTACCAGCGGGCCTGCCCGTCGCGCAGCGCCACCCCGTGCACCATGCCGTCACCGCTGAACCAGTGGTAGACGGCCGGGTCCACCTCGGCGACCGGATTGGGCCCGTTGCGCAGGTAGCGGCCGTCGAGGTGTTCGGGAATCCGTCCCGTGACGCGCAGATCGTGTGAGGTGACCTCCGCGCTCACCGGCGCCAGGACGTCCTCGAGGTAGGGGTTGCCGGGTTTGGCCGTTGCCGTGGTCGCCATCGCTGAGCTCCTATAACATTGTTATTGCAGCGTTATTGGCACGGTACGCCACCGATGAGAAGATGGCAACGATGACTTCAGAGGTTCAGCGCGGCATCCGCGACGAGATGCTGCACGCCGCCGTCGGCCTGCTCGACGAGCACGGGCCCGACGCCCTGCAGACGCGCAAGGTGGCCGGCGCCGCGGGCACCTCCACGATGGCGGTCTACACCCACTTCGGCGGGATGCGAGGACTCATCGCCGAGGTCGCCGAGGAGGGCTTGCGGCAGTTCGACGCCGCTCAGACGGTGCCGCAGACCGCCGACCCGGTCGCCGACTTGTTTGCCATCGGCACCGCCTACCGCCGCTACGCCATCGAACGGCCACACATGTATCGGCTGATGTTCGGCAGCACCAGCGCCCACGGCATCAAGGCGCCCGCCGGCAATGTCCTGACGCTGACGGTCGCCGAGATCGAGCGGCATCACCCCAGCTTTGCCCATGTGGTGCGGGTGGTGCGCCGGTGCATGCTGGCCGGTCGGATCGAAGCCGCGGGCGCTGTGAAAGACGGTGTCGACGACGCGTCCATCGTGGCCACCGCCGCCCAGTTCTGGGCGCAGACCCACGGCTTCGTGATGCTGGAGCTGGCCGGGTATTACGGCGACGACAGCTCTGCGGTCGCGCCGGTGTTCGAGGCGATGACCTCGAATTTACTTGTCGCCCTTGGCGATTCACCCGAGCGCGTGGCGCAGTCGCGGCGGTCGGCCAGGCACTGAACGCACGAACCCCCGGGATGGTGATCCCGGGGGTTCGTGCGCTTGCGACTTACTTGACGGTGACGGTGGCGCCGGCGGCCTCGAGCTTGGTCTTGGCCTCGTCGGCGGCCTCCTTGGCCACCTTCTCCAGCAGCGGCTTGGGCGCGCTGTCGACCAGGTCCTTGGCCTCCTTGAGGCCCAGGCCGGAGACGATCTCGCGGACCACCTTGATGACGCCGATCTTCTTGTCACCGGCGGCCTCGAGGATGACGTCGAACTCCGACTGCTCCTCGGCCGCCTCGGCGGGCGCACCACCGGCGGCGCCACCACCGGCGGCGGCAACGGCGACCGGGGCGGCCGCGGTGACCTCGAAGGTCTCCTCGAACTTCTTCACGAAGTCGGAGAGCTCGAGCAGGGTCATTTCCTTGAAAGCGTCGAGCAGGTCGTCGGTAGACATCTTTGCCATGGGTGTGGGTCCTTCCTTGTTTTTCTAGGTTCCGGGTGGGTTGTTATTCGGCTTCGGCCGGGGTTTCCGGCGCCTCAGCGGGTGCTTCCGAAGCGGGTTCCGGGGTGGCGTCCGCTGCGGGCTCCGCGGCGGCTGCGGGTTCTGCAGCAGCGGCGGGACCTTCGGCGGCCTTCTTCTCCTGCAGGGCGGCCGCGAGCCGGGCGACCTGCGAAGCGGGAGCGTTGAACAGCCCCGCCGCCTTGGCGAGGTTGCCCTTCATCGCGCCGGCCAGCTTGGCCAGCAGCACCTCGCGCGACTCCAGGTCTGCGATGCGCTCGACTTCGGCGACCGAGAGCGCGCGGCCGTCCATGTAGCCGCCCTTGATGACCAGCGCCTTGTGTTCCTTGGCGAAGGTCTTGATGGCCTTGGCGGCGTCGACCGCTTCCCCGGTGACGAATGCGATGGCCGTCGGGCCGGCGAAGAGCTCGTCGAGCCCCTCCACCCCGGCCTCCGAAGCCGCACGCTTGACCAGCGTGTTCTTGGCCACCGAGTAGGTGGCCGCCCCGTTGAGCGAGCGCCGCAGCTCGGCCAGGTTGGCGACGGTCAGACCGCGGTACTCCGTGATCAGGGTTGCGGTCGATTCCTTGAACTGCTCGGCGATCTCTGCAACGGCGGTGGCCTTGTCAGCCCTAGCCATGCCTACCTCCTGAAGTGAAAGTCAATGCGACGTGTCGTCTCGATTCCCGAAGAACGACGAACGCCCCGGCGCAGAAGCGGCCGGGGCGTGAAATTACGCCGGCGCGAGCCGACGCTGATGCCTCGTCCTCCTGCGTGGGCCGCCGGGATGCTCCCGGACCTTCAACCGATTGCTCGGTGACCGACGGTCTTCGGTGGATCGGCTAACAGAATAGCGTGGCCCGCGCGATCAGCCAAAACGGCGGCGGCCTCAGGTGACGGCGAGGACGAGTAGGACGAACACCGCCAGCAGCAGGATCACCCGCACCCGGTGCCGCCGATCCCACCGGGTGGCGAGCTCGCGGGAGAGCTCACCCGTGCTCGGCCACTTCGCGATGCGGTTGTTGATCGGCACCAGCAGGACGACCGTCAGCAGTATCACCGCGGCCATCAGCCCCGCGGCGATGCCGCAGAGCCAGTCGCGCTCCTCGCCGCGTTCCTGGATCGCGAGCGAGGCCACCAGCAGCAGGGTGACGGCATACCAGAATGGCATCGTCGTGCCCAGCGCCCGGGCGGCACCACCGCGGGCCGCGCGGAAGCCGTCGTCGGGCAGCCGCGCGATGAGCGGATTGAAGAAGACCGCGACCGCCAGCTCCACGCCTGCCATCAGTCCGGTGACCACGACCGCGAGCGCGTCGATGCTGTTGTTCATGGCAACGACCTTGGCGGTTATGCTGACAAATATCAAGGTACTGACAAATTAGTCAGCGAGGTGCTCGTGTCCGTATCCAAGAAGGAACTCAGCGACTGCCCGATCGACGCCGCGCTGTCGGTCATCGACGGCCGCTGGAAAGGCACCATCCTGTGGCGACTGTGCGACGGCCCGATGCGCACCGCCGAACTGCGGCGCAGCATCCCCGGCATCACCGAACGCATGCTCATCCGCCACCTGCACGAACTGGTCGACGCCGGGATCATCGAGCGCCACGACGCGCGCACGGTGCCGCCGTGCGTGCACTATTCGATTTCCGAATACGGCATGACGCTGGGGCCGGTGCTGGCGAGCCTGTGCAACTGGGGCCGAAAGCACATGCAGCGGGTCAGCTGAGCCCCGCGAGCCGGGCCGCGCCGATCAGGCCGGCCTCACCGCCGAGCCGGCCCGGCAGCACCCGCAGCCCGGACAGGAAGTCCAGGCCGGCGTATTCGGCGAGCTTGGCCCGCAGCGGGTCGAAGAGCAGCGCCCCGGATTTGGCGACACCTCCGCCGATCACCACGAGGTCCAGATCGCACACCGCGCCGACCGAGGCGATCATCGCGGCGAGCGCGTTGCCGCCCCGATGGAATGCCTGCTGAGCCAACGGGTCTCCGGCCGCCGCCGCGGCGGCCAGGTCGCTGGCGCCGGCCTCGGGCGGCGCGGACCAGCCGCTCTCCCGCGCCCGGCGCACCATCCACGGCCCGGACGCGACGGTCTCCACGCAACCGTGACCGCCGCAGGTGCAGGGCCGCCCGTCCAGTTCGACCACCACGTGCCCGACATGACCGGCGTTGCCGGTGCGCCCCGAGTAGGGGACGCCGTCGAGCACCAGTCCGCCGCCCACCCCGGTGGAGACCACCATGCCCAGCAGAAACCGGGCGTCCGGGGCCGCATTTTCCCCCGCCCCGATCCACTGCTCCCCCAATGCCATACAGACGCCGTCACCGGCCAGCACCACCGGCAGTCCCGGCACCGCCGCGGCGACCTTGTCGCGCAACGGGAAACGGTCCCAGCTGTTGATGTTGATCGGGCTGACGGATCCGCTGCCCAGATCGATGGGCCCGGCCGAGGCGATCCCGACGGCGCCGACCGGAGCGTCCGCCGCCTGCAGCGCGTCGGCGATCATCGCTTCGACGACGGCCCACACGTCGCCGGCGGCGGGCGTGACCGGGGTGGGCCGGATGGCGGTGTACACGAGTTTCCCGCCCGGGTCCGCCAGCGCGGCAGCGATTTTGGTGCCGCCGATGTCCAGACAGAGGGTGAGCATGGCGCTCAGTGCCGGTGGGTGTTGTCGGGTTGGCGGGGGTCGCCGGGATGCTCGTAGCCGGGCGCCAGCTCCACCAGCGCAGCGCGGCGCGCGTCCAGCCACAACCGGAAGGCGCGCCGCCGTGCGGCGCCGCGCAGGTGCTCCTCGATCGCCGATCGCACCTCATCCAGCGGTGGAGCCGCCGACGCCGTCGTGCGCCAGCCATGTTCGCCCTGTTGCGGCGCGGCGAAGCGCAGCGGGTTGCGGGCGTGATAGGCAGCCACCTCGGAATCGGCCACCCGCACCGCGGCGGTGACTTCGGCGAACAGCGCCCGGGCGCGCGGATCGGCCAGCACGGCGGCGGCGACGCTGCCGATCTCCAGCCGGGCGGTCACGTCGGGCAGCAACTCGGCCTCGGACGGCGCGCCGCGCGCGCTGAGCCCGCGGACCTCGGCCTCCGCGGCGACCACCCGCTCGGTCACGATGAGCTGGGTCAGCCACCGCCGCAGCTGGCGGCCCTCGCTGGTGCCGCTGACGGGCAAGGCGGCCGCTCCCCGGCCGGCGCGCAGCCGCGCCTCGGCGGCGTCAAGGACGCCCAACGAAACGGGCATGCCGGCAACGGTCGCTATCGGGTGGATGCTCATGTCACCGTCACCTTCACCGCCGGCGAGTAGACCAGTCGGCCGGCGCAGCCGATCCGCACCAGCGCCCACCACTGGCCGGCTTCCAGCCAGGCCGGCGGCGTCAGCTGGAAGCCTAGGTCGACGGCGCCACGGGCGGGCAGCACCGCGCCGAGGGCGCCGGGACCCATCCATTCCCAGGTGCCCCAGGGGCTGATCAGGTGCGCCTCCAGCGCCAGCTCGGCGCCGGCATGGCTGCCGACCGTGACGGTCAGGGCGCCTACTTCGCCGGGTGCAAGCGTGACCTCGGTGGGCCCGTCGGCGAGGTAGACCAGCTCGCCCGCTGTCGCGCCCACGGTCACCACGCAGACGTCCTCGACAGGCTGGCGCCAGGACACCGGGACCTCGTCGCCGGTGACGCGGAGTTCGGCGCGGATCGGGTAGAGGCCGGGTTCGGCGTGATCCGGGACCGACACCAGCACGTCTTTGTAGAAGTGGCCGCCGCCGGCCAGGGTGACGGGCAACTCGGCGGGCCTGGCCTTCCAGCCGTCCGGACACCGGAGGGTGACGGCGCCGCGCAGCGTGGCGTCGGTGCTGTCGCAGGCCGCGGTGAGTCGCAGCGTCACCGTGCCGGAGGCCTCCGCGCTCGCCTGCGGCGGGTCCAGGTGGGCGACCGCCGGTAGCCCGCCGAGCGGCGCGGGGCCGCGATTGTGCAGCCAATACCGCGCGTACAGCGGCTGCGCGGCCTCGGCGTCCGGGGCCAGGACGGCGCCGCGGGCCGCTGCCCGGGGCGCGTCCACGCGGGCCAGCACGGTCGCTACCTGGTAGCCGTGCAGCTCGACCGGGGACACGGCATCGGGGTGGGTTTCCAGCAGATCGGCGCGACGCAGGTCGCGCACCGTCGCGACGTCGGAGTCGAGGACGACGGGGGTGCCGGCGCCGCTGGTCTCCACCAGGCGCAGGGCCACCGCGTTCGGGTCCAGCGGCGCCGCGCTGCCCTCGGTGAGCGGGTTGCCCGCGGCCTTGAGGGCGCCCAGCTGTACCGATTCGGGCTCGACGCGCAGCAGCGATCCGGCCGGCGGCAGCGCGTCCCGTCGCCGGCCCGGTGTGACGGCGAGCAGCGGCTGGGAGAACTGCGCGCTGCGGGTGGGGATTTCGGCCCGCCGCCAGTCGCCCGGGCCGCTGACCAACGCGTAGTCGAAGACGTGGGTCCAGTGCTGCAGCTGGAAGTTGGAGCCGTCCGGCGCGGTGCGGCGCGGTTCGTCGATCCAGATGCCCGACGGCCAGCCGGTGCAGGACCGCATCAGCGCGGTGTGCAGGGTGCCCTCGGTGTCGACGGCGAAGCTGGGCACCCCGCGGTTGAGCAGCGCGACGGTGCGGTCTTCGAAAGCGTCCATCCCCGGGGGTGATTGCTGCGTCACCGCGATCTCGGCGTCGCCGAGGTCGCCGGCCACGGCGGCGATCGCCGCCCGCAGGTCGTCGTCGTCGCGGCCGTCGATGACCAGCACCGGCAGCGCCCGCGGCGCACGCAGGTCGGCGTCGGGCACCCACACCGCGTCCAGTGGCGTCTCGGCCGGCACCCACACCAGGGCGCGGCCGGTCGCCGCCAATTGGCGCTCCAGCTCGTCGGCGTACGCCGGAGCATCGGCCAGCACGGCCGCGGCGAAGGCGTTGCGGGCGGGCCCGCCCAGCGCGATGCGCACGTCGGGCAGGTTCGAATCGACCTCGAGGTGGCCGTAGCGCGGCTTGCCGGCGGCGCTGCAGGTGGCCGTGACGCCTGCGCGCACCAGCGCGACCATCAGCTCCCGGGCCAGCGGCCCGGCCACCGCCTCGGTTGGCGACACCACCTCGGCGACCGACGCCGCCCGTACGTCGGTGCCCGACACCCGGATCCGGGCCGCCGAGGACAGGCCGAACCAGCCGTACGCCGGGTTGTCCAGGGTCCACAGGTGCCGGGCGGTGTCTACCGCGTCGGGCCCGTCATGGAGCAGCGCGAAACCGCGGCCGACGACGGCGTCGCCCACCTCGCTGACCGGCATGGCGCCCGGCACCGGGCACGGCCAGCGCAGCCGCACCAGCTGGTCGGCGCCGCTGAACTCGTCGACGGTGGTGCGGCAGTCCACCCGCGCGACGCCGTGCCACAGGGTCAGGGTGTGGGTGTAGCGCAGCAGCGTGCCGATCCCGCCGTGCACCACCACCCGCTCACCGAGCGGCCCGCGGAACGCCTGCACCCGCGCGGGCTCTTCGGACGAGCACACCACCGGCCCCTTGGGCAGCAGGTGCCACGGGCCCTCACCCTGGCTCGGGTGCGCCGGGTATTCCTCGTAGACGGCGAGCTCGTTGCCCACCCGGCCGTCGGCGATCAGCTCGTGGCCGTCCTGCAGCAGCGAGGCGACCCCGCCGCCGCGCGCCGGGTCGACCTCAAGGCGGTAGTGCTCGTTGGCGATCACCGATCCCGCAACCGGTTGCCAGCCCTCCGGTTCGCCCCGGCCGGGCGCGGGCACCAGCCGGTACGCCCGCCACCCCAACGACGGCACCTCGCGCGCCAGCCAGCTGACCGACCGGCCGTCGTGCTCGACGTGCGCCGCCAGCTCGGCACCGTCGGCGTCGAGCACCCGCACCCGGGCGCCCAGCGACGCGTCGAGGCGCGCGGTGACGATGTCGGTGCGCCGGCAGGTCAGCGGATTCCACACGATCACGTCGCCCTCGCTGGAACCGACCTCGCTGGACAGCAACGCCAGCGCGTTGTCGCGCGCCGTGCGGCCCAGCTCCCAGGCGTCGCGCCATCCGGTCAGCAGATCGAGGTACACCTGGTCGGATTCCGAGCCGGTGATGGCGTCGTGGTGTGCGCCGTAGACCAGCTGCACCCACGCCTTGGCCAGGGCGGCCTGCGGGTATTCGGCGCCGGTCAGCACGCCGGCGAACACCGCGAAACGCTCGGCCTGCAGCACGGCGTTCTCGGCGGCCCGGTTGGCCTGCTTGGTGTCGATGTAGGACACGTCCTTGCCGGTGTAGATCGGGTTCATGTCCCGGGTCTGCGGCGACGGCACGCGGTCGTGCTGCGCCAGTTCGGCGCGCACCGCCGCGAAGAACTCGCACGGCAGTGCGCACACGAAGCGGGGCCAGGTGTAGCGGGCTGCCCAGTCGCGGTGGATGTCGGTGACCCACTTGTTCGGCGGGGTGTAGTCGGTGCCGACGGGCAGCAGCACGTTGCGGGTCAGTGCGACCTTCTTGAGCTGATCGAACAGCTGGTAGGTGGCGTCCTCGGCATCGCCCAGCGACGCCGCGGAGTCCATCCACCAGCCCGCCGAATAGTGCGCGGGCATGTAGTGGGTGAGTAGGCCGCGGCCCGATGGCGAGATCCACTCGAACTCGCTGGCGAACTGCATGCGCTCGATATCGCCGCCACCGAGCGCCGGGCCCCACTGGTGGTGCGGTCCCCTGGCCCACGAACTCGACGTCAGGCCGGCATCGGCGGCCATCCCCGGGAATTGCGGATCGTGGCCGAACACATCCAGCTGCCACGCGGTGGCCGGGTCCGCCCCCATGATGTGACGCTGAAACCCCATGCCGTGCACCAGGTTTCGAATCGTCGTTTCCGGGCTGATGAGGTTGGTGTTGGGTTCGTTGTAGGTGCCGCCCATCACCTCGACGCGGCCCTGGCCGATGAACCGGCGCAGATCGGCCCGGTCTTCGGGGCGGGTGTCCCAGTACGGCTTGAGGTAGTCGACCTCGGCCAGCACGAACTTGTAGTCGGGGTCGCGGCGCGCCATCTCCAGATGCGCGTGCACCAGGTCGAAGCCGTTGGTCTGGCGGGCCCGGCCCGGCGGGTCCTCGGTCCACTCGCTGGTATAGGCGCCCTGGGTGTTCCACCAGACCGGGTCGTAGTGGAAATGGCTGACCATGAACATGGTCCAGCCGGGCTCGGCCACGGTGAACTCGAACGGCAGTCGCTGACCGCCGGCAAGCGCCCGCGCGGCCCGGCGCTGCCCGACGACGGCCTCGTCGACCGTCACGGCGACCTCGACGACCTCGCGCCCGGGTTCGGCGACCGCGTGGCCGCGCAGCCCGCGGCCGTCGACGCGGATCGGCGTGGGCGCGGCACACTCGGAAACGGTGACGCGGACCAGCTGCAGCGGCGCGTCCGGTGGCCCGACGAAGAGCTCGGTCGACTCGGCCTTTGTTAGCTGCATGCCGAAATCACCTGCATCTCCGCACCTTACGGCGCGCGAGACCTAGGATCGACCAATGCCCGCCCTCGCCCCGCCGGTCGCTGACGAACGCAGCGCCCTGCGCGAATACCTGGCGTTTCACCAGAGCGCGTATTTCGCCGTCAGCTATGGCCTCACCGACGACCAGGCCCGGTCCACGCCGTCGGCCAGCGCGCTGTCGATCGGCGGGCTGGTCAAGCACGCCACCGGGATGCAGCGCAGCTGGATGGCGCGCGTCGCCGCCGCACCGGACGCGCCGCGGAAAGACCCGCGCCCGTTCGAGCAGATCGCCGCGGAGTTCGCCGACCAGCACGTGATGCGGCCGGACGAGACGCTGGCCGGGCTGCTGGAGGCGTTCGAGGCGCAGAACGCGACCTCGCTGCGGCTGGTGGAGACCGCCGACCTGGACGCCGCGGTGCCCGTTCCGCGGGACATCCCGTGGTTTCCCAAGAACCAGGAGGCCTGGTCGGTGCGCTGGGTGATCCTGCACGTGATCAACGAGCTGGCGCGGCATGCCGGGCATGCCGACATCATCCGGGAGACGATCGACGGCGCCACCATGTACGAGTTGATCGCCGCGCGGGAGGACTGGGCGATCGAGGGCTGGGTGCAGCCCTGGAAAAGCGGGGACAGCGGCGGACGCCCGAGTTAGAGGATTGGGCCTCATCCGTCCCGATTTGGCACACTGCACAGATGAGCTCCGCCAAACATCGAGAGGGCGCCAAGCTCGACCGGGTGCCGTTGCCGGTCGAAGCGGCCCGGGTTGCCGTGACAGGTTGGCAGGTCACCCGCACCGCCGCTCGCATCGTCACCAAGCTGCCGGGTAGGGGTCCGTGGCAGCAGAAGGCGATCAAGCAGCTCCCGCAGACCTTCGCCGACCTGGGACCGACGTACGTCAAGTTCGGCCAGATCATCGCGTCCAGTCCCGGCGCGTTCGGTGAATCGCTGTCCCGGGAATTCCGCGGCCTGCTCGACCGGGTGCCGCCCGCCGACGCCGACGAGGTCCACAAACTCTTCGTCGAAGACCTCGGCGGTGACCCGTCCGACTTGTTCGCCAAATGGGACGAGACGCCGTTCGCGTCAGCGTCCATCGCGCAGGTGCACTACGCCACCCTGCACACCGGTGAGGAGGTCGTCGTCAAGATCCAGCGCCCGGGCATCCGGCGCCGGGTCGCGGCCGACCTGCAGATCCTCAAGCGTTTCGCCCAGGCCGTCGAACTGGCCAAGCTGGGCCGCCGGCTCTCGGCGCAGGACGTGGTCGCCGACTTCTCCGACAACCTGGCCGAGGAGCTGAACTTCCGGCTGGAGGCGCAGTCGATGGAGGCATGGGTGTCGCACCTGCACGCCTCCCCGCTGGGCAAGAACATCCGGGTGCCGCAGGTGTTCTGGGACTTCACCAGCGACCGGGTGCTGACCATGGAGCGGGTGCACGGCATCCGGATCGACGACGTCGCCGCCATCCGCAAGGCCGGCTTCGACGGCACCGAGTTGGTCAAGGCGCTGCTGTTCTCGCTGTTCGAGGGTGGGCTGCGGCACGGGCTGTTCCACGGCGACCTGCACGCCGGCAACCTCTACGTCGACGACCAGGGCCGCATCGTCTTCTTCGACTTCGGGATCATGGGCCGCATCGACCCGCGCACGCGCTGGCTGCTGCGCGAGCTGGTGTACGCGCTGCTGGTCAAGAAGGACCACGCGGCGGCGGGCAAGATCGTCGTGCTGATGGGCGCCGTCGGCACCATGAAGCCGGAGGCCGAGGCCGCCAAGGATTTGGAGAAGTTCGCCACTCCGCTGACCATGTCGACGCTGGGCGACATGTCCTACGCCGACATCGGCCGGCAGCTGTCTGCGCTGGCCGACGCCTACGACGTCAAGCTGCCCCGCGAGCTGGTGCTGATCGGCAAGCAATTCCTCTACGTCGAGCGGTACATGAAGCTGCTGGCGCCCAAGTGGCAGATGATGTCGGATCCGCAACTGACGGGCTATTTCGCGAACTTCATGGTCGAAGTCAGTCGCGAGCACTCCTCCGACGTCGAGGTATAGGAGCTCTCTGGTGCAGGTCCGAACGGGGCATGCCATTTCCGGCGATCTGAAGCTGTACTACGAGGACATGGGCGACATCGACGACCCGCCCGTCCTGCTGATCATGGGACTGGGAGCCCAGCTGCTGCTGTGGCGGGTCGCGTTCTGCGAGAAGCTGGTCGGCCACGGCCTGCGCGTCATCCGGTACGACAACCGCGACGTCGGCCTATCCAGCAAGACGCAGCACCGCAGCTCGGGGCAGCCACTGGCGACCAGGCTGCTGCGGTCCTGGCTGGGTCTACCCAGCCGGTCGGCGTACCGGCTCGAAGACATGGCCGACGACGCCGCTGCCGTGCTGGACCATCTGGGCATCGAGCGCGCCCACATCGTGGGCGCGTCGATGGGCGGCATGATCGCGCAGATCTTCGCCGCACGATTCCGCGAACGGACCAGAACCCTGGCCGTCATCTTCTCCAGCAACAATTCGGCGCTGCTGCCGCCGCCGGCCCCGCGCGCGCTGCTGGCACTGCTGAAGGGCCCACCGCCGAACTCGCCGCGCGAGGTGATCATCGACAACGCGGTGCGCGTCGGCAACATCATCGGCAGCCCGCGCTATCGGGTGCCCGAAGAGCAGGCCCGCGCCGAGGCCGCCGAGGGCTACGACCGCAACTACTACCCCCAGGGCGTCGCGCGGCATTTCGGTGCCGTGCTGGGCAGCGGCAGCCTGCGCCGCTACAACCGCGAGACCACCGCGCCGACCGTGGTGATCCACGGCCGGGCCGACAAGCTGATGCGGCCGGTCGGGGGGCGCGCCGTGGCGCGGGCCATCGACGGAGCCCGATTGGTGACATTCGACGGAATGGGTCATGATCTTCCACAGCAGTTGTGGGATCAGGTGATCGGCGTGCTGACGAAAAACTTCAGCAGGGCCAGCTAGCCAAAAACACTCAGTCGAAACGCATCCCCGTGATTTTCCGTCCATGTCGCAGGGCTGTACGGTTGGCAGAGAAGGGTGGGTGTCACAAATGGCCAAGCTGGAGCCGTATTACGAAGAGTCGCAGGCAACCTACGACATTTCGGACGACTTCTTCGCGCTGTTCCTCGATCCGAACATGGTGTATACCTGCGCCTACTTCGAGAACGACGACATGACCCTGGAAGAGGCCCAGCTGGCCAAGATCGATCTGGCGCTGGACAAGATGCAACTCGAGCCGGGGATGACCGTGCTGGACGTCGGCTGCGGCTGGGGTGGCGCCGTGGTCCGCGCGGTCGAAAAATACGACGTGAACGTCATCGGGATCACGCTCAGCCGCAACCATTACGCGCGCAGCAAGGCGAGGCTGGAGGCGATCCCGACGACGCGGCGGGCCGAGGCTCGGTTGCAGGGCTGGGAAGAGTTCGACGAGCGGGTCGATCGGATCATCAGCTTCGAGGCGTTCGACGCATTTAAAAAAGAACGCTGGCCCGCGTTCTGGGATTGGGCCTACAAGACCCTTCCCGAAGGCAGCCGAATGATGATGCACAGCATTTTCACGCACCCGCAAAACTACTGGCACGAGCACGGTATCCCGATCACGATGTCGGATCTGCGATTTTTGCGCTTCCTCGGCAAGGAAATTTTCCCCGGCGGGAACATGTGCGGCGAACCCGATATCGTCGACAATTCCCGGGCCAGCGGATTCTCGCTCGAGCACACGCAATATCTGCAGCCGCATTACGCGCGGACGCTGGACACCTGGGCGGCCAACCTCGCGGCCAATCGCGAGCGCGCGATCGCCATCCAGTCCGAAGAGGTCTACGACCGCTTCATGCGCTATCTGACCGGCTGCGCGGAGCTGTTCCGCAAGGGCATCTCCAACGTCGCCCAGTACACGCTCACCAAGTAGCAGCTGAGGTCACGTGGCGTCGGGTTGGTTGAACCGAATCGTTTAGCGGCCTCGTGCCAGGTGTATAGATAGCAGAACGTCTGCCTGCCGAGGGGGCTAGCGAGAAAGGCGGGCCGCTGATGGTTGCGAAAAAATTGACGCCGCACTTCGAAGACGTGCAGGCACACTACGACCTATCGGACGACTTTTTCCGGCTGTTTCTCGATCCCACCCAGACCTACAGCTGCGCGTATTTCGCGCGCGACGACATGACGCTGGAAGAGGCACAGGTCGCGAAGATCGATTTGTCGCTGGGCAAGTTGGGGCTGCAGCCCGGCATGACGCTGCTCGACGTGGGCTGCGGGTGGGGCGCCACCATGCGCCGGGCGATCGACAAGCATGACGTCAACGTCATCGGCCTGACCTTGTCGAAGAACCAGGCCGCGCACGTTCAGCAGTCGTTCGACGAGATGGACAGCCCGCGTGGCAGGCGGGTACTTCTCGAGGGTTGGGAGCAGTTCGACGAGCCCGTCGACCGCATCGTGTCGATCGGGGCGTTCGAGCACTTCGGCCACGACCGCTACGACGGCTTCTTCGCAAAGGCCCACAACGTCCTGCCCGCCGATGGCGTGATGCTGCTGCACACGATCACCGGGTTGACAAAGCAGGAAGCCATCGACCGGGGCTTACCGATCTCCATCGGGCTGCTTCGTTTTCTCAGGTTCCTCCAGACCGAGATCTTTCCCGGTGGCCGGCTGCCGACGATCGAGATGGTGGAGGCGCACTCGTCGAGGGCAGGCTTCACGATGACCCGCCGCCAGTCGTTACAAACGCACTACGCCAGAACCCTGGACCTGTGGGCCGAGGCCCTGCGGGCGCGCAAGGACCAGGCCATCGCCATTCAGTCCGAGGAAGTCTACGAGCGCTACATCAAGTACCTGACCGGCTGCGCGAAGTTGTTCTGGGGCGACTATGTCGACGTCAACCAGTTCACCCTGGAAAAGTAGACTCTGTATCCGCGGTCGGGCCCGCGACGCGCAACCCGCACCCTGGTGAAAAGAAGCCCCAGCATTGGGTACCGTTGCAGGTCAAACGCGACCCCTCCGATGCGTGCACGGGTTGTAGGAAGTGAACCTCATCCAGCAGAACAGGACGAACATGGCTGAGCAACCGACTAGTCCGACGAAGACGCGGACGCGTGCGGAGGACATCCAGGCCCATTACGACGTCTCCGACGACTTCTTCGGCCTGTTCCAGGACCCCTCCCGGATCTACAGCTGCGCCTACTTCGAGCGCGACGACATGAGCCTGGAAGAGGCCCAGTACGCCAAGATCGACCTCAACCTGGACAAGCTGGACCTCAAGCCGGGCATGACCCTGCTGGACATAGGCTGCGGGTGGGGCACCACCATGAAGCGCGCCGTCGAGCGCTTCGACGTCAACGTCATCGGCCTGACGCTGTCCAAGAACCAGCACGCCCGCGCCGAGGCACTGCTCGATTCCCTCGACACCGGCCGCTCGCGCCAGGTCCGCCTGCAGAACTGGGAGGACTTCACTGAGCCCGTCGACCGCATCGTGTCGATCGAGGCCTTTGAGCACTTCGGCCACGAGAACTACGACGACTTCTTCAAGCGGACCTTCGACATCATGCCCGACGACGGCCGGATGACCGTTCAGAGCAGCGTCAGCTACCACCCGTACGACCTGGCCGCCCGCGGCAAGAAGCTGAGCTTCGAGACGGCGCGGTTCATCAAGTTCATCGTCACCGAGATCTTCCCGGGCGGCCGGCTGCCGTCCACCCAGATGATGGTCGATCACGGCGAGAAGGCAGGATTTGTTGTGCCCGAACCGCTTTCGCTGCGGCCGCACTACATCAAGACGCTGCACATCTGGGGCGACACACTCGAGTCGAACCGGGACAAGGCCATCGAGGTCACCTCCGAAGAGGTCTACAACCGCTACATCAAGTACCTGCGCGGCTGCGAGCACTACTTCGGCGACGAGATGCTCGACGTCAGCCTGGTGACCTACCTCAAGCCGGGCGCCTCGAACTAGCCGGGCCTGATTTTCGCGCCGCCTGTCGGATTAGCGCTGCGCGGTTCGTCGAGTAGGTAGAGAGTGGAGCAGACGGCTTCGCTCACTACCGGAGGTGACGAACATGCAGTACTTCGCCTTGTTGATCAGCAAGGAACAGGACCGTACGCCCGAGGATGCCGCCACCGCGATGGCCGCCTGGGAGGACTTCCACGCCAAGGCCGGATCGGCGATCAAGGGCGGTGACGCGCTGGCCCCGGCCGCGGCAGCGGCGGTGATCACCAGCGGCCCGGACGCCCCCACCGTCACCGACGGCCCCTTCGCCGAGACCGCCGAGGTGGCGTGCGGCTACTACGTCTTCGAAGCGGAAAACCTGGACGAGGCCTTGGCACTGGCGCGCGACGTCCCGATCGCCGCGTTCGGGGCTGTGGAGCTGTGGCCGATGGTTCATTCGATCGAGCCGACGCGGAAGCTGACCGGCAACGACTGGCTGGCACTCCTGCTGGAGCCGCCCGCCACCGCCCACACGGCGGGAACCCCGGAGTGGGAGGCGGTCGCCGCCAAGCACGCCGATCTGCACGCGGCCGCGGGCGACCACATCATCGGCGGCGCCGCGTTGCACGACCGTTCCACGGCGACGACCGTGCGGGTGCGCGACGGCGAGGTCCTCATCACGGACGGGCCCTATGTCGAGGGCGCCGAGATCGCGACCGGGATCTACCTGCTGGGCGCCACCGACCGCGACGAGGCGATCAAGATCGCGTCGATGATCCCGGCCTCGACCGTGCAGGTGCGCCAACTGGCGGGCATCTCCGCCCTGTAGCGCATGGCCGACCTGGACGGCGTCTTCCGCCGGGAGTGGGGCCCGGCCGTGGCCGCGCTCGCCCGGTGGTCGGGTGACCTCACCGTCGCCGAGGATGCCGTCCAGGAGGCCTGCGCCGAAGCGCTGCGCACCTGGCCGCGCGACGGCGTGCCCGAAACACCGGGCGGCTGGCTGGTGACCGTCGGCCGTAACCGTGCCCGGGACCGGCTGCGCCGCGAATCCGTGCGCCCCGGAAAGGAATTGGCGGCTGTGGTGGACGACATCAGGGCGCGCACCGACCGCACCGATCCGCATCCGGTCCGCGACGACGAATTGCGGATGATGTTCACCTGTGCCCACCCGGCGCTGGACCGGCAATCACAGTTGGCCCTGACGCTGCGGTTGGTGTCCGGTCTGACCGTCGGCGAGATCGCGCGGGCCCTCCTGCAGACCGAGGCGGCCGTCGGGCAGCGAATCACGCGCGCCAAGAACAAGATTCGGCACGCCAACATCCCGCTACGGGTGCCGCCGGCCGAGTTGCTGCCTGAGCGCACGCCGCACGTGTTCGGTTGCGTCTATTCGGTGTTCACCGAGGGCTACTGGTCGACAGCCGGCCCGTCGGCCATCCGCGACGACCTGTGCGACGAAGGCATCCGGCTTGGCGCCGAGCTGTGCGCGCTGCTGCCGGACGAGCCCGAGGCGCACGCCCTGTCCGCCCTGATGCTGCTGCACGATTCGCGGCGCGCCACCCGGGTGGACGACACCGGGATGCTGGTGCCGCTCGAGGACCAGGACCGGCGCCGATGGGACCGGGAGCGCATTTCACGCGGGCTCGAGCGGTTGCGTCGCGCCCGAGGCTCGACGGGCGGCTATCTGCCCCAGGCCGTGATCGCCGCGTTGCATGCCACGGCACCGTCCTGGGAGCAGACCGACTGGGTGACCATCTGCGCCGCCTACGACCGGCTGTTCGGATTGACCGGCTCGCCCGTGGTGGCCGCCAACCGGGCGTTGGCGATCGGGTTCCGCGATGGGCCCGACGCCGGCCTGGCCGCCCTGGACAGGGTGGCACACGATCCGCGGCTGACTCGGTCCAATCTCGTCGCGACCGTGCGCGCCGACCTGCTGCGGCGCGCGGGCAGACCCGCCGATGCGCTGCCCTGGTATCGAGAGGCGTTGGAGTCCAACGGATCCGACCCCGGCCGCGCGTTTCTGCGGCGGCGCATCGTCGAGTGCGGGGGTTAGGACTCCGCGAAGTTGCGGGTGACGGCCGGGTCGACCGGGATGCCCGGTCCGGTGGTCGTCGAGACCACGATCTTGCGCAGGTAGCGACCCTTGGAGGCGGACGGCTTGAGCCGCAGCACCTCGTCCAGCGCGGCACCGTAGTTCTCGGCCAGGGCCTTCTCGTCGAACGAGGCCTTGCCGATGACGAAGTGCAGGTTGGCCTGCTTGTCCACCCGGAAGTTGATCTTGCCGCCCTTGATGTCGGACACGGCCTTGCCGACGTCGGGGGTCACGGTGCCGGTCTTGGGGTTCGGCATCAGGCCGCGAGGACCGAGCACGCGGGCGATGCGACCGACCTTGGCCATCTGGTCCGGGGTCGCGATCGCGGCGTCGAATTCGAGCCAGCCGCCCTGGATCTTCTCGATCAGGTCGTCGCTACCGACGATGTCGGCGCCGGCGGCCTGGGCCTGCTCGGCCTTGTCGCCGACGGCGAACACCGCGACGCGGGCGGTCTTGCCGGTGCCGTGCGGAAGGTTGACCGTGCCGCGGACCATCTGGTCGGCCTTGCGCGGGTCGACGCCGAGCCGGATCGCCACCTCGACGGTGGAGTCCTGCTTGCTCGACGACGTCTCCTTGGCGAGCTTGGCCGCCTCCAGCGGGGAGTAGAGATTGTCGCGGTCCACCTTTTCGGCGGCGGCGCGGTATGCCTTGCTGGTCTTGCTCACTTGCTAATCCAATCTGGTGTTGGGTCCGTGGTGACTAAGCGGGCCGAAGCTGGCCCTCCCACAGTTAGGGGCTATTCGACGGTGATGCCCATCGACCGGGCGGTGCCGGCGATGATCTTGGCGGCTGCGTCGATGTCGTTGGCGTTCAGGTCGGCCTTCTTGGTCTCGGCGATCTCCTTGACCTGGTCCCAGCTGACCTTGGCGACCTTGGTCTTGTGCGGCTCGGCCGATCCCTTGCCCACGCCAGCGGCCTTGAGCAGCAGCTTGGCGGCGGGCGGGGTCTTGAGCGCGAAGGTGAAGCTGCGGTCCTCGTAGACCGTGATCTCCACCGGGATGACCTGGCCGCGCTGGTTCTCCGTGGCAGCGTTGTATGCCTTGCAGAACTCCATGATGTTGACACCATGCTGACCGAGCGCGGGCCCGACCGGCGGCGCCGGGTTGGCCTGCCCCGCCTGGATCTGAAGCTTGATCAGCCCGACGACTTTCTTCTTCGGGGCCATGAGTTTGTGCTGTTCCTTCCTGGTTTACGCCCGGCGTATGCGCCGGTTAGAGCTTGGAGACTTGGCCGAAGGTCAGTTCGACCGGGGTTTCGCGACCGAAGATCGACACCAGCACCTTGAGCTTCTGCTGTTCGGCGTTGACCTCGTTGATCGTGGCCGGCAACGTCGCGAACGGTCCGTCCATGACCGTCACCGATTCGCCGACCTCGTAGTCGACCTCGATGGCCGGACGTTCCAGCCCGCCCGCCTCGGCGACGGCGGCTGTGGTGGCCGCACCCTTGGCGGCCTTCTTCGTCGCGCCGCGCGGCAGCAGGAACTTCACCACGTCGTCGAGCGTCAGGGCGGACGGACGCGAGGTCGCCCCGACGAATCCAGTGACCCCGGGGGTGTTGCGCACCGCGGCCCACGAGTCGTCGGTCAGGTCCATGCGCACCAGGATGTAGCCGGGCAGCACCTTACGATTGACCTGCTTGCGCTGGCCGTTCTTGATCTCGGTGACCTCTTCGGTGGGCACCTCCACCTGGAAGATGTAGTCACCGACGTCAAGGTTCTGCACACGGGTTTCGAGGTTGGCTTTGACCTTGTTCTCGTATCCCGCGTAGGAGTGGATGACATACCAGTCGCCGGGCTTGCTGCGCAGCTCCGCCTTGAGCGTGGCGGCCGGGTCGGCCTCTTCGGACGCCTCGGCGGCCTCAGTCGACTCGTCGGACGCCTCGGCGGCCTCAGTCGACTCGTCGGACGCATCGGCGGCCTCGGCCGTCTCGTCGGCAGCCTCGTCCGCAGTCGCCTCGGCGACCTCAGCGGCTGCAGAGGTGTCCGTGGCCTGCGCCTGCGCGCCTTCGTCCACGTCGACCGCTTCACCCGCGGACGGGTCACCGTCGAAGGTAGTCACGGTTTGAGTCCTCTCTGTCACTCGCTCAGCCGAACACCAACAGCACCAGCTTGGTCAGGCCGAAATCCGCCAGGCCGACCAGCGTCACCATGAAGGCCAGGAAAGCCAGCACAACGGAGGTGTAAGTGAGCATCTGCTTGCGGTTGGGCCAGATGACCTTCCGCATCTCTGCAACGACCTGCTTGAGGTAGTTGTAGACGAACACGAAGGGGTTGGCCCGATGGTCGCCGGCCTTGATCTTTGCGGCCTTCTTGGCTTTGGCGCCCTTCTTGGTCTTCTCCGGCGTGGCGGCCTCGACGCCGTCCGCCGACTCGGCGTCTTCGCCGGCCTCGGCGGCCCGCTGCCGGGAACGCTTGCCCGTGGGGCGCTGTGGCCGCGTCACCACCGCCGTCCGACCGCCGCTCGCGCGGCCGTCCTCTTTGTCAGTGCCGTCGCTTGCGGCGTCGTTGGCAACGTCGCCTTCGTCGCTCACCGCATGCTCCTTTGTTTGCTCGTACCCCGAAAACCGTCCCATCTGTGGCGGCACATACTTCCAGTGTCCACCATGGCACGCCTTCGTCTTCAGCAGGGGCGACAGGACTTGAACCTGCAACCTGCGGTTTTGGAGACCGCTGCTCTGCCAGTTGAGCTACGCCCCTTCGCGGTTGGCAGGCCAACCTGCGCTTACCTACCGGGGCCTACATGACACGCGCGCCTTCCGATTGCTCGACTCACGGAAAGCGCGCTAATGCTGGGAAAACCCCGAGGACCGAGTGTACATCGACGCGCGAGTCAGATACTAATTACGCCGTTCTGACGACCTGGCCGGACTCGGGGTCCCAGCGCAGGTTCGCGGAGTTGTCGGCGTACTGGCCCATCAGCGTGGTGTAGGCCTCCAGGACCACCTCACCGTGCTCGTTGGTGCAGATGTTCTTGGTGACCACGATGTCGGCGCCGAAACGCTCGTCCACCGATTGGATCTCCATCCGCGCCCACAGCTTGTCGCCGGCCTTGATCGGCTTGGCGAACACGAACCGCTGGTCGACCTGGACGATCACCAGCGTCTCCATACCGATGTCGACATGCCGGAAGAAGTCCAGCTGGACCAGCTTGGCGAAAATCGTCCCGAAAGTCAGCGGCGCGACGATCGCGTCATGACCGAGGTCGGCGGCAGCGTCTTCCTCGAAGTGGGCCGGGTGCCGGTTGTTGGTGGCGAGTGCGAACTGGCGCAGTTGTTCCCGCCCCACAACGAAGTAGTCCGGGTAGCGCCAGATCATCCCCCTGATGTCTGTTTTGAGCGCCATGGGCTATGCGAGTATTGCGGACGCGATGGCCCTGCCGAAGATCTTCTTGCCGCCGGTGGTGGCCGTGAGCGCGATGGTCACGGACTTGGTCTCGGGATCGGCGGACTTGACCCGGCCGTTGAATACCAGTTCGGCGCCCTTCCCGTCGTTGGGCACCGGCACGACGGCGGTGAACCGCACGTTGTACTCGGTCACGGCACCTGGGTCACCGATCCACGCGGTGACATAGCCGCCGCCGATGCCCATGGTCAGCATGCCGTGCGCGATCGCCGTGTCCAGGCCGACGACCTTGGCCATCTCGTCGTCCCAGTGGATCGGATTCAAGTCGCCAGAGACGCCCGCGTAATTCACCAGATCCTGCCGGGTCAGCGGGTAGGTCTTCTCCGGAAGCAGGTCACCCACCTTCACGGAGCTGAACTCACGCAGTGGCATCAGTAAATCCCTCTTCTCCATCCTCGCCGGCACGGCCCGCCAGGGTCGTGTAGGTCTCTTGCACGACGTCACCGGCTTCGTTGGTGATGACATTCTTGGTGACGATGATCTGGGTGCCGTGCGACACACGCACCGAGTCCACATAAACGTCGCAGTAAAGCTTGTCCCCGGCCACGAGCGGCGCGAAGTACTTCAGCACCTGGTCGACCTGAACGATCTGGGCGTCGTGGACGGCGATGTTGGCGTACTTGAAGAAGGCCGTCTGCGCTTGGTAGCCGAACACGCAGACGAACGTTAGCGGGGCGAGCAGTCCCTTGTAGCCGAGTTCGGCCGCCGCCTTCTCCTCGAAGAACCAGGCATCGTCGTTCTGCACGGCCGTCGCGTGTTCGCGGATCTTCTCCCGCTCCACCTCGTAATGATCGGGGTAGCGGTAGTGCATCCCGACGATGCTCTCGGATAACGGCACGGTTCTTAAACTACCTAGTCAATTGGAGTAAACGCCCGCGGGTGACCGCTAGCGCGTCTCCCGATGCGCCTGGTGCTTACCGCAGTTGGGGCAGAACTTCTTCAGCTCCAGTCGGTCCGGGTCGTTCCGGCGGTTTTTCTTGGTGATGTAGTTACGGTGCTTGCACACCTCGCATGCCAAGGTGATCTTCGGCCGTACGTCAGTACTGGAAGCCATGACGGTTCTCTCTCGATTCCTTCAAAAAAGCTGTGCTGTTGTGTTGTAGCGATGGCCGGACTCGAACCGGCGACCTAACGATTATGAGTCGTTCGCTCTAACCGACTGAGCTACATCGCCTCTAGCCACCCCTTCTGGGGCCGGGGCCGCCACGCCTGCTCGGCGTCCGCCGAGCCCCCTAACGGAATCGAACCGTTGACCTTTTCCTTACCATGGAAACGCTCTACCGACTGAGCTAAGGGGGCCGTTCACCCGAAGCGATCAGTCCGCGCGGGCCTAAAAGAGGGTACAGCCTGGCTCGCAGCGGAACCAAACCACGGGCGTTCGGGAGCTCCACCGCCGTTGCGGCGAGGTTGCCACCTTCTTCTTCAAGCGCCAACAGTACCCACCAGATACCGGCCGGACCGGGCCCGAAGCGGCGGTGTCGCTCAGGGTCCTAGTCTGGTCACGTGCCCGAGGACCGGCTGTACTTTCGTCAACTGCTCTCCGGCCGCGACTTCGCTGCCGGCGACATGATCGCGACGCAGATGCGCAACTTCGCCTACCTGATCGGCGATCGGCAAACCGGTGACTGCGTGGTCGTCGACCCGGCCTACGCCGCAGGCGATCTGCTCGACGCGCTCGAGGCCGACGGCATGCATCTGTCCGGCGTGCTGGTGACCCATCACCACCCCGACCACGTGGGTGGATCGATGATGGGGTTCGCGCTGGCCGGCCTGGCCGAACTGCTGGAGCGGGCACCCGTGCCGGTGCACGTCAACACCCATGAGGCACTGTGGGTTTCGCGAGTCACCGGGATAGGCCTGGGCGATCTGACCTCCCACGAGAACCATGACAAGGTCAGCATCGGCGACATCGAGATCGAGTTGCTGCACACCCCGGGCCACACGCCGGGCAGCCAGTGCTTTCTGCTCGAGGGCCGCCTCGTCGCCGGTGACACGCTGTTCCTGGAGGGCTGCGGGCGCACCGATTTCCCCGGCGGGGACTCCGACGAGATGTACCGCAGCCTGCAGCGGCTCGCGACCCTGCCCGGTGACCCGACGGTTTTTCCGGGCCACTGGTATTCGGCGGAGCCCAGCGCCTCGCTCTCGGAGGTCAAGCGTTCCAACTATGTGTACCGGGCCTCCGACCTTGATCAATGGCGGATGCTGATGGGCGGCTGAGCTTCCCAGGGATCGCTCGGTCACCACCATCCGGCGGCCGCCCCTGTGATATAAGCGGAGGGTGGATTCCATGGGTTGGATCCAGGACAGCTGGCATGATGTCACGCACGTCGGGTCCAGCACCTGGATAGCGTGGGCAGCGTGGGCGGCAATCGTCCTGGCGATCGTCACGCTGATCTTCACCAACAGCCAGATCAACCGCAATCGCCGCGCGGCGGCCGGGCAGACGCGCCCCCAGGTCGCGATGTTCATGGAGCCGCATTCCGCCGACTGGCACGTGATCGAACTCGTCGTCCGGAACTTCGGCCGAACCGCGGCCTACGACATCGGGTTCTCCTTCGCCAATCCCCCCACGGTGGCCGAATACGAGAACGCCAGCGACGGCTACGCCGACGTCGTCGAACTGCGGCTCCCCCGCGAGCTGCCGATGCTGGCACCCGGCCAGGAGTGGCGCATGGTGTGGGATTCCGCGCTCGACCGCGCCGAGATCGGCAGCGGCATCGAATCCCGCTTCACCGGCACCCTGACCTACTACGACCGGCCCGATCATCCGCAGGGCCGGCGGTTCTGGGAGCGGGAGCGCTCGCCGCTGCACACCGACGTCGTGCTGGACTGGGACGCCCTGCCGCCCGTCCAGCGCATCGAGTTGATGACCACCCATGACCTGGCGAAGCGGGAGAAGGAGAAGCTGGAGCTGCTGCGCGGCCTGCTGACCTATTTCCACTACGCCAGCAAAGAAACCCGCCCCGAGGTGTTCCGCAGCGAGATCGAACGGATCAACGCCGCGGTCCGGGAAACCCAAGACAGATGGCGCACCCGCCAACTCGACGAACCCACCGATGTGAGCCTGCGCTGGAGTAACGCCGAAGACGAACTGGGCAAACACCACAGCCAGCCCGCCTGACGGCAAGGAGCAACCGATGAACGCCCCGGTCCACTACAGCATCAAGGATTCCATCGCCGTCATCAAGATGGACGACGGCAAGGTCAATGCGCTGGGCCCCACCATGCAGCAGGCTCTGAACGACGCGATCGACACGGCCGAGGCGGACAACGCCGGCGCGGTGGTGATCACCGGCAACGGCCGGGTGTTCAGCGGCGGCTTCGACCTGAAGATCCTGACCTCCGGGGAGGTACAGCCCGCGATCGACATGCTGCGCGGCGGGTTCGAGCTGGCGTATCGCCTGTTGTCCTTCCCCAAGCCGGTGGTGATGGCGTGCACCGGTCATGCCATCGCGATGGGGGCGTTCCTGTTGTCGGCGGGCGACCACCGGGTGGCCGCGCACGCCTACAACATCCAGGCCAACGAGGTCGCGATCGGCATGGTGATCCCCTATGCCGCCCTGGAGATCATGAAGCTGCGGTTGACGCCGTCGGCCTACCAGCAGGCCAGCGGGCTGGCCAAGACCTTCTTCGGTGAAACCGCGCTCGCCGCAGGCTTTATCGATGAGATCGTGCTGCCGGAGGTGGTGGTCGACCGCGCCATAGAGGCCGCGCGGGAATTCGCCGGCCTGCATCAGCGCGCGCACGCCGCCACCAAGTTGCGCACCCGGGCCGACGGCCTGGCGGCCATCCGCGCCGGCATCGACGGGATCGAAGCCGAATTCGGGGTGTGAACCGCTGAGGGCCGGTTTTCTCCGCCCACGCCGCGGCGGGCAACACCACGTCGGCAGTCCAGGAAGATGTAGGGGTCGGGTCGCGCGGAACCCGGTGGCTCCACGGCTTTTTCGGGCACGTGCACTGTTGCACCGCTCGGAACGCAAGCTGGCGCACGGGTTCAACGTGATGGCCGCGCGCCACCACAGCGACCAGGACATCTATCACCTCGCCCGCGACATGGCCCGCTGGTCGCAGGGGCACGTCGGCGAGCCGGCGCGGCACGGCCGCCACTATGCGCTGCGCCTGTCCGCCGACCCACGCACCTCCGCAGTCACCGGTTTCGTGCAGTCGCGGATGAGCGGCCTGCTGCGGCACCGCCCGGAGCCGGGCCTGGCGCTGCTCGCCGACCTGCACCGGCTGTCGGCGGGCGTCTCGCTGGATTGGGAGCTGCTGGCCCAGGGTGCGCAGGCCGCCAAGGATTCCGAACTGCTGCGCCTGACGTCGCGCTGTCACCCCGAGACGTTGCGCCAGATGCGCTGGGCCAACGCGATGCTCAAAGAGCTTTCCCCGCAAGTCTTGATGAACTGAAACAGCGAACGCGGTGGTCGCCACTGGCCGCCACCGCGTTCCCTTCGCCTCCTCGCACGCCAGTCTGGCACGCGCGCGCCGTGGCGTCACGCCACTCGGGCGGCCTCTTGTCAGTCCCGCGCCTCGACCCATTGATAGGGAAGGAACTTCCCGTCGAACGTCACCACGACCCGGTCGCCGGACGAGTGCGGCTTCTTCTGCACGTCGAGGCTGAAGTTGATGGCGCTCATGATGCCGTCGCCGAACTGTTCGGCGATCACCTCCTTGAGCGCGCCGCCGTACACCTGCAGGGCCTCGTAGAAGCGGTAGATAGTGGGGTCGGTGGGGACCGCGGTGGGCAGGCCGCCACGCATCGGGGCGGCGGCCAGCACCGGCACCGCCGAGTCGTCCAGCTTCAGCTTCCCCGCCAGAACCTTGGCCTGCTCCACCGGGATCGGGTGCTGGCCGAGCAACGCCGCCGTGGTCCACATCAGCGGCCTGTCGATCGCGTCCGCCAGCTGTTGCCAAGTCAGCCCCTCGCGCAGCCGGGCGATGACGACCTGTTCGGTGATTTCGGTTCTGTTCATGGCCCCAAGCATGCCCGCCGGATCTCAGTCCGGCTTGGTCGCGCTGACCAAGCGCGTGGAGAACCAGGGCCCGCCGTACCACATCCGCCAGCCGACGTTGCGCCGGCGCACGTCGCGCCAGCCGAGTTCGCGCAGCCGGGCGGCGTGTTGACGCGTCTCCCACAGGTCGGCGATGGCAAGCCGGCCACCCGGCCGCAGCACGCGCACGGCTTCGTCGAGCGCGCTGCGCCTGCCGGCGTGACCTGGAATGTTGTGGATGGCGAGGTTGCTCACGATCACGTCGACGCTCTCGTCGGGCAGCGGCAGCGCGGTCATGTCTGCGGTGTGCAACTCGATGCGGTCGGCGACGTCCTCGGCCACCGCGTTGGCCAACGTGGCCTGCTCGGAGTTGCCGGTCTGGTCGGCCTGCCACAGGTCGACGCCGATCGCGCGGCCCCGCGGCAACCGCTTGGCCGCCGCCAGCAGCACCGCGCCGCGCCCGCAGCCGAGGTCGAGCACCGTTTCGTCGCCCGCGAGCCGCAGGTCGCGCAGAACCCGTTCCCAGACAACGAATTTCCCGGCCCGGGTGGCGTACATGTACAGGACCACCGCACCCACGATCCCCGCGGAGGACACCGCGGCCAACGCCGCCCAAAGCCGCCTGCCGCGCGCCCAGCCGATACCCGCGAACACGGCCAGGGCGGCGGCTTGAGCGCCGATGCCTATCGCCTGTGCGCGCGCCGAGACGGTGTGAAAGGAACCGTCGACCCCGTAATCGCCCTGGTGGTCATGCACGCCCATCACCTTACGACTCGACAAGTCGCCGAAGGTTTTTCGCGGTGGCGATCACCAACGGCCGTGGTGCACGACCTCGGCGAACGGCCGCCGGTTCGGCTTGCGGATCGGGGTGAGCGGCCGATCGGCGGGATAGCCGACGCCCAGCAGGAAGGCCACCAGGTATTCGTCGGGCACGCCGAGGATCACGCGCGCCTTGTCCTGGTCCCCCACCGACGAGTGGCCGGTCCCGATGCCCAGGTCCGTGGCGGCGATCATCATCGCCATGGTGGCCTGGCCGACGTCGTAGTTGTCGGTGATGACCCGCCGCTCGTCGGGCGGCACCGGGACCACGATGGCGATCGCGGCCGCGGCCGCGGCGATGTGGCGCGCACCCCGCCAGACCGTGGACAGCTCGGCCAGCCGGTCACGGTCGGTGACGATGACGAAGTCCCACGGCTGACGGTTCTTGGCCGACGGCGCGCGCCAGCCGGCCTCGGCAATGCGGTCCAGGTCCTCGGCCGGTACCGGCTTCGGTTGGTACTCCCGCACGTTGCGACGTGCGCAGAGCGCGTCCCAAGCTTCCATCTGGCTCCCTCCAGCGACTGTTTTCCCAGATAAACCGGCGTAGGATCGGGTGAATTCCCAGGCAGGGATTGCGCGTTCGCCCGTAGTCTAGCTCCGGTAAGTGTGAGTGGACGGATGCCAACGTACCCAAATACCTTGGGCCACAGTTAAACACGATTTTTTCTGCGAGGGCGGCCACCGCCGCGGTGGCCATGCGATGCCGGACCGACCCAGTTTGCCGGACTGCCGCTCGGGTTCGATCGCCACGTTTCCGGGAAGCCGTGGTGAACCAATCGAGCGGCCGTCTCGTGGACAACCGAATGGCCCCGGACTCAGAAAGGTGGATATCCGCCGTGGCAGAGCACCTGACGCCGCACTTCGAAGAGGTACAGGCCCATTACGACCTGTCCGACGACTTCTTCCGGTTGTTCCTCGACCCCACCATGACCTACAGCTGTGCATATTGGGATCGCAACCGGGACATCTCGCTGGAAGAGGCGCAGATGCGCAAGATGGACCTCTCGCTGGGCAAGCTGGGTCTGCGCCCGGGCATGACGCTGCTGGACGTGGGGTGCGGCTGGGGTGGCACCATGCGCCGCGCGATCGAGACGTACGACGTGAACGTCGTCGGTCTGACCCTGTCCGAACACCAGGCCGCGCACGTGCAGCGGGCGTTCGACGCCATGAACACCGAACGCAGCAGGCGGGTGCTGCTGCACGGCTGGGAGGAGTTCTACGAGCAGGCGGACCGGATCGTGTCCATCGGCGCGTTCGAGCATTTCGGCTACGACCGCTACGACGACTTCTTCGCGATGGCCTACCGCACCCTGCCCGAGGGCGGGGTGATGCTGCTGCACACCATCACCATGCTCACCGCCCCACAGATCCTCGAACGCGGTCTGAAGCTGACCGACGAGGAGACCAGCTTCAACGAATTCATCGGCACCGAGATCTTCCCGGGCGGCCAGTTGCCGGCGATCGAGATGGTGGAGTTCCACGCGTCGAAGATGGGGTTCAACCTCAAGCGCAGGCAGTCGCTGCAGCTGCACTACGCCCGGACCCTGGACCGCTGGGCGGAGGCCTTGCGGGCGCGCCACAGCGAGGCCGTCGAGATCCAGTCCGAAGAGGTCTACCAGCGCTACATGCGGTATCTGACCGGCTGCGCCAACGCATTCCGGGTCGGATACATCGACGTCAACCAGTTCACGCTGGCCAAGTAGCGCCGCGCCGGCCAGCCGGGCGACACACTGCGGGCCGGAAGCGCCCACCCGCGTCGGTGTTCGGGTTTATCGTGACAGCGCAATGCCGCTTCATCTGCACCGTGCCGAGCGCACCGATCTGTTGGCCGATGGTCTCGGCGCTCTGCTGGCCAACCCGCTGACCGACCCGTTCGCCACCGAGCTCGTCGTGGTCCCGGCGCGCGGCGTGGAACGCTGGCTCAGCCAGCGGTTGTCGCACGTGCTCGGTGCGCGCGGCGGTGACGGGGTGTGCGCCGGGGTGGCGTTTCGCAGCCCGGGCTCGCTGATCGCCGAGATCACCGGCACCGCCGACAACGATCCGTGGTCACCGGATGCCATGGCCTGGCCGCTGCTGGAGGCGATCGACTGCTCGCTGGATGAGCCGTGGTGCCGCGCGCTGGCCATGCACGTGGGCCACTTCCACACCGGCGCGGAGGCCGAGCTGCGCCAGGGCCGCCGGTACGAGGTGGCGCGCCGGCTGGCCGGGCTGTTCGACTCCTACGCGCGGCAGCGCCCGCGGCTGCTCGTCGACTGGGGCAACGGCGACCCCGGTGATCTCGACGAGGACCTGCGCTGGCAGCCCGAACTGTGGCGGGCGCTGGTCGCGCGGGTCGCGGCCGACCCGCCGCATGTCCGCCATGTCAAGGCCATCGAGCGGCTGCGGCAGGCGCCCAGCGAGCTGCCGCCGCGGCTGTCGCTGTTCGGGCACACCAGGTTGACCCGCACCGATATCGAGCTGCTGGAGGCGGTGGCCACCCACCACGACTTGCATTTGTGGCTGCCGCACCCGAGCGAGGTGCTGTGGCGCGCGCTGGCCGGCACCCGCGGCGCGATCCCCCGGCGCGAGGACGTCAGCCATCGCGCGGTGTCGCATCCGCTGCTCGCGACGCTGGGGCGAGACCTGCGCGAACTGCAACGCGGCCTGCCCGCGGATCCGGTGACCGACGACTATCTGGCCGGTGCCGCTCGCCCGGACACGTTGCTCGGCTGGCTGCAGTCCGACATCGCCGCCAATGCCGTTCGCCCACTTGGCCGCACGATCGCGACCGGCGACCGATCGGTGCAGATCCACAACTGCCACGGCCCGGCCCGCCAGGTCGACGTGCTGCGCGAGGTGCTGCTCGGGTTGTTGCAGGACGACCCGACGCTCGAGCCGCGCGACATCCTGGTGATGTGCCCGGACATCGAGACCTACGCGCCGCTGATCATGGCCGACTTCGGCCTGGGCGACGTGGTGCACGGCGCCCATCCCGCCCATCAGATGCGAGTGCGGCTGGCGGACCGCTCGCCAATCCAGACCAATCCGCTACTTGGGGTGGCCGCGCAACTGCTGGCCCTGGCGGCCGGCCGGGTGACGGCCAGCGAGGTGCTCAACCTGGCTCAGGCCCCGCCGGTGCGCGCCCGGTTCGGGTTCACCGATGACGACCTCGAGGCCATCACCCGCTGGGTCCGGCAGGCGAACATCCGGTGGGGGCTGGATCAGCAGCATCGACGGCCCTACCACGTCGACTTCGTGCACAACACATGGCGTTTCGGCATCGACCGGATACTGGCCGGCGTCGCGATGTCCGACGATTCGAACGCCTGGATAGACGCGACGCTGCCGCTCGACGACGTCAGCAGCAACCGTGTCCAATTGGCCGGCCAGTTCGCCGAATTCGTCGCCCGGCTGCAGCGCACCCTCGACTCGCTCACCGGGACCAGGCCGCTGACCGAATGGCTGGCCGCCCTCACCGAGGGCATCGCGCTGCTGACGCAGGTCCGCGATGCGGACGAATGGCAGACCGGTCAGATGCAGCGCGAGTTCGCGAAGACGCTGGGTCAGGCGGGATCCCGCCGTGACATCGCGTTGCGGCTACCCGATATTCGCGCGCTACTCAACCAGCGCCTCGCCGGTCGCCCGACGCGGGCCAACTTCCGCACCGGCACCCTGACGGTGTGCACCATGGTGCCGATGCGCTCGGTGCCGCACCGGGTGGTGTGCCTGGTCGGACTGGACGACGGGCTGTTCCCGCGGCTCGGCATCGTCGACGGTGACGACGCGCTGGCCCGGTGCCCGATGACCGGGGAACGCGACATCCGTTCCGAGGACCGGCAATTGCTGCTCGACGCGATCGGCGCGGCCACCGAGAAGCTGGTAATCACCTACACCGGCGCCAACGAGTTTTCGGGGCAGCCGCGCCCGCCGGCGGTGCCGCTGGCCGAACTGCTGGACACCCTGGACGTCACCACCATGACCAAGGTACGCGACCGCATCGTCGTCGAACATCCGTTGCAGCCGTTCGACATTCGCAACGTCATTCCCGGCGGGCTCGTCCCGGATGTGCCGTTCAGTTTCGACCCGACGGTGCTGCGCGCGGCGCGCGCGACCACTGGCGACCACGGCGAACAGCCGAAGTTCATCTCGGCACCGCTACCGCCACCGCCGGCCGGCGACGTCATCCTCGCCGACCTGGTCGGCTTCTTCAAAGACCCGGTGAAGGGCTTCTTCCGCGCACTGGAATTCACGCTGCCGTACGACGTCGACGGTGTGCAGGACGCCATGCCCGTCGACATCGACGGCCTCGACGAGTGGACCGTCGGCGACCGGATGCTGGGCGACATCCTGCGCGGGATGACTCCCGACGACGCGCGGCAAGTCGAGTGGCGGCGCGGCACGCTGCCGCCGGGTCAGCTGGGCTGGCGCAAGGTCACCGAGATCCGCGACCAGGCCGCCCTGCTGGCGAGCGAGGCGCTTCGCCACATGCGCAGGGACCGCCCGGCCGGTGCGTCCGCCTACGACGTCGACGTCGATCTCGGTGGTGGGCGGCGCCTCACCGGCACGGTGTCGCCGGTGTACGACGACCGCCTGGTGTCGGTGACGTATTCGCGGCTGGACGGCAAGCATCTGCTCGAATCGTGGATCCCGTTGCTGGCGTTGGTCGCTCACGATCCCGGCCGGGACTGGGCCGCGGTGTGCATCGGCCGCATGCGCCGGGGCACCAGCAGCCGGACCGAGGGGCTGGGTCCGCCGCGCGGCGGTGAGCAGGCCATCGAGGTGCTGCGCGAGCTGGTGGCGATCTACGACGCTGGACGGCGTGAGCCGATTCCGTTGCCCACCAAGACGTCCTATGCCTGGGCCGCCGCCCGTTACGAGGGCGAGGACCCGGTAACCGAGGCGCGGTACCGATGGAAATCCAGCGACCGCTTCCCGGGCGAGGACCAGGCCCCGGCGCACGCGCGGGCGTGGGGCAGGGGCGCGCCACTGGACGAGCTGATGCAGCCCGTGCGGCCGGGCGAGGAGTGCGACGGCGAGGACAACCGGCTCGGTGCCTACGCCGCACGGGTCTGGCTGCCGATGCTGCGCGCCCAGCGGAAGCCGGTCTGATGGAGCGCTTCGACCTGTTGGGTGCGCTGCCGGCCGAGCGCTCCACCACCGTGCTGGAGGCCAGCGCGGGCACCGGCAAGACCTTCGCGTTGGCCGGGCTTGTCACGCGGTACATCGCCGACGGAGCGGCGACACTGGACCAGATGCTGCTCATCACGTTCGGCCGGGCCGCCAGCCAGGAGCTGCGCGAACGCGTCCGCTGCCAAATCGTGGACGCCGTAAAGGCTTTCGCGGATCCGTCGACCGTCGGCGACAACCAGGTAGTGGCTTACCTGCTGGACGGCACCGACGAACAGCGCGCGGCGCGCCAACAGCGCCTTCGCGACGCGCTGGCCGGCTTCGATGCGGCGACGATCGCCACCACCCACCAGTTCTGCCAGCTGGTGCTGCGCTCGCTCGGCGTCGCCGGGGACACGGCGGCCGGCGTGACGCTGCTGGACAGCCTCGACGACCTGGTGACCGAGATCGTCGACGATCTGTACCTGGCCCACTTCGGCCAGGAGCGCGACGACCCTGCGTTGCACTACCGCGAAGCGCTGCGGCTCGCGCGCGAGGTCGTCAAGAATCCGTCGACCCAGCTGCGCCCGCTCGACCCGGATCCCGACTCGCGGGCCGCCGCCAGCGTCAGGTTCGCAAATGATGTTCTGGCCGAGCTGGATACGCGAAAGCGCCGCCTCGGGGTACTCGGCTACGACGATCTGCTGATCCGGCTGGCCGACGCACTGGCCACCGACGACTCCCCCGCCCGGCTGCGCATGCATCAACGCTGGCCGATCGTGATGGTCGACGAGTTCCAGGACACCGACCCGGTGCAATGGCAGGTGATCGACCGCGCCTTCAGTGGGCGCTCCACCGTCATTCTCATCGGCGATCCGAAGCAGGCGATCTACGCGTTCCGCGGCGGCGACATCGTGACCTACCTGCGGGCGGCCGAGACGGCGGGTGAGCGCAAGACGCTGGACACCAACTGGCGCAGCGACTCCGCGCTGCTGCAGCGCCTGCAGGTGGTGCTGCGCGGCGCCCAACTCGGTGACCCGGCGATCGTGGTGAACGACGTCGACGCCCATCACCGCGGTCATCGCCTCGCCGGCGCGCCGCACAACGACCCGTTCCGGCTGCGGGTGGTCGCGCGGAAGACGTTGGGCCGCCGCGGTGTTCAGAACCTGCCGATCGACCAGGTGCGCGACCACATCGGCGCCGACCTGGCGTCGGACATCCGCGCGCTGCTGGCCAGCGGTGCCACCTTCGCCGGTAGACCGTTGCAGGCCCGGGATATCGCCGTGATCGTGGAGAAGCACCGCGACGCGCACGCGTGCTTCAAGGCGCTCTGCGCCGCGGGCGTGCCCGCGGTCTACACCGGCAACTCGGACGTGTTCACCTCCGAGGCCGCCGAGGACTGGCTGTGCCTGCTGGAGGCGTTCGATCAGCCGCACCGGCCCGGGATGGTGCGCGCGGCCGCGGCGACGATGTTCTTCGGTGAGACCGCCGAATCGCTGGCGGCCGGCGGCGACGCGCTCACGGACCGGATCGCGAAAACATTGCGGGAGTGGGCCGGTCATGCCCGCGAACGCGGCGTGGCGGCCATCTTCGAGGCCGCGCAATTGCTGGGCATGGGCAATCGCGTGCTCGCCTGGCAGGGCGGTGAGCGGCACATGACCGACCTGGCGCACGTCACCCAGCTGCTGCAGGATGTCGCGCACCGCGAGCACTACAGCCTGCCCGCGCTGCGCGATTGGCTGCGCCGGCAGCGTGACGAGCGCAGCGGCGCACCCGAGCGCAACCGCCGGCTGGACAGCGACGCCGCGGCCGTGCAGATCATGACCGTGTTCGTCAGCAAGGGGCTGCAGTACCCGATCGTGTACCTGCCGTTCGCGTTCAACCGCAACACCCAGGACAGCGATGTGGTGTTGTTCCACGACGAGGACGGCACGCGTTGCCTGCACGTCGGCGGCAAGGACAGCCCCGACTTCAAAGCCGTTGAGCGGCTTGGGCGTAAAGAGGACGCCAGCGACGACAGCCGGCTGACTTACGTCGCGCTGACCAGGGCGCAGGCCCAGGTGGTGGCGTGGTGGTCACCGGCGTACTACGAACCCACTGGCGGCCTGTCGCGGCTGCTGCGCGGCCGCCGGCCCGGCGAGCCGGTGGTGCCGGACCGATGCGAACCCGCCAAGGTCTCCGACGACGACGCGATGGCCCGGCTGCGCGAGTGGGAGGCGGCCGGCGGGCCGGTCATCGAGGAATCGCTGGTGGCGCCGGCCCCGTCGCTGCCCGCCGAGCCGGTGCCCGGACGCCTGGAGAATCGCCACTTCCATCGCGGCATCGACACCGGCTGGCGGCGCACCTCCTACTCCGGTCTGATCCGGGCGGCGCAGACCAGCGGGGTCAGCAGCGAACCCGAGATCGGCGAACTCGACGATGAAGCCGGCGACATTTCGTTGGTGTCGCCGGCATCCGGACCGGACGTGCCCTCGCCGATGGCCGACCTGCCGGCCGGCGCCACGTTCGGCACGCTGGTGCACGCCGTGCTCGAGACCGCCGACCCGTTCGCCCCGGACCTGGCCGCCGAGCTGCAGACGCAGATCCGGGCGCACGCGGCGTGGTGGCCTGTCGCCGCGACCCCCGAGGAACTGGCCGCGGCGATGGTGCCGATGCACGACACGCCGCTGGGACCGTTGGCGGGCGGCATGACGCTGCGCCAGATCGGATTGTCAGACCGATTGCGCGAACTGGATTTCGAGATCCCCCTGGCCGGCGGTGATCGCCGTTCGGCGGCGCCGGAGGTTCGGCTGGCGGATCTGGCGCCGCTGCTGCGCGAGCACCTGCCGGTCAATGACGTGCTGGCGTCGTATGCCGGCCGGCTGGCCGAACACGGGCTCGGCGATCAGTCGCTGCGCGGCTACCTCACCGGCTCGATCGACGCCGTACTGCGCGTTCCCGACGGCGCGGGGCACCGCTTCGTGGTGGTGGACTACAAGACCAACCGGCTCGGCGACCCGGAACGACCGCTGACCGCCGCCGACTACGACCGGTCCCGGATGGCGGAGGCCATGCTGCACTCGGACTACCCGCTGCAGGCGTTGCTGTATTGCGCTGTGCTGCACCGGTTTTTGCGGTGGCGGTTACCCGACTACGATCCGAGCCGGCACCTCGGTGGCGTGCTCTACCTGTTCCTGCGGGGCATGTGCGGCGCACAGACCCCGGTGCTGGACGGCCACCCGGCGGGCGTCTTCGGTTGGCGGCCGCCGTGGACGCTGATCGCGGCCCTGTCGGACCTGCTCGACGCCCAGGGGGTGGCCGCGTGACCGCGGAAGTCATGTCCGCGACCGGACTGCTGCGCACGTTCAGCGATGCCGGTGTGTTCGAGCCCGCCGATGTCCATGTGGCGCAACGCCTTACCTCGCTCACCGGCGAAACCGATGAGCGGGTGGCGCTGGCGGTCGCCCTGGTGGTGCGCGCGCTGCGGGGCGGTTCGGTCTGCGTCGACCTGCGCGCGGTGCCCGCCCAGGCCGGCGCGGACGACGAGCTGCCCTGGCCCGGCGCCGACGACTGGATGGCGGCGGTGCGGGCCAGCGCCCTGCTTCGGACGCCACCGGTGCTGCGGCTGCTGGGCGACCTGCTCTACTTCGACCGGTACTGGCTCGAGGAAGAGCAGGTCTGCACCGACCTGCTGGCCCTGTCGGTGGCTCCGGTAACCGTCGAATCGTCCAGCTACGAAAGGCTTTTCCCGTCCAGCTACGAGGAACAGCGGGCCGCCGCCGAGATCGCGGTGGCGCAGGCGCTCACCGTGCTGACCGGCGGGCCCGGCACCGGCAAGACCACCACGGTCGCCCGCCTGCTCGCCCTGCTGGTCGAACAGGCGGAGCGCGCCGGTCTGCCGCGACCGCGGATCGCGTTGGCCGCGCCGACCGGCAAGGCGGCCGCCCGGCTGGCCGAGGCGGTGGCCGCGGGAAGCGAGGAGCTCACCGCGGTGGACAGGGCGCGCCTGACGGGGCTGTCGGGAACCACGCTGCACCGCCTGCTCGGTCCCCGGCCGGATACGTCGGTGCGGTTCAAGCACAATCGCGGCAATCGGCTGCCGCACGACGTCATCGTGGTCGACGAGACGTCGATGGTGTCGTTGACCATGATGGCGCGGCTGGTCGAAGCCGTGCGGCCGGACACCCGACTGATCCTGGTCGGTGACCCCGACCAGCTGGCCTCGGTGGAAGCGGGGGCGGTGCTGGCCGACTTGGTGGACGGGCTGGCCGCCCGCGACGACGTGCGGGTGGCGGCCCTGCGCACGCCACACCGGTTCGGCACGTCGATCGGCGCCCTGGCCGAGGCGATCCGGGTCGGCGACGCGGACCGCGTCGTGCAGTTGCTGGCGGCCGGCGGTGAACACATCGAGTGGGTGGAGTCCGAGCGCCCGGCCGAGCGGCTGCGCGAGGTGCTGGTCGCCCACGCGCTGCGGTTGCGCTCGGCCGCGCTGCTGGGCGCGGTTGCCGAGGCGCTGGCGACACTCGACGAGCACCGGCTGCTGTGCGCGCACCGCGAGGGACCCTACGGCGCGGCACACTGGAACACGCTGGTGCAGAAGTGGATTGGTGAGGCGACGGGCCAGCCGGCCTGGTCGCAGTGGTACGCCGGGCGCCCCCTGCTGGTGACGGCCAACGACTACGGCCTGCGCCTGTACAACGGCGACACCGGGGTGACGGTGGCGGGTGCGGACGGCATGCGCGCGGTCGTCGCCGGGGCGACCGGACCGCTCGACTTCGCGACCAGCCGCCTGGGCGAGGTGGAGACGATGCATGCCATGACCATCCATAAGAGCCAGGGCAGCCAGGTGGACGAGGTGACGGTGTTGATACCGCCGGAGGATTCGCGATTGCTGACGCGGGAGTTGTTCTACACGGCGGTGACCCGGGCGAAGACCAAGGTGCGGGTGGTGGGCCCCGAGGCGTCGGTGCGCGCGGCGATCGGACGCCGCGCGGTGCGGGCCACCGGGCTGCGGCAGCGGCTGCGGTCGTTCAGGTGACGGCGCCCATGGACGACGGCGCTCTGGAACCCGCATCGCGGCCGGCCGCGGAACCGACATCGCGGCGCACTCACATCGTGCGGCTCGCCGTGTTCGCCGCGTTCCTGGGCGCCGTCTTCTATCTGGTGGCCGTCGCGCGGGTGATCAACATCGACGAGATCCGCGGCGTCGTGTCGGCGACCGGGCCGGCGGCGCCCCTGACCTACGTGGTGGTCTCGGCGGTGGTGGGCGCGTTGTTCGTGCCGGGCTCGATACTGGCCGCGGGCAGTGGGTTGCTGTTCGGTCCGCTGCTCGGCGTCTTCGTGACGCTGGGCGCGACGGTGGGCACCGCGATCGTCGCGAGTTTCGTCGGCCGGCGGGCCGGCCGTGACAGCGCACGCGCGCTGCTGGGCGCGGCGCGAGCCGATCGCATGGACGCCCTGGTCGGACGCGGCGGCCTGTGGGCGGTCGTCGGGCAGCGCTTCGTCCCCGGCATCTCGGATGCGCTGGCCTCGTATGCGTTCGGGGCGTTCGGAGTTCCGTTGTGGCAGATGGCCGTTGGCGCGTTGATCGGCTCGGCCCCGCGCGCATTCGCCTACACCGCGCTGGGCGCCTCGATCGGGAACCGGTCCTCGCCCTTGGCCTACGCGGCGATAGCGGTGTGGTGCGTCAGCGCGATCGTCGGCGCGTTCGCCGCGCACCGCGGATACCGGAAATGGCGTGGGCATGCGCGTCGCGACAAGGACGACGGTGCGCCAGAGGTGAATTCGGAAACTCGCTAGCGAACATCGGTGGCTGGCAGGGATCGGTGCATGGCTGTCCACGGTCCAGGTGCCGCGGCATTTGCGGCTTGGGCCGGGAGATGTGCGCACCGAATTCTTCAGCGATTCTCGGGCGGCCCGGTTTTGTCGGTGGTGGCTGCGATGATGACGTCATGCTTTCGACCGCATCCGCTGACGCCGTGGTGGTGACTGCG
>NZ_NCXM01000001.1 GCF_002104765.1 Mycolicibacterium vulneris
TGCTGGGGCCGACGGGCCGCCCGCCGGATCAGCCCGCCGGCCCCAGCATCTTCTTCCAGCCCTCGTCACCGATGTTGGTCGAATTCGCAACCGAATACACCGCACCGTCGGGTCCCACGACCAAGCCGCTGCGCACGTCGTAGAGCGCCGCGGGCGGCGCGCTCGGGGTGTACGTGCACGGGTTCGGCTGCTGTCCATTGCACAACACGGTGCCCGATCCCGGGCGCTGCAGCGGATCGCTGATCGGCGGTGGCGTACCCGGCAACTGGTTGGCGGGCAGCGGGTTGAGGCCGTTGTTGACCGACGGCGCCGGGATCACCAGGCCCGGTTTCACGGGCTGGTCACAACGCGCGCTCGGTGCCGGGCAGGTCAGTATCTGATCAGGGTCGCCGTACCAGGGGTTGGTACCCGCGGGCACGTAGGGTTCGGTGCTGCGGCACTCCCGCGGAGTCGCCGCCCGCTTTCCCGGCGCGTCCACGCACGGGTAATTGCGCGCTCCGCGAATAACATTCGTTGCATCCATCGGGATCTTGCAGTAGGTGCCAGCCGGCAGCGGCGCGGTGCTGGTATCCGCCGGCGCGCGCCACTGCGACGCGGGAAGGAAACCGGTCAGGCACGGCGGTGGCTGGTTGAGTGATATGGCGCCGACCCCGAGCGCGGCCTGGCCCGGCGATTGCGCGGTCACCGACTGGGCGATCGCCCCCGACTGCGGCAGGAACACAAGCGCCTGCTCGACGCCGTTGTGATAGCGCTTGAGCATGTCGATCACGACCTCGAGATTGGCGAGCGTCTGCGGCAACGACTCCCGCACGCCGCCGAAGGTAGCGTTCACCTGCGCGGCCGTCGGCGCCGCGTTGGCCAGGATGCTGCGCAGCGACCGATCCTGCTGCGCGGTCTGGGCGGCCAAGGTGTTCAGGTTGGCGGACCAACGCCCAATCGTGTCAGCGGAATCGGCCTGGCTGTCGATGATGGGCGCCGAACGTCCGATGATGTCGTTGACGTCGCCGATACTGCCCCGGAAGTCGTGTGCGATCGCCTGGGTCGCGTCCACCAGGCGCCGAAGCGACGGCCCCAGCCCGCCCACGGCCTGCGACGCCTCGTAGAGCAGCGAGGCGACCTTGTCTTTGGGCAGCACCGCCAATCCACGGTTGGCGGCATCCAGGGCGGGACCGATCTGGCTGGGCACCGTGCTCTTGTTGATCGTCTGGCCGTCCGCCAGGTATGGCCCGCGGTTGGCGGTAGACACCAGGTCGAGGTACTGCTCGCCCACCGCCGAGACCGAATGCACATTGGCCGACGCGTCGGCCGGTATTTGATAGCCGTCCTCAATGCTCATCGTTGCGCGGGCGCCGCGCTCGGTCGGTTCGACCCGGGTGACCTTGCCGATGCTGATTCCCCGGTAGGTGACGTTGGCCGTTCGATAAAGGCCCCCGGACTGCGGCAGCTGGGCGTACAGGGTGTAACGACCGACACCGACCAGACTCGGTATCCGCAGGTAGTACCAGCCAAGGACCGCCACCGCGGCCACCGCCACCGCCGTCAGCAGCACCAGCTGGGTTTTGATCATGCGGGGCAACATCTTTCATTCACCCCTTTCCACCAGCGGCCCGCCGGGGGCGTCGTTCGGGTTCGGCGTGTAGCGGACATCCGGGATCATGGTGTTCGGATCCCGGCCCCACGACTGCTCGAGCGCGCGCAGTGCGCCCGACAGTCCGGTACCGGTGAGCATCGTGTTGTCGATGGTGGACAGCGTCAGGTCGAGTGCGGCGGAGACGTTGACGTAGTCACCGCGGATTACCTGGTTGACGTCGTCGATGTTGAACGGCGCGGTGAGGCCCAATTTCAGCGCGCCGGCCACGAACGGGGAGGCCGGGACGAGTTGGCCCAACGGTCGTTGCAGCGAGAGCAGGCTCCGGTAGAGATTCGCCCGGGTGTCGGCCAGCGCCCGGTTGGCGGCGCTGCTGAATCGGCCCAGGGATTCGGTGGCGTCGGCGAACAGTTCTCGGGTATCGGCGAAATGCTGGATCAGCGGCGGGATGTCGGTCAGGACCCGGTCCAGCGTGTCCTTACGGTTCGCGAAGATGGTCAGGAGTTCATTGCTCGAGTCGATCGCACCGGTGAGGTCATCGCGTTGGCGGTTCAATTCGGTGATGAAAGTATCCAGCCGCCCGAGGAATTCGCGAATCTGCTCGGCGTGGCCATCGAGGATATTGACGACCTCGGTCTGGATCGCATCGAGGTTCGCGATGCCGCCGCCATTGAGGATCACCGCGACGCTGGCCAGCGTCCGCTCGACGGTGGGATAGGCCGAGGAATCCTTCAGGGGGATGGTGTCGCCGCTCTTCAAGCGTTGCACAGACGGGTTTTTCGGCGCGGCCAGCTCGATGTGCTGGGTGCCCAGCAGGCTGGTCTGGCCGATCTTCGCGGTCGCATTCGCCGGGAGCTGCACACCCGGATCGAGATCCAGCCTCAGCGTGGCGATCCAATTCTTCAGGGTGATGGCCCGCACCGTGCCGACCCATACGTCGGCAACCCTGACCCGGCTGTTGGTGTTCAACGCCAGCGTGTCCGGCATCTGCACGTAGATCGTCATGTGCTCGGCCCCGGTGCCGTGGCCGACCGGCAGCGGCACGTCGGCGATGCCCCGCCAACTGCAGGACGCCAACATCACCGGGGCCAGTAACAAGGCCAGCAGCAACACCAGCCCGCGGCGGGCGGCCCCGACCGCCCGGCGCGTCACTGGCCCGGTCCCAGCCGTGCGGGTCGCGAAAACCATGGCGGGGCAGCCGGATTCGCCTCGTCGTAGGCATTCGGCGGTCCGGAAGAGTTGGCCCCGGGCGGCGGTGGTGGGGCGTCTTGACCCCCCATCAGCTCGGTGAGGGATTCGGGCGTGAGCATGTCGGCGGTGAACGGCTGGACCTGCGTGCCCTGCATCCCGGGCGCGACCACCCACCCCGGCTCGTGGTTGCCATGCGAAAAGGGGGTATCGCGCGAGAAGATCCCCGGGACGGTGGTGTCTTTGTATCCGGGCGGCGGGTGCAGCCGCTCTTCGGAGTACGCCACTTCCTTGGGCAGGGTGGCCGCGGAGTTGAACGGGTTCAGGCCGGCCGGCGGGTAGTTGAATTTGATGGCATCGAGCACTGGGGCCAGATACTGCGCGCACAGTTCGGCCGAATCCTGATAACCCAGCCGGCTGCCGGCCTGGATGGCGCTGCACAGGAAGTGAATGGGGTTGGCGAAGTTGGGAAACACGAACAAGCCCACCAGTGAGCTGTGTGCGGGCTGGTAGAGGTTGTTGAAGTTGCCGGCGAAGGTAGGCAGCACGTGCAAGGCGGTTTCCAGGCCATCTCGCGGCTCGGGTTGCAGAATTGTGGTGGTCACGTCGCCGAGGTTCTCGACATCATGGGTCAGGGCGGACCCATTGTCGTTCAAGAACTTTCGAGCAGCATCGAGGACGTCGTCGAGGTGGGTGATGGTGTCAGCCACCTGGTGATCGGATTTGGCGAACCAGTCGGTGAACTGGGCCAGGTTGTCGTTGAGCGCAACGAACTGTTGCTTGTGCTGATACAGCGCGGTGACGAACTCGGCCAGGCTCTTGGTGATGGCGACGAAGTCGCCTCGGCCCTCGTTGAGGGCGGTCAGCGCCTGCGAAAGGCTGTTCAGGGTGTCGTTGACCTGCTTGCCCTTGCCGGCCAGGTTGTCGGCGGCCGACTCGATGACGTCGCCGAACGGCCCCGCCGGCTGCCGGGCTGTCGGGCCGAGCTGCCGCAGGATCCCGTTGATGGAGTCGCGCAGCTGATCCCACTCGACGGGCACCTGGGTGCGCTCGATCGGGATGACGTCGCCGTCGTGCAGCACCGGACCCCCGGTATACGGCGGTGACAACTGGATGGTGCGCGAGGCCACCAGGCTGGGGTTGAGGATCGATGCGGTAGCCCTCGCGGGGACCCGGTATTTGTTGTTGTAGTGCAACGTGACTCGCATCTTGTCGCCGGCCGGCTCGATCTTGTCGATCGAACCGACCCGCACCCCCATGATCTGGACCCTGTCGCCCGGGTAGAGCGCGAGGGTTTCGGAGAAGTACGCGACGACGGTGGTCGTGGAGAGTTTCCGGTAGAGCTGAATTCCGGCGGCCGCCGCGGTGAAGACGAAGCCCGCCGCCAGCGCCCCGACCACCAACACCCGGGCGGACACCTTGGGCAATCGCAGGTTGCGGATGTCGAAGATGGTGCTCATCGGTCGCTACCCCCTGTCCCATCGGACGTGACGAACGGCGCCGGCAGTTGCGGCCCCGGCCCCGGCGGCGCCGCCGGCGCGGCGGGCAGGACCGGGGCGAAGCTCGACGGGGGCGGGGTCGGACCGGCCGGTCGCAGGTTCTCCGTACGCGCCCCCGGTGGCGCATGCGCCGGGAGCGGCACCGGAGTGCCGGGAACTTCCGGCGGGGCCTCACCCGGACGACCCGCGCTCGGGATACCGGGCGTCGGCGGCGGCCCGTCGGGGTTGGGCTGCGACGCCTCGACGTCGAGCGGGGCCGGGAAACCGCCAGGGACCGGCCCGAAGGGGCCCTGACCGGAAAGCGCGCACGGCAACGGATTTCCGGGCCGCGGCGGGCTGTCGGCGGCCGGCGTGTACGAACACGGCGATCCCGGTGGAACGGCCGGCCCCGGGTGGTCCGGGGTGCCCTCCAGCACCGGCGGCCCCGGCGGCGGCGCGCCATTGGGCAACCGGGTGCCGTTGGGGTCGGGCCAGCGGAACGCCGGCAGTCCGGCGCTGCGCCAGAAGTTTTCCGGGTCGATGCCCCGCTTCTTGAACGCCGCGTCGACCCACGGCTGAAGGACTTGGTAGGGAAGCAGATTCGCCACGATCGCCTTGAAGAACGGTCCGGACGCGACCGCTTCGGTCAGGGACGCGGTGTATCTGCTGACCAGCACGAGCACATCGGACAGCTCCTTCTTGCGCTTGATCAGCTCGTCGCTGACCGTGCCCAACTGTTGCAGCACATGGTGCGCGTTGGGATTCTCCTTGATGAATCCGGATACCTGCGTGGACACCGCGGACACGTTGCTCAGCAGAATGCTCAGCGCCTGGCTGCGCTGCCGGAACGCGGTGAGCAGGGTGTTGGCGTTGACCAGGAGGCCGTCGATCTGTGGGCTTCGGTCGCCCAGTACCCGGGTGATCTTGTCGGCGTTCGTCAGCAGTTGCTTGATCTGGTCGTCGCGATGGCCGATGGTGCCGGAGAATTTGGCCACGCCGTCGAGGGCGGCCTTCAGGTGCGGCGCGGTCTGATCGAACGTTTCCGACAGCACGTTCAGCGACCGCTTGACGGCGTCGATGTTCCAGTCCGTCGCCGCCTTCGTGACATCGACGAACGCGTCGTAGATCTGGTAGGGCGTCGTGGTCTGAGCGGAGGGGATTACCCCGTTGGGCTGCAATGCATCCGAGCCACGTGGCTGGATCGCCATGTTCTTGCGGCCGAGGAAGGTATCGGTGCGGATCGCGGCACGGCTCTGCGTCCCGATCGTCTTGCCGGGCATCGAGAAGCCGACCAGGACCCGGTCGCCGCGGATCACCAGCGAGCTCACCAATCCCACGTTGACCCCGGCGATTTCCACCTTGTCTCCGACGTTGATGCCCCCGGTATCGGTGAATTGCGCGTAGTAGGTCGGCGTGGCGAACAGCATCGGCACGCTGGTGAAGCTCTGTCCCACACCGATGATGAGCAGCGTCACCAGCGTGCCCATCAGACCGACGCGGGTGCGGTTGAACTCCGTCAGCGTTCTCATTGCGGCGTGCACCTCCCGGTCGGCTGGCCGAAAAGCTTGATCGTGCGCACGGGCCCGCCGGGCTGCAGTCCATTGACTTTGATCGAGATGTCGCACAGGTAGAAGTTGTAGAAGTCGCCGTAGATGCCGCCGGCCCGGCCGATGACGCGGAACGCGCCCGGCAGCTTCTCCAGCACGTTGTCCAGGGTCGGCAGGTCGTTGATGAGTGATTGCTGGATGCCCTCGAGGTGTCCGAGGGTGCCGTGTAGCGATGGCCGATCCTCGCTCAGCAGGCCCGCCACCGTTCCGGCCGCGTCGCTGATGTGCGCCGCCGCCGCGGCCAACGGATCGGCCCGGTTCTTCAGGCCGGTGATCAGCAGCTCCAGCTTGTCGACCGTTCGGTCGAACTCCTTCTCATGCTTGACGGTCGTGACGAGCACGGTGTTCAGGTTGTTGATCACCTCGCCGATCGCCTTGTCGCGGTCGGCCAGCGCCGCGGTCAGCGATGCGGTCTGGTCGAGGATGTCGTTGATGGTGGCGCCCTGTCCCTGAAACACCGTGATGATCGACTGGGCGATGCTGTTCACCTTGTTGGGATCCAATGCCTTGAACAGCGGCCGGAATCCGCCGATCAGCGCGTCGAGGTCCAGCGCCGGCTGCGTGCGCTCGAGGGGGATCTCGCCGCCCGGGGGCAGCCGCCGGCCGCTCGCGCCGTGCTTGAGCTCCAGGTAGCGGTCACCGATCAGGTTGAGGTAGCGGATCGACGCGGTCGTCGCCTGATCCAGCGGCAGCGTCCGATCCACGTCGAACTCCACCAACACCCGCGTGTCCCCATCGGTCAACGTCACCTTGGAGACCTTGCCCACCTCGACGCCGGACGCGCGCACGAACTGCCCGGCCCGCAGCCCGCTCGCGTCGGTGAACACCGCGGAGTACCCGGTGGTGCGATCGAATCGCACCTGACCGAACACGACGATGATCATCACGGTGAACAACGCCAGCACGGACCAGAAGACGCCGAGTTTGACTGCGGCACCGGTGATTTTCATGGGTTGATCGTGTTCTCCCCGTACTGGCGGCCCCAGACGAATTCGGTGGCCAGCGGCTGGCCGAGTTCGAGGTGGTTGTAGGGCGCCAGGCTGGCGCCGGTGTCCATGACCAGATACGGCGCGGGCCACAGATCCCGGGTGATCTTCTGCCAGCAGCCCGGCCGCCCGCCGGGGCCGCCGTGCGCGTTCACCCGCGGCAGATTGTCCGGATAAACATAGGGGTTGGGCGCACCGATGATCGATCCGGCCGCCGCCAACGAATAGCCGTTGCCGCCGGCCGCTTTCGCGACTTCCGGGGCGGCGTCGTGGAAATTGCGGATCATGCAGAACAGTTCGGGGCTATAGGTGTCGAGCAGGTCGGCGGTGGGCACCAGGTCCGCGGCCCCCCGCGCCAGGTACTGCCCGCCCTTGGCGAAGATGTCTTCGCCGTTATGGCCGACGCCCACCGCCGCCAACAGCGCGGCGTCCAGGTCGCCCTGTTGGCGGGTCAGGGTGCGTGCGGTGGTCACCGCGTTGCTCAGGAATTCCCACAGGTCGGGTGAAGCCTTGGTGTAAACCCGGGCCAGGTCCGTCAAGCGCCGCAGGTCGTAGCGGATCTGCGGCATTCGCGGATTCAACTGCGCCAGAATCTCGTTGCCGTTGATGATGGACTCGCCGAATTTGCCCCCCAAGCCGTCCAGCGCTTGCGCCAGCGCGGACAACGTCGCGTTGAGCTCGATCGGACTCACCTTCTCGGCTATCGAGGTGACCGTCTCGAACAACGTGTTGAATTCGGTGGTCACCGACCGCGCATCGATCACATCGTGCGGCGAGATCCGCTGTCGCGAAGCGTTTTCCGGCGCGGTCAACGACACGTACTTGTTGCCGAACAGCGTGGCCGCCTCGATGCTGGCCACCACATTGGCCGGAATCAGCTTGATGTAGCGCGGATTCACATCCAACAGGAGCTTGGCCGCCGGAGCGCCGTCACGCTCGATCTCCGAAATGCCGGCCACCCGGCCGATCTCGACCCCGTTGTAGGTGACCTTGGATCCCGGCTCCATCACCAGGCCAGCCCGGGTAGCGACCATCGTCAGCTCGGTCTTGGGCGTGAAGTCCCCGCGAAACTGCAGGTACACCAACATCAAAACCAGTCCGCAGACCAACAGCAGGATGACGCCCTCGACGTACACCCACGCGCGTCGCCCCATCCGCGGCACCGGCGTCGCCATGGCCGTTACACCGTCAAATTGAAGTTCGGGTCGACGCCGTAGAGCGCCAACTGGGCGAGCAGGACCACGACCACCACCGAGACCAGTGAGAAGCGCATCGATCGACCGACCGCCTGGCCCACGCCGACCGGGCCGCCGCTGGCGGTATAGCCGTAATAGCAATGGGTGATCATCACCACCACCGCGATGATGACGACCTCCAGAACCGACCAGCCCACGTCCTCGGGGCGCAGGAAGGTGCGGAAGTAGTGCTCGTAGGTGCCGTTCGACTGGCCGTAGAACACCGTCGTGACGACCTGGCCCGACGTGAAAGCCATGTCGAGGGCCAGGGCGTACAGCGGCACGATCACCCCCAGGCCGCCCAGGATCCGGGTGGAGACCAGGAACGAAATCGATTTGATGCCCATGACTTCCAGCGCGTCGATCTCCTCGCTGATCCGCATGGCGCCCAGCTGGGCGGTTGCGCCGGCACCGACCGTGGCGGCCAGCGTGACCCCGGCGACGATCGGTGCGGCGATGCGTGTGTTGGCCAGTGCGGCAAAGAATCCAGTGAACGCCTCGACGCCGATATTGCCCAGCGACGCGAAGCCCTGGATGGCGATCAGCGATCCGCCGGACAGCGTCACAAACCCGATGATCGCGACCGTGCCGCCGACGACGGCCATCGCGCCGGTGCCCATGCCGATCTCGGCGACGAGCCGCAACGTCTCCCGCCGGTAATGGCGTAGCGCCCACCCGATCTGTCCGACGCTGATCCGGGCGAACCTCGCGAAAATGCCGATCCGCCATAGCCTTCGCGCCGTGCCGCCGCCGTAGCGGTGGAGGTTGGCAGCCGTCCGCGGATAGCGGGCGCGCAGTACTGCCCCGGTCGCCATGTCAGCGGCCTGTCCCGAACCGCACGCCGATCGTGGTCAGCACCACGTTGACGGCGAACAGCGCGATCACGCACAACACCAGCGTCTCGTTGACGGCGGTGCCGACGCCCTTGGGGCCGCCCTTCGTGGTCAGCCCGCGATAGCAGCCGACCAGCCCGGCGATCGTTCCGAAGATGGCCGACTTGACCACCGAGATGACCACCTCGGGCAGGCCGGTGATCAAGGTGAGGGTGCCGACGTAGGCTCCCGCCGAAATGTGTTGGATGAAAACGCCGAACACGAATCCGCCGACCAGGCCGATGGTGATCACCGCGCCGTTGAGCAGGGTGGCGACGATGGTCGCGGCGACGACGCGGGGCACCACCAGCCGGTGGATCGGGTCGATGCCGAGCACCTCCAGCGCATCGATCTCCTCGCGGATGGTGCGCGCGCCCAGGTCGGCACAGATGGCCGTGGATCCGGCACCGGCGATCACCAGCACGGTGGTCAGCGGGCCCAGCTGCGTCACCGCGCCCAAAGCCGCACCGGCGCCGGAGATGTCGGCGGCGCCGAACTCCGCCAGCAGGATGTTGAGGGTGAAGATGATCAGCACGGTGAGCGGAATCGCGACCGCGAGGGTGGGCAGCAGCGAGACGCTGGTGATGAACCAGCCCTGCTCGATCGTCTCCCGCCACTGAAAGGGCCCCCGGAACAACGCCTTGCCGGTCAGCACGCAGGTCCGGAAGAAGCCGCCGACCGCGTCGATCCCGGGCTGGATCTGACCGCGAAGGTACGTGGCGATCACGGTGTGGGTGCTCATCGCCGCGCCCCCCGTCGTTCGAGCGCGGCGATCATCGTGGAGTTGGCGAGTTCGAGGACGTCTCGGGCGGCTTTGCCCGCTTCGGCCGCATCTCCGGCGCAGATGGCCTCGGCCAGTTTCCGGTACGCGTCCGTGTGGTTGACCTCGGCGTTCATCGCGGTGGCCAGGGCGGTCAGCGCCCGCTCGTACGCCGCGCGGAAAGGGTTGTACATCAACCGGAAGACGATCGACCCGGAGCTGTCCACCATGTGGTCCCAGAACGCGAGCGTGTCACGATGCCACTCGGGCGGGCTATCCGAGGCCTCCAGTCGGCGCAGCGAATCTTGGAGCTGCGCAGCCAGTTCGGGGCCGTGGTGTTCGGCCGCCAATTCCGCGACCTTCGGACCGATACGCAACCGGGTCTCGAGGATGCTGCGGAAAACGCTCGCGTCGAGGTCGCCCTGGCGAAACAACAACTGGGGCAGCAGATCAAGGCCGGCGTGCCGGCGGAAATCCCGCACGGTCGTGACGCCGCCCTGGCGCACCTCGACCAGGCTGGCCGCCGAGAGACGCTTGAGCGCCTCGCGCACGGCGGGGCGGGACACCCCGAAGACCTCCGCCAGCCTGCGCTCACTGGGCAGCGGCGAGCCCGGCTGTATCTCGCCGCTGAGCACATCGGTCGCGATCTGGTCGAAAACCGCTTCAGGCACCGATCGGCGAATTACCGGCTGCAGCGCCATGCGGCCAGTGTGGCTGGTCAACCGCCAGTCAGGTGGTCAGACCACCGGCGTGTCGGCAAATCTTTCCGAGTATTTGCGGGGCGGCTAATTCGCCGAGCGTTGCGCCGCCACAAACAGATTCCCGGGCACGTAGTCCCGAACTTCCTCGGGCGCGGCACGCCCGTAGCCGGCCATCAGCTCGTCGGCCGGCGTCACCGTCACGTCCCAGCCGTGCCGGCCGAACCACTCGCCGACGTCCTCGCGTTCCTCGAAATACCAGAGCTCGTCGGTCCGGGGCACCTGGCGGTCCGGATCCACACCGGCCATCAGCCCGCGGATCCGGTCCATCCGCTCACGGCGCTTCGCGCGGAACTGCGGGTCGAGGAACGTCGGACCCAGCGCCTCCACGGCGACCCGGCTGCCGGGAACGGTCAGCCCCTGAATGCGATCGAACAGCAGATCCTGTGCGGCGGCGGGCAGATACGGCATCAACCCCTCGGCCGACCAGACGCTGGGCGCGGACACGTCAAAACCCGCCTGCCGCAACGCGGCCGGCCAATCCTGGCGCAGGTCCACCGGCACCGCGACCCGGTTGCAGGCGGGCTGCGCCCCATGCTCGGCCAACGTCGAGGCCTTGAAATCCAGCACCCGGGTCTGGTCGAGCTCGTAGACCGTGATGTCCGCCGGCCAGGGCAGCCGCCAGGATCGCGCGTCCAGGCCAGCCGCCAGGATCACCGCCTGGCGGATGCCCACGCCGACGGCGTCGAGGAAGAACTTGTCGAAAAACGCTGTGCGCGAAGCCATGTAGCCGACCATCGACTGCATCTGCAGCGGCAACGTCGGTTCGGCCTCGATGACCTCGTCCGGCAGCTGGGCCGCCGAGTGCCAGTTCCACACGCCGTCTCCGGCTGCATCGAGGAACACCTGGGCGAATGGGTCTGTGATCAAAGGGTTTTCGTTGCGGGTCTCCGCCGCGCGGGCCGAAGCGACCCCCAACGCGGTCGCCCCCACGCTTTCGGTGATCTCCCAGCTGTCGTTGTCGGTCCTCGCCATCCTCAGTCCCTTCCGGTGCGCTGCGCCGCCACGAACAGCGTCTGCGGCGTGGCATCTTCGATGTCTTGTGGTGGTCTGCGGTCGTAGCCGGCCATCAGCTCCGGCGCCGGGGTGACCGCCACGTCCCAGCCGTGCCGGCCCAGCCAGTCCCCCACGTCTTCACGTTCCTCGAAGTACCAGAGGTCTTGTACGTCGGGAATGTCGCGGTCGGGCTCCAGTTCGGCCATCAGGTCGCGCACCCGCTGCATGGTCTGGCGCTGCCGGTTGCGGGCGCCCTCGTCGAGGAAGTCGGGGCCGGGCGCCTCCACGGCGATCCGGCTGCCCTGCGCGCCGAGCGCCTGTACCCGCTCGAACAACAGTTCCTGGGCGGCCGCCGGCAGAAACGGCAACAGCCCCTCGGCCGACCACACGCTGGGCGCTTCGGCGTCGAATCCGGCCCGCTGCAAGGCGGACGGCCAGTCGTGGCGCAGGTCCACGGGGACGCTGACCAGTTCGCAGGTCGGCTGGGCGCCCTTGTCACGCAGCGTGGACGCCTTGAAGTCCAGCACCCGGGGCTGGTCCAGCTCGTACACCGTGGTGCCGTCCGGCCAGGGCAGCCGCCAAGCCCGCGAGTCCAGCCCCGCCGCCAGGATCACCACCTGCCGCACTCCCGCGCCGGTGGCGTCGAGAAAAAACTGGTCGAAGAAGGCCGTCCGCGCGGCCATGTAGTCGACCATGCCCTGCATCCGCGGCTTGAGGTCCGGATCGATCTCGGCGACCCGGGCGGGCAGGTTGGGGGCCGCGAACCAGTCCCACATGCCTTCCCCGGCGGCCTGCAGGAACACCCGCGCGAACGGGTCGCTGATCAGCGGTTTCTCGCTTTCGGTCTCCGCGGCCCGGGCCGCCGCCACGCCGAGCGCCGTCGCCCCCACGCTCTCGGTGATCTCCCAGCTGTCGTCGTCCGTCCTGGCCACGCCGGTGCCTCCCCAATTCGCTAGCACGCCTACGTACCCGACCCTACGCGCGCCGCATGAGTGGGAGCTGTCAACGGACCGGGTATTGAGTTAACTTGTCGGCGGGCCGTTTAGCAGGTCGAAAGCACGGTGTCAGCGTGAATCCGAAGGATGTACATGCGAGTTGACGGGCGCGACATCGTCGTCTCCGGTAACTTGCTGCAGCCGTTGACCCGGCGGACCAACGACATCCTGCGGCTGATGCTGGCCTTGCTGTTCCTGGCGGTGGTGATCACGGGTTCGGTGATCACCCGCCCGCAATGGATCGCGCTGGAGAAATCCGTTTCGCAGATCGTCGGCGTCTTGTCGCCGACGCAATCCGATGTGGTGTACCTGATCTACGGATTGGCCATCGTGGCCTTGCCGTTCATGATTCTCATCGGCCTGATCGTGGCCGGGCAGTGGAAACTGCTGGGCGCCTATGCCACCGCGGGGTTGAGCGCGATCGTCTTGTTGTCGATCAGCGGCACCGGGCTCGCCGCGCCGCAGTGGCACTTCGACGCGCTCGACCGGCTGACCACGCTGCCGGCGCAGTTGCTCGATGACCCCCGGTGGATCGGGATGCTGGCGGCGGTGCTGACGGTGTCGGGGCCCTGGCTGCCGTCGCGCTGGCGGCACTGGTGGTGGGCGCTGCTGCTGGCCTTCGTCCCCATCCATCTGGTGGTCAGTGCCATCGTCCCGGCGCGGTCGTTGGTCGGTCTGGCGGTCGGGTGGGTGGTCGGCTCGCTGGTGGTGCTCGTGGTCGGCACTCCCGCGCTCGAGGTGCCGCTGGATGCCGCGGTGCGTGCCCTGGCCAAGGGCGGCTTCACCGTCTCGCGGCTCACCGTGGTCCGGCCGGCCGGCCGCGGCCCGCTGATCCTGTCGGCCGACGGTGAACATCTCGGGGATACGGCGCAGATCGAGCTGTACGGCCCGCATCAGCGTAGCGGCGGCGCGCTGCGCCAGCTGTGGGGAAAGCTGCGGCTGCGCGACGCCGAGACCGCACCCCTGGTGACCTCCATGCGGCGGGCCGTGGAGCATCGCGCGTTGATGGCCATCGCCATCGGTAATGCGGGCCTGGCCAACACGGCGACGATCGCCGTCGCCCCGCTGGACCGCGGGTGGATGCTCTACTCGCACCGGCCCCCGCTCGGCACGCCCATCGACGAATGCGCGGAGACGACTCCCGTTGGCCGGCTGTGGGAATCGCTGCGAATCCTTAACGACCGCCAGATCGCCCACGGCGACCTGCGCAGCCACCACATCACGGTGGAGGACGACACCGTGATGTTCGGCGGATTCGGCAGCGCTGAATACGGGGCGACCGACGCCCAGCTTCAATCCGACATCGCCCAGCTGCTGGTCACCGCCTCCGCCCTTTACGAACCGAAGTCGGCGGTGCGCGCGGCGATCGAGGTGTTCGGCAAGGACACCATTCTGAGCGCATCCCGCCGGCTCACGAAAGTCGCTGTGCCACGATTCATTCGGCGGTCCGTTCCCGACGCCGGTGCCGTCATCTCTGGCGCGCGGGCCGAGGTCAAGCGTCAGACCGGGGCCGATCAGATCAAGCCGCAGACCATCACCAGGTTCACCCGCAGCCAGATCGTCCAGCTGGTGCTCTTCGGCGCGCTGGTCTATGTGGCCTACCCGTTCATCAGCACGGCCCCCACGTTCTTCTCCCAGCTGAGGACCGCGAACTGGTGGTGGGCGCTGCTGGGCCTGCTGGTGTCGGCGCTGACCTACGTCGGTGCGGCCGCAGCACTGTGGGCGTGTGCGGACGGCATGGTGAACTTCTGGACACTGTCAATCGCCCAGGTGGCCAACACTTTTGCCGCGACCACCACGCCGGCGGGCGTCGGCGGGCTGGCGCTGAGTACCCGGTTCTTGCAGAAGAGCGGCCTGCCTGCGATGCGGGCGACCGCGGCGGTGGCGCTGCAGCAGTCGGTGCAGGTGATCACGCATCTGGCGCTGCTGGTCTTGTTCAGCGCCGCGGCCGGCGCCTCGATGAACCTGCGGCATTTCGTCCCGAGCGCGACGCTGCTGTACCTGATCGCGGGGATCGCGCTGGGCATCGTCGGCACGTTCCTGTTCGTGCCCACGCTGCGCAAGTGGCTGGCGACCGAGGTGCGCCCCAAGCTGAACGAGGTGGTGACCGATCTAATCAAGCTGGCCCGCGAACCGCGCCGCCTGGCCCTGATCCTGCTGGGTTGTGCGGGCACCACCCTCGGCGCGGCGCTGGCGTTGTGGGCCAGCATCCAAGCCTTCGGCGGCGGAACGACTTTCGTCGCCGTCACGGTGGTCACCATGGTCGGCGGCACGCTGGCGTCCGCGGCGCCCACACCCGGCGGCGTCGGGGCGGTCGAGGCGGCGCTGATCGGTGGGCTGGCCGCGTTCGGCGTGCCGGCGGCCGTAAGCGTGCCGTCGGTCCTGCTGTACCGGATGCTGACCTGCTGGCTACCGGTGTTCGTCGGGTGGCCGGTGATGCGGTGGCTGACCACCCACGAGATGGTCTGAGGGCCTAGTTCTCGGATTCGGTCTGCGCGACCACGAGAACCGTTGAGGTGCGCATGCTCTGGCCGACCGTGGTGGTCAAAGACACCAGGTAGTAGTCCTCGGGCACCGACTGCGCGACGGTGATCGGGACGGTGACGCTGGCCGATCCGTCGGCGGCGAATCGACCCGCCGCCGACTTCACGCCGATCCCGGCATCCGACGAGGTGCCCGTGACGGCGTAGCCGTCGGCGCCGTCGGTCATGCGTTGCGCATCGAGGGTGATGCTGCCCGTGCGCCCGGGCGCGATCGTGACGACGGGCTGATCGACGTTGACGGCTACCGCCGAACTGCCGGCGCCGAACGACGGCGGTGCATCCGCTTCGGCTGTGCCCCAATGCTTGTCGGGATAGGCGGCCAGCGAGAAGGCCAGTGTGCCGCCGGTGCGGATGATCGACTCGGGCAGCGAGGTGCGGTCGGTGGCCTGGCCGTCGACTTTCAGGCCGCTGATGTATTTGAGGTGGTGCGGTCCCGAGGCGCCCGGGGCGGCGATCCGGATGGATTTCTTTGCGGGCAGCGCGATTTCGATGCGGTCGAATAGCGGCGCGCCCACGGTGAGGATCGGTGTTCCGGGTGTGGCCGGGTACAGGCCCAGCGCCGCCCACACGTACCAGCTGGCTAGCGCCCCCAGGTCGTCATTGCCCGGCTCGCCGTCGGCGGTCGGAGCGAAGAGCCCGCGCACCCGGTCGACCGTGCGCTGCGTCTTCCACGGTTGGCCGATGTAGTTGTACAGCCACGGCACACCGAAACTCGGCTCGTTGCCGGCCCACAGGTAGGGCTGGTTGGGTCCGACGTTGAGCTTCTCGGTGAAGCGGTCGAGCCGGTCGGCCACGGCCGCGCGTCCGCCCAGCGCGGTCACCAGTCCCGCGACATTGTGCGGCACCGACCAAACATACTGTTCGGCGTTGCCCTCGTCGTACCCCACCTGGCCGAAGTTTTCCGGGACCACCACAAACCCGGGACCGCGCCGGAAGTAGCCGGTCCAGCTGCGCGGCAGGATGTATCGGGTGGTCGGGTTGAACAGGTTCTGCCAGTACTGCGCCCGGTTCGCGAATTCGGCGGCGGTCGCGGCATCGCCCAGCGAGTCGGCGAAACGGGAAATGGCGAAGTCGTCCAGCGACCACTCGAGGGTGATCGACGCGTCGGCGATCCAGCCGTTGCGGCCGAACTCCAGCGTGAACGGCGCATAACCGAGCCGCTGGTAGGTGGCGATGCCGCGACGCTCCACGTAACCGCCCAAGCCCTCACCGCCTTTGGTCGCCCCGTCCACCATGAAGCGCAACGCCGTTTTGGTGTCGAAGTCGTTGGCGCCGAAAGTGTTCAGGTTCACGATCAGCGGTACCACGCTGTCCCCGCTCATCTCGCCGGTCGCGGCGTTGGCGAACGCCCAGCGGGGCAGGGCGCCGCTCTGCTCGGCGTCGTTCACCAGCGATTGGGCCATGTCACCGGCCCGCTCCGGGAACAGCAACGCCTGCAGCGCGGCCAGGCATCGGTAGGTGTCCCAGTCGGAGAAGTTGGCGTATTGCGTGTGGCCGGCGGCCACCGTGTGGATGGAGCCGTCGAACCCGACGTAGCGCCCGTCGGCGTCGTTGAACATGTTGGGGTGCAACAGCGATCGATACAGGGAGGTGTAGAAGGTGGTCAGATCGTCGACGTTGCGGCCTGCGACCGACACGCGCGACAGCGCGGCGTTCCATTGCCTCGACGCGGCCCCGCGAACGTCGTCGAAGCCCGCCGCGGCCTCGGCTGCCAGGTTCGCCCGCGCCCCCTCGATGCCGACGTAGGAGATGGCGGTCTGCACCTGCAGCGTCGAGCCGGGTGGGAACTCCACATACCCGCCGCTGTACGGCGCGTTCGCGCTGCGGGCGCCGGCGTAAACCGCACTGCCGTCCCAGGATCCGAACGAGGTGAAGGGCTGGCTGAACTTCATCGCAAAGTACACGGTGTAGGCGTTCGGTTTGTCGCAGAATCCGCCGCTGGTGGCCCAGCCGCTGATGGTGGTGTTGTCCTCCCCGATCTGGATGGTCGCGCGGGAGTTGCCCGCCAGCGACGAGCCGGAGCGCACCTGGAGCAGCGCGGGCCGTCCGTTGCGTGGGTAGCTGAAACGCCCGACGCCCGTGTGCGCGGTGGCGGTGAGTTCCGCCTTCACACCGGTGCCGGGGAAGCGCACAGTGTAGTAGCCGGGCATGCCCTGCTCGCTGTCGTCGTGGGCGATCCTTTCGGTGGCGTTCCACGGTTGCAGGCTGATTTCGCCGGTGACCGGCAGCATCGAGATGTCGCCGAAGGCAGCGCATCCCACCGAGGCGTGGGTCATGCTGAATCCGCTTGCGCGAGGGTTGTCGTAGTTGTATCCGGCGTAGTTGCCGACGGTGTCCGGCGAGTACTGCACCATCCCGAACGGTACGGTGGCGCCCGGGAAGTTGTTGATCTCCCCCACGGTCTCGCCGCCCGTCCCGGTGCCGATGAGGGTCGCGACTTGGTCGACGGGATTGGCGACGAACACGGGCGGACCGTCGTATCCCCTCGGCGGGGCCGCCGCGATGAAGACCATGAAGACGGCCGACGCCGCGATGACCGCAATGAGGGCCCGTCGCGACCGCATACCTGTCTAATACTGGAAAACGACTGCATAACGCCGTATTCGCGTGGTGTTTTGACCGACGAATTGGATAACGATCGGCGGCCGAGCGCGGAGCCGGCAAAAGTCCGAAACATACTGGCAAAGCGACGAGCCATTTCGGTACTGCCATGCCCAGCACGGCTGGCGCTGGTACCGGCCAATTTGCGAGAGATTGGATCGATGAAATATTTGACGCTAGCAACCATTTCTGTGACGCCGAGTTTAGCGCTCGCGGGTTGCGGCCACGACCACAAATCCGGTGAAAAACGTCGACGTCCACTTCGGCGACGACGTCGACGGCCTCGGCAACGACGTCGACGGCCTCGGCAACCTCGTCGCAGACGAGCGCGGCGGCGATAGCCAAGTACACCATCGCCGACTACGTGAAGGACAACAACATCTCCGAAACGCCGGTGCACCACGGCGATCCGGGCCCGAACGTCGACCTGCCGGTGCCCGAGGGCTGGCAGCTCAACCAGAACTCGGGCACCTCCTACGGCGGGATCGTGCAGAGTCAGCCCGCCAATCCCTCCGATCCGCCTACCGTCTCGGCGCTGTTCTCCAGGCTGACCGGCGACGTCGAGCCGGCCGAGCTCATCCAGTACGCGCCGGGCGAGGTGCAGAACCTGCCCGGATATCAGTTCATGGTGTTGAGCTTCACCGGGCGCAAGACGGGACGGCCGTATTCAATTCCGTTGAGCGCTCACCTGATTGACGGCCAACTTTACGCGCTGACCGGCAACCCGTGGAAGCAGAACTTCCGCGACAGCGGGCCGGTCTAGGTGGTGTACGACGGCAAGTCGACGCCGATGCGCGGTGAGCTGATCCGCGACCGGGGTGTCGTCTCGGATCTGTTGTTGCGCTGCGCCGAGTCCTACGGAGTTCAGCGCGCACAGCGCATGATCGGGCTGAAGTTTCGCGACCAGCGCATGCCGACACCCGATGAGTTCGCCGAGGCGGTCGGTCGGCTGCATCTGGGTGCGGTCCGGCTGAATCCGGCGGAATAGAACCGCGACCGCTCAGCCGCCGTCGTCGCCCGTGCCCGGCGGCCGCAGATGCGCTTCACGCAGGCGCTGGTCGAAACGCGAGCGCGCGGTGATCACCTCTTTGCCCAACGCCGCGAAGTCATCGGCGATCCGTTGGGCGAGCAGTCCGAGCTTCATGTTTCCCGACTGGGACAGCGTCTTGAGCATGTTGAAAGCGGCGTCCTCGTCGATGCCGTAGATCAGCATCAGCATGCCCTTGGTGCGGTCGATCACGCCACGGCGCCCGGCGATTTCGGCGACCTTGGCGCTGATGGAGTCCTCCCGCGCGCGAGCGGGCGCCGGCGCGAGTTCGATGTAGAAGCCGTGGGTGCCGACGACCTTCCCGCTGTCATCGCAGAACGGGTCGCCCACCACCAGGACGTGGTGAATCATTCCGCCGGTGTCCACGATGCGGTGCCGCGTGGAAAAAGCCTGCCGACGCCGGATCATGTCGTTGATGACGTCGGTCACCTGGGGACGATCGGCCGGATGCTTGTGCGACAGCACCAGCTCGGTGGTGGGTGTCACCGTGCCCGGCTCGTACCCGTGCATGCGCTGGACCTGGTCAGACCACACCCAGCGGTGACCTTCGAAGTAGAAGCGGAACCAGCCCACGCATTGCGGGGTGGCGCCCGCCAGCCCCCGCTCGATCGCTGCGGCTTGGCCTTCTAGTTTCCAAGCCACGGCGAACGTTTCGCGTCGAGGGCGATGGAATCGGCGGCAGGCATCGGTAGCGATGGCACGCCAATCGCTAATGCCTGGACGGGAAAACCCGCACTGCACATGCTGGAGTGAGATACCCCCATGGGGGTTCACGTTACATTTAGTGACCAGTGGTCATCGGCAGAATGACGAAATTGCCGGGCAAGTAAGTTCAGGCGCCGGTCAGCTGCATTCGCCGCGCTCGCCGTGGATGTCGCTCCCGCACACCAGCCCCGCGCCCGCGGCCGCGCGGGTCCGGGTGAGGGTCGGCCGCTCGAAACCGGCGTCGATCGCAGCGCGCTGCACCGCCTCGCCGACCTTCGCGGTACGGTCCAGCGGCACCAGGGCGATCACACAGCCGCCGAAGCCGCCGCCGGTCATCCGCGCCCCCAGCGCGCCCGCACACACCGCGGTGTCGGCGATCAGGTCGATGCGTTCGGTGGTGATCTCGAAATCGTCGCGCATGGAGGCGTGCGAGGCGGTGAAAATCCGCCCGGCTTCGGGGTAGTCCGAATGTTTCAGCGCCGCAACGCAGTCGATGACTCGCTGATTTTCGCTGAGCACGTGACGGGCGCGGCGGGCGTCGACGGGATCACGCACGGCCGACAGGTCGGCCGGCCCGCGCTCGGCGGCCGCGCGCAGCGACGACGCCGACAAGTCGGCGGCGGCCCGCTCGCAGGACGCGCGGCGCGCCGCGTAGTCACCGCCCGCGTGGCTGTGCCGCTCCCGGGAGTCGATCAGCAGCAACGCGACGCCCGCGGACTCGGGGTCGAATACCACCGGCGTGACGGTCAGGTCGGCGAAGTCGATCAGCACCGCCGTCGCGTCCCGGCCGAAGAGCGCGGCGAGCTGGTCCAGCAAACCCGTTGGCGCGCCCACATACTCGTTCTCGGCCCGCTGGGCCAGCCGGGCCTGCTCCTTGACGTCGATGTGGGCGCCGGCGGCCGAGGTGATCGCGCCCAGCGCCGCGCACTCCAGCGCCGCCGAGGACGACAGGCCCGATCCCATCTCCACGTCGCTGGTGATCGACATGGCGCCGCCGGGCACCGGGTGGCCGCCCTGGCGCAGCGCCCACACCACCCCGGCCACATAGGCCGCCCACCCGGTCACCTCACCGGGAACGGTGCCGATCCGGATGCGCACCGGGGCGTCCGCGCGGTCGCTGACCACCATGATCGCATCGTCATCGGCGGGCGCGAACGTTGCGACGGTGCGCTGCGGTAACGCGATGGGCAGCGCGAAACCCAGGTTGTAGTCGGTGTGTTCGCCGATCAGGTTGATCCGCCCCGGTGCGGCGTAGCGGATCGTCATCGCAGTTCCCGCAGCCGCTGGGCTACGCTCTCCGGCGTGACGTCGCCGATGAAGGCGTCCATCGCCGATTCGGAGGCCGCCAGGTACTTGAGCTTGGTGGCGCTGCGCCGGATGGACATCAATTCGACGTGGAAGTAACCCTCGGCCTGGGCCGCGGTGTCGGCGTACTGGTGCAGCGCCGAAATGTAGGGCAGCGGCGTGGAATACATCCGGTCGAACCGCCCGAGCACGTCGAGGTACACGCCCACGAACCCGTCCATCTCGTCCTCGTCGAGTTCGGTCAGGTTGCGCACGAACCGGTTCGGGTAGATGTGCACCTCGACCGGCCAGCGCGCCGCGAACGGCACGAACGCGGTGAACAGCTCGTTGCGCCCGACGATGCGGCTGCCGTCAGCGACCTCACGGGCCAGCATATCGCCGAACAGGTTGCCGCCGTGCCGGTTTCGATGTTGACGAGCCTGCTCCATCATGGTGGCGGTGCGCGGCGTCAGAAAGGGATAGCCGTAGATCTGCCCGTGCGGATGGGTCAACGTCACCCCGATTTCCTCACCGCGGTTCTCGAAACAGAACACCTGCTCGATGCCGGGCCTGGCCATCAGGTCGGCGGTGCGATGCCGCCACGCCTCGACGACCAGCCGCGCGTGCGCCGGCTCCAGCTGGGCGACGGACCCGGTGTGGTCGGCGGAGAAGCAGATCACCTCGCAGCGACCGTGCCCGGGCGCGGTCACGAAGCCGTCCTCGGCGGGCACGGGCGCCGAGGCGGGCAGCGACGGCAGCGCGCCGGACAGGCTGGGAAATCGGTTCTCGAACACGACGACGTCGTAGTCGGGGGCGGGCACCTCACTGGTCAGTCCAGTCGGGCCCGGGCACAGCGGGCACGCCTGTGCCGGCGGCTTGTACGTGCGGTCCTGGCGCAACGCCGCGACGATCACCCACTGCCCGGTGGACCGGTCGAAGCGCAACTGCGACCGCGCGGCGGGATCCCGCGCCGGCAGCGGCCTGCGGTCCTCGACCGGCGCCGGACGATGCCCGGGCAGCGCGAAGAACAGCAGGTCACGCCCGTCAGCCAGCTTCGCGAGCGTCGGCGGGTTCACGATGTCGAAGACTAGCTTGGTCCCCGCGTCGCGGTTCGGGTAACCATGTTGAGTAAGCGCAAGAGAGGCGGTCTCCCGATAACTGTTCTTTACGAACGCGCCCGCAACTGGGTGATCGGCTCCGATCCTGGCTTGCTTCGGCTGCGAATGGCCACTCGGACGACGGCCGCGCTCGGCCTTTCCCTACTGGCGCTCTTCATCCTCACCAGGGCGACGGGTCAGCCGCTGACCGTCGCCCTGCTGGGCGTCGTCATCACCATGGTCGCGTCCCGATCCGTCAACGAGCCCGACCCGCACCAGCAGCGGATCACCATGGCGCTGCTGCCCCTTCCCGCCGCGGCGTCCATCACCGCCGCCGCGGTGCTGGCGCCGCACACGGTGGTCAGCGACGCCGTCTTCGTGATGGTCGTGTTCACCGCGGCGTACATCCGGCGCTTCGGGGCGCGGGGCAGGGCGCTGGGCATGGTCGCGTTCATGTCCTACTTCTTCACGCTGTATCTGCACGCCCGGCTCGCGGAGCTGCCCTGGATGATCGGGGCGGTCGCGGTGGGCACCGTGTGCACGTACGTGATGAGCACCTACGTGATGCCCGATCGGCCCGAGCGGGTGCTGCGTGCCACCATTCGGGCGCTGCGGGCCCGCATGGCGATCGTCCTCGACACCACCGCCGAGGCGGTGCGCACGGGCCGCCTCGATGAACGGCGGCGGCGCCGCATGCGGGCCCGCACCATCCGGCTCAACGAGACCGCCCTGATGGTGCAGAGTCAGATCGAGGACAAGGCCGACCCCGGCACCCTGTGGCCCGGCGTCACCGCGGAACAACTCGCGCCCTGGCTGCTGGACGCGGAGCTGGCCATCGAATGGGTCGCCACCGCCGGCCGGCGGGCGGCGGTCATCGCTTGCGAGGACCCCGATTCCATGCCCGCGCCCACCCGGGCCGCCCTGGTCGACGCGCTCACCCAACTGTCGCGGGCCATCCGGATTCCGGAACCCGACGGGCTGCGCCGGGCCGCCGACCGCGCACAGCGGCTGCTCGACGAGCGGCGCGGGCCCGCTGCGGACCCGGCGGGCGATGACGAGGGCAGCACGGCCGTGCGCCGCCTCGCGCTGGCGATCATCAACGCCGCGTCGGCGACGTCCGACGTGCGGGCGATCGTCGACCGGGTGGCCACGGGCCGGCCCCTCGACGACGGCGACGGCGAGCGCCCCCAGCCGCTTGAGGACGCCGTCCCCGACCAGCCCGCCGAGGAGGAGCCGGCCGTCGGGCTGCGGCCGACCACCCGGCAGGCTATCCAGGTTTCCGTCGCCGCATCCCTGGCCATCGTCGTCGGCGAGCTGGTCTCGCCTGCTCGCTGGTATTGGGCGGTGATCGCGGCGTTCGTCATCTTCGCCGGCACCAACTCCTGGGGCGAAACCCTGGCCAAGGGCTGGCAACGCCTGCTCGGGACGCTGCTCGGCGTGCCGTGCGGCGTGCTGGTGGCCACGCTGCTGACCGGCCACAAGACCGCCGCGCTGGTCGGCATTTTCGTGTGTCTGTTCTGCGCCTTCTACTTCATGACGGTCACGTACAGCCTGATGACCTTCTGGATCACCACAATGCTGGCACTGCTGTACGGACTGCTCGGCGAGTTCTCGTTCGGCGTGCTGATGTTGCGGATCGAAGAGACCGCGATCGGTGCGATCATCGGGGCAACCGTCGCGGTCGTGGTGCTGCCGACCAACACCAGAACGGCGATCCGCAGCGATACCCGTGTCTTCTTGACGAGCCTGTCCGCCCTGATCGAAATCTCCACCGCGACCATGTTCGGTGTCCGGGACAGCGCCAGCCCGTCGGAGCAGGCGCGTCAGCTCGATCGGGACCTGCATCAGTTCCGGGTCACCGCCAAACCGTTGCTGGCCGGCGTCGCCGGGCTCGCCGGCCGGCGCAGCATCCGGCGCGCGTTGCGGATCTTCACCGCCTGCGACCGTTACGGCCGGAGCCTGGCGCGCAGCGCCGAGCAGTACCAGGATCCCGTCGGGTCACCCTCGCTGGCCTCGGAACTAGCGGATGCGTTTTCGGCGGCCGCGGCCCAGACGCGACGCAACATCGACGCGTTGCAGGAAGCCATCGAGGGCGGCCACGCACCGACCCTGGTCTCGGCGACCGACGAGCTCGACGCCGCCGAGACGGTGGCCCGGCAACAGGACGGCAACGGCCGGGGCGACGCCAGCCCCGATACCCGGCGATTCCTCACCGCGGTGCACGCGCTGCGCCAGATCGAGCGCGCCGTCATCACCGCGGCCACCAATCTCGGTGGGCGAGAAAGCGTCAGGACGGCCAGCCCCGCGTCGCGCTGAAGATTTGCTAGGCGATCCGCACGCCCGCGGCTACCATCTTGCTAACCGCCGCAGGAGTCGAGGAGAGATCCCATGGCGACACCGAACCTCCCGCCGGGCTTCGATTTCACCGACCCCGACATCTACGCGCACCGGCTCCCCGTGCAGGAGTTCGCCGAACTGCGTGCCACGGAACCCATCTGGTGGAACGAGCAGCCCCTCGACCAAGGGGGTTTCGGCGACGGCGGTTACTGGGTGGTGAGCAAGCACCGCGACATCCGCGAGGTGTCGCTGCGCAGCGATGTCTTCTCGTCGGCCACCAAATCGATCGTGCCACGCTATCGAGAAGACTTGGCGCAGGGGCAGATCGAGGCGGGGCGGGCGTCGATGATCATGATGGACGACCCCGAGCACAGCCGGCTGCGCAAGATCGTCTCCCGTGGCTTCACGCCCCGCGCGGTCGAGCGGTTGCGCGCCGAACTCACCGAACGCGCGCGATGCATCACCGTCGACGCCGCCGCACAGGGGTCGGGAGACTTCGTCCGCCAGGTGGCGTGTGAGCTGCCGCTGCAAGCTATTTCGGGCCTGCTCGGTGTGCCGGCGGAGGACTACGACAAGCTGTTCGACTGGACCAACAACATGATCGGCAGCGACGACCCGGAGTTCGCCGGCCATGATGCGCTGACGTCGGCGGGCGAATTGATGTGGTACGCCATGCAATTGGCGGCCCGCAAGGCCGAGGATCCCGGCCCCGGAGATCGGGATATCGTCACCACGCTGATCGAGGCCGATTCCGAAGAGCAGCGACTCTCCGACGCCGAGTTCGGCATGTTCGTGGTCACGCTCGCCGTGGCCGGCAACGAGACGACCCGAAACTCGATCACGCAGGGGATGATGGCCTTCACCGACCACCCGGACCAGTGGGAGTTGTTCAAGGCGCAGCGACCGAAAACCGCTGCCGACGAGATCATCCGCTGGGCCACCCCGATCACGGCTTTTCAGCGCACCGCGCTGGTGGACACCCAACTCGGCGGCGTGCGCATCAAGAAGGGTCAGCGGGTGGTGCTGTTCTACCGGTCGGCGAACTTCGACGAAGAGGTCTTCGACGACCCGTTCACCTTCGACATCCTGCGCAGCCCCAACCCGCACGTCGGATTCGGCGGCACCGGAGCGCATTACTGCATCGGCGCCAATCTGGCCCGCATGACGATCGACCTGATGTTCAACGCGATCGCCGACCACATGCCCGACCTGCGCTCGGCCGGTGACCCCGAACGGCTGCGGTCGTCCTTCATCAACGGCATCAAGCACTGGCAGGTCGACTACCAGCGGACGTGCCCCTGAAAGCAAAGCGCTAGCTGTACCCGGTCAGCTAGCTCGGCCCGGACGGCTGCGGGCTCTGCGTGTCGCGGCGCTCGCCCGTGGCGATGAAGTCCTCGATCAGCTCCACCACCCACTCGGGCGCCTCGACCTGCGCGAAGTGACCGACGTCCGGCAGCACCTCGAGCCTGGTGTCGGCGCGCGCGTCGTGCGCGGCGTAGGCGTGGTCGACGGGAATGATGCCGTCGCGCTCGCCCCAGATCGCCATCACCGGTAGATCCTCGCGCAACCGCAGCCTGTTGAGCGCGCTGACCGCCTGCCCGCGGTAGTCCACGACCGATCGCAGCGTCCGCAGGAACGACTGCCGTGTTTGGCCATCCGACAACGACGAGTAGGCGCTCCACAGCTCGGCGCCACGGGGCGAGCGGACGCCGGCGGCTTTCATCCAGGACCGCAGCTTGTTGCCGGCGGACAGCACGGGAGGCGGCGCGATGATCGGCAGCACGAACTCCGCGCCGGGCGCCGAGAGCAGCCGCAACACCCAGCCGACGTCGGGACCCAGGCCGCCGCTGCTGATCAGGATCAGCCGCTGGGCGTAGTCGGGGTGCTGGTAGACGAACTGCATCGCGACGCCGCCGCCGAGCGAGTGACCGACCACGGTGGCCCGGCTGACGCCGAGCTCGTCGAGGAAATCACGAAGCCACACCGCGAACGCACCCAGCGAGTAGTCCGTGCGGGGTTTCGCCGACTCGCCGTGACCGAGCAGGTCCGGCGCGATGACGCGAAATTTCTTCGACAGCGGCGGGATCACCGACCGCCACGTCTCCGAACTCCCCGCCATGCCGTGGATGAGCAGCAGCACCTCGCCGTCACCCTCGTCGCGGTAGGCGATGCGATCGCCGTGTAGTTGGAGAACCTTCACCTCATTCATGTGGGCTGTGTACCCGCTTTGGTCCTGCTCAGCAATGATCGAAGGCATGACCGAACCGATTGCGACCCGAGTCGCCGTCTACCTCGACTTCGACAACATCGTGATTTCCCGCTACGACCAGATCAACGGGCGGAATTCGTTCCAGCGGGACAAGGCCAAGGGGCTCGAGCAGCACACCGAGCGGCTGGACCGGGCGACGGTCGAAGTCGCCGCGATCCTCGACTTCGCCTCGTCCTTCGGGACCCTGGTGCTCACCCGCGCCTATGCCGACTGGTCGGCGGATATCAACGCCGGGTATCGCGGGCAGCTGGTGGCCCGCGCGGTCGACCTGGTGCAACTGTTCCCGGCGGCGGCCTACGGCAAGAACGGCGCCGACATCCGGTTGGCCGTGGACGCGGTCGAGGACATGTTCCGGCTGCCCGACCTGACCCACGTGGTGATCGTGGCCGGTGACTCCGACTACATTCCGCTGGCCCAGCGCTGCAAGAGGCTCGGCCGGTACGTGGTGGGCATCGGGGTGGCCGGCGCGTCGAGCCGCGCGCTCGCGGCCGCCTGCGACGAGTTCGTCATCTACGACGCGCTGCCCGGCGTTCCGGTACCCGAACCGGCGCCTGCCGACGCGGAGGCAGCCAAGCCCAAGAAACGGGCCACCCGCGCCAGGTCGGCCAAGCCGGACGAGCCCGACGAGCAGCCCGACCCGCAGGCCGCCGCCACCGCGCTGCTGACGCGTGCCCTGCGGATCGGCCTGGACAAGGACGACGTCGACTGGCTGCACAACTCCGCCGTCAAGGCGCAGATGAAGCGGATGGACCCGTCATTCAGCGAAAGGTCTTTGAAATTCCGCTCATTCAGCGACTTCCTGCGTTCACGCTCCGATGTCGTCGAGCTGGACGAGACGTCGACGACGCGGATGGTGCGGCTGCGCGCGCACGATTGAGCGACGGACCGGCACCGCGGCAATGCATTTTCTCTCGCGTGTATGACGTCCGCGCCACGTGCTGGGCGATGTCGTTGACACTCCCCCGGGCCGGCCATACATTGTTTGAAAGTCGTCCGCAGCCTGCTGCGGAACCAAGGAGACCGTCATGACCGTCGGTGCCGCTCCCCCAAGCGTTTTCGAGGCTGATCTGCCGACGCTTTCGTACGACCCCGAGGAAACACCCGCGCAGGTCTATCCGCGGCTGCGGGAGGCGCAGCGGCTTGCCCCTGTCGCGATGGGACCCCACGGGCCCGAGGTGCTTTCCTATCGCCTGGTCCGTTCCGTCCTTCGGGATCCCCGATTCGAGATCCCGCCCGGCATCAACCTGCTCGCCCAGGGCATCGACTCGGGCCCGCTGTGGGACAAGGTCGCCAACAGCCTGCTGTGCCTGGAGGGCGACGCGCACCATCGGCTGCGCAGCCTGTGCTCTAAGGCGTTCACCCCGCGAACGGTCGCCCGCCTGCACGGCACCATGGCCGGCGTGATGAACGAGTTGGTCGATCAGGTGACCGACGCGGGCCAGTGCGACGTCGTCACCGACATCGCGCGCCCCTACCCCGTGCCGATCATCTGCGCGCTGCTCGGCGCACCCCGCGAGGATTGGCAACAGTTCTCGCTGTGGGCCGACGACGTGTTCAAGGCCTTCAGCTTCACCGTCGACCTCCGCGAGGTCGAGCCGGTCGTGATGCGCGCGTGGCGCGAGCTCGACGACTACGTCGACGAGATGGTCGAGCGCCGCCGGCACAGTTTGACCGACGACCTGCTTTCCGACCTGATTCGCGCCGAGGACGAGGGCGACCGCCTGGATGCCGCCGAGCTGCGCATGCTGGCCGGCGGCCTGCTGCTGGCTGGGACGGACACCACCCGCAACCAGGTGGCCGCCTCGGTGCAGGTGCTGTGCGAACACCCGGAGCAGTGGGAGCTGCTGCGGCAGCGGCCCGAGCTGGCGATGCGTGCCGTCGAGGAGACCATGCGGCACTCGCCGATCGCGTGCGGAACCCTGCGCCTGGTGGTCGAGGATGCCGTGCTCGACGGCTACTCATTCCCCGCCGGCACCGCGGTGTTGATGAACACCTTTGCGGCCAACCGTGATCCGGCAGTGTACGACGACCCCGACCGTGTCGACATCACCCGCGATGCAGCGCCACCAATCCTGACCTTCGGCGGCGGCGTGCATTACTGCCTGGGCGCCAACCTGGCCAGGCGGGAGATCGCCGAAGCGCTGAACGTCCTCGCGAACCGGCTGCGAAACCCGCGTATGGCCGGGCCGGCGCCATGGAAGCCGATGGTGAGCCTGAGCGGGCCGACGAGCCTGCCCATCGAGTTCGACCGGTAGCTATCGCCGGCGCCTGCTGTGACAAAGGCCGCTAAGCGCCCGAGTCGCGGTGGCATCGGGGCGGCTTTACGCTCCTTGGTTACACGAATTTAACGGGGGTTTTCAATGCGTGCAGCCTGGGTGCATGCGATCCGGCACCGCCTGTTCAAGCGTGCCGCGGTCGCGGCGGTCGGCTGCCTGGCCGTCGCGTCCTGTTCGGAGACCGCGGCGCCGCCGGCGCTCACCCCCACCACCTCGACGTCGGTCTCGAAAACCAGTGCCCACGCGGCTCCCCCGCCCGCCCCGGTCACCGGCCCGCTGGAGAAGGACTGGAAAAGCTACGGCGGAACAGCGTATTTCGGTTGCCCGGAGAAGTTCTCGGCCGGCAAAACGGCGCTCGAGGACATCCGGCCGAAAATCTTCGACCCGAAGACCGGGCAATACGTCGCGCCCGCCATCCCCGCGCTCCCGGCCGGGCAGAACCTCACCGGCGGCCTCTGCGCGCTGACCGGCACCGCCGACGACATGAAGGTCGTATACGTCGTCACGACCGTCAAGCCGGCGCAGGCCCCGTCCCCCGAAGTCACCACGATCACCGGCTACGTGTTCGACACCAAGTCGGGCCAGCAGATGGCCACCAAGGAACTGCAGCCGCCCACCCCCGACCTGAAGCCGGCCGCACCGAAGGATTGGGGGCTGGCCTCGACGGCCTCGGGTGTGGCGTGGCTCAACGCCTTCACCGACGGCCACGGCGCCGCGTCGCCGCCGCGCACCGTGGTCCTGTCCGGCGGCGACCTGTCGATGATGTGGAACGACCCGCAGCCCGGCCGGGTCTGGCAGGACGTTCTCGCGTTCCAGCGCAACACCGAGCCTGCCAAGACATCCGGCGCCGAACTGCGCCGGCCCAGCGGGGAAGCGATCTACCAGGACAACGACGTGCAATCCGTCGACACCGAATTAACCGACGGCCCAAACAAACTGGTGAAGCTCACGCACTGGGATTCGTACAACCCCCCGGTGCTGTCGACGATGTTCTACGACCTCAACGCCAAGTCCATCATCAAGATCGGCGATTCCGACCGGATCTCCGGCGGCGGGCTGACCGCGGCGCTGTCCGATGGAAAACTGTTCGTCGACGGCCACGGCTCGGACACCTCCCAATTCGGCTTCGGCGTGTGGAACCTGCGCAGCCAGCAGTGGGACCTCCAGAAGAGCCGAGACGACGCCAACAAGATGTCGATCGCCAAGCTGGCGTTCTTCGAAGACCATCTCTACATCACCGGCACCGGCGGGACATTCTCCGTAATCGCTTTGCCCGCAACCGATCCCGTCGCACCGAACTGGTCGCTACGCCCCTTCGAGCGGATTTCCGGATGGACCCTGGTGTGCCGCGGCGAGACCGCGCCGGGGTCCAACGGCGAGTGCAAGGAGATCGTCATGGTGCAAGACCAGGACGGCCACTACCCCGGGCCCTGGTTCTGAGGTCGGCTCGCGTTCAGAACAAGCCGAGGGCCTGCGGAACCATGTAGAGGCCGAAGCCGATGGTCACGAAACACAGTGCGCGGGTGACGTGTTTGTGCAGCCCCCGCATGCGCCACTGCTCGGGCAGCGCCTTGGCCTCCAGCGCCAGCAGCAGGCCCAGCACGATGGGCAGCAGCAGCGCGTTCATCACCTCGACGTCGACGGCCAGGTTGACCAGGTCGACGCTGGCCAGCACCAGCACCGCGCCCACGATGTGGGCCAGCCCGTAGGTGAGGTAGAACTTGGCGGTGGCGCGGTTGGGACGCTCGTTGAGCGTGTGCTTCCAGCCGAACACTTCCGCGAGTCCCCATGCACCGGCCAGCGAGGCGACGATCGCGGCCACCAGCGCCGCCCCCAGCATGCCCAGGCCGAACAGCACCGTCCCGCCGACGTGGCCCAGGTAGGGCGTCAGCGATTGGGCGATCTGGCCGACGGTCTCGAGCTCCGCCCCGCCGCCGAGCTTGCCGATCGTGGACGCCATGGTGACCACCACGGCGATCATGATCAGCTGGGTCAGCACCGCGCCGAACGCGGTGTCGTAACGAGCCTGACGAATCGCGCTCTCCGACAACCGCTTATCAACCACCGCGCCCTGCTGGTAGAAGATCATCCACGGCATGATGACCGCGCCGACGTTGGCCGCGACCAACAGCAGATATGACGAGTTGCCCAGCGGCATCGACGACAGGCCGTCCACGAGTGCCTTCGGATCCGGCCGGGCCATCACCATGGCCACCAGGAACGCCAGTTCGGCCGCGCCGACGACCAGGCCGATGCGCTCGACGCGCCGGTAGCTGCCGGTCAGCGCCAGCGCCAGCAGCGCGGCGGTCGCGACCGGAATGCTCACCCACCGCGAGACGCCGAACAGCTCACCGACTCCGGCCACGCCGGCGAATTCCGTCAGCAACGCCCCGATCGCCGAGGCGAACAGCGTGAAGGCCGAGACCCAGGCCCAGCCGCGCCCGAACCGCTCCCGAATCAACGAGCCGTGGCCGCGCTTGGTGACGATGCCCAGCCGGACCGTCATCTCCTGCACGACGTAGAGGACCGGCATCAAGATGAGCTGCGGCAGCACCATCCGGTAGCCCCACTGAGCGCCCGACTGCGACGCGGTGATCAGCGACCCGGCGTCGGTGTCGGCCAGCATCACCACCAGGCCGGGACCCCACACCGACAGCAGCCCCCAGCGCAGCCAACGGCCACGCGTTCGCAGTGACACCGGCGGTCGATCGGGGAATTCGTCCGTCACCGCCTGCGTGGTTGTCTCCGTCACCGTGGGCTCATTCCTCTGTAAGACTGCGTCCGTGCATCCAGGTCCGCCCCGAGGATAACTAAGGCTCGCCTAACCGCGGGCATTTTGCCGGAGAGCGCCATTGGCTAAAAAGGCATGACCATTCTCGAAAATGCGATAGGCCTTCTCGAACGGCGAGAGTACGTTACCGGAGCCCGAGATCCTCATTCACCCGACGACGGCGCCGCCAGAGCAAAAACTCCTGCCAACAGAGGTGATTGATGGTCCGTCGCGCGTTCTACACAGCAATGCCGGCGTTATTCCTGGGCCTGTCCGCCTAGCACGATCCCTCAATCGTCTTCACTGGCAACGCGTTTCGCCCTGATAGCGGCGAGTGCGGTGCAGACCACCAGCACCGCGGTGGCCGCCGCCTCGGCGAGCAGTGCGCCAGAGTTCACGAACTCGCGGTCCGCCAGCCCGGACGCCCCCATCTCGTGCTTGGTGCCGTCGACCAGCAATGCCGGATACAGCCAGCACAGGACGGCGGTGACGAATGCAACCGCAGCACAGCCGCATGCGACGAGGCCGAGCCAGCGTGCTCGCGATGCGGCCAGCAACGTGACGGCGGCCGCGATCGCGGCGATCAGCACGATCCAACCCGGCGTGCTGTTCACCATGCCGCTGAGTAAGGGGCCATAGTGATCGGCATCCTCGCCGTCGTATATGCCGAGACCATTCCACCGGATCGGAAAACCCAAGTGGCTCAAGTCGATCCAGGGCAGCAGCGTCAGCGCCGCCGACGCGATAGCCGCGACGACCCCCGCTATGGTGACTACCTTGCTGCGCAGCATGTTTCCTTTCGATCGGCCGATCGGGACGAACTTCCCGCCGGCCACCCAGCCTAAGGCGGGACAGGTCGGAGCCGAAAGGGCGAGTTAACCCGGCCGAGGTCAGGGGTACCCCTCAGGGCATGGGGTGGGTGACGACGCACGCGGTTGCGATCTTCTCGGCTTTGCTTTCCGCGTTCTGGGCTGCGGTGGGAATCGTGGTCCGCCAGCGGGCCACCCACCGCGTTCCGGGTGATGAGGCCATGTCCGCGGCTATGGCCACGACGCTGGTGCGCCAGCCGCTGTGGTGGGCGGGGACCTTTGCCGCGGTAGCCGGCTACGTGTTTCAGGCCATGGCGCTGGCGCACGGGTCGCTGCTGCTCGTCCAGCCGCTGCTGGTGTCGTCGCTGCTGTTCGCGTTGCCGTTGAACGCGGCGCTGTGCCACCAGCGGATCAGTCGGGTCCAGTGGGGCTGGGCGATGCTGCTGACGGTGGCGCTGGCGGTCTTCTTGCTGGTGGGCCAGCCGCGCGAGGGCCACAGCCGGCCCCCGATTCCCGCGTGGACGCTGGCATTGGCGATCACCGTGCCATCGGTGATCGCCTGCGTCGTCGCGGCCCACCGCGCCGCGGGCCGGGTACGGGCCTCGCTGCTGGGCGTCGCGGTGGCGATCCTGCTCGGCGTGATCGCGGTCGTCACGAAGGTCTGCACGCACCGCTACTCGGTCGGCGGATGGCATGCGCTCATGACCGTCCCCGCCCCGTATGTCCTGGTGGCGCTGGCGGTGACCGTGACCGTGGTGCAGAACTCCGCGTTTCATGCCGGAGCGCTGCAGGCGTCGGTGCCGATCATGCTGGTGGGTGAACCAGTGGTCGCCGTCCTGCTCGGGGTTGTCGTGCTCGGTGAGCACCTGGCGGTGGGCGGCCTGACGGCGCTCGTCCTCGCTGTCGCGGTCGCGGCGATGGCGGCGGCCACGGTCGCCCTGGGCCGCAGCCAGGCGGTCGAAAACGCCGATTCCGCGGATGAGGAACCCAGTTTGCCCTCTCGCCTGGACGACGCCACGCTGGCGGCCGTCGGGGCGAGCAGGCCGTCGGGCGGGCGCGATCGCCTCGAGTGAGGCCCGAAGTTATTTCTTGTCGCGCGGCAACCGGCAGCCGGTGTAGCCCGACACGACGAGGTTTCCCCGGTAGCCGACCTTGATGAAGATTCCGGTGGGCCGTAGAAGCCCACGTCGTGGTTGCCGGGGTTGTCGTGCATGACCTGAATGTCGGTGGCGTCCAGCTTGGCGGCCGCCTGTTTGGCGGTCTCCTGGATGCTCGCCCACTGCTGCTCGGAGACCGCGACGTTGGCGGCCACCTCATCGGGGAGGAAGTAGCCCCGTCCGTCGGTCTGATCGTAGGGCCGTTCGCAGCCCAGGCCGGAGCCCTCGTGCGGGGTTTCCCAGACGATCGAGGGTATCAATTTGCTTGTGGCAAGGTTATTTGGTTCATCGCGGCCTGCACCTGGGTTTGAGTGTGCTCGAACGACGGCAGGGATTTCAGCGTTGCCAGCGCCTTGGCGGCGTCGGTGGACACCGCCTGATCTCCCAGTCCGGCCAACACGGCCGCGATGTTGTAGTTGGTCGTCCTGGTGCCGCCGCCGTCGGGGAAGCGGGGGTAGTCGCTGTGCCCGTGCGCGTCACCGAGGTTGAGGGTGCCACCGTGGCCGTCGGGAACCGTGGCGGCCCCGGTCGCCAGGTGAGTGAAGTTGGGATTGGTGGCCGGATTCGGCCCGAAGTGACCGGCGCCGGTGGCGTCGGCCGCACCCAGGACGGTTTCGGCCAGGGTGCTCAACGGCGGCGGCAGGAACGGGGCGACCGTGTGGGCGATGGCGGGGCCGTCGTAGGTCCACTGGATCTGGCCGCGCCGATCTGGATGACGACGCGCGGAAGTCGGGGCAGCACTGCATGCGCGATGTTGCCGATAACGCTGACTTCCGTCGGCCGATCAGCTCGCCTCCCTAAGGCCGAGAGGATCTCGTTCACCGATAACACCCGAATACGTCGTGCGAGTGTCCGCGATGATGAAAGCGGTTGTGCATCTAGGCATTTAGCCGCTAATGGATAATCGCCATTATCCATGAAATTAGTCTGCATATTGCAGCAGATAGTCAACTTCTTTGTATCCGCCGCCGTTTCGAACACTGCGGTTGTGACGACAGTCAATCCGGCGTAGCGTACGATGTCGCGCCGAGATACGCCGGCAGCAAACTTGGGGTACAAATAGAGAGTGGGTCCGGCAAATACAGTTACGTAGGCGGGCATCACCCAAACCGGTTGCGGCAGATTAAATGACGTGAAGAGTGTCCAATGGCCTGGGACGTACCAGAGCAGGTGGTAGGCAATGTCATAGAGCGGTTCGATCAGGCTGCCGATTGCCACGGCGAGAACAACGATAATTGTTAGAGCCGATCGCTCTTTGGCGGCACGGCGTAGCGCGATCGCGACGATCAACGCGGTTGCCGTCCACAGCACTATCGTTGCGACGGTCTGCACGGCCAATTTAAGGGGATGCTCGTAGGGCGGCGTCGGCATTCGTCGGTCTCGTGCAGACCTCGGCTAATAAAAGTTAAACCTAGGATGCTTGCGACGGCCGTGGGGCGGCACCCTCTCCCGGCGGGAGGTCAATCCCCCATTCAAGGTGGTCGCCGCGTGCAGGCGTTGATGCCCGGAACGGACCATGCCATAACTTGGCAAGGTTTGACTGCGGCGCTTCTCCCCCACAACCTGGGTTCCCCTAGTCGGACGACCGCCGGCGTCTTGCTCGCCGTATAGGTGAGTTGGGCGGATCTGTACGCTGACGGCTCCGTTGGAGGAAACAGCCCCCCCATTGGGAGGGTGTGCGCCGACGGGACGCGTTGCATCCTGACAACGACGGTGTGTTGTCTGACCCGGAGGGCACATGGTCGGTTCGCTTGGCAGCCGTGGAGGTGAACAAGATATCGACACAGTTGGTCACGGGCCCGCTGATCGCCGTTGCAGATCGGCAGTGCGCCCGATCCGACAGGCCAGGAAGTTGCGCACCGCAGCTGACGCTGGACCAACGTTCACGGCTTCCCCGGACGCCAATGCCAGGTGGGGCGCTTCCACGATGTGGATAGTCGAACGTAGCGATAGCCGACACTGCTCGACGTGGGCAACACGTCGGGATGCCCGGCACTATCTCACCTATCTGGGGATGACAGTACAAACGGCGCCCGGTGTCTTCGATATTCAGCTCCCGCCCGGCAATCACATCACCGCGTGATAGTGCGGAACTGACGAGCGGTGTGCCAGAAGAGGAGTCACAACCACGCCAAGATTTCGCTCAATGAGCTGCACGACCGGTCTCGGCGGCTACAGCCCGGTGCCGCCAACCACGCGATGCTGCGTCATACGGGTCGCCGTCTTTTGGGTCCTTGTGGTCGTCGCGCAGCTTCCGTTGGCTTTGATCATAGCCGGTGAGGACGAGCGCAGAACGCATCACGACAAACTCAACATCCCTGTATGACAACGCATGTCGGGCAGCCCGCGGCGCACATCTCGGCCCGAGCACTATCACGAAAGGTTCATCCCCTGTGTCGACACCAAGTAATCACTCCCTAGAAGACGCTCGGGCGGCTTCTGCGTTTGCCCCCACACAGGGGTTCGCCTCTCGGGCCAACACCACTGCGGAGTCGTATCGTGAGGCCGCGCAGGATCGACTCGAATTTTGGGCTGCGCAGGCGCATCGATTGGCGTGGAACGCGCCATTTGAAAAGGTACTGGACTGGTCTGGTGCCCCGTTCGCGAAATGGTTTGTCAACGGGAAGCTCAACGTCGCGTACAACTGCCTGGACCGACATGTCGAAGCCGGCCACGGTGAGCGGGTCGCGATCCGTTGGGAAGGTGAAACGGGCGATCACCGCGATCTCACATATGCGAGTCTGGTGGCCGAGGTCAGCAAGGCGGCGAACACACTGACCGATCTTGGACTGACGGCCGGCGATCGGGTCGCGATTTATATGCCGATGGTGCCCGAGGCAATCGTGGCGATGTTGGCGTGTGCACGGCTCGGCGTGCTGCACAGCGTGGTGTTCGCCGGGTTCTCCTCCTCGGCGCTGGCCGCGCGTATCGAAGACGCCCGGGCCAGACTGGTGATCACTGCTGACGGGCAGTATCGACGGGGAGAGATCGCGCCATTAAAATCATCGGTCGACGAGGCGGTGGCGAGGTTGGCCGCGGAGGGCAGAACCTCGGTCGAGCATGTTCTTGTGCTGCGGCGCACCGGGATTGCCATATCCTGGGTCGACGGGCGCGACCTGTGGTGGCATGAGACCGTGGGCGCGGCGCCAGCCCAACATGAGCCGGAACCGTTTGATTCCGAGCATCCGCTGTTTTTGCTTTATACGTCGGGTACTACCGGCAGGCCGAAGGGCGTCGTGCATACCTCCGGCGGCTATCTCACCCAAGCCTCCTACACCCACTACAGCGTCTTCGACATCAAGCCGGAGACCGATATCTATTGGTGCACAGCTGATATCGGCTGGATCACTGGCCACACCTACGGGGTATATGGCCCGTTGTCTAACGGCGCCACCCAGGTGGTCTACGAAGGCACCCCGAATTGGCCCGATGAGCACCGCCATTTCGAGATCATTGAAAACTACGGTGTCACCATCTATTACACCGCACCGACGTTGATCAGGACGTTTATGAAGTGGGGACGTGACATCCCTGACGCGCACGACCTGTCTAGCCTGCGGCTACTCGGCAGCGTAGGTGAGCCGATCAACCCCGAAGCGTGGCGGTGGTATCGAGCTGTGGTGGGCGCCGACCGCGCTCCGATCGTCGATACGTGGTGGCAGACTGAGACCGGCGCCATCATGATCTCGCCACTGCCCGGCGTGACGGCTACCAAACCCGGCTCGGCGATGTGCCCACTTCCCGGGATCTCGGCTCAAGTCGTCGACGACAACGGTAATGCGTTGGTACCTGGCGCTGACGAGGCCGAGCACGTGACAGGTTACCTGGTGATCGATCAGCCGTGGCCGTCGATGCTGCGCGGCATCTGGGGTGATCCCGACCGGTTCAAGGAGACCTACTGGTCGCGCTATCCAGAGCAGGGCTGGTACTTCGCCGGTGACGGTGCGCGGGTGGATTCTGATGGCAGCATCTGGGTATTAGGCCGTATCGACGATGTGATGAACGTTTCCGGACACCGCATTTCGACCGCGGAGGTCGAATCAGCGCTCGTCGGGCACTCGGGGGTGGCCGAAGCTGCCGTCGTCGGCGCCTCCGATGACCTTACCGGCCAAGCCGTCTGTGCGTTCGTCATTCTAGAGACGCACGCGCAGGGTGACATTGACATGGTTGAGAAGCTGCGCAACCAGGTCGCTAAGGAAATCGGCAAGATTGCGCGACCACGCGACATTCACGTCGTACCAGAGCTTCCCAAGACGCGAAGCGGCAAGATTATGCGCAGATTGCTACGCGACGTCGCTGAAGGTCGTGCACTCGGTGACACCTCGACGTTGGTCGACCCCAGCGTGTTCGAAGCCCTCCGGGCCAGCAAGTAGATACGACCCATACAAACGGGCTTTGAGGAGAGGTTGCATGAGTGCTCGAGTGCGACGTGGACGGCGCCATCGCGACCGTTACGCTCGACGACGGTAAGGCGAACGCGCTGTCGCCAGTGATGCAGCGCGAGATCAACTATGCTCTCGACCTCGCCGAGCAGCAGGAAATGCGTGCGGTGGTGCTGGCCGGCAACGACCGATTATTCTGCGGCGGTTTCGACTTGGGGGTATTGGCCGCCGCTGACCAGCAAGCAACGCTGGACATGCTACGCGGAGGTTTCCGTCTTTCGGTGCGGCTGTTGATGTTTCCGTCGCCGGTCATCATCGCCGCGACTGGCCCGGCGATCGCGATAAGTTCATTTTTGCTCCTCAGTGGCGATCATCGTGTTGGTTCGGCTCGCACGCGCTGCCAAGCCAAAGAGGTGGCGACAGGGATGACGTTGCCGATGTCGGCGGTGGAGATCATGCGGATGCGCTTAACGCCGCCCGCGTTTCATCGAGGCATCGCCATGGCATGCCGATTTGTTGGGGACGCGGCGATCGCCGGCGGCTGGCTCGATGAAATCATCGAGCCCAGCGACGTGGTATCACGTGCCCATGAGGAGGCCGAAACAGCCGCGGCGACGGTGAATCTGGAGGCCCATCTAGCCAGCAAGGTAAAAGCGCGCGGCGGCGCTGTCGAGGCGATCCTTCGTGGAATCGACCGATTGGCAAGGGAGTCGAGGGCGGGAAACGTCGTTGCCGGCTGCCGAACTAGTCGTCGATCTCACGGGTCGCTTCTACTGCGGGTTGGCTGCCGTCGCGCCAGGGCTCCGGCGGCATCATGCCGATCCGTACGACCATGGTGGGAAAATAGTTTGCGTCAAGTCAACCATTTGTGGATAAGTTATTGCTGACGCCTTTGAAGCAGGCGAAACTGCGATTTGAGTATGGCTAGGACTTCTGTGCATCGGCTGTTGGCCACGGACCCTGTTCACTCCGCTGTCTAGATCGCCGAGCGCCGCGTCAGGTATTGGCCGCGGCCGAGGTGCCGGCGCCGCGGTGCCGAGTCACGACCAGATCATGGCGCTCGGCTGGCAGGGTAGGTTCGTCGACGCCCTCGATCACAAAGCCGGCGTCGGCAATCATGGCCCGATCGTCTTGCGCGGCTTGCCCTTCGCTGGTGAGGTAGTCGCCGAGAAAGATCGAGTTCGCCACATGCAAGGCCAGAGGCTGCAATGAGCGCAAGTGAATCTCGCGGCCGCCGGCGACTCGGACCTCGACATCAGGAAAGGCGAACCGGAACATCGCCAAGATGCGCAGGCACCGCTGCGGTGTTAGTTCCCAATTACGGCCCAACGGGGTGCCCTCAAACGGAATGAGGAAGTTCACCGGAACCGAATCCGGTTGCAGTTCTCGTAGAGCCAGTGCGACATCGATGATGTCGTCGTCGGATTCTCCCATCCCAAAGATCGCGCCGGAACACGGCGACAGCTCAGCGCTTTTCGCGGCAGCAACGGTGGCGGCTCGGTCGTCGAACGTGTGGGTCGAGCAGATCTGAGCGTAGTTCTTAGCGCTGGTGTTCAGGTTGTGGTTATAGGCGTCCGCGCCGGCCTCCCGCAGCCGATCGGCCTGTCCGTCTTTGAGCAGTCCCAGGCAGACACACACTTCCACAGCCGGGGCGGACTCCTTAATCGCCGCGATCGTCCCGGCAATCCACCCGATGTCGCGATCACTCGGGCCGCGGCCGGCAGCGACCAGACAGACACGTTTGGCGCCGGCATCGATGGCGCATCGGGCATGTCGGGCCGCCTCCGCGACGTCGATCCAGGAATACTTCAAGATCTCAGCGGTCGACCCGAGCCGCTGCGAGCAGTAACCGCAATCCTCGGGACACAGACCGGATTTCATGTTCACCAGGTAGTTGAGCTTGACCCGGCGGCCGAAGAACTTACGGCGTACCCGGCCAGCGGCGGCAATCACATCGAGAAGGTCATCGTCATTGCTGGCCAGTACCGCCAATAACTCGTCGCGGCGAACCGCATCGCCGCACATCGCTTTCGCCGTAATGGCGTGCAAATACTTCTCAAATGCGCTCTTAGTCATTATGATTCGCCCTTGTCCTTTCCCGCCGCCGCGGCCAGCCGTTGGCGGTTACCACCATCGACCTGCCGAGCGAGAGTGTACGAATAGTAAGAAAAATAAGCTGCTCCTAAGGTAGCGGTAAGGCTGGTGGGCCCTGGCGTAGCTGGCAACGACAACGGACACCGCCTTTGCAATCCGCGGCCTTCGACGCTGCGGCTGGGCACGGCAAGAACCTCTCGATGAAACTGACGAATACAACAGTGATTCCGTGCCTTATACCAGCGCTGCGAGTTCTTTGATGTGCTCGGACGAGCGGCCGGTGACCACCATCATGGTCACGCCGGCCGCCTGCCACGCGGCAACCTGCTCGCGCACGTAATGGACGTCGCCGACGATGGCGGTGTCATCGACGAGCTCATCGGGGATGACGGTGGCCGCGTCGTCCTTGCGGCCGGCGCGAAACAGCTTGGTCACAGTGTCGACGACCTCGGTGTAGCCCATCCGGCGATACAGGTCAGCGTGGAAGTTGGTGTTCTCGGCTCCCATTCCGCCGAGGTAAAGCGCGAGCTTAGGTTTCATGGCCTCGAAGACCGCTGCTCGGTCATCGGTGATGACTACCTGGGCGGTGGCACAGATTTCGAAGTCGGCGCGGCTGCGTCGGGCACCGGGACGGGCAAAGCCATCGTCGAGCCATTCGTTGTATGTACCGGCCAGTCGCGGGCTGTAGAAGATGGGCAGCCACCCGTCGCAGATCTCGGCGGCGAGCGCCACGTTTTTAGGCCCTTCGGCCCCCAGCATGATGGGGATATCGGCACGCAGCGGATGGGTGATCGGCTTGAGGGCGCTACCCAGGCCCGTGGCGCCTGTTCCGGTCAGTGGCAGCGGGTAATGCGGCCCAATGCTGGTGACGGTCGCTTCGCGGGCCAGTACCTGGCGCACGATGCTGACGTACTCGCGGGTGCGGGCCAGAGGTTTGCTGAAGCGTTGCCCATACCAGCCTTCGACGACTTGGGGCCCGGAGACACCGAGTCCGAGGATGTGCCGGCCACCGGAGAGATGGTCAAGCGTCAGCGCCGCCATCGCACAGGCGGTCGGGGTGCGTGCCGACAGTTGCGCGATCGAGGTGCCCAGCCGCAGTCGGGTGGTGTGTGATCCCCACCAGGCCAGTGGTGTGTAGGCGTCCGAACCCCACGCTTCAGCCGTGAAGACGGCGTCGAAACCGGCGTCCTCGGCGGCAGCCACGAGGGCTGCGGCGTTCTCGGGCGGCCGCGCCCCCCAGTATCCGAGCTGAAGTCCGAGTTTCACCGAGTTCCTATCCTGCGCTCCCCCACGGCTCTCAATAGGAGCGCGGCAGGTTAAGGCTGTGCTGGGCAACGTAGTTGAGAATCATTTCGCGGCTCACGGGCGCGATGCGTAACAGCCGTGCCAGGCCCCATTGCGGGATCAGACCATATTCGGCGGACAGCCCGTTACCGCCGTGAACTTGGATCGCGCGGTCGGCCGCGGTGACCGCCGCCTCGGCGGCAGCGAACTTGGCGATGTTGGAGGCTTCACCGGCCGGTCGATCGTGGTCGTAGAGCCAGGCAGCTTTTGCGGTCATGATGGCGGCCTGGTCCACAACGATCTTGGCTTCGGCCAGGGGATGTGCAATCCCCTGATAGGTCCCGATGGGTGGACCCCACACCGTGCGGCTGCGCGCGTAGTCGGCGGCCTTGGCCAGGGTGTGCCGTCCGATGCCGACGCAGACGGCGGCGCCGGTGATGCGTTCAGGGTTCAGTCCGTCGAAGACCTGCCGAAAGCCTTCATGTTCGGTGCCGATGAGAGCCGATTCGGGTAGTCGAACATTGTCGAGATGCAGGGTGTATTGCTTCTCGGGCACACTGATACCCACCGGGAGCCGGTGCTTGATCAGCCCGGCCGCGTCGGTGGGGACCAGAAACAGCGACAGGTGGTCCGGGCCGGTGCGAGCGACGATGATCAGCGCGCCCGCTTCATCGACGCCGGAAATGTAGTACTTGGTGCCGTTGAGTAGGTAGTCAGTGCCGTCGCGGGTGGCTGCGGTGCTGATCTGATGGGCATTGGATCCCGCGTCGGGTTCGGTGATCGCGAAGACCACCTTGGTTTCACCAGAACTGATGCGCGGCAACCATTCCCGTTGTTGTTGGTCGGTGCCGTAGCGGGTGAGCAGTTCACCGGAGATGGCGCTGCAGACCAAAAGCAGCAGCAAGGGGCAACCGTGAGCGGCGGTTTCCTCGCACACGATGGCCAGCTCGGTCATTCCGGCGCCGCCGCCACCGTGCTGTTCGGGCAAGTTGATGCCGATGAATCCGTGACGGGCCAGGTCCTGCCATAGTTCGGTGGTCGGCTGGTGATCCCTGGCACGCTCGGCGAAGTAGCTGGGACCGTATTTGGCGGTCAGCGCACCGACGGCCTCGCGCAGATCGCGGTGTTCTGCTGGTTCGGTGAAATCCATTACGACACGAGCTTGTCGGGAATATCGGTGTGCAGGGCGCGCACGTATTCGCCCAGACCTTTGGCTTGCGGATCGGTCTTAGTGCATGACGCGACACCTTCGCCGAGGAAACCGGTGATCACGAAGTTGAGTGCTTTGAGGTTGGGGAACTCGTAGCGGTGCACGCTTAGCCCGGCCGATTCGGGGACCAGGGCGCAAAACCGGTCCACCGTGAGATGGCTACGTAGCCACTCCCAGCGCTCCGGGCTGTCAGTCCACAGACCGACGTTGGCGTTGCCCCCTTTGTCGCCCGAGCGCGCGGCCACCACGTCGCCCAGAGGTCGCCGGGTGGTCGGCCCATAGTCGACGTGACGGTCGGACAACGAATTACCTGTCGCAGCAACTGGTCGTTCGCTCGAATCGCTGGTGTGCGGGATGATTTCACGCTCCCCGGTGTGGTGAACCACGACCTGCTCGACGAGGTGGGCCGGTAGCACTGTGGGCCAGTAAACGCCGAATTCGGTCGCCGAGGTGGGCGGAGTGGTGGTGTGAAAGCCCGGGTAACCGGCGACGGCGAGCTCGATGACGGCGTTGGAGAAGGCGCGGTCGACCGCTGTGCGGTCACGGTCTTTGACTGTCACCCGCAGGTGAGCGGTGGCGTCGACGACCGAGCGCGGGTCGGGTTTGTCGTAGCGCAGTAACTGGACGTCGACCTCATCGAAACGATCCGTCCCGCCCAGGATCTCGAAGAGCTCGTCGATAGCCCATGTGGCTTTGTCCTCGATATCGAGGCCGGTCAGCACCATGGTCATGGTGTTGCGGTAACCGCCGATGTAGTTCATCGCCACCTTCAACAGGGGCGGCGGTGCACTGCCTTTGGTGCTGGCAACCCGTACCCGGTCGGTACCGTCGGCCGTGATCGTCAGGGTGTCGAAGTGTGCGACGACGTCGGGGTTGACGTATTCGGGTCGGCCCACCTCGTAGAGCAGCTGCGCGGTGACGGTGCCGGGGCAGACCAGCCCGCCGCTGCCGGCTGGTTTGGTGATGACAAAGCTTCCGTCGTGAGCGAGCTCGACGATGGGTGACCCCGGGTAGCGACGGTCGGTGATCTCATCGAGCTGGGAGTAGTTGCCGCCGGTGGCTTGGGGGCCGCATTCGATGATGTGGCCGGCGGCGACTGCGCCGGCCAGGGCGTCATAGTCGCGGCGGTCCCACCCGTGCCACCATGCGCCGACGCCGACCACGAGGGCGGCGTCGGTGACACGTCCGGTGATGACCACATCGGCGCCGCGTGCTAGAGCGGCGGCGATGCCCCACCCACCGAGGTAAGCGTTGGCCGAAACAGGTTGTACCCCAATGTCGTCGAGTTTTACTCCGGTGTCGAGGTTGACGAACTGTTCGCCGGCTGCCCGTAGCTGCGCCAGGTGTGGCATCAGGTCGTCACCTTCGATGTGAGCGACGGTGAGCTCGACGCCGGCCTCGGCGATGATGGTGCGGACCGCGTCGGCCATGCCGGTGGGATTGAGGCCGCCGGCATTGACGACGACCTTGATGCCGCGCTCGGCGCAGGCTGCGACAACCTGTTGGAACTGAGTGAGGAACGTGCGGGCATACCCGGATTCAGGGTTTTTATGGCGCGCTTTCCACAGGATGAGCATGGTGAGTTCGGCGAGGTAGTCGCCGGTAATGACGTCGAGCTCGGCGGTGTCGACGAGCTGGCGCATCGCGGCCAGCCGGTCGCCGTAGAAGGCTGAGGCGTTGCCGATGCGTACCGCACGGCTCATCGCGGCACCGCCCGGCGGGTCGGTGCGCCAGCGAAGGCCTGCGCGATGTCGAGCCACTGCGTGGCCACCGGTCCCTCGACCACCAGCGCGGTTTGGGTCCAGTGGCGGCGCTGGGTGACGACGAGCGCGAAATCCTCGGCGGGTCCGTAGACGTGGTTGGCGGCGTGCGACGGACCCCAGTGCCACAGTTCTCCGGTGGCCGAGCGTAATTCGACGTACACGGGTTCATCGGGCACGGTGATGCCGTGCAGGGTGTGGGAGAACGCGAACGTCGAGACACCCAAGTGGGCGATGCTACGCAGGCCAGGGCTGGGCGCAGGATTCACACCCAGGGCGTCGTACACGTCGCGTCCGTGTGCCCACGTTTCCATCAGTCGAGCCGTGGCGCACGACGCGGTACTCATGTCGGGCCCGAACCACGGCAGACGTGTTTTCGGGTCCTGAGGTGCGAGCGAATCCAGGAGTTCAGCACGCGCGCCGATGACCCAGGTCAACATCGCTGGTGGGGTGAGGAGTCGATGCTTTTCGGCGATGCGGTCGGGGAAATCCATGCCCTCGGCCATCAATGTGTCAGCGAACGAACGGAATTCGGCCGGACTGCGCAGGGCCATCACGGTCGCGTCGTCGAAGAATGCTAAGTGGGTTACCTGGTCCCCCACGGTCCAGCCCGCAGCTGGCGTGGCAAGACTCCACTGCTGACTGTTCAGCCCGGACAGGCACTCGAACAAGTGGTCTGATTCATCGCGCAAATCGTTGAGTAGCCGCTGATAGGTTTCATGGTTCACGGCTCAGTGTCCCTTCCACGTCGGGCGGCGTTTCTCGGCGAAGGCCGCCATACCCTCCTGGGCATCGCTGCTGAGATAGACCGGGGCCCAGAGGTCTTCGGCGGTGTCGAAAGCGCCGCTGAGCGGCTGCTCGGCGGTGAGCAGGGCGGTTTGTTTGCCCGCAGCGACCGACAAGGGAGCATTGGCGGCGATCTGCTGGGCCAACTGTTGGGTGGTGTGTGTCAGCTCGGCGGGATCGGCGAGGCGGTTGACGAAACCGACCTCGTGGGCACGCTGGGCCGTCATCGGCGCGGCCGTTAGCAGCAACTCCATCGCGATGCGCCGCGGGATCATCAAAGGCAGCGGGGCCGCCCACGGCGCTCCCCGACCGACGCGCGCTTCGGTGATCGCGAAGGTGGCCGTCGTGGAGGCCACGCACAGATCGCAGGTCTGGGCCAACAGGAACCCGCCGGCAAACGCGGCGCCGTTGACGGCGGCAATCGTTGGCTTGTCGACTTGGATGTTGCGGCCGAACTGGGGCACGAAGTCGATCGGCGGGATGGCCAGGCGCTCGCTCGACATCTCTTTGAGATCGCCTCCGGCGCAAAACGCCTTGTCACCGGCGCCGGTCAGCACGAGTACCCGGGCAGTGTCGTCAGCGTTGAACGTGCGCACACCGTCGAAGAGCCCGTCGCGCACGGCCTTGTTCAGGCTGTTGCGGGCCTCGGGCCGGTTGATCGTCAGCCACGCAACACCATCGCGCACCTCGTAAGTCACGCTCATTGCTCGTCCCCATGGACGACGGCGAGCACCTGACCGGAATTGACCTGCTCACCGGGCGCGACCGGGATGGAGGCGATGACACCGTCAGCGGGCGCGCGCACAGTGTGCTCCATCTTCATCGCTTCCAACACGATGATGGGGGCACCCGCGGCGACCGTCACCCCTTCGCTCACTTCGATGCGCACCACCGAGCCAGGCATCGGGGCCAGCAACGAGCCGGCCTCGGCCGCAGCGGTCGGGTCGGGGAACCGGTCAACTTCTTGCAGGGCAGTCGAACCCGCGGGGCTGTCGATGTAATGCACGGAGCCTGAGCGCGTTATCCGGTAGCGCCGCCGAACACCGTCGATGTCGGCGTCGACCAATGCTGCCGAGGCGCTGATCACCTCGACATCGGGATGCCAGTCGCCGACGCTGATGGTCAGCGCTGCGCGCTCGAAGCGATACGCGACGTCAAAGCGGTCGTCACCGAGGGTGAACGACACCATCTGGGGCTGGCTGACCAGGGTGCGCCACCCCGAGGGTAAACCCGGTAAAACCGTTGTTGCCGCGCGCCGGCCGGCCTGGGCCGCGAGCGCCGCCACGACGGCATGCAGGCGCGCGGTGTCCGCGTTGCGGTCGGTCCCCATCAGGCCGGCGAGATCATGTCGGTCCAGGTAGCCGGTATCGATGGCGCCGTCGCGGAATTGCGGTTCGCGCAGAATGCCGACGAGTAGATCTCGATTCGTCGTGACGCCGTGGATGCGGCTGTCGCGCAACGCCCGGGCGACTCTGTGGCAGGCCTCCTCGCGGTCGGCCCCGTAGCCGATCACCTTGGCCAGCATCGGGTCATAGAAGGTGCTGACATGAGAGCCCGAGGCGAATCCTGCGTCGATGCGCACGCCGGCCAGGTCGGGAAATTCCAGGGTGTGCAGCGTTCCTGAGGCCGGGATGAACCCGGCGGCGACATCTTCGGCGTACAGCCTGACTTCGACAGCGTGTCCACGCGGTGTGACATCGAGCATCGCGGCGGGCAGCGGTTGACCGGCAGCCACGAGTAATTGCGCGCGCACGAGATCGATGCCGGTGACCAACTCGGTGACTGGGTGCTCGACCTGAAGCCGGGTGTTGACCTCGAGGAAGTAGAACGAGCCGTCGGGGGCCATCACGAATTCGACGGTGCCGGCACCTTCGTAGTCCAGGGCCTTGCCGGCCGACACGGCCGCGCGTCCCAGCTCGGCGCGAAGGGATTCATCGACGGCGGTCGAGGGAGCCTCTTCGATGATCTTTTGGTAGCGCCGCTGAATGGAACACTCGCGCTCCCCCAAATGCACCACGTTGCCGTGACGGTCGCCGAAAATCTGGACCTCGATGTGGCGGGGGGATTCGACGAATTTCTCCAGAAACACGGTCCCATCACCGAACGCCGAGGCGGCTTCGCGCCGAGCGCTGCGCACCGCCTCGACGAGCTCGGTGTCATCGCGCACGATTCGCATGCCGCGCCCACCGCCGCCGAAGGCGGCCTTGACCAAGATGGGGAAGCCGATGTCGTAGGCGGCCGCGGTCAGCGTCTCGGGATCCTCGTCGCGCTGCGACTCGATGGTGATTCCGGGTAGCACCGGTACCCCGGCGTCGCGCATCAGGTCTTTGGCCGCGATCTTCGAACCCATCGCGGTGATGGCGTGTGGGCTGGGTCCGACAAAAGTGACACCGGCGTCGATGCAAGACTGCGCGAAATCGGCATTCTCCGAAAGGAATCCGTAGCCGGGGTGGATGGCTTCAGCGTTGGTGCTCGCCGCGGCCGCCAAGATCAGGTCGCCCCGCAGATAGGTGTCGCCTGGCGCGGTGCCAGGCAGATGCACCGACTCATCGGCCTGGGCCACATACGGTGCGTGGCGATCGGCGTCGGAGTACACCGCGACGGTGGCGATGTCCATCTGGTGGGCGGTGCGGATGATCCGGGCGGCGATCTCTCCCCGGTTGGCGATGAGCAGTTTGGTGATCACGTCCCTCACATCCTGAATACGCCGAAGCCGCGGCGACCGGCGACTACGTTGGAATGTGCTGCGGACAGCGCCATTCCGAGTACCGATCGGGTGTCGCGGGGATCGATCACGCCGTCGTCGTAGATACGTCCGGACACGAAGAAAGCGTGTGATTCGCGTTCGATCTGTTCTTCGATCTCGGCGGTGCGTTTGGCGTCGGCCTCGAGGTCGAATTCACGTCCGGCGGCCTTCGCGGCGGCTTTGCCGACGATGGATAGCACACCGGCCAGCTGCGCGGCGCCCATCACTGCGAGCTTGGCGTTGACCCAGCTGAACATGAACCGGGGGTCATAGGCTCGTCCGGACATGCCGTAGTTGCCGGCGCCGAAGGAGCCGCCCATGTTGATGGTGATGTGGGGGACGGTGCTGTTGGTGACGGCGTTGATCATCTTGGCACCGTCTTTGATGATGCCGCCCTGCTCGTATTGGGTGCCGACCATGTAGCCGGTGACGTTTTGCAGAAAGATCAGCGGCGTGTCGGTCTGGTTGGCCAGCAGGATGAATTCTGTTGCCTTCTTGGACTCTTCACTGAATAGCACGCCGCGGGTGTTGGCCAGGATGCCCACGGGAAAGCCGTGAATCGAGGCCCAGCCGGTAGCAATACTGGTGCCCCAGCGTGGTTTGTATTCAGAAAACCGTGATCCGTCGGCGATGCGGGCGATGACTTCTCGGGGGTCGAAGGGTACTCGCGAATCACCGGAGGCGATGCCGAGGAGCTCCTCGGCGTCGTAGAGCGGTTCGTCGGCAGGCTGGCTGGGGCCGGGCCCGAGCTTGTGCCAGTTCAGATGGGCGACGATATCGCGGCCGATGCGGATCGCATCGACTTCGTCGACCGCGAAATAGTCGCCCAGACCAGAGACCCGAGTGTGCATGTCGGCGCCGCCGAGCTCCTCGTCGTCGGCGTCCTCGCCGGTGGCCATCTTGACCAGTGGCGGCCCGCCGAGAAACACTTTGGCCTGCTTGTCCACGAGCACCGCGTAGTCACACATCCCCGGCACGTAGGCCCCACCCGCGGTGGAATTGCCGAACACCAGCGCGACACTGGGGATGCCCATCGCCGACAACTCGGTCAGATCGTGAAAGATCTTGCCCGCGTGGACGAACAACTCCGACTGAGTGGGCAAATCGGCGCCACCGGACTCGACCAGGTACACCACCGGCAGCCGATTCACCCGCGCAATCTCCAACGCGCGCAAGTTTTTTCGCAGAGTGAACGGGTTCATCGTGCCGCCACGCACGGTCGGGTCGTGGGCAATGATCATGCACTCCACGCCGCACACCACGCCCACGCCGGTCACGATGGCAGCCCCTACCTGGAAGTCGGTGCCCCATGCGGCGAGCGCGGAGAGCTCCATAAAGGGGCCGTCGCGGTCGACCAACAGCTCGATGCGCTCACGAGCCAGCAGCCGGCCGCGGTCGTGATGGCGTTGGACGTAGCGTTGCCCGCCGCCGGCTGCCACCACAGCCAGTTGTTCGTTGAGTGAGTCGACCGCGGCGGACTGGACATCGTGGTTGTCCTGATAGGTCGCCGACGAGCTGTCGATCTCCGACGTGAGGACGGGCATCGGTTTCCCTTCTGTAGCGGCGAATCCCAATCAGTCGTGGACGAACAAACACTAAAGTCGTTGGGGGCCCCGGCGGCGATTTCCACCCCCAACAGGTGAGATGAAGAGTCCGAACGGGGTAGGTGCGGCCTGACACGAGGTGGTGCAGCTAGTCATCGACGAGCATCCGCATTCGTGTGCGCGCAGCGCGGTAGTCGGCGACCAGCCCCGCGATCACCTCCGCCACACCGGAGATCTCGTGCACCCCGGAGACGCTGTGCCCAGCGCTCCAGGCTGCGCGGTTGCTCAACAGTTTTTCCTGGCGAAACCCCTCGGTCTGGGCGGCCGCGGTGGTGCTGCGCTGCTGGTCGGCGTCTAACCAGGCGGCCAGAAGGCTTGCCGGAATTCCCCCGACACGGTCAGAAAGGCGGACGTCGTCCAGCGTCGAGGCCACGACCGCGTGGCGGTAGCCGTCCTCGGCGCCGCTCTCGTGGGTGGCGATGAAGCGGGTGCCGAGATAGACCAAGTCCACACCGAGTGTTCGCGCCGCAGCAATGGACTGGCCGTCGGTGATGCCACCGGCGAGCACCACCGGCCCGTCGAATCGTTCACGCACCGCGCGCACGAACGCGAACGGGTTCGCCCATCCGGTTTGGCCGCCCGCGCCGGCGGTAAGCAAGACCAGCCCGTCGGCGCCAGCGGCTAGTGCCCGCCAGGCATGGGTGAGGCTGGCAACGTCGGCGTAGACCTGTGCACCCACGTCATGCAAGGGCCCGATGACCGGTTCTGGGGAACCCACGCTGGTGATCACCAATTCGGGACGATGGCTGATCAGGCATGCCAGGTCCGCGTCGCGACGGGTGTTGCTGGGGTGCACGACCAGGTTGGGTGCCACCGGCGCATCCCCGAGGCCGAGTGCATCACCCATGCGCGACAGCCATTCATCCAACACCGAGGGATCGGGCGCGTTGTGGGTGGGAAACGCGCCGATCACACCGTTGCGGCAGGCTGCGATCACCAGATCGGGTGTCGAGACACTGGTCATCGGCGCGGCGATGGCCGGCAACGCCAACCGGTGTGACCAGCGGTACGGTGGCGCCAACACTACTCCCCTAACGGTGAACGGCAGACCGAGCGGGCCCGCCCCCAGAATCACCCGTAGTGAATGTACATTAACTAATCGGGATCAAAGAAACGGTACGGACGCGACCGGAGTCACCCAGGCAGCAGGCCCGTTGTGCGATGTCAAACCGTTGCGTAGTGGCGGCGAGCACCAATTTTGACAAACGTGATACACGTCACCAACAATGGGGTGATAGTGAACACTGATCCGCATTGCGTTTCCCTTGAAAGGGGATGTACACATCACCGCCGATCTGTACCTACCGTTGCCAGAAGACGTCGGGTCCGCTGACATGGCCTACGAACCGGCCCAGATGAGTTCGCCCGCGGCCTCGGTGGCCAGCGGGTCCGACGACGGATTCGGCGAGAATTTGAGCAACCTGATTGGCGCCCTGGATCAGCTTCGGCGCCTAACGACCGCACAGGCCGTCTTTCGCCTGGCGCCCAAGCTGCTGTGTGAAACCGGAGCGTGGGCCCGGGTCATGATCTCGAGCGTCGCCGGCTCGACGTGGTCGCCGCTGGCGTTGTTCGGCCTGACTGACACGGGCACAGCGATCCTCGAAATCGACGGCGTTGTCGAGGATCTCCACATTGCGTTGGCCTCCCCGCTCGTGGAGGCCGAAGTCGTACGCCGTCGCCTCCCGGCGTTGATCACCGACGTGCAAAATGAGCCCCGCACCCACCGACCGTTAGTCACCCGCACCGGCACCCACGAGTACGTGGTCGCACCGGTCGTCGCCGATTCGGTAGTGGTCGGACTCCTGCACGCGGACCGTCCCGCCAAATCCCAGACCCTGTCAGCACTAGACCGCGACTTACTGCGCCTGTTCGCCGATGGGGTAGGGCTGTGCATCGAACGCGCCGAACTCAACGAACGCGCCCAGCGCCAGCAGAACATCCTCGCCGAGGCCTGCTCGGCCTTTGGCTCCTTGCCCGCCCTATGCGGGGTTCCCGAATTGCAACTTGGTGCTCAGCTTGGCAACGAGAGCCTCAACGCCACCGGCACGCACGAGCGCGCCCGGCCTGAGCAACACCGGGAGTCGGCGCGGTTGGCCCGGCTAACGAGTCGCGAACGCGAGGTGTTGGCGTTGCTGGCCAGCGGCGCCACCAACGCACAACTTGCCGACCGGCTCACCGTCGCCGAGAGCACGATCAAATCCCACGTCAAACACATCCTGCACAAGTTGGGGTCGGCCAACCGAGCAGCTGCCATCTCGTGCTACATGCGGGAATCTCGCAACGATGAACGGCGGCCGCGATGAGTGTTTCCTTTGCCCGAGAGAGCAACCGGATATCGCCAGGTGGGCGAACGCGTACCGAATGGTGGTCCACCGAATTAGAGCTGATCGACAGGCTGACGGCGCTGCGTGACCGCGCCAATGCCACCCTCGGCCGCGATATTGCGTTACCGACCCTGGAATGCGCTGCGCCGGCACGCTCGGCCGAAGCGGTCTCTATCCTGACCCACGCGTGCATTGAGCGCCTGCGCGATACCCCCGGCCACGAGGTGACCGGGGCACGGCAGCTATGCGATCTGGTCCTACAGCTACAGCAGCTGGCCATGGATCTTTATCTGCACCAAACGGCGATGCGCAGCCGACGGCTAGCCGACTGCGCCGCCGGGCTCAGTCGGCTGCGGGGCGTGCCGTCGTCGACGGCACTAATGGAGGGCGCCTGCGAAGAACTGGTGGCGCGCTGCGGCTTTCACCGTGCAGTCATCTCGAAGCTCGAGAACCGCAGCTGGAAACCGTTGATCCTGCACAACCGCGATGACAACTCGGCGCCGCGATCCTGGTTCAGCGAGTGGGCCAACCAGCGCGTTCCGCTGTCTGCGACCGCCCCGGAAGCCGAACTGGTGTCACGGCGGCGCCCCTCAATGGTGTACGACACCGCCGATGCCCCTGTTTATCGGCCACTGATCGTTCAGGCGGGACAGTCACGTTCCTATGTCCTGGCGCCTCTGGTGCACGGAGAAGAAGTCATCGGATTCCTCCATACCGATCATCACCCGCTGCCGCGGCGTGTCGATGAAGCAGACCGCGACGTGTTGTGGGCCTTCGCCGATGGCTTCACGCACATCTACGACCGGGCTGTCTTGATGGAGCGGCTGCAAGTCCACCGCAACAGCGTGCGTGAGTTGTTCTTCGGTACGGTTGACCGCATCGACGACCTGTGCGGCGCGGGCTTAGACGTATCCCAGTTCGGTGGGCACTCGGATACCGCGGCCGGCAAGACTACGGCCTTATCAGGCCCGGTGAGCCGACCCGCCGTCGAACTCAGCGAACGCGAAGCCGAGGTCTTTGACCTCATGGTCACCGGAGCTAGCAACCAAGAGATTGCTGATCGACTCGTCATCACCGAAGGCACCGTGAAATCGCACGTCAAACACATCCTTCGCAAATACGGTGCGGTCAACCGCGCTCAAGCCATCGCCTGGGCGCTCAGCGAACGCTAAATCACCCACCGGGTGGGCAAGACCGCGGAGGGCCGGTCCCGAGCTGCCTTCAGGCAGGGCGCGGCTGACTGCTGCGCGGCCCAGCGGGCAACAAGGTCTGTAGCTCAGGCAACACCTCGCGGCGCAGGAACTCAACGACGCCGCTGCCGAGCAGCGGAATCAGCATGGCTCCGTCGGTGATACCCAGTGCATACAAGTCGGCCACCAGTCCTGCCAAGCCGCTAGCGGTGCCGACGTAGAACAGCGTATCGACGGGCGGTGACTTCCCCGCCTCAGCCAACGCCGCGCGAGCCGCCTGGGCTTCGTCCGCGATGACGACGTGGATATCGGCCACGACGTCGCGGCCCGGATACTCGACGCGCACCGCGGCCACTTCACGCGCAAGCCGGCGCAGGTCGCTGGCGCGCACCCGCGTCAGATCGCCAGGCGTGTGCAGCCACACGTGCTGGCCGTCAGCGATACCGAGTCGCAGCGGTGCTCTGTCAGTGAGGTCGATATCTATCCGGTGGCCATCGGGCGTGCACATCGAAACGGAGCCACTATCCGGCCGGATCGATGACGATGGCGAAGGCCTTGTTTTCGATGCCCCCCGAGCGGTCCAGGGCGATGAACTTCTCCTCGACGTATTCGTCGATGCCGTGGGGTCCGCCTTCACGCCCCAGTCCGCTTTGCTTGACACCGCCGAAAGGGTAGGCCGGGTGAATCACATGCCAGTTGTTGATCCAGACCATGCCAGCCTGCAGGCGGCGGGCCACCTCTAATGCCCGCGCCTCGTTGCTGCCCCAAACCCCGGCGGACAGACCGTAATTGGTGTCGTTGGCGATTGCGACTGCCTCGTCGAGGCCGTCGTAGGTCAGCACGACCAGCACCGGCCCGAACACTTCTTCGCGCGCGATGCGCATGTCGTTGGTGACATCGACAAGGATGGTGGGCTCGATCCAATAGCCTTTGGCGAACTCTGGGCCCTGCGGTGCCCGCCCGCCCACCGCAATCGTGGCGCCTTCCTGCGCCGCGATCTGGAAATATTCGAGAATTCGATCGCGCTGGGCAGCGGAAATGATCGGACCGATGTGGGTAGCCGGATCCAAAGGGTCACCGACACGCAGCGTCGCTGCGCGAGCGATCAGCTTGTCGACGATCTCGTCGCGGCGGCTCTCGGGAATCAGTAGCCGAGTGCCTGCCTCGCAGGCCTGGCCGTTGTTGGCCATGCAGGCAAACAGGGCTCCGTCGACGGCCATGTCGATATCGGCGTCATCAAGAATGACGTTGGCGCCCTTGCCGCCCAGTTCCAGCGTCACCCTACGGATCGAGTCGCCCGACTGGCGCAAGATGCTCTTGCCGACCGCAGTCGATCCGGTGAAGGCAACCTTGGCGACGCCTGCATGGCCGGACAGATACGCCCCGACGGGGTCACCATCGCCGGTAATGACGTTGAGCACCCCGGGGGGCAGGCCCGCAGCCTCGAATTCGCGGGCCAACTCCAGCAGCAGCAGCGGTGCATGCTCGTCGGGCTTAAGGATCAGTGAGTTCCCGGCCACCAGGGCGGGCCCAATCTTCCAGACCGCGGTCAGCAGCGGAATGTTCCAGGGCACGATGGCTGCCACCACACCCAAGGGCTCGCGGACCACGATGCCCTCAGCAGCAACCGGTTCAATGGGCGGACCCGAGGTCTCCCACGGGTAGCTCGGGGCGATGGCCGCCACATATTGCAGCTGGGCCACCGAAAGCCCGACATGCAGGGCACCCGTGATGCGGACGGTTGCGCCGTTCTCCGCAGACTGCAGCGCGGCCAATTCCTCGGTGCGCGCACCGAAACGCTGGGCCACCTCGTTGATCACGGCGGCGCGTTCGGCCACCGGTGTGTGCCGCCACTTGCCTTCCTCAAAGGCGTGCGTGGCCGCCGCGACGGCTGCATCCACATGGCTGGTGGCGCCTTTAGCGACGGTGGCCACCAACTCTTCGCTTGCAGGACTGCGGATTTCGTAGCGGTCGTCAGTGTCGATCCACTGTCCGTCGATATACATCAGATAATGGCGGGTCATCGGTGGTCCTCTGCTGCGGCGTCGTATCAGTTGGTATGTGGTTGGGCAGGAGACACCTTCGATGTCGCCCTGCGCCGACCGGTCGCGACCGCGGGCATACTCAGCCAGTGCCGATACCCCGAAGATCTAGCTGCCGCGACCGGCGTTGAAATCCTCGCAATCGCTTCGTAGCTCACGAAAAGCCCATGCCATCGGAACCGATCAGGGTGCACGATCCCGACGGAGCTATCTCGCCAGCGACGACGGGTCGAATCCTTCAACCCAGTACTCAGGAGTCACAATCGGCAGGCCGAGTTCCTGCAGCACCGGGGTGTCATTCCAGTAGGTGGTTTCGCGTTCGACCTTGCCGTCGGCATCGAGCTGGTGCCAAGTGATACCCCTGGTGTGCAGCGTCTTTCCCTGGGTCGGCACACCTCGGTAGGTATCGAGCCCTTGGCCAGTCCAGTCCCACAAGATGACCACAGCGGGGTTGCCGCCCACGCCGGCGAGCTCGAACGCCTCAGAGGCAGTAAAGGTATGCAGCCCAAGACCGTTGGTGCTGTCCTTGTTAGCAAACGGAGCCAGCCGCGGCAACAGCTCGTCTTTGGTGATGGCGGTGTCAATCATGTGGTCAGAGTCGGCGTGGTCGTCGTAGACGAGATCGTCGGCGTAGAGGTCGACTGCGACAGCAGTGTCCGAGGTCAGTGCCTCCGCCCATCTACGCGCATGGCCGGTGGCAAGTGGCGTATCCAAGCTCATAATGTCGCTCCTTTCTAGACCAGTGCCGCCGGCTTGCTGACGCTAACCGGGTCCACCGGCAGACCGAGATCACGGACGGCGGTGGCGGCGTCCCAGAAACTCTCCTCACGTTTGATACGCCCGTCGGCGTCATAGATATGGAAGGTGATGCCGCGGGCGCCGGGAACCTTGCCGTTGGTGGGCACGCCGACGAACGCCGCCGCGCTCGGGGCCTGCCACGTCCAGCGGTAGATGGCGGCCTTGTCGTCGCCGACGACCTCATCGATGCGGAAGTTGTTGATGCCGATGCCGTTTTCGGTGTCTTTGTTGGCGTAGGGGGCGAATACCCGTAGCAGTTCGTCTTTGGACGTGATGGACTGACCCAGGATGGGGTCCTCGAACAAGAAATCGTCGGCATAGAGAGCGACGACTGCTTCGGCGCTTTCCCGAAACGCCTTCAACCATTTGACGGCAAATGCGTGGCTCATAACGGATGGTCTCCTCGTTGGAGTAGTGCGCGGCTGCGTCGACGCTATTAGCGGCACGGCTGGGGCAACCACTATCGACAGGGGGAAACGAATTGTCCGTCGGGGGGAGACAGCCGCCCGGCAGCGTCTGAATCCGGGTGCCGCGACTGCATGTTGTCCTCCCCGACGTTGGATCGAGTTCCCCCCTGTGAGGGGTGCGCATCAGGGTTAACACAGAGCAGCATCGGCTCCACCACAAAGAAGCGAACGACAAACGCTGAGAACGAAATGGAGTCGGAGATGCTGCAACAGGACCTGACCGATGACGACTTCGGGCCATGGTTCGCTAAGGCGCAGGAAGTCTCGCAGTTTTTCCGCGAGATCGGCCCCCGATACGACCAGGAAAACACCTTCGCCTACCCCTCGATCGAGGTGTTCAAGAATTCCGGACTGGGCGGCTTGCCGGTACCCAAAGCGTTCGGCGGGCCCGGGGGCAACATCCTGCAGGTGTCCAAGGTAGTCTCGGAGCTCTCGCGGGGCGACTCGGCGATCACGCTGGCCTACAACATGCACTACATCATGGTCGGTATCACCGGGAACCTGATGACCGAAGAACAGAACAAGTATTGGCTGGGCCGCGTCGCCGACGGCGAACTGATATTCGGTCCCTTCTCCGAGCAGCGCGCCGGATTTTCCGGCCTGGCCGACATGCAGGCGGTCCCGCAGAAAGGCGGCGGCTGGCGGCTCTACGGTAAGAAAACCTGGGGCACTCTGTGTGAGGCAGCCGACATCATCACCACCAATGCCACCGAGACCGACGCCAACGGCAACCTGCCAGACACGTTCGAAGGCCGCGTCGCGGCAGAGAAACTCTTCATCGGTGAGTTCAAACTCGACGAGAACCTGCAAGGCGACGGCATTCGCATTGAAAAGACCTGGAACGCACTAGGCATGCACGCCACCGGCACCCAAACCATCGTGTTCGACGGCTACTTCGTGCCCGAAGACGGTTTCGTCTCACCCTGGCGCACAGGAGCTTTCGGCGTCTTGGAATGGGCCTCGCTGATGTTTGCCAGCATTTACTACGGCATGCAGCAGCGCATCCTCGAGGAATCCGTCAAAACGCTGTCGAAGAAGCACCTGGGGGCCACGTTCGGTGCGATCGTCGCCGCCGACACCGAGGTCAAGAACGTCGGGCACATCATCGACGGCATCGGCGACATGGCGTCTCGGGTGGAATTCTCGCGGCGCGTCCTGCACCAAACCTGCCAGGACCTGCTCGACGGCAAAGACAAACTGTGGGATCCGGAACTGCGGTTCCCTTACCTGGGCCTGGCCAAGACCTTCATCGCCGACAACGTGCTGCATATGTCCCGGCACGCCATGAGCATGGTAGGCGGTTCGTCCTTCCGGAAGGGCACCATCTTCGAGCGGTTGTACCGCGACTCGGCGGCATCGCTGTTCCAGCCACTCAACGCCGACCAGACCCGCACCTACATCGGAGAGTTTCTGCTCAACAAGGCAGCCGAACCAGCATCCGGAGCCTAGATCGGACTCATTGTTTGCCGCCGTCGACGACCAGCGCGACGGCGGCAAACCTTGTGGACACGAACCATCCAGTGCCAGTGCAATTTTCAACCAATACCACGACCATTACCCCTCGTCGTCACCGCACGTGCAGGCACATTACTCCGGGAAAGGGCGACCAATGTCCGAGGAAGCTTTCATCTATGAAGCGATCCGCACTCCCCGCGGCAAACAGCGAAACGGGTCGTTGACCGAGGTCAAGCCGCTCAACCTGGTCGTCGGGCTGGTCGACGAAGTGCGCCGCCGCTGCCCCGACCTCGATGCGACTCTGATCAGCGACATCGTGTTGGGTGTCGTCACCCCGGTCGGTGATCAGGGTGGCGATATCGCCCGCACCGCCGCACTGGCCGCAGGGCTGCCCGAAACCACCGGCGGTGTGCAACTCAACCGCTTCTGCGGCTCGGGTCTGGAGGCACTCAACATCGCCGCGCAGAAAGTCCGCTCAGGATGGGATGATCTGGTGCTGGCCGGCGGTGTCGAATCGATGAGCCGCGTGCCGATGATGTCCGATGGTGGCGCCATGTTCAACGACGTCACCTTCACCTACGACCATCACATCGCGCCGCAGGGCATCGGCGCCGACCTGATTGCGACCCTTGAGGGCTTCACCCGCGAGGACGTGGACGCCTACGCCCTGCGTAGCCAGCAGCGCGCCGCGGCCGCGTGGTCGAGTGGTTACTTCGCCAAGTCGATTGTGCCGGTGTACGACCAAAACGGACTGGTCATCCTCGACCACGACGAGCATATGCGCCCTGGCACCACCGTCGAGAGCCTAGGCACACTCAAGACCGCGTTCGACAAGATCGGCGCACAAGCCGGATTCGATGACGTGGCGCTGCAGCGCTACCACTGGGTCGAGACGATCAACCACGTCCATACCGGTGGCAACAGCTCCGGCATCGTCGACGGCGCCGCCTTGCTGCTCGTCGGTTCGGAAAAGGCCGGCACCTCACAGGGATTGACGCCGCGGGCGCGCATCGTGGCCACCGCGACCAGCGGCGCCGATGCCACGATCATGCTCACCGGACCACAGCCAGCCACCCGGCGAGTGCTCGACCGTGCCGGTCTCACGCTCAACGATATCGACCTTTTCGAGCTCAACGAGGCGTTCGCCTCGGTGGTGCTCAAATACCAGCGCGATTTGGACATCCCCGACGAGAAACTCAACGTCAATGGCGGCGCGATCGCGATGGGCCACCCACTGGGCGCCACCGGCGCCATGCTCACCGGAGCGATGGTCGATGAGCTCGAGCGGCGCAATGCCCGGCGCGCACTCATCACACTGTGCATCGGCGGGGGCATGGGCATCGCCACCATCATCGAACGAGTTTAAGGAACCGGCGTGGCAGACAACACTATTGACTGGAGCATTGACTCCGACGGGATCGTCACGTTGACCCTGGATGACCCGGGCGGATCGGCCAATGTGATGAACGAGCACTACGCCGCGTCCATGCATAATGCCGTGGAACACCTTGCCGCGGAGAAGGATTCAATTACTGGGGTGGTGATCACCAGCGCCAAGAAGACCTTCTTCGCCGGTGGCGACCTCAAATGGATGATCACCCTGGGCCCGCAAGACACCAGGGCGGCCTTCGATCTCGTCGAGGCTGTGAAAAAGGATCTGCGAGCGCTCGAGACACTGGGCAGGCCGGTCGTCGCCGCTGTCAACGGCACCGCCCTGGGCGGTGGATTAGAGCTGGCGTTAGCGTGTCATCACCGCATCGCCGCTGACGTCAAAGGCTCGATGATCGGCCTGCCCGAAGTCACCCTCGGTCTACTACCCGGCGGCGGTGGGGTCGCGCGGACAGTGCGGATGCTTGGGGTCCGGCAGGCGTTCACAGCCGTGCTGAGCCAGGGCACCCGATTCACCCCGGCTCAGGCCCGTGAACTCGGGCTGATTGACGAGGTGGTCGACGCGGTGCAGGAGCTCGTGCCCGCCGCCAAGGCGTGGATCAAAGCCAACCGTGATTATCACATTCAGCCGTGGGACACCAAGGGATACGCGATGCCCGGTGGCACCCCATCGAGCCCGGCCCTGGCGTCGATCCTGCCGTCGTTGGGCTCGGGCCTGCGCAAGCAACTCAAAGGCGCACCAGGTCCAGCGCTGCGTGCCATCCTGGCCGCTGCAGTCGAGGGTGCGCAGGTGGACTTCGACACGGCGAGCCGCATCGAGAGCCGCTATTTCGCTGAAGTGGTCACCGGCCAGGTCGCCAAGAACATGATTCAGGCGTTCTTCTTTGATCTGCAGCACATCAAAGGTGGCGGCTCGCGACCCAGGGCATCGCCGCCACCCGGCCCACCAAGATCGGTGTGCTGGGCGCGGGCATGATGGGCGCGGGCATCGCCTACGTCTCGGCTAAGGCCGGCTTCGACGTGGTGCTCAAGGACGTCAGCCTCGAGGCCGCCGAGAAGGGCAAGGGGTACTCGGAAAAGCCTGAGGCCAAAGCGCTTCAGCGTGGCAAGACCACCGAGGAGAAGAGCAAGGCGCTGCTGGACCGCATCACACCGGCTGCGGATCCCGCAGATTTTCAGGGCGTCGATTTTGTCATCGAGGCCGTGTTCGAAAATCAGGAGCTCAAGCACAAGGTGTTCCAGGAGATCGAGGACATCGTCGAGCCCGACGCGCTGCTCGGATCGAACACCTCGACGCTGCCGATCACCGGTCTGGCGACCGGTGTGAAGCGCCAAGAGGATTTCATCGGGATCCACTTCTTCTCGCCGGTCGACAAGATGCCGCTGGTCGAAATCATCAAGGGCGAGAAGACTTCTGACGAGGCGTTGGCCCGGGTGTTCGACTACACGCTGGCGATCGGCAAGACCCCGATCGTGGTGAACGACAGCCGCGGATTCTTCACCAGCCGCGTCATCACGACCTTCATCTATGAGGCGATGGCCATGCTCGGCGAGGGTGTGGAGCCCGCCAGTATCGAGCACGCAGGTTCGCAGGCCGGCTACCCTGCCCCTCCACTGCAGCTGCTCGATGAGCTCAACCTCGAACTGCTACATAAGGTGTCGATCGCCACCCGCGCCGCTGTTGAGGATGCCGGCGGCACCTATCACGCGCATCCCGGCGAGGCTGTCATCGAGACAATGATCGAACGGGGACGCCCGTCGCGGCTCAGCGGTGCCGGGTTCTATGAGTACGTGGATGGCAACCGCGCCCGACTATGGCCCGGCTTGCGGGAAACCTTCAACTCCGGGACAGTGCGGCTGCCGCTGCAAGACATCATTGATCGGATGCTGTTCGCCGAAGCACTGGAGACCCAAAAATGTTTTGACGAAGGGGTACTCGCCTCCACCGCCGACGCTAATATCGGTTCGATCACTGGCATTGGCTACCCATCGTGGACCGGCGGCAGTGCGCAGTTCATTGTCGGCTACCGAGGCCCGCATGGCGTGGGCAAGGACGCGTTCGTGGCTCGTGCCAGCGAACTGGCCGCCACGTACGGGGCCCGCTTCACCCCACCGGACTCACTGATCGGCTAACACAGCAGCCGCACCGGTCACCGGCGCGGCTGCAGCGTCGGATCGTCTCGATGCGGCCGTTAGACGGTATGCGCCAAGGCGAGCACCTCATCGAAGCCCTCGCGGAGGCAAGCGGCGAAGGCGTCGGTTCAGAAATCGCCTCTGGGTCGGCATTGACGGTGACACAGCATGTTCCGTCGTAGGACAGCATCGTCACCATGGCCGCCACCGCCGGCCGGGGACCCATCGGATACAGGCCGACCACCCGGGCTCCGGCGAGGTACAGTTCGCGCCCCACAGCACCCATATTGGAGGCCTGGATATCGATGGCGCCGGTCATGTCGGCGGCAATGCGTGTTAGCAACGGTCCGGGCACGGGATGACATGGACAGGGGTCGAGCGCTGGGCGTGGTAGCGGCGAACACCACCGAGAACGGCCGCAAGAAAGCTGCCCAGCCGTGGACCGAACCGGCCGAAGAGTGCGGTGGCCAGGTCAACGCCGAAACGCGGGTTGCGCCGCAGCGTTCCGGCGACCACGCCAGCGCCGCCGGCGACCAGCAGGCTGGTGAACATCGCAACCGTGCGGACCAAAACCAGCAGACCGCCCGAGCCCGGCGCCGAGTCAACTCGATGGTCGGCCATCCGTGGGCGCGCGCATAGGCGGCCAGCCGCGGGCCGGGGTTGACCGGATGCGGAGACCCGACGCCGTTCAACACCACGATATCGGCGTCACCATCGGCGTAGACGTGGCTCAGGCCCAGATCGACCCCGTGGGTCCGGGCGAACTGCTGCACTGCGGCGAGTTTGCCTTGTTGCCATAGCGGCCGGCCGGCGACCCGACCCGTCAGCACACCGTCGTGGGCGTTCAATCGAGTGCACAACAGGTGGGCGATGCCGAGGGCGCGCGCAAATGACTCGGCTTCGGCTCCCGGCCCATAGGTGATGAGGACGACCGTGTGCCCGAGGCTTTGATGCGTGCGGACCAATCGCCAACAGCCGTAGGACAACGCACCGGGGAGATCGCGGGTGAACAATTCATCGCCCAAGGCGCGCACGTCGCCTTCGGTGCGCCCAGCCCAGTCCTTGACGGCTGCTTCCAGCAGTCGGATGAATCCGGCCTCGTCGAGCGAAGAGCGTTCCAGACCACGGGGGGCCTCAACGCGGTCGCGGCCGCGTCGCGCTTGGGACGGTGGCGGCGGTGGGATTGCAGCACGGCTCCGGGTGCGACGAGGGTGCCGTCAAAATCAAAAATGCCCCGACGCGTGCGCCGCGGGGCCCGGCCCGCAACCCCGCTATCAAGGCATCCAGCGGGGCCATCGTGGGATCTGCAACGTGCTGGTTCACTGCGGAACGGGCCTGGTATGCAGATAGGTGCCGTTGTGATAGATCAGCGGTGCCGGTGGTTTGCCGTCTTGCTCGGGGGCGCAGTGCGCATCGCTAACCAAACCGATGACCAACGTCGAGTCGCCAGCGTCGATGAGTTGGCGCGGCTCGACCCGGAGCCAGGTGGCGGTGCCGTGCAGCAGAGGTTCGCCAGTGTCCAGCGTGGTCCACAGCGCGGTGTCGGCGAACCTGAGTTCGGCGCTGCGGGAAAACCGTTGCGCCACAGCAAGTTGATGCTCGGCAAGGAGGTGGATGAGAAGTGAGTCGGCCTGGCGCAGCGCCGCGATGCTCGACGACGTGTTGGTGATGTTAAAGCTCACCAGCGGTGGGTCAAGTGACAGTGAGGCCAACGACGTGGCGGTGAATCCGACCGGCCCACTCGGCGAGGCCAGGGTGATGATGGCTACGCCGGCGGGATGGCGGCGCAGCGTTGCTCGATAGGCCGAGGTGTCTAACCCGCCTTCACGCCCTGTGTTGTTGGGGATACCGGACATGAAACTCCTTGCTGGACAACGTATTCAGGCGATACAGGCGCTGCGCACGCGCCCGTGGCGCGGCGTTGAAACGCACGCCGGGGTGCCGCGTTCGATACGGCCTGCGCCGATCTCCTGCAGCCTGCGGGCGTCCAGGGTGAGGCCAAAACGCCGCAGAAGGGGCGGCGCAGTGGCACACAACGAGTCCAGCGTCGCCAGCGACAACGGACGCAGTGTGACCCCGTCGGCGACGTCGGCGGCGTAAATGTCGCCGATCAGCCCGGCCAGACCGGCCGGCGTGCCCACGTACCGCAGTGACTCGCCCCGGTGAACAACACCGCGGGCTTCATCGTGACGCATCATTTGGGCACGCGCGGTGCCGGCCTGCTCGGCAGTCAGTGCTTCGAGGTCGACCAGCACGGCCACGCCGGCCGTCCGGCGCCGGCCCTGGTGAGCCTCGGCGCGGAGACGCGCGGTCTCGCGCCTTGCCGCGCGCAAGTCAGGTGCGGCGATCCGCACCGTTTCGCCGGGAGGGCGGTCTGCGGTGATCTCGACCCACCCGCGCGCGGCGCCGTCTGCGATATCGAGTCCGTCGAGGTCGACGGCAATGCGAAGCCGCCGCGTCGTCGACGTTGTGGCGCTAAAGAGGTCCGTGGACATCAGTTCTCGCTTATCCGACTTGGCGCGACCGGCCCTGCCAGTACGGTTCGCGCAGACTTTTCTTGTCGACTTTGCCGGTGGCGTTGAGCGGCATGTCGTCGACGAAAACTACCGTTTTGGGAGCGCATACGCTGCCCAGTTCGGCTTTCACATGATCGATGAGCTGTTGTTCGTCGATCACGGCTCCGGACCGGGTCACGACGACGGCCAGAACCGCCTCGCCCCATTTCTCGTGCGGCACACCAATCACCGCCGCCTGCGCCACCGCGGCATGGGTCGTCAACACGTCCTCGACCTGTCGCGGGAACACGTTGAAGCCGCCGGTGACGATCATGTCGCGCTTGCGATCCACGATGTAGAGGAAGCCGTCGTCGTCGAGGCGGGCGATGTCGCCGGTGTGGATCCAGCCTTCGCGCAGCGTCTCGGCGTTGCGCGCAGGGTCAAGATAGGACTGCATTTGACCCAGCTGTCTCGTGCAGACCTCGCCCGCTTCGCCGACCTCGAGTCGGCGCCCAGTCTCGTCGAGAATCTCGATGCCGACGTTGACCAATGGCCGCCCCGCCGAGGCCAACCGCGCCAACCAGGTCGCGTCGTCGGCGCGGTGCTCGTGTTTACGCAGGCACGATACGAAGCCCTGCTCGGTGCCCGCGTACGTTTGGATGAAGATCGGTCCGAACGCCTCCAATGCGGCACGTAACCGCTCCGGCGCAATCGGCCCGCCGGCGTAGACGATCGTTTTCAGACTGGACAGATCGAAGTCGGTTCGGTGGGGATCATCGAGGAGTAGATAAATAATCGTCGGCACGACCGCGGTGGCGGTCACCCGGTGACGCTCGATATTGGTCAGCAGCGTGGCTACATCCAGGGCGGGCAGCATGACATTGGTGCCGCCACGCACAAACGTAGGCATCACAAACGCCTGGGAAAAGTGGGTCAACGGCGCCCCGTGCGCGAACACCTCACCGAAGCTGATGTCGGCCATGTCCAGGCCAGCCGAAATGCCGTAATACCCCCAGGTGTAATGGGAGTTCACCACCCCCTTGGGTTCACCGGTGCTCCCGGAGGTGAACAAGATGAACGCTTCATCGTGGGGGTCGATGTCGACGGGCGGGCGGGTGCGGGGTTGGTGATCGACCAGCTCGGCGAAATCGGCGGCCTGCGCAACTCCCTGCTCCGTCGGGACGCCTCCGACTCGGATGAGCGTGCGCAAGCTGGGTGCCGTACGGCAGATCTCGGGGATAGCGCTTTCGAACTTCTTATGAAAGATCAACGTGGAAGCGTCAGTCGAGTTCAGATTCGACGTCCACGTACTCATCGAGGCGCGGGTGGCCATTTGGACCAGGACCGCCCCGGTCGCCCAGATCGCCTGTTGGCACGGGATGAATTCCAACACGTTGGGCATCAGCAAGCCGACGCGTTGGCCCTTGCCGACGCCCAGGGCGATCAGCCCGTGGGCGATCTGGTTGCGCCACTGGTTCATCTCGCGGTACGTGATGGACCGGTCGCCATCGATGATTGCCACCGAGTCTCGGTAATAGGTGCATACCCGGTCCAAGACATCGGGCATCGAGCCCCACATCGCTAGCCCTCTGCCCGATCGTCGGCATGGCAAGCCGGTGAGGGATCAACACCCATAGCTTCCACAGGACTGCTCCTTGTCGCACGGCAGTGGACGGCTAGCGCCGACGCTATCGGCGCACCACCGCCACATCGACTAACCCCAGGAGGAAAGCTATTGCCCCATCGAGGGAGGGCCCACCCGCACCGCCAGCCCGGGCACCGATCCCCAGATTGCCCTGGGACCCGACCTGTTCCTTCCATAAACACGGCCGAAGGCGAACACGGTGGGGCTCTCTGCGGGCGAACCCGAAAGATCGCTTCGTGACGCCCCACAAGCACCCAAATAGCGCGGCGCGACTATCGGTCATGAGCACCAGGCTCAGGGGGCACTCTCGGGTGTTTGATTTGCCCTCTGCCCTCTGCCCCAATCCGCCTACGCTGCCTTGATGGCGCTGACGAGAGCAGCGACAGTGGCCTCGCTGAGTGGGTAGGGCGTGTAGAGGGTGAACCTGTCGACCAACCCACCGAATCGCCGCGCGATATCGCCACCGACCTCGGTCGGGTCGCCGACGACGGCGATCGTGTGCAGGACGTCGTCGTCGACAAGAGCCGCCATGTCCTTCCACTGCCCGCGTCGAGACAGCCGATGCAACTCCAGGTGGAGGTCTCCCCAGCCGTGCAAGTCCAACACTTTCCGGTAGGCCGGGGTGGCGCCGTAGAAGGCGATCTGGTCGCGTACCCGCCGGATCGCCGCTACCAGCGATTTTTCGTCTTCGCCGGTGGCGACCAGCCCAGGGTAGGTCGTCGTGAACTCCGCTCGGGTGCGACCACTAGCCTTCAAACCTGTGTCGATGAGCGGCATCGTCACCTCACGCAGGTAGCGGGCGGTGGTGAAGCCGTGTACCAACAGCCCGTCGGCGACTTCGGCGGCGACCGTTGTCATCTGGGGACCCACGGCGGCCACCACGACCCGGGGCGGCCCGAATTGATTGGGTTGTGGACTAAACATCGGTGTCATCAGGGTGTGCTGGTAGTGCGCGCCGCGAAAGTCGAGTTTTTCGCCGGTGTACCAGCATTGCCAGATGGCTCGTAGCGCTTCGATGTACTCGCGCATCCGCTCGGCGGGCCCTGACCAGGGCATGCCGAAGCGCCGTTGGATGTGTGCCTGGATCTGCGATCCCAGGCCCAACACGAACCGTCCTCGGCTGAATGTATTGAGATCGTTGGCCACTGTGGCCATCGTCATCGGGCTGCGGGCGAATGCCACCGCGACCGCAGTTCCCAGCCGCAGGGTGCGGGACCGGTCGGCGGCGATCATCAACGGCAAGAACGGATCCCGGCTCACTTCGGTCGACCACACGCCGTCAAAGCCGACGCGCTCGGCCGCCGTCACTTGCGAGGCCAGCACCTCAAGGTCCGCGCCGGCGGTGCCATCCACAGAACCGCCGATGTTGGCATCGACATGCATGGTGTTCACCTTGACACGGCAGGCTGAATGGTTGCGGCAATGTCGTCCGTAGGGGGGAGGAAATTCCCCCTGAGTGGGCTCCCAGCCGGAACGAGGCACGTCATACTGTCGGACCTATGCCACCGATCGATCATGACTTGAACCTGACGACCCAGGCCATCCTGACCTACGCTAGCTGGGCGTTGACCGCGGTCATCCTTGGGTTCACGGTGCGCTTGGGCGTCCGGGAACGCACTCCGTTCTACGCGTTGATGGTGTTGGCCGCGATGGTCGGCGCGTTTGCTGAGCCGCTCTATGACATCGCGATGATGCTGTACTTCTATTCGGGCCCCCGGATGTGGACGCACTTCACGGCCTTCGACATCCCTCAACCGATCTGGACGCACAGCGGGTACGTTGTGTTGTACGCGAGTGCGGCGGTCCTGATAGCCCGAGATGCGCACAGCGGCGCCATCACGCGAGTCAAGTTGTTCTGTTGGGCAGCAGTCGAATTGGTGATGTCGTGTGTATTCGAGATGTTCGGTATCAACGGCGGCGCTTACAGTTACTGGGGTCCGCATGTTCTGCGGATCGTCAACTACCCCTTGGTCATCGGTGTGCTGGAGGCTGCCCAGGTGATCTGCTTTTCCGTCGCCGCAGCCCGACTTCGCGAGCACGCGACCTCCCGGTGGCAGCTAGTGGGACTGTTCGTCGTTTTTCCCTGCACCTTCTTCGGAGCGAACTTCGGTGCGGGCTGGCCCACGATCATTGCACTACACGCTCACAACACCTCTACAGCGTTGGTCGCGGCGGCCACAGTGCTCAGCATCTCCTTCGCGGTGGTGCTCGTGCGCTTGGCCGCGTCGCTGCTGCCGACAGAGCAGGGCGCTCGGCTAGGCGGTGATGCCCAGGACGGCGCGCGCAGCTTCGGTCAGCACGACGCGCAACCGGTCCTCGGCCAGACCGGTGTTGTGAAACAGCGGTGATTGGATCGCGCCGATCACGGCGTGCACTACGGTCCGGGCTTCACTGTCGGTAAGGTCGGAGCGTAGTTCATTGACCACGTGCACCCATTCCTCGAGATAGCGGCGTTGTTTGCGGCGCAGTCGGCGGCGGTCTTCCTCAGGCAGGTTGTTGATCTCGTTGTAGTAGACCTGCGCCAGTTCGCGATCACCGACCACGAATTCCACTTGGCCGGCGATCAAACGATCCAGCGCCTGACCCAAATCGCTAATGGTATCGAGGATTTCCTGCTCGTCACGCAGCAACTCATCGATGACGCGATCAAACAGTGCGACCAACACCGCGGATTTGCTTACGAAGTGCCGATATACCCCGGATCCGGTAATGCCCGCCGCTGCCCCGATCTGGGCGATCGAAACGGCGTGAAAGCCGTTGCGCGCAATCAGATCTGCGGCAGCATCCATGATCCGCGCCTTGCGTTCAGGATCGCGGATTCGCACGGCAGGCTGCCGCGGGAGTGGATCGACCGTTATGGTTCACCTCCGAAGTGTGTACAGGATGACATCGTATCGCTAAGCGACCAGGCAATTCGCTGCATCTATAGTGAATCGGGATTTGCGGCCCCATCATGAGGCTTTTCCACACTATCCCTCGTCTTCGTGACCTAGCCCACAACTGGCCCTTGACAGGTCCTGCGTCACGTTATAGCGGCTGCAGAACAATTCATTGTTTTCGACATGAGGGGGTCTGGTGCTCGCGTTGACGCCTCGCTTGTGTGGCCGCGTAGTGATCCGTGGACCGGACGTGTGGTCGGCACCACAAGGGAGGGTTACGTGAACCCTGTGACAGGCAATGCGAATGTCGGGTCTGATCCCGAGTGCGCCTAACAGATCAACAGTCCGGCGAGCGATTTTGCTGGCGTCGCGAGGCAGTTGCGGCCAAGCGTAAGCCGGTCTGTCGCTTCGCGTGAATGCCCCAGAAGGGGGAGCGATATCCCACTTCTAGTGGCCGCGATCACAGCCATCGCGCCGTTACCGTTCCTTCGATGTCGGGCAATCGGGCCCAACGCGACGGCGGGGGGGCTATGCGGTCGAGGGTTGGTTGTGCCAGAACGGATTACGGCGTGGTGATCGCCGCGCGCGGCTCCCGGTCGAAGTGGACCAGGAAGGGGACAGCGTGACGTCGTTGGCTGTGGCCACCAAGCCCGTCCGAGCGGCGGGCGGCTTTTTCGCCATGACACTGGACACCTTCGTGTTGATGTTCAGGCCACCGTTCGCGTGGCGGGAGTACCTGTTTCAAAGCTGGTTCGTCGCACGGGTATCGGTAGTACCAGCGGTGATGATGACGCTGCCCTATGCGGTGCTGTTGACCTTCACGTTCAACATCTTGTTGACCGAAATCGGCGCTGGGGATTTCTCAGGCACCGGGGCCGCGATCGGCACGGTCAACCAAATCGGCCCCATCGTCACCGTTTTGGTGGTCTCAGGCGCAGGTGCCACCGCCATGTGTGCTGACCTGGGAGCACGTACCATCCGAGAGGAACTTGATGCGCTGCGGGTGATGGGCATCAACCCTATCCAAGCGCTGGTGATCCCACGTGTGCTGGCCGCGACCACGGTGGCATTAGCACTGTCATCGGCGGTGACCATGGTGGGCCTTGTGGGCGCCTTCTTTTTCACCGTTTATATCCAGCACGTCTCGGCCGGTGCGTTCGTGACGGGTCTGACCACACTGACCGGCGCTGGCGACGTGCTGGTGTCCCTCGCCAAGGCAACGCTCTTCGGGATGGCGGCAGGACTCATTGCCTGCTACAAGGGCATCTCGGTGGGCGGAGGCCCAGCCGGTGTCGGCAATGCGGTCAACGAGACCGTGGTGTTCACCTTCATGGTGTTATTCGCCATCAACGTCATCGTCACCGCCGTCGGCGTCCAATTCACGGTGCAATGAGGTGAATCGATGACATACACCGCTCCCGCTCCTGCAGGCGCCGCTCCCGCGACCTTGCACCCGTGGTTGCAGCGCGGCGTCGAGAATACGGTCAGCGCGTGGAACCGGATCGGAACCCAGACGCGGTTTTATGCCAGGACGTTAGCGGCGATCCCGGATGCGCTCGTTCACTACCGTACCGAGCTGCTGCGGCTGATCGCCCAAATGGGTTTGGGGGCAGCCGCACTCGCGGTGATCGGCGGGACCGTCGTGATAGTCGCCTTCCTCACAATGACTACGGGCGCCCTCGTGGCGGTGCAGGGCTACAACCAATTGGCCTCGGTCGGTATCGAGGCCCTGACCGGGTTCGCCTCGTCCTACTTCAATGTCCGGCTGATCGTGCCGGGCACCGCCTCGGTCGCGCTGTCGGCGACCATCGGCGCTGGCGCCACCGCGCAGATGGGGGCGATGCGGATCAATGAGGAAATCGACGCGCTTGAGGTGATCGGTATCCGCAGCATCAGCTACCTCGCATCCACCCGAGTCGCCGCCGGGGTGATCGTGGTGATCCCCCTGTATTGCGTGGCGATGATGATGGCCTTTCTGGCCGCCCGGGTGGGTACGACGGCTATATATGGGCAGGGCTCGGGGGTGTATGACCACTACTTCAACACTTTCCTCAATCCCCGTGACATGATCTGGTCGTTTTTTCAGTCCGTGGCGATCACGATCGTTGTCATGCTGGTGCACACCTATTACGGCTACACCGCCAGCGGTGGCCCGGCAGGAGTCGGTGAAGCGGTGGGCCGGGCGGTACGCACCTCGATGGTGGTCGCCGCGGTCGTGATCGTGATGATCACCCTCGCCGTCTACGGCCAGTCCGGCAACTTCCATCTAGCGAGCTAGCGATGAAGTTCAGGCTGCGCGAACGCGAACTGCACTCGGCGTGGTGGACGCTGTTTTTGTTCGCCGCGATCGGCGCGTTCTTCTTTGTGACCACGGCGGCTTTCAGCGGAGCTTATAAGTCCTACGTGCCGGTGACACTGAGATCGGACCGCGCCGGGCTGGTGATGGAGCCAGGCGCCAAGGTGTTGTTGCGCGGCGTCCAGGTCGGCCAGGTCGCCGACATCGGCGGCGCCGGCAACGACCAGGTCAGCCTACGACTCGACATCGATCACGACCAAATCCGCTACATCCCAGCCAACGTGCAGGCCCAGATCAAGGCCACGACCGCATTCGGCGCGAAATTCGTCGAGCTGGTCTCTCCGCCACACCCCAGCACTGCGCGGCTGGCGGCAGGCACAGTGCTGCGGTCGGAGAATTCCAGCACCGAAATCAACACCGTGTTTGAAAATGTCGTCGATCTTCTCAAGATGGTCGATCCGCTCAAGCTCAACGCCGTCCTGACCGCCGTGGCTGAGGGGGTCCGTGGACAAGGCCAGCGGATGGGCGAGGCGACCAGCGGCCTCAATCAGGTGTTGCAGGCACTCAACTCCCGCAACGACACCTTTCGTGAGGACTGGCGCGCCTTCAAAGACCTCAACGACACCTACGCCGCAGCCGCCCCGGACATCCTGACGATCCTGAATGCCGCGAGCACAACGAGCAACACCGTCGTCAATCACTCGGCGGCGCTAGATTCCTTGCTGCTCAACGCCATCGGTCTGTCCAAGGCCGGAACCAATCTGCTGGGCACCAGCAGAGACAGCCTCGTCGCCACGATCAACACCTGGGAGCCGACCACGAACTTGCTGCTCACCTACAACCCCGAGTACACGTGCATGTTGCAGGGCGCCCAGTGGTTCCTCGACAACGGGGGCCGCTCGGCCTACGGCGGCGGCACCAGCGGGCAGGGCTTCGACTTCGACATCGCGCTGCTGCTGGGTAATGACCCCTACGCCTATCCCGACAATCTGCCCATCGTGGCGGCCAAGGGCGGACCCGGCGGCAAGCCCGGCTGTGGGTCGTTGCCGGATCCCACGAAGAATTTCCCGGTACGCCAGCTGATCACCAACACCGGGTGGGGAACCGGGCTGGATATTCGGCCCAACCCCGGCATCGGGCATCCCTGCTGGATCGACTACCTGCCCGTCACTCGGGCAATCCCCCAGCCGCCCAGCATCCGCCCATGCATCCCCGGACCGGCTGTCGGGCCCAACCCCGGCGGCCCGCCTTACGGGGCGGCCCTCTACGGCCCCGGCGGGGTGCCGCTGTGGCCGGGTGTGCCACCAGCCTCCCCCAATTCCGCGCCGCCCGAATCCGTCCCGTCACCAGCTCAAGCGCCGGTACCGCCACCGTGACCGCCACCACCGAGCCACACCGAGCAGGAGAGACACCGTGCGAAACCAGCTAAGAGCCGTCGTGTGGCGACTCGGCGTCTTCTTGACGGCCTGCGCGTTCGGTGCGTTCCTGCTGCTGACCATCTTCGCGCAGTTCCGGTTCGGCACCGGCACCACCTACACCGCCGAGTTCACCAACGTGTCCGGTCTCAGAAAGGGCGACTTGGTGCGCATCGCCGGCGTGGAAGTCGGCAAGGTCCAAGACATCGCCATCAATCCCGACGCGACGGTCCGCGTCGACTTCTCTACCGACAAGTCGGTCGTGCTTACCCAGGGAAGCCAGGCGGCCATCCGCTACGACAACCTGTTCGGGGGTCGCTACCTGGCCCTCGAAGAGGGCGCAGGGTCAGCCACCATCCTTCGTCCCGGTCAAACCATCCCGCTGGCCCGCACCAAACCCGCCCTGGATCTCGATGCGCTCGTCGGCGGCTTTAAGCCGCTGTTTCGGGCGCTGAACCCTGAACAGGTCAACGAGCTCAGCGCCCAACTGTTACAGGCATTTCAGGGCCAGGGCCCCACGATCGGCTCATTTCTGGATCAGGCGGCCGCGGTGACCAATACGTTGGCCGACCGCGACGTGCTGATCGGCCAGGTCATCGACAACCTCACCGTGGTGCTGGGCTCATTGGGGGGCCAAAGCGACAAACTGGACAAAGCGGTGACCTCGCTATCGCAGCTGATCGCAGGGCTCGCCGCCCACAAGACCGACATTTCCAATGCGGTGGCCTACACCAACGCCGCGGCCGGTTCGGTCGCCGACCTCCTCTCACAGGCCCGTGGACCCTTCCGCGACGTCGTTCATCAGACCGACCGGGCGGCGGGGATCGCCGTCGCCGACCACGACTACCTCGACAATCTGCTCAACACGCTGCCCGACCATTATCGGGCGCTGGACCGGCAAGCCATCTACGGCGACTTCTTCACCTTCTATCTGTGCAATCTCGTTCTTAAGGTCAACGGCAAAGGGGGGCAGCCGGTGTATGTGAAGCTGGCCGGTCAAAGCACGGGGCGGTGCACGCCGAAGTGAAATCGTTTTCTGAACGCAGCCCCCTGGTCATCGGCGCCCTGGGCCTCATGGCCGTGGCCACAGTGGTAATGGCGGCGTTGCAGTATCAGAAGCTGCCCTTTTTCAACCAAGGGAAGAGCTATTCAGCTTATTTCGCCGACGCCGGCGGCCTATTCGACGGTGCCGGGGTAGAGGTATCGGGTTATCAGGTGGGCAAGGTGTCCAGCATCGGACTAGAGGGGCCCGGTGTGCGGGTCACCTTTAAGATCGACAAAAAAGTCCATCTCGGCGATCGCACCGAAGCCGCAATCAAGACCAAAAGCTTGCTGGGCAGCAAGATCCTAGACGTGACGCCGCGTGGTACCGGCGAACTCGACCGCGCGATCCCGCTGGATCGGACGGTGTCGCCCTACCAGCTGCCCGATGCCCTGGGCGACTTGGCGACCACCATCAGCGGCCTCAACACCAACCAGCTATCGGACTCACTGGCCACCCTCGCGCAAACCTTCGCCAACACCCCCGCCGACCTGAAAGATGCGGTGCAAGGCGTGGCCCGGTTCGCCCAAATACTTGACACCCGCGACACCCAGCTACGCACGCTGCTCGACAACGCCGCCAAAGCCACCGCCGTGCTGGCCAAGCGCACCGACCAGATAGTCAGCTTGGTCAAAGACACCAACGCTCTGCTGGCACAGCTGCGCACCCAAAGCGCCGCACTCGACCGGATCTCGACGAACATTTCCTCGGTGTCCCAGCAACTCAAGGGATTCATCGCCGACAACCGCGAGCAGCTACGCCCCGCGCTGGACAAGCTCAATGGTGTCCTCGCGATCGTCGACAACCGTAAGGAGCGTGTGCAGCAAACCATCAAGGGACTCAACGCCTACGCCATGTCCCTGGGGGAATCCGTGGGCTCAGGCCCGTTCTTCAAGGCGTACGTGGTGAACTTGCTGCCCGGTCAGTTCGTGCAGCCCTTCGTCAATGCCGCATTCTCTGACCTCGGTTTGGATCCTGCCACTCTGCTGCCCTCCCAGCTTTCCAACCCGCAGACCGGTCAACCAGGCACCCCGGCGTTGCCGGTGCCCTACCCGCGCACCGGCCAAGGCGGGGAGCCCCGGCTCACCATTCCCGACGCGATCACCGGAAACCCGGGCGACCACCCGTGCCCACTGCCGGGTCCGGGCTGCTACCCGTATCGGGAGCCGGCGCCCGCTCCGCCTCCCGGCGGTCCACCACCTGGCCCGCCCGCAGCGTCCCCGCCGGGGATGCAATCCGTACCTGAGCCGACACCACCACCGCTCAATGTGGAAGTGGGACCGGGCCCGTCGCGGCCAGGAGGCCAACCATGACGGCCAGACTGCGCCAGGCCCGTCTTATCTTGGCCACCACGTTGGCTCTAGTCCTAGCCGCCGGGGTCGTCGTGGCGATGCGCACCGCCGAGCAAACCGCGCGAACCATGATGATCGCGTACTTCGACAACAGCACCGGGGTGTTTCCCGGTGACGACGTACGCATTCGGGGGGTGCCGGTGGGCAAGGTCGACAAGATCGAACCCCAGCCGCAGCGGGCCAAGGTGTCCTTCTGGATCGACGGCAAATACAAAGTGCCCGCAGACGCCAAGGCTGTGATCCTGTCGCCGCAACTAGTCACCGGGCGAGCGATCCAGTTGACCCCGCCCTACACGAGCGGACCCGCCATGGCTAACGGCGGGGGCATCCCGCAAGACCGCACCGCGGTCCCCGTCGAATGGGATGATCTGCGTGCCCAACTGCAGCGGCTGACCGAATTACTCAAACCCACCCAGCCTGGTGGGGTCAGCACGCTGGGCGCGCTGATCAACACCGCCGCCGCCAATCTGCGTGGACAAGGCGGCGCCATCCGCGACACCATCATCAAACTGTCACAGACCATCTCGGCGCTCGGCGACCACAGCAACGACATCTTCGCCACCCTGAAAAACCTGTCGACGCTAGTGACGGCGCTGCACGACAGTGCCGATCTGCTCGAACAGCTCAACCGCAACCTGGCCTCGGTATCGTCCCTGCTGGCCGATGACCCCCACAAGGTCGCTCATGCCGGCGAGGACCTCAATGCGGTGGTGGCCGACGTACAACACTTCGCCGCCGACAACCGCGAAGCAATCGGTACCGCCTCCGACAAACTCACGTCCATCACCAACGCTCTCGTCAGCAGCCTTGATGACATCAAGCAAACCCTGCATATCGCGCCGTCAACGTTTGCCAACTTCAACAACATCTTCGAACCGTCCGGCGGTCAGCTCACCGGCGCACTGGCAATCAACAACTTCGCGAACCCCATCTCCTTCCTGTGCGGAGCGATCCAGTCCGCCTCCCGGCTCGGCGGTGAGCAAGCGGCCAAACTCTGCGTGCAATACCTGGCGCCGATCTTTAAGAACCGCCAAATCAACTACCCACCGATCGGCGAGGACCTGCTGGTGGGAGCCCAAGCCAGGCCCAATGAGGTCACCTACAGCGAAAACTGGATGCGGCCCGACTACGTCCCTCCCGCCCCCAATGAGCCACCGGCCGATATGCCTGCCCCCGCGGGGCCGGGAGGCGCCCCGGCCCCACCGCTCGCGCCCCCTGGGGCGCCCGCTCCGGACACCGCCGCGGTGCCGACCGACCCAGCCGCGGGCCTACCTGGGCTGATGCTGCCCTCGGAAGCACACTGATGACCATCAACGGTTGGCGCCACGCGCGCGTAGTCCTCGTGGTCGCGGTGGCCGTGGCCGGGATCTCAGGCTGCAGCTGGCGTGGGCTGAACTCACTGCCACTGCCAGGCACCCAGGGCAACGGCCCAGGCTCGTTCCAGATTCACGCGCAGATGCCCGACGTCAACAACATCCAACCCAACTCCCGGGTGCGGGTGGCAGACGTCACCGTCGGCCACGTGACCAAAATCGAGCGCCAGGGCTGGCATGCGCTGGTCACGATGCGCCTCGACGGCAGTGTCAAGCTGCCCGCCAATGTCACTGCCGAGATCGGCACGACCAGCCTGCTCGGTTCACTGCACATCGAGCTGGCCCCACCGAAAGATGAGCCGCCCCAGGGTCTATTGCGTGACGGTGCGTTCATTCCGTTATCCCGTGCGGGCGCTTACCCGAGCACCGAACAGACGCTCGCCGCGCTGTCGTTGGTCCTCAACGGAGGCGGACTCGGTCACATCCAAGAGATCACCGAGGCGTTCAGTACAGCGTTCCGGGGCCGCGAGCACGACCTACGCAGCCTGATCGGACAACTCGACACCTTCAGCGCCAACCTCAACAACCAAAGCGCGGACATCATCGCCGCCACCGACAGCCTCAACCGGCTGGTCGCCAAGTTCGCCGCGCAACAACCCGTGCTGGATCGGGCCCTGGCCAGCATCCCCGATGCGCTAAAAGTCCTCAACGACCAGCGGGACCACCTAGTAGAGGCGGCGGCCGAACTCAGCAAATTCAGCGCGCTGACCACCGACACCGTCAACAAAACCAAGGACAACCTGGTCAAAGAACTCAGCCAAGTCGCACCGGTGTTGGAATCGCTGGCTAACGCTGGCCCCAGCCTGACACGGTCGCTGAGTCTGCTCTCCACGTTTCCGTTTCCCACTGAAGAAATCGAGAAATGGATGCGCGGCGACTACGGCAACATGACCGCAATCGTCGACCTCACGCTCAGCCGCATCGACCAAGGGATCTTCACCGGGACCCGCTGGGAGTGCCATTTGACCCAGTTAGAGCTGCAGTGGGGTCGCACCATCGGCCAGTTCCCCAGCCCGTGTACCGCGGGCTACCGCGGTACACCGGGCAATCCGCTGGTCATCCCCTACCGTCAGGACCAAGGGCCTTAAATGTACCTCAGCAAACAGATCAGGATTCAGCTGGCCATCTTCGCCGTGGTCGCCATCGTCGCCGTAACCGTGATGGCTTTGCACTTCATGAAGCTGCCCGCGATGCTGTTCGGCGTCGGGCGATACACGGTGACCATGCACCTGCCGCAAAGCGGAGGCCTGTATGGAAGCAGCAACGTCACCTACCGCGGCACCGAAGTGGGCCGGGTGCAGTCGGTGCACCTGACCGACAGCGGCGTCGAAGCCATCCTGTCACTGAAATCCGGCATCAACATCCCCTCGAACCTCCAAGCCGAGGTACACAGCCAATCAGCGGTCGGCGAGCAATACGTTGAGCTGCTCCCGCGTAACGCCACCTCGCCGCCACTCAAAGATGGCGACGTGATCCCGGCCGGTGAGACCTCCGTGCCCCCCGACATCAATGCACTGCTCGCCGCCGCCAACACCGCCTTGAAGGCAATCCCCCACGACAACCTCAAAACGGTCGTCGACGAGTCCTACACCGCTGTAGGCGGCCTGGGCCCCGAACTGTCGCGCCTGGTCAGAGGCTCCTCCGACCTGTCGATCGAAGCCCGCAAAAACCTTGACCCACTCATCGCGCTCATCGACCAATGGCAACCCGTCGCCCGATCACAAACCCACACCTCAGAGACAATCCAGGGCTGGGCGTCACACCTAGCCACCGTCACGACCGAACTACAGACCCACGACCAGGCCGTGGCCGGCATCATCGATCACGGCGGCCCAGCGGCCGCCGAAGCGCAAAACCTCATCGAGCGGCTGCAACCAACATTGCCCATCCTGATGGCCAACCTGCTCAGCATCGGCAAAGTCGCCCTCACCTACAACAACGACGTCGAACAACTCCTGGTGTTGGTGCCCGAAGGCGTGTCCATCATGGGTGCCACCCTCGTGGCCAACGCCAACACTAAGCAGGCCTACCGGGGCGCTTACCTCAGCTTCAACCTCAACATCAATCTGCCACCGGCGTGCACCACCGGCTTCCTGCCCGCCCAGCAACAGCGCACCGCCAACTTCGTCGACTACCCGCAACGCGCACCGGGTGATCTGTACTGCCGAGTCCCCCAAGACTCACCGCTGAACGTGCGAGGCGCCCGGAACATCCCCTGCGAAACCGTTCCCGGCAAACGCGCACCCACCGTGAAGATGTGCGAAAGCGACGAACAATACGTGCCCCTCAACGACGGCTTCAACTGGAAAGGCGACCCCAACGCCACCCTGTCCGGACAGGACGTCCCGCAGCTGCCGCCCGGCTCACCGCCACTCCTGTTAGCGCCCCCACCACCTCCGCAAACGCCTCCGCCACCGCTCGCAGCCGCCCAGTATGACCCGGCCACTGGCACCTACACCGGACCCGACGGCAAGGTCTACACCCAATCCGACCTGGCCAACACCGCCCCTAAGGACAAGACATGGCAAACCATGCTTGTGCCACCGGGAACCTGATGGCCCGCAGGCCGGGACTCAGCGACACCCCAACAACGGAGGAGAGCATGCCCTCAGCCACCGTCGACACGGTCGACCCCGTCGACATCGAGGTCGACACCGAGGATGGCGCCGCCGGCCTGCCTGCCGATGACGCAGACACGCCGGAGTTGCCGAAGCCCCACGCGCCGGCGCCGACACGGCGGGCGGTTGTGCTCATTGTGGCCATCGTCGTCGCCCTGGCTGGTTTGGTCGGCTGGCTAGGATTTCGTGCCCGCCAATCACAGGAGACCCAGACCCAGCAGAACCAATTCCTGCAGGCGGCCAAACAGGGCGCGGTGAACCTGACAACGATCGACTGGCACCATCCCGAAGCCGATGTCCAGCGCATCCTCGACGCGGCGACCGGCCAGTTCTACGATGACTTCGCCCAACGGTCAAAGCCCTTCATCGATGTGGTCAAGCAAGTCCAGGCCACCACCGTCGGCACGATCACCGCAGCGGGCCTCGAATCACAAACCCGCGACACCGCCCAGGTTCTGGTAGCAGCCAGCGTGCAGACCTCCGATGCCAGCGCCCCCACCCAAGTTCCGCGCGCATGGCGCATGCGTGTCTTTGTTCAAAAAATTGACGGCCGGATCAAGGTCTCCAACGTGGAGTTCGTGTCATGAGGCCGCTAAAGACCTCCACCGCAACCGATTCCGCCAGCTCCGACTCGGCAGAACCAACACCGGGCGAGACGCCGCCACCAGTGTCTAGCGAAGACCACGCGCAAGTCGACATCGACACCTCCGATCACCAGCAGCAGCAGACGACGCCGCACCGTCGCAGCCGCTGGAGGCAAGTGATCGTCTATTGCATGCTGCCCGCACTGGCACTGCTGCTAACCGCGGCCGCTGGCTTCCTCAAATGGCACGATACGTCCGTCCGCGACGCGCAGACCGCCTCCGCCGAATCACAGCGAGCCGCCACCGAAGGCACCGTCGCACTGCTGTCCTACAAACCCGACACCGTGGAAAAAGACCTCGCGTCTGCCAAGAACCGGCTCACCGGAACCTTCCTGGCCGCCTACACGAACCTCACCCACGACGTGGTAATCCCCGGAGCAAAACAAAAACAAATCTCTGCAGAGGCCACCGTCCCAGCTGGAGCGTCGATCTCGGCGACCCCCAACCATGCCGTTGTCCTGCTGTTCGTCAACCAAACCGTCACCATCGGTCAAAGCCCCCCCACCAACACCGCATCCAGTGTTCGCGTCACCCTCGACAAAATCGGTGGCCGCTGGCTCATCTCGCAATTCGACCCGGTCTAAGAGACAATGCCGGTCGAATCCCCCACGCGCTATACGCGCCAAAAGCCACTATCAGCAATGATCTTCACGTGCACCGCATTATTTGGCATCGCGACAGCAGCAGTCACACCAACCGCGCACGCTGACGTGGTGGCTTATCTGCTCAACGTGACGGTGCGGCCCGGCTACACCTTCGCCAACGCCGATGCGGCCTTGAACTACGGACACAGCCTCTGCGACAGAGTATCTCAAGGCCACAGCTACGCCGAAGTAGTGGCGGCGGTGGAGGCCGATTTCAACACCACCGACGAATACCAAGCCTCTTATCTGATCAGCCAAGCAGTCAACGAACTGTGCCCCGCCCAAATCTGGCAGTTGCGCAACTCGGCAGCGCACTACCGACGCCCAGCTCCTGCTGGCGGCTGACGGAAAGGAAACCCGACATGCAGCACCGACCGCTCACTCTGCCTGCCCTGATAGCCGCCGCCGCAACATTATTCGGCACGCCCGCCGCACACGCCGATGGTGACAACAACACCCTGATACCCAACAACCAGCGACTCAACAACGGCGTCGTCGCCAACGTCTTTACCGTCCAGCACCAAGCGGGCTGCACCAACGACGTCAGAATCAATCCCCAGCTACAACTCGCCGCCCAACGACACACCCTCGACGTCCTGCGCAACCAAAACCTCGACAGCGACGCCGGCTCCGACGGATCCACCCCACAAGACCGCGCCAATGCCGCCGGCTACAAAGGCCAAGTTTCTGAGACCGTGGCCATCAACCCCGCCGTCGCCATCAGCGGTATCGAACTCATCAACCAGTGGTACAGCAATCCCGCCGACTACGCCATCATGTCCAACTGCGCCAACTCCCAAATGGGCGTCTGGTCGGAAAACAGCCCGAACCGCACCGTCGTCGTAGCCCTCTACGGCCAACCCGACCAATCGCACCTAGCGCCGCCAAAAACACCGCCAACAGGACCGGCGCCCCTTGCCGCCGCACAAGAAAATATCCCGCTGGATCCCAGCCCTGACTACGACGCCAGCGACGAACTCGAATTCGGCCTCAACTGGCTTCCCTGGATCCTGCGCGGCGTGTACCCACCACCCGCCATGCCACCCCAATAGCGGCATCGGCCCAGCGAGCCCCTGCCGCAACCACGAGTCCGGCCGTGAACTCACCTGCACAACACACAATCCGACGACGAGAGGCCACCGCGTGACTCACGGCGTGACTGATGGATCCGAGGAGGTTCTCACCCGTATCGACCATGGCGTCGGCCTGATCACGCTCAACCGCCCCAAGGCCATCAACTCGCTGAATCAGACGATGGTCGACGTGCTAGGCCCCCTGCGAAGTGGGAAAAAGACGATGCGGTGCGCGCGGTGGTGCTGTCCGGCGCCGGCGAGCGCGGGCTGTGCGCCGGCGGCGAGGTGGTCGCGGTCTACAACAGCGCCCGCAAGGACTGCGTCGAGGTCTGCAAGTTCTGGCACGACGAGTAGACGAGTATTTGCTCAACGGCCAGATCGGCCGGTTCGCCAAGCCCTACGTGTCGTTGATGGACGGCATCGTGATGGGCGGCGGGGTCGGCGTCAGCGCACACGGCAACGTTCGCGTGGTGACCGAGAAGTCCAAGATCGCAATGCCGGAGGTCGGCATCGGCTTCATCCCCGACGTCGGCGGCGCGTTTCTGTTGTCCCAGGCGCCCGGTTCACTCGGCCTACGCCGGCCTGACCGGGCGTCGACGGCGGCCTCGACAGCACCCTGGCCGCGCACGCTATCGAACCGCTGACCAGTGACCTTGTGGCGCAACGCCATTGGATCGACGACTGCTTTGCCGGTGAGACTGTGGCCGACATCGTCGGCGCGCTGCGCGGCCAAGACGCTAAACCGGCACAGGAGGCCGCCAACCTGATCGCCAACCGCTCCCCCATCGCGGTATCGGTGACATTGGAGGCAGTGCGCCGAGCCGCGAAGCTGGACACGCTGGAAGACGTTCTGGTACAGGACTATCGAGTGTCGACGGCCGCGGCGCGCTCACACGATCTGGAAGGCATTCGAGCACAGATCATCGACAAGCATCGCAATCCGATGTGGTCGCCGCCGAACCTCGCCGCGATCTCCGCGGCCGACATCGACGCGTATTTCGCGCCGGTCGACGACGACTTGAGTTTCTAGAGAGGCGGTTTGGGTGAGCGACACAACGTACGAAACCATCCTGGTCGAGCGCGATCAGCGGGTCGGAATCATCACACTGAACCGGCCGCAGGAACTCAACGCGCTCAATAGTCAGGTGATGAACGAGGCCACCAGTGCCGCAGCCGAATTCGATGACACGGGGACGTTCATACTGAGAGCCGGCGATGATGATGTTGGCAGCATCTCGCCCGCAGGCGTGCTCGTGTCAATGTCCAAGTCTGCAAAGTGGAGCGCCCACCCCTCCTACGCGGCCTGCTCCATCAAACCGGCACCGTCGAGGACCGAGCGGCTTAGCCGGTCCAACTTGGCGACCACCAGTCCTTCTGCGCGACCATTCCGGACGTCCTCGATCGCCGCTAACGCGCCGGGCCTGCCGTTCAGCGACTTCGCACTGATACCCTCGCGGCAATATTCGTGAACGACCGTTAGCCCCTTCCTTTCGGCGTACGCGGTGACTGTTGCGCGCTGGGCCTCAGGTCCCAGACCAGACAAAGCTTGTTCGGACGTGGAGACCCGCAGGTAAACGATCACGGACCTGGCAGGACCAATGGGCTTGTCCCCACGCTTGCGGCGTGCTCGAACCGGCACGGCATTTTTAACATTGAGGGTGCCCAACGTATAGGGATTACCCCAAAAAGCCGTTGAACAGGGGCTGACCTTTGGTGGCAGGTACAGGATTCGAACCTGTGAAGCTTTCGCGACGGATTTACAGTCCGCTTCTTTAGACGTTTGCTAACTCAAGCCCTGTTGGGTGTGTTGAGAAAGTACTGGTCAGCGCGTTGGTTGCGTTGAGTAGTGAAAGCAGTTGCTAGCTCTACTGCGGACGGTCTGCGGACGGTTACCGCTACCCGGGCACCCTGCACACGGAGGTCAGATTCACTAGGACGAGCGCCAGGGCATCCCGCACCTCGTAGTGCGGGTACGCGACGGCATCGGGCTGGTGGGCCCATTGGTGATTCCCGGCGTGACCAGCTGCCTGGGCAATTCCTAAAGGGAAACAGCCGCCCTGGCACCCATTGGGAATCGGATGCCGAGTGCAACGACGGCGTCTTGAGGATCGACGGGCAGAGCAGCCGTGGATCGGCCGTGCGACGACAGCCGCAGCGAAAGAGTATTTGGTCTACCCGGCTGGGAGCTACGGCCTCTGCTGGCGAACACAGTTCCGTCAGTATTACTCGCGTCGGGGTTTCTCAATACCTATGGCCCTTCCTTACGGCGAAATCCAATACCCGATTCCATGATGTAAGTCAAGGTAGTTCGTCAAAACTCATGTGAACTTTTTGTCCAGGCGAGACACTTCGCCGAAGTAACGGCCAACTTCGCCGGATTAACGGTGGTTACCTAGGAGGTGTAACCCATGGAGATCGCAGTAGCAGGAGCTGGAACCGCCATCGCGGCCAGTGCCACCATGCCCGCGCCCTTCGGGGAGTGGCGCGCATCGCAACCTTAATGGGGACTCTAACCCCTTCATATTGCGGCGTCTCGTCGCAGTAAATTACCGAAGTGCTGCACTCAGAACTTAGCAGCATGGCTTCCAACCGTGACTCGCACAGTGCCCCAACTCCGTTGCCCTGATTGCAAGGAACCAGCGAAGCTCACCAACCCGCCCCATCGGCATGAAAATGCGCGCTCTTGGCGGCGTTGACGATATAGACCACTTTGACGGACCAAGATCAGGAGTTTTGATGAGAATCCGTTTTGCTGTCCTCATGGCAGCACTGATAGCACCGTTCGGGGCGCTATTCCTGGCGCTGGTCCCGGCCGCGCCACCCGCCCACGCCTGTCCGGGAGCCACAGATGGACACGGCAACGACACCCGAGCCGCACACGATGCCTGCTGCGGTGACATCATCCTCGGTGCGCCCGGAGATTTTTCCAACTGCAACGCCGGTCCGATGGCACCCAAGGAACTGCCCGGAAACTGGCCCTGCCGAGACATAAACGCAGGCTCCCCAGCCTGCGCAGCCTGCATCCGGGCACACGTCTACACCGCCGGGCAGGACTGTGCCGGAGTCCCGTCGTCCGCAACCCGGCCCGCACGGATCATGCCGGTGTCATTCCGCACCAGCCCGGACGCGTGCAGCGCTATCGCTCAGGCGTATGTCGGGAACGGCATGTGCAAGGTTGAGCAGCAGGAGCAGGGCCAGCAGCCGACGCAGGACCCACAACAAGTGGCCGGTGGCCCCAATGACAACTCGCTCCAAATTCCGCCGAATCAGGGCCAGTACGATCCGGACCCGGACTACGGCAAGGCCACCGATATGCCGGGGCGTACTGGTGTTCCGATCAACCCTCCGAATCGGAAGCCGGACCCGAACGACCTGCAGTTCCCCAAGGGCCTCGGCTGATGAGGGCAGTCATCGCCGCCGCGGTCTTCGCGGCGAGTATCGTGGGCGCTCCGCTGGCACAGGCGGAGCCGGGCGACCCGAACGCGGCCAGCAACGACGATCAGTTCGGGCAGTACATGATCGCCCGAGGAATGATGGGGTCGTACCTGCAGGACGGTCACAGTAGTTGCGCTGCTTTGCGTTCGGGAGCAACCACGCAGTCGCAGGTAAATCGGTTGGAGGCCAAGCTAAGTGCGGCGGAAGCCAACACCGTTGTCTACGCAGCCATGCACTATCTGTGCCCTGGAGTCTGAGGAGGCTCAATGCGAAAGTTATTGGTAGCGGCGGGAATAACCGTCGCGCTGGCTATTCCGGTAGTGGCCGGCCCACCCGCGCACGCTGATCCACGGTGCGCTCCCGGCTACGTCGTCGGGGTGCCGATATCGAACGGCAGCCTGCCGATTAAATGCGTTCCGGCTGGGAATGTCCCGCCCGGCTACGCGGACGGCACCGGAGGGAACGCCCCGCTGACACCGGGCTACGGGCCCACCGGGCAGCCTGACTAGGCACCGACAAGAAGAGGCCCCAGCCGTTTAGCCAGGCAGTCCACGCCCGCTGGGTGTCAGAGCGGACCCAACTGGTAACCACACTGCACGGGCTGAGTCCCCTGAGAAGAGAGATCAAACGCCATGAAACTTCTCCCCCGACTCTTGAAGCACGCACTAGGCGCATTCGCGGTCGTCGGATTCCCCGCCCGCCCGAAGCAGGCATCCAGCCTGCGTGAGGAGCAATGAAATGAACGCATCAACGCCCCAGCCGCCCGCAGGGTCGTATCCGGACCCGAGCGGCAAGCCCGGCCAGAAGTATTGGGACGGTCAACGGTGGCGGACAGATACCCCTCCGCCCCCGCCTCGATCCCCCCGCGAAAAGCTTCCCGGCTTGTGGTCGGGATTGTCACGCAAAACCAAGCTCGTCCTCGCCGCGGGTGCGGGGTTGGTTGTCGTTATCGCGGTCCTCTCGATGGTCGGCAGCCCCGCAAGTGGGCCATCCGGCCCGGGACCCGGCCAGCCTGCGCGGCCGGGCCAATCTGCTGCGCCTTCGCGCCACAGCGACGCCTACAACCAGGGTTACGAGTACGGCAATCAGCACCTAGCCCAGGGCTTTGCCTCACAGTACGACTGCGAGCATTACGCAAACTCCTACCGCGGTTTTGTCGCCAGGCGGGATATGCCCGACTGGCTGCAGGGCTGCATGGACGGCATCCGTGACCTGAATGCAGGGCCGAGCACGACGAGCCCGAAGGTCGACTGCTCGCAACCAGGGAACAACTGGGACCCGAGGTGCATCCTTGGGACCGGCTGACCAGCCACGAATGGTTCTTTCTAGAAAAGTAGTGGTGCCCGCTGTGTTGGCGGCGGCTATCACTTGCGCTCCTGTGGCGCAGGCCGACAATGGCGACCAGGCGTCAGCCGAGCAAGCTGTCACCGCCATCTACAACCAGGTGCAGGCCCGATGCACCCCGCGTACTCCGCCATCGTTCCAGTCGATCAGTTGGGACAACTTCACCCCAGGCAGTTGGGGTCAGGGCCGCATTCATGACGCCAACTCGGCTCTGGGTGGTCCGTTCAAGGTGTATTGGACAAACCCGCGAGTCGGGCCTGCGAAAGACGGGGCGGCGGGCCGGGCATACCACGGGCCGGGCGGCAACACTCAATGGAGCGTCGACCTGGAGTTCTGTTAGCTTCCCCCGAACCGCAGTCGCAGAACCATCGGCGGCATGTTCGAGATTGCGGCGAAATCCTCATGCGAGGGCCTCCAAAGTCGCGAATTGCGACTGCAGGGCGGCGACGCTTCGTCGGATTCCTACTGCTATAGCTGATTCGCACCGCACCAACAAATGAGCGAGATCGCCGAAGAGCGACTCGACCGTTGGCCCCGGCCGTCGCGGACGAGGGGTGTCCAGTCATTCATCGAGCCAACGGATTTCGATCGTTTCATCCGCCCGCCGTTGCTGACCGGTGTATAACACCGGCATGACGCTTGCCGGGGTGGCGGGAGCCGCGCTAGTTGCAACTGGGGTTCTGTGGTTCGCTCCGGCACCATTGTCGCCGTCGTGTGACTACGTGAATGTCGATTACCAGTGCCGCCCAGGGCCGAACCATGACCAGTCTGATGGCGGTATAGATCTTCCGTGTCGGGACGGAACCTTTACCCACTCCACGCATCGCCAAGGCGCATGTTCCCACCACGGAGGGCTCGCGTGAGTCTTTCGAGTCATGCACCTCGCCTGTGAATGGCCGTTGCCGCTTGCTAGAAGGGTTCGAAGCCCGCACCACCGAGGCAGATCTAGTCCACTTGGCCGAATAGGGTGTCGGCACACCGGATCCCTCGCACCAATGGCCAGCGAGCAGGCGCGAGGTTGAGAAATCCTTTTGCATGGTGTGAACGAATTCGACTCCACGCGATGGCCAATTCAACGAGCATGAAGGGATGCACGTGCCGCGGGGGCGGATATGGCCACCATCCTCGCCGACATGGGCCGCATCATCGAGGTTGTACAGACCTTCATCCCCGCAGAGAGATGCCCGAAGCGCAGGCAGCGCTGAGGGGAGACCCCTTCTTACAACGCCAGCAGCGGTCCGCTCCGGTCGAAGGTATCCGCATGGTGGCCATCGACAACTCTCCCGATGCAGAGGGTTATGGGCATGGCCACTAGACCTGCATCAAAGCGCCGACAACTCATCGCGAAGACACCCTTCGGCAATTCAATCTGCACGACACCGTCTTGGGCGGCGTCACGCCAACTGATCTGGTGGTATCGGTTCGGGCAGCATGTTCGCTTTCGTGGTCATGTCGCGGCATTCACCGTAAATAGTGATCGACCCTCCCGAATTCTGGACTGGGGAGTAAGGGTCGAAGACTGCCGTGACGCCTTGTTTGCTTACGGCGGAGGCGTGGGTGTGGAAGTCTCCTGGTGCTCCCCAGCCGTGTTGTTTGAGCGTGGCGATCATCTGCTGTATCTCAGCTTTGGACGCTTCAAGGGTCGGCGCGTGATCGTAGGCAAGCCCGACGATTCCCCGGAAAGGCGCGACAGCCTGGTCGTTACAGGAGTCACGGCTGAAATGACCTGAGACTGCTTTGAGTCCCAGAGTGGTGGCGATTTCTCGTGCCGCGTTGACCACTTGGGCTTTAGATTGTTCAGGAGTCATCGGGTTAGACACCCCTTCGCTCAGATTCCGTACGCTATTGCAAGATTGAAGTGCGAGGGCGATTGCCGCCCCTGCAGTGAGGACAACCACTGAACGCCACGCGGCGTTGATCCTCTTCAAGGTGCTCATCGATTTTCTCAATGGTAATGGCCTCCTGTCGGGCGTCGGAGAGACTCTGGATCGAATTCATCGGGGAGCCAATAGGTGCCGCGATGCTGCGCGGTCATGTTGTCGTGCGCCAATGCATCACCATGACCGGATGCAATATCGGCCATGCTGAACAACGATTCGTTCCCCGGTGTGAAGTAGGAACTGTGGTCCTTCAGCGGGAACGTCAGGCCTGGGGCTTCGGCTTTGAACCGCGTCGAACCCCAGCCTTCGACGGCGGGGTCGCTACCGAGGCCGATGGTGACGCCCGTTCCGGGCATGTGCCCTTGGATACCGCCGAGGTGAGTGATCGGGTCAGTGGATGCCGCGCCCACATAGACGTGTCCGCCTTCGGGAAGGTGAAAGTCACCGGCGTTGTGGGCAAGGTCTGTTCCTGGGCACCCCACGAGCACAACATCGTTGGCGTGCATCCCGGAGCCCGCTGCGGCGTCGGCCACCGTTGTAGAGCCGTAGGAGTGGCCGATGACGGTTACGTGAGAAGGCGCTCCTTGATGAGTTACGGCCAGACCGTTGACATCTCCGGCGAGCAGGCCTCCTCCGTCTCTCGCAAGAGTTGTCTGCCCAATCTGGGGATCGATCGCACTGTCGGGGGCGTGATATCCCATCCATACCAGAACCGAATTTGTTTTGTTGGGGTCGGCTCGTTGAGCTTCGTTGTAGATGTTGCGTCCGTCCGTGTGGGTCAGATAGCCGTCGCGCACGCTGCTGCCAGTGCCCGGTACGAGCACGGTGGTGTTGTCGGCCTTGTCGGGGTTGCCGATCGCAATGGCCTCTCTGCCACGGCCGTCGAAAGCTTCGGGGTCGTAGGTCTGCAGGAACACGGGGTTTTTGCTGCCGTCGGGATTGGTGCCGTCTGTGTTGAGTCCGTTCTGCGTCTTGAGCGCGTTGTTGTAGCGGGTGATGGCTGAGGGTGTCAGGCCATATAACTCCGGGTGTTGGGTCACCTGGTCAACGCCGACATGGGCTCGGCCAGCGGCGTTTTGCACGCGGGTGATGTCGTCGTTCATCACCGCCAGGTTGACCTTGTCCCGGATGTCGGTATCGATGCCGTAGAGGTTGCCCAGCTCGGGGGGATGTTGAGCGATTAACTGATCACGTTGTTCCTGGCTAAGCGATTCCCACCACCGCTTGACGTCTTCAGGTTTGGTGTTCCGCGGCGGTATTTGAATCTGTTCAGGTTTGTCTTGTGCGTCTACGGGCTCAAGGGGCTTGGGGTCATATCCGTCAGCTCTCAAATTTCCGAGGGAGCTTTGCAGCGTGGTCGAATAGCCATTGCGCGTTGAGTTCAGCTGGCTGAGAGCATCTTTGGTGTCATTAACCGCAGCCGTTTTGAGGGCCCTAATGATCGCGTGCAGCTCTTGCTGGCTCTCGGCGTCAGGGTGATCCCGCAGATCCTGCTCCGCCAAGTCAATCATGTGGTCGAGCTGCTCCAACTGGCCTTCTAGCGCGGCGATCTCTTGGGCTCCGGCCTTCTGCGCGTCGGCCAACGCAGCGGCGATATTCTCCAAGTCAGCGCCGATCTTGGGTAACTGTTCAGACTGCGCGCCAAGCGATTTGATGGTGCGCTGCACTTCGTCGGAGTTGTTGATCGGGTTGGGGCCGCCGTCCTGGTGGTTCCAGGCGGCGTTGAAGCGTTGCTGCGCCTGTGAGAATGCGTGGTCGGCCTCGGCGGTGTGGTGTCCGGCACCGTGGAAGGCTTCTGCCAGACGCTCAATCTGGGCCGGGCTGCCAGCTTGAAGAGTCCGGTTAACCTCCCACGGATCACCGCCAGCCCCTGCAACCAGCTCGGCGATAGTGAGATGCTTTAGCTGCATGGCATCCCACTACCGAGCCCCGGTAACTGATCAGCCACTCCCGTTGCACACCGGTCAGCGTTGCGCATCCCAGAGCACCGCCAGCCTCTCCCGACAGCGTCGCCATCCCCTCCGTGCACGGGAAAAAGGCTACCGCCGCGAGCTTGTCGATCAATTCACTTTCGGACTGTGGGCGGCGCGGTGCTCAAGGCGTCTTCGCAGCCAATCGCGGCCATGCGAGACGAGAGCTGCTTGAGAAGATCCCTAGCCGGGGTCCCGTGGTCACCGGCGTCGCGATAAGCGGCGACAGCAAGCACATGGAAGACGGAGTTCAGCTGATCGAACGAGTACCAGCGACGGCGATAGCAGCAAGCTGCTATGTCGATGACCATCCTGAACGTCAGATATCGGTATCTGCCCGGTGAACGCAACGGCTGCAAGATGGTGCCATCAACCTGTACAAATTCGCCGTGGCGCAGCCGCTGATCGAGCCAGGAGTAGCTCCTCCCGAGCAGGACAGCGGCTTCTCGGACTGAGTATGTCGGCTCCAATCCGGTGATTTGTGTGATGAGGTTGGTTGACATGATTCGGACCTCCTCCGTGTGTGAGTTGGCAGCCGAAGCTACGCAATACCTACACATTCAGACGGGAGTAAGCGCGAATTACAGTCTGCGGACAAATAGCGTCAAGCTTGGTACGAACGCCCGGATTTGTTGGGGCGCCCGAGAAATCAGCGACTCAGGGACGGGAGCTGCGGCTTTGCTCTGGAACTCTGCTTTTCTGCTTGATTAGGTTACCCAAAACCTACGCAAAAAGTAGAACTGAAACGCGACACCGTCAACTGTCGTATTCGTTCTTCGAGTCCGGCCCCGTGCCCACCTGATTCGGTGTGGTTTCAGGCCATTACGCCGATCTCAGTACTCGACCATGGGCTCGTTCCTCAAGACGGTTGAACTCTGGGTGATGACCAATGCGCCGGGAGGTGCCGAGTACTGGTGCCGAGTACTGGCTATCATCCCGACAGGTGCTTGACCGCATGGCCCGACGATCTGGCGAAAACAACGACACCCGGCGTCACCACACCGGCAGGATGATGGTGGACGCGGCCTCGATCGCACGCGACAAACTCCCCGATGTTGCCATTTAGCCTAGTGGATTTCGTGTCCCGGCTGGATACCCAATTTCTGATCGCAGTCCATGATGAATAGGGTAAGGGGTGGGTCCGCGCCCTGGTTGTGAAGCCACTGGGCCTTGCTAGTTGAGTAGTAATCTTTCCTGTCTGCGTCTACGCACCGTTGTAGCTTTTGTTCCGGTGAGTTGTACCAGTGCAACCAGAACGCAAAAATGACTACTGCTACGCCACCGATAACCACAAATAAGCGAACCCGGTTGTTGTTGAGCACTTGTTCACCGTTGATTTCTTAAGCCAGTTACACCTTCAAATTTACTTCCGCCCATATCTCGTACCTGCTGTTCTGCCGCAAGGGTTTCCATCAGTTGCGGCGGTGTCTATACCGGACTTCATCCAGCGAGGCTAGATCCGTCAACTCTACGAAAATTCAGCAGCGGCCAGACCAACGCGATTCGGCCGATCTCTCTCGCCCAGACAAACCCTAATCTCCGCACCAAGGAAGAATCAAAATACCAATGCATGCATATTCGCATCTCGCTCGCTCTCTGAGTCGTGCGGCAAGGTCGACCGTAGCCGTTGTCTCCGAGACTTTTGGCCCAAAGTCACCTTGGCCAGCTCGGCTTAGTGGTGGATGAACGCGCGCGCTATCCCACCTCCCCGCTTGGGAGTGGGCGCGAGCTTGCCGTGGGCAGCCTGATAGCCGAACGAGGCGCTCCGGCGTTGAGGCATCCACCCACCCCGGTGAGCAGCGACATCAGTGACGGTGTACTTGGGCAGCCGGTTGGGAACGCCGTTGTTGATCTCAGCACCTCCGATAGAGAAGATGCTTTTGGAGTGAGCAAGTCGCCCGGCCAGATTAAATGGAACTCGCTACGCTTCATCCGTGGCGGAATCCCGGGATTCGGAGCTGTCTGGCTACACCTCTTCGAGCAGCGCTATAGAGCGTGCTCAACAAGCGATAAATGAGCTTGAGGAGGTTAGACAGGGGCACCATCGGCTCGGTCCACTTTCCTGGTTTGCGGTCGGCACCGTAATCGTGCTTGCCCTAGTCGGTGTTGTTATTCACACCTTCTGCGAGGAGCGAGCACCGCAGATTGACTCGACTTCGGTCGCGCTACTGGCCGTCGCGTTGATCGCTCCGTTTGTGCCCAACCTGAAGGCATTGGAAGTTGGGGGCGCTAAGGCAGAGTGGCGAGAGTCAGCGCAGGCGGGGCTGAAGGATATCGTCGCCGGCTTCAAGTCGCAGCAAGAAGCGATCCAAAAACTGTATGACGACGTTGGATCTACGATCGCCTCGGGTGCACAGCCGGAGCTTAAGCAGGAGCAAATCGATGCCAGCGCGGGAGTTCTGCCGGTCCATGGCGACACCGGGCGTCCGCCTAAGCCACTGCGCCGTGTTTTGTGGTTCGACGAATGCCCCAGAAGCAGCGAAAACGAGGTAACGAGTTTACGGAAGTTTCTGCGCGTCGTCGTCGCCACGTCGCGAGAGCAGGCAATTGCATTCATCTCGCGGGGAGAGGTCGACGCAGTCATCATCAACGAAATGCGAGGAGATCCCGATGTTTCTGCGCCACCGCCGGGTCTCGCGGCGTTTGTCGGGGGTGACGGGATTCTCGCAGCGCCGCGTTTGCCCCTATTCCTCTACATATCCGAATCACTGGCGGGAGCATATGGCGCGCAGATTGACCGGGCCACGGTGACGGTAGTGGCGTCCTTTAGCGAACTCGTTCGGGGGCTCAGGCTGCTCGAAGGTGCAGCCCTTGAGCAGTTCGCACTTACGGTCGCTGCCGGGATCGGTGCCCGCTCTGAGCCGCAGCCGGATCGCAGGGTCGACTTGGTTATCGAGCTCGAGGGTGGCGAGCGTGTCGGCATTGAAGTCGCGTCGTGGTTGAAGAGGCCTCAGATGGCGGCTTTCGTCGGGCCGGTGGGCAGGTTAGCCGACGGGCTTACAGCGAACCGTTTCGCTCGCGGCATATTGCTGGCCCAGCCTGATTTGATCGATGAACGCAGACGACAGTGGGCCTCCGAGCACCGGGTCAAGGTCATAGGTCCAGATGAACTGCGCGATGCGCTCTTAGGCATCAACGACCGCTAGCGAGACTGGCATTTCCGGCGCGACGACAGCCATCAAATCAGCTGATCGTCTCGAAAACGACGACATATGAGAGTCTCGAATATCGGTCTCGAGACGCCAGCACTTCGACTTGCGGATTGGCCGCTTCTCAGGAGCCATGTACCTCCGTGTCAGCGAGAGGCGTTGTGAGAGGCTTGTCATCTGTCGCGCCCGACTCGAGATCAGTCGCCGGAGCAATCGTTTCAGTGCCGAGCGGACTGCTACGTAGGTGTCTGCGAAGTGCCCGGCTGCCCGATCCGCGAATACGCTTCAGTAACGCAACGAGCACCTTATTGGCAGCCAGGTCTGGGTCAACGCCCAACGACTTTGCGAGGCCATCGATTCTTATGCCTTCGCCTACCGGGAGTGAAGCGGGATTCGGCACCGGAAGGTCTGTCTTCCGAAATGTCCGTCGTACCACCCCCCACCACCGATCTTCGCTGGACGGCGGGTTTGAAGCTTTGGCCTGAATGATGGCGTAGTCCACAAAGTCCCAAATGGGGTCTTCCCCGGAATTCTCGTCGATTAGGACCGAATAGAGCGATGGATAGAGCTGTTGGAGAAGGATTGCGGTGATGAGTAGGGTGCTGTTTAAGGGTGCATCGCGCCATGCGGCGTCAAGGTGGTGTTCTAAGACAAAGCTATTTATGATTCGCTTGATCCGCCGAGGATTTCGTTCTGTCGCTTCGGCAAGTATGTCGACGACAGTTTCATCGAGCAGCTGCGAAATACCGGACTGTTCGCCGTAGACCTTGATGAGCTCATTGACTTTTTTGCTGTTGGGCACTGGCACTCGGTATGAAACTTGGACGATTTTTTCTAGGTATGTCCGACCTTCCCCGATGGCACCTCGGGCCCGACCGGCGGCGCTCCGCGCGATCACCGAAAGGTCGCAGGCGATGACGAAAATAAGTCCGGGTGCATCGAGGTAGACCTTTACCGCTTCGCACACGCGGACAACGACCTCGTCTGTGCAGCGGTCAAGGTCGTCAATGAATACGACAAGTGTTCGGCGGTTAGAGCGTTTACCGCCTTGCTTGATCCAGTCGGAAAGCATTCCGTGGAGGTCTTCGCGAAGTTTATTGCGCGCCTGTGCATCGACGTGAAGCCCGGCCCACATGTCGTCTACTAGCCGCGTCAACCCGAGAAACCTTGCAGCGATCGCGAAGCTAACCCGCGCCAGACTGACCACACCGCGTCGCTTTGCTATTTTGCGTGCCCATCGCCGCACAATATTTGGGTCCAGTTCTAGAACCACCGATTTGATCAGGCCCTCAAGCGCATCCCCGCCTTCAGCCGTCCAAGCGTTGAACTTGAGCTTGACGACCCCCTCATGCCTAGCTGGAAGTTTGTCGCCGATCTGTTCTAACAGGCTGCTTTTACCCACACCCCATCCGCCGTCGATTGCCATGACAAATGGTGCTGCATAGCGCGATACCTGAATGATGTCCGCGATCTTTTTGGCGAGATCTGCGGTGCACAGCACGTCGCCGCCGCTGCCGACAGGCATGTCGTTCAACATGCGGTACTCATGCCCGGTGTCCGTAGTTATTTCCGGCAATACTTCCGGGTGAGTGGCGCCTGGTAGCGAAGTGAAGAGCTCGTCTGCGGCGATATCGGTCATCTCGGCGATGACATCGACAATAAGGTCGTCATCTACTTCGGCAACGAAATCGAACTCCTCGGCATACCTTTTCCGCTCGGCTACCAGCTGCTTCTCCCGGTCCCGCATACTGGCCGCCTTCTCGAAGTCCTGGGCATCGATCGCCGCTTCCTTCTCTTGACGGGCCTCGTAGATCTTCTCGTCGAACTCACGGAGGCCTGGGGGCCTAATCTGCCAGATCAGCATCCGGGCGCCCGCCTCATCGATTAGGTCGATCGCCTTGCTCGGCAAGAAGCGGTCGTTGATGTAGTGGTCCGCCAGGGTGGCGGCGGCCACACATGCCCCATCGGTGAATGACACTTGGTGGTGGGCCTCGTATCGGTCCCGCAGGTCCTTGAGGATCTCGATGGTCTGGCGCACGGTCGGTTCACCCACCGGGACCGGTTGGAAGCGCCGTTCAAGGGCAGCATCCTTTTCGATGTAATTGCGGTATTCGCCGGGAGTGGTTGCACCAATGATCTGCAGCTCGCCGCGCGCGAGCTTGGGCTCAAGGATCGACGCAGCATGAATCGCATCCTTGGCGCCCCTGGCGCCCATCAGCGCGTGCAGCTCGTCGATGAACAGGATGATGTCGTCGCGCGTGCCGACCTCGTTGAATACCCTCTTAAGGCGCTCCTCAAAGTGCTTGCTGTCGCTGTCTATCTCTAACGAGCGTGGGTCCAGGCTGTAGAGCTGCTTGCCCTTCAGCGTCTCGGGAACCTGGCCGTGCACGATGGCCTGTGCCAGAGCTTCGATGACAGCGGTCTTGCCGACACCCGGCTCGCCAATCAGAACGGGATTGTTTTTGGTGCGCAAGCTCAGCAGCACCTGCATCACTCGCTCGATTTCCTTCTGGCGGCCGATGATTGGGTGAAGCTTGCCTTCCATCGCGGCGGCCGTCAGGTTGCGTCCGAACTGGTCGAGAACCAACGAGTTGGGCGGGCTGCCGGATTCGTCGCCGCGACCACCGGTTCCGGCTTCGGCTGCCTCGTTGCCCTGGTAACCCGACAGCAGCTGGATCACCTGCTGGCGCACTCGGGTCAGCTCGGCGCCGAGCTTGACCAGTACCTGGGCGGCCACGCCCTCGCCCTCACGAATCAGGCCCAGCAAAACGTGCTCGGTGCCGATATAGCTGTGGCCGAGCTGCAGCGCCTCGCGCAAGCTCAGCTCGAGCACCTTCTTGGCGCGCGGTGTGAACGGGATGCGCCCCGACGGCGCCTCCTCGTCCTCGCCGACCATCTCCTCAAGCCCGTCGACGATTTCCTCGCCCTCTCCAACGACATGCTCAGGCTGGTCGACGATTTCCTCGCCCTCGCCGATGATCTCCTCGACCTGACTGCGGACGTCCTCGAGCGAGATCCCGAGCGACTCCAGCGATTTCGCTCCGACGCCCTCGTCTTCGTGAATCAAACCCAACAGGATGTGCTCCGTGCCGATGTGGTCGTGGTTGAGCGCTCGCGCTTCTTCGTGGGCGAAGAGCACAACTCGTCGCGCAGCATCGTTGAATCGCTCGAACATGTCGAAACAATGACACATAATTTCGGCTGCGGGGACAAATCTTCTGATGCCATTGGTCGGCAACCATTGCAGACCACCCCGATCAGAAAGGGCCAAGTTGAGGTAGGTCCCTCCCGGTGAATTACCAACGGTCCGGGACACGAGGCTGTCTTGAAAATGACCACTTATGCGACACGCCACAACCAGCCTGTGAGACAAGCGATTCGCCCGGTCGGCGTGTCTCAGAAGTTTGTCTCAGGATGAACCTCTCACCCGCATTGTCCGAGAATTTACGTAGTCAGGCCCGATTGATTACCGGATCATTCAGCCTTAGCACCTTCAGGGTCCGGAACACCGTGCTTCGGCTTACGCCAAAAAGGGTCGTCAGCTCACTTACCGGCTCGCCCTGTTGGTAGAGGCGCAGCAGTCTCTTTTGTTGGGCCGCATCAAGTTTCATGGGTTTGGTCGCTGGCAGCCCTCGGGTGATACGCGCTTCACGAGACGCCGCACGGCGCTCTTTTCCTAGTTCAAATTCCAATTCCGCGATCGTGGCCATGATGCTGGTGACAGCACGTCCCGTCGGGGTGCTGGTGTCGACCCCTTCCCGGAGAGATCGAACATGAACGCCGCGAGTGGTCAGCTCATGGAGGGCAGTTGCCACTTCCCGGACGGAACGCCCGAGCCGGTCTACGGCGACGACCACAAGTTGATCGCCTTCACGAAGCCAGCCCATGCACTCCGCCCAACCCGGTCGGTCGCTACCGGCGCGGCCGGAGGCGGTGTCGGTGAAGACCCGGTCGGGAGTGATGCCTGCGGCGCCGACGGCGTCGTGCTGCTGATCGATGGACTGCTGGCCGGTGGACACCCGGAAGTACGCGGCGGTGCTCATGTTCATATGGAACCGTTGCGGTCCGACAATTCATCCGGTGTCAGATTCGGGTGAATTCGGACTCGCTTGTGACACTGGGATATCGGACTCTTCGACGTGGGCTAATCGGTGGGCTGTGGACCAGCTCGTGCGGGTCTCGAATGTTTAGAAACGACACTTCGTATGAAGATAGATATGGCAGGCGGTGTTTCGTCGCAGAACTGTCAGACCGCCCTAGCTACGCTCGATGAATGATCCACGAGCATCACGAGTGGCTCGCCGACGTGAACGAGTCCATCGTGGAGTCGTACGAGCGGGAACAAGAGCAGGCACGCCAGCGGGGACGTGTCCAGGAGACAGGTCACGGTGTCGAGTCTCGCTGGGACGAGGTGCTATCTGATTGGCTGCCGCCGCAGTATGAGGTTGAGAAGCGGAAGTACCTGCTACTCGAAACCGAGGACGGTCCACCGCAGACCAAGGAAACTGACCTTGTCGTCTTCCACCCCCACTACCCAGAAAAGCTTCGCAAGAAGCACCATGTCCTTGCATCAGGGGTAGCAGCTGCGTTCAGCGTTAGGCGAACGATACGCCGAGACGACGTCCAGGAAGCTTTCGAAGATGCGATAACCCTCCGTCGAGGGATGAAGGTACGGGAGGGGACTCTCAAGGCTCACTTGATCCCTCCGGTCTTCTTTGGGCTGCTCGGTGAATCCCACGATTGGAAGGCTCCCGACAGCACTCCAAAAGAGAATATAAAAGCCATAACAAATGAGTTTGATCGAGATCTTGTCAAATCTCCCCGCGAAGGACTCGACCTGCTCTGTATCGCGGATCTCGGAACATGGAGCCGAACAACTGCCGTGCTGCCTCAGAGATTCATGGCAGCACAGGCATGGCCGGAAGATGTCAGGATAGCCTTCACTGGCAGCACTGAGATTGAATCTCTTGTCTTGTCGGGCATGCGTCACGACTATGAACAAACAAATCTGTCACCACTGACTAATTTGATCGGGTCATTGTGGGGGATGCTGGCGATCAACGACCCCGCACTTAAACCACTTGCACATGGTCTTCGCATCACGAAGACAGTGGACGCTAGTGGCAACCTCAATATGGGGTCGGGACCCTACAAACTTGCCGACGTGGCTACCCCGAAGATCGCTGATGGATACCGGAATCACGAACCGTGGTCTTTCTAGCTGTCCGGTGCACCTACCTAACCGCTAGCCCTGTAATCCCTTGTTCCGCTTCATCTTTCGTAACAAGCTTGACAGCGGGTCAAAGACATGAGGTGTGTTGGTTCTAGATGCAGCGGAAATCATTGAGCGTTCACGAATCTAATCCCCTTGGCCCGTAACAGATTAGGAAGCTGTGACCTTACCCGTCGTCGCCGGATGCGTCGAGGGCGAGCTGTGCAGACTCGAAGATATCGACTTGCTCAATGGGCACCGTGAACGGGTCGCCTTCGAATACCGTGCCGTACCCGTGTGCCGTCACGGTGTAGGTGACGGTCACCTCGCTCAAAGCTGTGTCCCGCAGCACCAGCACCACGTCATCACGGGTGTGACGCCATGGCGGGTGAGGGCGTAGCTCGGCGAGAGTGATGGTGACTTCGAGATCCCCATCGCCGTTGTGGTCCCATCTAACCGGGTAGTCAGCGGGGAGTGCCGGTTTGAACTGCAGCATTGACGCGGTCTTGAACGGACCGTATGCCGGTGGCTCCCAATCTGGATCCTTTAGCCTCTCCCACTCGAATTCCTCCAGGCGGGCGAACTCAAGCCCTGCGGCACCGTGGAATGTCAGTATTACCTGCACGTTCATCAGGAAGGATTTTGCGAGGTTGGTGATGCGAAATCGCAAGCCGGGCCAGGTAATCGATGCGAGATAGTCCTGGCAAGCGTCCCACCTGTCCTCTAGTTGGCGACGCACCTCGACTACACGCTGGGCGATTTCTTCGTCCGAAATAGGTTGTGCGGCTTCGTCTGAGGTCCCGTAGCCCAGTGCTTGGATTACCGATACTGCGGGCAAGGCCCTCGCAAGGTTGGGTGGGTTGGAACGCAGTTCATCGTTGTGTTCGTGCAACGACTCCTCTTCCATTTTGACGAGGGCATCCAACAGCTCACCGTCGCGGATGAAGCTGCGAGCCGCACCGATTACTTCTGCGGTGACTAGGATCGGAGGTGGCCCAGCAGGAATCCCTAGAAATTGTTCCCGCACCCCCGCCATGTGCGGACGGTCAAGGACAGTCGTGACCCGCTCTAGGTGATACAGCTCGACCTTCGTGTCTCCGCCCACTTTGCCCAGTTCCTCGCGTTCGGCCAGACGTAACTCCTGGTTGGTCACAAAGGCAATGCCTACCGGTTTCGGCTTCTTCGACTCTGCCTTCTCAACGTCAGACGTGAGTTTGTCCGTAATCTCCTTGGTGCTTTGCTGGCCACGCGGAAAGTACACCGCCATAACCCACGGCTCGCCGTCCTTCTGGATCAGTGCGTCAGCGCCACCATCCTTACCCCCAAGCGGATGCGAAGGGTCGATGCTCTCGAACCCCTCCTCGTCTAGGATCAGGGCCGCCATCCGCTCCGATGGAGCCTGACCCAGCGTCCACTCCAGAAGTAGGTGCCAGGTCTCGTCGAATCGCCTCATGCGTCCTATCGTGCCGGTCAACACCCCGCAATCGGAGATGACACCCACTTCAACGCCGAGGGGCCTAGCGAACGTCCTGGGCTGACTTACACTGAACGTGCTTCACGAGATGCGCCGACAAGCCCCGGCTCGGCGCACACCAACCCCACGCTCGCGGGTGGTCCGGGTGACGAAGCGGTCGGCACCAACCGGTGTAGGCAAGAGCGCCTTCGTTTTGGAGGCTCGGAAAAACACGGAGTCTCGATGTTGTTCTCGACGGTCAGACAGAGGCACCTATGAGTGCTGTGCGCGGCTGGATCGACCAGCCGTCGTCCACTATGGAGCAGGTGCGCGAGCAGTGGATAGCCAGCCACCGGGAGCAAGGTCATGAACCCTATGCGGCCCCCACCCAGGAGAACCCCGAGCGCTGGGAATGCAAGTGCGACCCAGCCGCCGTCTGGACTGCCGTCTGGCGCATCTTGACGCCCCCACAAATCAGGCAGAAGTTCGCCCACCTGAGGAGGAAAGGCCGGAACAAGGCCGCCGCAACCTCGAAGTTCACGTAGCCGAGATCCAGCTCAATAGGGAGGCCAAGAACGCCGAGCTGCGCAAGCTCGCAACAGCCGCATCCTGGCCCTGAAGATCAGTGCCAGGTACGCGAGGGCGACGCGGGCTCGACGAACAATGACTGCCGAAATCGTCACGGCGAGATCGGCCGGGCTGCCTACTCGGGACAGAACATCGCCAACTGCGCTCGTTGCCTGTCGGTGAGGATGAGCGCTGGGTTCGTCGACCGAGGATAGATCTCGGCCGCATTCCATTGGGCGACGCGAACACTGGTTGCAATCCCGATCTTGGATCCGGCCTCCCGCAGCTCTGCCAGCAAGTCCTCGGATCTAAACAAGTACACGGACTGGATGCAAAATGGTCTCAGCGTTCCCCGCGAGGAGCCGAGGTTGCTCTTGGGGCCTGTGAAGATGAGGTAGTAATCCAGTGCGGGGCTTTCGGTCACATCGAGCGAACCGTATTGCTGCAGATAGGTTTTGACGTTGACTGTGTGTCCTGCCAACGGTCCAGTGGTGAAGTGCCCATCGAACGCGGTGTTGTTGGCCGTCGCCGCCAGTTCGATGTCGAAGACCTTGGCGGCGATCCATTCGCCGATGTCCCCGACCGTTGCCGGTCGGTTCAGGATCGCCCCAATTCGGGCGTCGATCGAGTTGCGCTCCCTGATCAGTGCGGCGAACTCGGCGAGCTGTGCTTCATCAACATCAAGTGCCTCACCCATGGGGACCGAGTATCGCAGACACTGCCGACGAGTGGCCGATAACTGTCAGCACCCCCTGTCAAACTCGCGGGATGATCATCATTGATCCCATCTTTCGGAGGGTGCTCGCCAAAAGCCCGGTTGATTCCGGTGAGAGGATGTTCTCTTCACTACCGCCCGCTTCGACGCTAGGAAACGTACATTGCTAAGCCGAGCCGACCGATTGGGCCTGATCCTGCGGATCGCTGATCACTTGCTGAGCAGTCCCGACATGCCGTGGCACCGCATGGTCTTCGCTCTCGACAGCCTCGGGTTCGACACAGCAGGCGACACTCTTGAGCAGATGATGGGCACAGGGACCGACGAGCAGGTATGCGAGTTGGCCCTCGCTTTCGGGTTGGATCTTCCGCCAGGAGCAGCTACGTCCACTTCGGCCACGACAACGACGACACGGGTCGCGGCGGCGCAGCCCTTGTTTATTTTCGGGTCCCACCTCAGCAAGCACAAGGCATTCGTCGGCGAAGTCGGTCAGGAACTGGCCGCGTTCGGCATCAACTTATTTGTTGCACACGACACCATTACCCACGACACCGCTTGGGAGGACGAGATCAGAAAGGCGCTTGACCGCGCCGACGCCGGACTGGTGTTCGTGCACGACGGACTGAAGGACAGCCCGTGGTGCGATCAAGAAATCGGTTGGCTCCAAGGACGGCATGTCCCGGTAATGGCGCTCAGATTCGATGCCACACCTTACGGTTTCTTCGCGAGGTACCAGGCGCAGCCGGTACCGTGGGACACCGACGCTCGCACCATCGCGCAGATGACAGTCGATCGGATCGCCGCCAGGCCGGAACTCGCCTCGGCTTTCGCCGCATCGTTGGTGGCCTCGATGAAGGTTGTGAATACTTTCGACGCAACCAGGGCGCGATGGCGACACCTACGAGGGCTTGACAACCTCGACGCGAAATTGTGCTCACAGCTTCTCGAAGCGGCGAAGACCAATAACCAGATCTACTGGGCGACATCGCCGTGGGACGGCGAATCAGGCGAAACCATCAACCGATTGATCATCGCGTTTCTCCGGCGCCAGCCCGGTGGCGCTACCATCGCGCCAGACCTCGACGCCTATGAAAAGTACCTGGACGCGCTGGACACGCAAGGCAAAGGGCTATACACCCTTCACGACAACCCGCCGCCAGGTACGGTGACGGGTGTAGCCCGCTAACCTCCGCACCGATACGACGGTCAACGTCCGTCGTAGACCTTACTCGGACCGATGACCCCCGAGTGTCGCACCGGTACAACGCTATTGGCGGTATTGCGCGGGTTCGTCGCCAGTTCCTGATCACCGACATGCATCGACAGCTTCCACCGGGACCAGGTCGATCGCGGTGACAAGATCGTCAAGCCCTTGGGCTCGAATCACGGTGACAATGACGGGCCCCGATGAATGGTCGGGGCCCGCCTTTGCCTATCACCAATGGCAGTTCGCCAGCTCCTGAGCGATGTTCTCCAAGGTGTCGCCCTCGCCACGCAAGAAGGCGTTGGGTGCTGCTGCCGCTCCCGTGTGTCGGTTACCGGCGGAATCACCGATCAACACGTACATGCCGTAGTTGTCGGCTGAACGGTCACGAGTGCGGTTGCGTCGCAACAGAAACCCTTTGCGCTTGGCTTCGCGCCGGAGACGGTTTTCGAGTGTCTTGTGCTCATGATTATTCATAGGAAACTCCTTGTTCGTGGTTTTGGTATCACAAATCAGCCAAGCGGAACTCGGTGTGGAAGCGTCACCAATGAAGCTGCGCCTGGCTAATGCCATGCCACGAACAGTCGGAACGAATCCCGCACTGGCTTCCTGCACTGATAACGATGCGGCTGCCCGACGTGTTCCCGAAGTAGCGCGCTACCGAAGACAGCGCACCGTTCGCCGTCGTGGGCTGACTGTGATCGCCGGTCGTGTCAAATCAAATTCCGCCACATGCGACGCCTGCCGAACTCGCTGAGTATCTCCACACCACCACCGCTTCGCTCGCCCAGGATCGTTACCGGGGTACTGGCCCAAAGTTCATCAAGCGCGGCCGTCGGGTGCTCTACCGGTGGTCAGACATCTTGGAATGGTTGGAAAGCAACACGTTTCAACTTACTAATGATCCGAGACGGCAGCGGTGAGCGACACCTCTGACCGGTTGGCCCAGGCATTGCGCGACCTCATCAAGGAAGCCGTGCAAGAAGCCCGTTGAGCGGGACCGTCGGACATTACCGCCTGAACGTGTTGTTGAACGCCCGGAGCTTCCAGGCGATTTCGATCGGTGCCCATGGTGCAGCAAGAAACATATGCGGCACCTCGTGCCGGTCAAGGAAGCCCGGGAGCAGCTCGGTGGCATCAGTCCCACCACGTTCTACGCACTGGTAAAGGAAGGCGAACTGTCGCTCGTGAAGATCGGCCGCCGGTCATTCGTTCAGGCCGAAGAACTCGATGATTTCGTTCGGCGAAAGCGACAGTGGGCCCGGGGTCCCCAATGACCGGCTCAGTCCCAACGACGGGCTCCTTAACACACAAGAAATCAGGTGGCCAGCGTTCTGATCACCGATATACAACGACAACCGCCGCCGACCATGTCGATCGCGGTCACCACGGGGATCGTCAGGGTGATGGCCTTCGCCTCGGATCGCTTCGCGCTCGGTGTCATCCATACCCGGTTGGACGCGAGCCGGTCAGTATCGGCTCCGACGGGGCCCGAGGATCTGCTCGGACCGCGCAGCCACCGGGATGACATGCCGTATCGAAAGAAGGACTTGTCGGCGCCATCTGGTACCAAGCCCTTGACGATACTTCTGAGTTGAGGGCTATCCAATGAACCTGACAGACGACGAGCAGAAGCTGCTGAGGTGCGTGGAGGTCGGGTCTCCATACTTCGGCTCCAACGCGACGATCCGTGGAAGTGTCATCCGGGCTATCGCAATCGGGGAGCTCGTAGCGAAACCCAACCCAAACGGCATCAACATCGCGTGCGCCAAGATCAAAGACGCTCTAATTCTGCTGAACGTCAGTACAGATCTTCAGCTGCACTTCAAGGCGTGTTCGTTCGAGAAGACAATCCTTGCGACCGGCGCCAGGATTCCGATTCTTCGCTTCGAGAACTGCCAGCTTCACGCTTCGATGGGACCAGCCATCGGGGCGGAGGGGCTCAAGGTATCCGGCGGTTTCACCATGCACGACTGCACCGTTGAAGTCCGAGAGGCCAACGCGGCGATCGAACTCGACAATTGTGAGGTTGGTGGACACCTCAGTTTCCAGCGGACCGTGGTCATCAACCCTGCAGGACAGTGCATATCCGGCGATCGCGCCAAAATAGGGTCAAACTTGACCCTGGCAGGTGTACGCGCCAAATCCGGCGGGGGAAATCTGGGCGCAATTCGCTTCAGCATCGCTGAGATCGGGGGCAAAATAAACTTCACTGAAGACAGCTCGATTGAGTCCCATGGCGGTCCCGCCGCTGTATTCGATGGGACGAAGACCGGCGACAATTTCCACGCCATCGGCCTTACAGCACACGCCTCCGCCGCGAAGCAGGGCACTCTGCGGCTCGACGCCATGGACATCGGTGGGCAACTAGTTTTGCACCGGTGCGGGGTCGCGAACCAGTCCAGTGTCGCGGTATCAGCGGACCGACTGAGGGTACACGGATCGGTGATGATCGGCCCCGAAACGTGGATCTACGGCTCCGGTCCGTCTGCGGCGCTGCGGTTGATGGGCGCAAAGGTGGATGGCAATCTCTCGTTCGAGAACACCGCAATCTTCAATGGCACCGGGCCAGCGATTGCTGCAGAGACGGCGGTCGTGGATGGCCACCTACATCTCAACGGCGGACTACGGGTAGAGGGGGCAGGGAGCGAAGGTGTCATCAGGCTTGGGGGCGCGTACGTAGGTCGTCGGCTCCAGGCCGACGCAGCTGGAACCGCTATTCCATGCGGCGGCTTAGTGCTTGACCTCGGAGATACGACGGTCGGCAGATTGGAATTAAACCCCCGGTTCGTCGACGACAATTCTCGCTGGCTGAACATCGACCGACTGTCCTATACCGGCTTACCCATGGGAGCGACGCGCAGTCAGTGGATATCTCTCGTTCGCGACAACACCACCGATTACAGCCCACAGGCCTGGCGACAGTTGTCCGACGCCTACCGAAATGCTGGTCACGACAACGATGCTCGTCGAGTTCTGTTCGCCCAACAGCGAGATCGCGCTGATCGCACCCTGCGTCCAGCTGGTCGCGAAAGCGAAGGCAGGTTTCGGTTGTGGATGCAGCGCCGATGGCTGGCCATTCTGCGAGTGACGATTGGGTACGGTTACCAAGTAGGTAGAGCGCTCGTGTGGCTGGCGGTAATTGCGATTTTATCGGTTGCTTTGGGCCTCGTGGCCGGAAACGTCGCCTATCGCGGGGAACTCACCGCAACTAGGCAGAGCGCTCCCGGAACTGCCCCATCTGCCTGCTCGTCAGTCGAGCAAGTGGGATTAGGCCTTGGTATTGGACTTCCGCTGATCAAGCAAGCCACACCAGATAATTGTCATGTCAACACCGTTAATCCGCTTGGGCAGTTGGTGACAGTGGCCGGGTGGGTTCTTCAACTCGTCGCCTGGGTGTTTGCCACACTCTTCATCGCAGGATTCACCAAGGTCATCCGGGTCAACTGACATCACCGATGCGTGCCATCTCGCGCCGGTGCGGTCGGCGCCGCGCAAGTTTGATTGAGATGCGCTCCGTCTTTTTGTTCGTTCCCCTGCCCCTAAAGGGGCAGTGGGAAACGTGAACGGGTGTCGTGATTGTTTCTGTGAACGATGCGTGATCGTTCTAACTGCACCTGTGCCAAATCCGTGATGGTTCATGACCGGTTCGTGAACGCTTCCGTGATCGAAATCCTGCATGAACGCTCTACCAGCGGTTTTGCAGAATTCGTGATCGCTGTGTGAACGGTGGTCATGTCGCAACCCAACTCGTTGCAGTGCCACCGGCCGAACCTCCGGTGGTACCCGGATTACATCTGAGGCTGCCTTCGGCCGCGTGGGTGTTCAACTGGCGGCGGGCCTTCTCGATCTCGGCCCTGTTCGGATCGGTGGTATCGAACATGACTACAGCGAGATCCTTGGCGGTGATGCCCTTGTCGCCTGCTTCCTTAGCGAGCGCCACCGGGTCGGTGCTCGACCGGATCGAGATGATCCCGCTGCCCTCGTCGTGCGAGAGCATCAGTGGGCCGACCTCCTGCGCGGGCTGCTTGAGGTGACGGAAACCCACGAGAGGGTCCCCCGGCTGACCATGGAGCAGAATTACAGAACCGGCTCCGGCGGTCAGCCACGCGGAACCGTAGACGTCGCTAAGGCCCGGCACGGCAGGCAGCCGCTTAACGAGGTGGTGCAGTTCAACCAGCTGGATATCGCGGTTGAGAAGGGTCTGGCGAGCCCGGTTGTATCGGGCGCCGCCGTCATCGTCGGCCAGATTCAGGGCAGCGTCTTTGAGTGAATCGAGGTACACCACCGAAGCACCAGCATGCTCGGCCAGTTCAGCCAAAAGCTTTGGGTTACTTGCGATATCGCCTGGCGGTGGCCCTTGCCAGATCATCAGGCGATCCCGCAGCACGTCGCGATGGTAATCCTTGAACTGTCGGTGTAGTGATCGGGCGATCTGCGCGGGGCGGTCCATCGCCAAGTACAGGATCTTGCCGTCCACCGGCGCCACCAGCAGGTCTAGGACGTGCTCCGCAATTCTGCCCTTACCGCCGAAGATTCTGCCCATACCGCCGAGCTGGGCGCCGATGAGCATTCCCGCCAGTGTGGTCTTCCCAAGGCCTGGTAACCCGCAGATCATCAGCGACTCGCCTTCAGGCCACAAGACTTGCTGGCCGCTACCCCACAACGCCGGGATCTCGTTGGGCACGTCCAGGATGAACGATGCACCGTCGGTGAAGGCCCAGGGATCACCAGATCCCTCGTCACCGTTGGCTTGCACGGTGATCTGTGACGGCAAGGAGGCGGCCACCAGGGCAGCTGCGCCCTCGGTGAAGCGCAGGAACTCGGCCTTGGCCACCACCTCGGGCCGAGTGTCGGTGACCTCCAAAACGTATGCGTCACAGAGCTGACGCAGGGCGCCAGGCACCCCGACGCGTCCCACAGCTGCAAGACGCATCAGAGCGCCAACGTGATCGCGAGCAGTGTCATAGCGGCTAGCGGTTCCCTCAGTCAGGTCGACCATTGCCCGATCCAGTTGTGCCGCCACTACGCGATCTGGCGGTGATCCGTTGTCGGGCAAGGCAATCAGCTGTTGGTACAGCTCCTCGTTGATGTTCTCGCGGTGTGCGGTGGTGCGGTTGGGTGCTGAGCCATCAAAGACCTCTTCACGCACCGCATCCCGGGTTAGCTCCTCAACCCATTTCGCTGGCAGCTCGGGCAGATCCCGCACTTGGGGCACGACACCCTCGGCTAGCAGCCCCCCGTCAGGCCCATACCACCGGTACTGCCCTCCGTTGGGATGAATCGACGGATAGGCGGTGATATGGCGGTGATGGGGCTGGACGATGTCGATGTGCCCAATCCCGAGATCATCGAATTTGATACCAGTCCGGAAGACCACACCCTCGGGCACTCGGTAGACGAGGATACCGCTTTTGTTATCCCCGCCACGAGAGCTACTGCGGTAGGTGGGCGGTAAGGGGCCCCAGAGCTTTTCGGCCTCTTCAAGGGTGCGACCGCCGGTCTTTTCAGCGTAGGCATCCACATCGATGCCGATCACGCCGTGGTTGACCCTCAGCATCAAGTTGGCGTCAGCGGGCTGATCCTTGATCCATGCGGCGATCTGCGGGTCAGTGGGCCAGGCGCCGTCATAGCCGGTGAAACCTGCGAGATGTGGAACCTTCTCTCGTGGCCGCAGCGGCAGCACACCCAACCAGCCAGCATCTCGATAGAGCTGAGCTGCATACCCGTAGCCGAGGACAACGGTGCCTTCCTGACCAGAACCCTGATCGGAAGCGTGTTTTTGGTCCTCGGATTCAGCTTTCGCGGCTTGGTCGTCGGCGCCATCGGCACCCGGACGGCTCGTATGCTCGGCTTCCGCAGGACCTCCCTCGGCGGTCGGAGCGATCGGGGTCACGATGCCGCCGCCAAGTCCAGCTGGCCGGTACCACCGAGGCGCTTATGCAACTCCGCCAATCCCTTTGGCGTGATGCGAATTGTCGGTTCGGGCGCGACGTACTCGCCTCGACCCTCATGCCAGAACTGTCTTCCAACCTTCTCAACCAGACGTTCGTTGTCGACCTGGTTCTGGTAGGCACGCCAACGTCCGTTTCGACCGCGATAGATCCAGTTCTCCCCCGACATGAAGGAGAACAGGCGATCCCGGCCAATGCGGATGTTCGGGTCGCGTGAGAGCACCTTCGCGGCGTCGGCGACTTCGTAATCACCGGCAGCCTCCGCAAGCTCAGACCATGCGGCAGCCGGGCCCTCGAGCTCCCTTGCACGAGCCTCGGCTTCAGCGCGGGCCTTGGCCTCCACCACTGCCCGCTGCTCAGCTTCAACGAGACGAAGGGCGTACTCGAGCGGCGTCAGTCGCTCAACCTCAGGCTGGCCGTAGCTGCCGGTGCGCCGGAGCTCCGGCAGCACATCATTGGTAATCCAACGACGGAATGCCACAGCTTCTGGCTTATCCGAGCGAATAACCACCTCATACATGCCGGGCTCGGACACGATGATGGCGTTCTGCGGGCGGCCGAGACTGTCTGAGATGGGGTACGTCTGCCGTACCCCATCGTCAAGTCTCTCCGACACCTGCGCTGGGCTACGAGCGAGTCCGAGCACCCGACACAAGTCGGTGAGCACGAACCACGGCTCGCCGTTGATCACGACGACACGCACCGGTTGGCTTTCGAACTCAAAAGGTTGGAGGTCGCCGCTCATGCTGCGCTACCTGCGAAGGTTTCGGCCACCGAGGTCTCGATGTTTCGATGGCTGACCGACATCACGCCTTCGCCCCAGTGCTGCTAGCAGACTCCTGCTCGGCCAGCCACGCCAATACGCTCGACTTCTTCCAGACTCGACGGCGACCTAATTTGAATGAGGCCGGTCCCTGCCCAATACTCGCCCAGTAGCGCCAGGTGCTCGCCCGCGTACCGGTCCACTCCTCCAGGTCGAGCGCGTCCACAAATTCCTGACCCATCGCACGACCTCCTTCCCAATTTCGCAAACCCCCACTTTCGGGGATATGATGAGTGTGCATCACGGTTGCCGTCACGGTCAAACCAGAAAAGAGGGTTTTGCGAAAATGGGAAGACAGAAGTGGACGGACGAGCGTTTCGGGAAGTGGGTGCGAACTCTGCGGGATAGCCGAGGCTGGTCACAAGCAGAGATGGCAAAGATGTTGTCCGACAAAGGAATACAACCGATGCATCCGACAACAGTGGCAAAGATCGAGACGGGCGATCGGTCGGTACGCATTAACGAAGCGGTGGGGATCGCCGACCTGTTCGAGGTCTCGCTCGACTCTCTGCTCGGGCGGGCAAGCGTGACCGAAGGCGGTGACCTGGCATATCGGTTGGGGGCATTGGTATCAAGCGCTCACGAGTCGTATCTGATGGTCGGGCCGGTCATGCGAACGATTCAGGAACCGCTCGACGAACTTCCCGGTGAATTTGAAGGCACACGCCATCTTCGAGACCTCGGCGAAGACGCTTTGAGTCACCTGAAAGCGGCACGAAAGCTGTTAGCGGAGTTAGTATCTGCTTCGAGGGATTCCCTGAAGCGCGAGTAGGTGACGTATGGTGGCGCGCAGGCGCAGGGCCGGTGTCGAGGACCGCTGGACCAAGACGATCCGCGATGAGTACGGAAATACTTGTAGAGTCGCCAGCGCCAACTACGGCAAAGGAAGCCATTGGCGGGCAAGATATGTCGACGACCAAGGGCGAGAGCATGCTAAGGGGTTTGGCCGAAAGACCGATGCAACCAACTGGCTGAACAAACAAGTCAGCGACCTGGTAACGGACAACTGGACCGACCCCGCGCTTTCGGGCGTCACCTTCGGGGTAATGGCCGAGCGCTGGCTGTCCACCAAGGCCACCAGGGCAGCGAAGACTGTCGCCGGGTACCGCAGCCTCCTCGACACGATCGTGCTTCCCAAGTGGGAAGACGTACCGCTGCGCGATATTCAGTTTGATGACCTCCAAGTCTGGATCACCAGCCTGTCGGTCGACGGGTCATCGCGGTTTGAGGGCAAGGGGCTTAGCGCATCTCGGGTACGCCAGGCCCACCAGCTCATCGGCGCCGTCCTTAAGTTCGCCGTCAAGGCCAAACACTTGCCCGCCAACCCGGCCGACGGCATCGAGCTGCCCCGCCTGCCCGAGATCGAGCAGCGGTACCTCACCCACGAGCAACTTCACCGACTGGCGGTCGCCTGTGGGCGATACCGCACTCTTGTTTTGGTCCTCGGGTACTGCGGGCTACGCCTCGGTGAGGCTACGGCTTTGCGTGTGACCAACCTGGATTTGAAGGCCCGGCGAATCCGTGTCAGACGCTCGGTGACCTACGTGCGCAAGGTCGGGCTCGTGGAGGGTGAGACGAAGAACCACACCAGCCGGACGGTGCCAGTCCCCCTCTTCCTTGCGAGGCTTCTTGAAACCGAGATCGCCGACAAAGATGACGCAACACTGGTATTTCCCTCGGCGCGTGACGGTGGCTATCTGACACCGGCCCAGGCGCGCTACGCCTTTCAGAAAGCCACCGCAGCTGTCGATAACTGCGGTGGGGCTCGGCTGCATGATCTGAGGCATACGTGCGCATCCCTCGCGATCAGCGGAGGAGCCAACGTCAAGGTTGTTCAGAGGCTTCTGGGGCACAAGACGGCGGTACTCACGCTCGACCTCTATGGCCATCTTTTCCCCGATGACCTGGACGCCGTAGCCAGCGCTTTCGATGCCGCCGCTACAACTACTGCGGACGCTCTGCGGACGGTCAGGGCCTCTCAACCCCGTGGTGCGGCCAGAAACACCTTCTGACCTGTTGGTGGCAGGTACAGGATTCGAACCTGTGAAGCTTTCGCGACGGATTTACAGTCCGCTCCCATTGGCCGCTCGGGCAACCTGCCGCCAGACAGGTTACAACGAGCGAGTAGACAAAGCACAAACGCCTATCACCGAGTGAAGGGACGGAATGCATGGCGGACTCATCGTTCGACATCGTCAGCAAAGTGGATCGTCAGGAGGTCGACAACGCGCTCAACCAGGCCGCCAAGGAGTTGGCCACCCGATTCGACTTCCGCGGCACCGACACCACAATCGCCTGGAAGGGCGACGAGGCTATCGAGCTGACGTCGTCCACCGAGGAACGCGTCAAGGCGGCCGTCGACGTCTTCAAGGAGAAGCTGATCCGCCGCGACATCTCGATGAAGGCCTTCGACGCCGGCGAACCGCAGGCCTCCGGCAAGACCTACAAGATCAACGGCACCCTCAAGCAGGGCATCAGCAGTGAGAACGCCAAGAAGATCACCAAGCTGATCCGCGACGACGGCCCCAAGTCCGTCAAGACCCAGATCCAGGGCGAGGAAATCCGGGTCACCAGCAAAAAGCGTGACGATCTGCAGGCCGTCCAGGCGCTGCTCAAGCAGGCCGACCTGGACGTCGCGCTACAGTTCGTCAACTACCGCTGACCGCCGCGGTTGGCGCACGCCCTAGCGCGGATTCGCGCGTTACTAGCCCAACCAACCGGTGGGTCTCTAGGCTGGTGACGAGTCCCACAACTTGAGCGAGGTTTCACGATGACCGTGACTCCCCAGGAAGCCGCCGACAGCGGTGCGGCCGAGGCCGGATACTCCGACGTGATCATCGTCGGTGCCGGCATTTCCGGCATCGACGCGGCCTATCGGATCACCGAGCGCAACCCGCACATGACGTACACCGTCCTGGAGCGGCGCGCGCAGATCGGCGGGACGTGGGACCTGTTCCGCTACCCCGGGGTGCGCTCCGACAGCAGCATCTTCACGCTGTCCTTCCCGTTCGAGCCGTGGACCCGCAGAGAGGGCGTCGCCGACGGCGTGCACATCCGCGAGTACCTGGCCGCCACCGCGCACAAGTACGGCATCGACCGGCACATCCGGTTCAACAGCCACGTGCGCTCGGCCGACTGGGACTCCGCCACCGACACCTGGACGGTCACCGTCGAGCAGGATGGCGCACGCAAGCTGTACCGCGGCCGCTTCCTGTTCTTCGGCAGCGGCTACTACAACTACGACGAGGGCTACACCCCCGAGTTCCCCGGCATCGAGCAGTTCGAGGGCACCGTGGTGCACCCGCAGCACTGGCCCGAGGACCTGGACTACACCGGCAAGAAGGTCGTGGTGATCGGCAGCGGGGCGACCGCGGTCACGCTGCTGCCGTCGTTGTCGGACCGCGCCGCGAAGGTCACCATGCTGCAGCGCTCGCCGACCTATCTCATCTCGGCATCCAAGTACGGCGCCGTCGCCGCGATCTCTCGAAAGCTGTTGCCCCGCAAGCCTGCTCATCTCGTCATCCGCATGTACAGCGCGCTGACCGAGGCGGTGTTCTTCGCGTTGTCGCGCAAGGCGCCGGGGCTGGTGCGATGGCTGCTGCGACGCAAGGCGATCAGCAGCCTGCCCGCCGGCTACGACGTCGACACCCACTTCAAGCCGCGCTACAACCCGTGGGACCAGCGGATGTGCCTGATCCCCGACGCCGATTTGTACAACGCCATCACCGCGGGCGGCGCCGAGGTGGTCACCGACCACATCGACCATTTCGACGCGACCGGCGTCGCGCTGAAGTCCGGCGGGCACCTCGACGCCGACATCATCGTCACCGCCACCGGGCTGCAACTGCAGGCGCTGGGCGGGGCCGCGATCAGCCTGGACGGCACCGAGATCAAGACCAGCGACCGCTTCGTCTACAAAGCGCACATGCTCGAAGACGTGCCGAACCTGTTCTGGTGCGTGGGCTACACCAACGCGTCGTGGACGCTGCGCGCCGACATCACCGCCCGCGCCACGGCAAAGCTGATCGAACACATGGCCTCTCACGGCTACACCCACGCCGCCCCGCATCGCGGCAACGAGCCGATGGCCGAGAAGCCGTCGTGGGACATCAACGCCGGCTACGTGCTGCGCTCGGTGCACATGCTGCCGAAGTCGGGCACCAAGCGGCCGTGGAACGTGCGGCAGAACTATCTGGCCGACGCCCTCGACTACCGGTTCGACCGGATCGAGGAGGCGATGGTGTTCGGCCGCGTCGACGACCGGGCGCCGCTGGCCGGTTAGCCCGCCGCCGGCGGCCTCGCCATCACCGACGGCTCGAATCCGTAGGTCGGAAGGTTGCGCCAGTCCCCTTGTCCGACCATCGGACCGAACGGGGTCATCGGCATGGGGTGCAACCCGTCCGCGGCGCGCGCCGCCCCGGCCTCGTGAACTGCTACTAAATCGCAGGTGTCCGCAATACGCTGATCGCCATGGCATCTGAGAAGCGCGAACCCAAAGTCGTTGTCCTCGGTGGCGGTTCCTGGGGCACCACCGTGGCATCAATCTGTGCGCGTCGCGGTCCGACGCTGCAGTGGGTGCGCTCCGAGGCGACCGCCAGCGACATCAACGAGAACCACCGCAACAGCCGGTACCTCGGCAATGACGTCGTGCTGAGCGACACCCTGCGCGCCACCACCGACTTCGCCGAGGCGGCCAACTCCGCCGACGTCGTCGTGATGGGCGTTCCCTCGCACGGCTTTCGGGGTGTGCTGAGCGAGCTGGCCAAGGAGCTGCGGCCGTGGGTGCCGGTGGTGTCGCTGGTCAAGGGGCTCGAGCAGGGCACCAACATGCGGATGTCGCAGATCATCGAGGAGACGTTGCCCGGACACCCCGCGGGCATCCTGGCCGGACCGAACATCGCGCGCGAGGTCGGTGAGGGCTATGCCGCCGCGGCGGTGCTGGCGATGCCGGACCAGCATCTGGCGACCCGACTGTCGGGCCTGTTCCGCACCCGGCGCTTCCGCGTGTACACCACCGACGACGTCATCGGGGTGGAGATGGCCGGGGCGCTGAAAAACGTCTACGCCATCTCGGTCGGGATGGGCTACTCGCTGGGCATCGGGGAGAACACCCGCGCGCTGGTGATCGCCCGCGCGCTGCGCGAGATGACCAAGCTGGGCGTCGCCCTGGGCGGCAACCCCGAGACCTTCTCGGGCCTGGCCGGGCTGGGCGACCTCATCGTCACCTGTACCAGCCAGCGCAGCCGCAACCGGCACGTCGGTGAACAACTGGGGGCGGGCAAGCCGATCGACGAGATCATCGCCTCGATGAACCAGGTCGCCGAGGGCGTCAAGGCCGCCAGCGTGATCATGGAGTTTGCCAACGAATTCGGCCTCACCATGCCGATCGCCCGCGAGGTCGACGCCGTGATCAACCACGGCTCGTCCGTCGAGCAGGCCTATCGGGGCCTGATCGCCGAGGTTCCCGGCCATGAGGTGTACGGCTCGGGCTTCTGAACTGATTGTTTTTACGCCAGGTAATTCAAATCTTTGCGTTCTCTATGGGCAGGGCCCGTCCGCTTGACCGGCCTTTGCCAGCAAAATACCGTCGATAAAGGCGACCAGCGGTTTCCGGGCGCGATCTTGCGGGTCGGCCCGGTGTAATCGTCTGTACGCCAACACGTTACGAAGAGGTAACTAGACGAGACATGGGGCGGATATCGGACATCCCCCGCTAACGCCTAACGAGGGACGCGACCGATGCACAACGTTGACCAGGACCGGCCGCGTACCGATCGGCTGCGCGGCGTCATCCGGCACGACCTGCCGTCATCGCTGGTGGTCTTTCTGGTCGCGCTCCCCCTGTCGCTGGGGATCGCGATCGCGTCCAACGCCCCGGTGCTCGCCGGCCTGATCGCCGCGATCGTCGGCGGAATCATCGTCGGCGCGTTGGGTGGGTCCCCGCTTCAGGTCAGCGGCCCCGCGGCCGGGCTGACGGTGGTTGTCGCCGGGCTGGTTTCCGACTTCGGTTGGGGCATAACGTGCTTGATCACCGTTGCCGCCGGAGTCGTACAGGTTCTGCTGGGGCTCAGCCGGGTTGCGCGCGCCGCCCTGGCGATCTCCCCGGTGGTCGTGCATGCGATGCTGGCCGGCATCGGCATCACGATCGCCCTGCAGCAGGCGCACGTGCTGCTCGGCGGCAAATCCAAGAGCACGGCCTGGCACAACCTCATCGGGCTGCCCGGCCAGATCATCGGCGCGCACCGCCCGGGCGTGATCCTGGGGCTGCTGGTGATCGTCATCCTGGTGGCGTGGCGATGGGTTCCGGCCAAAGTGCGCCGCGTTCCCGGTCCCCTGGTCGCCATCGTGGCGGTGACCGTGATCTCGGTGGTCTTCCCATTCCACGTGCGCCGGATCAACCTCGAGGGGTCACCGCTGGATGCGCTGCAGTTGCCCGATCTTCCCCACGGCAACTGGGGCGCGTTCGCGATCGGGGTGATCACGGTGGCGCTGATCGCCAGCGTCGAGAGCCTGCTGTCGGCGGTGTCGGTCGACCGGATGCACAACGGGCCACGCACCGATTTCAACCGCGAGCTGGTGGGGCAGGGCGCCGCCAACATCGTGTCGGGCACCATCGGCGGGCTCCCGGTGACCGGGGTCATCGTCCGCAGCTCGACAAATGTCAACGCGGGGGCCAAATCCCGCGCCTCGGCGATCATGCACGGCGTCTGGATCCTGCTGTTCACCATCCCGTTCGCCGGCCTGGTCGAGGAGATCCCGACCGCCGCCCTCGCCGGTCTGCTCATCGTCATCGGGATTCAGCTGCTGAAGCCGGCCCACATCGAAACCGCAACGAAGCACGGTGATCTCGCGGTGTACGTCGTGACGGCCGTCAGCGTCATCTTCCTCAACCTGCTGCACGGGGTCATGATCGGGCTCGCGCTGGCCATCACGCTGACCGGCTGGCGGGTGATCCGGGCCAAGATCGAAGCCGCGCAGGTGGACGACGAATGGCGGGTGAGCATCCAGGGCGCGGCCTGCACCTTCCTCACGCTGCCGAGGCTGACGAGGCTGCTGGCGTCGGTTCCGCAGGGCGCGACGGCGACGGTGGCCATCGCGGTGCATTACCTCGATCACGCTGCGCACCAGGCGATTACCGACTGGCAGCAACAGCATGAGGCGACGGGCGGGACGGTCCGCATCCAGGGCGTGATCGAGACGGGGCATCGCGACGCGGACGAACCGCTGGTCGATGCGCACAGGCCCGAGGCAGCAGCGTAATAGGCCTCCGGCTTGACCGTAAGGGGGCACGGTCTCCGAGGACGAGCGCCGTGGCAACGATCAGTCGACGTCGATGCGGATGTGCAAGCGCTTGCCGCACACCTGCGAACTCGGGCTAGCGCCCGGCCATTTCCTCCAGCCGGCGGATACGATCCTCGATCGGCGGGTGCGTCGAAAACAGCGACCCGATCCGCTCGCCCGCCCGGAACGGGTTGGCGATCATCAGGTGTGCCTGGCTGGCCAGCTGGGGCTCCGGCGGCAGCGGGGCCGCCTGGACCCCGCCGGAAATCTTGCGCAGGGCCGACGCCAGTGCCAGCGGGTCACCGGTCAGCACCGCGCCCGATTCGTCCGCCTGGTATTCGCGTGACCGCGATACCGCCAACCGCACCACGGTCGCCGCGATCGGACCGAGCAACGAAACCAGCAGCAGCGCAAAGGGATTCTCGCCATCGCGGTCGTTACCGCCGAACATGCCTGCGAACATGGCTATGTTGGCCAGCGCGGTGATCACCGACGCCAGCGCCCCGGCGATGCACGAGATCAGGATGTCGCGGTTGTAGACGTGCGAAAGCTCGTGCCCCAGCACGGCGCGCAGCTCGCGCTCGGTGAGGATGTCCAGAATGCCGGTGGTGCAGCAGACCGCCGCGTTGCGGGGGTTGCGCCCGGTCGCGAACGCGTTGGGCGCATTGGTGTCGCTGATGTACAGCCGGGGCATCGGCTGGTGCGCGGCGGTAGCCAGCTCACGCACGATCCGGTACATCGCCGGCGCCTGCACCTCCGAGACCGGCTGCGCCCGCATCGCCCGGAGCGCCAGCTTGTCGCTGTTGTAGTACGTGTAGACGTTCATGCCGATGGCGAACAACACCGCGAGGAACATCGCGGTCCTGCCGAACAGCGAGCCGACGAACACGATCAACGCGGACATGCCAACCAACAACGCGAACGTCTTGAACGTGTTGTGATGCGGATGCCAGGTCATCGGTGTCCTCCTTGGAACACTCGGGTGCACGCGTTATAGCCGATTACAGCTCATTGAACGCGCGAGATGGCCCCGTTGGTTCCACAGGGCGCTTGGATGCGGCGCTAGCCGTGCCGGCTGATGGTGTAGTCGACCAGCGTCTGCAAGGCGTGGCGGCCGGGCACGTCCGGCAGCAGGGCCAGCTCCTGGTGGGCCTGCGCCGCGTATTCCTGCAGCGAGTGCTTGGCCTTGGTCATGCCCGGCGATGCCCGCAACAACGCCAGCGCCTCGGCCACCGCCTCGTCGTCGTCGATGGGTCCGACCAGCAGCTCACGCAGCCGCGCGGCCTCGGGGCCTGGTTCGCGCAGCGCGTAGACCATGGGCAAGGTGTGCACGCCTTCGCGAACGTCGGTGCCGGGCAGCTTGCCGGACTCGTGGGAGTCGCTGTCGATGTCGATGATGTCGTCGGAGATCTGGAAGGCGGTGCCCACGATGCCGCCGAGGCGGCTCAGCCGCTCCACCTGATCGGCGTCGGCACCCGAGAACATGGCACCGAACCGGCCCGCGGCGGCGATCAGGCACGCGGTCTTCTCGTACACCACTTTCAGGTAGTGCTCGATAGGGTCGGATCCCTCGACGAACCCGCGCGTCTCACGCATCTGCCCCGTCACCAGCTGGGCGAACGTCTCGGCGATCAGCCGCACCGCCTCGGGGCCCAGCCGGGAGACCAACCGGGAGGCGGTGGCAAACAGGTAGTCGCCGGCCAGGATCGCGACGTTGTTGCCCCAGCGCACGTTGGCGGTGGGGGTGCCACGACGAACCTCGGCCTCGTCCATCACGTCGTCGTGGTAGAGCGTGGCCAGGTGCACCAGCTCGATGACCGCGCCGGCGATGGTCACGTCCACGCTGTCCGGGTCGGGCCCGATCTGCGCCGACAGCACCGTGAACAGCGGCCGGAACCGCTTGCCGCCGGCCTTGAACAGGTGCGTCAGCGACTCGGTCATGATGTCGTCGGCGCTGCGAAATTCCGCTTCCATGAGCTGCTCGATGCGGCCGACACCGTCCCGCACAGTCGCCGCGAAGGCGGGGTCACCGAAGTCAACGCCCGCCACCACCGTCGCCGGAGTACTCACGGGACCAAACATACTGGTGTGCATGAAGACGGCAGCGACCCGAGCCCAAGTGGTGGTCGTCGGCGCAGGGCCCGCCGGTTCGGCGGCGGCGGCCTGGGCCGCTCGCGCGGGCAATGACGTACTGGTCATCGATTCGGCGAGCTTTCCCCGCGACAAGGCCTGCGGCGACGGGCTGACCCCACGCGCGGTCGCCGAGCTGGAACGCCTGGGGCTGCGCGACTGGCTGGACACCCGCATCCGGCATCGGGGACTGCGGATGAGCGGGTTCGGCGGCGAGGTGGAGGTTGATTGGCCCGGCCCGTCGTTCCCGTCGACGGGCAGCGCGGTGGCCCGCTTCGAGCTGGACGACCGGATCCGCAAGGTCGCCGAGGATTCCGGTGCGCGGATGCTGCTCGGGACCAAGGCCGTTGCGGCGCAACATGGTTCATCGGGTCGGGTGACGTCGGTGACGCTGGCTGACGGCACCGAGGTGAGCTGCCGCCACTTGATCGTGGCCGACGGCGCGCGTTCGTCGCTGGGCCGCAAGCTGGGCCGGCGCTGGCACCAGGAAACGGTGTACGGCGTCGCCGCGCGCGGGTATCTGACCACTGCGCGCGCCGACGACCCGTGGCTGACGTCGCATCTGGAACTGCGCTCACCCGACGGCTCCAAGGACAAAGTGCTGCCCGGCTATGGCTGGATCTTCCCGCTCGGCAACGGAGAGGTGAACATCGGCGTCGGCGCGTTGTCGACGTCGAAACGGCCCGCCGACCTGGCGCTGCGTCCGCTGATCGACTACTACACCGACCTGCGCCGCGACGAGTGGGGCTTCACCGGCCACCCCCGGGCGGTGGCCTCGGCGCTGCTGCCGATGGGCGGCGCGGTGTCGGGAGTGGCCGGCGCCAACTGGATGCTGATCGGCGACGCCGCGGCCTGCGTGAACCCACTCAACGGCGAAGGCATTGACTACGGGCTCGAGACCGGGCGGCTGGCCGCGGCGCTGCTGGACTGCCCCGACCTGTCGCAGGTGTGGCCGTCGCTACTGCAGCAGCACTACGGACGTGGCTTCTCGGTGGCGCGCCGGCTGGCGCTGCTGCTGACGTTCCAGCGGTTTCTGCCGTCGACCGGACCGATCGCGATGCGCTCGACGACGCTGATGACCATCGCCGTGCGGGTGATGGCCAACCTGGTCACCGACGACGACGCGGACTGGGTGGCGCGCGCTTGGCGCGGCGGCGGCCGGCTGTCCCGGCTGCTCGACCGCCGCACGCCGTTCAGCTGACCGAGGATCCGGTATCGCCGCAGGTCGGCGCGTTCCGCGGCTCCCAGCGGGGCCGTCGATCGGCGATGGGCTTTCGTCCGCGCACCCCCAGCGAGGCGTGTATAGTCCAGCTAATGAAGGGAACGAGCCTGGCTACTATCGGAGCCGCTGCTGCAATCGCTCTGGCCGCGCTGGCCATGCCGGTACAGCTCTCCGTGCCGGCGCAGGCGGATCCGCCGCCCACGGCGCCGTACCCCACCCCGCGCACGCCGTCGCCCCCGAGCGACTACGACGCGCCGTTCAAGAACACCGTCAACGGCTTCGGCATCTACCAGCCGCAGGACCAGCTCGCGTGGCTGGGCAAGATCACTTGCGACCGCATTGGCAGGGGCGTGGACGGCGACGCGTACAAGTCGGCCACTTTCATCCAGCGCAACCTGCCGCGCGGCACCACTCAGGGCCAGGCGTTCCAGTTCCTCGGCGCAGCCGTCGACCACTACTGCCCGGATCAGGTCGGCTTCGTGCAAGCCGCCGGCAATCACTAGAACTTCTTCAGTGCAACGGTTTGTACCCCGCGTGTAGCGCGACGATGCCGCCGGTCAGATTGCGCCAGCGCACCCCGGTCCAGCCGGCCAGGGTTATCTGCTGCGCCAGCCCCGCCTGATCGGGCCACGCCCTGATCGATTCCGCGAGGTACACGTACGCCTCGGGATTGCTGGACACCGCCCGCGCCACCCGCGGCAGCGCCCGCATCAAGTACTCCTTGTAGACGGTGGCGAACAGCCCGTTGCTGGGCGTCGAGAACTCGCACACCACCAACCGGCCGCCTGGGCGTGTGACGCGGGCCATCTCGCGCAGCCCGGCCTGGGTGTCGACGACGTTGCGCAGCCCGAAACTGATTGTCACGGCATCGAATACGTCGTCGCCGAACGGCAGCCTGGTGGCATCGCCGGCGACCTTCGGAACGTCGCGCGCCGCACCCGCCGCCAGCATGCCGACCGAGAAGTCGGCGGCCACACACCACGCCCCGGACTTTTCCAGCTCCACGGTGGACACCGCGGTGCCCGCCGCGAGGTCCAGCACCTTCTGACCGGGCCCGATGGCCAGCGCCGACCGGGTGGCCTTGCGCCAGTACCGGTCCTGGCCCATCGACAGCACGGTGTTGGTCAGGTCGTACCGGCGGGCGACGCCGTCGAACATCGACGCGACATCCCGGGGATCCTTGTCCAACTCGGCACGACTCACCACAGAGACGCTACCCGTTGCGGAATGAGGCGGCGCCGACGGCGTTGTAGGAGGGCGTGACTGAAAAAGTTTGGTTTATCACCGGTACATCGCGAGGTTTTGGACGGGCGTGGACGATCGCGGCGCTGGAGCGCGGCGACAAGGTCGCCGCCACGGCGCGCAACACGGCCTCCCTGGACGATCTGGCGCAGAAGTACGGCGACGCGCTGCTGCCGATTCGGCTCGACGTCACCGACCGGGCGGCCGACTTCGCGGCGGTCAAGCAGGCGCACGACCACTTCGGGCGGCTCGACATCGTGGTGAACAACGCCGGATTCGGGCAATTCGGGTTTGTCGAGGAGCTCTCCGAGCAGGACGCACGCGACCAGATCGAGACCAATGTCTTTGGGGCACTGTGGATCACGCAGGCCGCGCTGCCCTATCTGCGCGAGCAGGGCAGCGGCCACATCATCCAGGTGTCCTCGATCGGGGGCATCACCGCGTTCCCGTTGGTCGGCATGTATCACGCGTCGAAGTGGGCGCTGGAGGGCTTCTCGCAGGCGCTGGCGCAGGAGGTCGCGCCGTTCGGCGTGCACGTCACGCTGATCGAGCCGGGCGGTTTCGACACCGACTGGGCCGGGGACTCCGCCAAGCACGCTGATCCGATTCCGGCCTACGACGACGTCCGCGCCGCCGTCCAGGCCGAGCGCAGCCGCCGGTGGGCCAGCCCGGGCGACCCGTCGGCGTCCGCCGCCGCGCTGCTCAAGGTGGTCGACGCCGAAAAGCCGCCGCTGCGAGTCTTTTTCGGTGCTTCCCCGCTGGAAACCGCCAAGGCCGACTACGAGAGCCGGCTGCGCAACTGGGAGGAATGGCAGCCCGTCGCGGAGCTGGCGCAGGGCTAGACCTCGTTCAGTTCTGCTCGGGCCTGGTCGATTTGGTCGTACGCGTACGCCACCGTGTCGGCGGTGGTCATCGTCTGACCTTCGCGTGCGAGCGATTCGTAAACGTGGGCGCCGAGGACATCGCGCAGGTGGGTGATCGTCGGGATGAGTTGCGGGTAACTTACTCGCGTGAAGAGACTTTCAGCGAACCCGCTGATGATGGCGGCCTGTTCGGGGTGTCCGAGCCGATCCAACAGGGATACGAGTATTGCCAGCGGGTTCTTTATCAGGGCCGTGTTGCCGGTGTCGTAATAGCGGCCGATCAAAACCGTCAGAGTTTCGAAACATTCGATGGGATCACGGTGGGTAGCCGCAACCAGCAACACCGATGACGCTGACGCCGATTCCATCTGCCGGTTGCCGCTCTCCTGGGCGAGCATCAGGGATCGGCGTAGCGCGTCATATGCCGCCGCGGGGTCAACGTCGTGGTAGGCAAGTCCATGCGCCAATAGCGCGAAGCAGGCCGTAAACGGATTGCGAGTGGCGTCCGCAGCGGCGAGCAGGCCCTGCGATACCGCCCGCGCTTCATCGCCTTTACCTAAGAAGTAGAACGCCATAACCAGACTTGCGCGGGCGATCGTTTGAGGACCTGGCTGTTGTCCAATCACAAGGCTACACAAGTCAACCCATCGCTCGCTCTGACCGGCATGGCTGTACACAATTCCGGTCGAAATTTGCAACTCGTAGGGAACCTCGTCGAAATGGCCGCTGTCGGTCAACTGGAGACTGGCATCGAGATAACCGACGGCGTCGTCCGACCGCCCCACAGCGTGGCACTGCGCGGCGACGACGTACAGCTGCGCAAGCCGCCGGTGGTTCATCCGTCGTACCGATTCGATGATCTCCTCGGCCCACCCGGCGGGCTCGTACTGCTCGGTCAGCAAGCCGAGGAGTGTCGCATAGAAGGCGAGAGCCGTCGCGCTGTCGAGGTCGGCTTGGTCGGCGGCCCAGCGAAAGGCGGTGCGCAAGTTGGCCAGCTCGGTGGTGAACCAGTCGTAGGCCTCACGCTGGCGGGGGCTGTCCCACAGGGCCATGATGTCGGCTTCTTTTGCAGCGAAGTGGCGGGCGTGGGCTGCCCGGATCCCGGATGCTTCACCGCGGGCGACGAGTTGTTCCTCGGCAAACTGGCGGATGGTCTCCAGCATCGAATACCGGGTACGTCCCGCTGACCGGTCGGCGACCAGCAGCGACTTGCGCACCAATGCGTCGAGCAAATTAAGGACGGTAATATCGTCCCAGTCCTCGAATCCTGCTACCGCGCAAGCGCTTTGCAGGTCGAATCCACCGGCGAACACCGAACACCGCTCCAGCAGCACCTTTTCGGTGTCGTCGAGAAGCTCGAAAGACCAGGCGACGGCGTGGCGCAGGGTGTGGTGGCGTTCCAAGGCGCGTCGCGAGCCCACCAGCAGACGGAATCGCTGATCGAGACGATCCCGCACCTCGCCTGCGGTCATCGACGCCATGCGGGAAGCCGCCAACTCGATGGCCAATGGGATCCCGTCTAAACGTCGACAGATCTCAACCACGGCCGCCAAGTCATCAGGTGCGGCCACCGAGAATTGCGAGGCCTCACCTCGGGCGCGTTCGACGAACAGGGCCACCGCAGCAGAGTCGGTGCCTGCGCCGACTTCCAGTGAGGGCACCAGCCACGCTTGCTCGTCGGCGACCCTCAGTCCCTCGCGGCTGGTTGCCAAAATCCGCACCGTGGCCGATTCCGCCAAAATCGCGTCGATCAGGTCGGCCGCAGCCTCCCGCAGATGTTCGCAATTGTCGATCACCAACAACCGGATGGTGCCATCCATTGCGGCGGCCAGCGATTCGCTCACGGTTTTTCCCGGCTGCTGGGCGACGCCCATAGCCGCCGCGACGGCGCCGGGCACCGCCGCCGGATCGGTGACCGCGGCCAATTCGAAAACCCAGACTCCGTCCGGAAATTCGTCGACGAGGCGCCTCGCGACCTCCAACGCCAACCGGGTCTTGCCGACACCACCCACCCCGGTCAGCGTCACCAACCGATGCGCTTTCACCGCTGTTCGCACCTCGTCGAGTTCGGACTCGCGTCCGATGAAGCTGCTGGTTGCCAATCGCAGATTTCCCGCACTCGTATCGAGCGCCCGAAGCGGCGGAAATTCTGTCCGCAGGCCGGGTGCTTGGACCTGAAACACCCGGACCGGCATCGGCAGGTCCCGCAACCGTCGCGGCCCCATATCGACAAGGTCTACTTCGCTGAGCAGACCCGCCGTCGACTCGGCCAGAAGGATCTGACCGCCGTGCCCGGCAGCCATCACCCGCGCCGCCCGGTTGAGCACCGCACCGAAGTAATCGCCCTCGCTTAGCTCGGCCTCACCGGTGGCAATCCCCATCCGCACCGGCAACTCCAGCGCCAGCTGCGCCACCACGGCAGCACCCACCGCCGACCTTGGCGAGGCGAAAGCGGCACACACCCCGTCGCCGGTGTGCTTGAACATGAAACCGTCGTGCGACTCAACCGCCTTGCGCAACACCTCGTCATGTGCGGCAAGAGCCTTCCGCATTGCATCCGCGTCTGATTCCCACCGCCGGGTCGAACCCTCGATGTCGGTGAATAGAAACGTCACCACCCCCGAGGGGGTGGGTACCGCGGACACGCTCACAGGATTTCACAAGGAGCCCACGACCACCCAGCAAAGCGCAAATGACTTTTGGAGGCCGCGGGTCAGCCAGCGTGGCTCGGCAGGAAAAGGGGTAAGCGCTGTCGTACCACTTGAAACCGAATTGAAGGACACGCTATGAGCGGCGCGAATAAGGCCCGAAACAAGGTGCGGCTGGTCACGGGCAAGCTCAAGGCGGCAACCGGCCGCGTCACCAACGACCCGGCGTTGGAAGCTGAGGGCAGGGCGGACCAGCGGGCGGCCCATTTGAGAGATGCCGGCGAAAAGGTCAAAGACGCGTTTCGGCCCCGCCGGCGCCGACAGGTCTAACCGACGAACCCCTCGCGGGATGGCGATTCATCCCGTCATGCATCACGGCAGCGCGGCGGCCCACTTCATGTGTCCCTCGAAGCCCAGTGATGTCGCCATGTCGCGATAGCGATCCCGGTATTCGCAATAGCGGGTCTCATCGCCACGTGCCCGCGCCAGCAATGCCCACATTCGCAACAGCCAGACTTCACATATCACCAGCCCATCTTCGGCTGGAGCGGCGGCTAGCCGCTCAATCGCTGCCTGGGCTTCGGCTATCTCACCCTCGCCGCCGACCTCCAGCAATGTCTCGACTAAGGCGGCGGTGCCTGGATCACTGTGGCCGAACTGCCCCGAACGCAACACCTCCTCGACCGCAGCGCGCAGCACCGGTAACGCGCCCTCACGGTCGCCCCGGCGTGCCGTTTCTCGGGCGGTGTACATGTCGACGGCCCTTACCTCACTCAGATAAAACCGCCCGCTCCGGCACAATTCGCGGACTTTCCCCAGTACCTTCAACCCACGCTCGCGGTCAGCTGAGGATTCCCGATGCATCAGCGCGATCCCCATCGTCAGCGAGATGACCCCGAGCACAAGATCATCGCCCGATTGCTCGGTGATCCCCAGCGCCTCCTCGATGTCGCGCAATGCAGCGTCATCAACCAACGCCACCCCCATCTCCATCGCCCCCGCGTAGGCGAACATGCTGACCATGGCACGGGAAAACGAGTCGGCCCCGCGCGCCATTTCGACGGCCCGGTCGAAGTCCCCCCGCCACCGAGCGTCCCCCAGGGCATACCGGGCAGTGCCACGCATCGCCAAGGCGAATGCCAACGGTGCGCCGATAATGAGATTGCCCTTGGTCGGATCACCGTGAGCCAAGTCGATGACGGTCTGCGAATAACGAAGCGTCTCTCGCATCTCACCAGTGCCGAACTTGCTGGGTGGAATCGTGGAGACGAATCCGATCAGCAACGTCGGGTCGCCGATCGACTCGACCAGCACCGTGAGTTCGGAAGCCACCTGGGACGCTTCCCTTACTCGGCCGTGGATGTAGTGCTCAGGCACCAGCCCGACCATCCCAATCGCCAAGGACGCCTTATCCCCGGCTGCGGTGCATAGTTCCCGCAACTCGTCCAGCCGCTTGGAGATGTCCCAATCCACTCGCCAGCCGTTGCCGCACAACATAGTCCGGGCTGCGATCCGCATCGAGATGCGATCCGGGTCATCGTCGGACAGCGCGTCGGCGATCTGGCGGGCGCGATCCCAACTCACCCACGCCGCGCGAATATCCCGAGTGGCCGACCAGGCCCCGGCGCGCATACGCCAGGCGTAAGCGGCGCGCAGATCGCCCGCCGCTTCGAGGTGTTCGGCGATCAGCGCAGCGTTCTCGTCGGCCGAGGCCGGAGTGCGTTCTTCGATCGCGGCAGCCAGCCGCCGGTGCAACTCGGCACGATCCGATTTGAGCTGCGACTCGTATGCCACCGCGCGGATCAACGGATGGTGAAACACATACTCCGGTTGTCGAGTGAACCTGACCTGATCGATGAGCTGGCCCGCCACCAAATCCGACACCACCGGCTCGGCGACCAGCACAGTCAGCAGGTCGAGGCTAAACCGCGACCCGATCACCGCGGCCGCGCTCAAGCTGCGCTTCGACTCCGGCGAAAGCCGATCAATGCGCGCGGCGATCGTTGCTTGCAGTGTGGCAGGGACTTTCACCTCGGCGGCCTCCGCCGTGGAGACATATCCCCCGAGCGTTCCTTGCAGGACACCCCGTTCTGTCAATTCACGGACGATCTCCTCAACGAAAAACGGTGTACCGGAGGCCCGTTCGGCGATCTTGCGACCCAGCTCGCCGACCGTGGGGTCCGGCCCGAGCAGTTCGAAGACGAGGGCGGCAGTCTCGCTGTCCCTCAACGGCGCGAGGGCTATGGTTTGCGCCCCGGGCACCCGGGCCAACGCACCTCGGTACTCGGGTCGGTACGTGACGATCGTCAGCAGCGGGGTCCGCGGGACCACAGTAAGGAAGTCGGCGAGCATTGATTCGCTGGACCCGTCGATCCAATGGGCATCTTCGATGACATAGACCGCCGGAGTCCGATTGGCCAAAGTCGCGGAATTGACCATGGCGGTCAGGCGCCTTCGGCGTGCGTCGGGATCGATTCGGGGAGGTGGTGCGTCCGAATCCCTGATCCCCAGCAGATCCTCGAAGAGCACGAGGTCCTCCGGCTCGGCGTCGGAGAACGCCTGGCGCCTTATCACTGCGCGGGCGGTTTGCGGCTCAAGTCCTTCGACGCCGGTTGCCTCACGCAGCAACCGCGAGACGACATGGAAAGGGACCTGGCCGGTATGCGACTCGCAGAACGCGGCGTACACCTGCAGGTCGCGCTGAGCGGCCATCGCCGCAACCTCGCGCACCAGACGGCTCTTGCCGATACCAGGGGGCCCCACCACACCCACCACAGCGCCGTGTCCGTCGATGGCCCGCTCCAATAAGCCCTCGACAGCGGACATTTCCCATCGCCGCCCGACCAATTTCGACTCAGCACGCCCGGCAACGCGATGGCCTTCCCCCATGCCCAACAGCCGACGGGCGGGCACCGGCTCATCCACACCCTTGAGCTGAACAAGCGCTGATTCGCCGAGAGTCGCCGCCTTCTCGACAAGTCGGGCGGTCGACGCGCTGAGCATCACGCCACCCCGCGGAGCAATCGATTCCATCCGCTGAGCCATACCGACTTGTTCACCGACCGCGGTGTAACCGAAAGAGCCTGAACCGATCTCACCGGCGATCACCTCACCAGAATTCAGGCCGACCCGCAATTGGAGATCCAGACCGTCGCGCTCTCGGACGTCGACGGCAAGCCGCTTCGCCTCCTCCTGGATACCCAAGGCCGCCATACAGGCACGAACAGCATGATCCTCCAACGCTGCCGGCGCGCCGAACACCGCCATGATCCCGTCACCGGTGAACTTGTCCACGGTGCCGCCGTAGCGTTCGACAACTGCGGCACTACGGCCGACGAGGTCGGCCATGATCTCTCGCAGCCGCTCCGCGCCGACGGTCGCGGCAATGTCCATTGAATGAACAACATCGGCGAACAGGACCGTCACCTGCTTGTACTCGGCCCGGGTTTCGCCGTCGTGGGCTGGGGAACCACATCCGTGGCAAAACCGGGCGTTCTCTAGCGGCGTGGTGCCACACGTCCGGCACGCTGCTATGGCCGCCATCCGACCCTCCGCCACTCCCGACCCCCGGCTCTCCCAGGATAGGCCGGTTGCGGGCCCCACGAGGCGCTGTTGGCTAACCAGCCGGGCGAGATCCAGCAAACCGCCGCGGACGATAGTCGGCATCAATCGAGTAGTCGATTACTCATTCCCGGCAGCGCCGTGTGCACACATAATTGGGACCTCTGCGAGGAAAGGCGGTCCGATGTCCGCACCCCAGTACCCGCCGGTGGAAACCTGCGACGTTTGCATCGTCGGAGCCGGCATCGCCGGGCTGAACGCGCTGTTCGCCGCCAGCCGATACCTGTCCCGCGACCACAAGGTGATCCTGATCGATCGTCGGCCACGCATCGGCGGCATGTGGGTCGACGTCTACCCCTATGTCCGGCTGCACCAACCGCACCCCATGTTCACCGCGGGCAACATCGAGTGGACGCTCGGCAAGGACCGCAGCTACCTGGCTACCAAGGGCGAGGTACTCGACCATTTTCAGCACTGCGTCGACGTGATCAGGGAGCGCGTCCAGGTCGACGAGTACTTCGGCTGGAACTTCGAGTCGGAAGTAGAAGCGAACGGAATCGTGCGGGTCACCGCCAGTGCTGCCGACGGCCGGAGGCTCGTCGTCGAGGCCAAACGATTGATCAAAGCCTATGGCCTGGGCATCACGCCGAACGAACCGCTCAACATCTCCAGCACACGTGTCCATTCGGTGTCACCCGACTACTGCGACGTCCGGGCGGGTGACATCAGGGAAAGCGATGCGCCGGTGTGGATCATCGGCGGCGGAAAGACCGCGATGGACACCGCACACTCACTGATCACCACCTGCCCCGGACGCGAAGTCAACCTCGTCGCCGGCCGCGGCACCTTCTTCTCCAACCGCGACACCCTGTTGCCGAGGGGCACCCGGCGATGGTGGACGGGCACACCGCCAAGCGGCGTCGCCACGCAGCTGAGTCGCCGGTATGACGGCACGAACGAATCACAAGTGCAAGATTGGTACCGCGCCACCCATGGCACGTTCCTGACCCCCCAGGCAGACAACTTCGTGCTGGGTGTGCTGTCCGAGGCCGAGAACCGCACGATCTCCGCCGGGTTGAACGATCTCGTCATGGACTATTTCGAGGATGCAGTCGACCGCAATGGCACGACCGAGTTGGTGTTTCGGAGCGGATCGACCAAGACGATCCAACCGGGCAGCTGGGTCATCAACTGCACGGGATACGTCAAATTCCCCGACGAATACGCGTACGAGCCGTACGTTTCGCCCAGTGGCGCAGTCGTTTCCATCAACGTGCGGTCGGCGATACTGCACTTGCCTGCGTTCATGGGCTATTTCCTGGGGCACCTGATGTTCTTGGACAAGCTCAGTGAGGTCCCGCTCTACGAAATCGATTGGCAGGCACTGCGACAGAAGGCACCCATGGCATTTCCGTACGTACTCTTCGCGCTCGTCCAGCACAACCTCAGCCTGATCTACGACAACGTCCCCAGTCGCGTGTTCAACCAGAACGGCCTCGACTTCGACAAGTGGTACCCACTACCGCGCCGCCTGCCGGGCCTGGCACGGTTCATGCTCACGCATCACCGGGAACGCGAGCGCCAGCGCCGTGTTCTCGACACAGTCCGGGACCGATTCCAAATCCGTTGCGGCCCACTTGGCGCGGAGCGCGTACCCGGCGCCAAGGCGTAGTCACCACACGGCGGCAGACAGTGAGCGAAGACGCGATCATCATGCGCTGCGCGAGCGCGCGCCGGTGGCATGGCACCCGCATACGGGCCATGCGAAAAAGCGTGCAAGACAGGTAGTCGGCTACGCATGTGGTGGGTCCTCGCGCCGATAAAACTTGGTGGTGCAAGCACATAACCGACGACCTATGGGGCACCACCATGACCATCACTGTTGACACGTCGATCTGCCCGAACGTCTTTGATGCCGGCCTTCCGGCGATCAACTATGAGCATTGCCAGAGCCTCGACGAGGCCCACGAGATCATCCGCCAGGCGCGCCAGCAGACCTCGATCGCGATCGGCCCCCACGGTCCGGAGTTGCTGACCTATGAGCTGGTTCGAACGGTACTGCGCGATCCGCGATTTCGCGTACCACAGGGCATGTTCCTTGCCTCCCAGGGCATCACCACCGGCCCATTGTGGGAGCGAATCGCCACGAACCTGATCAGTCTCGACGGGACCGCCCACCACCGTTTGCGCCGGCTGGTGTCCAAAGCCTTCACACCACGGGCCACCGCGCGACTGCACGCGACGATCGTCGAGGTGATCACCGAACTGGTGGACCGCCACACCGCAACCGGGCGCTGCGAGGTGGTCGCCGACATCGCCCGTCAATACCCGATCCCGATCATCTGTGCGCTTCTGGGCGCCCCGGCAGAGGATTGGAAGCTGTTCTCGGAGTGGACAGACGACATCTTCAAGGCCTTCAGCTGGGAGGTCGCGGACCACCAGCGGACCATCTTGGCCGCGTGGGATGAACTCGACGCCTACATCGACGACATGGTGGCGCAGCGACGCCACAGGCTGACCGACGACCTGATCTCTGACCTGATCCGTGCCGAGGACGACGGCGATCGCCTGAACGCCGACGAGCTGCGGATGCTGGCGGCGGGCCTGCTGGTGGCCGGCACCGACACCACCCGCAACCAGCTGGCCGCCTCGGTGCAGGTGTTGTGCGACCGTCCCGACCAGTGGGCCCTGCTGGCCGAGCATCCCGAGCTCGCGGCCAACGCGGTTGAAGAGACCATGCGGCATTCACCGGTCGCGGGCGCCACCCTGCGCATCGCCCTCGAGGACGCCGAGGTCGCCGGAGTGGTAATCCCCGCGGGCACACTGGTTATCGCGAACACCGCCGCGGCCAACCGCGATCCCGCCGTTTACGACGACCCCGACCGCCTCGACATCACCCGCACGGGGGCCCCGGCGATGCAGACGTTCGGCGCCGGTATGCACTATTGCCTGGGCGCCAACCTGGCCCGACTCGAACTCGCCGAAGCTTCGGCGATCATGACGCAGCGCATGCCCAACGCCCGTCGCACCGGCCCCGCTCCGTGGAAGCCCCTCACCGGGCTGAGCGGACCGACCACGCTGCCAATCGAATTCGACCCCGTGGAACCGCAACGCGACGGCCCTCGCTCATTCCCCCAGCGCGTGACGGGTTGACACTAGTTGGCGTCGAACGAACGGCGACAGCACCGCCTCGTAGTGGCCGAGGAGTTCGTCGCAGATGACCGGCCAACTCCGGCCGATCACGCTGCGCCGGGCGGCCAGCGCGTAACGCGACCGTTCGGAGGTCAGGTGTGCGACCGCGTCAGGCAGCCGGGACTCGAACTCGTTGACGGCCAACAGCAGACCGGTTCGCCACGGAGTGACGAGGTCACGTGGGCCGCCGGCGTCGGGGGCAATCACCGGCAACCCCGACGCCAGCGCTTCTTGCACGACCTGACAAAACGTCTCGTGCTCACCGGGATGCACGAACACGTCCATGCTGGCGTACGCCGCGGCGAGTTCGTCGCCGTATAGCGCACCCGTGAAAACCGCTGTCGGCATTGCCGATTGCAGCTTGTCGCGGTCGACACCGTCGCCCACGATGACGACCTGAACCGCGCCGCCGGCGGCCAGCCCGATGAGTCGCTCGACATGTTTCTCCGGCGCGAGCCGACCCACGAATCCGACGATCGGCTTGCCCCGCGGCGACCACTGTGCGCGCAGCGCCTGGTTGCGCGCGGACGGCGCGAACCGCAGCACGTCGACGCCGCGCGCCCACCGGTGCACCCGCGGAAAACGTTGAGCGACAAGCGATTCCATTGTAACGCTGGATGGCGCCAGAGTACGGTCGGCGAGACCGTGCAGATGGCGGAACCAGGCCCAGGCGGCCCGCGCGGTCATCGGAATGCCGTAGCTCGCCGCGAAGCCCGGGACGTCGGTCTGATACACCGCCACCGTCGGCACCCCCAGCCACCGCGCCGCCCGCACCCCGCCGTAGCCCAGCAGCGCCGGCGAAGCCAGATGCACCACGTGCGGATCGAATCCACGCAACACCTTCACCAGCCGGGGTGTCGGCACGCCGAGCGGCAGGGTGGTCACCTTGGGGAACATCCGCGACGGCACCCGGTGAACGCGGATCCCGTCGTAGATGCGATCGGCCCGGGGCTGGCTGGGAGGCGTGTCGGGGGCGATGACGAGGGCTTCGTGACCCGTCCGGCGCAGATGCTCGAGCACCCGGATCACCGAGTTGCTGACACCGTTGACTTCGGGGAGGAAGGATTCCGCGACGATAGCAACGCGCACATCACTACCTTGTCAGCGTCGGCTGTCGACAAGGTTGCCTGTGTGTATACGTCACGCGAAATTTGCAGGTCCGACACTTTTTGCGGCCGGGCTGGCCGGTGCGTCGCCGCGCTCGTCGCGACGGTCCAGCCACTTGTCCAGCAGCGCCAACGCGACCAGGATCGCCGCCGCGGCCAGCCAGCCCACCACCGCGATGGATCCCGCCGGGATGACCGCCAGCCCGGCGTTGCGATGCTGCACGCGCACCAGGTTCGGGTCGTTCTTGTTGTACTCGACGTAGATGCGCATCCCGGTCGCCAGATGGGACGGATAGAGCACACCGAGCTCGGGGCGATAGGTGACCCGCTCGGGGGTGACGAATTCGATCGTGGAGCGGCGCGGCCCGGCGCTGAGCACCTCGGCCTGCGCGACACCCATGTTGTGGGTGATCGCGATGTCGTCGCGCCAGGCGCCGGCCACCAGCAGCACTGACTGCAGTGTGACCAGGCCGGTCACGATCAGCACCGCAATCCGGGCCCACCGCAACGCAATCCGCGCCCGCGTTTTCGGCCGATGATCACTACGCCCATGAATCAGGATGCGCAGCAGAACTTTTGGAGATACCGCCATCTAGGTGCGCCTCACAGCGCGGCCTTGATGGCGGCGTGCAACTGGCGCAGCGACGACCGGTCCGCCTTGACCTCCAGCACCCGCATCCCGGGCCCGGATTCGTCGAGGGCCGTGGGCAATTCGCCGACCTCGATCTGGCGGCTCTCGACGTGGTAGGCGCGGCACAGCGCGCCCACGTCGACGTCGTGCGGGGTGCCGAACACCCGTGACGACACGTCGGAGAACCGCGGGTCGCCCTGCTCGAGCAGTTCGAAGATGCCGCCGCCGTTGTCGTTGGAGACCACGATCGCCAGCCGGCGCGGCGTGGGCTCGGTGGGGCCGATCAGCAACCCGGAGCTGTCGTGCACGAACGTCAGGTCCCCGATCAGCGCGACGGTGCGCGCCGGGCCGTCCGGACCGCCGTCGCGTTCGTGGGCCAGCGCCGCCCCGATGGCCGTGGAGACCGTCCCGTCGATGCCCGCGACACCGCGGTTGGACCGCACCCGGATGCCGCGGGTGTCCAGGCCGACCAGCGCCGCGTCGCGGACCGGGTTGGATGCCCCGAGCACCAGCTGATCGCCGGGCTCCAGCGAGTCGGCCACGGCCGCCGCGACGTGCAGGCCGGTGGTCAGCGGGTGCGCCGCGAGCTGGCTGCGGACGGCGGCCAGCGCGTGCCGGTTGGTCTCCGCGCAGCGCCGCAGCCACGCCGGGTCGGGCGCGCCGGTGGTGACCGCCCGCGTCCCGGTGGCCTGCGAATTCCCCGAGACGTCCGGCCAGCGCGGCCCGGTGGTCAGCGCGAACACCGGCACCTGCGGGTCGGCCAGTAGCGCCGACACCGGCCGGTGCAGGGTGGGGCGGCCGAGCATGATCACCTGCTTGGGCCGCAGCAGCGGCAGCGCCAGCGGGTGCAGCGGGTTGGCCGGGGCGGGCGCCGTCGGCTCGGCGACGGTCGGCAGCTGCGCCAGGCTGGGCTGCACACCCGCACCGTGCCCGGCGATGACGACCGTGTCGGGTGACAGGTCGATGTCCAGCGGCTGGTCGAAGCTGACCGGCGGCGTGTAGGTCCACGGCCGCCCGCCCGGGCGGCCCGGCGGCGTCGGCGCTTGAGGTTCGGGATCCGGCACCAGGGGCTCGCGCAGCGGGATGTCGAACTGCACGGGGCCGGCGTTGGCGGTGCGGGATCCGGTGGCGGCGACCAGCACTCGGCAGGTGGCCGACCGCCAGGTGGCGTTGAGGGCATCCAGCCGCTCGGGGGCGTCCTCGGCCAGTCCGAGGCTGATGGTGGCCCGGACCTGGGTGCCGAAGTAGCCCAGCTGCTCCATGGTCTGGTTGGCCCCGGTGCCCAGCAGCTCGTAGGGCCGGTTGGCCGAGAGCACGATCAGCGGCACCCGGGCGTAGTTGGCCTCGATCACCGCCGGGCCGAGGTTGGCGACGGCGGTGCCGGACGTCATGGCGACGCAGACCGGCGCGCCGGCGGCGATGGCCAGGCCGATGGCCAGATAGCCGGCGGTGCGTTCGTCGATGCGGACGTGCAGGCGGATGCGGCCGGAGCGGTCGGCGTCCTGCAACGCGAAGGCCAGCGGGGCGTTCCGCGAACCGGGGCAAAGCACCACGTCGCGGACGCCGCCGCGAATCAGCTCGTCGACGACGACGCGAGCCTGTGTCGTCGAGGGGTTCACTCCTACAGCCTGTCACAGGCTCCGCCAACCGCTGTCAGCGCTGGTGAACCGCGCTCAGCCCTTGGCGTCGCCGAAGAACTTGAGCATGGTGGCGTTGACGGCGTCCGGCCGCTCGAAGAAGCCGAGGTGACCGGTGTCGGGAATCTGCACGTAGCGGCCGTTGGGCAGCGCGTCGGCGACCTCGCGGCCCAGATACGGCGGGGTGAGCACGTCGTCGGAGAAGCCGATGACCAGCGCCGGGGTCGCGATGCTGCGGTAGGCGGTCAATCGGCTGGTGTACGGCGCCACATCCAGCTGGGCGCGCATGCCGGGAGTGGACTTGACGGGCCAGGTGGAGAACATCGCGATCCAGTCGGCGATGGCGGTGTCGTCGTTGAGCGTCTTGCGGGAGAAGTTTTCCAGCAGGCGGATTTTCGCTTCGTACGCGGCGGGCATCGCGACACCGGCGTCGGCCAGCTCGGCCTCGGCGTCGCGGAAGAACTGCCGGGCCCGGTCCATGCGGCCGCGGGTGCCCATCAGCACCGCCGAGGTGACCAGCTCCGGCCGGGCCAGCATGAGTTCCTGGGCGATGAACGCGCCCATCGACATCCCGACGATGCGGGCCGGGGCCGCGTTCAGGCCCTCGATCAGGGCCGCGGTGTCGGCGACCATGGTCTGGGTGGAGAAGCCGCCCGCGTTCTCCGTGGCGCCGATCCCACGGTTGTCGAAGGTGATGACGCGGTATCCGGCCGCCAGGAACGCGGGTACTTGGTAGGGGTGCCAGGTCCGTCCGGCGCCGCCGTGGCCGGCGATAAAGACCACGGGCTCACCGGATCCGCGGTCGTCGTAAGCCAGGTTGATCACTCGGTCGACGGTACAAGCAACCGATGGCAGGCCTTGACCCGGTCGATCCACCACTGCCAACGCTCGGGCGGTGCCGCCAACGCGTGCAGCCGCGCCGGGTCGGGCGTGACCGGGCCCACCGGCAGGCAGCCATCGACCGGCGCGGCGGTCTCGGCGACGTCCTCGACGAACAGCCCGCCGGTGCCCAGCCCGCAGGCATGACGCAGTTGCGGTAATGCCGCCGCGGCGGTCAGCCCGGCGGCGATGCCCACCGCCGAATCCAGCGCGCTGGACACCACGACCGGGACGTCGATCTGTGCCGCGATTTCGAGCATGGCCGAAATCCCGCCCAGCGGAGCGACTTTGAGCACCGCGATGTCGGCGGCGCCGGCGTGGACCACGGCCAGCGGATCCTCGGCCTTGCGGATGCTTTCGTCGGCGGCGATCGGTACATCGACCCGGCGGCGCAGCTCGGCGAGCTCGCCGACCGTCGCGCAGGGTTGTTCGAGGTATTCCAGCGGGCCGTCGGCGGTCAGCGCGGCGGCCGCCGCGGCCGCCTCCCCCACGCTCCAGCCGCCGTTGGCGTCCACCCGCACGGTCGGAATCAGCTCGCGCACGGCGTTGACCCGCGCGACGTCGTCGGCCAGCGTCTGCCCGCGCTCGGCGACCTTCACCTTGGCCGTCCCGGCCCCGGGAAACCGGGACAGCACCTCGGCCACCTGGGCGGCGGGCACCGCCGGCACCGTCGCGTTGATGGGGATGCGGTCGCGGCGGGTCGGCGGCGGCTCCCGGTAGGCGGCCGCGATGCCCGACGCCAGCCAGTGCGCGGCCTCGCGCGGCTCGTATTCGACGAACGCCCCGAATTCGCCCCAGCCCGCCGGGCCGTCGATCAGCGCGACCTCGCGGGTGGTGATGCCGCGAAACCGCACCCGCATGGGCAGCGCCACCACGTGCAGGCGGTCGAGCAGGTCCTCGAGCGTCGGCGTCACGCGCTGTAGACCTGGCGACCCGCCAGATACGTCGCCCGTACCTCGAGGGCGGCGATCTGCTCGGGCGGCACGATTCGCGGGTCGGCCGACAGCACCACCAGATCGGCGTACTTGCCGACCTCCAGCGAGCCGATCACGTCGTCGGAGAACAGCTGCCAGGCCGCGTCGATGGTTTGCGCGCGGATCGCTTGCTCGACGGTCAGCCGTTCCTCAGGGCCGAGCACCCGGCCGCTCGGCGCGGTGCGGGTCACGGCCACGCTGATGTTGCGCAGCGGCTCCTCGGGCGTGACCGGCGGGTCGTTGTGCAGCGAGATGCGCATCCCGGTGGCCACCGCGGATCCGGCCGGCATCCAACGGGTTCCGCGTTCCTCGCCGAACAGCCCGTCGACGATGACGTCGCCCCAGTAGTGGATCTGGTCGACGAAGATGCTGCAGGTGACGCCGAGATCGTGGGCGCGCTGCAGCTGCTCGGGCCGGATGGCGCCGACGTGTTCGAGCCGCAGCCGGTGGTCGTCGCGAGGGTGCCGCTTGAGGGCCTCTTCGTAGACGTCGAGGATGGTGTCCACGCCGGCGTCGCCCTGCACGTGGCAGGCCATCGGCCAGCCTAGCGGGAAGTAGGCGCCGACGATCTCGTGCAGCTGCTCGGCGGTGTAGTTGGCGCAGCCGCAGGAGCCCGGCACGACGCCGATGATCCGGGTGGCCTCGGTGTCCAGGTACGGGAACGAGAGGTCGATGTTGCCGATCCAGGGTGACCCGTCGACCCAGATCTTGATGCCGACCTGACGCAGGATGTCGTCGCCCTGCCCGGGGGTGGCGGCGGTGGACATCTGCGGATTGGAGATCTCGTAGGTGCGCAACCGCACCGTGAGCCGCTCGCGCAGTTGCTCGACCACCGGCCGGAAGTTCGGGTCGAAGGCCATCTCCGAGCAGGTGGTCAGGCCGGCGCGGTTGAGCCGGGCGCATTCGGCGAGCAGCATCTGCGGGTAGTCGGCGAAGTCGATGGCCCCGCCCAGCAACGGGAACACCGCGCCGGTCTCCTCGGCGGTGCCGTCGAGTTCGCCGCTGGCGTCGCGGCCGTACTTGGCGCCCTTGGGGTCGGGGGTGTCGCGGTTCAGCCCGTGCAGCTTGGCGGCGCGCGAGTTGAAGTAGGCCTTGTGCCCGGAGTTGTGCAGGATGACCAGCGGGCTGTCCGGCGCGATGTCGTCGAGCCAGCTCAGCGTCGGTTCCGGAAGGCCGCTCTGCAGCAGCGCATCCCAGCCGTTGAGGTAGGCGCCGTCGAATCCCCGCCGGGCGACCTCGCGGTGGATCGCCGCGACGACGTCGTCCGCATTGCGCAGGGTGACCGGGCGGATGTCGACGATGCGGTCCGATAGGGCGACCGCCTCCATCAACGGATGCCCATGTGCCTCAACGAATCCCGGCATGACGCAGCCGCCACCGACGTCGACGGTCTGGGTGTCCGGGCCGGCGAATGCGGCGACCTCGGCGCGGGTTCCGACGGCGATGATCTTGCCCTCGGCGACGGCGAGCGCCTCGGCGGTGGGCCGCGCCTCGTCGACGGTGAGGATGTTTCCGGTGACGACGAGATCTGCCTGCCCCATGGGGAGGAATCGTAGTGGCGATCGCAAGAGCGGCGGAGCCGGTCGAAGCGGGTCACCACGGGTCAGGCCCTGATTGCCGATGTTGAACAGGGTGCGGCTGACCCAAATTGCAACACGTTCTAGTCTTGCCACATGAGTGACGACCTGTTGCGCAACCCGACCCATAACGGCCACCTGCTCGTGGGCGCGCTCAAGCGCCACAAGACCAAGCCGGTGCTGTTCCTCGGTGACACCACGCTGACCGGTGGTCAGATGGCCGAGCGGATCAGCCAGTACATCCAGGCGTTCGAGGCGCTGGGCGCGGGCACCGGCGTCGCGGTGGGCCTGCTGTCGCTCAACCGTCCCGAGGTGCTGTTGATCATCGGCGCCGGGCAGACCCGGGGCTACCGGCGCACCGCCCTGCACCCGCTGGGCTCGCTGGACGACCACGCCTACGTGCTCAACGACGCCGGCATCAGCTCGCTGATCATCGACCCCAACCCGATGTTCGTCGAGCGCGCGCTGGCGTTGCTGGAGAAGGTGCCCGGGCTCAAGCAGATTCTCACCATCGGCCCGGTGCCCGAGGCGCTCAGCGGCTTGAAGGGACAGGTGGTGGATCTGGCGGCCGAGGCGGCCAAGTACGACCCGCAGCCGCTGACCGCCGCGGACCTGCCGCCCGATCAGGTCATCGGCCTGACCTACACCGGCGGCACCACCGGCAAGCCCAAGGGCGTGATGGGCACAGCGCAGTCGATCTCCTCGATGACCCAGATCCAGCTCAGCGAGTGGGAGTGGCCGGAGGAACCGCGGTTCCTGATGATCACCCCGCTGTCGCACGCCGGGGCGGCGTATTTCCTGCCCACCTTGATCAAGGGCGGCGAGATGCATGTGCTGCCCAAGTTCGATCCGGCCGACGTGCTGAAAACCATTGAGGAGAAGCGCATTACGGCCACGTTCCTGGTGCCGTCGATGCTGTATGCGCTGATGGACCACCCGGATTCGCACACCCGCGACCTGTCGTCGCTGCAGACCGTCTATTACGGCGCGTCGGCGATCAACCCGGTGCGGCTGGCCGAGGCGATCCGCCGGTTCGGCCAGATCTTCGCCCAGAACTACGGGCAGTCCGAGGCGCCGATGGCCATCACCTACCTGGCCAAGGGCGAGCACGACGAGAAGCGGCTGACATCCTGCGGGCGCCCAACGCTTTTCGCGCGGGTGGCCCTGCTCGGTGAGGACGGCAAGCCGGTGCCGCAGGGCGAGCCGGGTGAAATCTGTGTCAGTGGACCGCTTTTGGCCGGCGGTTACTGGAACCTGCCCGAGGCGACGGCCGAGACGTTCAAGGACGGCTGGCTGCACACCGGCGACATGGCCCGCGAGGACGAGGACGGCTTTTACTTCATCGTCGACCGGGTCAAGGACATGATCGTCACCGGCGGTTTCAACGTGTTCCCGCGCGAGGTCGAGGACGTCGTCGCCGAGCACCCGGCCATCGCGCAGGTGTGCGTGGTCGGGGCGCCGGACGAGAAGTGGGGCGAGGCCGTCACCGCGGTGGTGGTGCTGCGCTCCGACGCGCCCCGCGACGACGCCGCGATCGAGAAGATGACCGCCGAGATCCAGGCGGCGGTCAAGGACCGCAAGGGTTCGGTGCAGTCGCCCAAGCGCGTGGTGCTGGCCGACTCGCTGCCGTTGACCGGGCTGGGCAAGCCGGACAAGAAGGCCGTGCGTGCGCAGTTCTGGGAGGGCGCCGCCCGCTCCGTGGGCTAGGCCGCGACGCCCGCCACGAGCAGGTCGAGCATGCGGCCGGTCTGCTCCGGCGAGCCGCTGGCGATGAAGATGCCGATCAGGCTGGACACCACGTCCTCGGCCTGCACGTCGGCGCGCAGGCTCGCGTCGTCGGCGCCCGCCTGTAACAGCATTTCGACGGCGCCGACGATGCTGTCGCGCGTCTGGCTGGGCGCAAGAGCGCCCGAGTCGAAGATCGCGTGCAGGGACTCGGCCATTCCGCGCTTGGCGGCGACGAAGCTCGCATACCGGTCCATCCAGTGACGCAGCGCGACCTTGGGCGGATGCCGCTTGAGCAGCTGCTCGGCGGCCGCGGCCACCTCGGCGAGCTCGGCCCGATAGATCGCTTCGACCAGGGCTTCCCGGTTCGGGAAATGGCGGTAGAGCGTGCCGATTCCGACCCCGGCGTCGCGGGCGATCGACTCCAGCGACACCGATCCGCCGTGCGCGGTGAACGCCGCGGTGGCCGCCTCCAGTAGCCGTTCGCGATTGCGACGCGCATCCGATCGTCCGACCAAAGCGGAGGTTCCTCCGTTTCTGCTACGCTGACCGAAGCGGAGGGTCCTCCGCATTTCTCCAGTGTGTCACGAGCCGAGGAGCATCATGACCGACAAACCACAGCCCGGCGGTACCGGCAGCATCGGCACGGCGCCCGTTGCCCGCATGGGCTACGGCGCCATGCAGCTGTTCGAGGCGCCGACGGTCGAGGACGCGGCCACAGTGCTGCGCCGTGCCGTCGAACTCGGCGTCAACCACATCGACACCGCGTCGTTCTACGGCCCCGGCGAGGTAAACCGCCGGATCCGCGCGGCGCTGGCCCCCTACCCCGACGACCTCGTCATCGTCAGCAAGGTCGGCGCGCGCTACACCGGCGAACAACCGATTCCGCTGGCCGCCGCCCAACGGCCGGCCGAACTGCGCGCGGCCGTCGAAGACGACCTGCGCCATCTCGGCCTGGACCAGATCCCGGTGGTCAACCTGCGCCGCCTCGACCTCGGTCCCGGCCTGGCCGCCGAGGGCGACCAGATCGTCGACCTCGATGACCAACTCGCCGAGATGATCGCGCTGCGCGACGAGGGCAAGATCGGCGGGATCGGGATCAGCGCCGTGCCCCTCGAGACCGTGCGGCGCGCGCTGCCCGCCGGAATCGTCTGCGTGCAGAACGCCTACAGCGTGTTGGACCGCTCTCAGGAGGCGGCGCTCGAGTTGTGCGCGGCCGAGGGCATCGCGTGGGTGCCGTACTTCCCGCTCGGCTCGGCTTTCCCGGGGTTCCCGAAGGTCGCCGACAACCCGGTGATCGCCGACATCGCCGGCGATCTGGGCGTCACCGGCGCCCAGGTCGGGCTGGCCTGGCTGTTGACCCACACGCCGAACACGTTGCTGATCCCCGGCACCCGGTCTATCGCCCACCTCGAGGAGAACGTCAGCGCGGCCGGTGTCACGCTGAGCACCGAGGCGATCGCCCGGCTGGACGCGGTCGCCACGCCGGGCGCCGATCCCTGGGCGCATGGTGTCGGACCCTTCCTGGAGGCGCCACAGAGCTGACTACTGTGTCAGGCATGGGTACGCCCGACGGGCTGAAACCACCGTGGTGGCTCAAGCCGGCGAACAAAGTCTTCATCCGGATGTCGCGGCTCGGCCTGAGCTTCGGCGGTGAAAGCCCGGTGGTGCTGACCGTGCCCGGACGCAAGTCCGGGACGCCCCGGTCGACGCCGGTGACGCCGATGACGGTGGACGGCAAGCGGTATGTGGTGGGCGGATTCCCGGGTGCGGATTGGATCCGCAACGTCCGCGCCGCCGAGTATGTGACGCTGGCCCGCGGCCGGCAGTCCGAGCGAGTGCGGATGGTGGAGTTGCCCGCCGACGCGGCGCGGCCGTTGCTGCGGGCGTTCCCCACCGAGGTGCCCACCGGCGTCGGCTTCATGAAACGCTCTGGGTTGGTCACCGACGGCCGCCCCGAGGAGTTCGAGGTGCTGGCCGGCGTGTGTCCGGTATTCCGGCTGGACCCGGCATAGGAGTTCAAAAAGATTGAGTGACAACCCCTTTGATGCGCAGGCCTGGCGACCCGTGGACGGGTTCGGCGACCTGACCGACATCACCTATCACCGGCACGTCGACGACGCCACGGTGCGGGTGGCGTTCGACCGGCCCGAGGTGCGCAACGCGTTTCGGCCGCACACCGTCGACGAGCTCTACCGAGTACTCGACCACGCCCGGATGTCCCCCGACGTAGGCGTGGTGTTGCTCACCGGCAACGGACCGTCGCCCAAGGACGGCGGCTGGGCGTTCTGCTCGGGCGGGGATCAACGCATCCGCGGGCGCAGCGGCTACCAGTACGCGAGCGGCGACACCGCCGACACCGTCGACACCGCCCGCGCCGGCCGGCTGCACATCCTCGAGGTCCAGCGGCTGATCCGGTTCATGCCCAAGGTGGTCATCTGTCTGGTCAACGGGTGGGCGGCCGGCGGCGGGCACAGCCTGCACGTGGTCTGCGACCTCACCCTGGCCAGCCGCGAGCACGCCCGCTTCAAGCAGACTGACGCCGACGTCGGCAGCTTCGACGGCGGCTACGGCAGCGCGTACCTGGCCCGCCAGGTCGGCCAGAAGTTCGCCCGCGAGATCTTCTTCCTGGGCCGCCCCTACACCGCCGAGCAGATGCATCGCATGGGCGCGGTCAACGCCGTCGTCGACCATGCGGAGCTGGAATCGGAGGCCATCGAATGGGCGCGCGAGATCAACGCCAAATCCCCTCAGGCGCAACGGATGCTGAAGTTCGCGTTCAACCTGCTCGATGATGGCCTGGTGGGTCAGCAGCTGTTCGCGGGCGAGGCCACCCGGCTGGCGTACATGACCGACGAGGCCGTCGAGGGCCGCGACGCCTTCCTGGAGAAGCGGAACCCGGACTGGAGCCGCTTTCCCCGGTACTTCTGAGGTGCCCGCGCCCGCCTAGACTCCCGTCAGTGAGCAAGAGCCCCCTCCGCCGGATCGCCGACCAGTTCGTGCTGGCGACCATGCGACCCCCCATGGCGCCGCAAGTATTGGTCAACCGTCCGCTGATCAAGCCGATCGAGCTGGCCGGCAAGCGCATCCTGCTCACCGGGGCCTCGTCGGGGATCGGCGAGGCCGCGGCCGAACAGTTCGCCCGGGCGGGCGCCACGGTGGTCGTCGTCGCTCGTCGCCAGGATCTGCTTGACGCGCTGGCCGAGCGGATCACCGGCGCCGGCGGCGAAGCGCTGTCGATCCCGTGCGACGTCTCGGACATGGACGCCGTCGACGCGCTGGTCGCCGACGTGGAAAAGCGTCTCGGCGGAATCGACATCCTGATCAACAACGCCGGCCGGTCCATCCGCCGGCCACTCGCCGAGTCGCTGGAACGCTGGCACGACGTCGAGCGCACCATGGTGCTCAACTACTACGCGCCGCTGCGGCTGATCCGCGGCCTCGCCCCCGGGATGATCGAGCGCGGCGACGGCCACATCATCAACGTCTCGACGTGGGGCGTGCTGTCGGAGGCCTCGCCGCTGTTCGCGCTGTACAACGCCTCGAAGGCCGCGCTGTCGACCGTCAGCCGAGTGGTGGAAACCGAGTGGGGCGACAAGGGCGTGCACTCCACCACGCTGTACTACCCGCTGGTGGCCACCCCGATGATCGCCCCGACCAAGGCCTACGAGGGGATGCCGGCGCTGACGTCGGAGGAGGCCGGCGAGTGGATGATCACCGCCGCCCGCACCCGCCCGGTCCGCATCGCACCGCGGATGGCGATCGCCGCCAAGGCGCTGGACACCTTCGGCCCGCGCTGGGTCAACGCCGTGATGCAGCGCCAGAGCATCCAGCCCAACCGCAAGACCGATGGCTGACCGGGCCACGTGGTAGACACGCTTTCATGGAGATCCTGGCCAGTCGGATGCTGCTGCGGCCGTCGGACTATCAGCGCTCGCTAGCCTTCTACCGCGACGAGATCGGGCTGGCGATTTGGCGCGACTACGGCGCTGGCACAGTCTTTTTCGCGGGCCAGTCCTTGCTGGAGCTGGCCGGTTACGGCGCGCCCGATCCCTCGCAGGCCGCCTTCCCCGGCGCGCTGTGGCTACAGGTCCGCGACATCGAGGCCACCCAAGCCGAATTGGCGGGCCGCGGGGTGCCGATCGCGCGCGAAGCTCGCCAGGAACCATGGGGCTTGAAAGAGATGCATGTGACCGATCCGGATGGCCTCACGCTCATTTTCGTCGAAGTGCCGCCGGAGCACCCGTTACGGCGTGACACCCGAGGTGAACAACAGAGAAACACCGGTTAACTGAGAGGTAACATCTGGCGACGGTTCAAGGTATACCCGGAATTCGCCTCTACCAGCATTCGACAATGGAAACCTCCTACCACCAGAATCAGGCGCTGTGAACATCCAATTGTTCCTCTTGATCATTGTCGTAATCACGGCATTGGCTTTCGATTTCACGAATGGCTTCCATGACACGGGCAACGCGATGGCGACCTCGATCGCCAGTGGTGCGCTCAAGCCGAAAGTAGCGGTCGCGCTGTCCGCGGTGCTGAACCTCGTGGGTGCGTTCATGTCCACCGCCGTCGCCGCGACGATCGCCAAGGGCTTGATCGACGGGCACATCGTGACGCTGGAGCTGGTGTTCGCCGGCCTCGTCGGCGGCATCGTGTGGAACCTGCTGACCTGGCTCCTCGGCATCCCCTCGAGTTCGTCGCACGCCTTGATCGGCGGCATCGTCGGCGCCACCATCGCCGCCGTCGGTGCACACGGGGTGATCTGGAAGGGCGTGGTGTCCAAGGCGATCATCCCGGCGGTCGTGTCGGCGATCCTGGCCATCGCGGTCGGCGCGCTCGCGACCTGGCTGGTCTACCGGATCACCCGCGGCATCCCGGCTAAGCGCACCGAGGCCGGCTTCCGGTACGGGCAGTGGGGCTCGGCGTCGCTGGTTTCGCTGGCGCACGGCACCAACGACGCGCAGAAGACGATGGGCATCATCTTCCTTGCGCTGATGTCCTACGGCTCGGTCAGCAAGACCGCTTCCATGCCGCCGCTGTGGGTCATCGTCGGTTGTGCGCTGTCGATGGCACTCGGCACGTATCTGGGCGGCTGGCGGATCATCCGCACCCTGGGCAAGGGCCTGGTGGAGATCCAGTCGCCGCAGGGCATGGCGGCCGAATCCTCTTCGGCCGCGGTGATTTTGCTCTCCGCCCACTTCGGCTACGCGCTGTCGACCACCCAGGTCTGCACCGGCTCGGTGCTGGGCAGCGGGCTGGGCAAGCCCGGCGGCGAGGTCCGCTGGGGGGTCGCCGGCCGCATGGGTGTCGCGTGGCTGGTCACGCTCCCGCTGGCCGGGCTGGTCGGTGCGCTCACCTACTGGATCGTGCACCTGATCGGCGGCTACCCGGGTGCCATCGTGGGCTTCGCGCTGCTGATTGCGGTCTCCGCGACCATCTACATCCGGTCGCGCAAGGTCAAGGTCGACCACAACAATGTCAACGCCGAGTGGAAGGGCGATCTGACCAGCGGGCTCGAGGGCACGGACGCCCAAGGGCCGCCCACGGATACCGGACCCACGCCGCCTCGGTACGGCTCCGACGACCCGACCATTAAGGCGAACGCGCGATGAGTCACTTCAGCGACTGGTTCAACTACCAGGCCTCCCTCAAGATCCTGCTCTTCTCGATGCTGGCCGGCGCCGCGCTACCGGGGCTGTTCGCCCTGGGGCTGCGTTTCCAGGCGATCGGCGCAGGACAGGTCAGCACCGATGGCGGCTCGCCGCAGAAGAACCCGGCGCTGCTGGCCGTCGCCTGGGCGATCTATGCGGTGGTGATCCTGGTGATCGCCTTCGCGCTGGCGTACATCTCACGTGACTTCATCGCGCATCACACCGGCTACCCGTTCCTCGGAGCCAAAGCCAAGTAGCATCGATTGATGCCCACGGATGTGCTAAGCCAAACACCGGGGGGTGTTGTCACAGCATGAATGGATTCCTGAATTCGATCGTCTCCTGGCTCCGCGCGGGATACCCAGAGGGCGTGCCGCCGACCGACACCTTCCCTGTGCTCGCGCTGCTGGCCCGGCGGATGTCCAACGACGACGTGAAGGATGTGGCCTCCGAGCTGGTCCGGCGCGGCGAGTTCGACGACGTCGACATCGGAGTGCTGATCACGCAGATCACCGACGAACTGCCGTCACCCGCCGACATCGAGCGGGTGCGGGTGCGGTTGGCGGCCCAGGGCTGGCCCTTCGATGACGCCGACGAGGCCGGGGACCGGGCATAGCGGTACTGCGCGCCCTGCACCTCCCGCCGGGATCGGCGGCCTCGTCGCTGTTGCCCGCGCTGGAACGGGTGCTGGACGGGCGCGACCCCGCACTGGTCGCCCTGGCCGACGATCGCGAGTCGGATGCGCTGCGGGTGGGGCTGCGCGTCGGAGAGGCCATCGACGACGACGTGGCCCTGGTCGCGGCGACGTCGGGAACCACCGGAATTCCCAAGGGCGCGTTGCTGACCGGCGCCGCCCTGATGGCCAGCGCGGCGGCCACCCATGACCGCCTCGGCGGGCCGGGCCGCTGGCTGCTCGCGCTGCCACCCCACCACATCGCCGGGGTGCAGGTCTTGGTGCGCAGCCTGCTCGCCGGCTCCACACCGGTCGAGATGGACGTCACTAACCCCTCCAAGGGGTTTGATGTCGTTGAATTGCCCGGTGCGATAAGGGCATTGGGCTCGGGGCGGCGCTACACCTCGCTAATTGCCGCGCAGCTGGCCAAGGCGCTCGGCGACCCGGCCGCCACGGCCGCCCTCGCCGAACTGGACGCCGTCCTGCTCGGCGGCGGACCCGCGCCACGACCGGTTCTCGACGATGCGGCCGGGGCGGGCATCACCGTGGTCCGCACCTACGGGATGAGCGAGACCGCCGGGGGCTGCGTGTACGACGGCGTCCCGCTGGACGGGGTACGGCTGCGCACGGTCGACGGGCGCATCGTCATCGGCGGCGCGACGCTGGCCAAGGGTTACCGCAACCCGGTTGACCCGGATCCGTTCGCCGAGCCGGGCTGGTTTGCGACCGACGACCTCGGCGCCGTCAGCGACGCGGGTGTGCTGACCGTCCTGGGCCGCGCCGACGACGCGATCAGCACGGGCGGGCTGACCGTGCTGCCGCAGCCGGTCGAGGCGGCGCTGTGCACCCATCCGGCCGTGAGCGATTGCGCGGTGTTCGGGGTGGCCGACGACCGGCTGGGGCAGCGGGTGGTCGCCGCGGTCGTGGTGCGCGACGGGTCCGCCGCGCCGACCCTGGACGCGCTGCGCGCGCAGGTGACCCGCACCCTGGACGCCACCGCCGCGCCGCGCGAGCTGCACATCGTCGACGCCCTGCCGCGCCGCGGCATCGGCAAGGTCGACCGGGCGGCGTTGGTGCGCCGATTCGGCGGCGCGAGCGATCAATAGGCTGTTCGTCCGTGAGGATCGCTCGACGGGAGGCAGTGCGCGAGGCGGTAGCGGTCACGGTCGGGGTGGTGTTGGTGGCGGCGGCGTTCGTGTTGCCGCGGATGAACCTAGGGGTGCGGCCGCGTCTGGACGTCGGTGCCGAGAAGTTCGCCACCCACGCCGGCGCCGCACCGATCTTCGGCGAATGGCTGATCCACGCCGGCTGGGGAACCGGGCCGGCCATCGCCCTGGCGATCGCCGTTGTCGCGTGGGGACCGATTCTGGCGCAACGCCTTTCGTGGCGCGCACTGACGCTGGGCAGCTGGGCCATCGCGTGCGGGTGGGCGTTCGCGCTGGCGATGATCGACGGCTGGCAGCGCGGCTTCGCCGGCCGGCTGACCACCCGTGACGAATACCTGTCGCAGGTGCCGCGCATCACCGACATCGGTGCGACGCTGCGCACGTTCGCGAGCCGGATCGTGGACTACCAGCCGAACTCGTGGACCACCCACGTGTCCGGGCATCCACCCGGCGCGCTGCTGACGTTCGTCTGGCTGGACCGGCTCGGCCTGCACGGCGGCGCCTGGGCCGGGCTGCTGTGCCTGCTGGCCGGCTCGAGCGCAGCGGCCGCGGTGATGATCGCCGTGCGCGCGCTGGCCGACGAGCCGACCGCGCGGCGCGTCGCCCCGTTCGTCGCCCTGGCGCCGACGGCGATCTGGGTGGCGGTGTCGGCCGACGGCTACTTCGCCGGGGTGGCGGCCTGGGGCATCGCGCTGCTGGCCGTGGCGGTGCACCGCCCGGTCCGCTTCCCCGCGCTGACGGCCGCGGGCGCGGGGCTGCTGCTGGGCTGGGGGGTGTTCTGTAACTACGGCCTGATGCTGATGGGGTTGCCGGCGTTGGCGGTGCTGGCCTCCGCCCAGCGGCCGGGCAACGGCTGGGCGGACTGGCGGGCGATCCTGCGGGCCCTGGGCCCGGCGGCGCTGGCCGCGATCGCGGTGGCGGTCGCCTTCGCCGTCGCGGGGTTCTTCTGGTTCGACGGCTATATCCTTGTGCAGCAACGCTATTGGCAGGGCATCGCCAAATTCCGGCCGTTCCAGTATTGGAGCTGGGCCAACCTGGCGTGCGTGGTGTGCGCGATCGGGTTGGGCGGCGTCGCCGGAATCAGCAGGGTGTTCGACTGGGCCGCCATCCGGCGGCGCTCCGGCTTTCATCTCCTGCTGTTGGGCATGCTGGCCGCCATCGTTTTCGCCGACCTGAGCATGCTCAGCAAGGCCGAGGTGGAACGCATCTGGCTGCCGTTCACCATCTGGCTCACCGCCGCGGCCGCACTCCTTCCGGTGCGTTCACACCGGATCTGGTTGGCGCTCAACGCCGTCGGCGCGCTGGCGCTCAACACGATCATCCTGACGAACTGGTAGCGCTACAGGCCGGCCGCGCGGGTGACGCGCGCGAAGCGGCTGGTGGGTGCGCAGGCGTCGCGCACCACCGCGATGTCGTCGACGAAGTCCACATCGGCCAGCGCCTCAACCGTCACCACGTCAATACCGCTGTCGCGCAATGTCTTCAAGGTCAGCTCGCCGGTTTCGGCCGCGGACATCGGCACGGTGCGCAGGCATTGCGCCATCGCGGGCTCCCCCACGCCGAGCACCCACCAGCCACCGTCCTGGGCCGGCCCGAAGACGGCCTGCGTCTCGAGCAGCCGGCGCGCGCATCCGGCCAACAGGTCCGCAGTCACCTGGGGGGTGTCCATGCCGATCTGCAGCACCGGAAACCCGCCGGCCGCATCGGCGTGCGCGTTGGCGAGCCGGGCCGCGAAATCCGCACCGCGCTGGGCGATCACGGTGAACGACGCCAGCCGCTGCCGGATCTCGGCGGCGTTGGCCGCGGCGTCCAGGTCGCCGGTGAGGGCGACCACCCGCTCGGTCACCGGGGCGGCGGCCACCGCGTCGAGCGTGTCAAGCAGTGCGGCGGCGGCGATGTCGGCGGCGACGCGGTCGCCGACGGTCGCCGCGAGCCGCGTCTTCGCCCGGCCCGGCTCGGGCGCCTTGGCGACCACCAGCAGGGTCACCGGCAGCGCGCTCATGAAATCACCTTCCAGAAGTCGAGGATCGCGGTGATGCTGCCCCGCAGCGAACCGCTCACCTTTGACTTGCCGCCCGTTCGCGGGCCGTAGCTGACGTCGAGTTCGACGACGCGCCAGCCGGCGGCCGCGGCACGCACCAGCAATTCCAGCGGATATCCCGAACGCCGGTCGACGACGCCCAGTTGCAGCAGCGCTTCGCGCCGGGCCACTCGCATCGGCGCGATGTCGTGCACCGGCAGGCCGTGCCGGGTGCGCAGCCGCCAGCTCATGACGACGGTGCCCGCCCGGGCCACCCATGGCCAGTGCAGCCCGGGTACCGGCCGGCGCCGGCCGGTCACCAGGTCAGCGCCCCGCTCGAGCTCGGCGACCAGCCGGGGCAGATCGCCGCAGTCCATCGAGCCGTCGGCGTCGATGACCGCCACGATCGGGGTGGTCGCGGCCAGCACGCCCGCGTGGACGGCCGAGCCGTACCCGGCCCGCGGTTCGGCGACGACTCGGGCGCCGTGCCGGCTCGCGACCCCGGCGGTGTCGTCGGTGCTGTTGTTGTCCACCACCAATGCCCGGTAGCCGGCGGGGATCGCGGCCAGTACCGCGGGCAGCGACTCCTCTTCGTTGAGGCAGGGCAGGACCACCGTCACCAGACCGCCGGGGTCGGGCACGCTCAGAACCCGCGGTGGGGGTGTGGCTCCTGCGGGTATATCGGCTGCTGCGGATAGACCGGCTGCGAATGCGTCGGCGGCACGGTCTGCTGGGTGTGCGTCGGCGGCGGCGCCTGGGTGGTTTCCCGGGTGCTCGGCGGCGAATAGGTGCTCGTCGGCGGCTGATGCGTGGTGCTCGGCGGCGAATACGTCGTCGTCGGAGGCGAATACGTCGTCGTCGGCGGCTCGTGCGTGGTGCTCGGCGGCGAATACGTCGTCGTCGGAGGCGAATACGTCGTCGTCGGCGGCTGGTACGTGGTGGTCGGCGGTGAATAGGGCGTAGTCGTCGGCGGCGTGTAAGGCGGGTTGTATGGGGGGTTGTAGGGAGGGTTGTAGGGAGGGTTGTACGGCGGATAGTTCGGCCCCCACCCCGGGATCGGGATGGGAATCGGGATCGGCACCGGCACAATGGGATTCGGGCGGGGAGCCCAGCCCGGACCGGGATTGGGCACGACACCGGGATTGACCGGCGCCTCGGGCGCGGGGCCTGCGGGCACGCCGCCTCCCGACGGGGGCGCGACCTGCTGGGGGGCCGGGACGTTGTTGGGAGCCGGCACGGTGCCGCCCTGGAATCCGGCGTTGGGCGCGTCGGCCGGGGGCGGGGGCAGCGGCGCCTGCTGCTGGCTCGGCAGGATCGGCATGAACTTGCCCGGGGTGCCGTTCTGGACGCCCACCACCGGCTGGCGGCTGGCGGTCGGTTCAACGGCGACCGCGATCGCAGTGGCCAGCGACGCCAATCCGATGACCGCGAAGGCCACGACGGCGTTGCCGATCACCAGCGATCGTCGCGACAGCTTCGTCGGCGCCTCCTCGTCGGCGTCGCCGTACTCGTAGTCGTCGAATTCGGGGTCGTACTCGTCGAATTCGCCCGGGTACTGCTCGCCCTCGTCGGCCATCGAATAGGCCAGCTGGTGGTCTTCGGCGTTCGGATCGGCGAATTCCGATGCCGGCACGACGGTGGTCTCATCCCCGGTGAGCCCCGCCGCCGGGGCCGCGGCGGTGGCATCCCCGAACGCCGGCGCCATCGCGGTGGCATCCCCGGCCGCCGGGGCCATGGCGGTCTCGTCGCCGGTCAGCCCGATCGCCGGCGCCATGGCCGTCGCACCCCCGGCCCCCAGCACCGCCGCAGGCGCGGCGGCGATCGCGGCGCCGCGGGCGAGCGCAAAGGTGGGATCCTCGGCGACCCGCACCCGCATCGTCGACGCGTCGCGGAGCTCGTCGGCGACCCGGTGCAGATCGGGCGACGCCCCGAGCAGATACACGTCCTGCGGGGCGTCGGGGTGGGCGCTCAGGTTCGCCATCATGGTGTGGAACGCCGCCGTCGCATCGCCGCTCGCCGCGCCCGCCAGCGGCTGGCTGGCCAGCACGGTCGGCGGCGCGTCGGGATCGCCGTTGTCGGACCCCACCATCGACAGCGTCGCCGTCGCGTCGTCCATCACCAGCGCCGCGCCGGGGCGGCCGGCCGCGCGCATCAGGGCGGCCACCGCCTGCGATTCGGAGAGCACCGCGACGTTGTGCACGCCCGAGTCCTCCAGCGCCCGCCGCAGCCGGTCGGCGGCGGGATGGTCGGTCCAGCACAGCCGGGTGCCGACCAGCCGGTGGTTCTCGCCGGCCAGCAGCCGGTTCGTGCCGACCACGGTCTCGGTCAGCGTCCCGATCGGATTGTCAGCGAGGTCGACGACGGATTGGTCGATCACGCCGCCCCCCTGCGCGCCCGACCCGACCAGGGCCAAGCGTGCGACGGGTCCGGTGACCGCAACCCCCAAAACGACGTCCATCCCGGTTCTCCTTCACGCCGGCTACCCCGCAACCAGCAATGTCCCGGCATCATTACACTTGCGATACCGTTGGCAGTATCGATCATTCAGGCGACAAGCTTCGTCTACTAGCGCAGCGTAACCAGCTTTTCGAACGACAGGACGCCTCACCGCGGAATCATCTCCGCCCCAGCAGCCGGTCACAGCCACTGCCACGGCATCCGAACGGAGAATATGTTCGCAACCGAGCAGTGCATTGCACCCGGCGGGGTAATCCCTCGCCGAACACCCGAAACTGCGCCAAGAATATCCGTCCTTGAATCCCGGGGGGCATGGTGAGCCAGAGCAGCGACGAGACGCCGACCGGTCCCATCCGCGGTCAGACGCAGCAGGCACCGGCGCCGCGCATCATCCGCCCGCACGCCACGGGCGGCGGGGTACCGGCGGCCGCCGGAACGCAGCGGCACCGGCACGTCGTCGGTGACCTGACCGCGGTGGCGCTGCTGGTCCTCGCGGTGTTCCTGCCGTGGAACCTCTACTTCGGCGTCGGGATCCCGGGCAGCAGCACGATCCTGTTCGGGGTGTTGATCGCGGTGACGGTGCTGGCCGTCGTCCCAGTCGTGGTCGCCGGTTCGTGGCGGTCGGCCGGCGCACGGTTCAACCCCCGGCGGGCCGCCCGGCTTCGCCTGGCGCTCAATGTCCCCTACCTGCTGCTGGTGCTGGCCTTCGTCGTGTTCGACGCGTACGAGACCGTCCGCTTCGGTGGCACCGTCAACGTGCCGGGCGGAGTCGGGCCGGGCGCCTGGGCCGGGATCGCCGGCTCGCTGTTGAGCGCCCAGGCGGTGCCGGCAGGCGCGCTTGCCGGACCGGTTCCGGCCGGGGACGAGTCCACCGGGTGGCACAGGTCGGCGCGGGTCATCGGCTCGCTGTCGATGCTCGCGGCGGTGCTCAGCTTCGGTTTCAACCTGTACTGGCGGCTGCGGTACGCGCTGCAAAGCACCGGCGGCGCCGAGGAATTCGGCAAGCAGAACATCGCCGTGATCGTGACCGCTGTGGTGTACGGCGTGGTGGCGCTGATCGCTGTGCTGGTCGCCTCGCGGTGGCTGCTGCGCAGCGCGCGGGAGAGCCAGCTGACGACCGTCGCGCTCGGCGCGTCGACGCTGGCCGCCGGGGTCCTGGTGTGGTTCCTGCCCGTCGGTCGTGACATCGACGCGTTCCACGGCATCGCGCAGAACACGTCCACCGCCGGTGTCGGGTTCGAGGGCTACCTGGCGTGGGCGGCCGGCGCGGCGCTATTCGCGCCGCGGGCCCTGTTCGGTCACCGGAACACCTCACCGACGGAGGAGTCCGCGTGGCGCGGGATGATCCGAAATGGCTTGCTGCTCATCGCCGTTTGGTCCGTGGGGTCAATGGCGATGCGGATCACCGACCTCGTCGTCGGCGTGATCCTGAACTACCCGTTCTCCCGGTACTCCAGCATCGTGCTGGCCGCGTTCGATCTGGCCACCGCGGTGCTGGCGATCTGGCTGCGCCACAGGCTGGCCACCCTCTCGGCGAGAATGGTCACGTCGCTGTGCGGGCTGGTCGCCACGCTCAGCGTCGCCCGCGTCGTCGTCGGCCTCGAGCTGGCGCCACGGTTCGAAGACTCGCCCAATTCGCCTGCGCTGCATCCGGTCTACGGCAACAACCTGGCCCAGCAGATCACCAGCACCTTCGACGTGACGCTGTGCGGCCTGGCCCTGGGCATCCTGGTGGCGGCCATCGTCACCGGGCATCTGAGCGGTCGACGGCTCGCCCGTCGCGCCGCCCGCAGGCGCGCCGCGGCGGCGAATGCGGCGGCAACCACCACCCGGGTCCCGGTGGGCCACGGCGCGGTCCCGTCGGCCGCGGCGACCACCCGCATCCCGGCCGGCGTCCCCGGCGGGGACCACGAACCGCCCACCACGGAGATACCGCCGCTGGCCAATGGGCCCAGGATCTTCCGCGGCGACGACTCCGGCACGCGCCAGATGCCCGCGCAGAAGCCGCAGATCTACCGCCCCCCGCAGGGTTAGCGAAGGGGCGCGAACGCGAACTCGCGCAGCCCATCGCCCGGTGCGACCGCCGCCCGGAAACCGAGCACCTGGGCGGCCCGCGACGGGTCGGCGACGATGTGGCGCACGTCGCCGCTGCGGTACTGCCCGGTGACCACCGGGGACAACGAAGCGCCGCGCGCGTCGCACAGCACGCCGGCCACCTCCGCGATCGAAATAGGTTGTCCCGAGCAGACATTGACCGCGGTGAAACCCTCGCTCAACTGTGCCGCCGCGACGTTGGCGGCGGCCACGTCGTCGACGTGGACGAAGTCGCGCATCTGCCCGCCGTCCTCGAAAACCTTTGGCGGGTCACCTTTTTCCAGCGCCGACCGGAAGATCGCCGCCACCCCGGAGTAGGGGGTGTCGCGCGGCATGCCGGGGCCGTAGACGTTGTGGTAGCGCAGCGCCACCACCGAACCACCGGTGGCCTCCGACCAGGCCAGCGCGTAATGCTCCTGGGCCGTCTTGCTGGCGGCGTACAGGCTTCGGGGCCGCAGGCAGGCGTCCTCGTCGACGAGGCGCCACTGCAGCTCCTCCCCGCCGTCCGGGCACCGGTGCTCGAAGATCCCGGCGTCGAGGTCCGCGCGGCGCCGCGGCAGCGGATCCACGGGTCCGTGTTGTTCGCACTGATAGCGCCCCTGGCCGTACACCACCATCGACGAAGCCAGCACCAGGCGCCGCACCCCGGCGGCGAACATCTGCGCCAGCAGGACCGTGGTGGCCAGGTCGTTGTGCCCGCCGTAGGCGGGGGCGTCGGCGGCGTCCACACCCGCCCCCACCATCGCCGCCTGATGGCACACCACGTCCACGCCGGCCAGCAGCGGGGCGAGCGCGTCGGCATCGCGCACGTCGACGCGGTGACATCCCTGCGGCAGCACCGGGTTTGGGCCGTGTGCGGCGGGCAGCAACGCGTCGACGGCTACCACGTCGTGACCCACAGCGCGCAGCGCGGCATCCACCCGCGAACCGATGAAGCCGGCCGCCCCGGTCAGCAGCACCCTCACGGCAGCTCGATGGGCAGGGTGACCCCGGCGTGCGGCAGGCAGTGCGTGCAGGTGCGGTCGGCGGCGATCCGGCCGATGGCCCGGCCGACCAGGGTTTTGAACACATTGATGTTCTTCTCGAATTCGGCGAACACGTCGACGGTCTTCACGCCCTCCCCAGCGCTCACACCGGCATCCAGGTCGGTCACCAAAGCGATTGCCGCATAGCACATTTCGAGCTCGCGGGCCAGCGCCGCCTCCGGATAGCCGGTCATGTTGACCAACGAGAACCCGGCGGAGGCGAACCACCGGCTCTCGGCGCGGGTGGAAAAGCGCGGCCCCTGGATCACCACCATGGTGCCGCCGTCAACCACGTCGGGCAGGCCGGTCACCGCCTCCCGCAGCGTCGGGCAGTACGGGTCGGCGAAGTCGACGTGGATGCCGCCGGAGTCGAAGTAGGTGTCGGCGCGGCCCCGGGTGCGGTCGACGAGCTGGTCGGGCACCACGACGGTGCCCGGCCCAAGTTCGGGCATGAGGCTGCCGACCGCGCACGGCGCGAGCACCCGCCGCACGCCGAGCGTGCGCAGCGCCCACATGTTGGCGCGATACGGCACGGTGTGCGCGGAGAATTCGTGCTTGGCGCCGTGGCGGGGCAGGAACGCCACCTCGTGGTCGCCGACGGCGCCGACGGTGACCGGGGCGCTGGGCGGCCCGTACGGGGTGTCGACGGCGACGTCGCGGGAGTCGGATCCGAAGAAGGTGTAGAAGCCGCTGCCGCCGATGACTCCGAGCATCCGACCATTGTGGTGCATGCGGCCGGCGTGATCGCGGGTGCGGGGCCCGGGGATCGACGCCCCGCATCCTGGCAGGATGTTCGTGTGGCCAATTTCGGGCAGTGGGTTTCCGGTGCGCGGCCGCGGACGTTGCCCAACGCGGTGGCGCCGGTTGTCGCAGGGACCGGTGCGGCCGCGTGGCTGCATTCCGCGGTGTGGTGGAAGGCGATGCTGGCGCTGGCCGTCGCGCTCGCGCTGACCATCGGCGTCAACTACGCCAACGACTACTCCGACGGCATCCGCGGCACCGACGACGACCGGGCCGGCCCGGTGCGCCTGGTCGGCTCGCGGCTGGCCGCGCCGCGGGCGGTGCTGGCCGCCGCGGTCGCCAGCCTGACCGTCGGCGCGCTCGCCGGGCTCGCGCTGGCGCTGTTCAGCGCGCCGTGGCTGATCGCGGTGGGAGCGGCCTGCATCGCCGGGGCGTGGCTCTACACCGGCGGGTCGAAACCCTACGGCTACGCCGGTTTTGGCGAGGTCGCGGTGTTCCTGTTCTTCGGGCTCGTCGCGGTGCTGGGCACCCAGTACACCCAGGCGCTGCGGATCGACTGGGTGGGCCTGGTGCTGGCGGTGTCGATCGGGGCGCTGTCGTCGTCTGTGCTGGTGGCCAACAACCTGCGGGACATCCCGACCGACGCGCACTCGGGAAAGGTCACGCTGGCGGTGCGGCTGGGCGACGCCCGCACCCGGATCCTGTACCAGGCGCTGCTGGGGACCGCCGGCGTGTTGACACTGGTGCTGATGCTGGCAACCCCGTGGTGCGCCGCCGGATTGGTGGCGACGCCGCTGGCCCTGCGGGCGGCGGCCCCGGTCCGATCGGGTCGCGGCGGCCCGGAGCTGATCCCCGTGCTGCGCGATACCGGGCTGGCGATGGTGGTGTGGGCGGTCGCGGTGGCCGCGGCGTTGGCGCTGGCTACCTAAGGGCCGGGCGCGGGTTGCCTATAGTGCAGGCAAAGGCCTCCGAGGGCGCCCCGTTTGGGGTACTTTTGCGTCGGCTCGGGCGATAGCGAAGGACCGCAATGAAGCAGATTGCCGCGACCAGCGGGCCCAACAACATCGGCTTGCTCAGCGTGGGGTCATACCGGCCCGAACGGGTCGTCACCAACGACGAGCTCTGCGAGAACATCGACTCGTCCGACGAATGGATCTACTCGCGGACCGGGATCAAAACCCGCCGATTCGCCGCGCGCGACGAATCCGCCGCCTCCATGGCCACCGAGGCCGGACGGGAGGCGATTGCCAAGGCCGCACTGCAGGCATCCGACATCGATTGCGTCATCGTCGCCACCAGCACCCACCTGCTGCAGACCCCCGCGTGCGCCCCGGCGGTCGCGGCGGCACTAAGCGCCACCGGGGTGCCCGCGTTCGACATCTCGGCCGGATGCGCCGGGTTCGGCTACGCGCTCGGCGTCGCGGCCGACATGATTCGCGGTGGGACCGCCGCCAAGGTGCTGGTCCTGGGCTCGGAGAAACTGTCCCCCACCATCGACATGCAGGACCGCAGCAACTGCTTCATCTTCGCCGACGGCGCCGCCGGCGTGGTGGTCGGCGAGACACCTGACCAGGGCATCGGCCCGACCGTCTGGGGCAGCGACGGCAACCAGGCCAACGCCATCCGCCAGGACATCGACTGGCTCGACTACCTGGAGAATCCCACCGGCCCACGCCCGTTTCTGCGGCTGGAGGGCAGCGCCGTCTTCCGTTGGGCGGCGTTCGAGATGGGCAAGGTGGGCCGGCAGGCGATGGACGCCGCGGGCGTCCGGCCCGACGAGATCGACGTGTTCCTGCCGCACCAGGCCAACAGCCGGATCAACGAGGTGCTGGCCAAGAGCCTCGATCTGCGCCCGGATGCGGTCGTCGCCAACGACATCGAGCACACCGGAAACACCTCGGCCGCGTCCATCCCCCTGGCCATGGCCGAAGCGCTGGCAACCGGCGCGGCCAAGGCCGGCGATCTGGCCCTGCTGCTCGGTTACGGCGCGGGCCTGAGCTACGCCGCCCAGGTCGTGCGGCTGCCGAACGGCTAACCGCGCCCTGATTCTTGGTCCCCGCCCTCGTCGGGAGCGGGGTCCCCGTGCAGTCGGGCCTGGAGCAGTTCGCGCTCCCGGCGGCGTCGCTCCCCGGCGATCGCGAGCGCGGCGGTGGCGCGGCGGCGCAGCGGGGCGAACATCCAGATGCCCAGCGGCATCGCGATGATCAAGGCGAACAGCACGGCCACCACGATCGGGAACTGCGTGATGCCCGCCAGGCGCGCGACACCGCAGATCACGCCGGTGAGCGCCGCCGCCAGCAGCACCCGCGCCGCCATGTACGCGGCAACGTGGACGGTGACCCGGCTTCCGGTTCGTTGCGCGGTGCCCTCGTCATCGGCGTGGTTCTCCGTGCCGCCGGTGCTGTCGTCGCTAGCTTCTTGTGACACAGCCTGAGCCTACGGCGCGGGTATATTCGCCCCAAGGAGGTGTTTGGTGCTCTACCTGCTGCTCGTCGTGATTTTGGGGACGCTGATCTACGTCGGCTGGCGTGCGGCGCGGTCGCAGGCCCACCGGCCGAAGACGCGCGTCATCGGACCCGACGACGATCCAGACTTCTTGCGGCGGTTGGGTCACGGCGACAACAACCCGCGCTAGCTCGATGGCGGCGGCCCACCGCGCCCGGCTTCGCCGCGCTTGCGACCGCCGCGCTGACTCGATGGCGGCGGCCCACCGCGCCCGGCTTCGCCGCGCTTGCGACCGCCGGGCTGGCTAGCCGAGCACTCCCGGGTTGTGCTGGTCGCCGGGGAACCCGTCGGCGACGATGGCGGCCAACTCGGTGAGCGCTTCGCGCGTCCCGCGGCGCAGCCGGTCCAGTTCGATCTCGGCGCCCTCTTCCAGGTGCGGGTCGAACGGCACCAGCTGGACCGCGCGGCAGCGCCGGGAGAAGTGGTCGATCACCTTGTTCATGTCGACCTTGCCCGGGCGGGGCTTCACCCCATTGATCACCGCGATGGAATTGCGGACCAGGTCCTCGTGACCGTGGGCGTCCAGCCAGTCCAGCGTCGCCGAGGCGCTGCGCGCGCCGTCGATGGACGCCGAGCTGACCACGACCAGTGCGTCGGCCTTGTCCAGCACCGAGCTCATCACCGAGTGCAGCAGGCCGGGCCCGCAGTCGGTGAGCACCAGACCGTAGAACCGTTCCAGGATGTCCAGGATCCGCGCGTAGTCCTCGGCGCTGAACGCGTCCGAGATGCCGGGATCCGTTTCGGAGGCCAACACCTCGAGACCGCTCGGCCCCTTGGAGGTGTAGCGGCGCACGTCGCTGTAGCGCTCGATGGTGCCGGCGTCGTGCAGCAGCTGGCGCACCGTCGCCGCCGTCTCCAGCGGGATCTTCTGGCTCAGCGTGCCGCGGTCGGGGTTGGCGTCCACGGCTACCACCCGGTCACCGCGGATGGAGGCGAAGGTGGCGCCCAGCGTCGCGGCGATCGTGGTCTTGCCGACGCCGCCCTTGAGCGACAGGAACGCCACCCGGTAGGAACCCCGCAGGGGCCGGTTCACCTGGGCGACCAGGTTGTTGTACCGGGTGGCCCGCGGGCTCTCGCCCAGGTTGATCAGGCCGCCGGACAGCTTGAACAGCAGCAATCGCCAGCCATCCGATGGCGGCGGGGCGACCGGGCGCAGCAGCATGCCGGTGGACAGCTCCGGGTACGGCGTGTGCGGCAGGTGCTCGGGACGCTGCTGGTGCGGGGCCCCCCGCAGCTGAGTGGGCGGCGCATCCTGACCGTCGTAGTAGGCGCCATACGCGGTCGGGTCGACGCGTGGGATGCCGGTCATGGGCGTGGGGTCCCACGGCGGCATGCCACCGGGCCTGGGCGCCGTGGGCGGCGCGGCCTGCTGGCGCTCGGGTCCGGGGACGCGGCGTTCGGTGCGGAATCCGGCGAAGGCGCGGGTGGGTGCGTCGTCGCCACCCGAGTGGGCCCTCGGCTCCGCGCCCTCCTGCTGGTCCGCCGCCGACGCTGGCTGTGGAGGTATCTGCGTGGTCGGTTGTTCGGGCGACCCCACGCCCGACGTCGGATGCTCGGTCACTGCACTCCCCCTTGTTGTGCTTTTCCCGTGTTGTGCGTTATCCGGGCCGGTTGTGCACCGTCACCCGACGCCCGCATAAGAATGCAGGCCCACAGTGACCAGGTTAACGAAGAACAAATTGAAGACCATGGCCACAAACCCTGCGACATTGATCCAGGCGGCTTTTCTGTCCCGCCATCCCGCCGTCGACCTGGCGTGCAGATACGCGGCGTAGATCACCCAGGCGACAAATGACACAGTCTCTTTGGGATCCCAGCCCCAATATCTGCCCCAGGCCTCTTCGGCCCAGATGGCCCCGAAAATGACGCCGAAACCGAACACCGGAAAGGCGAAAATCGTCGTCCGATATGCGATGCGGTCCAGGGTCTGCGCGTCGGGGAACCGCTGCACCAGCCGGCTTAACGCGCTGTGCTCGGTGCGGTCGGGGTCTCCTAGCGGTGACGTCCGCAGCAGGAACAGGATGCTGGCGATGCCGGCGACCAGGAAGACGCCCGATCCCAGGCTGACCACCGACACGTGGATGGGCAGCCAGTAGGACTGCAGCGCGGGCATCACCGGCGCGGCGTTGGTGTACAGCCAGCGTCCGGACACCGTGAGCAGGATCAGGACCGGCAGCAGCAGGAACACCCACAGCGGGCGGTATTGCGGGCGGCGCAGCACGACCGCCCCGGCGATCAACCCGCACAGGCAGGTCAGGTTGATGAATTCGTACATGTTGCCCCAGGGCACGCGCAGGGTGGCCAGGCCGCGCAGCACCAGGCAGGCCAGCAGCAGCCCGATACCCAGGTACACCACGGACAGCCCGGCCCGGCCGACACGCTCGTCGACCGGGCGCTGGCTCGCCTCTTCCACGACGCCGGGGGTGACGGAGTCGGCGCTGACGGCACCGGCCAGCACCCGGGCGCGCTGATCCGCGCGGCGCCCGCCGGCGTAGGCCAGCTCGAAGGCCAGCAGCAGCAGCGCGATGACGAGGGCCACCACGGCCGACGTGAACGCCCAGTCGGAATAGCGCGCCAGCTCGATGTTGACGTGAACGGTATTCATTTGACGTCCACCTCAGGACTCCTCTTGGACGCTGCGGGTGTCGCGTCGCCGTCCGACGCGGTGGGTGTGTTGGCGCGAGCGGCGCCGGAGTCGCCGAGAACCAGCCGCTCGGACAGCCGCTCGAACTCGTCGCCCCAACCGGAGTTGTCGGTGCGCGCCAGGCCACCCAGTTCGACGTTCACCGTACCGGGCGACCCGCCGGCGTCCGGCGTCAGACGGACCCACACCCGGCGGCGGCGCACCAGCAGCGACACCACCAGACCGCCCATCATCGTGATCGCGAAGACCAGCACCCAGGTCTGGCCCGGGTCGTGCGAGACCTGCAGGTTGACGAACGGGACGGCGCCGTCGAAGCGGATCACGGTGCCGGCCGCCGGCCCCTGGTCGATCCGGACCGACTGGCCCGCGCGCAGGTTGACCCGCTTCTCCTTGGTCAGCCGGTGCTGCTCGATGAGGCGGGGGTCCAGGGTGAACAGCGACTGGGGCCGCCCGGTGTCCAGCCCGGTGTCGCCGCGGTAGATGTCGATGGCCACCGCCGGGGCGTCCAGCGCCGGGAAGCGCGAGGACAACAGCGTGCCTTCGAGCTGCTCGGTCGGGGCCAGCAGGCCCTGGATGGCGATCTCGTGGTTGCGGCGCTCCGCGGCGTTGGGGTAGCTGCCGGCGGGCGGGTCGATGCGCACCACACCCGACGAGAGCAGGGTCTGCGGGTTGTCGGGTCGCCACTGCACGGTCGCCCTGCGGACCTGCCCGTCCGGGTAGGTGACGCTGAAGGTGGGCGCGTAGCCGTGGCCCTGCAGGTACACCCGGTCGCCGCCGAGCCGCAGCGGGTGGTTGACCTCCAGCCGGTAGTGCCGCCAGGTGTTGGCGGTCAGATCCTCGCCGGACTGGTAGTCGATGTTCGCGGCGAACGAGGTGGCCTGCCCCGACGGTAGGTAGTGCGCCGCGAAGTCGTCGACCCGGATACACAGCGGGTGCAGCGAGGTGCCGTCGACGGTGTTGCCGGCCCGGAACGAGTCGAACGCGGCCGGCGAGGCCGAGCAGAAGCCGGGACCGCCGTCGGCGATGACGATGACGTTGCCCTCGTAGCCGAACAGCTTGCCGACGGCCACCGCGACCAGCAGGCCGAGCAGCGAGAAGTGGAAGACGATGTTGCCGAACTCGCGCAGGTAGCCCTTCTCGGCGGACACCTCCGCGACTTCGGCATCGGCCGGCTCGGCGCCGTCCTGGTGCCGGATGGCGGTGCGCCAGCCGCGCAGCCGTTCGGCGAGCGTGTTGGCCAGGGCGTTCAGCTCGTCGGGGCCGGCCTGGACCTGGTAACTGGCGTACTTGGGCAGCCGGGCCAGGTTGCGCGGGGCGGCCACCGGGGTCGACCGCAGGCTGCGGACGTGCTCGATCATCCGCGGGGTGAGGCAGCCGACCAGCGACACGAACAGCAGCACGTAGATGGCGGTGAACCAGAAGCTGGAGAACACGTTGAAGGCCTGCAACCGATCCAGCCACGGCCCGATCACCGGGTGGGCCTTCAGGTAGTCGTCGACCTTGCCGGCGTTGAGGTTGCGCTGCGGCAGCAGCGCCCCCGGTATCGCGCCCAGGGCGAGCAGGAACAACAGCACCAGCGCGGTGCCCATCGAGGTCAGCGCGCGCCAGGTGTTGCGGCTCCACGCGAATAGGTGCCTCAAATCGGCAACCTCACGTCGGACACGAACGCGTCGCGCAGCCAGGAGATGAAGTCGTTCCACACCCCGGTGACCAGCAGCGCCCCGACCGTGATCAGCAGGACGCCGCCGAAGATCTGGATGGCCCGGGTGTGCCGGCGCAGCCAGCTCAGGCCGCCGACCGCGCCCGCCGAGCCGAACGCCAGCAGCACGAACGGGATGCCCAGGCCCAGGCAGTAGGCGATCACCAGCACGATTCCGCGCGCCACGCTGGCGCCGTCGGTGGCCGAGGCGACGGTGATCACGCCGGCCAGCGTCGGCCCCAGGCACGGCGTCCAGCCCAGCGCGAACACCGCGCCCAGCACCGGCGCCCCGGCGACCGTGCTCAGCTGCCGTGGACTGAACCGGGCCTGGCGTTGCAGGGCCGGGACGAGGCCGACGAACACCAGCCCCATCACGATGGTCAGCACTCCCCCGGCCCGCTGCAGCAGCAGTTGGTTGGTGATCAGCGTGGTTGTCATGCCGAGGACGGCAACGGTGCCGAGCACGAACACGGTGGTGAACCCCGCGACGAACAACGCCGCGGATCCCGCGACCCGCCAGCGGGCGGACCTCGCGGGGCGCGCAAAGGCACAGTTCGCGCCTTCCGGCGGCTGTTCGTCCACGCCGACGACGGCGGCCAGGTACGACAGGTAGCCGGGCACCAACGGCACCACGCACGGCGAGGCGAACGACACCAGACCGGCCAGCAGGCACGCACCGAGCGCCACCAGAAGCGGTCCGGCGGCGGCGATCTGGGTGAATCCGGTCATCGCGGTCCCGAGCCCGTCACGGCGCCGCCCTGCCCGCCGGGGTCGGCGAGGCCTCGCCGGCCAGCCGCTGCACCACCGGCTTGAGGTCGGTCGCCAGCAATTCGCGCAAAAAGACCGCGGCGACCCGATGCTGGCGGTCCAGGACGAGGGTGGACGGGATCACGGTGGTGGGGTATTTGCCGCCGAACGCGATCATCGTGCGCATCGCCGGGTCGTAGATGGACGGGAACGTCACCTCTCGGTCGTTGACGAAGTCCAGCGCGGCCTGCCGGTTGTTGTCCCGGACGTCGATGCCCAGGAAGGACACCCCGGCGCCGCGGGTGGCGTCGTACACCTGCTGCAGCTGGGTGACCTCGGCCCGGCACGGCCCGCACCACTGCCCCCAGATGTTGATGACCACGACCCGGCCGGCGAAGATCGGGTCGTCCAGCGACAGCGTGTGCGCGGGGTCGGCCAGGTCGGGTCCGGCCAGCGGGCCGGGGCGGCCGCGCCGGGACGGCGGGTCGTAGTAGATGTCGGTCTTGCCGCCGGGCGAGACGAATTCGAAGGTCCCGCCCTGGGCGACCGCGTCGTGCCCGGAGGAGCAGCCAAGCAGGCCGGGGAGCAGCGCCGCCAGCACGGCCCCGGCCATCGCCTGTCGTCCCCAGCCGATCAACGCGCCGCCGGTTCGCTGTACTCGACGTCGGCCAGCCGGTCGCCGTCGTAGACCAGGGTCGTCACCGACGCGAGCCCGCATTCCCGCCGCCGCGGGTCGTGCCACAGTCGCCGGCCGGTCACGTGCAGCCGCAGCGTCCACACCGGGAGTTGGTGGCTGACGCACACCACCTCGTGGCCGGCGCCGCGGGCGCGGGCTTTGTCCACGGCCGTCTGCATCCGGGTCGCGATCTCGGCGTACGGCTCACCCCAGGACGGCCGGAAGGGGTTGCGCAGTTGCCACCACACCCGCGGGTCGCGCCAGGCGCCGTCGCCCGGGCTGACTCGTTTGCCCTCGAAAAAGTTGGCCGATTCGATCAGGTCCGGATCGGTGTCCACGGCCAGGCCGTGCTTGGCGGCGATGGGGGCGGCGGTCTCCTGGGCCCGCTGCAGCGGCGAGGCGATCACCGCGACGATGTCGCGGCCGGCCAGCGCGTCGGCCACCGCGGCGGCCTGGGCGCGGCCGTTGTCGGAGAGTGAAAAGCCGGGTAGGCGCCCGTAGAGGATGCCGCTCGGGTTGTAGACCTCGCCGTGCCGCACGACGTGCACCCGGGTGCGCTCGGCCATCAGGACTTCCCCTCCTCGGCCTGCGCGGCGGCCCCGGCCGCAGCGGGCAGGGCGCCGGCGATCCGGTCGAACGCGCTGTCGTCGAGCGCGGTGGAGACGAACCACGCCTCGAAGGCGCTGCACGGCGGGTAGACACCCGCGTCCAGCAGCGCGTGGAAGAACGGCGGATACCGCCACGTCTGGGTAGCCCGCGCGGACGCGAAGTCCGTCACCGGCGTTTCGGAGAAGAACACGCTCAGCATGTTGCCGGCTCGCGGAATCTGGTGCGCCACACCGGCATTCGTGAGCGCATCGGAGAACAGCCCGGCCAGGCGATCGGCGTTGGTGTCCAACGTGGCATAGGCGGCGGCGTCGGCGTTGCGCAACGTGGCCAGTCCGGCCGCCATCGCCACCGGGTTGCCCGACAGCGTGCCGGCCTGATACACCGGGCCCAGCGGTGCCAGCCGTTCCATCACCTCGGCCCGCCCGCCGAACGCCGCGGCCGGCAGGCCGCCGCTCATCACCTTGCCGAAGGTGAACAGGTCGGCCTCGACAGGATCGATCCCGTACCAACCACTCCGGCTGACCCGGAAGCCGGTCATCACCTCGTCGATGATCAGCAGCGCGCCGTGCTCGGCGGTGATCGCGCGCAGCGCCGCGTTGTAGCCGGGCGCGGGCGGGACCACGCCCATGTTGCCCGGGCTGGCCTCGGTGATCACCGCCGCGATCTGGTCGCCGAACCGGGCGAAGCTCTGTCGGACGGCGTCGACGTCGTTGTAGGGCAACACGATCGTGTCGGCCGCCGTCGCGCCGGTGACTCCCGGCGAGGACGGCAGGCCCAGCGTCGCCACCCCGGAGCCCGCGTCGGCGAGCAGCGCGTCGACATGGCCGTGGTAGCAGCCGGAGAACTTGATGACCTTCGCGCGGCCGGTGAAGCCGCGGGCCAGCCGCACCGCGCTCATGGTCGCCTCGGTGCCGGAGTTGACCAGCCGGATCCGCTCGACCGGCGCCACCCGCGCGATCATCTCGGCGGCCAGCTCGCTCTCGGCCGGCGTGGGCGCCCCGAACGACAGGCCCGAGGCGGCGGCCTTGCCGACGGCCTCGACGACGGCAGGGTGGGCGTGACCCAGGATCATCGGCCCCCACGAGCAGACCAGGTCCACGTACTGGTTGCCGTCGGCATCGGTCAGCCGGCACCCGCGCGCCTCGGTGATGAACGGCGGCGTCCCGCCCACCGCGCTGAACGCGCGGACCGGCGAGTTCACCCCACCGGGAATGACGGCGCAGGCATCCTGGAACAACCGCGCAGAGGCCGCCGTGGCCCGCGCGGCCCCGGTGGCGTGCGCGGTCGCCTGATCGCTGCTTCCCATGACGACTAGTGTCCCAGCCCGCGCGGACCCTTCCACTACAGGGTGTAGCAGAACGTGCTAAAGGGGGGCGGCGGGGACCCGGCGCCCGGGCTAATCGGCGTCCTGCTCCCCGGCTTCCTGGCCGCGATGAAGTTGCGGCGCGCGGCCTCGTGTTCTTTGTCCGCCGCCCGCCGATGCGCCGCGACAGTCACCGAGACCCTCGACGACCACACGTTCCTCGACTTCGGCGGCCCGCTCGTGTGCAACGCCGGCTTCATAATGGCGCTGCACTCCGCGGCGATGTGCCGCCTGATCGCGCTCGTGAGAATGCTCGGCGTGTTCGGCTGCGGGGTTGTCCTCACCCGGCGCATGCGAGTTGGATAGCGGTATGCAATTCCCACAAGGACTTGCCCGCTTCAACCGTCACGTCACCAATCCGATTCAGCGGATGTGGGCCGGTTGGCTCCCGCCGTTCGGGATCGTCGAGCATGTCGGGCGCCGCTCGGGCAAGCCGTACCGCACACCAGTCAACGTGTTCAGCACCGATGTCGACGGCAAACCCGGGGTGGCCATATTGCTGACCTATGGGCCCGACCGGGATTGGCTGAAGAACCTGAAGGCCGCGGGAGGCGGGCGGCTGCGCAGCAAGGGCAAGGACTTCGGCATCGCCGATCCGCGCGTGGTCACCAAGGACGAGGCCGCGGCGCACGTAACACGCAGGGTGCGAACGGTTTTCGCGCGGCTGCCCTTCGAGCAAGCGGTATTGCTCACGAAGACCCCTTGACCACGCGGTGATGCGGATCACGGCGATCGTCGAGCGAGCGGTCAGCCTGGACGGCGGCCGACGCGGCGGGCCCGCCAATGCGGTGGTGAACTTCGCCCACCACACGGTCTCGCTGGTCGCGGTGATCACCGACGTGATCCGGCACGGACGGCCCGTGGTGGGCGTGGCTTTCGATTCGATCGGCCGGTTCGCCCAGAGCGGGATCCTGCGCGACCGGATGGTCCCGCGCGTGCTGGCCGCGTCCCCCGACACCCTGCTGGATGCGTCCGGATACGTCGATCCCGCCGCGGTTTTGGCGTGCGCGCTCACCGATGAGAAGCCCGGCGGACATGGCGACCGGGCGGCGGCCGCGGCCGCGCTCGAACTGGCCTGCTGGGACCTGAACGCCAAACTGCGCGACGAGCCCGCCTGCGCGACCATCGCCCGACATGCCGGACGAGAGCCCGCAGCGTCGGTTCCGGTGTACGCCGCCGGCGGCTACTACTACGCCGACGGCGGGGTCGATTCGCTGCGCGCGGAAATGCGGGGATACCTCGACGCGGGTTATGACGCGGTCAAGATGAAGATCGGCGGCGCGGCGCTGGGCGAGGACCTCGCGCGAATCGAGGCCGTCATCGACGTCGTCGGCGACGCCAAACGGGTCGCGGTCGACGCGAACGGCCGGTTCGACCGGGCCGAGTCCACCCGTTGGGCGGGCGCGCTGGCCCCCTACGGCCTGCGCTGGTACGAAGAGCCGGGCGACCCTCTGGATTACGCGCTGAACCGGGCGGTGACGGAGTGCTATGACGGTGCGGTGGCCACCGGCGAGAACCTGTTCTCGGTGCCGGATGCGACCAATCTGATGCGGTACGGCGGGATGCGACCCAATCATGATGTGTTCCAGATGGATCCGGGCCTGAGCTACGGGTTGACCGAATACATCCGGATGCTCGACGTCGCGGCGTGTCACGGCTTCGACCGCCGCTTCGCCTTTCCGCACGGCGGTCATCTGATCAACCTGCACGTCGCGGCGGGGCTGGGCCTGGGCGGCTGCGAGGCCTACCCCGGTGTGTTCGCGCCGTTCGGCGGCTACCCCGATGCCTGCGCGCTGTCGGCGGGCCGGATCTGGCCGACCGACGCCGCGGGCTTCGGGCTCGAGCAGAAGACCGGCCTGGCCGAACTGATCGTCGAGCTGACCGACGGGAGAGGGCGGGGATGAAGATCGCGGTAATCGGCTGCGGTGCAATGGGTTCCATCTATGCCGCCAGGCTGGCCGCCGCGGGCAACGACGTGCTGGCCGTCGATCGCTACCAGCCGGGCATCGATCAGATCGCCCAACACGGGCTGCGAGTCACCGGTCCGGGCTACGACCGGGTGGTGCCGCTGCGGGCGAACACCACCGCGCCGGACGAGGCGATGGATCTGATCGTGCTCGCCGTGAAGGCGGCCGACGTGACAATGGCTGCGCGACAAGCCCTTTCGATGCTCGGTGCCACCACCCCTGTGCTGACCATCCAGAACGGCCTGGGATCGGCGGACACCGTCGCGGGCATCGTCGGCGAGGAGCGGGTCGCGGTCGGAATCGCCAGCGGATTCGGCGCGGCGACCGTGGCCCCCGGGCATGTCCGCCACAACGCCATGAAAGCGATGCGGTTCGGCGCCTACTCGTCGCTGCCGCTCGCCACGGTCGAGTCGATCGCGCGGGCTTGGCGCGACGCCGGATTCGATGCGGCCGCGGCCACCGACATCGCCGCCATGCAATGGGAGAAGCTGATCTGCAACGCCGCCTACAGCGCACCGTGCGCGCTGACCGGCATGACCGTCGGCCAGGTGATGAACGACCCGGACGTGGCACCGGTCAGCCAGGCTGCTGCGACGGAGGCGTGGACGGTCGCGCGAGCGTCGGGCATCGCGGTCGCCGTCACCGATGCGGTCGAACACGTGCGCGCCTTCGGCGCACAGATGCCCTATGCCAAACCGTCGGCGCTGCTGGACCACGAGGCGCACCGGGTCAGCGAGATCGACGTCATCAACGGCGCGGTCCCGCGCCAGGGCGCCCGGGTCGGTGTCGCGGCGCCGGTGAACGCGACCCTGACCGCGCTGATCAAAGCGATCGAAAGCCGATGGAGCTGACTGGGCGGCCGCGGCGCCCCGGTGGCCCGCGGCGCCGACCCGACCGCCGGGCGTCAGCGCATCGAGGCCGCGATCGACAGCGGTGACACCGAACTGTCCGAGCGCTTCCGGCGATTGGCCGACAAGAATCTGCGGGTGCTCGTCGGCGACGTGGGAGCGCCCAATCTCGGCCTGGACACGCCCACCTACCAGCGCCTCGCCGAGTCGGTGGACCTCGTCGTACATTCGGCCGCCCTGGTCAAGCATGTGCTGCCCCTACAGCCAGCTGTTCGGGCCCAACGTGGTGGGCACCGCCGAGATCGTCAAACTCGCAATCACCAAGCGGTTCAAGCCGATCAACTACATCTCCACCGTCGCGGTGACCGCGCTGCCGGACGGCAACTTCATCGGCGAGGACGTCGACGTGCGATCGGCGAGCCCGTGGCGGTCCCTCGACGAGTGGTATGCCAGCGGCTACGCGACGAGTAAATGGGCGCGCGAGGTGCTGCTGCGCGAGGCCCACGACCTGTGCGGGGTGCCGGTGGCGGTGTTCCGGTCCGACATGATCCTGGCGCACAGCAACTTCGCCGGCCAGCTCAACGTGCCCGACATGTTCACTCGCCTGATCCTGAGCCTGGCCGCCACCGGGATCGCACCGCGCTCGTTCTATCAACTCGATGCGTACGGCAACCCGCAGCGGGCCCATTACGACGGGCTGCCAGCCGATTTCACCGCCGAGGCCATCACCACCCTCGAGGCCCGCGCCCGGCAGGGGTACCACACCTACAACGTGCTCAACACCCACGACGACGGCGTCGCCCTGGACACCTTCGTCGACTGGCTCATCGCCGACGGGCACAAGATCGAGCGCATCGACGACTACCGGCAGTGGCTGGCCAGATTCACCGAGGCGATGGAGGCGCTGCCGGAGAAGCCGCAAGAGCTCCCTGCTGCCGCTGATGAATATGCGAAGCCCGGTGAGCCGACGCACGGCACCGGCATGCCCGCCGATAAGTTCTGTGCGGCAGTGCAATCCGCGGGCATCGGCAGCGATAAGGACGTCCCGCACGTGACCGAGGCCCTGATCGACAATTACGTCACCGATCTGCAGCGGCTCGGCCTGCTGAGGACGCGCACCGGGGCGCACGCGGGGTAATCCGGAAAGAGACCTATTCTCGCGAGACCGCGCCGACACGGCCGCGCGATCGCGCGAGGAAGTACAGCCCGATCACCACCGCCCAGGACAGCAGGCTGAGCCAGAGCTGGCTGCGCGCCGTGTGATCGAACGCCATTTGCACCAGCACGGCGGTGATTCCGGTCAGCGTGAGAATCGACAGCACCGGGTAGAACCACATCTTCACCGTCAGTTTTTCCGCCGGTGTGCGGCGGCGCAGGATGATCTGCGACAGGGCGATCAGCCAATAGACGAACAATATGATGGCGCCGGATGAGTTGAGCAGGAAGAGGAACACCGTGTTGGGCGCGACCCGCGCCATGATGACGCATCCGAACCCGACCGCCGACGAACACAAGATCGCGAAGTGGGGAACGCCGCGCCCGCTCAGTTTGACCAGCCGCGTCGGCGCCTCGCCCCGCTCGGCGAGCACGAACAGCATGCGCGACGCGGTGTAGAGACCGGAGTTGAGGCAGGACAGCACCGCGGTCAGGACGACGGCGTTCATCACCTGATCGGCGCCGGAAAGCCCCATGTGTTTGAGCGCGGCCACGTACGGCGAGGCGCCGAGTTCGACGGAGTCCCAGGGCAACAGCACCACGAGCAGGAAGACCGAACCGACGAAGAAGATCCCGATGCGGGCCACGACCGACCGGGTGGCCTTCTGCACCGCGAGCTCGGGGTGGCGGCTTTCGGCGGCCGCGACGGTGACGATCTCGGCGCCCACCATGGAGAAGATCACCACCACGATGGCGGCGAACACCGCGCCGACCCCGTGCGGAAAGAATCCGCCGTGCGCGCCCAAATTGGCCAGACCGCCATGATGGCCCGGCACCAATCCCACGACGTAGGCCGTCCCCACCGCCAAAAAGATCACGATCGTCGCGACTTTGATTCCGGCGAACCAGAATTCGAATTCGCCGAAGGACGACACCGAGAACAGATTGGTCGCGGTCATCAACAGCATCAGGCACAGCGACAGCAGCCACAGCGGCGCATGGAACCAGTAGTTGAGCACCTTGCCCCCGGCGACCGCCTCGAAGCCCACCACGATCACCCAGAAGTACCAATACAGCCAGGCGGCCGAGAATCCCGCCCAGCCGCCCAGGGCCTTGGCCGCGTAGTCGGCGAACGATCCGGTCGACGGGTTGGCGGCCGCCATCTCGCCCAGCATCCGCATCACCAGGACTATCAGCAGGCCGCAGAGGGCGTAGGTGAGGAACGCGGCCGGGCCGGTGTCCTTGATCACCACACCGGACCCGACGAACAGGCCGGCGCCGATCACGCCGCCGAGGGCGATCATGCTGAGCTGCCGCTGCGACAGTCCTTGGCGCAGTTGTGGATTGCTAGCCATTCCGGACCACGCTTGTTACCACAGCACATCGGTGACCCAGATGCCAAGCGGCGTGGCCTAAAGGTACAGGTCGCGATCGCGGATCAGGGCCGTGGCGATCACACTGATGACCGCTGTCGCAACCAGATACCCGCACGCCAGCCACGGCGCGCCGCCGAGCGCTATCAGCGCGGTCAAGATCATCGGGGTGACCCCGGAGGCGTAGATGCCCGAGACCTGGTAGACGAACGACAATCCCGTGTAGCGCGTGTTCGTGGGATACAGCGCGGAGTACAGCGTGCCCTGTGCGCCGTAGAACAGCGCGTGCACCGCGCCGAACACGACGATCATCGCCAGCCCGAACCACACCAGGTCCTTGGTGCCGAAAAGGGCGAACGCCGGAAAGGCCGCCAGGCCGTAGCAAGCGATGCCGGCCAGATACACCCGCCGCGCACCGAAGCGCTCGGTCAGTCGGCCCGACACCGGCAGTAGCACCGCCATCACCAGCGCGGCGATGGTCACCACCACCAGCACCGACACCCGATTCAGCCCCAGGGCGCCCGTGGCGTAACTGATGGCGAAAACACCCCAGGTGTTGAATGCCGAGCCCTCCGCCCACCGCGACAGCAGGCCCAGCACGGTGTTGCGCCGCGACCGCGGCTCACGGACGATGTCGCGGATCGGCACGGTGGACGCGGCCTGCAGGTCCTGCAGTTCGCGGAACGCCGGTGTCTCGTCGACCCGTAGCCGGACCAGGATGCCGATCACGACCAGCAACAGACTCAGCAGGAAGCCGATGCGCCAGCCGTAGGAGAGGAACCGCGCCGGCCCCAAAACGACTTGCAGGGAAGCGAATATGCCGGTGCCCAGGGCCAGGCCCAGCGCCAAACCGATTTGCGGGATCGCCCCGAAGCGGCCGCGCCGGTCACCGGGGCTGTGTTCGACGGCCAGCAGCACCGCCCCGCCCCACTCGCCGCCGAGCGCGAAACCCTGCAGTACCCGCAGGACCAGCAGCAGCACCGGCGCCCAGGCGCCGATCTGCGCGGCCGTGGGCAATACCCCGATCAGTGCCGTCGCGCCGCCCATGATGAGCATGGTCAGCGCCAGGCTGCGCTTGCGACCGATCCGGTCGCCGATGTGGCCGAACACCAGGCCGCCGATGGGCCGCATGACGAACCCGACGGCGAAGGTCGCGAACGCCAATAGTGTTCCCACCAAAGAAGTCTCGTTGGGAAAGAACACCTTGTTGAACACCAGGCCGGCCGCGGTGGCGTACAGGAAGAAGTCGTACCACTCGACCGTGGTGCCCAGCAGGCTCGCCGCGACGACGATGCGCAACCGCCGGCGCTGCTGCTCGGCGGATTCGTCGACCGCGTCGGGCACCGCAATCCCGGCGTCGGGCGCGGCGGCGGGCAAGGTCGCTGCCATGGCCGTCAGTGCGCCGAGGCGACCGCGAACGGCGTCGCCGCTGCCGGGTGCGATTGGCGGTTGGGGTGCCGCCACAAGCCCATCCGTTCGAGCAGCGGCAGGACGCCCTCACCGAACCAGTAGGCCTCTTCCAGATGCGGATATCCCGACAAGATGAAGTGGCTGATGCCCAGTTTGGCGTATTCGGCCAGCCGCTCGGCGACCTCGGCGTGCGAGCCGACGAGGGCCGTGCCCGCTCCCCCGCGAACCAGGCCCACCCCGGCCCACAGGTTGGGCGCGACCAGCAGTTTACTGCTGTTGCCGCCGTGCAGGTCCAGCATGCGGCGCTGGCCTTCGGATTCGCTGCGCGCCAGGCTGGCCTGCACCCGCTCGACGTCGGCCGGGTCGATCGCGGCCAGCAACCGGTCGGCCTCGGCCCACGCCTCGGCGGCCGTGTCGCGGCTGATCACGTGAATCCGCAAGCCGTACTGCAGGATGCGGCCGGCATCGACGGCCAGTCCGCGGACCCAGTCGAGCTTCTTGGCGACCGCGGTCGGCGGCTCGCCCCAGGTGAGATACACGTCGGAGTGCTTGGCCGCCACCGGTCCGGCGGCTGCCGACGACCCGCCGAAGAACACCGCCGGGATCGGGTCGGGCGGGTTATTCAGCTGGGCGCCCTCAACTTGAATGTGTTCTCCCGCAAAGCTAACCGGCTCCCTAGAGGTCCACAGCTGGCGCACCACGTGCAAGAATTCGGCGGTGCGGGCGTAGCGCGCCTCCTTGTCCAGGAAGTCCCCGTAGGCCCGTTGCTCGTGCGGTTCGCCGCCGGTGACGACATTGAGCAGCAGCCGCCCCTCCGAGTGCCGCTGGAACGTGCCGGCCATCTGCGCGGCCAGGGTCGGACTCAGCATCCCGGGACGAAACGCAACCAAGAACTTCAGCGTCTCGGTCGATTCGACCAGCATCGCCGTCGTCAACCACGCGTCCTCACACCACAATCCGGTGGGCGTGAGGACGGCTTCGAAACCGTTGTCCTCGGCGGCCGTGCAGATCTGGTGCAGATACTTCAGCGTGGCCGGCCGGTCGCCGGACATGGCGGTACCGTGTCCGCCCGCGACCAGATTCCGCGAATCGCCGTAGGTCGGCAGAAACCAATGAAACGCGAGACTCAATTCACAATCCTCTTTCGCTCCGCTTTCGCCCCTGTGCACAGGGACTCCATCCTGCTGAAGTCGGCGCCGGCGAGGGAGGGTTGAAACCTGCGAGATTGCATCCCCGGCCGGACACCGCCTGCACCGCCGGAGCCGCCGGCCGCGCGCGCCGGGCCGCAACGGCGAGGCGACGGGCGGGCGGCTGGCAGCACCGCGTCTCCCGCTGTCCCAGAAGGCAATACGATCGCAATAATTCGGGCGGCGGCAACCGGCGGATTCGGCGCTACGATGATCACGATCTCGTGCGATACCGCAACTCGGCGCCGGCGCCGGCCGCACTGGGCGACGGGCCGGACGGCCGAAAAGATCACCGCTTCGGCACCGGAAGATCACGTCAGATCACACAATGCTTCCAATACGGCGTGGCTCGGCGGGTAATCCCCGCTCAGCGCGGCATTATTGCGATCATGCCTGACCTCACACGCCGAGCGGTGCTCCGGATGGGCGCCGGTGCCAGCCTCGGAGCCGCCGGCGTGCTCACCTTCAGCTCCCTGCTGGCTCCGGCCGCCTCGCGCGCCGCGACGCTGCCGCAGGCGCCCGCGCCGTTCGAACCGCCGACGGCGGGCAAGGCCCTGCCGACCCGGCTCACCGGGTCGTTCGTGTCGGCGGCCCGCGGGGGGATCAAGACCAACTACGTGATCGCCATGCCGCCGGGCCAGACCGGCTCGCTGCGTCCGGTGATCGCACTGCACGGCGTGGACGGGGATGCCAACCAGATGCTCGACATGGGCGTCCCGGACGGGCTGGCCCAACTGGCCAAGGAGGGCAAGCCGCCGTTCGCGGTGGTCGGCGTCGACGGCGGCAACACGTACTGGCACAAAAGGACTTCCGGCGAGGACTCCGGTGCCATGGTGCTCGACGAGCTGCTGCCGATGCTGTCCACCATGGGCTTCGACACCTCCCGGGTCGGTTTCATGGGGTGGTCGATGGGCGGATACGGGGCGCTTCGCCTGGGCGCCAAGCTGGGGCCGGCACGGACCGCCGGCATCTGCGCGATCAGCCCGGCGCTGTACACCTCCTATCCGCTGAGTGCGCCGGGTGCTTTCGACAGCAACGACGACTTCGTGCAGAACAGCGTGCTGGGCCTGCCGGCGCTGAATGCGATTCCGCTGCGCGTGGACTGCGGCAACTTCGACCGTTTCTATTTCGCCACAAAGCAATTCGTCTACCAGCTGAAGACCCAACCGGCGGGCAGCTTCTCTCTCGGCGGACACGACGTCGCCTACTGGCGCAGCCAACTGCCCGGTGAACTGGCCTGGATGGCGACCTAGCCCACGCAGATGACACTTCGGGAGGAATCAGTCGCCGGCAGCCCAAACGTCGTGGAGCGGCGGACTTCCCGAAGCGGATTCCGGCCCGACATCGAGGGGCTGCGTGCCGTTGCGGTGATCGCGGTCGTGCTCTACCACGCGGGCATCCCCGGAATCACCGGCGGCTACATCGGCGTGGACGTCTTTTTCGTCATCTCCGGCTTCCTCATCACCGGGCTGCTCTTTCGCGAGGCGAGCACCACGAATACCGTTCGGCTGGGCCGGTTTTACGGTGCCCGCGCCCGGCGGCTGCTGCCGGCCGCGGCCATCGTCGGCACCATTACCGCGATCGGTGCGGCCGCGGTGCTGCCCCCGCTGCAGGCGCGCAGCGTGTTCCTCGACGGCATCGCCAGCGCGCTCTACGTCGGCAACTACCGGTTCGCGCAGCGGGGCACCGACTACCTGGCTTCCGACGCCCCGTCGCCGTTCCAGCACTACTGGTCGCTGGGGGTGGAAGAACAGTTCTACCTGGTGTGGCCGGTGCTGATCATCGCCGTCGCCTGGTCGGTCCGGCGCATCCCCCACCTTCGCGGGGCCGCGACGCGCGCGACCCCGCATGCGGTGGTACTCGCGGTGGTCGCCGCGGCGTCGTTGACGGCCGGCGCACTGTGGACCCGAACCTCGCCGTCGTGGGCGTTCTTCTCGCTGCCGACCCGCGCCTGGGAACTGGCTGCCGGTGGCCTGGTGGCCCTGTCGCTGCAGCAGTGGCGCCGGCTGTCGCTGCGAACCGCGTCGATCGCCGGCTGGGGTGGCCTCGCGTTGATCCTGCTGACCTGCACCCAACTCAACTCCCACACCCCGTATCCCGGCACCGAGGCGCTGCTGCCGGTGCTGGGCACCGCGCTGATCATCGGCGGCGGCGCGGTCACCGGCGGGCTCGGGCCCGGTCGCCTGCTGTGCCGGCCGGGGATGCGCGCCATCGGCCGGATCTCGTATTCGTGGTACCTGTGGCACTGGCCGGTGCTGCTGCTGATGCCCGCGCTGCTCGGCGAGCCCGCGGGGCTGCCGGCCAGGCTCAGCGCCACGGCCGTCTCCGCCGGGTTCGCCGTCATCACCCTGCACCTGGTGGAGAACCCGGGCCGCTTCGCCGCGGCGCTGCGCCGGTCGGCGAAAGTCAGCCTGGCCGTGGCGGGCGGCGCCAGTGCCGCCACCGCGTGCGCATGCATGCTGCTGCTCAACGTGATCCCGGCCCCGGTCGGCCACGGGGTGGCCGCCCCGCGCGCCAACATCATTACGACGCCCCCGGCCAACGTCCCCGCCGTCACCCCGCAGGAGGCGGCGGTGCGTCAGGCGTTCGACCAGGCGCGCGTGGCGCTCGCGGCGGCCGTCGGCCTGCGAGCCGTCCCGTCGAACCTGGACCCACCGCTGGACAAGGCGCCCGCCGACAAGGCCACCGTGTTCGTCAACGGCTGCGTACGCTCCTGGCGCGACGTCGGACAAAGCGAGTGCGCGACGGGCGACACCGCCTCGCCGACCACCGTCGCCCTGATCGGCGACTCGCACGCCGCCATGTGGAATCCGGCCTTCGAGCAGCTCGCCGAGCAGCGGCACTGGCGGCTGGAGACGCTGGCCAAAGTGACCTGCCCGCTGCAGGACCTGCACATCACCAGCCCGTATCTGGGCCGCGAGTACGTCGAGTGCGAACAGTGGCGCACCCAGATCATGGGCCGGATGAACGCCGAACACCCGCGGCTGATCGTGCTGGACATGAGTCGGCGCTACGGCGGGGACTTCGGCTTCACCTCCTACGACCCGGCGTGGATCGACTCCCTGGGACGCACCGTGGCGCAGGTGCGCGCCACCGGAGCGACCGTCCTGGTACTGGGGCCCGCCCCCGACCCGCATTCGTCCGCGCCGACGTGCCTATCCGCCCACCTCGATGACGTGAACGCTTGTACGCCAACCAAACCCGCGGCGGTAGACGGCGACGGGATCGCCGCCGAGCAGGCGGCGACGGCCCGCAGCGGCGGCCACTACGCCGATTTGACCGACATGTTCTGCACCCCCGACCGCTGCCCCATCGTCGTCGGCAACACCCTGGTGTTCCGCGACGACAACCATGTGACAACCGAATACGCGCAGTTGGTGGCACCGCTGATGGGTGCGCTCGCGGACCGCGCCCTGGCGAACGGGTGAGCGGGGATGAACTTCTCAAGGTTGACCAACGTCAGATCAGTGAAGGGTTTTTGGAGGTTCTAGGGTCATGTCTCCGCTGTTGCTGGTCTGCATCGCAGTAGCCGCGCCCTTCGCCGGGATCGCCTTCCTGCACGTGCAGGACCGCTTGGAGCGCTGGGACTACGAGCGGCACGCCAACGACTGAGACCGGTCGTGGCAGAAGCTTCGCTTTCGTAAGTCGGCGCAGCGCCGGCCGGTTTGTACGCCATTGTGCTGATGTTTTCGCCTCGCCGCGCCCCCATGCTGGCTAACATGATCAAAATTGATCCGCCGGCGGATATGCCACTGCTGACATGGAGCGAGCAGAGCGTGAGCGAGCTGCCCACTGGGACCGTGACGCTGCTGCTCGCCGACGTCGAAGGCTCGACGCGCCTGTGGGAAACGCAGTCCGAGACCATGACAACCGCGCTCGACCAGCTCAATCGGACCGTCAACGACCTGGTCGCCGGCCACGGTGGCGTGCGGCCCGTCGAACAGGGCGAGGGCGACAGCTTCGTCGCGGCGTTCGCCCGCGCCAGCGACGCCGTCGCCTGCGCACTGCGGCTACAGCTAACCGTGCGGCCACCGATCCGGATCCGCATCGGTCTGCACACCGGTGAGATCCAGCTGCGCGACGCCGGCAACTACGCCGGCACCACCATCAATCGGACCGCACGCCTGCGCGACCTCGCCCACGGCGGGCAGACCGTGCTCTCCGGCGCGACCGAACCGTTGGTCATCGACCGGTTACCGGACGAGGCGTGGCTGACCGAGCTGGGCGAACATCGATTGAGGGATCTGCCGCGCCCGGAACGGGTCGTACAACTCAATCATCCGGGCCTGCACAACGACTTCCCGCCGTTGCGCACCGCCAATGACGTTGCGGGCGCGCATCTTCCGAACCAGTTGACCAGCTTTATCGGCCGCTGCAACCAAATCGACGACATCGCACAGTTGTTGAAAGAGAACAGATTCGTCACCCTCACCGGCGCAGGCGGGGTGGGAAAGACACGGTTGGCGGTGCGGGTCGCCGGCCAATTGACGGGCGAATTCACGGGCGGCATCTGGTTCGTCGACCTGGCGCCGGTCACCAACCCGCTCGTCGTCCCCGTCACCGTGGCACGCACGCTGGGCCTTACCGACCAGCCGGGCCGCTCCACCATGGAGACCCTGTGCCGGTTCGTCGATCACCGAAAGATGTTGCTGATCCTCGACAATTGCGAGCACCTGCTGGACGCCAGCGCGGACCTGACGGTGGCTCTGCTGGACGCGGGTTCCGATGTCACCGTGCTGGCCACCAGCCGGGAGCCGATCGGCATCGCCGGAGAGCTGACCTGGCGGGTGCCGTCGCTGTCGGTGGACGGTGAAGCCGCCGAACTGTTCGTCGACCGCGCGCGACGCACACGGCCGGATTTCCGCCTCACCGAAGCTAATTCGTCCGTGGTCGCCGAGATCTGCCGGCGACTCGACGGTATGCCGCTGGCGATCGAGCTCGCCGCGGCCCGGACCCGCACGCTGTCCCTGAGCCAGATCGTCGACAGCCTGCACCACAACTTCCGCCTGCTGGCCGGGGGCGCGCGCACCGCGGTTCGCCGTCAGCAGACGCTGCGCGCGTCCATCGACTGGTCGCACGCCATGCTCACCGAGCCGGAACGCGTTCTGTTTCGCCGGCTCGCGGTATTCATGGGCGGTTTCGACCTGGACGCCGCGCACGCCGTGGGCGCCGACACCGATGCGGAGCACTTTCAGCTCATCGATCTCCTCGGGCTGCTCGTCGACAAGTCACTGGTCGTCACCGACGAAATCGACGGCACAATGCGGTACCGACTGCTGGAGACCGTCCGCCAGTACGGCCTGGAGAAGCTGGCCGAGTCGGGTGAAGCCGAGCAGGTGTGGACCCGTCATCGGGACCACTACACCGCCGCCGCGGTGACGCTGGAATCCCGGACGGGCGGCGACGGGACACCGGTGGTCCCCTGGGCCGAGGTCGAGATGGACAACCTGCGGGCGGCGCATGCGTGGAGTTGCGACGCCGCCGATTTCGATTCGGCGTTGCGGCTGGTGTCGGCGTTACGGCGACTGTGGGTGACACGCGGGCGTTTTCGCGAAGGCGTGGCCGGGTTCGACGCCGTGCTCACCGACGAGCGATACCGTGATGAGGACGTCGCTCCGCAGGTGTGGATACGTGCGGTGGCCGAGCGTGTGCTGCTTGCGGTGTGGTGCTCGGTCCCAAGCAGTCGGGAACGAGCGGAGGAAGCCCTCGCCGCCGCGCGCCGCCTCGACGATCACGCACTCGTCGTCCAGGCACTGACGGCCTGCGGCATGCTCGCCATCAGCACCCCGGAGTTGGCCGGTCCGTACATCAACGAGGCGGTTGAATTAGCCCGCGCCGCGGGCGATCCCGTCGCGCTGTACCACGTGCGCAGCTACCAGTGCTTCATCGCGAGCGTCGCCGGCGACACCGCCGCGTCCGTTGCTGCCGGTGTGGAGGGGCGAGACACCGCCGACGCGCTCGGCGACAGCTTTATGTCCCGATACAGCCGAACGTTTCTGAGCGGTTCGCTGGTGTTACGGGGCAGCCTGGCGGAGGGCCGCGCGGTGGCCCAGGCGCTGATCGAGGAAGCGCGAGCCGCCGGCGATCACTCGATGGAGGCATTCGGGCTGATGACCGTCGCACAAGCGCTCGCGTTCGGCGGCTATGCCGGGGCGGCCCGCGCCGCCGGCCAAGCCGCCCTCGAAATCGGCTCTGCAATGGGCGGTTTCCATGAGGACACCGCTTACGTTGCGGTGGCCAACGCCGAACTCGCGCAGGGCAACGCCGCGGCCGCCAAGGAGGCGTGCGAGGCGGCCTGGCGGTACACGTCCCCACTCAAGGAACTCTTCGTGCGAAGCGTCCTGCCGATGGCCGAGGCGGCACTGGCGTGCGGCGATGTGCTCGGTGCGCGGCGCTGGGCCGACGACTCCGTCGCGGCCGTTCCGGGTTCCCATCAGGTGGCGGCGCTCACCGCGCGCGCCAGAGTTGCCGTCGCCCAGGGCGAACCCCAGCAGGCCGAATGCGACCTGCACGAGGCGGTCGCCGTCGCCGAACACACCGGCGGGCATCTGCACCTGCCCGAGGCCTTCGAATGCCTCGCCGCGATCGCCGGCGAAACCAATCCCGAACATGCCGCGCGTCTGATGGGTGCGGCCGAGCGCATGCGGCGGCACTACGGCAAGGTCCGGTTCACGGCCTTTCAAGCCGCCCATGACGAGTCGTTGGAAAAGGCCCGAGAAGCGTTGGGCCACGATGCCTTCGACGCCGCATGGTCCGAAGGCATGGCACTGTCCACCGAAGAGGCCATCGGCTACGCGCGGCGAGGCCGCGGTGCGCGCGGGCGCCCGGCCAGCGGATGGGAATCGCTCACGCCTACCGAACTCGAGGTCGTTCGGCTCGTCAGTGAGGGGTTGCCCAATAAGGACATCGCGACGCGGCTGTTCGTCTCGCCGCGCACCGTGCAGACCCATTTGACCCACGTCTACGCCAAACTCGCTGTGTCATCACGGGTTCGGCTCGCCCGGGAAGCCGCCCGCCACAGCTGAGTCAGGTCGACAGCTGCGTGCGGATGAGCGGCGCGATCTTGTCAGCCATATATTGATGCCCCGCGTCATTCGGATGCACCCCGTCGGCACCGATCAGGTCGGGGCGGCCGACGAACCAGTGTTCGGCGATCGGGTCGATGAACGTCGCCCCCGCGGCCCCGGCAGCGCCGGCGAGGACGTCGCGAATCATAAACATCGACGGCGGCACATCGGCGGTCGGCCATGGCGGTCCGATCACCAGCAACCGCGCCGCCGGCGCGAGCTGGCGCGCCACATCCAAAGCGGCGTTGGTCTTTACTGTCAGGGTCGCGGGATCGACGCCCTGGTCGTTGCGGGAGCCGAAGAACACCACCAGCGCATCGTCGGGCTGGACCGCCCTGGCGGTCAGGTCCTCGAAGATACTGCCGTGGTCACCGGGCGTGGCATAACCGGCTCTGCCTTCGGCCGCCACGCTGCCCGAAATCCGCGAACCCCGCGAACCGAGCACCTGCCAGGCGCGCACCGGCCACGATCTGGATCCCAGGCCACCCTCATTGGTTCCGGTGGTATACGAATCCCCCACCACTGCGACATGATTCAACCGGAAGTCGAGCGTCAGTGTCTCGTAGGTGCGCACCTGCGCCGGGTATGCGATACCTACGCCCGCCAGAAAACTCAACCCAATGAGAAAGGTGGCCAGACGACTCACTCTCACCTCCACTGTCAACGGCATCGTCGGGTGCCGCCGCGTCCTCATCAAGTATTCCCCGTGAGTCGCGGCCGGCCGCTGAGGCGGCCATCACACCGCGCGGGCCGAAACCGCTTCCAGCGGACGGTCGATCGGATGCAGCTTACTGTTTGAATCGCCGGGATCGCTTCGCGCGCTGACGGCCCTGACGTCGACCATCCTGCGCATCCAACGGCGGGCCGGCTCTTCGACACCGTGATACAGCAGCACCGAAAAGGCCAGGGCAACCGCGAGCAGGCCGATGACGTTCCATTTCCACGGGTTGTCCAGGGTCGGCAGCTCGAATTGCTCCACGGCCCAGCCCCAGGCGGTGTGCACCAGCTCATGCACCATGTACAGGCAGAACGAGATCTTGCCGCCGTATACCATCACCCGCGCCGACAACACCCGTGGCAGGCTGCCGAGCCCGATGGCCAGCGATATCACCAGCGGCACGAACAACACGTCGACGACGCCGCCGCTGTCGTTCTCCACCACACCCGATATCGGGTGCGCGCCAAACCAATACAGCACGCCGACCATACCGGCCAGGAGCAACAGGGAGACGTATCCGGCGACGCGGCGGCCACGATCGCTCAGCCGGAGCCTGCGCACCGCGGCACAGGCCAGCGCGCCCGCTGTGAATTGCGTGACAATGCGGGGCAACCAGCTCCACGGCGTGTAGAAGTGGCCGCTGGCGAGCAGCATCACCACGGGCGGCAGCGATGCCGCGAAGGCCAGGACCATGAGGCTGCGCGCCCTGGTCGCCTGTTTCATCCGTAACAGGACCAGCACCAGGACGGCGAAAAGCACATAGGCCAGCCATTCCGCACTGATCGACCAGGCCGGCCCGTCCCAACTCGAGTCGTCAAAGAACGGCACAAACCACAACTGCACCAACAGGATCTGGCGCACGTAGCTGATCGCGGTGAGCGAAGCGGCGTCCGGCGACGGCACATGACCGACGTGCAGGGTGAAGATCACCCACAGGGCGGCGAGGTGCAGGGTGACCAGGTACACCGGCCACACCCGGGCCAGCCGCAGCCACAGGAAATGCAGGGTCGCGCGGGTCGACCAGGACCGGCCCATGCGGTCGAGATAGTTGTACGTCAGCACGAACCCGCTGAGGATGAAGAAGAGGTCGACACCTTGAGCGCCGCAGTTGAGCACCGGCGCGAGGGCGTCGCGGACGTCGGGCGACACGTCGCCGAGCATCGGCCGGAAGTGGAACAGCACCACCCACAGCGCGGCGACGATACGGAGCCCCGTCAGGGCGGTGATCTCGCCCTTGATCTCTCCGCCCCGCACGCTGCTCTTCCCGTCCGAATCCTGCCGCTTCGTCCTGCTGCTACTTCGGCCGAGCGCCAAATCTCGCCTTTTCACAAGCCCAACCGGCAGCCTAGGCAGCCTAGCAGCGCAATCGGCGGCATGCGTGGACGGTTGTGGTGTGGCATACCGACTTCCGGGGTAATCGTATGACCCGAAAGCCCGCTGGGCGTTTGCTCGACCGCCGATTAGCGATACGCCCTTAATAGCTTCTTAGCAAAGCGTTAGACACGGCTTCCGGTCTCCTTAGGCTTGCGGCCTAACGTCATGACCATCCTTTGGTGAGCGTGGCGGCGCCCCCCGAAGGCGGCGCGAACGCCGCGGAGAGTGAGGGTTCCTCATGACGGTCGCAGGCGGCCGAGCTGGCCACGACAACTGCGTGTTTGCCTTCGACGGCGCACAGGTCCGGGCGCACCACCGCCACCTGGCTACAGTGGTGCACATTCGCGGCGAAATCGACGAGGAAAATGTCGATCGCATCCGCGACCACATTGCGCGCTTCACGCTCGGAGACAATCCCGTGGTGCTCGACGTGGCCGATGTCAACGAATTTGCTGAGGCGGGCATCTCGCTGCTCTGCGCGTTCGATGACGATTGTCGTGCCGCCGGGGTGGATTGGACACTGGTCGCCAGCTCAGCGGTGACCCAGGTGCTGGATGACACCGGTCATGACGCTAGTTTTCCGATCATGCGCTCGGTTCACGAGGCGCTGCAGGATCGGGCCGACGCCATCGTCCTGCGCCGCCGGATGGCGTTACCGTTCGTCAGGAAGACGCCTTAGCGCGCGAGCGCGCGCGTCGCAGCCTGGCAGTTCCGACGATCGCCAGGACCCCGGCGCTCGTCAGCAGCACCAGCGTCAGCAGCAGCAGCTGCGGGTCGTACAACAGCGACGTGGTGGAGGGCTGCCCGTCGGCGATCGGTGCCACGATCACCGTGTGATGCGAGTGCCACCAGGTCAGCCCCGAGCACACCAGCGCAAGGCAGGCCAGGCCGAGCTCGAGCAGCGCGCGGAAGCGGGTGTTCATTGTGCCGTCCCGGCGTCGTCGTCCCAGTCCCCGTCGATCGATCCGGTGGGCTCCACCCGCTCCTGGACCAGTGGGGTCAGAGCGGCGCGCAGCTGACGATGGCGACGCGCCCACGCCTGGGCCGTGCGCCGGCCGGTGAGCTTGAGACCGATGCCGACGCGCTTACGCGGCACGCCGACCAGTTCGCCGAGCGCCCGCGACGACTGCCACCGCGCCAGGTCTTTTCCGGAGGCTTCGTGATTCTCGGGCTCGGGATACACCTTGAGGATTTCGCGGACCAGGATTGTTTCGGCGCCCTGGCGCAGGGCTTCCTCGGTGAGTTCGACCGAGACGTGGATGCGTGCGGCCTTCACCTGTATCCCGAGGAACGCCGATACGAGCACCAGGAAGATCGCGGGCACCACCAGCGACACGGGGGCACCGCTCCAGATCTCGATCAGCACCATCGCCACCGCCGCGGCCGGGCCGCACGCCAGCCACCACCAGCTGGCGCCGGGTTCGTAGAACAACCGCTTGGGTTCGGTGTCGCGGTCGGTAGTCATCGCAGGCCCCATCTCACGAGAGCCACCCTGCCGCATCCGCGGCCCAATAGGTGAGGACGATATCGGCTCCGGCGCGCCGGATGCTGGTCAGCGACTCCAGCGCCGCGGCGCGCTCGTCGATCCAATTGTTCGCGGCTGCAGCGCAAATCATCGCGTACTCTCCCGACACCTGATACGCGGCGACCGGAACGGGCGACACGTCCGCCGCGGCCGCGACCACGTCGAGGTAACTCATCGCCGGCTTGATCATCACGATGTCGGCGCCTTCGTCCAGGTCGAGCTCGATCTCGCGCAGCGCCTCGCGGGCGTTGCCCGCCTCCTGCTGATAGGTGCGCCGGTCTCCGGAGAGGCTGGAACCGACCGCCTCACGAAACGGGCCGTAGAAGACCGAGGCGAACTTGGCGGCGTAGGCAAGAATCGCCACGTCGGTGAAGCCCGCGGCGTCCAACCCGTCGCGGATCGCGCCCACCTGTCCGTCCATCATGCCGCTCGGCCCCACCACGTGGGCGCCCGATTCAGCTTGCGCCACAGCCAGATCCACATACCGGGCCACGGTGGCGTCATTGTCGACCCGTCCCCGGTCATCGAGGACGCCGCAGTGTCCGTGGTCGGTGAACTCGTCCAGGCAGGTGTCGGCCATCAACACGGTGGCCTCGCCGAGGTCCTTGGCCAAGTCCCGCAGCGCGACATTGAGGATGCCATCGGGGTCGGTCCCGGCCGACCCGATCGAGTCCTTGTCCTCATCACGGGGCACACCGAACAGCATCAGTCCGCCCACGCCCACGGCGACGGCACTGGCGGCCGCGCTGCGCAACGAATCACGGGTGTGCTGCACCACGCCCGGCATGGACGTGATCGGCCGCGGTTCGTCGATGCCGTCGGCGACGAACATCGGCAACACCAAATGCCTTGGTTCCAAGGACGTTTGGGCCACCAAACGGCGTAAAGCCGGGGTGGTGCGAAGCCGGCGCGGACGGTGCCGCGGGTAGACCACTAGCGCCTGCGGCTCTTTTTGCGCGGCGGCGGCAGCGCACCCTCGGCGCGCAACCGCGCGGCGTGTTCGGCCAGCGCGTCGACCAGCGGGCCAACCGCGGCGGTCTCGGGCTGGACATCCACCCGCAAACCGAATTCGGCCGCGGTCTCCGCGGTCTTGGGACCGATGCAGGCGATGATCGTCCGAGCGTGCGGCTTGCCGGCGATGCCGACCAGGTTTCGCACCGTGGAGCTGGAGGTGAAGCACACCGCGTCGAACCCACCGGTCTTGATCATCTCCCGCGTCTCGGCCGGCGGCGGGGCGGCCCGCACCGTCCGGTAGGCGGTGACATCCTCGATCTCCCAACCACGTTCGCGCAGGCCCTCGGCCAGCGTCTCGGTGGCGATGTCGGCGCGCGGCAGCAGCACCCGGTTGACCGGGTCGAAAATGCTGTCGTAGTCCGGGAAGTCGTCGAGCAGACCCAGCGAGGACTGCTCGCCGGCCGGCACCAGTTCGGGGCTGATCCCGAACGCCCGGACCCGGTCGGCGGTCGACTCGCCCACACACGCGATCTTCACTCCGGAGAACGCGCGCGCGTCCAGACCGAACTCGCCGAACTTCTCCCACACCGCGCGCACCGCGTTGGTGGAGGTGAACACCACCCACTGGAAGCGGCCGTCGACCAAACCCTTGACGGCCCTTTCCATCTGGGCGGGGCTGCGCGGCGGCTCGACCGCGATGGTCGGCACCTCGATCGGCAGCGCGCCGTAGGAGGTCAGCCGCTCGCTCATCTCGCCGGCCTGGTCCTTGGTGCGGGGCACCAGCACGGTCCAGCCGTACAGCGCGCGGTTCTCCCACCAGTTCAGCTTCGCCCGGCTGGCCACTGTCTTGCCGATGGTCACCACCAGCGGACCGGTCAACGGGCCGGCGGGGTCGGTAGCGCCGAGCACCGCCGAGTCGGTCAACCCGTGCAGTGTGGTCTCGACGGAACGCTGCTGACAGGTGGTGCCCTGCGCGGTCACCACGCAAGGGGTGTTCTCGGCGAGCTCGTGCTCGATCAGGGTGCGCGCCGCGTCGGCCAGATGCGACGACGTGGCCTGCAGAATCAGCGGGCCGGGCGCGGCGGCCAGCGCCTCCCAGTCGACGTCGCCGCGCACGTCGGCGACCGTGTGCGAGGAGCCCAGCGGCAGCCCCGCATACGTCGGGACGGCATCGCTGGGAGCCAGCCCGGGCACGATCTCGATGTGCAGGTGGCTCCGCGCGACGGCGTTGACCTCGGTGATGACCGCGTCGACCGTCAGCGGGTCGCCGGCCACCAGCCGCACCACGTCGACGCCCGTCCGCGCCTCGGTGGTCAGTGTCTTGGCCACCTCGGCGGGGTCACCCAGCGCCGGGCGGATATCGGGACCGCCGGAGATCACCGCCGGCTGCGCCTTGCCCTGGTCGGAACCGCCGTCGCCGTTGGTGGCGGCCGGCTCGGCCGGGGCCGGGCCGGAGACCGGTGGCAGGTCTTTGCCGATCAGGGCCAGCACCGGCTCAGGCACGTCAGGGTCGGTGAACACCAAAGCCGCGTTCGCCAGCACCGTCGCGGCCCGGGTCGTCAGCAGTCCCGGGTCACCCGGGCCGGAGCCCACGTACGTGATGCGGCCGGGTGTCGGCTTACGCCCTCGCGTCGTCATTGTCGCTCCCAGGTAATTCGCATTTAATTTCCTCGCGCGGGGTCTTGCCGCGCTTCGCTCATCAGCTCTCGAGCGCCCAGCTCGAACAGCTCCGCGGCCACCGAAAGCCCAAGCTCTCGTGCCCGACCGGGACTGCCGATACCGGACGCGCGGATCACGTCGGACCCGTCCAGCGCCGCCACGCAACCGCGCAGCGACAGCTCTTCGAAGATCCGGCCTTCCTCGTCGATGGACTCGACCACTTCGGCGATCGCGCCCACCGGTGCGGAGCAACCGGCCTCCAGTTCGGCCAGCAGGGCTCGCTCCGCGGTGACCGACGCACGCGTATCGGCGTCGTCCAGTTCCGCCAGCACTGCCGCTAACCGGTTGTCACCGGCACGGCATTCGACGGCGAGCGCGCCCTGAGCCGGTGCTGGCAACATTTGCACCGGCTCTAGCGTCTCGGTGACATCGTCGAGGCGACCGATCCGGGCGAGTCCCGCCCGGGCTACCACGATCGCGTCGAGATCACCACTGCTTACCTTGTTCAACCTGGTATCTAGGTTGCCTCGTAGGGGGCGGATTTCCAAACCGAGACCCAATGCTCTAAGCTGCGCGGCCCGCCGCGGCGACGAAGTGCCCACCAGCGAACCGGCCGGCAACTCCGCGAGCACCAGTCCATCGCGCGCGACCACCGCGTCGCGCGGATCGTTGCGCAGCGGTATGGCTGCCACAGCAAACCTCGGGTCGTCGGCGGTGGGCAGGTCCTTGTGGGAGTGCACCGCGGCGTCGACACGGCCCTCCTCCATGGCCTCGCGCAGTGCGGTGGTGAAGACACCCACCCCGAGCGACTCGATTGGCGCCGACGAGCGGTCCCCCTCCGTGCTGATGGTCACCAGCTCCGCCGGGTGTCCCAGCGCGATCAAAGCGTCTCTGACGACCCCGGCCTGGGTGGTGGCCAGCAGGCTGCCCCGGGTTCCTATCCGGATCACGTTCGCCAATCGCCTACTCGGCGGTCTGCTGCGGGGTGCCCGCGTCGAATCCGTTTGCAATGACCGGCAATTCGCCCGCGGCCACGGCATCGACGGCCGTCTGATCGAGTTCGAAGAGTTCGCGCAACGCCTCGGCGTAGCTGTCGCCGCCGGGCGCGCTGGCCAGCTGTTTGATCCGCACGGTCGGCGCGTGCAGCAGCTTGTCCACCACCCGTCGCACGGTGCGGGCCACCTCTTCGCGCTGGGCGCTCTCGAGCCCGGGCAGCCGGTTGTCGAGGCGCAGCAGTTCCGCCTCGACAACATCGGCGGCGCGCTGGCGCAGCGCGGTGACCGTCGGCGTGACTTCGGCCATCCGCTGTCCGGCCAGATAGGCAGCAACTTCGGTGGCGACGATGGTGCGCGCGGCGTCGACGTCCGCGGCCGCGGCATGAGCCGAGGGCTCGTGCTGCACGCGGTCCACATCGACGACCCAGACGCCGGGCAGACCGGCCACCGCCGGGTCGACGTCGCGCGGCATGCCCAGGTCGCAGATCACCAGTGGATTCGCCTCTTCGTCGCGGTGCGCGGCGGCCAGCGCGTGGTGCACATCGGCCAGCGAGACCACCGGGGTCACCGCGCCGGTACAGCTGACGACGACGTCGGCGCCCGCCAGGGTGTCGGCCAGGCGTTCCAGGGGCACGGCATCGGCCCGCACGCCGGTGTCGCGGATCTTGCGGACCAGGCGCTGGCCCCGGGACAGCGACCGGTTGACCACGTGGACCTGCCCGATGCCGGCACGAGAAAGGTGCGCCGCGGCCAGGGCGCCCATCGCGCCGGCGCCGACCAGGACGGCGGTTTTGCCCGACAACTCATCGAGGCGGCGCTCGGCCATGTTCAGGGCGACGGACACCACCGAGGCGCCGGCGGCGTCGATGGCGGTTTCGGAATGCACCCGCTTGCCCACCGACAGGGCCCGCTGGGCCAGTTCGTGCAGAATCCGGCCGACGGTGCGGTTGGTCTCGGCGCTGGCATAGGCGCGACGCACCTGCCCGAGCACCTGCTGCTCGCCGATCACCGCGGAATCCAGCCCGCTGGCGACCGCGAAGAGGTGCTCGACCGCGGCCTCGCTGTACCGGACGTACGCGTACTTGGTGAGGTCGGCCATCGACATGCCGGACTGTTCCGACAGCACCTGCCCGATCACCGCTAATCCGCCGTGGAACGCGTCCACCACGGCGTAGACCTCGACCCGGTTGCATGTGGAGAGCACCATGGCCTCGGTCACCAGCGGCGACTGCAACACCCGGTCGACGATCTTGCCCTGATCGGCCTCGTCGATGCTGAGTTGTTCCAGGACGGAGACCGGCGCACTACGGTGCGAAACCCCGAAGAGCAAGACGCTCACGGCAGCATCACCTGGCCAGCTCCCTTGCTTCCTCCAGTAACTGAACTGCTGTCCACGGTAAACGTTTATCAGCTGGGCTACCAAATAATTGCCCCGCGCTGGCCGACCTGGCGGCGCGCGACGGGTCAGCCGCCGAGATCGGCCCGCAGTCGGGGCTCATCGATTTCCCAGTAGCTGTGTTCGCTGCCGTCGAGCAGGATCACCGGCAACCGGTCGCCGAACTCGGCCCGCAGCGCGGTATTGCCCGCCGCGGCCGCCGCGTCGACGTCGGTCATCGACAACTCGAAGCCCAACTCACCGGCCAATTCGACCAACCGGGCATGGACGCGCTCGCAGATGGTGCACCCGTCGCGGGTCAACAGCTTCACCTGCCGCCGGCCGGTCGCGTCAGTCATGGGCACCAGTGTGTCATCGGTGACTTGTGGGGCCATCTACCAGGCGTTATGTTCCGAACTATGGCCGACGAAACGCTGCGGGTCGATCCCATCGTGATGCAGGGCGCTGCCGTCTCGCTCAGCGGTGCGGCCGAGCAGCTTTCGGCCCAGCTTTCCCAGCTCGACGATCAGGTGGGCCAGATGCTGGGTGGTTGGCAGGGTGCGGCGGGCACGGCGTACGGGTCGGCGTGGGAGCTGTGGCACCGGGGCGCCCGCGAGGTCGAGCTCGGGTTGTCGATGCTGGCACATCTGGTGGGCCAGGCCGGCGGGGCGTATCAAAGCAACGAGGCCGCGTCAGCCGAGGCGGAGCGGGCGGTGCGCGGTGGCTGAAGCGTTTCGGGTCGACCCACAGGCGTTGGCCGACGCGGTGCAGCGGATGGCGGCGTTTCAACGCTATGCCGAAGACATGATCACTGAAATCGATTCTCGCGTAATGCGTTTGCACACATCGTGGACGGGTGATGCCGCAGCGGCTCACGCCGAGGCGCATCAACACTGGGTGCGCGGCGAGGCGATGATGCGCGAAGCGCTGGCGCAACTGGAGAAGGTGGCCACGACCGCGCACGGCAACTACACCGGCGCGATGTCCACGAATCTCGGTATGTGGTCGTGAATACATGGCGCCGCTGGCGTGTGACCCGACAGCCCTAGACCGCGCCGGTGGCACCCTACTGGCCACCGGTGTTTCGTTGGGATCGGTGATCTCGGCCTTGACCACGGCGCTGGCCGGCAGCGCGGGCATGGCCGGTGACGATCCGATTGGCGCGGCGTTGGGTCGCGCATACGACGGCGCGGCGGCCAACCTGATCGAGGCGATGACCAGCACCCGCAATGGGCTGTGCAGCATCGGCGACGGCGTGCGGATGTCGGCACACAACTATGCGCTGGCCGAGGCGATGTCGGATCTCGCGGGGCGGGCCGAGAGTCTGCCGACACCGCCGGTCACGGGGCCGTTGACTGTGGGAGCCGCCCCGCCGTCGGCGGTGGGTGAAGGCAGCGGCGCCCCGGCGGGCTGGGGATGGGTCGCGCCGTATATCGGAATGATTTGGCCCACTGGCGACTCGGCGAAGCTGCGTGCCGCCGCTGCGGCGTGGACGACCGCAGGCGTTAACTTCATGACGACCGAGATCGCGGCGGGCGGCGGCTCGATGGCTGCCATTTCGGCGCAGCAGATTCCCGAGGCCGTGGCGATCAACAAAGCGTTGGCTGATGCGACCGGCGCCACCACCGGCGTTGCGCGGCAGTGCCAGACGATCGCCGCGCAACTCAATGCCTACGCAACCAAGATCGACAAGGTCCACGCGGCGATCCTGGATCTGTTGTCGCGCATCTGCGATCCGCTGACCGGGATTAAAGAGGTCTGGGACCTGCTGACCGACGAAGACGAAGACGAGATCAAAAGGATCGCCGACGACATTAAAACGGTGGTCGACAACTTCGCCCAAGAAGCCGAAACGCTCGGGGGCCAAATCACGGCCACCATGTCCGAAGCCGCCACCGCCGCAAAGGATATGGCGCACTGGGCGGATAAAGAGTGGGACCACTTCTTGCACGGCACCCCTGTGGGCAAGGCGCTCAATCAGGTGGGCCAGACGTTCAAAGGCGTTGGCGTCGAAGGGTGGGATTTCCTCAAAGGTCTGTACGAGATCAGCCAATTCCACGCCGTGCTCGACCCGAAGGGTTACGGCGAGACCATGAGCGGCATGGTCACCGGGGCCGGGACGCTCGTCGGCTTGGGGCCCGACGGAGGGCCCGGAGTCGCCGATTCGTGGAAAGCGCTGGGTAAAGACGGCACCCACTGGGACGAGTGGGGCAAAAACCCCGCCGAAGCCCTCGGAAAATCCATCTTCGACGTGGCAACCCTGGCGCTGCCCGGAGGGCCGCTCTCCAAGCTGGGAAAGGTCGGGCACGGTGCTGCCGACGCTCTCAAAGGTTTGAAGAAGCCGCCAGAATTCCCCAAGCCTCCGTCGGTCAAGCCTCCGGTGGAAGCACCGCCGGCCGCCCCCAAGCCGCCGGAATCGGGCCAACCGGCGCCCGCACCCGCGGGCAAGCCAGGCCCGTCGGGCAAGCCTGCGCCGGGCCCGGCCGACGGTCCGCTGCCGCACAGCCCAACGGAATCCAAGCCACCACCCGTCGAGAAACCCCCCGCCGCGGAGCCGCCCAAGCCGGCCGCGGCTCCTGCCGAGCCTGGCGGTAGGGCGCCGGTGCCAGCGCCTCCCGGAGACACACCGCTCCCCCATTCGAAACCGCCCGAGCCCGTCCCCGCCCACGCGCCGGCGTCTCCCGTTGAACCTCCGGCTCCCCACGCCGGTGGCGGGATTCCCTCCGAAGCGCCTCCCAGCCTGGGAGAGGTTCCCCACGGCGGTGAACCGCCCGCCCATCCCGGAGATGCGCCGCACGGCGGGGGCCCCTACCCTCCCGGCGACGGCAATGGTCACCATCCCCCGAGCGACGGCGACGGGGTTCCGCCGTCGGACCCTGTTCCCAAGGAGACCCCGCGGGAGGCGCCGCCCGGCGATACCCCACCAGCGGGACAGGACGGCCATCAACCAGGCGAATCGCTCGATCAAGCGATTCCGTACGACGACATCCTGCAAGGCGAGAGGCACACGATAAGCGGCCACGGGAGTTATGACCCCGAGAACGGCTTCTTTACCGTGCCGAGCGGCTCGAGTATCACGACCTTCGCCGAACATGGCTCGACTATTACTGACTCGCTCGGCAACCTTATCGAGACCGGCGGTGACACGTCTGGGGTTTATTCGGAGACTTTTCGAACCGGTGAGCTTATCCCGGATTACACAATTTACCCTCCGGATGGATTGGATATTTTAGGTTCACCACAGACTGTTACAAGCCCTACGCTTATTAGTAAACTTATACATGAAAACATGGGCCTTGTTGATCTCGCTGTATGCACATTCGATCCGACTTCTCCGACGGGCAAGGTGTACCACGTGACTGGAATATATGATAAATTTAACGATAAGTTCACACCGTACGAGAGGTCTGAACCTTGACAGCACCGCACAATTTTGAAATTGATGAGCTGATCGATTTCGCTGCAGAACAAAAGTCAGCGGAGGCCGATCAGCGGCTTTTCTCGGCGCTTCGTGCTGTCGAACTGTTCTTCCCTCGAACAACCGTCGAACACGAGGGGAAACAGGTGAATGCAACCCCGTTGCTCCGACTGCCAGACGGGACCAACGCCATGATGCTCTACACCTCGAAAGACCATCCAGATCTGCCGAAAACATTTGCAGGTGGCGCTTTTGAAGATACGCTTGCCGCCGCGCTCTCCATGCCCGAGCTCGACTGGGTGATCGTCTGCAATAGAACATCCCAGTGGGTAGCACTCAACAAACAACAAATATCTGCAATTATAAACGATCCACAGGACCGAGACACTCGCATAAATGACCCTTCTGAGATTTCAATGGATAACGAAAAAATTCTTGAGGACCTAATAACACGTGCTGTCGACACGCCCCCTGAAGAACTTTCGCCGCCGATCGGATCTGCGCTTCGAGGCCGTGAATTATTTATCGAATTGGCGAAGGGGCAAAGCGAAGACGAGCAACCGGTCATGAAGACTTTCGCCGTTCGACACATGCCCCGCGTGATACGCGCGTACACCACGCGATCGCGTCCGGGGATCAGGTACGGGGGCATGCAGTGGGAGGCGCTCAAAAATATGATTAGAACCACAACTCAGCTCGACGGTGTCCAGATCGTCAACAACGCGGACGACTGGGTGATCTTCGATCGTGAATCATTGACCGCTGGCGAAGCGGGCGAAGCATAAGCGTCGAGCGTGACGCCGGCAGCCCGCTCCACCAGCCCGGGACACGTCAGCGCCCCCACGCCATCTGCCCGATAGGGTTGGAGATCGGGCACCCACTGGGTCGCCAGGCAGCACAGCGATCAGGAGGTTAGGCGATGACTTCCTCAGACCCGGTCAACGCAGACCACACCGGTTGGGTTGACTTGGAGGCGCTGGCCGCGAACGCCAGCGCCGCCCGCGCGATCGAGGGCATGCAGGAAGCCGCCGCCTCGGAAGATCGCCCGCAGCCCCCCATCGACCTGACCGCGGCCGCCTTCTTCGACGTGGACAACACGCTCGTGCAGGGCTCGTCGGCGGTGCATTTCGGACGCGGACTGGCCACACGCAACTACTTCACCTATCGCGATGTGGTCGGATTCATCTACGCGCAGGCCAAGTTCCAGATTCTCGGGACGGAAAACAGCAACGACGTGGCCGCTGGCCGGCGCAAGGCGCTCGCGTTCATCGAGGGTCGATCGGTCGAACAACTGGTCGCACTGGGCGAGGAGATCTACGACGAGATCATTGCCGACAAGATCTGGCCCGGCACCCGCGAGCTCACGCAGATGCATCTGGACGCCGGCCAGCAGGTGTGGCTGATCACCGCCACGCCCTACGAGCTCGCCGCGACCATCGCGCGGCGGCTCGGCCTGACCGGCGCGCTGGGCACGGTCGCGGAATCGGTCGACGGCGTCTTCACCGGCAGGCTGGTCGGCGACATCCTGCACGGCACCGGCAAGGCGCACGCGGTGCGATCGCTGGCGATTCGCGAGGGGCTCAACCTGAAACGCTGCACCGCATACTCGGACAGCTTCAACGACGTCCCCATGCTGTCGCTGGTGGGCACGGCCGTCGCCATCAATCCCGACGCCCGCCTGCGCGCCCTGGCCCGCGAGCGCGGCTGGGAGATTCGCGATTTCCGCACCGCTCGCAAAGCGGCCCGGATCGGGGTGCCGTCGGCGTTGGCGCTGGGCGCGGCCGGTGGCGCCCTTGCTGCGCTGGCCTCTCGGCGGCAATCACGCTGATAGGCTGCGCCGCGCAGACATAATCGAGCGGAGGGCATACGCCATGACAGTCCCCAAGGAAGCCGAAGGACTCATCGGCAGCCATTACCGCGCACCGGACTACTTCGAGGTCGGTCGCGAGAAGATTCGTGAGTTCGCGCTGGCGATCAAGGACGACCACCCGGCCCACTTCGACGAGAGTGAATCCGAAAATGCCGGGTACACGGACATGGTGGCGCCGCTGACGTTCCTCGCGATCGCCGGGCGCCGAGTGCAGCTGGAAATTTTCACCAAGTTCAGCATTCCGATCAACATCGCTCGGGTCATCCACCGCGATCAGAAATTCAAGTTCCACCGGCCGATCCTGGCCCACGATAGGCTGTACTTCGACACCTATCTCGACTCGGTGATTGAGTCCCACGGCACCGTGCTGGCGGAGATCCGCAGCGAAGTGACCGACGCCGATGGAAAGCCGATCGTCACGAGTGTCGTCACGATGCTGGGAGAGTCTTCAAACCAAGAGGACGTCGAAGCTACCGCCGCGGCAGTGGCATCCATATCCGCTGGGAAGTTAGGGGCGCAGTAAATGTCTGCACACGGGGACACGGGAAGCACGCAACTGAAGCCGCCGGTCGAGAAGGTCCGGTCGCACTACGACAAATCGAACGAGTTCTTCAAGCTCTGGCTTGACCCGTCGATGACTTACAGCTGCGGTTACTTCGACGAAAACCCGGACCCGCAGAATCTGACCAAGACGCTGGAAGAGGCGCAGTACGCGAAGCGCAAGCTCGCGCTGGACAAGCTGAACCTCGAGCCCGGCATGACGCTGCTGGACATCGGCAGCGGCTGGGGCTCGACCATGCGGCATGCCGTCGCCGAGTACGACGTCAACGTCATCGGTCTGACGCTCAGCGAGAACCAGCACGCCCACTGCGTGGCGGAATTCGAAAAGATGGACAGCCCCCGCCGCAAGGAGGTGCGGATCCAGGGCTGGGAGGAATTCCCCGGCGACGAACCGATCGACCGCATCGTGTCACTGGGCGCCTTCGAGCACTTCGCCGACGGCGCCGGTGACGCCGGATACGAGCGTTACGCCACCTTCTTCAAAAAGTACTACGACCTGCTGCCCGACGATGGCCGGATGCTGCTGCACACCATCGTGGTGCCCACCGCCGAGGAGGGCAGAGCGATGGGCTTGCAGGTGAACATGACCCTGCTGCGGTTCATCAGTTTCATCTTGAAGGAGATCTACCCCGGCGGGAAGTTGCCCCAGGTCGACCTGGTCGATAAGTACTCAACCGACGCGGGTTTCAAGATCGAACGCCACCACTTCATCGGCAAGAACTATGTTCCGACGTTGACCGCTTGGGGGGATGCCCTCGAGGCGCACAAGGACGAGGCGATCGCCCTCAAGGGGCAGGAGACCTACGACATCTACTTGAAGTACTTGCGGGGCTGCTCCGACCTGTTCCGCGACGGCTACACCAACGTCTGCCAGTTCACGATGGTCAAGTAGTCGGCCTCTTCAAAGGTCAACGCCACCGCGGATTTCCGCGGTGGCGTTTCCTTTTGCGCGGCTCGGCCGGATCAGCCGAAGAAGATGTTGCGGCGGCCGGCGAGCAGCCGGTACAGCGTCTGCTGGATGGTCTCGCGCACCTGGTCGGTCAGCTCGAAGGTGACCATCGGGTCGTCGGCGTCGGAGGCCGCGTAGTCGTCGGTGTAGATCGGCTCACCGAACGCGATGTGCCATTTCGACGGCAGCGGCACCAGACCCACGGGCCCGGCCAGCGGGAACAGCGGCGTGATCGGGAAGTACGGCAGTCCGAACAGCCGCGCCAGCAGCTTCACGTCGGTCAGCATCGGGTATATCTCCTCGGACCCGATGATCGAGCAGGGAATGATCGGCGCCTTGGTCCGCAGCGCCGCGGTGACGAATCCGCCACGGCCGAACCGCTGCAGCCGGTAGCGGTCCTCGAACCGCTTGCCCAGCCCCTTGTAGCCCTCCGGGAACACGGCAGTGAGCTCGCCGGCGGCGAGCAACCGGTGCGCGTCCGTCGTGCAGGCCATGGTGTGGCCGGCCTTGCGGGCCGCCTCACCCACGACGGGCAGATCGAACACCATGTCGGCGGCCAGCAGCCGCATGTCCCGGTGCGCGGGGTGCTCGTCGTGGACGGCCACCGACAGCATCAACCCGTCGAACGGCAGCACGCCGGCGTGGTTGGCGACCACCAGCGCGGCGCCGTCATCCGGCAGGTTCTCGATCCCGCTCACCTCGACCCGGAACCAGGACCGGAAGAACGGCCGCAGCAACGGCCGAACGATCGCGCTGTTGAAGTGCGGGTCGAATCCGAACTCGTCGACGCTGTAGTCGCCGGTGAGTCGCTGACGGAGGAATCCGGCGACCGAGGCGACGCGCTGTGCGAGGTCGTTCAGCGGTGCGTCGGCGGACGATGACCCCGCGGCGCGGCGGTGCTCGTCGATTTCGCGGACCACCGCGGCTATCTGCTCGGCCGACGCACGGCCGTTCGGATCGGACAGTAACGAAGGATGCTGGCGAGATGACTCTGCTCTTTGATCGGCTCTCCGACGAGCCGCTACCCGACCCCGATTACTGTGCAGTGGAATGACATTCGCTCTGGTTTCACCCGCCACGATACCTACCTGACACCACCCCACGGAATTGGATTTCGGCTACCCCAGCGCTGAGCTAGAGATATGGCGCGACCTTCCCAGGAGCGTACCCGATGTGGGTCGATTATGGGAGTCAGGCTGCGGCCGCGAACGTAGTCGTCAAAGGCCTCCGCCGTCGACCATTTCGGCTGATAGCCAAGTTCTGATCGCATCCGACTGGTATCCATGACACGGCCATAACTCAAGTAATCAAACTGATCACGACTGATCTCGTTGTAACGGTTTGCGCGCCGTAACGAATCGAGGGCCCATACGCCGAAACCCGGTACCGGCAAAGGAATCCGGCCGGCCCGCCGGATCGCCTGCGACAGCATGATGATGCCCTCGGCGGCGATGTTGAACGTTCCCGCCTTGCCCGCCATCGCCGCGCGCTCCAGCGCACCCAGCGCATCCTGCTCGTGCAGCAGTTGCAGTCGTGCGTCGCGGCCGAACATGGTGGGCACCAAAGGTCCTGCCAGATAACGCGACAGCGTGGTGTCCATCGCCGGGCCGATCATGTTGCCCAGCCGCAGGATCGTCACCGCGATGTCCGGCCGGCGCCGTCCCAAACCGCGCGCGTAGGCCTCGATGTCGAGGCTGTCCTTGGCGAAACCGTTGCGGAACGGTCGGCGGCTGGTGCTGTCCTCGGTGAACATCACCGGATCGTGTGCGCTCGAGCCGTAGACCTCGGACGTCGATTTGAGCACCACCCGGCGCACCGAGGGAGCCTTCTGGCAGGCCGCGAAAAGCTGCATCGCGCCCATCACGTTGATCTCTTTCAACGCCGCGGTGCCACCGGATCGCGGCGCGTACGACGCCGCCGCAGCATGCACCACCGTGTCGACGTCGCCGTTGCGAATCACCTTGGCTATGAAGGGATTACGGATGTCGGCCCGGACGAACTCGGCGCGTCCCATCCGGCGCAGCATGTCCTTGCTCGGTGCTATCGCATCGACCGCGATGACCCCATTGATCATCGGGTTCTGCGCGAGCCGAGCCGTCAGGTAGCCACCCAGAAACCGGCAGGCACCAGTGACCAGCACGACCTTGGGGTAGTGCACCGTGTTGCCTGCGGTGTCACCCGGCCCTGCGTTGTCCCCATTCGACGGATCCACCCGGACAGCCTATCGGCCAGGCGAGATGGCGGCACCATGCCGCGGGCGGGGTTACTTACCGAGTTTTCTGCGCTGCACCCGGGTACGACGCAGCAGCTTGCGGTGCTTCTTCTTCGACATACGCTTGCGCCGCTTCTTAATTACTGAACCCATGAACTCCGCTATCTGACCGTGACCTGCTTCAAAGATTGGACCCGGACACTTTACCCGGCGGAACGCACCGAACACCAAACCGGCGTCGGCCGATCGCCGCGCAACCGCGGAGCCTGGGGTGCCGCCGGCGAGCGGCACCGTTTCAGGTCAGCCGGCGTCGAAGTAGGACGTCTCCAGCATGTCGTGGACAGCCTTGGCGTGCACCCGGAAGGACCGGCCCACCCGGACCGCAGGCAGCTCGCCGTTATGCACCAGCCGGTACACCGTCATCTTGGAGACCCGCATCAATGCGGCCACCTCGGCGACGGTGAGAAACTGCGTCCTGCCCTGCTGGCTGTCAACGGAACTGGCGTCCCGTGGCTTACCTGCAGCATCTCGCGCTGATGGCCCGTTACTAGACGTCATCGCAACCCAATCATGTCAGGCACGCGCATGCCAGCGGCTTCCCCTCCGCTGGCACCCACACGTGCTTACACAAGGAGAATAGCGGGACTAATGGGGTTACTGGTACTGGTGGGGGACAATCAATTCAAAAAACTTGGATTACTCTGATGTAATTCTTAGCTGCTCAGAGCGCATTTTGGCGGCCTGAACGGCCGCGTCGACCGCCGCTCGCAGGCCCCCCCGTTCCAGCTCACGCAGGCCCGCCGCGGTGGTACCGCCGGGCGAGGTCACCGTCGCCCTCAGCTGCGTCGCCGTGGCGTCCACCCGCAGTCCCGGGGTCTCGGCCTCGCCCAGCTGCCGATCGGCGTCCATGCGCTCGAGCAGCATCGCGGCCGAGCCCGCCATGGTCTGCGCGGTCAGGTCGGCGGCCACCTCACGGCTGAGACCCGCGGCGACGCCGGCGTCGACCAAGGCCTCGACCAGCAGGAAGAAATACGCGGGTCCGGAGCCCGACAGCGCGGTTACGGCGTCCATCTGGCCCTCCGGGACGCTCAGCACGCCGCCGACCGAGTCGAACAGCGCCGAGACGCCTTCGAGCTGCGGCGCGGTGACGAACCTGCCCTTGGCCAGCGCCGTGACCCCGGCACCGACCAGGGCCGCCGCGTTCGGCATGGCCCGCACCACCGGCGTCCCGGCCGGAAGCTTCGACTCGAAGTAGGTGATGGTGATCCCGGCCGCGACCGTGACAAAGACCTGCTCGGCGGTGTCGCTCTCGGCGGCGGCCGCCGCGCGGGTGATCTCCGCCATCACCGACTCGACGTCGGCCGGCTTGACCGCGACCACTACGAACGACGCGTTCTCCACCGCATCGGACACCGAGCTGATCAGCACCGAATACGTATCGGCCAGATACTTGGCGCGCTCGGGAACCCGCTCGACCACCACCAGGTCCTTGACCTGCCGGCCCGCCCGCAACAGACCCGACAGCAGTGCCTCCCCGATGCTGCCGCCACCGATGATCGCGATTCTTGCCATGCCGGACAGCATCGCAGACACCGCGTCCTAGCGAGCGGCAGGGACCAATGCCAGTTGGCGGGCCTGGACCACCAGGCGGCCCAGGCTGTCGACGACGGTGTGGTCCTCGTCGAACCAGTCCTGCCCGATCTCGGTGCAGGTCGCGATGATGCGCAGCCAGCCGTCGGCCGGCAGGCCCCGCAGAAACGCCGTGAGCTGGATCGTGGGAGCCCAGCCGGTACGGTCCACGGCGAAGGTCACCGGCGCCGACAGATCGCCGCACATGAGCGCGAACAGCGCGTCCGGGGCCACCCCTCGGGGGCGCGCCCACATCTGGATCACCGGCGGGCGCCCGTCGCTGCGCGGAGCCATCGTCGACAGCACCGGCCGCACGTCGCAGCCCTCCCCCAGGTGCACGAGGCCGGCCAGCGGATGACCCGGCCCGATCGGCTCGATGTCGTCGGGCGGCTCGGGCGCCATCAGGTCCAGCACCGGGTTGGCCGACAGCAGCGGGTTTGCTACCCCTTCCGAGCCGTCCCGATGCCAGTGCTCGGGCTCGCCGAGGTTCACCACCGCGTGCACCGCGGTGCGGTCGCCCTGGTTGAGCTCGACGTCGACGACGCTGATCCGGCGGCCCCGCTTGCGAATCGAGGTCACCAACTGCACCTGACCGGGGTCGGGCGCCCACAGGAAGCTCGCCGACACGGCGACCGGCTGCTGGGCCGGCTCGAGGCCGCCGGACTGGCCGCCGCAGGCGGTGCGGGCGGCGTTGGCGCACAGCGCCAGCATCGCACCGCCGTGCACCTTGGGACCGATGGTCCAGCGCTTGTCGAGCTCGCCCTCAAAGATGCCTGAACCGACCTCCCGCAACGTCATTGCGGTGGTGAATAACGCACTCATGTGTCTGGATTTCCCCCGGCTTGTTCAGCGCAGCAGATGCGTGCGGGCAAACTGCAGCGATTCGGCGAGCATGTCCTCGCGCTCGTTGGCGGAACGCGCGCTGGACGTCGACACCTCCAGGATGACGTGCCCGGCGAAGTGGCTGCCGGCCAGCATCTGGCACACCTCGGCGGTGGGTTGCGTGCCGCGACCAGGCACCAGGTGCTCGTCGGCGGGCAGGCCGTTGCCGTCGCACAGGTGCAGGTGCACCAGCCCCGCCCCCATCCGCTGCGCCATGTCGAGTGAGTCGGTGCCCGCGGTCGCGGTGTGGGACAGGTCCAGCGTGTAGTGCGCATGGTTGCCGTCGAGCGGGTCGTAGGAGGGCGCGAACGCGGAGATCGCCGGGCCGGGCCCGCCACCGCGCTTGCGCATCCGTTCCAGCGACTGGCCCGCTCCGAAGAACCGGTCGGCCCGGAACGGGAACATGTTCTCCACCGCGACCATCACGTCGCTGGACGCTTCCAGCTTCGCCACCTGTTCGGAGAAACCCTCGGCGTAGCGCCGCTGCCAGCGAAACGGCGGGTGCACCACCACGGTCTGCGCGCCCAGCTGTTCGGCGGCGCGCACGCTGCGATCCAGCTTGGGGACCGGGTTGGCACCCCACACCCGCTGCGAGATCAGCAGGCAGGGCGCGTGCACGGACAACACCGGGACGCTGTAGTGCCGCGACAGCTTCTCGACGGCGGCGACGTCCTGGCTGACCGACTCGGCCCACACCATCAGCTCGACGCCGTCGTAGCCGAGCCGGGCCGCGTACTCGAAGGCCGCCTCGGCCCGCAACGGGTACACCGAAGCCGTGGAAAGGCCGACTTTGATGGCGGGGCGCACTGTTTACGGTGCCGCTTAGCCCGATTGCAACGACAGCGCCAAGGGTCCCAGGGTGATCAGCGCACCCACCGCGACCGCGATCAACGTGCTGGCGATGTCCTCGGTCTTGCGGACCACCCGCACCCCGGCCACCAGGCCCAGGATGACCAGCACCGATAGCACCAGCGCCACCAGGCTGTTCCAGCGCCACAGCTGGTCGAAGGCCACGAACAGCCCGCCGCCGAACGCGACGGCCAGCATCGACTGCAACACGACCACGCCGCCGTGCCACACCGCGTCGAACCTGCCGTGCTCCAGGTGAGCATCCGCGGCGGCGTCCGCGTGCCGGTCCTCGAGATCGAGGTGCTCGTCGTCGCGGAGCACTCCGGCCGGCAGCGGCCCCGAGCCGTCCTCGTCGTCCTCGTCCTCCCCGGATCGCAGGAAGGAACGCACGTAGGCGGAGTCCTCCAGCGCCGGCTCGGCCTCGCGCACTTCGGAGTCCATGACGTCCACCGGGACGTCGGCGTAATGGTCCAGCGGGTCGAAGCTCATGTCCTCGGCTCCCGAGCCGGCCTGGCCGGTGCCATTGGCGGACGAGCCGGGGGGGCCGGCTTCGGGCAACGGCCGCGGGTATTCGCTGCGCTCGGGCCCCGGCGCGCGCTTGGGCAGCGGCGGTGACTTGGGCCAGCGCGGCTCGGGCTCGGACCAGTAGGGCGCTTTGGGCTCGGCCTTGGTCACCGGCTCGGCGGCGGCCTGCCGGGCGGCAGGCTCGGCGGGCGGGGCCGCATCGACCGCGTCCATCGTGTCGGTGGCTTCGTTGGCGTTGCGCGCGGGTTCGTCGTCGTCATCGCGGATCACCGGGAGGTCGCCGGTCAGTTCGGCGACGGTCACCGAGTCGCTGTCGCCGCGCCTGCGGCGACGCCGCCGGGTGACCGCCGGGGCGCCGATGGTTCCGTTTCTCGCCAGCAATTCGGCAACCGAGATGGGCCGGGTGCCGGGGCTCTCGGTCTCGGAGTGCGGTCCGGTCATGGTTTGTCGCCTCTCGATCGGTTCTGATTCCGATCAACTACCTGACCTCCAGCATTGCGCACCGAAGGCTCCATGAGGGCCGATCCGTCGGCTTCGCTGTCGAGTTTGCGCAAGATGAGACCTTCCCGTAATGCCCACGGGCAAATATCCACCGATTCGATCGACAGCGCTCGCATACTTGCCTCCGCCACCAGAGCACCCGCAACGATCTGCGGTGCCCGCTCGGCGCTCACTCCTTCCAGTTCTGCCCGGTCAGCGGTCGTCATCCTAGAGATGAAAGATATGAGTTGTCTGAGGCCGTTTGCTGTAAGCGTCCTCTTGACCCGCGGTCCAGCGCCCGACGGCGCCGCACCGGTGAGCCGGGCCAGCGAGCGGAATGTCTTCGACGTCGCCACGGTCAGGTCGGGATTACCCGCCTCCAGGATGTTCACGCTGGCTTCGGAGAGCTCGGCGTCCAGCCAGTCCCGCAGCATCGCCACCCGGCGCCGGCCGGGCGGATCGTCGGGCAGCCACTCGCGGGTGAGCCGTCCGGCGCCCAGCGGCAGTGACAACGCGACCTCGGGCTCCTCGTCCACGCCGCTGGACATCTCCAGCGAGCCGCCGCCGATGTCCAGGTTGATGATGCGGCCCGCGCTCCACCCGTACCACCGGCGCACCGCCAGGAAGGTCAGCCGCGACTCGTCGACGCCGGTCAGCACCCGCAGTTCGACGCCGGTCTCCTTGCGGACCCGGCTCAGCACGTCCTCGGAGTTGCCGGCGTCGCGGACGGCGGATGTGGCGAAGGCCATCAGCTCCGCGCATCCCGAACTGTCGGCGATCTTGGCGAATTCGTCGATCGTGGAGATCAGCTTCTCGGCACCGCGTTTGGTGATCTTGCCGGCACTGTCGGTGGCCTCGGCCAGCCGCAGGGTGGCCTTCGTCGAACTCATCGGCGTCGGATGACCGCCGCGGTGGGCATCCACCACCAGCAGATGCACCGTGTTGCTGCCCACGTCGAGAACGCCCAATCGCACGTAAACAAACTAACGAAGCCCCGGGGGCGGTGCGTTGCGCGACCCGGTTAACCCGCCGTGAGCGCTGCCATACGGACCCCGAGTGTCAGCGGCTCAACTGGCCCGAACAGTGGTCTAACGTGGACTGCGTGGCGAATTCGCACCCGGAACCGGGACAAGAGGTCGAGCTGGACTTCGCCCGCGAATGGGTGGAGTTCTACGACCCCGACAACCCCGAGCACCTGATCGCGGCGGACCTGACCTGGCTGCTCTCCCGGTGGACGTGTGTGTTCGGCACCCCGGCTTGCCGGGGCACCGTGGAGGGCCGCCCGGACGACGGGTGCTGCTCGCACGGTGCGTTCCTGTCCGACGACGACGACCGCGCCCGCCTGGACGACGCGGTGAAAAAGCTGACGGACGCCGACTGGCAATTTCGCGAAAAAGGGTTGGGCCGCAAGGGTTATCTGGAACTCGACGAGCACGACGGCGAACCGCAGTACCGCACCCGCAAGCACAAGGACGCGTGCATCTTCCTGAACCGGCCGGGCTTCGCGGGCGGCGTCGGCTGCGCGCTGCACAGCAAGGCCCTCAAGCTGGGTGTGCCGCCGCTGACCATGAAGCCGGATGTCTGCTGGCAGTTGCCGATCCGTCGCAGCCAGGAGTGGGTGACGCGGCCCGACGGCACCGAGATCCTCAAGACCTGGGTCACCGAATACGACCGCCGCGGTTGGGGTTCCGGCGGAGCGGACCTGCACTGGTACTGCACCGGCGATCCGGCCGCTCATGTCGGCGCCAAGCAGGTGTGGGAAAGCCTGGCCGACGAACTCACCGAGCTGCTGGGCGCGAAGGCGTATTCGGAGTTGGCCGCAATGTGCAAGCGCCGCAGCAAGTTAGGGCTTATCGCGGTGCACCCGGCGACTCGCGCCGCCGAGTAGCCGCACACGTCAGGCTGATACCCCGGTAAGCCGCGGGCCGACGGGAGCAAGCGATGGACGACGAAAAACGCTCGGCCGCCGCCCCACGGTGGCGCGGCACGGCAGGGCGCCTCGAAGTCTGGTACGCCACCCTGTCCGACCCGAGCACACGCGCCGGGCTGTGGATCCATTGCGAGACGGTGGCTCCCGTGCAGGGCGCACCCTATGCACACGGCTGGGTCACCCGGTTTCCGTCCGACGGGTCACCCCGCACGGAACGGTTCGGCCCCGAACCCGTCCGGCCCGCGGCCGGCGCGCACTGGTTCAACGCCGCGGGGGTTCGAGTGGCCGATGGGCAGCTGGCCGGGCGGGCCGGATCGCTGGCCTGGGAGTTGTCGTGGACGGACACCGCCCGCCCGCTGTGGACATTCCCCCGCCTGGCGTGGGAGCGCGAGCTGCTGCCCGGCGCGCAGGTCGCCCTCGCCCCCACCGCCGGCTTCACCGGCTCATTGACCGACCAAGACGCCGTCACGCCCATCGCAGGATGGCGCGGCGGCGTCGCCCATATCTACGGACACGGCAACGCCCGACGCTGGGGATGGGTCCACGCCGACCTCGGCGGCGGTGACGTCCTCGAGGTGGTCACCGCCGTGTCGCACAAGCCGGGACTGCGCCGGCTCACACCGCTGGCTTTCGTGCGCTTCCGGCTTGACGGAAAGGATTGGCCGGCAAGCACTTTGCCATCGGTGCGGATGCGGACGCGGCTCGACCCGCGACACTGGCAGCTGGCCGGACGCATCGGCGGTCGCCGGGTGCTCATCCGGGTCGACCAGCCGCCGGACCGATGCGTGAGCCTGGGCTACACCGATCCCGACGGCGGCACCGCGGTGTGCACCAACACCGAACAGGCCGACATCCACATCGAGATCGATCACCGGCGTTGGTCGGTGCTCGGCCACGCCGAGGTGGGCCTGCGTGGGACCGAAGCGCCCGAGATCAACGAAAGAACCCCGAGCTGAGCTTCTCGATCCGGGCTGGACCACGCGTTCCGGATGGACTGGCTGTTTCGGGGAGCCCTATGCGGCCGACGACGAGAGCACCGCGGCCGCGTGGTTCGCGACCTTGCCGACCTTCCGCCGATGACGGCGGACATGCGTCGGCGTATCGCGTTGAGCGCCAACGACGATGACCGGACCGCCTTTGACATCACGTCGCCGGCGGAGCCGTCGGGCTAGCCTTCGAGCTTGTAGCCCAGCCCCCGCACCGTCACCAGGTGCACCGGGTTGGCCGGGTCGGATTCGATTTTGGACCGCAGCCGTTTGACGTGCACGTCGAGTGTCTTGGTGTCACCCACGTAGTCGGCACCCCACACCCGGTCGATCAACTGTCCGCGGGTCAGCACCCGGCCGCTGTTGCGCATGAGATACTCGAGAAGGTCAAATTCCTTGAGCGGCAGGGTGATCGTGTCGCCATTGACCGAGACGACGTGGCGTTCCACGTCCATCCGCACGGGTCCGGATTCGAGCACGCCATCGCTGATCTCGGAATCGTCGTCACCGCCGCGGCGCAACACCGCCCGGATCCGCGCGATCAACTCGCGCGCCGAATACGGCTTGGTCACATAGTCGTCGGCACCGAGCTCGAGGCCCACGACCTTGTCGATCTCGCTGTCCCGGGCGGTGACCATGATCACCGGCACGCTGGAACGCGCACGCAGCTGCTTGCAGACGTCGGTGCCTGACATTCCGGGCAGCATCAGGTCGAGCAGCACGATGTCGGCGCCGCCCCGATCAAACTCGGCCAGGGCGGCCGAACCGTCGGTCACCACGGTGGCCTCGAACCCCTCCTTGCGGAGCAGGAAGGCCAGCGGGTCGGCCAGCGACTCCTCGTCCTCCACGATCAGCACACTGGTCATCGGCGCGATTCCTCCTCATGGCTGCGCTCTGCATCGTCATACGCGCGGGTCATCGACTCAGTTCTTCCTCTCGTTGTGAGCGGTTGGGCCGCACGTCGCGACCCGGTGCCTGCTCGGATTCGCCATGGTCTTGATCAGACGCCATGGCAGCCGGAATGGAAAGGGTGAATGTCGATCCGGTTCCGGGTTTGCTCCACACGCCGATGCTGCCGTTGTGGTTGGCCGCGACGTGCTTGACGATGGCCAGGCCCAGCCCACTGCCGCCGGTGGCGCGCGAGCGCGCCTTGTCCCCCCGGAAGAACCGCTCGAAAACCCGCGCCTGGTCTTCCAGGGCGATTCCGATGCCGCGGTCGGTCACCGCGATCTCGATGTTCTCGCCGCGGCGGCGGCGGCTGATCGACACCGGCGAACCCGGCGGCGAATAAGCGATGGCGTTGGACACCAGGTTGGCCAGGGCGGTGACCAGTAGCGTCTCGTCGCCCAGTACCCGCAGCCCGCTGGGCGCATCAGTGCGGACCTCGATATCGGCGTTGTCGGCCGCCACCTTGTGGCGCGAAATCGCTTCGCCCACAACCTGATCGACCTCGACCTCGATGACGGTGGGCAGCCGTTCGGCGCCCTGGAGCCGGGACAGCTCGATCAGCTCGGCGACCATGTCGCCCAGCCGGTTGGCTTCGACGAGCACCTTCTCGGCGAACCGCCGCACGGTTTCGGAGTCATCGGATGAGGCCAGCAGGGCCTCGGCGAGCAGCGTCATGGCGCCGACCGGGGTCTTGAGTTCGTGGCTGACGTTGGCCACGAAGTCGCGCCGGGTCGCTTCCATCCGCGCGTAGTCGGACTGATCGTGGGCGAAGACCACGGCGAACCGGCGGTCTTCTTCGCTGAGCAACCGGGCCTGCCCGTGCACCGAGAGCCCGGACCGGCCGCCCGACCGTTTCGTCGGCTGCAGGTCGAATTCGACGTCGACGCCCGTCAGGGCCTGCTGCGCCGCCTGCCAGGCCTGGTCGTCGAGCTGACGGTCGCGCACCAGGCCCAACTCCTTGGCCCGGTCATTGAGGTAGACGACGTCGCGATGAGCGTCCACCACCGCCACGCCCAGCGGCATCAGCGCCACGATGCGTTGCAGCATCTGCGCGACGGTGATCCCGGTCCACTCGACCCGCTGGCGGCGCTGCACCGCCCGCGGTGACAGCCGGATTCCGACCAGTACACCTGCGGCCAGCGCCAGCGCGGACAAAACCCCGGCCAGCAACAGCGCCGAGAACACAGTCACATAGCAAATCCTACAAATCTTCCTGAACGCTGCCCTAGCGGAACGAGGCCAAAATCGGACAAGTCACACCTTGCGCCACAGGTGTTCCGCTCCCGTTCACGCGATGTTTGGCCAAATGGCCTTTATCTCGCCAAACGGGCCGGGTGCGCGGCGTCAGCCGCGGCCCTGGCTGGCAACCGCGGCGGCGCCGGCGGCGGCCGCCTCCGGGTCCAGATAGGTGCCCCCGGGCACCACAGGCCGCAGGTCAGCGTCCAGGTCGTAGCGCAGCGGGATGCCGGTCGGGATGTTCAATCCGGCGATCTCGTCGTCGGACACCTGGTCGAGGTGCTTGACCAGGGCCCGCAGCGAGTTGCCGTGCGCCACGATCAGCACCGTCTTGCCGCTGCGCAGGTCCGGGACGATGACGTCGGTGAAATACGGCAGGAAGCGCACGACCACGTCTGCCAGGCACTCGGTCAGCGGGCCGCCGCCGATGTCGGCGTACCGGGGATCGGTGTCCTGGCTGTAGGCGCTGCCCTTCTCGATGGGCGGGGGCGGCGTGTCGTAGCTGCGCCGCCAGGCCATGAACTGGTCCTCGCCGTAGCGGGCCTTCGTCTCGGCCTTGTCCAGGCCCTGCAGCGCCCCGTAATGCCGCTCGTTGAGCCGCCAGGTGCGCCGCACCGGAATCCACAGCCGGTCAGCGGCGTCCAGCGCCAGGTGCGCGGTGGAGATGGCCCGGCGCAGCAGCGAGGTGTAGAGGATGTCGGGCAGCAGGTTGTTCTCGGTCAGCAACTCACCGCTGCGCACGGCCTCGGTCCGGCCCTTTTCGGTGAGGCCGACATCGACCCAACCGGTGAAGAGGTTCAGCGAGTTCCATTCGCTTTCGCCGTGGCGAAGCAGTACCAGCGTGGCGGTGTCACCCATGCCGGTTAGTCTCTCACGCACTCATTCAGCGGTCGTCAGCGTCATCGTCGTCGATCAGGTGGGCGAAGGCCTCCAAATTTTTCAACGACTCACCGCGAGACACCCGCCACTCCCACTCTTTCTGGATCGACGAACGAAAACCCAACTCCAGCAACGTATTGAAGTCCGAATCCACCGCTTCGAGCACCTGCCCGAGCACCCGGTCGAGTTCGTCGGCGTCCACCGAGGCGAGCGACATGCGGCCCACCAGATAGATGTCCCCGACGTTGTCCAGGGTGTAGGCCACGCCGTAGAGGCGGCGGTTGCGTTTGAGCAGGAAGCGGTAGACCCCTTCATGGTTCTCGTCGGGCTTGCGGCAGACGAAGGCCTCGACCCGCACCGAATGCTCGCCGACGCTCAGGATGGTGTTGGTCTTGAGCTTGCGTTCGCCGGGCAGTTCGACCACCAGCCCGGACAGACCACCATGCGCGCCAGCGTGTTTCGAGTAGTTCAGCCCGCTGGCCTGCAGGGCATCCTCGATCAAGCGCTCCACCGCTGGGCTCATGAGCGCCGCTCCTCCTCATCGCTTCGCTCTGAATCGTCGCCGGCGCGGGTCATGCGCCCACGCCCCGGCGCTCGGCAGTGTATTCGCGGATCGCGCGCCGATAGCTCGCCAGCAGCGCGTCGGTGGTGTGGTCCCAGGAGAACGTGGCGGCATGCGCGGCGGCCGCGCGGCCCATCTCCTCGGCTTGCGTCGCGGGCAACCGCAGCAGCCCGCCCAGCGCGTCCGCCCACTGCCCGACATCGTGGCCGGCCACCAGCGTGCCGGTCACCCCATCCCGCACGGCCACCGGCAGCCCGCCGACCGCGGCCGCGGCCACCGGCGTCCCGCACGCCTGCGCCTCGAGGGCGACCAGACCGAACGACTCCGAATAGCTGGGCACCGCAACCAGATTGGCGGCCTGGAACAGCGTGGCCAGGTTCGGGCGCGACTGCGGGGGCAGGAACGTCACGCGCTCGGCGATACCGAGTTCGTCGGCCAGCCGCACCAATCCGTCCGGGGAGGCCAGTCCGCTGCCCGACGGCCCGCCGGCCACCACGATGCGCACGCCGGGCAGTTGCGCGGCGGCGCGCAGCACGATGTCGGGCGCCTTCAGCGGCTGGATCCGCCCGACGAACGCCACGATGTCTTCGTCGGGCGGCAGCCCCAGTGCGGCCCGCGCGGCGCTGCGGTCGCCGGGGCGGAACACGTCGAGATCCACTCCGGGGTGGACGACGTCGATCCTCGCCGGGTCGGCATGGTGAATCGAGATCAGTTGCCTGGCTTCGTCGTCGGTGTTGACGATCAGCCGGTCCGCCTCGTCGACGACCTGCTGCTCGCCGACCGTGCGCAGCGGCGGCTCGGGCGAATCCCCTTCGGCCAGCGCGGCGTTCTTGACCGCGGCGAGCGTGTGCGCGGTGTGCACCAACGGCACCGCCCAGCGGTCCCGCGCCAGCCAGCCGACCTGTCCGGACAGCCAATAGTGCGAGTGCACGATGTCGTAGTAGCCCGGCTCGTGCGACGCCTCGGCACGCAACACGCTGGCCGCGAATGCGCACAGCTGGGTGGGTAGGTCGTATTTGTCCAGGCCCTCGAACGGGCCCGCCACGACGTTGCGGACCAGCACCCCGGGCGCCACCCGCTCGACCGGCGGGTCGGCCGAGGCGGTCGCGCGCGTGAAGATCTCCACCTCGATGCCGCGCCGCGCCAGGTGCAGCGCGGTTTGCAGCACGTAGACGTTCATGCCGCCCGCGTCGCCGGTGCCGGGCTGGGCCAGTGGTGAGGTGTGGACCGCCAACACGGCGACCCGGCGCGGTTCATTCAGCCGGAAAACGTCATCGTGGCGCACCCTGTCATCTTTACAGGATGGTTCGCCGGCCAGCCCAAGCGCGCTGGACACTACAGTCGCGTCAGGCGGACGACTCGTCGCGAGCCATGTCGTGCAGCCGGGCATCCAGCGCCCCGGCGCGCCGCATCGCACCCAGCGGGTCGGCATACAGCCCGGACAGCGAGACGGTCCCCGCGCCGGCCTCCTGCACGCGGTTGCCGAACGCGGTGAGGCGGATGTCGCGGGGCCCCAGCACGGAGCGTTCGGCGAAGGCCGCCTCCACCTGCTCCATCGCCTCGGGGTACTCGGTGAAAGCCTGGCCGCCGACCACCAGCTCGTCGGGGTTGAGCATGTCGCGCAGCAACGCGACCGCCTCGCCGAGCACGCGGCCCCGCTCGGCGAGCAGGTCTTTGGCCTGCTGGTTGCCGGCCCGCGCCACCCGCAGCAGCTCGGAGATGCCGGTGGCGGAGCCATTGGCGCGGTTCGCCGGTGCGAACGGCAGGATGCGTTGCTGGCGGGCGACGGCCACGACGGCCTCGTCACTCACGGTCGACTCCAGCTGACCGGTGCCCCCGAGCAGCTCGGAGTGGGCCGGCAGGGTCGCGATGGTGCCCGGACCACTGGCCGGGACATGCACCCGCCCGCCGATCACCAGCGCGTAGCCCACGGTCTCGCGGGCGTAGACGTACAAGCTGGTCGGCGAGCTGGGCAGGAAGCGCCGCATGCCCAGCAGCAGCTCCGCGCCGGCCATGGCGTCGACGTGCGAGGCCACCGACACCGGCAGGCCCAGCGCGTCGGCCAGCACCGGTCCGACCGGCGCTTGCCGCCAGCCCAGCCGCGGGTGGTCCACCTGGCCGGTGGCGCCGTCGACGGTGCCACCGATGGCGACACCCACCCACAGCGGCCGCCGACGATGCCAACGCCGCAGGTAGCGGCGGGCGCTGTCGGCCAGCGTCGCCAGGGCTGGGCCGGCCGGACTGCGCGGTGTCGGGGTCTCGACCGTGTCGAGGGTGCGGCCGAACAGGTCGGTGGCCACGATGCTGGTGGTTCGCGCGCCGATGTGGATGCCCAGCGCCACGAAGGGCTCGTGGTTGACCTCCACCGGCACGCGCGGGCGGCCGATCGCGCCGGAGACGGCCAGGTCGGCGCGCTCGCGCAGCAGGCCGGCTTCCAGCAGCGCGATGACCTGGCGGTTGACCGTGGCGATGCTCAGCGAGGTGACGCCGGCGATGACATCACGGCCGACGGGGCCGCGCAGCCGCACGGCCCGGAAGACCGAGGCCGCCGCCGAGTCGGGGATGTTCAGCGCCGGCGGCACGATCTGCCGGCGCACCGAGCGGTGGCCCTTTTGACCAGGCAGGTGCCCGACGGCACGGCTGGGCGAATGATGGGTATGGGTGAGGGTATTGGTGCGCACGAGCGTCCTTTTGTCCGATTTTTGCTGGCCGTCTTGGCCACACCTGGCTGGGGTCAGGAGCGGCAAAGTGCGCAGCAACAACACGCACCCGCCGCGCACAGACACGCGGTGGAGGTGGTGTTGGACAGGGCGCTAAGGAGCACACGCAAAATCTAGCACGTTCATTAAGGTTGTTTCGATGGTTAAAACTGGCAGGAATAAACGAGTCGCAGTAATCACCGGGGCCAGCTCGGGCATCGGCGCAGCAACCGCCCGCAACCTGGCTGCACAGGGCTTTCACGTCGTCGCGGTGGCGCGCCGGGCGGACCGGATTGAGGCCCTGGCCAGTGAAATCGGGGGTACCGCCATTGTGGCCGATATCACAGATAGTGCGTCGGTCGAAGCATTGGCGAGCAAATTGCAGCGCGTCGATGTACTGGTCAACAACGCCGGCGGGGCCCGGGGCCTGGCGCCGGTAGCCGAGGCCGAGCTCGAGCACTGGCAGTGGATGTGGGAGACCAACGTGATCGGCACGCTGCGGGTCACCCGCGCGTTGCTGCCGAAGCTGATCGACTCCGGCGACGGGCTGATCGTCACCGTCACTTCCGTTGCGGCACTTGAGGTTTACGACGGCGGCGCAGGATACACGGCGGCCAAACACGCCCAGGGAGCGATGCACCGCACGCTGCGCGGCGAGCTACTGGGCAAGCCGGTCCGGCTGACCGAGATCGCCCCGGGCGCGGTCGAAACGGAATTCTCGTTGGTCCGCTTCGATGGCGACCAACAACGCGCGGACGCCGTTTACACCGGCATCACGCCGCTGGTGGCCGACGACGTGGCCGAGGTGATCGGGTTTGTCGCCTCGCGGCCCTCGCACGTCGATCTGGACTTGATCGTGATGAAGCCGCGCGACCAGGCCACGGCCTCGCGGTTTAACCGCCAGGGGTAACCGGGCCGGTGCCGGCCGGTGTCGTCGATGTGGTCGGAGTGCCCGACAAAGTCGGCGCGTTGGACGGCGTGACCGGCGCGGTGACCGGGATCTGCGTTGAGGGCGGGCGCGCGGTCGGCGGCGGCAGCGCGGACATGGCCACCCAGGTGTCCCAGTCCACCGCCCAGTCCCAGATGTCGCCGTCGGAGTAGGACAGCTGGATCGTACTGCCGGTCACCTCGACCGGGTCGCCGTACATCGCCGACTGGAAGTACTGCTCGGCGTCGCCTGTCGACAGGTTGATGCAACCGTTGGTGACGTTGGTGTTGCCCTGGGCACCGGAGCTCGCCGGGTTGGCGTGGATGAACTCACCGTTGTTGGAGATCCGCACCGCCCAGCGTTCGTGGACGTGGCTGTAGCCGGCGGCCGGGTTGGACATGTAGAAGTCGGCGTACTTCTCGCTGACCACGTGGATGCCGTTGCGGGTGACGTTGCGCGCCTTATCGGCCTCGCCGTAGCTGCACGGGAAGTCCATGATGACGCCCTCGTCCCGGATCACCTGGATGCGGTGCGACGAGACCTCGGCCTTGACCACCTGCCGGCGGCCGATCTGGATGTTCAGCGAGATGTCCTCGGCGCCGTAAGAGCTGTCGCCGAACGGCAGGCCGTAGAGCTTGGCCTCGACGTTGACCGTGGTACCCGCCGGGTAGTACTCGCGGGTGCGCCAGTGGGCGCGGGCGCCGGCCGCCTCGTCGGGCAGCCAGGCCCAGCTGCCCTCGACGGGCGGATTCGTGGTGACGGTGAGCGCCTTTTCGACGGCGGCCTTGTCGCTGATCGGCGCGTCGAACTGGATGATGATCGGCGCCGCGACCCCGACGGTCTGGCCGTCGGCGAGCTGGAACGCCCCGCTGATCTTCTTGGTCGGCGACACCGTGGTGAACTTGCCCGCCACTGGGACCGCCTTGCCGTCGTGCCCAACGGCCGAGCCGCTCCACGTGTAGGTCTGGTCGTAGCCCAGCGGCTCGGAGGTCGTGTAGACGGTGCGGTCGGAGTTGAAGGCGCCCGCGACGGGCTTGCCCGACGAGTTCGACAGCGCGACGTGCTGGAACCAGCCGTTGTTCACCTCGACGCTGACCGGGGCGATCGGCACCACGTTCTCGGTCGCATTGGCCGGCTGGTACTTGAGCTGCGGTGCGGGTTGCTCTTTCTTCTCGGCCTGCTTCGCTGTCGTGCCGCCGCAGGCGGCCAGCACGTTGGGGGCAAGCACACCCAGTCCGAGGGTCGCCAAAGCCGCACGCCGGTTTAACGGCCGCGGGGCGCTGGACGGGGTCACGAAAATCAAAGATACCGGGGAAAATCGGGCAGTCCGGCCACCACAAACCGGCGCCGCGGGCGCGTCGGCGAATTTTGCGGCTACAGCCTGCAGCCGAGCAAGACGGGTTCGGGGACCAGTGTGATGCCAAACACAGCCCGCACCCCGTCGCGGATTGTGCGGGCCAGCGCAATCACGTCTTCGGAGCCGGCGCCGCCGCGGTTGGTCAAAGCCAGTGCGTGCTTGGTCGACAACCGGCACCGGGCGGTCGCGTCGTCCGGATAACCCTTGCCGAAGCCGGCCCGCTCCACCAGCCAGCCTGCGGCCAGCTTGACCCCGTCCGGCGCCGGGTAGTTCGGGACCGGCTCGTCCACGGATGCGGCCAGCCGCTCGTAGACGTCCGGGGGGACCACCGGGTTGGTGAAGAACGAGCCCACGCTCCAGGTGTCGTGGTCGGCCGGGTCGAGCACCATGCCCTTGCGCGCCCGCAGGGCCAGCACGGCGTCGCGGACGGCTCGCGGGTCGGCGCGCTCGCCGGCGGCCACGTTCAGCGCGGCCGCCAGCTCGCCGTAGCGCAACGGCGCGCTGCGCCCGGAAGCGTCCAGCGCAAACTCCACTTCCAAGACGACAGAAGGGATTTCGAGCCCACCGACGCCGCCGCGCTTGAACAGGCTGGTGCGGTAGCCGAAGCCCAGCTCGCTGCCCGGCACCCAGCGCACCTCGCCGCTGCCGCGCTCGAGCACCCGCACCCGGGTGATGGTGTCGGAGACTTCGGCGCCGTAGGCCCCGACGTTCTGCACCGGGGTGGCCCCGGCCGAACCGGGGATGCCGGACAGGCATTCCAGTCCGCCGAGACCGTGCTCGATGGCGGTCACCACGACGTCGTCCCATATCGCGCCCGCCTGGGCGCGGATCAGGTTGCCGTCGACGGCGATCCCGGCATTGGCCAGCCGCACCGCGGTCAGGCCGGTCAGGGCGTCGGAAATCACCAGGTTGGAGCCGCCGGCGAAGATCAGCACAGAGTCGCGTTGCCCGTCGGGCGGTTCGGCGTCCAGCTGGCGCAGGGTGGCGATCACCTGTTCGCTGGTCGTGCAGGTGATCAGGCGGCGGGCGGTCGGTCCGACCCGCAGCGTGGTCAGTGGCGCCAGTGGCGCCGCGTCGGCTACCCGCGCACCGGCGAAATCCGAACCGGCTCCGCTGGAATTCATGGCCCGTAACGGTAGCCTGACCTGCTATGCCGCGTTCATTCGACTTGTCGGCCGATTACGACGGCAGTGTTGACGAGGTGCACCGCGCCTTCACCGATGCAAATTACTGGCGGGCCAGGCTGGCCGGGTCCGGCGTCGACGTCGCCACGCTGGAGTCGATGCGGGTCGGCGGCGACTCGGGAGACGACGACACCGTCGAGGTCGTCACGCTGCAGGTGATCCGCAGTGACAAGCTCCCCGGGATGGTCACCCAGCTGCACAGCGGTGACCTGTGTATCCGGCGCGAGGAGACGTGGGGGCCGGTCACCGGCGGCGCCGCGTCGGGGTCGGTCGCGGGTTCGATCGTGGATGCGCCGGTGAACCTGACCGGCGCGGCCGCCCTCGAGCCCATCGAAGCGACCGGCGGCAGCCGGCTGACTTTCCGCGCCACCGTCCAGGTGCGCGTCCCGATCATCGGCGGCAAGTTGGAGAACATCATCGGCGCCCGGCTGGCCGAACTGATCGCCGCGGAACAGCGCTTCACCACGGAGTGGATCGCCAAATCGGCCTGAGGCTTTGACCCCGACCCACGCTGCTTTGCCCAGCTCCTCGGCCCGCCGCCATAGCGGCGCGCATCGTCGCCGGGCCTAAGCTGGCGCTCATGCGAATCGCCTTGGCGCAGATCCTCAGCGGCACCGACCCGGCAGCAAACCTGCGGCTGGTGGACGAGTACAGCCGCCGGGCCGCCGATGCGGGCGCGACGCTGGTGGTGTTCCCCGAGGCGACGATGTGCCGGTTCGGTGTGCCGCTGGGTCCGGTGGCCGAGCCGGTCGACGGCCCCTGGGCCGACGGGGTGCGCCGCGTGGCGGCTGATGCCAACATCACCGTCGTCGCCGGTATGTTCACCCCCTCGGGCGACGGGCGAGTGAAGAACACGCTGATCGCGGCGGGTCCGACCGACTCCGCCGAGTCGCACGCCCACTACGACAAGATCCACCTCTACGACGCATTCGGCTTCACCGAATCGCGCACGGTCGCGCCGGGACACGACCCGGTGGTGATCACAGTCGACGGCGTCCGGGTGGGGCTGACGGTTTGCTACGACATTCGTTTTCCGGCGCTCTACACCGAACTGGCCCGCCGCGGCGCCGAGGTGATCGCGGTGTGCGCGTCCTGGGGTTCGGGTCCCGGCAAACTCGATCAGTGGACGCTGCTGGCCCGCGCCCGCGCGCTCGATTCGATGAGCTACGTCGCGGCGGCCGGTCAGGCCGATCCCGGTGACGCGCACGGATCCGCGTCGGGGGCGCCGACCGGGGTCGGAGGCAGCCTGGTGGTCTCGCCGCTGGGCGAGGTCGTCGCGTCGGCCGGCTCGCAACCGCAGCTCGTGGTGGCCGATATCGACGTCGACCGAGTGGCACAGGCCCGCAAGAGCATCGCAGTCCTTAGCAACCACTCGAACTTTGCTCAGGTTGATAGGGCAGAATCGGTCGGGTGACGAACCCACAAGGACCACCCAACCCGGACCCGTCGCAGTGGGGCCGTCCCTCCAACCAGGGAGCCTTCGGCCAGCCGCCAACCGAGCGGCCGACCGAGCGGATGAGCACCGGCGGCCCGGGTCACGTACCCCCGCCGCCGCCTCCCGCTCACGGTCCCCCACCGGGGCAGACCGAGCGATTCGGGACGCCCCAGCCGAACATGCAGCAGCCGGGCTACCCGCCGCCGCCGACCCCGCCCGCGGGTCCGACGGAGCGCCTGGCCACTCCCCCGCACGACGACGCGACGCCGGCGAAGAAGAAACGCCGCTTCGGCCGTGACCCGGTGTCCGTCCTGCTGATCTTCGTCATCGTGATCGCGCTGCTCATCGCCGGGCTCATCGGGGCCGAGCTGTACGTGCGCCACGTCGCGGACAGCAAGGTCGCCCAGGCGGTGGCGTGTGAGGTCAAGGACCAGGCCACCGCGTCCTTCGGGGTGACGCCCCTGATGCTGTGGCAGCAGGCGACCAAGCACTACACCAACATCTCCGTGCAGACGGCCGGCAACAACATCCGCGACGCCAAGGGCATGAAGCTCTCGATCAACATCAACGACGTCCGGCTCAAGGACACGGGCAACTCGAAGGGCACCCTCGGCTCGCTGGACGCCACGATCGACTGGACCAGTGACGGCATCAAGCAGTCGGTGCAGAACGCGATCCCGGTGCTGGGCCCGTTCGTCACCAACACAGTGACCACGCATCCCGCCGACGGCACCATCGAGTTGAAGGGCATGTTGGACAACATCACCGCCAAGCCGGTGGTGTCGGGTACCGGGTTGCAGCTGCAGATCGTCAGCTTCAACGCGCTCGGCTTCACCATGCCCAAGGAGTCCGTGCAGTCGACGCTGGACGACTTCACCTCGAACCTGACCAAGAACTACCCGCTGGGTATCCACGCAGACAGCGTGCAGGTCACGGATAAGGGTGTGACAAGCCACTTCTCGACACGGAACGCCACCATTCCGAACGGCAACGACAACGACCCCTGCTTCGCCAACGTCTGACGGCCAGCATCTAGTCCGTCAACCGAGGCCGTCGAGCACTCTCCGGGTGCCCGACAACCCCAGCCGGGTGGCGCCGGCATCCAGCATCGCGAGCGCGTCCTCGGCGGTGCGGATGCCACCGCTGGCCTTCACCCCGAGGCGCCCACCGACGGTTTCGGCCATCAGCGCCACCGCGCGCACGGACGCGCCGCCGGCCGGATGAAAACCGGTTGAGGTCTTCACGAAGTCGGCGCCGGCGTCTTCGGCGGCGCGGCATACCTGCGCCAGCGTGGGTTCGTCGGCCAGCGCGAGCAGCGCGGCCGACTCGACGATCACCTTGAGCACAGCGCCGCCGATCGCGCTGCGCACGGCGTGGATATCGGCGCGCACCGCGTCGAGGTCGCCGGCCAGCGCCGCCCCGACATCGATGACCATGTCGATCTCGCAGGCACCGGACGCGACGGCCAGGGCCGCTTCATGTGCCTTCACCGCCGATAGGTGCTTGCCGGACGGGAAACCCGCCACACTGGCCACCCGCAGGCCGGCGCCGGCTCGCACCGCGACGGGAACCATCGACGGCGAGACGCACACCGCGTAGACGCCAAGGTCGGCCGCTTCGGCGACCAGCGCGGCCACGTCGGCGTCGGTCGCTTCGGGTTTGAGCAGGGTGTGGTCGACGAACGCCGCCAATTGCGCTCGGCTGGGTTGGGTTGCCATCAGAAGGATTCTTCCGGACCGCCCGGATTGCAGCCGGAGGCCACCATGTCGGTGTCGTCGACGACCGGTCGCCAGGGCTCCAGGTTCCAGCTGACCTTGCCGGGCTGGGCGAGTTCGGCGAACTGCCAATGGCAGACGAACTGCGCGCGCATGCCGGCGGTGTCGGCGTCCGGCGATAAGGCGATTACCTCGGACCAGGCCTCGTCGGCCAGCGCCGTGGCGCCGGGCATTCTCGAGGCGGCCCGGCCGGCGGCCGACGGGAAGACCCGCAGGCTGCTTCGGCCCTGCCACTGCGCCCACTGGGTGTGGTCGACGTACGGCGGGGCCGGGGCGGGCGGATTCGCCGCGCCGCTGCCCGGGTCGGGGGCGGCAAGGGCGTGCGGTACCGGGCACGACAAGGCGACGAGCGCCGCGACCGGCGCCGTCAGCAGGGCCTTCATTCCGCTAGCGCGACTTACCTTGAATCTCAAGCAGTTTGGGCCGAACATCGACCAGATACACGCCCGCGGCACAGGCCGCGATCGCCATACCGAGCACGCCGAAAACGAAACCCAAGATGGATGTCAGCGCGACGGCGCCTCCCAGGATCAGCAACCACACCGGCTTGGTCAGCTTCTCGGCGGCGGTGTAGGCGTCGGGTCGTTGCAGCGCGGCATGCACGAACGCGTAGATGGCCGTGACCAAGACGGCGATCTGCAAGACCAGCATGACGGTTCCCACGAGGTGGTTCACGCCTCAAGGGTATGCGGGCACCCTCCAAAACGTCGACTCCGAGTCACCCGAAGGCGACTCGGAGCCGAACGTCGTGCTGGGTCGTGCTTACTTCTGGGTGACCTTCTTGGCCGGAGCCTTCTTGGCCGGAGCCTTCTTGGCCGGAGCCTTCTTGGCGACGGCCTTCTGGGCCTTCTTGGTGGTCGCTTCGGTCTTGCCGGGCAGCTCGATGCCGACCAGCTTGGCGGCGCGCTCGCCGACCGCGCGGGTCTGCGACGCGACGGTGCCCAGAGCTTCCTGAGTCAGCTCGACGGCCTGGTCGACGTAGCCCTCGGCGCGCGCGGACGCGTCCTCGAACGCGGTCTGGTTACGCAGCCGCTGCAGGGCCGCCTCACCGCGCTCGACGAGCTCGTTGTACCGGCTGGTCGCCGCCTCCAGGTAGCCCTCGGCCGCCCTGCGCAACTCCTCGGTGGTGAACTTGTCGCGCAGCTCGGTGAACTGCTCGGGCAGGTCCTCCTGCAGCTTGGTCAGGCGAGCGCGGCGCTCCTCGACCCGGGTGCGGGTCTCGGCGCGGGTCTCCTCGGCGCGCTCCCGCAGGCCCGCGATCAGGTCGTTGACGGTGGCCAGGGCCAGGTCGGCCGCGCCCAGCGCCGCGAGCAGTGGGGCCCGCAAGTCTTCGATGTTCGTGTTTTCCGCCATGGTCTTTCCTTTCATTGCTTTCGCTATCGGCGTTATTCGGTGTTATTAGCTGTCTGGTCGAGAAGTTAGGTTCAAACGTCTCCTTCGCAACTGGGGCCGCCAGTGCCGGGGTTGTTCGGTCAGCAATTCAGCTGGAACCGGTAGGTCCTCCCCGTTGGGTAACCGCGACGGCCGGTCGTCTATACATCACCAACTCGCTACCGCGATGTGGGAAGCCCGCTTTGTGGCGCAAACTCCCAGCACAGATGGTTACGGTGCCGGGCGAAACGGGCCGATCACTCGCTGTCGGATTCGGTCGGACACTCCTCTTGGATCGATTCGTTTTGCTGGGTGAACGATGAGTAGATGTCGAGCAGAATTTGCTTTTGGCGCTCGGTGATCGCAGTGTCGGTGACGATGGCGTCCCGCACCTGACTCTTGTCACTGGGTTCGAGGATCCCGGCGCGCACATAGAGAACCTCGGCGGAGACCCGGAGGGCCTTCGCGATCTGGTTCAAGACATCGGCGGAGGGCTTACGCAATCCACGCTCCACCTGGCTCAAATATGGATTGCTGACCCCGGACTTTTCGGCGAGTTGGCGCACCGACACCTGCGCGAGTTCACGCTGGCTACGGATGAAACTGCCGATGTCAGACGCCACTTCGGAGGCAGCGTTGGACACCTTGGCGGAGAGTTTCTCCTCGGGCGTCATGGCGTGCTCCTGGTCGGGCGGCTGATCGGGACGCGCCCAGACTACTACAAGTGCTTGCTATTGCAAGCACTTGTTAGCACTGCTCGAAATGCGCTAGACCAGCAACTGCGCGACGGCGTAGATCACCAGACCCGCCAGCGAACCGACCACGGTCCCGTTGATCCGGATAAATTGCAGGTCACGGCCCACGTGCAACTCGATGCGCCGGCTGGCCTCCTCGGCATCCCAGCGCTCGATCGTGTCGGTGATGATCGCTGTGATCTCCACCCCATATTGCGAGACCAGGTGCTGGGCCGCCCGGACCAGCCAGTTGTCCACCTTGTCCCGCAGGTCGGCGTCGTCGCGCAGCGATTCCCCGATCCGGACGACGGTATCGGCGATCCGGGTGCGCAGGGTGCTGGACGGATCGTCCACGCCCTCGAGCACCAGCCGTTTCAGCGTCTTCCACGCCGTCGCCGCGGCGTTGGCGATCTCGTCGCGCGCCATCAGCTGCTCCTTGATCGCGTCGGCGCGCGCGATGGTGTCCGGGTCGTGCTGCAGGTCGTCGGCGAAGTCGAACAGGAAGCGGGTGGCCGACCGGCGCAGTTCGTGGTCCGGATTGCGGCGCACCTTGTCGGTGAAGTCCATCAGCTCGCGGTGGATGCGGTCGCCGACCAGATGGTCGACGAAGCGCGGCGACCAGGTCGGTGAGTCACGCTCGACCACCCGCTGAATGACCTCGCCGGCCTTCAGCGACCACTGAAAGGCCCGGTCGGCCAGCAATTGGATCAGCGCCTCCTGCCGATGCTCGGCCAGCAGGGTGGCCAGCACCCGCCCGACCGGCGGCCCCCACTGCGGTTCGGCGATCCGGCGCACGATCATCCGGTCGATCACCTGCTGGACGTCCTCGTCGCGCAGGAGTTCGACCAGCACCCGCAGCACCGTGGCCGTCTCGCTCGCCACGCGCTCGGCGTGGACGGCCTCCGACAGCCACTTGCCGAGCCGGCCGGACACCTGGGCGTCGCGCAGCTTGGTTTCGACGACCTCCGGCGATAGGAAGTTCTCCCGGACGAACGTGCCCAGACCCTCGCCCAGCTGGTCTTTCTTCCGCTTGATGATCGCGGTGTGCGGGATGGGAATGCCCAGCGGGTGCCGGAAGAGCGCGGTCACCGCGAACCAGTCCGCCAGAGCGCCAACCATCCCGGCCTCGGCGGCCGCGCCGACATATCCCACCCAGGCGCCCAGGCTGGCATGCGCCTGGGCCCACCGGCAGGCGAGGAACACGCCGGTGGCACCGATCAGAAAGCTCAGTGCCACCATCTTCATCCGGCGCAACGCCACCCGGCGCTGCGCATCGGCCTCGGGATCGGCGCCGGCGAAGGATTCGGCAAAAGACGCGCGAGCAGGTCGGGCGGCGGCCGCCGCCGTCGCCGAATCCGGCCTCGCCCCCGGCGGGCCCGACGCTTCGCCTCTCACCGAGGCTCGATGTGCCACCACTCCATCATCTATCTTTCCCGCGAATTGGTGTGACGACACTGTTCGCGACGTCTCACCCACGCCCGGCCACGACAAGAATCCGACCCCCCCACGCCGTAAGATCAAGGGCGTCTAGGGAATGGGAATTCGGCGACTGTGGCAGAGCAAATCACGGCTGTGAGCGTCAAAATGGATGGGCGCAAGCGGCGCTGGCATCAACACAAAGTGGAGCGTCGTAACGAGCTGGTCGACGGCACGATTGACGCGATTCGCCGGCTGGGTGGCACGCTGAGCATGGACGAGATCGCCGCCGAGATCGGGGTCTCCAAGACGGTGCTCTACCGCTATTTCGTCGACAAGAACGACCTGACGACGGCCGTGATGATGCGGTTCACTCAGACCACCCTGATTCCCAATATGGCTGGGGCGCTTACCTCTAACCTCGACGGCTTCGACCTGACCCGCGAGGTCATCCGCGTGTACGTCGAGACCGTCGCGAACGAGCCCGAGCCATACCGGTTCGTGATGTCCAACAACTCGGCCAGCAAAAGCAAAGTCATCGCCGATTCCGAGCGGATCATCGCGCGCATGCTCGCGGTGCTGATGCGCCGACGCATGCAACACGCCGGAATGGACACCGGTGGCGCGGAACCGTGGGCGTATTTGATCGTCGGCGGCGTGCAACTGGCCACCCACTCCTGGATGTCGTACCCGCGAATGAGTCGCGATGAACTGATCGACTACCTGACCATGCTGAGCTGGAATGCCCTCAAGGGGATCGTCGAGGTCGGCGGGTCGCTGGAGAAATTCCGCGAGGAGCCTCATCCTGCACCGACCGTGCCGCCCCCCGCGCGTCAGGACGACTTCGGAGTCTGAAGAGGGCTCGTCCCACTGCACCGGTTCTGAGGATCACGCGCGCCCCGTGTGAGGCTGGGGACGCCCCTCGGGAGGGCGACTAGGCCCGTTACCGGGACTAGCATGCAGGGGGTATCGGGGGATATTGCGGGGTTGCCGTTCGGCCGTATACCCCTGTCCCCCGCATATAGGAAGGCTCTTGTCGACATGTCTGTGCAGCTCACGCCGCATTTCGGAAATGTGCAAGCCCATTACGACTTGTCCGACGACTTCTTCCGGCTGTTCCTGGATCCCACCCAGACCTATAGCTGCGCCTACTTCGAGCGTGACGACATGACCCTCGAGCAGGCGCAGATCGCCAAAATCGACCTGGCGCTGGGAAAGCTGAAGCTCGAGCCCGGGATGACGCTGCTGGACATCGGCTGCGGCTGGGGAGCCACCCTGCGGCGCGCCATCGAGAACTACGACGTCAACGTCGTCGGCCTGACGCTCTCGGAGAACCAGGCCGAACACGTGCAGAAGTCCTTCGACCAGATGGACACCACCCGCACCAGGCGGGTGCTGCTTGAAGGCTGGGAGCGATTCCACGAGCCGGTGGACCGCATCGTGTCGATCGGCGCGTTCGAGCACTTCGGCCGCCAGCGCTACGGCCGCTTCTTCAAGATGGCCTACAACGTGCTGCCGCCCGGCGGAGTCATGTTGCTGCACACCATCGTTCGGCCCTCGTTCAAGGAGGCCCGGGCCAAGGGCATGACGCTGACACGTGAGATCGTCCAGTTTTCGCAATTCATCCTGTCCGAGATTTTCCCCGGTGGCTGGCTGCCGACGCCCCAGACCGTCGGCGAATACGGAGTCACGGTGGGCTTCGAGTTGACCCGCGTGCAGTCGCTGCAGCTGCACTACGCCAGGACACTGGACCTGTGGGCCGAGGCCCTCGGGGCGAATCGCGAGCAGGCCCTGGCCATGCAGTCCCAAGAGGTCTACGACCGTTACGTGAAGTACCTCACCGGCTGCGCGAAGCTGTTCCGCGAGGGCTATACCGACGTCAATCAGTTCACGCTGGAGAAGTAACCGGCTCGCTGAAAGCAATTCGGCCCCGAACGGTGTTCCGTTCGGGGCCGAATTGCTTTGGCTACTTCACCATCGTGAATTGCCCCACATTGCTGATGCCCTTGCGGAAGAAGTTCTCGCACCCCGTCAGATAGTGCATGTAACGGTCGTAGACCTCTTGGGACTGAATCGCGATCGCCTGCTCCTTATTGGCTTCCAGGTTGGCCGCCCAAATGTTCAGGGTCCGCTCGTAGTGCTTCTGCAGCAGCTGCACCCGCTCGATCGAGAACCCGGCCGCCTCACCGAACCTGAAGATGTCTTCCTGTGCCGGCAGCTGCCCGCCCGGGAAGATTTCTTTACCGATAAATCGCATAAAGCGCAGATCGCTCATCGTGATCGTAACGCCACGCTCATGCTGCTGCTTCTGCGAATACGCCAAAATCGTGTGCAAAAGCATGCGGCCGTCATCGGGAAGAATGTCGTAGGCGCGTTCGAAAAATGCGGCATAGCGCTCCATCTTGAATGCCTCGAAGGCGCCGATGGAGACGATCCGGTCGACCTTGTCTTCGAACTCTTCCCAGCCCTGCAGGCGCACCTCGATGTTGCGGTTCGTCGGCAATCCGGCCAGCTTCTTCTTGCTGTACTCGAACTGGTTGCGGCTCAGGGTAATTCCGATGACGTTGACGTCATACTTCTCGACAGCCCGCTTCAGCGCACCGCCCCAGCCGCAGCCGATGTCCAGCAGCGTCATCCCGGGCTCGAGGTTCAGCTTGCCCAGCGCCAGGTCGAACTTCGCGATCTGCGCTTCTTCAAGCGTCATGTCGTCGCGCTCGAAATAAGCGCACGTGTAGCCCATCGTGTCGTCTAGAAATAGCGCGAAAAATTCATCCGAGACGTCGTAGATGGACTGCGACTCCTCGTAATAGGGTTCCAATCCCGTCATGCGCGGTACTAACCTTTCGTCCTATTTAACGCGAGCATACTAACCGATTCGTCAATAGGCGGCCATCCCGGCACGGTGCGTCATCAGTTGTTACTCAGTAGGTATAAAAGCCCTGGCCCGTCTTCTTGCCCAGCCGGCCGGCCTCCACCATGCGCAGCAGCAGCGGCGGCGGGCCGTACTGCGGTTCCTTGAACTCCTCGAACATCTTGTCCGCGATCAGCTTCAAGGTGTCCAGACCGACCAGGTCGGACAGCCGCAGCGGACCCATCGGGTGCGACAGCCCGGCTACCACGGCCTTGTCGACGTCCTCGACGGTGGCGAAACCGGCTTCCACCATGCGGATCGCCGATAGCAAGTACGGGACCAGCAGCGCATTCACCACGAAGCCGGACCGGTCGGAGCAGCGGACGACCTGCTTGCCCAGCACCGCGCTCGCGAATTCCTCGGTGCGCGCGGCGGCGGCGGCGTCGGTGACCAGTGTGCTGACCAGCTCGACCAGCGGCAGCACCGGCACGGGGTTGAAGAAGTGCAGCCCCAGCACGCGTTGCGGGTTCTTGGTGGCCGCGGCGATCTTCATGATCGGGATGCTGGAGGTGTTGGACGCGAGAACCGCGTCGGGGTCCGTGATGACCTTGTCGAGTTCGGCGAAGACCTGCGCCTTGACGGCGTCGTCTTCGATGATCGCCTCGATGACCAGTTGGCGATCGGCGAGGTCCTTCAGGTCGGTGGTGAAGGTGAGCTTGCTCAGCGCCCGGTCGCGTTCCCGCTCGGTCACCTTGCCGGCGCTGACGCCGCGCTCCAGCGACTTCACGATGCGGTTGCGTCCGGCCGTGATGAGGGCCTCGGTGGTCTCGAACACGGTCACGTCGACCCCGGCGCGGACCGAGACCTCGGCGATGCCGGACCCCATCTGGCCGGCGCCGACAACTCCTACCCGCTGGATCGTTGCGTCACTCACTGATTTCTCTCCGGTGTCGTATCGTCTTGCACCGCAATAGGCCCCGCCCAGGTTTAGCTGGGCGGGGCCTACGCTACTTCATCTGATTTTCAAGGCGCGGCTTGCGCCGCGGACTCAGTGAAACTGGCCCTCTTCGGTGGAGCCGGTCAGCGCGGTGGTAGACGAGGTCGGGTCCACCGTGGTGGCGATGCGGTCGAAGTAACCGGCACCGACCTCACGCTGATGCTTGGTGGCGGTGTAGCCACGCTCCTCGGCGGCGAACTCGCGCTCCTGCAGCTCGACGTAAGCGCTCATCTGGTTGCGGGCGTAGCCGTAGGCCAGATCGAACATCGAGTAGTTCAAGGCGTGGAAGCCGGCCAGCGTGATGAACTGGAACTTGAATCCCATTGCCGCGAGCTCCTTTTGGAACTTCGCGATGGTGGAGTCGTCCAGGTGCTTGCGCCAGTTGAACGACGGCGAGCAGTTGTACGCCAGCATCTGGTCCGGGAACTCGGACTTGACGCCCTCGGCGAACTTGGCGGCGAGCTCGAGGTCCGGAGTGCCGGTCTCCATCCAGATCAGGTCGGAGAAGGGCGCGTAGGCCTTGGCCCGGGCGATGCAGGGCTCGAGGCCGTTGCGGACCCGGTAGAAGCCCTCCTTGGTGCGCTCACCGGTGATGAACGGCTGGTCGCGCTCGTCGACGTCGGAGGTGATCAGCGTGGCGGCCTCGGCGTCGGTCCGGGCGATGACGACGGTCGGAACGTCGCACACGTCGGCGGCCAGGCGGGCCGAGGTCAGGGTGCGGATGTGCTGCTGGGTCGGGATCAGCACCTTGCCACCCAGGTGGCCACACTTCTTCTCCGAGGCCAGCTGGTCCTCCCAGTGCGATCCCGCCACACCGGCGGCGATCATGGCCTTCTGCAGCTCGTAGACGTTGAGCGCACCACCGAAGCCGGCCTCACCGTCGGCGACGATCGGCGCCAGCCAGTTCGCCACCGAGGTGTCACCCTCGACCGCGGCGATCTCGTCGGCGCGCAGCAGCGCGTTGTTGATCCGGCGCACCACCTGCGGCACCGAGTTGGCCGGGTACAGGCTCTGGTCGGGGTAGGTGTGGCCGGACAGGTTGGCGTCACCGGCGACCTGCCAACCGGACAGGTAGATGGCCTTCAGGCCGGCGCGCACCTGCTGCACGGCCATGTTGCCGGTCAGGGCGCCGAGCGCGTTGATGTACTCCAGGTCGTGGAGCTGCTCCCACAGCACCTCGGCGCCGCGACGGGCCAGGGTGGCCTCCTCGACGACGGTGCCCTGCAGGGCGACGACGTCCTTGGCGGTGTAGGTCCGGGTGACATCCTTCCAACGCGGGTTGGTGTCCCAGTCCTTCTGGATCTGTTCGGCGCTCTTGGGGGTGCCAACGACAGACATTGGGCATGCTCCTTCACGATCTTCACTACTGAGTTGCTGGACGCCTCACCGGCGGTAGCTAGGGGTTCAACTTCACTGGTGTGCTAACTCGAAGATGACACAGCTCATATGGGCCGGTCCACCCGTTTCAGTTGCCAATTTAAGCAACGGGAACGCGGGAATTTGCGAAGCTTGCTAAGTTGCTAACTAACTTAACCGTTTCAGAAGCTACCCGCCGGTAACAAGAACGCGCAGGTCAACGGCGGTTAACGGGACGCTTGTCCGATTTAACGAGCAAAGATCGCGGCGACGGCTTTCGCCTCGTCGCCGACGGCGTATGTGAGCGTTGTAACAGTGCGATCGGCCAGCTCGGGGCCGAATTGTTCGGTGGATCCGGCCGGGTGAACGTGCGAGATGATCTCCAGCTTGTCGCCCAGCGCCACCGGCGCCTCGTGCTCGATCGTGATGCGCAGCGGCGGCTGCATCACTTCCGGGTGCGACGCCAGGTAGTCCTCGATCACGCTCCAGTACACGGAGTTGTTCATGTGGTCGAACAGGTCGATGTCGGTGACCCGGACCGGGAACTCGTGGATCTCGACCGCGTCGTCGCGGCGCGCCGGCTTCAGATAGGGCTTCCAGCGCAGCCGGTCCACGGAGGTCGTCTTGTGCAGGCCGGCCAGGAAGTCGTCGGCGATGCGCGAGGGCATCTGGGTCTCGCGGTTGATGTTGATCCAGAACGCCTCGGACTCGATCAGCCCCTCGCTGCGCTTCCCATCGATGCGAACCCGCATCTCACACCAGCGGTTCGAGGTGCCCGAACACCATCTGCGCAGGCGCAGCATGTCGTTGAACTCGATCGGCCGGATCAGGTCGAGCATGGTGCGCCGGACGATCCACAGCGGGTGGGTCTCCTCGAAGCCCATCTCGCGCAGCTGGTCCTGGCCGATGTCCTGGATGTGGCGCGCGGAGGCGTCCAGCCGCAACCGGCCCGTGCGGTCGATGTCGCCGACCCGCAACGGCCACTGGCGATCGAAAACGTCAGGGTGACCGTCGGGCACCGGCATCAGTTGTTTATCCAGGCTCACGGCGTCGCTCCCCGATTCCTCCTTGTGGTCACCCCAAGCTAAGGCCTGAGGCCCCGGTCGAATCATGCCAACGAGGTGCGCCGAATACCAATTTCGACGCGACCGCCTGCGATGCCAAGTCTGCGAACCATATCTTCACATAACCGGTAACCTCGGTGAAGTGTCCAAGACGTTCGTCGGCTCCCGCGTTCGCCAGCTGCGCAACGAACGCGGATTCTCCCAGGCCGCGCTGGCCCAGATGCTGGAGATCTCGCCGAGCTACCTCAACCAGATCGAGCACGACGTCCGCCCGCTGACGGTGGCCGTGCTGCTGCGCATCACCGAGGTCTTCGGGGTGGATGCGACCTTCTTCTCCTCGCAGGACGACACCCGGCTGGTGGCCGAGTTGCGCGAGGTCACCATGGACCGCGATCTGGACATCGACGTCGACCCGACGGAGGTGGCCGAGATGGTCAGCGCCCATCCCGGCTTGGCCCGCGCGGTGGTCAACCTGCACCGGCGCTACCGGATCACCACGGCGCAGCTCGCGGCCGCCACCGAGGAGCGGTACTCCGACGGCAGCGGCAGCGGCTCCATCACCATGCCGCACGAGGAAGTGCGCGACTACTTCTACCAACGGCAGAACTACCTGCACGAGCTGGACACCGCCGCCGAGGACCTCACCATCAAGATGCGGTTGCACCACGGCGACCTGGCGCGCGAGCTCACCCGCCGGCTGACCGAGGTGCACGGGGTGCACATCAACCGCCGGATCGACCTGGGCGACACCGTGCTGCACCGCTACGACCCCAAGAGCAAGACGCTGGAATTCAGCAATCACCTGTCGTTGGGGCAGCAGGTTTTCAAGATGGCCGCCGAACTGGCCTACCTCGAATTCGGCGATCTGATCGACACTTTGGTCGAGGAGGGCAAGTTCACCAGCGACGAGTCGCACACGCTGGCCCGGCTCGGGCTGGCCAACTATTTCGCGGCGGCAGCGGTGCTCCCCTACCGCCAGTTTCACGACGTCGCGGAGAACTTCCGCTACGACGTCGAGCGGCTGTCGTCGTTCTACTCGATCAGTTATGAGACCATCGCGCACCGGCTTTCGACGTTGCAGCGCCCGTCGATGCGCGGCGTGCCGTTCTCGTTCGTCCGGGTCGACCGGGCCGGGAACATGTCAAAACGTCAGTCCGCCACCGGCTTTCACTTCTCCTCCAGCGGAGGCACCTGCCCGCTGTGGAACGTGTACGAGACGTTCGCCAATCCGGGCAAGATCCTGGTGCAGATCGCCCAGATGCCCGACGGGCGCAACTACATGTGGGTGGCCCGCACCGTGGAACGTCGCGCGGCCCGGTATGGTCAGCCGGGTAAAACCTTCGCGATCGGGTTGGGCTGCGAGCTTCGCCACGCGCACCGGCTCGTCTACTCCGAAGGACTAGACGTTTCGGGGGAACCAGGGACAGTGGCCACACCGATCGGCGCGGGCTGCCGGGTCTGCGAACGCGACAATTGCCCGCAACGCGCCTTCCCGGCGCTCGGACGCGCACTCGATCTCGACGAGCACCGCAGCACGGTGTCTCCCTACCTGGTGACCCAACCGTGAGCCCGCCGGCGACGATGCAGAGCGAAGCGATGAGGAGGAGCGGCGCATGAGCGGCGCGCTGGAGGGACGCATCCCGCCGGGGCGGTTACGCGAACTGGGACCGGTCAATTGGGTGATCGCGAAGCTGGGTGCGCGCACCGTGGCCGCCCCGGAGATGCATCTGTTCACCACGCTGGGTCAGCGCCGGTTGCTGTTCTGGACGTGGCTGGCGTACGGGGGCCGGCTGCTGCGCGGCAAGCTTCCCACCATCGACACCGAACTGGTGATCCTGCGGGTCGCGCATCTGCGCGGGTGTGAATACGAGCTGCAACATCACCGCCGGATGGCCCGCAAAGCCGGGCTGGATGCGGACCTGCAGGCCGCCATCTTCGCGTGGCCCGAGAAGCTCGACCCGGTCGATGCCCGCCTGACCGTGCGTCAGCAGGCGCTGCTGGCGGCCACCGACGAGTTCGTCAAAGACCGGACCGTCACCGCCGACACCTGGCGGCAGTTGGCGACTCACCTGGATCGGCGGCAGCTGATCGAATTCTGTTTACTCGCAAGCCAATACGACGGCCTCGCAGCGACCATGTCGGCGCTCGACATCCCGCTGGACCATCCGCGCCAGCTATAGGTAGACGTCGGCGAGGACGGCCAGCGTCAGAATCACCGGGAGCACCGGAAGCGCGAAGGCGAACACCGCCCATGCCTGCTTGCCGCGCCGGCGCTGCCGCACGGCCCACAGCGCGGCGCCGATCCCCAGCACCACCGAGGCCAGCAGCACCAGCGGGGCCCACTGGCCGGCCGTCGCGTTATCGCCGTTCGAAATGGCCAGCAACCAAAGGACATAACCGGTCGCCAGGCCACCGACGGCACCCGCGATGGCCTGGGGGGTGAGGGTGCGCATCATCTCTTGTCTCAGAAATTGATCATGTGCCCGGTCAGGCCGTGGAAGCATTCCTGCAGCGCCTCGGACATGGTCGGGTGGGTGTGCACGTTGCGGGCCAGCTCGGTGGCGGTCAGGTCCCACTTCTGGGCCAGCGTCAGCTCCGGAAGCAGCTCGGAGACGTCGTGGCCGACCAGGTGTCCGCCTAGCAGCTCACCGTATTTGGCGTCGGCGATCAGCTTGACGAACCCGCTGGGGTCGCCCACACCGTGAGCCTTGCCGTTCGCGGTGAACGGGAACTTGGCCACCACGACGTCGTGGCCTTCGTCGCGGGCCTGCTCCTCCGTGAGACCGAAGCTGGCGACGTTGGGCTGACAAAACGTCGCGCGGGGCATCATCCGGTAATCACCGAGCGCCAAAGTCTCTGCGCCGGCAATGGTTTCGGCGGCCACCACGCCCTGCGCCTCGGCGACGTGGGCCAGCTGCAGCTTGCCGGTGACGTCGCCGATGGCATAGATGTGCTCGATGTTGGTGCGCATGTAGTCGGTGATCCCGATGGCCTTGCGGTCGGTCAGCGCGACCCCGGCCGCCTCCAGGCCGAAGCCCTCGACGTTGGGCGCAAAACCGATGGCCTGCAACACCTTCGCGGCCTTGAGTTCTTGCGCGTTGCCGTCCTTGCTGACGACGACGGTCACCTCCGAGCCGTTGTCGGAGATGGACTCGACTTTCGTCCCGGTGAGGATCTTGACGCCCAGCTTCTTGAACTGCCTCTCGACCTCCTTCGAGACGTCTGCGTCCTCGTTGGGCAGCGCGCGCGGCAAGAACTCGACGACGGTCACGTCCACGCCGTAGTTCTTCAGCACATAGCCGAACTCCATGCCGATCGCTCCGCAACCGGCGATGATGATCGACTCCGGCAACTCCCGGGAGAGGATCAGTTCTTCGTAGGTGACCACGTTGGCCGACAGCGACGTGCCGGGGACCAGACGGGTGCTGCTCCCGGTGGCGATGATGGCGTTGTCGAAGGTGACGGTCTCGGTGCCGCCCTCGTTGAGGTCGACCGAGATCGTGTTGGCGTCGGTAAACCGGCCGTAGCCATGGATTTCGGTGATCTTGTTCTTCTTCATCAGGAAGTGCACGCCGGCGACGCGGCCCTCGGCCACTTTGCGGCTGCGGTCGAACGCGACCCCGTAGTCGAACGTCGCCTCGCCGCTGATGCCGAAGGTCTTGGCCTCTTTGGTGAAAATGTGGGCGAGTTCGGCGTTGCGCAACAGCGCCTTGGACGGGATGCAGCCGACGTTGAGGCAGACTCCGCCCCAGTACTTCGGTTCGACGACCGCGGTGTTCAGGCCCAGCTGCGCGGCGCGAATGGCTGCGACATATCCGCCGGGACCGGCCCCGAGGACGACGACGTCATAGTGAGAAGTCACGAGCCCACCCTAGTTGGCCACCACCCTTGGTGGCCGCCCGGGCGAGCGTCAATACGGAATGACGCCGACAAGGCAGTGGCCCACCCGCTCGCAGTGGTAATAGCCGTACAGCGGCGCCGCGGCGACCAGCGCGGCGAACGGCCCGGACATCATCGCCACCGAGAGCGCCGAAATCAGCGGCCGGCCCTGGGTCATCGCCAGCATCACCCCACCGACGATGCACACCACCACATAGACCAGGACCACGAACAGCGCCGCGGTCTTGTCGACCGAGTGATACCACCAATAGAACAGCCCCAGCCCGATCACGGCCGCCGCGGCCCACACGCCGAGCAGCACCAGGACCAACTTCCACCACTTGAGGTAGAGGTACCGGCCGGGCACGTTCACCGGTTGCACCGGGCCGGCGGGTTCGGCCGATTCCGGCTCGCCGGCATCCGGGGTGGGCGTCGCCGCCGAGTCTTCGGCGGTGGCCGCAGGCTCGGACTCGGCTACGGCGGGGTGCTCGCCCGTGTCGTCATCAAAATCGGGGACCCAGGACTGGGTACCGGTGTGCTCGGCGTCGTCCTCGTCATCCGAGAAGTCCGGCACGAATACCTCGGTGCCCGGGTGCGAGGCGTCCTTGTCGTCAGGCACCGGCGGTCACCCGCAACGCGATCAGCACGCCGAACCAGCCCGGCGCCACCGACAGCAGAAACGCGCCCAGCATGGTGACCCAGCGGCGTCCGGAAAACAGGATCGTCGTCAGCCCGACGACGCTGAGGATGCCGACCACCGACGCGATCGCGATGCCCGGGCGGACGCTGGTGTGGACGGCCACGCTGCACGCCACACCCGCCAAAAGGCCGACCGCACTACCGATCAGCATGGCGCTGGCCAACAACCAGGGGCGCGGAAGAGGGATCACTTCCCCGACTGTACTGCGGCTACCGGCGCGGGGGGCATGTCGCCGAGGCCGTGTCAGCCACCACCGCGCCCCGCGCCCCGGGGCGTTCACCGCGTTCGTAGTCGGCGCCGGTGATCACCGCCGCGGTGGCCAGCGACGCCTGCTCTTCGTCGGTGAAGACGCGACCGCGAGACAGGAACCGGACCCCGTCGGGCGCCTCCAGGCTGAACCCGCCGCCGCGGCCCGGCACCACATCGATGACCAGTTGGGTGTGCTTGTCGCGATAGTGGGCCGTGTACTGCGGGCCCGAAATCCACACCGGCACGCCGTCCGTCCCGACGTCGAGCACGCCGAGCAACACGTCGCGGTCCCCGACGAGGAAGTCGCCGAGCGGGTAACACATCGGCGACGAGCCGTCGCAGCAGCCGCCGGACTGGTGAAACATCACCGGGCCGTGGGTGGCCTGCAGCCGCGTCAGCACCTCGGCGGCCGGGGCGGTGATGACCACCCCGGCAACATCATGGCGCCGCTCCTCCTCATCGCTGCGCTCTGCATCGTCGCCAGCGGGCGGGACCATCAGAAGAACCCTTGCGCCTTCTCCGAGTAGGACACCAGCATGTTCTTGGTCTGCTGGTAGTGGTCGAGCATCATCTTGTGGTTCTCCCGGCCGATGCCGGACTGCTTGTAGCCGCCGAACGCCGCGTGGGCGGGATAGACGTGGTAGCAGTTCACCCACACCCGGCCGGCCTGGATGTCCCGCCCGGCCCGGTACGCGGTGTTGCCGTCGCGGCTCCACACCCCGGCGCCCAGGCCGTAGAGGGTGTCGTTGGCGATCGAGATGGCGTCGTCGTAATCGGCGAACGACGTCACCGTCACCACCGGCCCGAAGATCTCCTCCTGGAACACCCGCATCTTGTTGTCGCCGCTGAAGATGGTGGGCTGCATGTAGAAGCCGCCGGACAGGTCGCCGCCGAGCTCGGCGCGTTCGCCGCCGGTGATCACCTTGGCGCCTTCGTCCTTGCCGATCTCGATGTAGGACAACACCTTTTCCAGCTGGTCGTTGGACGCCTGCGACCCCAGCATGGTGTCGCTGTCCAGCGGATCACCCTGGCGGACCGCCTTGGTGCGGATCGCGGCCAGCTCGAGGAACTCGTCGTAGATGTCGGCCTGAACCAGGCTGCGCGACGGGCAGGTGCACACCTCGCCCTGGTTGAGGGCGAACATGGTGAAGCCCTCCAGCGCCTTGTCCTGGTAGTCGTCGGCCTTGGCCATCACGTCGGAGAAGAAGATGTTGGGGCTCTTGCCCCCGAGTTCCAGGGTGACCGGGATCAGGTTCTGCGAGGCGTACTGCATGATCAGCCGCCCGGTGGTGGTCTCGCCGGTGAACGCGATCTTTGCGATCCGGTTGTTCGACGCCAGCGGCTTGCCGGCCTCGGCGCCGAAGCCGTTGACGACGTTTATCACTCCTGCCGGCAACAGGTCACCAATCAAAGTCATCAGGTAGAGGATCGAAACCGGCGTCTGCTCAGCGGGTTTGAGCACCACCGCATTGCCGGCCGCCAGCGCGGGCGCCAGCTTCCAGGCGCCCATCAGGATGGGGAAGTTCCACGGGATGATCTGCCCGACCACGCCGAGCGGCTCGTGGAAGTGGTAGGCCACGGTGTCGTCGTCGATCTGCGACAGCGAGCCCTCCTGCGCGCGCAGCGCCGCGGCGAAGTACCGGAAGTGGTCGGCGGCCAACGGAATGTCGGCGGCCAGCGCCTCGCGGATCGGCTTGCCGTTGTCCCAGACTTCGGCCACGGCCAGCGCGGCGGTGTGCTCCTCGATGCGGTCCGCGATCTTGTTCAGGATCGCCGCCCGCTCGGCCGGCGCCGTCTTGCCCCACGCCGGAGCCGCCGCATGCGCGGCGTCGAGCGCCTTCTCGACGTCGGCCTCATCGGAGCGGGCCACCTCGCAGAACGTCTGGCCGGTGACCGGTGTCGGGTTCTCGAAGTAGCGCCCCTTCACCGGGGCGACCCACTGCCCGCCGATGAAGTTCTGGTAGCGGGATTCATACGACATCAATGCCCCGGCAGAACCTGGACGTGCGAAAACAGTCATCTGCTCTCACCCCTCACTCGGCTGTGTAATTCACCTCACACTACCGCCGGAGCCACAATGGCTTCCATGACGTCGCAAGCTCACGCCGCCCCCGAAGACAACCAAGATCCGTACCTATGGCTCGAGGACGTCACCGGGGACGAGGCGCTCGACTGGGTGCGGGCGCGTAACGAGCCGACGCTGGCGCGTTTTCGCGACGAGAACTTCGAACGGATGCGCACCGAGGCGCTCGAGGTGCTCGACACCGACGCCCGCATCCCCTACGTGGTCCGCCGGGGCGAGTACCTCTACAACTTCTGGCGTGACGCGGCCAACCCCCGGGGCTTGTGGCGGCGCACCACGCTGGACAGCTACCGCACCGAGTCGCCCGAGTGGGACGTGCTGATCGACGTCGACGAGCTGGGCCGGGCCGACGGCGAGAAATGGGTGTGGGCCGGCGCCGGCGTCATCTACCCCGAATACACCCGCGCGCTGGTCAGCCTGTCCCGCGGCGGCTCGGATGCCTCCATCGTGCGTGAGTTCGACATGCTGACAAGACAATTCGTCGACGACGGGTTCCAGCTTCCGGAGGCCAAGTCGCAGGTGAGCTGGGCCGATCCGGACACCGTGCTGGTGGGCACCGACTTCGGCCCCGATTCGCTGACCGATTCCGGCTATCCGCGGGTGGTCAAACGCTGGCGCCGCGGCACCCCCCTCGCTGAGGCCGAGACGGTGTTCGAGGGGGCGCGTTCCGACGTCAACGTGGTGGCGAGCGCCAGCCGGATCCCCGGCTACGAGCGCACGCTGATCGGCCGGGCGCTGGACTTCTGGAACGAAGAGGTCTACGAGCTGCGCGGAACGGAACTCATCCGGATCGACGCGCCCACCGATGCCAGCGTGAGCCTGCACCGCGAGTGGCTGTTGATCGAGCTGCGCAGCGACTGGTCGTTGGGCGAGGTCACCTACACCGCCGGGTCGCTGCTGGCCGCGAATTACGACGAATTCCTCGCCGGCACAGCACAATTGCAGGTGGTCTTCGAGCCCGACGAGCACACCGCCCTGAACCACTACGCGTGGACAGAGGGTCGGCTGCTGATCGTCTCGCTGGCCGACGTCGCCAGCCGCGTGGAGATCGTCACGCCCGGCGACTGGCGGCGCGAGCCGGTGGCGGGCATTCCCGCCGCGACCAACACCGTGGTGGTTTCCGCCGACGACACCGGCGACGAGTTCTTCCTCGATTCCAGCGGTTTCGACTCGCCTTCGCGACTGATGCGCGGAACCGACGATGGGCAACTCGAGCAGATCAAGTCCGCCCCGGGCTTCTTCGATGCCGAAAACATCTCGGTGACACAGAATTTCGTCACGTCGCAGGACGGCACCTCGATCCCCTATTTCGTGGTGCGCCCCGGCGGTCCGCGGGCTTCGGACGGGCCGGCGCCCACCCTGCTCTACGGCTACGGCGGCTTCGAATCGTCAAACACCCCGGGCTACAGCGGCGTGCTGGGCCGGCTGTGGCTGGCCCGCGGCGGCACGTATGTGCTGGCCAACATTCGCGGCGGCGGCGAATACGGTCCCGGCTGGCACACGCAGGCGATGCGCGAGGGCCGGCACAAGGTTGCTGAGGACTTCGCCGCCGTGGCAACCGATTTGGTGGATCGCGGCATCACCACTGTCGAGCAGCTCGGGGCGCAGGGCGGCAGCAACGGGGGCCTGCTGATGGGCATCATGTTGACCCAGTACCCGGAGAGGTTCGGCGCGCTGGTGTGCAGCGTGCCCCTGCTGGATATGAAGCGCTATCACCTGCTGCTGGCCGGCGCCTCGTGGGTCGCCGAATACGGCGACCCCGATAACCCCGACGACTGGGCGTTCATCTCCGAATACTCGCCTTACCAAAACATTTCGTCGACACGCCGGTACCCGCCGGTGCTGATGACCACCTCCACCCGCGACGACCGGGTGCATCCGGGTCACGCCCGCAAGATGACCGCGGCGCTCGAGGCCGCCGGTCATCCGGTCTTCTACTACGAGAACATCGAGGGCGGGCACGCCGGCGCGGCGGACAACGAGCAGGTGGCTTTCAAGTCGGCGCTGACCTACTCGTTCCTATGGCAGACGCTCGCGCGGCCATAGGATCGTCGACGTGTCCGCGATCCAACGCATCGAACTCACCCTGCTCGCGACGGGATTGATCTTCATCCTGGCCGCGGCGGCCCAGGCGCGCTATCGCTTCGTCAAGCACCGCCGCGCCGGCCGGCGGTTCTACTGGGCGACCGCGATCGTCGGCATCGTCTGCTTTGCTTTCGGAACCGGCCGGCTGTGGCCGAACGGCGTCGCGGCGGCGGCGGTCTTCTCCGCCATCATCGCGTTCTCGGCCTACCTCACCACGCCGTATCTGAAGATCGGCGGGCGGATCTACGCGTCCTCGCCGGAGAACCGTCAGCCCGACCCCTAAGGAAGCTATGCCAACCAGCGACTTCCAAACGCTGCTGTACCGGACGGCCGGCCCGGTTGCCACCATCACGCTGAACCGTCCGGAGCAGCTCAACACCATCGTGCCGCCGATGCCCGACGAGATCGAGGCCGCCATCGGCTTGGCCGAGCGCGACCCGGCGGTCAAGGTCATCGTTCTGCGCGGCGCAGGCCGGGCCTTCTCCGGCGGCTACGACTTCGGCGGCGGCTTCCAGCACTGGGGCGAGGCCATGATGTCCGACGGGAAATGGGATCCCGGCAAGGACTTCGCGATGGTCAGCGCCCGCGAGACCGGGCCGACGCAGAAGTTCATGGCCATCTGGCGGGCGTCCAAGCCGGTCATCGCGCAGGTGCACGGCTGGTGCGTGGGCGGGGCCAGCGACTACGCGCTGTGCGCCGACATCATCGTCGCCAGCGAGGACGCCGTGATCGGCACGCCCTACAGCAGGATGTGGGGGGCGTATCTGACCGGGATGTGGCTCTACCGGCTGAGCCTGGCCAAGGCGAAGTGGCACTCGCTGACCGGCCGACCGCTGACCGGCGTGCAGGCCGCCGAGATCGAGTTGATCAACGAGGCGGTGCCGTTCGAGCGGCTGGAGGCGCGGGTCGCCGAGATCGCGGCCGAGCTGGCGCAGATCCCTTTGTCGCAGCTACAGGCGCAGAAGCTGATCGTCAACCAGGCCTACGAGAACATGGGGCTGGCGTCCACCCAGACGCTGGGCGGCATTCTCGACGGCCTGATGCGCAATACTCCCGACGCGCTGGCGTTCATCAAGACCGTCGAGACCGACGGCGTGCGCGCCGCGATCGAACGCCGCGACGGCCCCTTCGGCGACTACAGTCAGGCCCCTCCGGAGCTGCGGCCCGACCCGACGCACGTCATCGTCCCTGATCGCGACTGATACTGAGATGCACTAGCGAATTCCTCGCAGTGACCTGGTAACTGTTCCCGGCGGGCCAAAAAGTGTTACCGTAATTGCTATGTCTCGGCTGAGTACTGGCCTGCGTGCAGGCGCCGCGTTCCTTGCTCTGGGTATTACCGCTGCGATTTTTCCGTCGACCGCGGTAGCCGACTCCACGGAGGATTTCCCGATCCCCCGCCGAATGATCAATACGACATGCGACGCCGAGCAGATCCTGGCGGCCTCCCGGGACACCAGCCCGGTGTACTACCAGCGCTACATGATCGACTTCAACAACCACCCGAACGTGCAGCAGGCGACCATCGACAAGGCGCACTGGTTCTACTCGCTGTCGCCGCAGGACCGCCGGAACTACTCCGAGAACTTCTACGCGCCCGTGTCCGATCCGCTGTGGGTGGCGTGGCCTAACCACATGAAGATTTTCTGGAACAACAAGGGCGTGGTGGCCAAGGCCACCGACATCTGCAACCAGTACCCGCCCGGCGACATGTCGGTGTGGAACTGGGCGTAAGCCGCAGGGCTGCAACGCTATCCGTCCCCCGATCGGGGGTCAGCTCTCAATCATCAAGTCACGTCTTGCGCGTGACCGGCCCTCGTCCACGCAGGGTCAGCGCGGTTGTACCACTCCGCCCGCCGGGTGCTGGTCAACGTCGCTGAGGATGAGCTCGCGCACGGCGGGACGCGGTCCGTACGGTCGCAGCATGGTGCTGGCCGGCCGCGGGCGGACGTGCTGCGGCCACCAGAACCAGCGCCCGAGCAGGGTGGCCAGCGACGGTGTCATGAACGACCGCACGATCAAGGTGTCGAACAGCAGACCCAGCGCGATCGTCGTACCCACCTGGGCCATCACCAGCAGCGGGCTGAACATGAACGTGGCCATGGTCGCGGCGAACACCAGACCGGCGGAGGTCACCACCGAGCCCGAACCGGCCATCGCGCGGATCGTCCCGGTTTTGAGCCCGGCGTGGATTTCCTCCTTGAACCGCGATATCAGCAGCAGGTTGTAGTCCGAGCCGACCGCCAGCAGCAGGATGACCGCCATCGCCAGCACCATCCAGTGCAACTTCATACCCAGGATGTACTGCCATAAGAGCACGGAGAGTCCGAACGAGGCGCCCAGCGACAGCAACACCGTTCCGACGATCACGACGGCCGCCACGACGCTTCGGGTGATCACCAGCATGATGACGAAAATCAAAGTGGCCGCGGCGATTCCGGCGATCATCAGGTCGATGTTGGAGCCGTCGTGCATGTCCTTGTACGTCGCGGCGGTGCCGCCGAGGTAGACCTTGGCGCCCTCCCAGGGGGTGCCCTTGATCGCCTCGTGCACGGCCTGCTTGATCGGTTCGATGTGGTTGATGCCTTCGGGAGTCGCCGGGTCGCCTTCATGGGAGATGATCAACCGGACGGCGTGCCCGTTCGGCGAGATGAACTGCTTGAGACCCCGCGCGAAATCCGGGCTCTTGAACGCCTCCGGCGGAAGGTAGAACGTGTCGTCGTTCTTCGCTTTGTCGAAGGCATCGCCCTGCGCGGTGGCGTTGTCGGACTGCGCTCTCGCCTGTTCGTTAAGACCCTGTGTGATCGCATAGTTCGACATGATGGTGTCGAGGTTGCGCTGCTGGCTCTCGATCTGCGGCGGTATCAGCGCCACCAGCTTGGGCTGAATCCGATCCAGCTTGTCGAGATTCGCGCTGAGGTTCACGATGTTCTCGGCCACCTGATCGATGCCGTCGAGCGCGTTGAAGACCGACCGGAGCGCCCAGCAGGCCGGGATGTCGTAGCAGTGCTTCTCCCAGTAGAAGTAGCTACGGATCGGCCGGAGGAAGTCGTCGAAGTTCGCGATGTCGTCGCGCAACTTCTCGGTGATATGCACGGTTTCCTTGGTGAGCCTGGTGGTTTCGTGTGTGGTGTTGCTCAGATCCTGGGTGACCTGCATCTGCTCATGCAGCGTTGCCATCGTCTTGTGCAGCTCGTCCGCCTGCTTGAGCAGGTTTGCCGCCTGCTCGTCCTGATAGTGCTGGGTCTGGATCCGGCCCGCAGCTTGCGCCCCCATCTGAAACCCCAGGGTGCTGTGGTCGAGCGGCGTGCCCAACGGTCGGGTGATGGTCTGTACCCGGCCGATACCGGGGATGTGGAAGACCGCCTTGGCGACCTTGTCCAGAACGATGAAGTCGGCCGGGTTACGCAAGTCGTGATCGGTCTCGATCATCAACAGCTCAGGATTGAGCCGAGCCTGGTCGAAGTGCCGGTCCGCGGCGGCATAGCCGACATTGGCCGGGGTGTCCGCCGGCAGGAAGTGGCGGTTGTCGTAGTCCGTCTTGTAACCGGGCAGGGCGAGCAGACCAACCAACGCGACCGCGACGGTCACCGCGAGAACCGGTGCGGGCCAGCGGACGACCGCGGTGCCCATGCGACGCCAGCCCCGGGTCTGCAGTGAGCGCTTCGGATCCATGAGCTTGAAGAACGAAGCCACCGTCAGCACCGCGGGGCCCAGCGTCAGCGCCGCGAGAACCGCGACCAGCATGCCGACGGCACACGGCACACCCAGCGACTCGAAATACGGCAACCGGCAGAAGCTCAGACAGTACATCGCGCCGGCGATGGTCAGACCCGACCCGAGCACGACATGCGCAGTGCTGTGGAACATGGTGTAGAACGCTTTTTCGCGCGACTCGCCCAAACCGCGTGCTTCGTGGTAGCGGCCGACCACAAAAATCGCGTAGTCCGTTCCAGCGGCGATCGCCATCAGCACCAGCATGTTGTTGGCGAAGGTAGAAAGCCCGATGACTCCGTAGTTTCCCAGGACTGCGACGACGCCACGGGCCGCTGCCAACTCGATGAAGACCATGAGCAGCATGATCAGCATAGTGACCACCGACCGGTAGACGAACAGCAGCATCACCACAATCACTGCGAAGGTGACGAGCGTGACCTTCGCGACGCCCTTCTCACCCGCGTGGGACTGATCAGCGAACAGCGGACCCGCGCCGGTGACGTATGCCTTGATTCCCGGCGGCGCGGGCACCGAGTCCACGATCTTGCGGACAGCCGCGGCAGACTCGTTCGCCAGCCCGCCGCCCATGTTGCCGGCGAGGTAAACCTGGACGTACGCGGCCTTTTGATCGTGGCTCTGGGAACCCGCCGCCGTCAGCGGATCACTCCAGAAATCCTGGACGTGCTGAACGTGTTTCTTGTCTTGCTCGATGCGCTTGACGATCTCGTCGTAGTAGCGGTGCGCTTCGGCCCCGAGTGGTTTGTCGCCCTCCAGCAAGATCATGGCCGAGTTGTCGGAGCTGAACTCTTTGAACGTCGATCCGACCTTCATCATCGACTGAAAGGATGCCGCGTCAGTCGGACTCATCGACACCGAGTGGGTTTTGGCGACGACCTCCAGCTGCGGGGCCACGGTGTTGGTGACGAACACGATGCCCAACCACACCAGGACGATCGGCAGGGCCAGCCGATGGATCATCCGCGGCAGGAACGGCGGGATCAGCGGCTGGTCGACGCGCGGCGGGGCCTCGCCCGGCTCGCTCATGCGGACTTGTCCAGGCAATAGACGAAGGCGTTCACGGTTTGGTTGGAATCTGAGCGATTCGGAGTCTTGATGACGTCACCGCTCCCGTCGTGCTTGTTCACGACGAATTGGCAGGCGATCCAACTGCCGTCTCCTTGGGCCACCAGGTTTGCCGGGATACCGGGCTTCGTTGAACTCAATACTTTGCTCCAGGGCAAGGGCACGTTAAGGGCTTGTTGCGGATGTGAGTTTTCGTCGAGGTAGTTGATGGTTGCCGTGCTGCCCGGTGGGCCCCAGACCTCGAGCGTGATCGTCTTGGCGTTGAACTCGTCGAGCACCTCGCCCGACGTGCCCCCACCGAACGAACCGCGGTGAACGCCAAAGACGCCGTGCAACCTGTACACCACGAATCCCGAGAGCGCGACGACAGCCACGATCGTGAGCACCAGCCAGAAACGGCCCAGCAACCCCTTCTTGGCGCGTTGTGGGGCGACCTTGTTGCCGTCGCTGCCGGCGGAGCCGTGCGTCATTAGCGGCTCGGTCCTTGGCTCAGTCGTCGTCGTGGGCGCTTCAAGTCCTTCGCCACGGGTGTGTTCACCGGTTGCAGTTCGCCAAGCCACAGCGCTCCGGCCTCCTTTCTGAGTTTATGAGGATTCCGAGACCAGGCCGATGCAGGTGGCCGTCAGCAGGCGGGTCAGGGCGGACGCGAAGTCCAGATTCCACTCGGGCGGAACGACTTCGGGCTCCTCGGCGTAGACGTCGGTCAGGTGCTCCGGCGGGTTCGCGACTTGCCACAGCGTCGCGGCAAGAGAGTACGCGGCCAGCAGGATGTCGAGCGAGCCCGATCGCCCGAGCTCGGGCAGCGCGCTCCCAATCGAATCGGCCAGTGACAGTGTGGCCGCCGTGCTGATCCGCCTGACCTCGATGACCCGCTCGGCGTCCACCTCGTGTTCGAGGTGCAGGTGCAGGTTGGCCAGCAGGTCGCAGAACAACGGGTCGTCGGCCAGGGCCTCGGCCAGCGTCTCGGCGATGCGGGAGGGTGACTTCACACCGGGCTCGGTCAGCTTCTGCGACACGGTATTCGACCACCGCACCCAGCCCTCGGCGGACAGGTGCAGCAGGACTTCCTTGTGCGAGGTGAAGTAGCGGCGCACCGCCGAGTAGTGGATTCCGGCGCGGCTGGCGACCGCGGTCAGGGTGACCGACGCGACGCCCGTTTCCATTGCCAGCGAGCGTGCGGCTTCCACGAGGGCCTCCGCACGTTGGCGCTTCTTTTCCTCTGTGCGGGCGCGCTGGAATGTTAGTTGCGCCACCGGCTGAGGGTAACGCACATTGTGTGATTTGCATAACGCACGACGCGTGATTTGTGGCCGGGTCACTCGGCCGCGACAGAACAGGTAAAGGTGTAGCCATGCTCATCGTCCGGCGCCCGTCGAGCCCCTCCGGGTAGCGCGTGCAGACCATCGCCCTGATCGGGTTTCTCGGCGGCCTGATCACCGGCATCTCGCCGTGCATCCTGCCGGTGCTTCCGGTGATTCTGCTGTCCGGCATGGACAGCAGCCGAACCGGCGCCCGCAGCGTTAAGTCCGCGACGCGGCCGTACCTGGTGATCGCCGGCCTGGTGTGCAGTTTCAGCCTGGCCACGCTGATCGGTTCCGCGCTGCTGACGGCGCTGCACCTGCCGCAGGATGCGATCCGGTGGGCCGCACTGGTGGTGTTGGTCCTGATCGGCCTGGGGTTGATCTTCCCGCCGGTGCAGCACCTGCTCGAGCGGCCGTTCACGTATTTCCCGCAGCGTCAAATAGGTTCTGGGACAGATGGTTTCGGCCTTGGCCTGGCACTGGGTGCCCTGTATGTGCCGTGCGCGGGTCCGGTGCTGGCCGCCATTGTGGTGGCCGGCGGGACGTCGTCGATCGGGCCCGGCGCGCTGGTGTTGACCGCGACGTTCGCCATCGGCAACGCGTTGCCGCTGCTGGCCTTCGCACTGGCCGGGCGGCGCGTCGCCGAACGAGTGGCCGCGTTCCGCCGCCGCCAGCGTGTCATCCAGATCGCCGGCGGGATCGCGATGATCGTGCTGGCCGTGGCGCTGGTGTTCAACCTGCCGGCGATGCTGCAGCGCGCCGTCCCCGACTACACGACCGCAATGCAGAACAAGCTGGGGGCCAACGACATCGAGCGCAGCCTGGGTTCGGCCCCCATGCAGCAGCCCAACCAGGGCAGCGGGCTGCAGCTGAGCCGGCCCGGCACCACGGTCGACGGCGCGCTCAGCGATTGCTCCAGCGGCTCCGCCGAACTGCAACAGTGCGGACCCGCCCCCGCCCTCACCGGTGTCACCGGGTGGCTCAACACCCCGGACGGCAAGCCGCTGGACCCGGCATCGGTGAGCGGCAAGGTGATCCTGATCGACTTCTGGGCCTACTCGTGCATCAACTGTCAGCGCGCCATCCCGCATGTGATCGACTGGTACAACCGGTATCGGGACAGCGGGCTGCTCGTCATCGGGGTGCACACCCCCGAGTACGCCTTCGAACGGGTGCCCGCCAACGTGGCCAGCGGCTCCGTCGACCTGCACATCACCTATCCCATCGCACTGGACAACGACTACGCGACGTGGAACAACTTCCAGAACCTGTACTGGCCGGCCGAGTACCTGATCGACGCGAATGGGCAAGTGCGGCATACCAAGTTCGGCGAGGGCGACTACGACGACACCGAGAAGCTGATCCGCAAGCTGCTGACCGACGCCCATCCCGGCATTCAGCTGCCCGCTGGGGTGCACGGGGCCGACACCACCCCGCGGACCATGCTCACACCCGAGACGTACCTTGGTGTCGGCAAGAGCGGAAACTACGGCGGCAGCGGGGATTACAAAGGCGGCGCCGCCACGCTGAGCTTCCCGCCGAACCTGGCCGACGACAAGTTCGCCCTGCGCGGTCGCTGGACCCTGGACGACCAGGGGGCCACCGCCGACGGCGACGACTCCGCCGTCCGGCTGAACTACACCGCGAAGGATGTGTACGCCGTCGTCGGCGGCACCGGGACGCTCACCGTTAGCCGCGACGGCAAGACCACCACGACGCCGATCGGCGGAGCGCCCACGTTGCACCGGATCGTCGCCGACGACTCCGCGCACCGCGATCAGCTGGACATGCAGGTCAGCAAGGGCCTGCAGGTGTTTTCGTTCACGTTCGGCTAGCCGCCGGGCTCACGACTTCTTCGCGAGGCTGCCCAGCATCGCGACGATCACGCCGACCGCCACCAGCGCGGCGCCGGCGAGCAGCGTGGCGTTGAGCCATTGGTGCAGACCGGCTTCAGCGTGGTCGACCATCACCTCTGCGACACTGCGGACGTTGCCGGTGGTGCGGTTGAGCGCATCGTTGACGTAGCGCCCGGCGACCTCGATGCCCGCCCATCCGCCCGCGCCGACGAGCAGCGCCGAGACGCCCAGGCTGCTCAGCGCCTTGCCGCGGCGCCGCGCGGCGGCCACCGTCAGCAGCGCGCAGACACCGCACAGCGCCGCCGCGCCCACGCTCACCCACGGGCCCCAGGTGGACAGCCGGCTCAGCCGTCCCTGCCGCATCGAGTGTGGGACCGAAACTGTCAGCGGGACAGTCAGCTTCGCGGGGACGGTGACGTTGTGACGGCTGAGCAGCGGCTGAATCGCGTCGTCGTTGAGCATCGGCGCCACGTCGACCGCCCACTGGGTGCCGTTATCGCCGGCCCCCGGGTCGCTGAACAGCCAGCCGTGCGCCGCCCGGTTGGCCCGGGCGAACAGCGGCGGAAACGCCGGGCCCGTGGTGAAGGCGCGGACGGCCTCATGCACCTCGGAACTGTCGACCGGAGAGCGGCCCGCGCCATGTTCGGCAATGAGAGTCATTGCGCGGGTGGTCAATTCGGATGACATGGCCGACTGCACAGCCGGGTCGGTCGCCGCGTGCTGCGCCAGCGCGGCATACCCGTCGGCGTCAACGACGTGCAGTTGCGTCCATGCCGCGGGGATCGCGACCGCCAGCGCGAGCGTGGTGATGAGCCACAACAGCACGGTCGCCGCGAATCGCACGCCTGCGAATCTACGCAATCCCCCGCACGTACGCGGCCTGCCCGAGGTGCTGGGCGCAGTCGTCGATGATGCTCACCAGCCGTGCGCTGGCCGTCACCGGCGGATCCCAGTTGGTGTCCACGACGCGGGCCAGCTCCTCGGCGCTGACCCCGGCGATGTATTCGAGGGTGAGCTTGTGCACCGCGTGGTAGTAGCCGGACAGCAGGTCCGCGGGCGCCTGCACCTTGGCCACGTCATCGGGCTTGTGCCCATAACCGGTGTCGTTGCGCGGCAAGTCCAGTCCGAACCGGTCCACCCAGCCGTCGCGGAACCACACCTGCTCGACGCCGGCCACGTCGGCCAGTTGGATGTCTTGCACCCGCGCGCTGTGCCAGAGCAGCCAGGCGATGCTGTTGGCGTTCGGCGCCGGCCGGTAACTGGCCACCTCGTCGGTCAGCCCCTCGGTGATCTGGTCGACGTGCTCTATCAACCGGGTGAACGCGTCGCGCAGAAGCTCTTGTAAAACGGCGGCATCGTCGGCCATACCCGCGACACTACGGGAGGATCCCGTGGAAGACCGCCCGCTCGATCATGGGGAAGATCCTGGCACGACCCACCGCCACGGTCGTAGATTGTTTGAATGACTTACGACCTCATCATCCGTAATGGCACCATCGTCGATGGGCTTGGGGGTGAGCCGTACGTCGGTGACGTGGCCGTGAAAGACAACATCATCAAGGCGGTGGGCGCGATCAACGGCGCGACCGCCACGCGGGAGATCGACGCCACCGGGCTGCTGGTCACGCCCGGCTTCGTCGACCTGCACACCCACTACGACGGCCAGTCGATCTGGTCGGAGCGCCTGACTCCCTCCTCGGCGCACGGGGTGACGACCGTGGTGATGGGCAACTGCGGGGTCGGCTTCGCGCCCTGCCGCCAGTCCGACCACGACGTGCTGGTCGACGTCATGGCCGGTGTCGAAGACATTCCCGGCGTCGTCATGACCGACGGGCTGCCGTGGACGTGGGAGACGTTCCCCGAATACATGGACGCGCTCGAGTCGGGCAAGCGCGACATCGACGTGGCCGCGTACCTGCCGCACTCACCGCTGCGGGTGTACGTGATGGGCCAGCGCGGCGCCGACCGCGAGCCGGCCACCGCGGACGACCTCGCCAAGATGCGGGAGCTGGCCAAGGAGGCGATCGAGGTCGGCGCGCTGGGCTTCGCGTCGTCGCGGCTGACCATCCACAAGACCGAAAGCGGTTCCCCCATCCCGAGTTACGAGGCGGCCCGGGAGGAGATCGAGGAGATCGCCCGCGGCGTCGTGGACGGCGGCGGCGGCCTGCTGCAGTTCGTTCCCGACATCCCGTCGGGCGGCTACCAGCCGGTGTTGCAGACGGTATTCGACGTCGCCGAGGACGTCGGGTTACCCGTCACATTCACCCTCGTCGTCGCCAACGCCGGCGACCCGACCTGGCCGGACGCCATCACGATGATCGAGAAGGCCAACAGCGCCGCCGATGGCGGCGAAATCCGAGTCACGGCGCAGCTGCTGCCGCGGCCGATCGGTCTGATCATCGGGTTGCAGCTGTCCGCCAACCCCTTCGTGCTCTACCCCAGCTATCGCGAGATCGCGCACCTGCCGCTGGCCGAGCGGGTGGCCGAGATGCGCAAGCCCGAGGTCCGGGCCCGCATCCTGGCCGACAAGCCCGGCCAAGGTCACCCGATCCTGTTCGTGGCCCAGATGTGGGACTGGATCTTCCCGCTGGGCGACACCCCCGACTACGAGCCGGACCCGTCGACAAGCATCGGGGCCCGGGCTCGCGCCCGCGGCGTGGATCCGATGGAGGAGGCCTATGACCGGCTGCTCGACGACGAGGGTCGGGCCATGCTGCTGGTCGCGACCAGCAACCTGCAGAACAATTCGCTGGACACCGTCGGGGAGCTGCTGCACCGCGAGGACGTGGTGCTCGGCCTCGGCGACGGCGGCGCGCACTACGGGATGATCTGCGACGCCAGCTACTCGACGTACTTCCTGACGCACTGGGCACGGGACCGCAAGGCTGGGCGGTTCACCGTGTCCGAGGCGGTTCGCGAGCTCACGTCAGTGCCGGCCCGCATCGCCGGGCTGGCCGATCGCGGCCGGATCGCGGTGGGCTACAAGGCCGATCTCAACGTCATCGACCACGCCGCGTTGCGGCTGCACAAGCCCATCATCAGCTACGACCTGCCCGCCGGCGGGCGGCGCCTGGACCAGACCGCCGACGGGTATGTCGCCACGATTGTGGCCGGGGAAGTCATCGCCGAGAACGGCGTTCCCACCGATGCCCGGCCAGGCAAGTTGGTGCGCGGTCGCCAGCCGGCGCCCGCAGCCTCGCGATAACGCCACCAAAAGTGGCATATACCAGCTAAGTTGGGTCCGTGACGAACCCGCATTTTGCGTGGTTGCCGCCAGAAGTCAACTCGGCACTAATTTTCTCCGGTCCTGGTCCCGGGCCGCTGCTTGCTGCCGCCGCGGCGTGGGACGGACTGGCCGAAGAGTTGGCATCGTCGGCATCGTCATTTTCTTCGGTGACGACAGATCTGGCCAGCGGATCCTGGCAGGGCGCGTCGTCGGCGGCCATGATGTCCGTGGCCAGTCAATACGTCAGCTGGCTCAGCGCGGCCGCCGCGCAGGCCGAAGAGGTGTCGCAGCAGGCCTCGGCTATCGCGACCGCCTTCGAGGTGGCCCTTGCCGCCACCGTGCAGCCGGCCGTGGTGGCGGCAAACCGTGCGCTGGTGTCGGCGTTGGCGGCTAACAATCACCTGGGTCAGAACACCCCGGCCATCGCCGACATCGAGGCGGCCTACGAACAGATGTGGGCCTCCGACGTCGCGGCGATGTTCGGCTATCACGCCGACGCGTCGGCGGCCGTGGCCAAGTTGCCGCCCTGGAACCAGGTGCTGCAGAACCTCGGCTTCTCCAACACCAGCACCGCCGTCACGCGCCCGGCCAGCTCCGGCGCCGTCGCGCGCGGCTACACCTCGCGCATCGCCGGGTTCCTGCGGCCCTCGCCGCCCCAGTAGCGCCGAAATCCCGCGCCTATCCTGGAAGATCATGCGCACCAAGAAGAAGGTCGATCTCAAGGCGCTGGCCGACGCGCTGGCCGACTACCCGTATGCGTACTTGATCACGGTCGACGACGGGTACCGGGTGCACACCGTGACGGTCGAGCCGCAGCTGCGCGAGGCCACGCTGGACGTCGGGCTCATCGGCGGGCGGACCCGCAACAACCTCGCCCAGCGCGCCGACGTGACGCTGCTGTGGCCGCCCGCGGAACCGGGCGGCTACTCGCTGATCGTCGACGGCACCGCCGACGTCGCCGAGGCCGGCGCCGAGACCGCCCGCTTGACCGTGGTGCCCACCCGCGCCCTGCTGCACCGCGACGCCGATTCCCCCGACGCCGCCAAGGGCTGCCTGCACGACTGCGTGGTGTTCTCGCTGCCGGCCTAGCGGCGATCGCAAGCGCGGCGGAGCCGGGCGCTGCGGGTCGCCGCCATCGGGCTAGGTCGTACAGTCTCATCCGTGAGCCGCGTCGCACCGCTCGCTCCGCCCTGGAGCGAAGAAGATGCCACTGGCATCAACAGCTGGGGTCACCCCGACCGCAGCTACGAGCCGCTGCTCTTGGTGCGTTGCCTGCAGCGTCACCCGGCGCTGGCCTCCCGCCTGCGTAAGCTCGGCGAATCCCTCTATGTTGCAGCGCTTTTGCCGGCCCGGACGCGGACCATCGCCATCCTTCGCATCTGCGCGTTGGTGGGCTGTGCATACGAGTGGGGCGGGCAGGCGGCGTTCTGGGACCCGATCGCGGGCGTCAGCGACGAGGAGTGCGACGCGCTGGTCACCGGCGGCCCCGACGACCCGCGGTGGAGCCCGGCCGAGCGCACGCTGATCGAGGCGGTGGACGAACTCGAGCACACCGGCTCGTGGTCGGAGGCGACATGGGGCGCGCTGGGCCGCGACCTGGACGACGAGCAGCGCATCGAATTGCTCACGGCCGTGGGCTGGTACCGCACGATCTGCACGCTGTGCAACGCGCTCGCGCTTCCGGTGGAGGGCTGGATGCGGCCCTGGCCCGGGTCAACGCGCTGAGCGGTCCCTGCGCAGGCTGGGATGCCGATTCTTCAATAGCGGCAACAACACCCGTCGCGGCATGAACTGAAACAGGCGGGTGCTGATCTGGCTCGGCAGCCCGGGTAACACCGTTCCGCGGTCGTGGTCCAGCGCGTCGACTCCGGCGCGCGCCACCTCGCGCGACGGCTTCCACATGAACTTGGGGAAGGCGTCGGCGAAGTCTCGCTCGTCCATGCCGGCGCTCTGCACGAACTCGGTGCGCACCGGCCCCGGGCACAGCAGCGCGACGGTGACACCGGTGCCGGCGAGTTCACCGCGCAGCCCTTGCGTGTAGTTGTTGACGAACGCCTTGGTGGCCGCGTAGCCGACCTGTCCCGGAAAGGGTTGGTAACCCGCGGTGGATCCGACGTTGAGGATCGCGCCGCGGCCGCGCGGCACCATCTGCTGGACCGCGCGGGTGCTCAGATCGATGACGGCCTCGACGTTGACCCGCACCTGGGCGATCTCGTCGTCGACGGGCATTCTGGTCACCGATCCCATGGTGCCGATGCCGGCGTTGTTGACCAGGATGTCGGCGGTCAGGCCGCGCCGCTCGACCTCCTCGAAAAGGCCGGCGCGGGCGGCGGAATCGCCGACGTCGCAGGCGATCACCTCGACGCGCACGCGGCCGGCGAGTTCGTCGGCCAGCTCGCGCAGCCGCTCTTCGCGGCGGGCGACCAGCGTGACGCCGTGCCCGCGGTCGGCCAACTCGCGCGCGATGTCGGCGCCGATGCCCGACGACGCGCCGGTCACGACGGCGGTGCTGGCGGGTGCGGGAGTCGGAAGGGCCACGGATTTACCCTAGAAGGTCGCCGGTCCCGCTCAGTCGGCGGACAGCGCGTCGAACAGGGCCGCCAACTGATCCGGCGACACCGACGTGTTGCACCGGCTGCGCAGGTCGAGCAGCGGCTGCGCGATGCCCTTCAGATCGAGCGCTTCACCGGGATGGCCAAGGAAATAGCCGCGGACAGACGACTTCGCGTCAGCGGGCGATTGGTTGACGGCGGCAGTCAGCACGCTGTTGGCTTCGGGATGGCCGTCGAGGTACCCGCTTGCCGTGTTCAGGACGCCGCTGGCGGTCGCGGCGACCCCGCTGGCTGAGCACGGATCAGGTGCCGCCGCCGCGGTCGGCGCGATCATTACGCCCAGAACGCAGCCGGCGATCACTCCAAAAACTGTGCGCCATAACGATTTGCTCATTGCGTGTTCCCTTCGCGCCGACTATTCGGATATCCAGTACATCAATTACCCCATAACCCGGACAAAGCCCGCACGAAGGATCCGCGAGTGGCCTCTGGCCGGCGCGCACGAAAAAGCCCGGCCCCTTGTGAGGGCCGGGCTTTCCCGTATCTGAGTCGTGGACTTAGAAGTCCATACCGCCCATGCCACCGGTCGGGTCGCCCGCGGGTGCGGCCGCCTTCTCCGGCTTGTCGGCAACGACGGCCTCGGTGGTGAGGAACAGGCCCGCGATGGACGCCGCGTTCTGCAGCGCCGAACGGGTCACCTTCACCGGGTCGGCAACGCCGGCCTTCAGCAGGTCCTCGTACTCACCGGTGGCGGCGTTCAGGCCGGTACCGGCGGGCGAGTTGCGGACCTTCTCGGCCACAACGCCGGGCTCCAGACCACCGTTGAAGGCGATCTGCTTCAGCGGAGCCTCGAGCGCCACGCGGACGATGTTGGCGCCGGTCGCCTCGTCACCGGTGAGCTTCAGCTCGTCCAGCGACGGGGTCGCGTGCAGCAGGGCCACGCCACCACCGGCGACGATGCCCTCCTCGACGGCGGCCTTGGCGTTTCGAACCGCGTCCTCGATGCGGTGCTTGCGCTCCTTGAGCTCGACCTCGGTCGCGGCCCCGGCCTTGATCACCGCAACACCGCCGGCCAGCTTGGCCAGGCGCTCCTGCAGCTTCTCGCGGTCGTAGTCGGAGTCGCTGTTCTCGATCTCGCTGCGGATCTGGGCCACCCGGCCGGCGATGGCGTCGGAGTCACCGGCGCCCTCGACGATGGTGGTCTCGTCCTTGGTGACGACGACCTTGCGGGCCTTACCCAGCAGGGAGACGTCGGCGCTCTCCAGCGACAGGCCGACCTCTTCGCTGATGACCTGACCACCGGTGAGGATGGCCATGTCCTGCAGCATCGCCTTGCGGCGATCACCGAAGCCGGGGGCCTTGACGGCCACCGACTTGAAGGTGCCGCGGATCTTGTTGACGACCAGGGTGGACAGCGCCTCGCCCTCGACGTCCTCGGCGATGATCAGCAGCGGCTTACCGGCCTGGATGACCTTCTCCAGCAGGGGCAGCAGATCCTTGACGGTCGAAACCTTGGAGCTGACCAACAGGATGAAGGGGTCCTCGAGGACGGCTTCCTGACGCTCGGCGTCGGTGACGAAGTAGCCCGAGATGTAACCCTTGTCGAACCGCATGCCCTCGGTGAGCTCGAGCTGCAGGCCGAAGGTATTGGACTCCTCGACGGTGATGACGCCCTCGTTGCCGACCTTGTCCATCGCCTCGGCGATCAGGTCACCGATCGACTGGTCGCCCGCGGAAATGGCTGCGGTGGCAGCGATCTGGTCCTTGGTCTCGACCTCCTTGGCCGACTTGAGCAGGGTCTCGGTGACCTTCTCGACGGCCTTCTCGATGCCGCGCTTCAGACCCAGCGGGTTGGCGCCGGCCGCGACGTTGCGCAGGCCCTCGCGGACCAACGCCTGGGCCAGAACCGTGGCCGTCGTCGTGCCGTCACCGGCAACGTCGTCGGTCTTCTTGGCGACTTCCTTGACCAGCTCGGCGCCGATCTTCTCGTAGGGGTCCTCCAGCTCGATCTCCTTGGCGATGGACACACCATCGTTGGTGATCGTGGGGGCACCCCACTTCTTCTCCAGGACGACGTTGCGACCCTTGGGGCCCAACGTCACCTTTACCGCGTCGGCGAGGGCGTTGAGTCCCCGCTCGAGGCCGCGACGGGCCTCTTCGTCGTACGCAATTGTCTTGGCCATTGCGAAGTGATTCCTCCGGATTGGGGATGACACGTTCTGGCCGGGTGCAGTGCCCGCGACGGACGACCGCAGCTGTCTTCTGGCTAGGTCTCACCGTCCCGACCTAGCACTCGCTGGTCGCGAGTGCCAAGTCATTCTTAGCACTCGCCTATGTCGAGTGCAAGAAGAGGTCAGCCCTACCGGCCAGCGCGTAAACCGTCGACGACGACGTCGGTCACCCGCTCGGCCAAGTCCGGGTTGTAGGCCTCCGCCGCCTGGCACCCGACCATGATCGCCTTCACTTCCCGCACCCCGATGTCTTGGCGCGCGGTGCCGGCCCGCTGCGCGGCCCGCAGCAGCTCGTCGAGCATCGCCAGGAACGCGTCCTCGGCGTCGGGCGCGGCGGTGGCGATATCGATCCCGAATCCGGCCAGGGCGTCGACCAGGCCGCGATCCGCCGCACCCCAGTGCAGCACCATCGACCGCAGTAGGGCGAACAGCGCCTCGCCGGGTCCGACGGATTCCAGCAGGGCCCGCCCGTCGTCGACCAGCCGCTGCATCCGGTCCTCGATGACCGCCTGGAACAGCGCCTCCTTGGTCGGGAAGTGCCGGTAGACGGTGCCGGCCCCGACGCCGGCCCGCCGCGCGACCTCGTCGATGGGCACCGAGAGACCCTCGGCCGCAAAGATTTCGTAGGCGACGTCCAGCACGCGCGCACGGTTGCGCGCCGCGTCGGCGCGCAACCGGCGTTCGGGCTGCGCCATCTGTTCACTCCTCAGCGGTTGACAAAGCGGGGCGTGCGTTCCGTATAGTGGCATTCAACCGGAGCGCTCGCCCCGTTTACTCTACAAGTTCAAGGAGCCTCTCATGGCCAAGTGGACCACCGCGGACATCCCGGACCAGACCGGCCGGGTCGCCGTCATCACCGGAGCCAACACCGGCCTGGGCTACGAGACCGCCCTGGCGCTGGCCGACCACGGCGCCCATGTGGTGTTGGCGGTGCGCAACCTGGACAAGGGCAAGGACGCGGCGGCCCGGATCACCGCTCAGAGCCCGCACGCCGATGTCGCGCTGGCCGAGCTCGACCTGACGTCGCTGGCGTCCGTCCGCGCCGCGGCCGAGCAGTTGCGGTCCGCGTACGACCGCATCGACCTGCTGATCAACAACGCCGGGGTGATGTATACGCCGAAGTCCAACACCAAGGACGGCTTCGAGCTGCAGTTCGGCACGAACCACCTGGGCCACTTCGCCTTCACCGGCCTGCTGCTGGATCGGCTGCTGCCGGTCGCCGGCTCACGGATCGTGACGGTCAGCAGCATCGGCCACCGCATCCTCGCCGACATCCACTTCGACGATCTGCAGTGGGAGCGCCGCTACAACAGGGTCGCCGCCTACGGGCAGGCCAAGCTCGCCAACCTGTTGTTCACCTATGAACTGCAACGACGGCTCGCCCCGCACGGCACGACGATCGCCGCCGCCGCGCACCCCGGCATGTCGGACACCGAGTTGATGCGCAACATGCCCGCCCCGCTGGTCGGCGCCTTCGAGCGGATCGCCCCGCTGGTCGCTCAGAACCCGGCGATGGGTGCGCTGCCCACCCTGCGCGCGGCCACCGACCCGGCGGTGCTCGGCGGGCAGTACTACGGACCCGATAGCTTCGGCCAGACGCGGGGCTACCCCAAGATCGTCGGGTCCAGCGCCAAGTCGCACGACGTCGATCGGCAGCGCCGGCTGTGGGCGATTTCCGAGGAGCTCACCGGGGTGGTTTACCCCCTCGACTAGCCCGATGGTGCCGACCCGCTGCGCCCGGCGCATGCGCCGCGCTGGCGATCGGCACTAGCCCGATGGTGCCGACCCGCTGCGCCCGGCGCATGCGCCGCGCTGGCGATCGGCACTAGCCCAGGTCGAGCAGTTGCTCGTAGAAGCCGCCGAAACCGCGCGGGCGATCGACAAGGTGGATCTCGAGGATCCAGTGGCAGATGCGGCCGCGCGGATCGGTGCGGCGCATCGGTTTGTTCGATCCGGGCATGATGATCCACTCGACGCCGGGGCCGGCGATCTTCTTGTGCGGGAACTCGCCGATCAGATGGCCCGCGATCCGACTGCCCCACTCGAAACCCTCGGCACAGGCCACCCCGACGACGTAGTCGAACAACTCGGCGCCGGTGATCTCGGGATGGTCGGCGAAGTGGTCGCGGCCGGCCTCCCACACCCGTGGCAGCGCGTCCCGAAGGGCCGTCTTGTGCGGGTCGTCGCCGAGCACGAACGTCCGCCCGAAATCGGCCTCCCACTCCTCGAAGATCGGGCCGAGATCGAGGAACACGATGTCGTCGTCGACGATCGTCCGATCCGGCGGGCGCTCCTGAAACGGCTGCAACGTGTTCTCCCCGGCCCGCACGATCCGCCGATGCCAGTGCCGGGTCACCCCGAACATCTCGCCGGCGAGGTCGTGGATCTGGTCGGAGAGTTCCTTCTCGGCCAGCCCGGGGCGGATCATGGCCCGCCGCTCGATCTCGTCGAACAGTTGCGCGGCTTTGCGCTCGGCATCCAGTAGCCGTTGCACGCGAACATCTTCGGCGGTCGATCGGTCCACAACAGCGATGCTATGCGCAGACTGGAACCATGTCCCTCGTCGTGCCGCCCTACCCGCCCGCCCGATATACCGAAGACGAACCGGAAATCAGCGCCTGGCTCAAGCGGGCCGATCAACCGCCCGACTATGAGACATCCGGAATGAAGTACCACTACCTGGCCAACCAACAGGACACCGCCGGCGACTACGGCCTCTACCGGGTCGACATCGCCCCGGCCGGCGGCGGGCCCCCGGCCCATTTCCACCGCGCCATGTCCGAGGCGTTCTTCGTCCTGTCTGGGACGATGAAGCTCTACGACGGCACGCAGTGGGCGGATGGCCATCAGGGCGACTTCCTCTACGTGCCGCCCGGGGGGGTGCACGGTTTTCGCAACGAGGCGGACGCGCCGGCATCGATCCTGATGTTGTTCGCGCCCGGCGCACCCCGCGAGACCTACTTCGAAGGCTTTGCGGCCCTTGCCGATATGACCGACGACGAGCGCCGGGAGTGGTTTATCCGACACGATAATTTCTGGGTGCAGTAAACCCTTGTATTAACGCGAAATTTGTTCCGCTGTAACGTTTCTGATGTTTGCTCCGACCCTGGCAACGGTGGGCGTCGGGTGTGGCCGTGCGGACGAGGAAGCCGTCGACGCGGGCTGCGGCCTGGATGCGGCAAAGAATCGATTGATCGATGAGCGCCCCGGTGATGATCAGCCTGCGGCTCAACCGCCCAAAACCCCGGAGCACAAAGGACTTTCGGCCGCGGCCACCCGCACCGGTTGCCGTGTCGGAACGCGGTACCCGGGTGAGTGGCTATCAGCGGGGTGGGCGAGGATACCGCGATCGGGCCGGGCGCGCCTGTCCCTCGCACTGTCCGTCGCTATGTCGCGGGCGCCAGGTCGCCGTTGACGTAGCGCTGCAGGCTGGGGCCGATGGCCGCGACGGCCTCGTCGTCGGACATCGACGCGATGGGCTCGATCTTCCAGACGTAGCGCATCAGCGCCAGGCCGATCGCCTGTGAAGCGATAAGGCCGCTGCGGATCAGGCGGTCGTGTTCGTCGACGCCGAGCGGTGCGGCGCCCATCAGGCTGCCGGCGACGACGCGCCGCAGCTTCTCCCGCGTGGTCGGGTCGTGCGCCGCGGTCTGCAGGATGGCGTGCAGCGTCGGTCCGACTTCCTCGTCCTCCCAGCTGTCCAGCATCAGCCTCAGCACCGCGCCGCCGAGCTGCTCCACCGGTTCAGCCCAAACCTTGGCGACGTTGTCCAGCCACTTCTGCGGCGGGTTCGTCGCCGCGTCCAGCAGCTTCTCCTTCGACCCGAAGTAGTGGTACACCAGCGCGGGATCGACGTCGGCGGCCCGGGCGATCGCGCGGATGGTGGTGCCGGCCCAGCCGTGTTCGGCGAACTCGTCGCGGGCGGCGGCCACGATCCGCGCGGCCAGCACCCCGCGTTCATCTCGCGGACCGGGAGTTATCGACCTCTTCGCCATGAGTTTCATCGTAGCGTGAATTTCCTCTTGCGTTGAGACTAGTTTCACCGTAGCGTGAGACTAGTCTCAACAGGCCGTGAAAATGAGGAGCAGGCCACCATGTACACCTACGACATCGACACCGCGGCCATGTTCGAAGACCGCACCGATCAATTCGCGAAGTTCGGCATCCCACTCGACGACATCGAGCGGGTCCGCTCGGCCGTCGACGACATGTGGACCGACGCACCCGGCGGCTGGGTTTATGAATGGTCAAGCCTGGCACGCGAATACGCCGAGCGCGCCGAACACCGGATGGCCTCCCTGATCTACGGGTGCGCCAAGTTTCCCTGCCTCACCGACCCGGCGCGCACCAAGGCGATGCAGCACCAACTCGAGCAGTTTCAATTGGCGGCCGGCGATTTTCCGGTGCAATTCGAGCGGCGCATCATCAACGTCGGGTACCGCGGCGCGTCCGTCGAGGTGCCGGTGCACCTGTACTCCGCCGACGGCGACTACCCGGCCCGGCCGGTGCTGATCGCCAGCGGCGGTGTGGATACCTGGAAGATGGACATCCACCCGTGGTGGGTCGGATTCACCCAGGGCGCGGGCGTGACCACGATGGCCTTCGACCACCCCGGAACCGGCGAGACCGCGGTCCCGCTCGACGAGCACGCCGACGAGGTGATCCACGGCCTCGCCGATTACGCGCGGACGCTCAGCGACGGCCGGGTCGCTCACTTCGGCGCGTCATTCGGCGGCAACTTCTCCGCGATGTCCGGGCTGTCCGGAATCGTCGATGCCGCAATCGATCTCGGCGGCCCGGTCGCCGCCGCGTTCGGTCCGGAGAATCTCGCGAGGCTGCCCTACGGCATGCACGACATCCTGGGCAATGCCATGCACTGGGACCACTCCCCCACACTCGACGAGCTCAGCGCCGGCGTGGGGCGCCTGAACCGTGCGGATCTTCTTGCCCAGCAGCGTAATTCGGCGATGCTGGTGATCAACGGGGCCGACGACTACTTCATCCCGCAGTCCGACACGCTGGACTTCCGGGGCCGCCGCGACACCGAGGTGCACCTGATCGAGGGCACCGGCCACGTCGCCATAAGCAAGGCTCCCGAGGTGGTGCCCAAGATCATCGCCTGGCTCCGCGGGCAAATGGCGTCGCCGGTGAGGTGACGCACCCGGCCGGTTCGCCGAACCCCAGGAAATCGCCGTCTGGATAACGGTTTTCTTTGCGGGCTCACCGCGACCCGGGCCATCGCGATGGCCATCGCCCAACCCGGCGCCGTCCGCCGCCGATGAGTATGTTTTGGGCCATGGCTTCCAACGACGCAGAGAACCGCAATTGGTCGGAGGATGACATCCCGGATCAGAGCGGCCGCGTCGTCGTCATCACCGGCGCAAACACCGGCATCGGCTATGAGACGGCCGCCGTGCTGGCCTACCGCGGCGCCCACGTCGTGCTGGCGGTGCGCAACCTGGAGAAGGGCAACGCGGCGCTGGCGCGCATCGTCGCCGCCAGCCCGCGCGCGGATGTCACGCTGCAGCAGCTGGATCTGACCTCGCTGGACGCCGTCCGGTCGGCCGCCGACGCGCTGCGCTCGGCCTACCCGCGCATCGACCTGCTGATCAACAACGCCGGGGTGATGTGGACGCCCAAGCAGGTGACCGCGGACGGCTTCGAATTGCAGTTCGGCACCAACCATCTGGGCCACTTCGCGCTGACCGGGCTGCTGCTCGACAACCTGCTGGTGGTGCGGGACTCGCGGGTGGTGACGGTCAGCAGCCTCGGCCACCGGCTACGGGCCGCGATCCACTTCGACGACCTGCAGTGGGAACACGGGTACGACCGCGTCGCCGCCTACGGACAATCCAAGCTGGCCAACCTGCTATTCACCTACGAACTGCAGCGCCGGCTGGCCGCCAAGGCCGATGCGAAGACCATTGCGGTCGCGGCACACCCCGGGGGCTCCAACACCGAGCTGGCCCGCAACCTGCCCGGCGTCTTCCGGCCGGTGAAGGCCGTGTTGGGGCCGGTGCTGTTCCAGAGCCCGGCCATGGGCGCGCTGCCGACACTGCGGGCGGCCACCGATGCGGCCGGACAGGGCGGGCAGTACTACGGCCCGGCCGGCTTCCTCGAGCAGCGCGGCCGCCCGAAACTGGTCGAATCCAGCGCGCAGTCCCACGACGAGGAATTGCAGCGTCGGCTCTGGGCGGTCTCCGAAGAACTCACCGGCGTCAGCTTCCCCGTCTGACGCGCGGATAATGGCTCCGATGCGTTCAGTCGCCGAACATCAGCGAGTCGTCAACGAGCTGGTTCGCGCGCGGCCGCCGGTCGCGGTGCCGCTGACCGAGGCCCAAGGCCTGGTCCTGGCCGAGGACGTGGTGGCGCAGCTGGCTTTGCCGGTCTTCGACAACTCCGCGATGGATGGCTACGCGGTGCGCGCCGAAGACACGTCGGGCGCCACTCCCGAACAGCCGGTGGTGTTGCCCGTCGCCGAGGACATACCGGCCGGGCGCACCGACGAGCTGACGCTGCGGCCCGGGACGGCGCACCGCATCATGACGGGCGCGCCGCTGCCGGCCGGGGCGACGGCCGTCGTTCCGGTGGAGGACACCGACGGCGGCGTGGACGTGGTGGCGATCCGCGCGCCCCGGGACGCCGGCAAGCACATCCGCCGCGCCGGCGAGGACGTCTCCCCCGGCACCACCGTCCTGCGCCGAGGTCAGGTCGTGACGCCGGCCGTGCTCGGCTTGGCGGCCGCGCTGGGCATCGCCGAGTTGCCGGTGATCCCGCGCCAGCGGGTGCTGGTCATCTCGACCGGCTCGGAGCTGGTGACGCCGGGCACCGCGCTGCTGCCGGGGCAGATCTACGAGTCCAACTCGATCATGCTGGCCGGGGCCGTTCGGGACGCGGGCGCCGCTCTGGTCGCCGTCGCAACCGCGGAAGACGAAGTGGCCCAATTCAGTTCGATCATCGACCGATACGCGGCTGACGCCGACCTGATCATCACCAGCGGCGGCGTCAGCGCCGGCGCCTACGAGGTGGTCAAGGACGCGTTCGGCCGCGAGGGCGACCAGGGCGTGGAGTTCGTCAAGGTCGCCATGCAGCCGGGCATGCCGCAGGGCGTGGGACGGGTGGCCGGCGCCACGATCGTCACGCTGCCCGGCAACCCGGTCAGCGCGCTGGTGTCCTTCGAGGTGTTCATCCGGCCTGCGCTGCGCAGGGCGATGGGCCTGCCGGACCCGGACCGCCCGCACCGCACCGCGGTGCTCGCCGAGTCGCTGACGTCGCCGCGCGGCAAGCGCCAGTTCCGCCGCGCGGTGCTCAACGACGACTCGAGCACGGTCACCAGTTACGGGCCGCCGGCGTCACATCACCTGCGCTGGCTGGCGTCGGCGAACGGGCTGCTGGACATCCCCGAGGACGTCGTCGAGGTGCCCGAGGGGACCCAGCTGCAGGTGTGGGATCTGCGCTAGCCCGCGGGCGTGGCCCCAGCACCGTCAGCTGGCCGGTCAGGCCGACGCCCGCGCCGACGCACGCCGCACCGATCAGGGCGCCCACCAACGTCCCGACGCTCCACATGCCGTGGAACCGCGCCATGACCGGAGCCCTGGCGAGCCGCTCCACCGTGCCGGCCTGGGTGTTCATCGCGACATCGAGAGCCCCCTGGAACAGCCCCCACAGCGCCAGCGCACCGAACAGCGCGGCCGCGGATCCGGACAGGCCCACCGTCGCTCCAGCCGCAACATAGCCGGCCACCGTCACCGGGATCAGCCGGTGGCTGCCCCAGCTGGGCAGCGCCCAGTGGCTGAGCAGCGTGGCCACCAGGGAGCCCAGCGGTGCGCCGAACAGCGCCGTGCGAGCGCCGCGTCGGAAAGGCCGAGTTCGGCTTTGACGTGAGGAATGTGGGCGGCCCAGGACGAGAACACCAGACCGTGCGCGATGAATACGGCGGTGACCGTGCCTTTCGCCCGGCGCAACTGCGTTGCCGGCCGATCGTTCGATTGCATGTCGAAGGGCAGCGTTCCCTCCGCGGGCGTCTACGAATCAGCTGCAGGCTCCGTAAGATGGCCGCGTGGCACGACGCCCCCGCACTATCGGCCCCTCTGCTCAGGACCCGGGCTTCAGCCCGCAACACGCGCTGGAGTTGGTGCGCTCCGCGGTCCCACCGGTGCATCCGGCCGGGCGGCCGTTCATCGGCGCCGGCCTGGCGCTGGCGCTGGTCGGCCGCAGGCACCGATGGGTGCGACGGGCGGGCCTGCTGGCCGCCGGGGCCTGCGCGGGGTTCTTCCGTCACCCGCCGCGGGTGCCGCCCACCCGGCCCGGCGCGATCGTCGCACCCGCCGACGGCGAGATCTGCGTGATCGACTTCGCCGCTCCGCCCGCCGAACTGAGCATGGGCGACGCGCCGCTGCCGCGGGTCAGCATCTTCCTGTCGCTGCTGGACGCCCACGTGCAGCGCGCTCCGGTCAGCGGCGAGGTGATAGCCGTGCAGCACCGGCCGGGCCGATTCGGCTCGGCCGACCTGGCCGCGGCGAGCACTGAGAACGAACGGACCAGCCTGCACCTGCGCACCGCCAGCGGCGCGGACGTCGTCGCGGTACAGGTCGCCGGGTTGCTGGCCCGGCGCATCATCTGCGACGCGCAAGTCGGCGACAAGCTGTCGATCGGTGACACCTACGGCCTGATCCGGTTCGGCTCCAGGCTGGACACCTACCTCCCGGCGGGCTCCGAGCCGCTGGTGAAGGTGGGCCAGCGCGCGATCGCCGGCGAGACCGTGCTGGCCGAGCTGCCATGATCAGCAAGCCGCGCGGACGGCCGGCGGTCAACCTGCAGATCCTGCCGAGCGCGATGACGGTGCTCTCCGTGTGCGCGGGACTGACCTCGATCCGGTTCGCCCTCGAACACCAGCCCAAGGCCGCGATGGCTTTGATCGCGGCGGCCGCCATCCTGGACGGACTGGACGGGCGGGTGGCCCGGATCCTGGACGCCCAGTCGCGGATGGGCGAGGAGATCGACTCGCTGGCCGACGCGGTGAACTTCGGCGTGACCCCGGCGATCGTCCTGTACGTGACGCTGCTGACCACGTCGCCGGCCGGCTGGGTGGTGATCCTGCTCTACGCGGTCTGCGTGGTGCTGCGGCTGGCGCGATTCAACGCCCTGCAGGACGACGGCAGCCAGCCGTCCTACGCGCACGAGTTCTTTGTCGGCATGCCCGCGCCGGCCGGCGCGATCTCGATGATCGGTCTCATCGGGCTCAAGCTGCAGTTCGGTGACGGCTGGTGGACGTCGCCGCTGTTCCTGTGCATCTGGATCACCGGGACCTCGATCCTGATGGTCAGCAAGATCCCGATGCGCAAGATGCACGCGGTCGCGGTGCCCCCGAGTTGGGCGGCACCCTTGCTGGCGGTTTTGGCGATCTGCGCGGCCGCGGCGGTGCTGGCGCCCTATGTCTTGATCTGGGTGATCATCGTCGCCTACCTGTGCCACGTGCCGTTCGCCATCCGCAACTCGCGCTGGCTGGCCGCACACCCCGAGGCGTGGGACGCCGAACCCAAGCAACGCCGCGCCACCCGGCGGGCGATTCGCCGGGCACAGCCCAACCGCCGGTCGGTGGCGCGGCTGGGCCTGCGCAAGCCGGGCAGGCGCTTGCCGTGAGTCGCTCCGGCGACGATGTACACCGCGCCGGCTCGGCCCGTCAGCTCACGCTGGTCGCCCGGCTGAACACCTCCGCCGTCGACTCCCGCCGCGGCGTCATCCGGCTGCATCCGAATGCCATTGCTGCCCTGGGCATTCGGGAATGGGATGCGGTGTCACTGATCGGATCGCGCACCACGGCGGCCGTAGCCGGTCTGGCCGGCCCGGACACGCCGGTCGGCACCGTGCTGCTGGACGACGTGACGCTGTCCAACACGGGACTGCGCGAGGGCACCGCGGTGGTGGTCGGCACGGTCACCGTCTACGGCGCGCGGTCGGTGACGCTGGCCGGCTCGGCGCTGGCAACCCAGTCGGTCACGCCGGTCACGCTGCGACAGGCCTTGCTGGGCAAGGTGCTCACCGTAGGTGACGCCGTCTCTCTGCTGCCCCGCGACCTGGGCCCGGGCACCTCGACGTCGGAGGCCACCCGCGCGCTGGCCACCGCGGTCGGCATCAGCTGGACCTCGGAGCTGCTGACGGTCACCGGCGTCGACCCCGAGGGGCCGGTGAGCGTGCAGCCCAACTCGCTGGTCACCTGGGGCACCGGCGTGCCGCCCGGCGCCGGGGCCACGCCGCGGATTTCGGTCGAAGTCGCCAGGCCGGAGATGGTCGTCGAGGAACTGAAAGGCACTCAGCCGCAAGCCGCCAAGCTCGTCGAATGGCTCAAGCTCGCGCTCGACGAACCACACCTGCTCAAGACATTGGGCGCCGGCGCCAACCTCGGCGTTCTGGTGTCGGGCCCGCCCGGCGTGGGCAAGGTGACGCTGGTGCGCTCGGTGTGCGGCGACCGCAGGCTGGTCACGCTGGACGGCCCGGAGGTCGGCGCGCTGGGCGCCGAGGACCGGCTCAAGGCCGTGGCTTCGGCGGTACAGACCGTCCGTGACGGTGGCGGCGTGCTGCTGATCACCGACGTCGACGCCCTGCTGCCGGCCACCGCCGAGCCGGTGGCCTCGCTGATCCTGGGCGAGCTTCGTAACGCGGTCGCCAGCGAGGGCGTCGCCCTGATCGCCACCTCCGCGCGACCCGACCAGCTCGACGCCCGGCTGCGGGCCCCCGACCTGTGCGACCGCGAGCTGGGCCTGCCGCTCCCCGACGCCGGCACCCGCAAAGCCCTGCTGGAGTCGCTGCTGCGCAATGTGCCCACCGGCGAACTCAATCTCGACGAAATAGCTTCGCGTACACCGGGTTTCGTCGTCGCCGACCTGGCCGCACTGGTGCGCGAGGCGGCGCTGCGGGCGGCGTCGCGGGCCAGCGCCGACGGCCGGCCGCCCGAAGTGAAACAAGAGGACCTGGTCGGTGCGCTGACCGTCATCCGGCCGTTGTCCCGCTCGGCCAGCGAGGAAGTCAGCGTCGGCAACATCACCCTGAGTGACGTCGGCGACATGGCCGAGGCCAGGCAGGCGCTGACCGAGGCCGTGTTGTGGCCGTTGCAGCATCCGGACACGTTCGCCCGGCTGGGGGTGGATCCGCCGCGCGGGGTGCTGCTCTATGGGCCACCGGGCTGCGGCAAGACCTTCATCGTGCGGGCGCTGGCCAGCACCGGACAGCTGTCGGTGCACGCCGTCAAGGGCTCCGAACTTATGGACAAATGGGTCGGCAGCTCGGAAAAGGCTGTGCGCGAACTATTCCGGCGCGCCAGGGATTCGGCGCCGTCGCTCGTCTTCCTCGATGAGGTGGACGCGCTGGCGCCGCGGCGTGGGCAGAGCTTCGATTCGGGCGTGACCGATCGAGTGGTGGCCGCGCTGCTGACCGAGTTGGACGGTGTCGACCCGCTGCGCGACGTGGTCGTGCTGGGCGCCACCAACCGGCCGGATCTCATTGACCCCGCACTGCTGCGCCCGGGCCGACTGGAGCGGCTGGTCTTCGTCGAGCCGCCGGACGCGGCGGCCCGCGGCGAAATCCTGCGCACAGCAGGCAAATCCATTCCGCTGAGCGCCGATGTCGATCTGGACGAGGTGGCGGCCGGACTCGACGGATACAGCGCCGCCGACTGCGTGGCGCTGCTGCGGGAGGCCGCGCTCAGCGCCATGCGCCGATCCATCGACGCCACCGACGTGACGGCCGCCGACCTCGCGGCGGCGCACGAAAATGTCCGTCCCTCTTTGGATGCCACGCAGGTCAAGGCGCTACGGGCGTTCGCCAAAGCTCTGTAGCACGGCCAGCGCCGACGCCGCTACATCCTTTTCCAGCCAGCTCGGCATCGGGTCGTCATGCGCATGGCGCCGCACCACGGCGTAGGGCAGGTCGGTCACCGCTCGCGCGACAGCGTCGACGGATCGCGGCTTGGCGTTGCCATAGAGCTGGCGGGCCAACGCCGCGACGCGCTGCGTCAGTGGGGCGTTCATCGCGGCGAGCGTCCGCTGGAATGCCGCGTCGGGCTCTTCGTCGAGCAGGTCGCCGGGCCGGACCATCAACAACAGCCGCGCATCCTCGGGCAGGGCGCGCGAAGCCGACGGCGGCCACGGCCATCGCCACGGCGGTGGCGTCGGGCCATCTCCCTCGGCCGCCAGCGCCCGCGCCTGGAAGCGTTCGAGGGCCCGCAGCCGCAGCGCCCGCCGGGGTTGCGTCCCGGCGACGCGAGCCTAGTTTTGCAGTTTACTGCAATATTGCCTACAACTGCATATTGTGGCTATGGTGGCCTTTCAGGGGCGGCAACGAATCGAGGAATCCCTGATGACGGTCACGGAAAACACGGCACTTCCCGTGCATGAATTCATGAACGATCCGATCGGCTTCTTCGGCCAGTCCTACACGCAGATGCACAGCATCGGCCGCACCGAACTGGAAGGGCTGCAGCGCCAGGCCATGCGCATCCGCTTCGCCGAGCACTACCAAAGCATCGAGATCCTGCGCAAGCTGGCCGACCGACTGGGCATCAGTGCGCTCGGTCAATTCAATGACGTTGTGCCGCTGCTGTTCTCGCACACCGCCTTCAAGTCCTACCCGGGGGCGCTGATCGACAAGAAGCGCTTCGACCTGATGACCGTGTGGCTGGACAAGCTCACCAGCTACGACCTGGCCGGCGTGGACACCACCGGCTGCACCGGGATCGACGACTGGATCGACCGTCTCGACGAACAGACTCCCCTGGAGGTCATCACCTCCAGCGGCACCACCGGTACCATCTCGATCTTGCCCAAGGACAAACGCGGCGCCGAAGAAGGCATGACGCTGTGGAAGATCTGCCTATTTCAGACTTTTGGTCGCGAACCGACGGAGGCAGAGCTCAACCCGTCGGTCGACGTGGTGTGGCCCAACTTCGCCAGCGGCAAGCTCGGCCATCTGCGCATCGCCGATATGATCAAGCGGGGTTTCACCGGCGGCGACGAGACCAGATTTCACGCGCTGTATCCCTTTGCGGTGGACACCGATTTGATGTTCCTGGCCTCCAAGATGCGTGCGGCGGCGTCGCGCGGCGAACTCGATCGGCTCGAGATCGATCCAGCGCTGGCCGCCCGCAAGGACGAGTTCATCGCGATGCAGGCGCGCCAGGCCGAGGACATGGACGCGTTCTTCACCCGCATCACCGACCAGCTGCGCGGCAAGCGGGTGTTCATGCTGGGCACCTACCACCTGATGTACGACATCGCCAAGGCCGGACTGGACCGCGGCGTGCGCAACGTCTTCGCTCCCGACTCGGCGATTCTCACCGGCGGCGGCATGAAAGGCGTTGCACTGCCGAACGATTTCATGGACGTCATCAGAGACTTCCTCGGCGTCGACCGAATTCAGGTCGGTTACGGCTTCTCCGAATCGAGCACCTTCCACTGGGGATGCAGCCAGGGCCGCTACCACGTGGCGCCGTGGGTCATCCCTTTCGTACTGGACCCCGATACCAGCGAGCCGCTGCCCAGGACCGGCCTGCAGACCGGCCGCGCCGCCGTCTACGACATCCTGCTGCGTGCCCACTGGGGTGGTGTCATCTCCGGCGACGAGGTCACGATCAACTGGGATCTGCACTGTCCGTGCGGGCAGGCCAGCGTCGCCTTCGAGAAAGACATCATCCGCTACAGCGAGAAGCAGGACGTCGAGGACGACCGGATCACCTGCGCCGCAACACAGGAGGTGCACGACGAGGCGGTCAACTTCATGAAGGGCGTGGAGCTGTGATCGCGTACACCGTTCCACTGTTCCTGCGGGGCCGGGTCATCACCGACGACCTGGTGCCATTCGCGACCCGGATCGGCGCCTCGCAATTCCAGGCGCCGGACATGAGCAAGCACGTCGAGCGCCTGCCGCTGAAAAGCCCCGGCCAGATGAGCGACCTCTACGAGCTGAGCTTCGACGAGATCCTCGATGTCCTCGCCGCCCTCGGCGACGCGCTGAACTTCGAAACGAACACCCACCTGCAGGAGGCCTACGAGGCCTCGTTGGTTGCCAACGTGTTGCCGGCGGAGATGCTCAAGAACAGCTATCGCGTTCTGCCCCCGTTGTTTTCCCGCACCAACGTCACCGAAATCGCCGACACCCAGGTCGGGCTGGATTACTTGAACGGTTGGGTGCCGCAGACCTTGAGCGACGGCCGTGAATTGCGGGTGCGTGCCTTCGGGTCGCGCGTGCTGCACATCCCGGCGGGCAACGGCGGCCTGGTCTCGGCAGTGACCATCCTGCGTTCGGTGATCACCCGCTCCGACGTCATCATCAAGGCGCCGTCCAACGATCCCCTCACCGCGATCGCCATCGCCCGCACCCTGGCCGACGTCGCACCGGATCATCCGATCACCAGACATCTGGCCGTCGGCTACTGGAAGGGCGGCGATCTGGCCGTCGAGGAGACGCTTTACCAGCCCCACCACATCGAAAAGATCGTGGCCTGGGGCGGATTGGCGTCGGTCAGGCACGTGACCCGCTACATTCAACCCGGTCTGGAGCTGATCGCGCTGGACCCCAAACGCAGCTCGACCATCATCGGTGCAGAGGCATTCGCGGACGACGAGACACTGCGCGAGGTGGCCCGCCGCGCGGCGATCGACATCGGCGTGGCCAACCAGGAAGGCTGTGCCAACGCCCGGGTCATCTACGTGCTCACCGGAACCGACGCCGCGGGCCTGGCCAACGCCAACCGGCTCGGCGAACTGATCTACCGCGAACTTGTCCGCCTGCCCGCGGTCATCAGCACCGCGCCGCGCTACCCCAACCGTGAACTGCTCGACCATGTCGAGGCCTCGCGAATGGCAGAAGATTTCTATCGCGTGGTCGGCGGCGAGCAACGCGAAGGTGCCATCGTCGTCTCGCAAATCGACGAACCGGTCGATTATTCGCCGATGTTGTCAGGTCGGGTCGCGAACATCGTTCCGGTGGATAGCATCGACAAGGTGACCGCCGCCGTGAATGCCTACACGCAGACCATCGGCATCTACCCCGAATCGCTCAAGCGCCGGCTGCGCGACACCCTGCCGTTGTTCGGCGCGCAGCGACTGACCAGCCTGGGGTATGCCTGCAGCGTGGCACTCGCCATGCCGCAGGACGCCATCGAGCCGATCCGGCGGATGTGTAAATGGATCGTCGACGAGGAATGCGATCCGAGCTTCGTCGTCCCGCTGTGGCAGGCCGCACCGGCATGACCGACCGCCCCACCGCACTTGACGTCGTCGATGGAATCGACCTGTCCGGCAAGACATGTGTCATCACCGGGGCGTCGTCGGGGCTGGGCCGCGAGTCGGCCCGGGCGCTCGCGGCCGCGGGGGCGCACGTCATCCTGGCCGCCCGCAATCGCGATGCGCTCGCGGAGACCGCCCAGTGGATCGCGGCCGAGATACCCGGCGCCCGGACCTCTGCGGTGCAGCTCGACCTCACAGCGCTATCCAGCGTTCGCGCGGCGGCAAGCGCGATCGGTGACATCACGCCGGTGGTGCACGTCCTGATGAACAACGCCGGCGTCATGTTCACCCCATTCGGCCGCACCCGGGACGGCTTCGAATTACAGATCGGGACAAATCATTTCGGGCACTTCGAACTCACCCGGCTGCTCGTCCCCCAGCTCGCCGCGGCCGGGAACGCCCGGGTGGTCATCCTGTCCTCGGGCGGCCATGTGATGGGTGACTTCGACTTCGGCGATCCCAACTGGGAGCGCCGTGAGTACGACAAGTTCGTCGCCTACGGCGCCTCCAAGACCGCGAACGTCCTGCACGCGGTGGAGGCCGACCGGCGCCTGTGCGACTTCGGGATCCGCTGCCACGCAGTGCATCCCGGCACGGTGGCCACCTCGCTCGCGCGCCACATGTCCCGCGAGGACTTCTCGCAGCTGCGTATGTTCGCCGCCGAAAACAGCCCCGAGCCCTCCGACGGCTTCCTCGACTTCGTCATGCCCGAACAAGGCGCGGCCACCCAGGTGTGGGCCGCCGTCAGCCCCGAACTTGCCGGCCGCGGCGGCCTCTACCTCGAAGACTGCGCAGTCAGCGCGGCGGCACCGCACGCCCGCGACGAGCGGCGCGCCGCCGAACTGTGGGACCTCTCCGAGAAGCTCTGTGGCACAGCATGAGTAGGATCGAGCGACGCAAGCGCGAGGTGCGGGAGCGGATTCTGACGGCCGCCTTCGATCTGTTCTTGGATCACGGTGTCGGGGCCACCACCATCGAGGAGATCTGCGAACGCGCCGACGTGGCGAACCGAACGTTCTTCAATCATTTCGCCACCCGGCAGGACATGGTCCGCGCCCTGGCCGAGCAGCGGCTGGTCAACCTGCACGACGTGGTGTTCGATCGCGCCGACGAGGCGATCCCGGCGCGGCTTGTGGGTGTGTTCGACGACATCGCCGCGACGCTGGCCGGATCGGGCGACACCTACCGCGAGATGATCGGGGAAATGCTGGCCACCAGTGGCTACGGCATCCAGCGCGGATCCAACCTGCACGACACGTTTGTCGAGCTGGTCAAGGAGGGGGTCGCGCGCGGAGAGGTGAGTCCGCGCCACGACGCACAAACCTTGGCGGACATCATGGTTGGCGCCCTGTCCGGCGGCATCCTCAACTGGACTCTGGACCGGACCTATTCGCTCGATACCAACCTGCACAACCTCGGTGCCGCATTGGCCGAGTTGCTCACCGCGGACGCCGGTTCATAGCTCGGGAAGCGGAGTCCATTCGCGGGACAGCTGTGCGGTGAAGCGTGGCGCACGGCGATCGAGGAAGGCGGCGACGCCCTCAGCGGCATCGGCGCCGCCCATCACCCGTTCGTGCAGAAGGGTTTCGAGCGCGGCGACCTGTCGCGGCGTGTAGCGATTGATCGCGGTGTCCCACAGCAGGCGCTTGCACAGCGCCGCCGACATCGGCGCCACGTTGACCGCGATGTCGCGGGCGACGGTCAGCGCGTGGTCGAGCACCCGCTCGGCGGGCAACGCTCGGTTGGCGACCCCGAGCGCGGCGGCCTCGGCACCGCCGAACGTGCGCCCGGTGAGCAGGATGTCGGCGGCCACCCCCAGGGTGGTCAACTGGGTCAGCGTCCAGTGCGCCATACAGTCGGGCAGCACACCCCGGCGAACCTGCACCACACCGTATTTCGCGTCCGCGGCGACGATGCGGATGTCGGCCTGCAGCGCGATGGTCAGCCCGATGCCGATGGCGTGGCCGTTGACCGCGGCGATCACCGGTTTGCGCAACTCGAACGCCGCCGGGGTGATCGGCGAGGCCGAGAACGTGCCGTCGTCCGCGGGTGCGTCGAACGGGCTTGCGTCGCCGGAGAAATCGGCCCCCGCGCAGAAGGCGCGCCCGGCGCCGGTCAGCACGATGGCCCGGACGTCGTCGTTTTCGTCGCACTCCCGGTACGCGCGGCCCAGCAGCCCGCCCATCTCGGCGGTGTAGGCGTTGAGACGGTCGGGCCGATTGAGCGTGAGTACCGCGACGCCCGAATCGATTTCGACGGTCAGGTCGGTGCTCATGGCAGCGCGGGCACCCGGTGCAGGGCACCGATCATGTCAGCGACGTCCGCGGGGCGGGGGGTGTAGCCCGGGAAGTAACAGCACACCTCGTCGGCGTGCTCACCGAACCGGGCGGCGATCTGCTCAGCACACTGCTCGGGCGTTCCCACGATCCCGATCCGGGCCACCATCTCGTCGGTGACCAGCCCACGCATCTCGGCGAAGCGGCCCTGCTTGGACAGCGCGTTGAGTTCGGGCTGGACGTCGTCCCAACCCTCGACCTGCAGCACGGGCAGGTACGCCGGCGTGGAGCCGTAAAACGCGATGAGGGAGGCGACCCCGTCGATCGCGGTCGCCAGGTCGGCCTCGTCGCGGCCGACGGCCACCATGGCCTGGGCGATGATCTGAAACTCCCTCAAGGGCCGCCCCGAGCGGCGCAGCCCCTCACCAATGGCGGGCACGGTGCGCTCGGCGAAATGACGGGCGCTGTTGAACGGCATCACCAACAGGCCGTCGGCAACCTCGGCGGCGGTGCGCGTCATCACCGGACCCAGCGCTCCGAGCAGCACCGGCGGCGGTCCGAAGGGGTTGGGGCCGGGATTGAAGTTGGGCGCCATGATGGTGTGCGTGTAAAATTCACCGCGGAAGTCCAAGCGGGCCTTGCCTTCCCACGCGGCGAAGATCGCCTTGATGGCGCCGATGGCTTCGGCCATCCGCGGTGCGGGCCTGTCCCAGCTGCTGCCATAACGCTTCTCGATGTGCACCTTGATCTGCGAGCCGAGGCCGAGCCGGAACCGGCCGCCGCTGTAGAGCTGTAGGTCGTAGGCGGAGTGCGCCATGTGTAACGGGCTGCGCGGCGGGGCGATCGCCACGTTGGTCATCAGGTCCAGGCCCGTCGTCCCGGCGGCGATCAGCAGCGGGAAGAAGACGTCGTGCTGGCCCTCGAAGGTGAACAACCCGTCCGCGCCCGTCGCGGCGATCTCGGCGGCACTCGCCGCCGCCTGCGCCGGCGAACCGCTGACCTGAAGCTGTACCTTCATGCACCCGTCCTTACCCTGCCCGGTCATTCGGAAAGCTGAAACTCCACCACCTCGGCGACCGCTGCCACGGCCTCGCGCAACGCGACGAGGCGGGCGGCGGCCGTCGGCGCCGACAGCACCGAATAGCGATCGGCCGTGCCGATCGGGATGCGAGATGCCAACGCGAACAGTCGCTTTCCCGCCGGACCGCCCCGGTCGTCGCCCAGGATCACCTCGCGGCCCGGGAGCTTGATGTCGCGCGCCTGCGCGATCCGCTCGAACAGCGCCATGGCCCGGTCTTCGACGTCGAGCAATTGATCGTCCGTCACCGCATCGCCGGGCTCGTCGGGCCACGTCGTGACCCTCGCCCGGGGATACGGGTCGTCAGGCAGCCACTCCGACACCCGAATGCGTTCCCCGGTGCGGCAATTCAGCACGTAACGGCCGGCGCCTTGATCGGCGCACTCGGTGATCCGGGACAGGACGCCGACGTCGCAGCGCGCATCCCCGCCACCGACCTCACGCCCGCGCGAGATCAGCACCACCCCGAACGGGTCGCCGGTGTCCATGCAGTGCCGCACCAGCGCGCCATAGCGCGGCTCGAAGATCCGCAACGGCAGGTCCTGGCCGGGCAGCAGTGCCGATTCCAGCGGAAACATTGCCAGCTCAAGGGGTTCCGTCATCAGATTTCCAGTTCGGCCACCAGCGCATCGACCACCGCACGCAGGTCGCCGTCGTGTTCCTCGGCCACCCGGCGCTGCCGCTGGTAGGAGGCACCCTGCCGGGGGATGTCGGCCACCGCGGCCAGCTCGTCGACACAGTTCAACTTCCTGGCCACCGGCTCCAGCCGGTTCAGCACCTCGTCGAGATCCTCGGTGACCAAGCGCTCGTTGCTGTCGGCGTCCAGGATGATCACCGCGTCCAGGCCATAGCGGGCGGCGCGCCACTTGTTCTCCTGGTTATGCCAGGGCGGCATGCTCGGCAGCGACTCGTCGGCTTCCAGCCGGCGATCCAGATCGACCACCAGGCAGTGCGTCAGCGCGACCAGCGCACCCAGCTCGCGCAGGTTGGACACGCCGTCGCAGATCCGCATTTCGATCGTGCCCAGATGCGGGGAAGGCCTGATGTCCCAACGCACTTCGTCGACGTGGTCGATGATGCCGGTCTTCTTCTGGTCGTAGACGAAGCGTTCGAATTCCGCCCATGTCTGGAATTGAAACGGCAGCCCCGCGGTGGGCAGCTGCTGAAACATCATCGCCCGGTTGCTGGCGTATCCGGTGTCCACGCCCGTCCACCACGGCGACGACGCCGACAGCGCCAGCAGGTGCGGGTAGTAGTTCAGCAGCGATGTCATGATCGGCATCACCTTGTTCGGCGACGAGATGCCGACGTGCACGTGCACACCCCAGATCAGCATCTGCCGACCCCACCATTGGGTGCGCTTGATCAGTTCGGCGTAGCGCGGGGCGTCGGTCAGCTTCTGAGAAGTCCACTGCGCGAACGGGTGTGCGCCGGCGCAGAACAGCTCCATGCCTCGCTCCCGCACGACGCGGCGCGCCGGGCCCAGGGTCTGCCGCAGATCCTCCATGGCCTCGCCCGCGGAGTGGCAGATGCCGGTGACCACCTCGACGGTGTTGCGCAGCAATTCCTTGTGTACACGCGGGTTTTCGCCGATCTCGGCGATCACCGCGGTGGCCTCGTTGCTCAGGTCGCGGGTGTGCGCGTCGACGAGGGCGAACTCCCACTCGACCCCGAGGGTCGGCCGTGGCGAACGGGCGAAGTCGATGTGGGTGTTGGCCCTGCTAACCGGCACCGATGACACCGCACGCCACCCGCTTGCCGGGGTCACCGGTACTCATCGTCATATCGTTGGGGCCCGGATTGGTCTGGTTGTTGCTTCCGGCGTTGGCGGAGTTGGCCGCACCGGCGTGAATGATGATCGCGGTCTTCTGCCCGGCAACTAGATCCTCCATGGCGAACGCGTCCGTGGTGGTGATCAACGTGCCGGAGCCGTCCTGGCGCACCAGCAAGGAGGGCAGGGCTCCACTGGCCGGCTCGGCGGTGTGCCCGGGCGCCTGGAAGTGGTCGCCGGCGGACAGGAAGTCGCCGGGCGTGCCGCCGGTCGGGGCGACCGAGTTGGGCTCGCACTTGCCGACCTGGTGGATGTGCACATCGTGGAAGCCCGGCGTGAGCACGCCGTTGGCGGTCGTCTCGATGGTGACGGTGGCGTAGCCGTTGCTGAATTCGAACATCGCGGTGGCGACCTGGGTGCCGTCCGGCGCCTTCAGGTGCGTGGTGATACTCAGCGCGGTCGCGGGCCCGGGCTCCGCAGCTTTGGCGGCCGAGGGCGACGATGATCCGGTCCAGATCGCGGGAGTGGTGCCCGGAACCGACGACACGTGCTCGGGTGACGAGCAGGCACCCAGCAGCACGACTCCACCGGCCAGAACCAGAGGCAGCGTACGCATAGCCAGCAGCCTATCGCCTACCTAGCCCGCGACAAGGACGATGACACCCGGCGGCTCGCCACTGAGTGCGGGGATTCGCGGTTCGACCGGCGCGCCCAGATTCTTGCCCACCGCATCGGCGGTTGCGTGCTCGTCGCCGGCGTCGGTGTAGTAGACCGTGGTGGCCGAGACGTCGGGCACGGCCATGTTGTCGACCTTGGTGACTTTGAATCCGGCGGACGTCAGCTGGTCCTTGGTGCGCGCGGCGACACCCTCTTTCGAGGAGATGTTGTAGATCTGCACATCGGCCTGGGTGCTCGCCGGCTTGTTGGTGGCGGATGTCGACGCCGAGCTGGCGGCGCTCGTGCTGGACACCGCCGACGCCGAATCGTCGTCAGAGCTCCCGGAAGAACCCAGAGCCTGCCAACCGAGCAGCAGGAAAATGACACCGAGGAACAACAGCACCATCACCATTGCCCGCAGTGGCAGCCCAGTGGAGTCGGGAACTCGTTCTTTCATCGAGCCCTACTGTAACGAGTCAGGTCACCTCGAAGCCGAGGCGCCGCGCCGCACGTGCCTTCTGCCTGCTGGCGCGCAGCCGGCGCAGCCTTTTCACCAGCATCGGGTCGGCGGCCAGGGCCTCGGGCCGGTCGACGAGCGCGTTGAGCACTTGGTAGTAACGCGTCGCCGACATCGAGAACAACTCCTTGATGGCGTCTTCCTTCACACCCGCGAACTTCCACCACTGGCGCTCGAAGGCCAGGATGTCGTGCTCGCGGCGGGTCAGCCCATCTGCGATCTCAGAGTCGTCCCCCGATCGATTTGCCCGCGCCATGGCGCTGTCCATATAGCTTCCCCTGGACCCTTTCGGCGAATTCCGAACTGCTCGAATGACTTGACTTAGCTATGGGCTTGTTTCGGCGATTATTGAAACACGCGCCAAACCCTCAAGCCGTCATCCAGACCCGCGAGTCGGCCGATTGACCAAGATTGCCCAGACTCCGATCGCAGGCTGGGCAGCCCACGGGCGTGCGGTAGCTTAGCCGACCATGGCAGTCGTTCCGATCCGCATCGTGGGAGATCCCGTCCTGCATACCCCGACACAGCCGGTGCCGGTCGCTGCCGACGGTTCACTGCCGGCGGATCTGGCCGAGTTGATCGCGAACATGTACGACACCATGGATGCCGCGCACGGGGTGGGGCTGGCGGCCAACCAGATCGGGGTCGGCCAGCGGGTCTTCGTCTACGACTGCGCCGACGACCGGGGCCACACCGAGCGCCGGCGCGGTGTCGTCGTCAACCCGGTCCTGGAAACCTCCGAGATACCCGAGACCATGCCCGACCCGGAAAATGACGACGAGGGCTGCCTGTCGGTGCCCGGCGAGTCGTTCCCGACCGGCCGCGCCAAGTGGGCCCGCGTCACCGGACTCGACGCCGACGGCCAGCCGGTCACCATCGAAGGCAACGACCTGTTCGCGCGGATGCTGCAGCACGAGACCGGGCACCTGGACGGCTTCCTCTATCTGGACCGCCTCATCGGCCGGCACGCCCGCAGCGCGAAACGTGCCGTCAAATCCCACAACTGGGGCGTTCCCGGCCTCTCCTGGATGCCCGGCGAGGGACCGGACCCGTTCGGTCACTGATGGTTTCGTGGCCCGACCCGGGAACCCGGGTGACGGTTCGCTACCGCCGCCCGGCCGGTTCAGTGCCGCCGTTGACCGATGCGGTGGGCCACCTGCTGGCGGTCGACCCGATGGTGCGGGTGCGGACGAAGACCGGCGCGGTCGTCGAATTCGCGCCCTCCGACGCGATCGCGCTGCGGGTGCTTACCGACACCCCCATCCGCACCTCGCAGATCCGCGCGCTCGAGCATGCCGCCGCCGCGGCCTGGCCGGGGGCGGAGCACTCCTGGTTGGACGGCTGGCTGCTGCGGGCTGGCCACGACATTGGGCTCGCTGCCAATTCCGCAGTGCCGCTGGATCTTTCGGCCCAGGTGGGCGCCGTCCCGGCGATCGTCGACTGGTATGAACGCCGCGGCCTGACGCCCCGGCTGGCCCTTCCCGACCGGATACTGCCGTCGCCGCCCGGACTGAACGGCGAACGCACGGAACTGGTTGTGGTGCGCGATCTTTCCGACGTGCCAGCCCGCGATGTCGGCCCGTCCGTTGCCTTGTCAGCGCGCCCCGACGACGCGTGGCTGCGCATGTCCGGCGGCGACATTCCGGTCGACGTGCTCACCGCCGTCCTCGACGGCGAGCTCGCGTTCGCCAGGCACGGCGACGCAGCGGTCGCGCGCGCCGCGGTGACCGGCGCACCCGATGGCGCGCGCTGGGTGGGCATCTCGTGCGTGCGCTACGCGGACCACGCCGACGAGGGGACGGCGGTGGACTTGTGCGAGGCGTTGCTGGCGTGGGGCGCCTGGCGCGGCGCGACGCGCGGCTACCTGCGGGTGCCCGACGCCGGCGCGACGACGCTTGCCGCGGCGCTGGGATTCCGGCTGCATCACCGCCGCCGCTACTTCCCGGTGCGCCCCGGCGGCTGGGATAGCGTCTAGCCATGCCCGACGGAACGATTGACGGCGGCGACCCGATTGGCGGCGGCAGGCCGCTGCGGCTGGCCACCTGGAACGTCAACTCGATCCGCAGCCGCCTGCCCCGCGTCATCGACTGGCTGGCCCGCGCCGACGTCGACGTGCTGGCCATGCAGGAAACCAAATGCTCGGACAGCCAGTTCCCCACGTTGCCGTTCTTCGAACTCGGCTACGAGGTGGCCCACGTCGGTTTCAATCAGTGGAACGGCGTGGCGATCGCGTCGCGGGTCGGCCTCGACGATGTGCAGATCGGATTCGACGGCCAGCCCACCTGGAGCAGCAAGTCAGAAGTCGCCGCCACCGCGGAGGCCCGCGCCCTGGCCGCCACGTGCGGCGGGGTCCGGATGTGGAGCCTCTACATTCCCAACGGGCGCGCCCTGGGCGATCCGCACTACACGTACAAACTCGAATGGCTTGCCGCACTCCGTGATTCGGCGGAAGGTTGGCTGCGCGACGATCCCACCGCCGCAATCGCACTGGCCGGCGACTGGAACATCGCCCCGCAAGACGACGACGTCTGGAGTATGGAGTTCTTTGCCGGCGCCACGCACGTCTCGGAGCCGGAGCGCCGGGCGTTCGAGGCCATCGTCAAGGCGCAATTCACCGACGTGGTACGCCCGTTCGCGCCGGGTCCCGGGGTCTACACGTATTGGGACTACACCCAGCTGCGGTTCCCGAAGCGACAGGGCATGCGCATCGATTTCATCCTGGGCTCACCGGCTTTGGCGGGCCGCGTGACCGACGCGCAGATCGTCCGCGAAGAACGTAAAGGCAAAGCGGCCAGCGATCACGCACCAGTGCTCATCGACGTGAGGCGCGACTAGCCACGGCCTCAACGGCCGAACGAAATTCAACACGACGTCAAGCTCAGGCAAATTTGATCCGGCTTCTCGTTGTCTGCGCCATGGCAAGGTGGCAGGCTTTGGATATTCAGCAGCACAAGCAGGGAGTCATCATGAGTGTCATCGGCGGAGCAGTCCGAGGCGTGAGTCAGGCGGTGAACCGCGCGGCGACCGCGACGACCGCGGCCGCCGGTGCCGTGGGTGGCGCGGCGGTCAACGGAGTCATCGGCGGCGTGACCGGAGCGGCGGAGGGCGTCAAGCGCGGCATGAGCAGCGGGAGCCACTCGGCGCCCGCGGCCGCCCTGGCCTTCGGCGCGCTCGGCGTCGCCGGATTGGTCGAATGGCCGGTGCTGCTGGCGGTCGGGGGCAGCGCCCTGCTGATCCAGAGGTTGAGCCACAGACAAAACGGCGAGCCGCCCGCGGCCAAGGCGAATCTCAAAGCGGTGCCGGTGGAGCCGGCGCCGGAGAAACCGGCGCCCGCGAAGGCCGCCAGCAAGTCAACGGCCAAGAAAACGGCAGGACGCCGGGCGGGCACCACGGGGTTGCGCAGCACCAACTAGGCGAGCCGCCGCTGATCAGCCGGTCGTTTGGTCCCGCATGCCGGGGCTACCTGCCGAGATGTCCATCGCGCAACGCGATCCGTCTCGTGAGCGGACGGATCCGGGCAGATCGGACCCCGAACCGTCCGGGACGGCGCCTTCGCACCGCGACGAGACGCCCCATCGCTGTGCCGAATCTCGACGACCCCGACGCGCCACAACAGCGCATAGAGTTCGACTAGCGGCACTTTCAGCACCAAAGCGAACGATGAAACTAGCGGATCGCCCCCGGCGTCAGTCATCGTCGACATAAGACCGACGGTGAACGCACGACCCGGCGAGACGGGAAACCCTTCGTTACCGAAAGGCAAATGATGGCGGAAAAGAAGTCGCGGCGCGGCACTCCCCAGCGCGAGGCGGTGGAGAAGATCCGCGAGGCCGAAACTTTTGTGGTTAACCTGCCAGCGGTTGGCCAGGTGGAAATCCCCAGGCCAGAGCAGCTGGCGTACTTCGGCGGGTTGGCGGCCCTGGCGGCCCTAGAACTCATCGACTGGCCGGTGGCCCTGGTCATCGCCGCCGGACACTTTTTGGCAAGCAGCCACCACAACAAGCTGCTGGAGGAGCTCGGCGAGGCGATGGAGGAGGCCTAGCCGGTCAGCTCGCCGCCGGGCTCCCCCCGACGGCGTCGTCGAAGCGCAGGGTGACCCGGGTGCCGGCCGGGGTACGCAGCGTTTCCACGTTGTCGGCCAATCCGCTCATCAGCGTGAGCCCGCGGCCGCGGCGGCGGCTGCGCAGGCTAGCCGACGAATCGCCGACCCACCGCCCGGTGTCGCTGACGGTGACCGCGACAGTGCCCTGATGCAGGAAGGCCTCGATGGACACCGTCTGACGTGGCTCATTGCGGCTGCCGTGCTCGATCGCGTTGGTGACTGCTTCACCGGTTGCCAGCAGGATGTCCGTCTCGCGACGCGGCACGACGACGATGGTGTTCAGCCAATCCCGCAGCTGTTCGCGCGCGACGGGGATCTGAGCGGGTGCGGCCGGCACCACGGTGGCGAAACTGCCCGCTGCGACGTGGCTCGGCCGCAACGCGAGCACCACGACGTCGTCGCGGTAGCCGGACGGCGGGGCCATCCGGGACAGCAACTCCGCGCAGATCTGTTCCACCGGCAGGCCGGCGCACTGCGCCGCGGCCGTCTGCAGCCGGTCGAATCCGTCGTCGAGCGTCTCGCCGGGCCGTTCGATGAGTCCATCGGTGTAGAGCAGGATCAGCCCGCCCGCCGGCAGGTCGGCCGTCGCGGTGTCGCCGGGCGGTTCGCCCGCCGGGGCGTGGGCGCCGTTTCTCGTCACCGACACCGGGGCACGCCGGCCGGATTCCAGATAGACCGCCCGCCCGTCGGGCAGCACCAGCAGTGGGTACGGGTGCCCGGCGCAGCTGTAGCTGACAGTTGCGGCGCCGTCACGGCCCTCGGTGTCGATCTGCGCATAGGCCACCGTCGCGCACCGCGCACCGTCGACGCTGGCACCGTATCGGTCCAGCGCGCCCAGCACCGCGTCCGGCTCACCCGCGGTGAGCGCGGAGGCGGCGACCGCGGCACGCAGCCTGCTCATCACGATCGCCGCGGCCAGGCCGTGTCCGACCACGTCGCCGACCGATATCGCGATCCTGCCGGGGTGGTCCAGCGGGGTGACCGAATACCAGTCACCGCCGACCCGCATCGCTTCCCCGGCCGGCTGGTAGACGGCCGACACGACCGCCGCAGTGGAGCCGCGATCCAGGTCGAGGAGGTGCTCTTGGAAGTCGATGGCGATCTCGTGTTCGCGGGCCATCAGGCGAACCCGCTCCAGGGCCGAGGAGGTCAGCTCGCCCATGCGGGCGAACGCTTCGAGTTCGGCGGCGTCGAATTGGCGCGGAGCCGGCCACAGCAACGCGAGCACACCCATGATGCGGTGGGAGCCATCCCGCAGCGGGTGGGCCACGCAGGCGCGGATGCTCGCGGCGCTGTCCCCCACGGCGTGCTCGTAGCGCGGGGGCAGCTCAAACGTGTCGGCGACGACCATCGACTCACCGGTGCGCACGACATCGGCGCCGATCAGCGGGGCGTCGAGGGCGACGACGTGGTAGCGGTCGCGGAACTCCGAGGGCAGATCGCCGGCGTACTCGAACCGCACAGACTGCTCGCCGTCGACGACTCCGATCGCGACCGCACCGGCGTCGCCCGAGCCGAGGGAGGAAGCCAGCAGGGCGTCCATGATTTCGCCGACCGAGCCGGCGCCCTGCAGCGCCGAGTCGAGGTGCACCAGGTCAGCGGCCAGGCCCGACTGTGCCTCGCGACGCTGCCGGTCACGCTCACGGCCAACGGCAGACAACCTCGACGCCACCCGATCGATCAGCTCTTGGGACCGGAACGGCTTGGGCAGGTAGTCGTCGGCCCCGCCGGCGTAGCCCTCGTTGACGGCCTCGGCGCCGGCGCGGGCGGACAACATCAAAATCGGCGTCGCCGCCAATTCCGGGTCGGCGCGTATGGCGGCGACGAATCCGAAGCCGTCGAGCCCGGGCATCATCACATCGGTGACGATCGCGTCCGGGCGCAGGTTCCGCGTTGCCGCCAGCGCTGACTCGCCGTCGCCGACCAGAGCCGTCTCCCAGCGGACCGACAGCACCCGGTCCAGATGCGCGCGCATGTCGGCGTTGTCGTCGGCGATCAGCACCAGTTGGCGGGCCCTCCCGGGCTCGGCGGCGACGGGTTCGACGGCCGTCATCACCCACTGACTGGCCTCGGCGACGTACGGGTTGGTCTCATCGGGTCCCGCGGGCGACGGGTCGACGACCGCGCCCGAAATTGATCGCGGCACCCGGATGGTCACGGTCGTCCCGCGGTCCAACTCGCTGTCGATTTGCACCGTGCCGCGGTGCAAATCAACCAGGCCCCGGACCAGAGACAAACCGATCCCGGTGCCCTCGACGCTGCGGCCACGAACGTTGTCGACCCGGTAGAAGCGCTCGAACAACAGCTTCAGATCCTCGGCGCCGATCCCGACCCCGGTGTCGCGCACGGCGATCACGCAGTCCCCAGCCTCGGTGCGTACCTGCACCGAAATCGTGCCTCGCAGCGTGTATTTGACGGCATTGGACAGCAGGTTGAGAAGAATCGTTTCCCACATGCCGGGATCGACGTCGGCCAGGGCCGGCGCGCAGTCCAGCTCGAGCTCGAGCCCCGCCCGGTGACACAGCTCGGTGAACGACGACGCGATCTGCGCGGTGAGCGCGCCGACGTCGGTGCGCACCAGCTTCGCGTTGGCCCGGCCGGCCTCAATGCGGGAGAAGTCGAGCAGCGAGTCCACCAGGCGCTGCAGACGGCGCGCGTTGCGTCCCGCGGTGGTAATCCGCTCCGCGAGAACGCTTTCCGGCGCGGCGTCGGACAGCGCGTCGTCCAGCGGTCCGAGCAGGAGGGTCAGCGGGGTGCGGAACTCGTGGCTGACATTGGTCAAGAATGCTGTCTTCGCCCGGTCCAATTCGGCCAGCGCATCGGCTCGGTGCCGTTCCTGCTCGTAGGAAACGATCGAGGCGAATGTTGACGTCAATTGGTCGGCCAGCAACTGACAGAAGCCGTGAAACTGCGTGTCGAGGGGGCGCCGCGGGCTGGCTCCGATCACCAAAGCGCCCGCGGTCGAGGCCTCCCCCAGCGGCAACACCAGCATCTGCCGCGGGCAATCGGCGCCCAGGACCTCGTCGATGCCGGGGATCGCGTCTGCAAGGTCCTCGATGACCTGCCCCTCTGCCCGGGACCGCGTCGCCGCATCCCAGTCGGTCAGCTGCGCCAGTTCGCCGGGTAGCAGCGCCAGGACCGAGGGCGTCGCACCGCGCAACGTGACGTCCCCGGTCTCGCCGGCGGCGTACACGGCGATGAACGACAGGTCGGCGGGCTGCGATGCGCACACCCTGACCGCGACGCCGACCGCGTCATCGATGCTGCGGCTCTCGACGATCGCCGAGGCGATGGTGTTGAGCAAATGCAGGCGGCGCTCGCTCAACACTCGATCGGTGGTCTCATACGAGGGGCAGAAGATACCGAACGGCTTGCCGTCGGCGCCCATCAGCGGGCTGTAGGTGAAGGTAAAGAACCTTTCGACGCGCCGTCCGGCGGTCACCATCGCCAGCATCAGGTCTCGTGACCAGGTCGCCTCGCCGGAGGCGACGACGCCGGCCAGCATCGACCCGATCGAGTCCCAGATGTCCCACCACACGTCGCGGCCGGGCTGACCCAGGGCGGACGGGTGCTTGTCGCCGAGGATCTCGATATAGGCGTCGTTGTAAACCACGAACAGGTCCTCGGTGCCCAGCCACAGCACCAGCGGGAACCGCGACGCCAGCGTCGTTGCGACGGCCGCCCGCATCTCGCCGGGCCAGTTCCGCGGCGGCCCCAGCGGATGACTGTCCCAGTCGTATTCGGCGAACCGCCGGCCCATCTCGCCGCCCAACGAAACAGCAGCGGCCAGGTCAGCCGGCAGTCGCGACTCCATCACTGTCGTCTTCGTTGCAACGCCGCGGCCAGCGTCGGGTAAATCTCGAAGATCCGGTCCAACTCGGTGACCTGGATCGGTCGCAGTACCTGGTCGTGTTCGGCGACCAGCCGAACCGACGTTCCGCCGGATTTCGCATCCTCGTGACAGTCGAGCACCGCGTTCAACGCCGCGCTGCCGAAGAAATCAACAGCCTGCAAGTCGATCACCACCGGTCGGACCGGCTGCGCCGAGGCGAGCTCGAGCGCGGTGCTCAGGTGAGCGGTGAGCTCACCGACGGTACTGGAGTCGACATCGCCTTTCACGCTCACGATCACTACGTCGTCGTGGGCCTCGTGCTCGACCGCCAACAACTTCATGCCTTTCGCCGCAGCCTACGTCGGGATCTGCAGCCGCTAAGCCCGATGAGCGGCGGGGATGCACGGTCGCGCATCGCAGACCCCCAGAGATTAACCCGTACCCGAACTGCTCGTTTACCGATTCGTTGGTTACCCAGTGGGCTCGCGAGGAATCCTCTCGTGCACGGTCAGCAGCAAATGGTCGAACTGACTTTGCAGGGCGGCCACCGGTGCCGGCAGGGTGGTCGCTTCGGCGAGCAGCTGCTTGGCCAGGGCACGCAGTTTCACATTGGTTTCCTGCGACCGCCACTGCAGCACGCGAAACGCGTGCTCGGCGCTGACCCGGTACACGTACATCAGCACGCCCTTGGCCTGTTCGATGGCCGCGCGGCTCTCGAACAGGTCCGGCAGCGCCTCGTCGAGCACCTCCTGGCGGGCCTCGTCGAACGTGTTGGTGAGGTCGATGTAGTAACCCTCGGTGCCCCGCACGGCGCCCGACTCGTCCAGCATGCGGTCGGCGACGACGATCGCGTCGTGCACCGCGCCCGCGGTGTCGATGAACCGGTGCCTGCTCGAGAACGACTCCTCGGACTGCAGGGCGTGGTCGAGCAGCTCCTGCACATGCGCGCGGTCGTCGGGATGCTTGTGCGACAACAGCAGTTTGGTCGTCGGCACGACCTCCCCCGGTTCGTAGCCGTGCATTCTGGCGACCTCGTCGGACCATTCCCAGCGTTGCCCGACGAACCAGAAGCGGAACGCGCCGACGTTCAGATATCCAGGGGCCGGGTCAATCGGCTCGGAAAATCGCGCACCGTCCCCATTGGATGACGATTCCCCTGTTCGCCTGCGCTGTTGCACGTCTGCATTTTTCCACTACGGGATTGCCCTCGGCTACCTCCCCGGGCGGAAAAGGCTGTCAACCATGTCACTCGGTCCGGGGTGGGGGTAACGTCGCGTGCGGACCCATCCACATGACGCGGGAGCGCACGCCGAGTGCGCTGAGAGGACGGCTCGGGGCCGTCGACCGTACGAACCTGACCGGGTAATGCCGGCGTAGGGAGATGAAAAATGACTGATGTCCTTTCCGGAATCGTCGACGCGTCGGTGACCACCGGCCCGATCGCGGGTAGCAGCAAGGCCTACCACGAGATCGAGGGTCCGGACGGCGTGACCCTGCGGGTGCCGCTGCGGCGCGTGCACCTGTCCACCGGCGACGACTTCGACCTGTACGACACCTCGGGGCCCTACACCGATCCGGACGCGACGATCGATCTGACGGCCGGACTGCCGGCGCGGCCCGGGGTGATCCGCGATCGCGGCACCCAGCTGCAGCGCGCCCGCGCCGGCGAGATCACCGCCGAGATGGCTTACATCGCCGCCCGCGAGGGCATGCCCGCCGAGCTGGTGCGCGACGAGGTCGCGCGGGGCCGCGCGGTGATCCCGGCCAACCACAACCACCCCGAGATCGAGCCGATGATCATCGGCAAGGCGTTTGCAACCAAAGTGAACGCAAACATCGGCAACTCGGCGGTGACGTCCTCGATCGCCGAGGAGGTCGACAAGATGGTGTGGGCCACCCGGTGGGGCGCCGACACCATCATGGACCTGTCCACCGGCAAGAACATCCACGAAACCCGTGAGTGGATCCTGCGCAACTCGCCGGTGCCGGTCGGCACCGTGCCGATCTACCAGGCGCTGGAAAAGACCAAAGGCGACCCGACCGAGCTGACCTGGGAGCTCTACCGCGACACCGTGATCGAGCAGTGCGAGCAGGGCGTGGACTACATGACCGTGCACGCCGGTGTGCTGCTGCGCTACGTGCCGCTCACCGCCAAGCGGGTCACCGGCATCGTGTCCCGCGGCGGCTCGATCATGGCGGCCTGGTGCCTGGCGCATCACCGGGAATCGTTCTTGTACACGAACTTCGACGAGCTTTGCGAGATCTTCGCCCGCTACGACGTCACCTTCTCCCTCGGCGACGGGCTGCGGCCGGGCTCGATCGCCGACGCCAACGACGCCGCGCAGTTCGCCGAGTTGCGCACCCTGGGCGAACTGACCAAGATCGCGAAATCCCATGGCGTGCAGGTGATGATCGAGGGTCCGGGCCACGTCCCGATGCACAAGATCGTCGAGAACGTGCGGCTGGAAGAGGAGTGGTGCGAGGAGGCCCCGTTCTACACGCTGGGCCCGCTGGCCACCGACATCGCGCCGGCCTATGACCACATCACGTCGGCGATCGGCGCGGCCATTATCGCCCAGGCCGGCACCGCAATGCTCTGCTACGTGACGCCCAAGGAACACCTGGGGCTGCCGGACCGCAAGGACGTCAAGGACGGGGTGATCGCCTACAAGATCGCCGCGCACGCAGGCGATCTGGCCAAGGGGCACCCGCACGCGCAGGAGCGCGACAACGCGCTGTCGACGGCGCGGTTCGAGTTCCGGTGGAACGACCAGTTCGCGCTGTCGCTCGACCCGGACACCGCGCGGGAGTACCACGACGAGACGCTGCCGGCCGAACCCGCCAAGACCGCGCACTTCTGCTCGATGTGCGGCCCGAAGTTCTGCTCGATGCGCATTACCCAGGATGTCCGCGACTATGCCGCCAAACACGGCCTGGACAGCGAGGAAGCGATCGAGGCGGCCATGTCCGAGGGCATGGCGGAGAAGTCGCGCGAGTTCGCCGAGCAGGGCAACCGGGTGTATCTACCGCTGGCCCAGTGACATTCCTGCCGCTGCCTGCGCCGGGCACGACGCCGCGGCGGGTGCTGTCCATTGCCGGATCGGACTCCGGGGGCGGCGCGGGCATCGAAGCCGACATGCGCACGATGGCGCTGCTGGGGGTGCACGCTTGCGTCGCGGTCACCGCGGTGACAGTGCAGAACACGTTGGGCGTGCAGAGTTTTCACGAGGTACCCGGTGATGTCGTCGCCGGCCAGATCGAAGCCGTAGCCGGCGACATCGGCATCCAGTCCGCCAAGACCGGGATGCTGGCGTCCCCGCGCATCATCGACACCGTGGCTACCACCTGGCGCCGGCTCGGGTTGACGGTTCCGCTCGTCGTCGACCCGGTGGCGGCTTCCATGCACGGCGATGCGCTGATGGCGCCGGCCGCCCTGGATTCGCTTCGCGACCAACTGTTTCCGTTGGCGACGCTGGTGACACCGAACCTGGACGAGGTGCGGCTGCTGGTCGACATCGATGTGGTGGACCCGGCGTCGCAGCGGGCGGCCGCCAAGGCGCTGCACGCGCTGGGCCCGCAGTGGGTTCTGGTCAAGGGAGGTCACCTGCGGTCATCGGATCGCAGCTGCGACCTGCTCTACGACGGCGCCGATTTCCACGAGTTCGACGCGGAGCGCATCGCGACCGGCAACGACCACGGCGGTGGCGACACGCTCGCCAGCGCCGTGGCGTGCGCGCTGGCGCACGACTTCGCCGTGCCCGAGGCGGTCGAGTTCGGCAAGCGATGGGTCACCGAATGCCTGCGCGCCGCCTACCCGCTGGGCCGTGGCCACGGCCCCGTCTCCCCACTGTTTCGGCTGTCATGATCGCATGAACCTCGATCAGATCGCGGGCATCGCGCACGAACCCGTAGGCGACCATAAGCGCGGCCCAAAAGGAATAGTGGTCCTGACCCACGGCGCCGGCGGCAACCGAGATTCCGTTCTGCTGCAACAGGTTTGCGACGAATGGGCGCAGCGCGGCTGGCTGGCGGTGCGCTACAACCTGCCCTACCGCCGCCGCCGGCCCAGCGGCCCGCCCTCGGGTTCGGCCGGCACCGACCGGGCCGGCATCGTCGAGGCCATCACGCTGTGCCGCGGCCTTGCCGACGGCCCGCTGATCGCCGGTGGACATTCCTATGGCGGGCGGCAGACGTCCATGGTGGTTGCGGCCGGGGAGGCCGCGGTGGACGTGCTGACGCTGTTCTCCTATCCGGTGCATCCCCCGGGCAAACCCGAACGCGCCCGCACCGAGCACCTGCCCGACATTACGGTGCCGACGGTATTCACGCACGGCACCTCGGATCCGTTCGGCACGCCCGACGAACTGCGTGCCGCCGCCGCGTTGATCACTGGAACGACCGCCGTCGTCGAGATTGCCAGTGCCCGCCACGATCTGCGGTCCAAGACGTTGAACGTGCCGGCGTTGGCCGTCGATGCGGCTCTACAGCTGCTCGGGCGTAATTAGACAGTTAAAACTGGACAGTTTGGACTGTCTAATTTAGGCTGGTGCCGTGGATGGGATCAGCGACTCCGCCGTAGCGGCGGCACGCGATATCCGGGTGGTGTTCAGCCGACTACGGCGCCGACTGAAGGACATCGCGGTCGACGGCCTGACACCGTCGCAGACGGCCGTGCTCACCCGGCTGTGGAAAGAAGGGCCGTCGTCGGCCAGCGCATTGGCCGGCGCGGAACAGGTCCGCCCCCAGTCGATGGCCACCATCCTGGCCGCCCTGGGCCAACGTGGGCTCGTCGAGCGCGCACCGGACCCGAATGACGGCCGGCGCCAAGTGGTCTCGCTGACCCCGGCGGGGAAGAGGCGCGCCGAAAGCGACCGCCGCGCCCGCGAGGAGTGGCTGGCCCGCACCATCCAGGAGCGCTACACCGAGTCCGAGCGGCGGGTCATCGTCGACGCGCTGTCCCTGCTCGAGCGCTTGACCGAACAATGAAAGGACAGGTGCCACAATGGAAGTAGGACTGCACTTCATCGACTTCCTCCCCGGAGACCCGGCCAGGCTGGGTCCGACGCTGGCCGACGCGGCCAAGGCCGCCGAGCAAGGCGGCGCCACGCTGTTCACCCTGGCCGACCACCTCTTCCAGATGGAACAGCTTGCGCCCGCGCAGAATCCGTTCCTCGAGGGTTACACATCGCTGGGCTTCCTGGCCGCCCAGACGACCACGATCGACCTGGCCCTGCTGGTCACCGGCGTCACCTATCGCTATCCCGGTTTGTTGGCCAAGGCGGTCACCACCCTGGACGTGTTGTCGCAGGGCCGGTCGGTGTTGGGTTTGGGTGCGGCCTGGTACGAACGTGAGCACACCGCGCTGGGCATTCCGTATCCACCGCTGAGCACGCGCTTCGAAATGCTGGAAGAGACGCTGCAGATCTGCCGGCAGATGTGGAGTGCGGACGACGGGCCCTACACCGGCACGCACTACCGGCTGAACGAGACGATCTGTGAGCCGCAACCGATTCGGCGACCCCCGATCCTGATCGGCGGGGACGGTGAGAAGAAGACGCTGCGCCTGGTCGCGCAGTACGCCGACATCTGGAACAGCATGTCGAACGACGTCGCCGAGCTCCAGCACAAGATCGAGGTGCTGAACCGGCACTGCGACGCGGTGGGCAGGGACCCGGGTGAGGTCCGCAAGACGTCCGGCGGCCTGGCCGGCGCCGACCCCTTCGACGACACGGACGAATTCCTGAAGACCGTCGAACGCTACGCCGCGCTGGGTGTCGACATGATCAATCTCGGCCCGATGCCCGGCAATCCGGATCCAGTCGGCTTCGTCCGCCGCCTGGGCGACGACGTGATCCCGCGGCTCGCCGAAATGGGTTGATCACGTTGGGGATTCGTTAGCCGGGATAGTGGGAGTATCAGGCGTCCGCGTTGCCGGTCACGCCACCACGGAACGCCGCGATCCGGGTGAAACCGGCCGGCACGCTGGTGCCGTCCGCGTCACTGGCCACCAGATGGTTGGTGAGCAGGCCGGCAACCGCCTCGTCGAGATCACCGGCGGTCAGCAGCAATTGGTTGTGCGAGGGCAGGTCGATCGGCTCGCCATCTTGCGGTGCGCCACACCGGTCAGGCACGCGGTCCGCAGCGCGGTCCACGGGCTCTGCATCGGCAGCCCGTGCTCGTGCTGCACCGCCAGCGCATATCTCGACATCACGACGGACAGCGCGGTGTCGTCGCCCTGCGGCAGGGTCTGCTGCTTTTCGTCGGCGACCGTACCCATGGCGGCGAGCCCGGGCAGGTCGATCCCGATGGTGTTGATGGAGGGGCAGTAGGACGCCGGTGGGGTGGCCTTGGCGTCCGGGCAATCGGCCGACTGGTAGGACAGCAAGCTACTAGAAAGGCGGTGGATCGCCGTCACCTTCGCCCGGCGGACCCGTTTCCCCTATGTGGACGGCTAACCGGCTTCGGCGATTGTGTTTGCGGTCGGTGGCGATGCGGTTTGTCCGGTTTTGGGCGCGGGTGCGGGTGCGTCGGGGCATCATCGCGGTCCGGTCGGCGCAAGGGTCGGGTCGTGGTGGGGTGGGCGGCGGTATGTCTCCGGTGGGGACGCACAGGGCGGGGAACAGCAGCGCGCTGCCCGGGGTGGTGACGTAGGTGTGCTGGTCGGGCAGCGTCCAGCTGACGGTGCCGTCGGGCAGCTGGCGGTCGCGCCAGCCCCAGAACGTCTTCATCAGATGACGTTCGTGCTGTGTCACCGCAGTGTGTCGGGACACAGATCGTGTTGCGCCGCATCAACGATTTTTACGTTGGCACCGTTTACGAGGTTGAAGTAGAAAAACCCGTCCCGCTGCGCCTGCTGTATCGGCATGCCGTTCCGCAGGTTGACGCAAGCACGGTATCCCGCAGTGAGTTTCGCGTCGGGGGCCATCATCACATCTTGCGTATCATTCATGAACGCCTGCTCATCGGCGTGAGCCAGTGGTGCCGAGCCAATTGCGGTCGTCGCGCTCGCTGCGATGAGCACTGCGATACGGACAAGCATGTTCGCAAACCCCTTTTGCCGGATGGCCCTGCCCAATTCGTCGATGGGAAGCCTATGCGCTTGCGGCGTTACTCGCCTTGGAAATCGTGAAGATTCCGTGGCGGGAAGCTCGCGCGGAATCGGCATCCAGATGCAATAGCGACGGACAATTCGGCGACCACCGAACGTGGTAGGTGAATTCGTCGTGCACGGCAGTTGACGCTACTCGGGATCAAGCCTTGCGGCGTGCGACGCTGAGAGCACCGGCGATGACGACGAGCAGGCCGATACGGGCGGCCAGAAACCCGACGACCCCGATCAGGGCCGCGAGCCCCGGGGCACCTCCGACGAACGCAGTAATAAGGAACACGACGGCAAACACCATCGCCCAGATGGCCCACTTCTGACTGTCGCTCATCGTTCTCGCCTCCTGCTGGCTGCAACGCCGTCGGATGCTGATTCATGCCCTCCGAGGCAGCCACCGCACGAATGCCAAGAGCCATGTGGGCGATGCGCCGAGGCGTGCTCAATCACCGTCGCTGTAGCCCGGTGGAAGCTGGACCGGGGCGGGGCGGTAGTTACGTCTGCTGGGGGTAAATGAAGGTTCCAAGTGCAGTAGATGGTATTGGCTGAAGATGTAATGGCATTGGCTTGATCAAAGGCGTACCCACCCGCGTTCTCAAGCATGTGTGTGGAGTCGATGTCACTTATACCGTTTGTTTCCAGCTGGCACGTCCACAGTGCCTGGCCCTTAAGACTCGGGAAATCCATGATCCTGAATTCGGGGGCATTGTCATCGTGAGTCACGAGGTAGGCAAAGTGTTGGTCCGGCGTGGTGCCAAAAGCTGCCCTGCCAGCGGGCGAACCGTCCCCCGTGGCGAAGCTGAACGGTGCAAAATTGCAGTTCCCGTTGGCGTCCACATAGCGCCCGCCACTATATGCGCTGCCTGGCGCCGCGAGTCCCACCGCAATTGAACACAATCCACTTGCGATAGGGAACGGAGCGAGCTTCAAAGCCTCGCTCATGATCCCGTGTCTTTCAAGGCAACGGAGCCGTTCACCACTCACCACACGACTACATCGGCGTCGTTACCGCCGACGCACTCGACCGCATCTACCCTTAGGCCGTTGGTGAAGTTTGCCGTGGATGGGAAGCATGTCATTTGGACACCTGTTGGTCAGCGGTATTGCCGGGGAGTATGTCGAGCGTTCCTGTCCGCTGGTGTAATCGTCGGTTTCACAACGGAAATGGGCGGAGGTGAGACTGGCTCCGTTGAAACACTTGACGTCACAGTCTGTTTCGCATCTGGCGGCAGTGGTAGCACGTCGTCATGCCCAGCACGCAACGCCCAAAGCGATGCGCCGACACCAATGGCAAGCGCTGTATCGCACGCGGCGATGACGCCTGCCAAGCCGAAGGTGGAGCGCCACGGCTGCAAGCTCTACCGGCGTACTGCCGTGTTGATTCACAATGTCCTGGTCGACCAGGACGTACCGCCGACCACCAAAGCCGCGGTGGCCGATGTAGCCAAGGGCGCTGCCGACGCCTTCAGGCCTGCCGACCAGGGGTGCGGAGACAGCCCACCCTCAGAACTTGGACGGCAAACATCAGGTCAGGTCACCGCGATGCCGGTTGGGCCGCCTCAGTGCCAGTGACCTTGGTCGCGGGGATCGCCATCGTAGTAGTGCTCGTCGTGGCAGCGGCCCCAGTCCCAGTTGTTGCCCCAGCCCGGGTCCCACTGCTGGCCGGGGCACCAGTGATAGCTGGCTGGGCCGCCGGGGCCACCGGGGTACCCGCCAGGACCGTGCCAATGGCCGCCATCGTGCGGGTCCCCGTCGTACCAATTGTCATCGTGACAGCGGCCCCAATCCCAGTTGTTGCCCCAGCCCGGATCCCACTGCTGGCCAGGGCACCAGTGATAGACCGGGAAAGGCGCCGGTTGCGCCTGGGCGGCCGGGGCGATGCCCAAACCGGCGAGTCCCAAACCAGCGGCCATTGCGAGCGTTGACCTTGCGACAGGGGTGAAAATCTTCATGCGAGATTGATTGCCCGACCCGTGCTGATCGAAACCAGAGACTCGCCTTCCTGGAGCTTGCGGTCCGTCGGCGTGAACCCGGCGGTGGATCGCGTCGGCGCTCATCAGCTCGGGCGGCGCGGCCATGAGGTTTCCTGCTGGCTGGCATGTGGCCGGTGTCCGCCGCCACAAGACTTGGAGCGCTGTAAGAGTGAGCGGTTGCGCTGCACACTGCGTCCCTCGTCATGAAACTTTCGTACCGTTCGTCGACAAAATTGCGACGTCCCCGGACCGCTACGCGACGTCATCCCGCTCCTCTCGTCCCCCCCGGTCGTAGTCGCGATCTCGCAAACGGCGGGCAACGCTGACAGAAGTCAAATGTTCTTCACGCAATTGCTGCTGGCACCGGCACAGCGCCTTAAGGTTCGAGGCGTGTGTCGGACCGCCGTCGGCGTAGGGGACCGTATGGTCGAGGTCGCAGTCGGTGGCCGGCCGGTCACAGCCCGGGCCCGACAGGTCAGATCCCGACAGCGCACGAAGTCGGCCAGCGCGGCCGAGGGGATGTAGCGGTCCTCGGCGCCGCTCGGTGGGATCAGCGGCACCAGCCGCGCCGAGGCAGCCAGCTCCGCCCGCGCCTCCGCACGCCCGGCCTCGCGCACCCGATCCAGCAGCGCCGCCGACTCCGGCGTCTCCCGGGAGGCCAACCACCACTCGAACATAGGTTCGATTATGCCATCGTCCACTGACTCAAACTTTTTGGCAGGGTCGCGGTATCGACACCGCAGCCAGTGGTTGAAGGGGTTGAGTGGGTGTCATGGTCAGGTCACGAAGAACGAAGGTCCCTGCCGACGAGAAGTTGCGGTTTGTGTTGTCGGTGCTGGCCGGTGAGATGTCGGCGAGGGAGGCGGCTCGCCGTTGCGGTGTGAGCCCAACTTGGTGCTCAAGTGGAGGAATCAGTTCCTGCAGGCCGGTGCGCAGCGCCTTGAAGAAGTGCCCAGCGGGCCTGCTGGCAAAGCCGGCGGCCCCGAGCAGCGGCGTTTGCGGATCGAAAATGAGCAGCTCAAACTCGCGCTCGCGGAAGCTACAGTGCAGCTGCGGATCTGGCAGCGCCGTGCGGCGTTGGCTGATCAGGTCCCTTCGTCGACCTCGAAGCCCTAAGAGAAGCGGCGGGTCTGCCGGTTTCGAGGTTCTGCGTGTTGGCCGGCATTCCCGAGCGCAGCTATCGGCGCAGGCTGGCTCGGCTGCGTCACGCAGACCCGATCAAGGGCCCGTGGCCGGCTCCGGTCGTGGACCGCATCGAGGCGCTGGCCGCCAAATACGCCGAACAGTGGCCGGCCTGGGGATATCGCAAGATCGCGGCGCTGATGCGCGCCGACGGTAACCAGGTGACCAATTCTTCGGTGGCTCGCGCGTTGCGGCGCCGGGGATTGCTGCTACCTCAAGGCTTTCGGGCTGACCGCAAGTCCTGGGCGGTATTGCGCCGCCGAGTGTTTCGCGACCCGCCCACCGAACGTAACCGGGTATGGCAAACCGACTTCTCCGAATTCGAGACCGCCTGCGGGGGCATCTGGCGCATCTGCGCAGTCATCGACTACGCCACCAAATACTGCCTGGCCATCACCGTCACCCCCACCGGTCGTGGCGCTGATGCTCTGCACTGTCTACAGCTGGCCATCGCCGAAGCCCAACGCATACTCGAGCTCGACGACCTGCGCGCTGATCGCGGCGTCATGGACATCTTCGACACCGCCGAAAACGTCATCGGCCAGGCACCGGCACCCATTGCGCTGGTCTCCGATAACGGGCCCTGCTTTCGCGGACAAACCTTCCAAACCGCATTCGACGGCGAGGACCCCCTGCTACGCCACGTGCGTACCCGCGTTAAATCACCCCAGACCAATGGCGTCGTCGAGCGCTTCTTTGGAACCCTCAAATACGAGCACCTTTTCCGCGGCTACATCGGCGATGCAGATGCCCTCGACATGGAAACCCACCACTTCCGCAACATCTACAACACCATCCGACCCCACCAAGCCCTCGCCGACCGCACACCAAAACAGGCCTACCTCGACGGCAAAACCCTGCCAACTTCTTGACTCAAGACAGCCGGGATCCGACAAGCCGCCGTTACGGCACCCGGCTGCGATGCCTCTTGTTGTGTGGCGGCACACCGTTGACCCCACCGATGGACTCCGCGTAGCTGCCGACGGCGAATCCGACGCCAGAACCCATGACCGCCAACGCTTCCCGGTTGATGTTGTCGACGGTGTCCCGTGGGCTTTGGAAGTTCGGGTCGAACGGCACGCCGGCCTGGCCGCCCCATAGTCGGGCCTGCACGGGGGTTTTCGGCTGCGCTGATCCGGTGGTCATGCCGCCGACGGGCACACCCGCAATCATGAAGGGGTGGTAGTCGGCCCTGGTGTCCAATGGCATGTCCGCGGGCCGCCTCCCGGCGAGGTTCAGATAACCGGACAGGGTGCGTTCGATGCCGGCCGAGCCTTCGGGCACATCCGCCGGCGAGACGCCGGGCCCGGGCGGGCCGGACTGATCGCCGTCGTCGGTGAAATATCCGGCGTTCGGTGAACCCAGCATGGTGAAGTTCAAGTACAGCGCGATGTCGTTGAGTTGGTCGCGGTCCATGCCGAACACGTAGTCCAGGACGCCGTTACGGCCGTCTACGTCGGCGCCCCAGAACACGAACCGCACCGCGTTGTTCACCGGAGCGAGCGGCCCGAGTTGCAGCGCCGTCTCCAGGACGGCAGCCACCCCGGAGCCGTCGTCATTGATCCCGGGTCCGGCGCGAGAGCCGTCCAGGTGCGCACCCACCACGACGACGTCATGGGCTGACCCGGTTTTGGTCTGCGCCACGACGTTTCGGGAAGTGATCTTGATGTTCTGCGCATCCAGCACCAGACGTATCGGCGTGGTGGAGCCCGTCAGCGCGGCGGCGCCGGAGGAACCCAGCACGGCGACCGGCACGGTCAGCTGCTTGAAGTAGCCGGTGGTGAACAGCGTGGGTGGGGCTCCCCGCCCGGTGGGTGAACTGAGCACGATCAGGGCGCTCGCGCCCTTGGCCACCGCGCTGTTCTGTTTGTCGACCACCGAACACTGGGCGTCATCGACGACGGCGATGGCGCCCTTGGGCACGACGGCCGGGTAGTCGTTGGGTGCGCAGCCCGACGGCCGCGTCGGCCGGATCGGCTGTCCGGTCAGCCCCCCGGGTGGCGTCTGCACCAGCAGCGAGGCCTGGTCGACGGGATAGGTGCGGCCCGCAACGGTTACCGCCGGCTTACCCAAGGACACGGTGTAGAGCCGGTCGAACTGCGGTGTCTGTACATCGAAACCCTTGTCGCGCAGGGCTTTAGCGACGTAGTCCACGCTGGCGCTGAAGCCCGGCGTCCCGTCCGCACGGTTGCCGCCATTGGCGTTGGCGATGTTCTGCAGGGCACGCAGGTGCGTCAGCATGCCCTCGACGTTCACCTTTTTGGCCAAACCGTGCCCGAGGTCCGGCGTCGCCGTCGGCACCCCCTGCCGCGTTGCCGAACAACCGGCCACCACAACGATCAATAGCAGCGTCGCACCCAGTCGCGAGATCATGACTTGTTGAGCACGTGGCGGGTGCGGTCGGCCATGACGGGGACGCCGTTATGGCCGCCGAGGTCTTGGGCGTAGAGACCGATCGCGTATGCCACACCGCCACCGTTGATGCCCAGCGCGGTGCGGTCGACGTGGTCGAGCGTGTCGGTTTTCTGGTGGTAATTGGGGTCGAACGGTTGGTCGGCGGTCCCGCCCCACAACTTGGCTTGGTCGGCCGACATCTTGCCCTCGGCGCCCGAGAACAGGCCGCCGGCGGGGATCCCCGCCAGGGTGAATCCGTCGTAGTCGGACCGGCCGTCGAACGAGGTGTCCTGCGCGGTCTTTCCGGCCGACTTCAGGTACGCGACCAGCGTCCGCTCGATGCCGGCCGAACCCTCGGGAACCACCGGCTGGCCGCGAGCGTCCGCGGGCAGCGACTGGTCGCCGTCGTAGGTGAAGTAGCCGGGGTTCGGCGACGCGAGCATGTCGAAGTTCAGGTACAGCGCAATGTTTTTCAGCGCCGTCAGGTCCAGCGATTCGACGTAGTTGCGCGACCCGATCAGCCCGAGCTCCTCGGCGCCCCAGAAGCCGAACCGCAGCGCGTTGTGCACCGACGGCGAACTCCCAAGCCGCACGGCGGTTTCCAGCACCGCGGCGACACCCGAGCCGTTGTCGTTGATGCCCGGCCCGGCGGGCACGCTGTCCAGGTGCGCCCCCGCCATCACCACGTCGGTTCCCGAGCCGGTCTTGGTCTGCGCAATCACGTTGCGGGCCCGGAAGCTTTGGGCGCTGGCGTTGAGCTTGATCGTGGTGGGCCCCGGCTGCCCCCGCAGCTGCAGGCCCACCGACTTGGTCACGCTGAGCACCGGAATCTTCACGTCGGTGGACGGCCCGAGCGTGCCGCCCATCTCTTGTTCGTCGACGTTGTCGGCGATGATCATCGCCGCGGCGCCGCGCTGCGCCGCGGCGTCTTCCTTCTGGGCGAACGGGCAGGTGCCGCGGTCGACCAACACCACCGCCCCCTGCAGCGGCAGGTTCGCGTAGTCGGAGGCCGCGCAGCCGAGGTTGTTCGCCGGTGCGGCGACCAGCGGCCCGCTCACCCCGTCCGGCCCGGTGCCCAGGCTGAAGTCCAGTGCGTGCGCCTCCACCGTCTTGCCGCCGACGGTGAGTACCGGCTTGTCGGCGTGGAACACCCGTGCCGAGAATTCGGGGGTTTGCACGTCAAATCCACTGCCGCGCAAGACATTTACCACGTAGTCGACGCTGGCCTCGTATCCGGGTGTGCCCACCGCACGGGTGCCGTTGTTGGCGTTGGCGATGTCTTGCAGCTTCGACAGGTGCGCCATCATCGCGTCGGCCGTGACCTTGTCGCGCAGCGCCGAGGCAAATGCGCCCGCGGCGGCGGGTGTGTGCTGCGAGTCAGACGACCGATGGAAGCAGCCGGTTGAGAATGCGGTCAGGACGACCACGGCGACCAACGCCGGAATCGTCGTGGATTTGTTCACCATCGCGCCCCAGGTTAGCCCGCAGCCCGAGCGCCCCGGTTCAGGACACGGCGGTATCAGACATACAGTGCGGTGAAGGGCGCAACGGGGATGTTGCGCACCACGAACCAGGCCAGCACCAGCGACAGCGTCACGGCGGCGGCCCAACGCCGATGCTGCCAGCCGCGGATCCGCCGGCCTACCAGGCGCCCGTAGGTCCAGGAGAAGTACGTCCACAGCAACAGCACGACAGCCGCCAGGCCCAAAGCGTTGAACCTGGCGGCCGCCAACAGATTGCCGTGCATAAGCGAATAGACCATGCGTAAGCTGCCGCACCCGGGGCAGTCGATCCCCAACAACGCCTTGGTGGGGCATACCGGTAGCGGGCCGTGCGGCGTGGTCGGGTCACCCGCCCAGATGGCGGCGCACATCAAGGTCGTGGATGCCGCCACCACCAGTGGCGCACCCAGATTCGCGTGCGCCGCCCCCCAGCGGGTCACCATGATCAGGTTCTAGAACATCGCGGCGAGCGCCGCGTTGGTGTTCGTGTTCAGCGCACCGACCGCCATCAGGATGCCGTAGATGACGCCCACGACGACGCCGATGACCACCGACCAGATCACCCATTTCTTGGCGCTTTCGGCGGACGCCTGTGCCTCGGCGTAGCGACCCTGCGCCCACAACCCATTGACCTGGCTCGACTTGACGATCGCCACGATTCCGAAGGGCAGACAGCAGAAGAGGGTGGCCAGGATCGACCACACCAGATAGTTATTCGGCGCTTGGCCGGCCGGCTGCTGCGGCGGATAACCGGGAGACGGCGGCGGATAATCCGGCGGAGGAGGGGGTTGTGTCATGGATTCTCCAGTCAAGAGAAGTTAGCTGACGTAAAGCGGTGCTAACCATACCCGAGCGGACTCAGATCGGCACTAGCAATGAAGAAATCTTGTTTTTGCTGCCCCGGTCGCAACGGGCCGGCGGCATCAGTCGGTCGCCGAAAGGCGGGATTATGTTGGCGCCTCAACATAATTCGTGATTCTGCACGATGGCCGGCGTGACACTATCATTTTCCTGGTCCTCCACGGGTCGAGCCGAGGAAGGATGCCCACACAGACAATTTCCTGCGGAATGTGTTGCTTTACCACGACATAGCCCTACTATCCGTGTTTAGAAGCGGCCGTTAAGGAGCCATTCATGTCTGATTTCAGCAACGTGCTGAGGGCGGCGACAGCAACGGCGCTCAGTGGCGGTTTGGCCTTAGCGGGCGGCGGTCCGGCGAGCGCGGATCCGGCCACCACCGGGAACGCTTCGGATATCAACAAGCTTGCGGCCTCGATGTCGAAGGGTTACGGCCTGAACAACTGCACCGCCCAGAACGTCGACCGCAGCACGCAACTGGCGGTGCTCACGTGTGGCCAGAGCCCCGACTTGCGCGGCCCGGCGCAGGCCAAGTACGTGCTGTTCACCAATGCCGACAATCTGGCCACCTCGTTCAAGGCCACCATCAAAGAGGACGTCCTGACCCCGTGCGGGGACGCGGGCGAATCGCCGTCCAAGTGGCACAAGGACGGTTCGACCGCCACTGCCGGGCAGGCGGCATGCGGCACTTACCAAAACGCCGCCGAAATCATCTGGACCACCGACGCCAACAACATGCTGAGTTACCTGCGCGCGTCCAACACCGACGTTGCGGCGCTCTACCGGTGGTGGCGTGCCAACGGGTGAGGTACCCGCTGTGCCACAACCGATCTGTGGACCGATAACCGAGAAGCGTTCGCCCCTCTTTATTTCCATCAACCGCAGGGAGTCAGAAAATGTCACATTGGAACACCGCGCTGCGCGTCGTGTCGGCCGCAACTTTCACAGGCAGTTTGGCTTTCGCGGGTGTCGGCGCCGCGAACGCCGAACCCAACACCGGTAACGCATCGGACATGAACACGCTGGCCGCCTCGCTGTCGAAGGGCTACGGCCTGAACAACTGCAAGCCGCAAGAGCTCTCCGAAACCGGCGAACTGGCCGAACTGGTCTGCGGGCAGAGCCCAGACTCCAACGGCCCGGGATCCGGTGTCTACGCCCTGTTCTCCAACAGCACGAATCTGGGCTCCGCCTTCAGTTCCACCATTAAAGACGTGTCCCTGGCCGCGTGTGGGGACGCCGGGGCGTCACCGGGAACCTGGAAGCAGAACGGCCAGACGGGCGGCCAGATCGCGTGTGGCACCTATAAGAACTACGCGACATTGACCTGGACCACCGATGCCAAGAACGTATTGGGTCACCTGACCGCATCCAATTCCGACGTCAGCGCGCTCTACCAGTGGTGGCGCACCAACGGCTGACGTCTACAGCTGAGCCGCAATCAGATCCGCCACCGCGCGCATCCCGGCTGCGTTCGGGTGTAGGGGAGCGGTACGTCCCGGCAGCGGCACACCGAATCGGGCCGGCAGCGTCGTCCAGGGTTCGGCCGACCATGCGTGATGTTCGCGACTCGCCGCGCCGGCGCGGATGATTTCGCAACCGGTCGCCGCGGCGGCGTCGGCCGTCATCGTTTGCAGCGTGGCGGCCACGTGCCGGCCCAGGTCGGCATCGGAGGGCGACAGCGGCTCCGCCGGCACGCCCGGCGGCGGCAGCATCGTCAGGTAGTCGACGAAGAAAATCCGTGCCCGGGTGGATCGCTGACGCAACGCGTGCCCAACCGCGCACAGCGATTCAAACACCGCGTCCAGGGCGCGATCTCGCGCGTCGCGATCCAGCAGGTCGGCGATGCGATCCCCCAGCAACGGCACGTGACGCAGCGGACGCGGCAGTGCCGCGGCCATCAACAGTGGAACGTAGCCGACATCGTTGCCGCCGATGGTCACCGTGATCAGGCTCTCGGAGCCGTCCAGCGCGGCGATCTGCAGTGGTGCGCCGCGTTGGCGCTCAACAAGCACGTGCGCGGTGGTCGCGCCGGAGAAGGTGACGTCGACCAGGTCGTGCTGGTAGCGCTGCGCGATCAGGTGCGCGTAGTTGCGCGCCGATCGGCCCGACCACCGCGGAGCCCCCGCGGCGCGGGGCCGGATGCCCGGACCTGCTGCCATCGAACTACCCAACGCGACATAACGACTCATCGCTGTGGGCTCGACGCCTGCGCCCAGAACCGCTTCGGGATCCGTCCGGCGCGCCGGGCCAGATACCCGGCGGTTACGGCCGCGGACATCGCGGCGGCCATCGCGGCCGGGTCGGCGGCCCTGGTCACCGCGGTGGCCAACAGCACGGCGTCGCAACCCAATTCCATCGCTAGCGCGGCGTCGCTGGCGGTCCCGATGCCGGCGTCGAGCACCACCGGAACGCCGGCCCGGGCGACGATCATCTCGATGTTGTGTGGATTGGTGATGCCGAGGCCGGTGCCGATCGGCGAGCCCAGCGGCATGACCGCCGCGCATCCGGCGTCCTCGAGCCGGCGCGCCAGCACCGGATCGTCGTTGGTGTAGGGCAGCACGACGAACCCGTCATCGACCAATTGCTCTGCGGCTCGCACCAATTCGACGGCGTCGGGAAGCAGCGTGCGTTCGTCGGCGATCACCTCGAGCTTGATCCAGTTGGTGTTCAGCGCCTCACGCGCCAGCTGGGCGGTGAGCACCGCTTCGGACGCGCCGCGGCATCCCGCGGTGTTGGGCAGCGGCGTGATGCCCAGCCGGTTGAGCAGATCGAGCAGGCCGGTGCCGCCCTCGGCATCGACCCGGCGGATGGCAACGGTGGTCAGTTCGGTGCCCGAGGCAACCAGCGCCTCCTCGAGCACCGCGAGGTTGCTCGCTCCCCCGGTCCCCATGATGAGCCGCGACGCGAAGCTGCGGTCGCCAATCGTCAGTTTTGACTCAGCCACCTTGCACCGCCGTCACTATCTCGAGCCGGGCGCCGTCGGAAAGTTCTGTGGCCCAACGGGATCGCGGTATCACCGCGTCGTCCATCGCCACCGCGACGCCGCGGTCCGGAAAACCCAGGGAATCCAGCAGCGCGGCGACCGTGGTGTGCGCGTCGACGTCGACCTTTTGTTCATTGACCACGACGATCATTGGCGCCGCTCCTTCTCATCGCTTCGCTGAAGCATCGTCGCAGCGCGGATCATTGGTGTGCTCCCACCGGGGCAAGTTCGGAAACGATCTGCTCTGCCGTCCAGGGCGCCAACAGGAATCCCGACCGGCCGTGGCCGGCGGCGACCAGCGTCCGCGCGTCCAGGCGGTGCACCAGCGGCAGATTATCGGGAGTCATCGGGCGCAGCCCGGCGGCGCACTCGGCCAGCTCGTATTCGCCCAGCGCCGGCAGCACCGCGCACGCGTCGTCGAGCAGGTCACGCACCCCCGACACGACCGGGGCGGTGTCGCGCCCGTGTTCGTATTGGGTGGCCCCGACCACCACCCCGTCGGCACGCGGCACCAGATACACCTGCCGTCCGTGCACGCGAGCGCGAACAACCCGCTGCGGCAACGGCATACAACCCTTGCGCCATCGCAAGCGCAGCACTTCGCCCTTCACCGGCCGCACCGGCAGGCCGGGCCACAGCGCCGGCGCGTCGATGCCGTTGGCGATCACCACCGCGTCGGCCTCGACGCCCGACAGGTCGCGCACCGGCGGCGCCCACGCCACCCCGAGGCGCTCGCACTCCGCGCCGAGCGCCTCCACCACCGCGCGGTTGTCCACGGCCAGTTCGGTGGGCGCCCGAAAGCCGTGCCGGATGCCCTGCGCCAGCAGGGGTTCGATGTCGCGGGCGGCCGATTCCCAGACCACCGGATGCCCCTGGGCGGACAACCACTCGGCGACCGTGCGCAGGTCTTCGACATCGGCGCGGTCGACGGCCACCACCAGCGACTCGCGCGCGGTGACCACCTCGGCCGGCAGCCCGTCCAGGAAGCCGCCCTCGCGCCACAGCCGCAGCGATTCCAGGCCCAGCCGCAACAACCGCTCTTCGCCGGGCCAGCCCTCGCTGTGCGGCGCCAGCATTCCGCCGGCGACCCACGACGCGCCCTTGTGGTCGCCGCGGTGCACCCGCACCGACCACCCGGCCTGCGCGGCCCGGCGCGCCACCGCGAGCCCGATGACGCCGCCGCCGATGACGGCCAGCGACCCCAGCGGGGGTCCCGAGGGCATCCCGGTCATTGTCGAGCCTCCCTTCGCCGGCATGACCCGGATCAGGTGTGACGGTAAGGGCAGGTCCGGATGGGTCCGGCTGTGCCCACTCTCAGCCCCGCAGTCACTCGACTACCCGGGACTCCCGTGTCTAGTAGTTCTCTTCGGCTCCACGCTAGCGCGCTAGCGTCTCGGTGTGCAGCGTCCCTTTGGTAGACGACTTTCCGTTCTGGCCACCGCGCGGTTGTACCTGTGCACCGACGCGCGCCGTGAGCGCGGCGATTTGGCCGAGTTCGCCGACGCCGCCCTGGCCGGCGGCGTGGACATCATCCAGCTGCGCGACAAGGGATCGGCCGGTGAGCAGCGGTTCGGCCCGCTCGAGGCGCGCGAGGAGCTGGCGGCGTGCCAGATCCTGGCCGACGCGGCCCGCCGGCACGGCGCCTTGTTCGCCGTCAACGACCGCGCCGACATCGCTCGCGCGGCCGGCGCCGACGTGCTGCACCTCGGGCAGGGCGACCTGCCGCCCGCCGTCGCCCGCGACATCGCCGGGCCGGACGTGCTGCTTGGGCTGTCCAGCCACGACCGCGAGCAGGCCGCCGCCGCGGCAGCGCTCGGCGAAGCGGACTACTTCTGCGTCGGGCCGTGCTGGCCCACGCCCACCAAACCGGGCCGCCAGGCGCCGGGCCTGGGACTGGTGCGGGCCGCCGCCGAGTTCGGAACCGACAAGCCGTGGTTCGCGATCGGCGGCATCGACGAGCAGCGGCTGCCCGAGGTGCTCGACGCCGGCGCCCGGCGCATCGTGGTGGTGCGGGCGATCACCGCGGCCGCCGACCCGCGGGCCGCGGCGCAGCGGCTCAGCTCGGCGCTGGCAGCAGCGAGCTGATCCGGCGGGTCAGCTGCGAGGGCTCTTGGCCTGCGTCACCGGGCATGCACCAGACGAAGACGCCGGCCTCGATCTCGATCGTGCGCGGCAGGTATTGCCGTCGCTCGTCGCCGTGGTCCAGCGGCAGCACCGCCGGCGCGGCCCGCAGCCGCTGCCAGCTGGCCGCGAAGCCGGGGTGCAGCGGCAGGTCGGACACCTCCGTTTCGGCGACCCAGCGCATCTCGGCGCTTTCCCGATTGGGCACGGTGTGTAGCAACTCATCGGCGTCGGCGACGACGGTGGTGTAGCTCCAGTGCGTGCCGGCGATCCCGGCGACCTCGGCTGTGACCACGGTGGCGCGCACCGCGAGCCGCTCACCGACCAGCCCGGCCTCTTCGTTCGCTTCGCGGACCGCGGTCTCCTCCGGCGTTTCGTGGCTGTCCCGGGCACCGCCGGGCAGCCCCCACGTCCCGCCCTGGTGACTCCACACCGCGCGATGCTGCAGCAGCACCGCGGGGGTGCCGTCGGGTTGCGGGGCCCGCAGCAGCAAACCCGCCGCTCCGAAGCGGCCCCAGTAATGGGCGCCGCCGTCGGAGATCACCCAACCGTCACCGTCGCCCTGCACGGATTCAGGATATGCAGACTTGGTTTGGGCGCCGTCAATTGCGTCCGCCTCCACCCATCCACCCGAGCATGCTCTTAGACTTCGCTTATAGAGGTCCGTGCAGCGAAACGAAATGGCCGAGAGATGAGGGCTGATAAGACGTGACGGTTGAGCTCGCGCACCCGTCGACCGAGCCGCAGGGATCGCGGTCACCGGCCGAACCGGCTCATCCACGCTGGTGGTTCATCTCGACGACGCCGGGCCGCATCTTGACCATCGGGATCGTGCTGGCCGCGCTCGGCGGGATAAGCGCTTTCGCCACCTCGACCACCATCAACCACCGGCAGCAGGTGCTCACCACCGTGCTCAACCACACCGAGCCGCTGTCGTTCGCCGCCGGCCGGCTCTACACCACGCTGTCGGTCGCCGATGCCGCCGCGGCCACCGCGTTCATCGCCGAGGCCGAGCCGCAGCCGGTTCGCCAGCGCTACGAGCAGGCGATCACCGACGCGTCCGTCGCGGTGACCCGTGCCTCGAGCGGCCTCACCGACGAGCCGCTGGTGCAGCTGCTGGGCCGGATCAACGCCGAGCTGGCCGTCTACACCGGGCTCATCGAAATCGCCCGGACCAACAACCGGGAGGGCAACCCGGTCGGGTCGTCGTACCTGTCGGAGGCGTCGGGGTTGATGCAATCGACGATCCTGCCCGACGCGGCCAAGTTGTATCAGGCGACGTCGGAGCGGGTGGACGCAGAGACCACCGCGTCAACGCAGATCCCGGCGCCGGTCATCACGGTGGTCGGCGCCACCGTGATCTTCGGCGCGTTCTCACACCGCTGGCTGGCGCGGCGCACGCGGCGCCGAATCAACCCAGGCCTGGTGGTGGGTGCACTCGCTATTCTCGTCATGGTGGTTTGGGTTGGAACTGCGCTGACCATTTCTACGGCGGCCAGTCGTAGCGCGAAGGACACTGCCGCGGAATCCCTCAAGACCGTCACCAACGTCGCGATCACCGCCCAGCAGGCGCGCGCCGACGAGACGCTGTCATTGATCCGTCGCGGCGACGAGGAGAAGCGCAAGCAGTCGTTCTATCAGCGCCTCGATTCCATGCACCGCCAGCTCGACCAGTACATGTCGCGCAGCGACGCCGTGGACAAGCCGGACCTGGAAGGCGCCGATCAGCTGCTGCTGCGCTGGCGGCAGGCCAACGATCGGATCACCTCGTACATCTCGGTCGGTAACTACCGGGCCGCCACCCAGGTGGCGCTGGGCAGCAGCGAAGACGACTCCACCCCGGCGTTCGACAAGCTGGAAGACGAGCTGGTCAAGGCCATGGACCAAGGCCGCATCCACCTGCGCAACGACGTCATCAACGCGCGCAGCGGGCTGTCCGGAGCCCAGGTGGGTGGCGTGGTGCTCAGCCTGGGCGCCGCGATCGCGGTGGCGCTGGGCCTGTGGCCGAGGCTGAAAGAGTATCGATAATGATCCGCCTGCCCCTGCTTCGCCGGGTCTGCGCCGTGGCCGCCGCCGCGATGGTGCTGGCGGGTTGCGGACACACTGAATCGCTGCAGGTGGCCAGCGTGCCGACGTTGCCGCCGCCGACACCGGTCGGCATGGAGCAGCTGCCGCCCCAGCCGCCGCTGCCGCCCGACGGCCCGAACCAGAATTGCGATCTGACGGCTAGCCTGCGGCCCTTCGCCACCAAGGCGGAGGCGGACGCCGCGGTCGCCGACATCCGGGCCCGGGGCAGGTTGATCGTCGGGCTCGACATCGGCAGCAACCTGTTCAGCTTCCGCGATCCGATCACCGGTGAGATCAGCGGTTTCGACGTCGACATCGCCGGCGAGATCGCGCGCGACATCTTCGGGGCGCCGTCCCACGTCGAATACCGGATCCTGTCGTCGGACGAACGGGTCACCGCGCTGCAGCGCTCCGAGGTCGACGTCGTGGTCAAGACCATGACCATCACCTGCGACCGGCGCAAGCAGGTCAACTTCTCGACCGTCTACCTCGACGCCAACCAGCGCATCCTGGCCCCGCGCGACTCGTCGATCGTCAAGGTCGCCGACCTGTCCGGCAAGCGGGTCTGCGTGGCCAAGGGCACGACTTCGCTGCACCGCATCCTGCAGATCGACCCGCCACCGGTGGTGGTGTCGGTAGTCAACTGGGCCGACTGCCTGGTGGCGATGCAGCAGCGCGAGATCGACGCGGTCAGCACGGATGATTCGATCCTGGCCGGGCTGGTCGAAGAGGACCCCTACCTGCACATCGTCGGGCCGAACATGGCCACCCAGCCCTACGGCATCGGGGTCAATCTGAACAACACCGGATTGGTGCGGTTCGTCAACGGAACCCTGGAACGGATCCGCCGCGACGGCACGTGGAATACGTTGTACCGCAAGTGGTTGACGGTGCTGGGGCCCGCGCCGGCCCCGCCCATACCGAGGTATCTGGATTGATGGCCGAGCCGGATAAGCAATCCGAGCAGCCGGAATCCGGCTCGGAAGACGTGGCCCCGGGCACCCAGCCGGCCGACGTCCAGACCGGCGGCGCGGCGACCGGGCGGCTGCAGGCCACCCAGGCGCTGTTCCGTCCCGACTTCGACGACGACGATGACGATGACTTTCCGCACATCTCGCTGGGAGCTCTAGACACCGATTCGCAGGACCGCATGACGTCGGCGACGCGATCGCTGCCGGCGGTCCGGCAGCTCGGCGGCGGCCTGGTCGAGATCCCGCGCGGACGGGACATCGATCCACGCGAAGCCCTGATGACCAATCCCGTGGTGCCGGAGTCTAAGCGCTTTTGCTGGAACTGCGGAAAACCCGTCGGGCGGTCCAGCAAGAAGGCCAAGGGCACATCGGAGGGTTGGTGCCCGTCCTGTGGCAGCCCGTATTCGTTCCTGCCGCAACTCAATCCGGGCGATATCGTCGCCAATCAGTACGAGGTCAAGGGCTGCATCGCGCACGGCGGCCTGGGCTGGGTGTATCTGGCGGTCGACCACAACGTCAACGACCGGCCGGTGGTGCTCAAGGGCTTGGTGCACTCCGGCGACGCCGAGGCGCAGGCGATCGCGATGGCCGAACGACAGTTTTTGGCCGAGGTGGTCCACCCGCAGATCGTGCAGATCTTCAACTTCGTCGAGCACGTCGACCAGCACGGAAATCCGGTCGGCCTCATCGTCATGGAGTACGTCGGCGGTCAGCCGCTCAGGCACGGGAAGGGTGAGAAGCTACCTGTCGCAGAGGCCGTCGCCTATCTGCTGGAGATCCTGCCCGCGCTGAGCTATCTGCACTCCATCGGCCTGGTCTACAACGACCTGAAGCCGGAGAACATCATGCTCACCGAAGAGCAGCTCAAGCTGATCGACCTGGGCGCGGTGTCGCGGATCAATTCGTTCGGATACCTGTATGGCACACCTGGTTTCCAGGCGCCCGAGATTGTGCGGACCGGCCCGACGGTCGCCACCGACATCTACACGGTGGGCCGTACGCTGGCCGCGCTCACGCTGAACCTGCAAACGCGCAACGGCCGCTACGTCGACGGCCTGCCCGAGCACGACCCGGTGTTGACCACCTACGACTCCTTCCGCCGGTTGTTGCGCCGCGCCACCGACCCCGACCCGCGGCGCCGGTTCGGCAGCACCGAGGAGATGTCCGCCCAGTTGATGGGTGTGCTGCGCGAGGTTGTCGCCCACGACAGCGGGGTGCCGCGGCCCGGGCTGTCGACCATCTTCAGCCCCAGCCGCTCGACGTTCGGGGTGGACCTGCTGGTCGCCCACACCGACGTGTACCTGGACGGTCAGGTCCACTCGGAGAAGCTGACCGCCCGCGAAATCGTTACCGCACTGCAGGTTCCGCTGGTCGATCCGGCCGATGTCGCCGCTCCCGTGCTGCAGGCGACCGTGTTGTCCCAGCCGGTGCAAACGCTGGACTCGCTGCGCGCGGCCCGGCACGGGACGCTGGACGCCGACGGGGTCGAGGTGTCCGAGTCGGTGGAGTTGCCGCTGATGGAGGTCCGCGCGCTGCTGGATCTCGGCGATGTGGCCAAGGCCACCCGCAAGCTCGACGACCTGGCCGAGCGGGTCGGCTGGCAATGGCGATTGGTGTGGTACAAGGCCGTCGCCGAGCTGCTCACCGGCGACTACGATTCGGCCACAATGCATTTCGTCGAAGTGCTGGACACGTTCCCCGGCGAACTGGCGCCCAAGCTGGCGCTGGCCGCTACCGCCGAACTGGCCGGCGACGTCGACGACCACAGGTTCTACGAGACGGTGTGGAAGACCAACGACGGCGTGATCTCTGCCGCGTTCGGGTTGGCCAGGACGCTGTCCGCCCAAGGGGATCGGGCCGCCGCGGTGCGCACGCTGGACGAGGTGCCGGCCACCTCCCGGCACTTCACCACCGCCCGGCTGACCAGCGCGGTGACGCTGCTGTCCGGCCGGACCAAGAGCGAGATCACCGAAGAGGACATCCGTGACGCGGCCCGGCGGGTGGAGGCGCTGCCGCCCACCGAGCCCCGCGTGCTGCAGATCCGCGCGCTGGTGCTGGGCTGTGCGATGGACTGGCTGGAAGACAACAAGGCGAGCACCAACCACATCCTCGGATTCCCCTTCACCGAACACGGTTTGCGGCTGGGCGTCGAGGCGTCGCTGCGCAATCTGGCCCGCGTCGCCCCGACCCAGCGGCACCGCTACGCGCTGGTCGACATGGCGAACCGGGTCCGGCCCACCAGTACGTTCTAGGGTTTCGCGTCTGGGCCCGGCGGCCACCCCGGGGCCTCTTTTTCCGGCGAGTGTGAATTCGCCGGCTTTGAGTGTGAACACCGGGCGGCGACACGCCGACAAACCCCGCCCTGGGTTCACATTCAAAGCCGGGGATTCACAGTCGATTTCGCCAGCGCCGCGCGCACCCGGCGCACGATGCCGGCCGGCCGGTCCTCGGCGACGACCCGGACGACGGTCCAGCCCAACTCCTCGAGCATCTCCATGCGACGAATGTCTTTGACGTATTGCCTTCGGTCGCTGCGATGTTGGTCGCCGTCGTACTCCACCGCGACCATCGACCGCGGCCAACCCAGGTCGAGGTAGGCGACCGGAAGGCCGTCGGCCCCAAACACGGGAATCTGGGTCTGCGGCCGGGGCAGGCCGGCGTCGATGAGAAACAGCCGCAGATAGCTTTCCCGCGGTGACTGCGCGCCAGGGTCGACCAAGTCGAGCGCGGCCTCCAGTCGCCGCAGCCCGGGCGTGCATGGGTGTGCCTTGGTGATCCGCACCACGTCGTCGACCTTGAAACCCGTTGCGCGGGCGAGCGCGTCGAGCCGAACGACCGCCGAGCGGACCGCCCCGCGGCGGCCGATGTCGAACGCCGTTCGCTCCGGTGTGGTGACCGCGAGCCCGTCGCACAGCTGCGTCTCGCCGACACCCAGCGTTTCGCGGCGCGTCAGCACCCCGTCCGGTGGGCGGGTGTTGGTGTGTATCAGCTCGACCGGAACATCGTCGGGGATCCACCGCGCGCCATGCAGCGCCGCCGCGGCCGCTCCCCCGATGACCGCCCTTCGTCCCGACCACAACCACGCCGCGCGGGTGCGCACCCGCAGGGACGGCTCGACGTGCGCGGACACGTAGACGTTCGGAAAAATCGGCCGGTAGGCCGCCCGAAGCCGATGGCGACTCAGCCGGCCGGACGCCAGCTCCTCGCTGCCGATCAGCGGAGCATCTTTCATGCCGCGCAGGGTCGCACGCGTGCGCCGCATCGCGTGCACCTGCATACACAGGCGTCGCAAGGAAATCTCAAGAAGGGTTCGGCATAGTTGATGCATGGCGGGGCAGTCCAGACAGTGGCTGACCACGGCCCGGATGCTGCGCCGGGCCGGGTTCGGGGTGAGCGGACCCGAGGTCGACGCCGCCGTCGGCCGGGACTGGCCCGGCCACGTGGACGCGATGCTGGCCACCGATCCCGACGCCGACCCCGGCGCGGTCGCGACGCCGATGCCCGCACTGGCCCCGCCGAGCCCGCCGGGCAAGCGCGCCACGCCCGCCGCGCGCAAGCAGTACAACCAGCAGGTCACCGAACAGCTGGGCGAGCTGTCGGATTGGTGGATACGTCGCATGGTCGACGTACGGCAGCCACTACACGAAAAGCTGACCCTGTTGTGGCACAACCACTTCGCCACGTCGGCGCAGAAGGTGCGAGTCGCTGCGTATATGGCCGCGCAGAACCAGAAACTGCGCGCGGGCTCGCTGGGTGATTTTCGCGCCCTGGCGTATGCGATGCTGACCGATGCCGCGATGCTGCGCTGGCTGGACGCCCAGAGCAGTACCGCCAAGGCGCCCAACGAAAACCTGGCCCGCGAGTTCATGGAGCTGTTCGCGTTGGGACACGGTAACGGCTACACCGAGAGCGACGTGCGCAACGGGGCGCGGGCCCTGACGGGATGGGTGATCGGCGCCGGCGGCAAGACCTCGATGGCCCCCAAACGCCATGACGCGAGCGCCAAGACGCTGTTCGGGCAGAGCCGCGACTTCGACGCCGCCGGCTTCTGCGACACCGTGCTGGCGCAACCCAAGTCGGCCGAATACGTCGCGGGACGGCTGTGGCGGCAACTGGCGTCCGACGATCCGGCGCCGCCACCGGTGCTCGACCGGCTGGTCGCCGCGTACGGCCCCAACCGCGACCTCCGCGGGCTGACAAGGGCGATCCTCACCGACGACGAGTTCACCGGCAGCCGCGCCGCGGTGGTCAACACCCCGGCCGAATGGCTCGTCGGCGTCATCCGGACCCTGCGGGTGCCGGTCAACGACCCCAAGCGCCGGAAGATGATCGATGCGACCTTGCGCACACTGGGTCAGCGCCCGTTCTATCCGCCCAGCGTCGGGGGCTGGCCCAGCGGCCAGGTGTGGCTGTCGACCGCCAGCGCCGGGGCCCGCCTGCGCGCCGCGACCGAACTGGCGCACGCCGGTGACCTTTCCGGCATCGAGGGCACCGCCGCCGATGACCGCGTCGACGCGGTCGGCTATCTGATCGGCGTCGGCTCCTGGTCGGACCGCACCACCCACGCGCTGCGGCCGCTGGTGCGCCAACCGGCGCAGTTGGTCGCGGCCGCCGTCAACACTCCCGAATACCTGACGTCCTAGCGAGATCAGCCATGCCCGAGATGAACCGTCGCCGATTCCTGATCGCCAGCGCGGGCGCCGGCGCAGCCGGCCTGCTTTCCGCAACCGTGGCGGTCAGCTGGCCGGACCTGATGCGCGCGGCACGGGACCGGCCGCTGGCCGACGGCGCGGGCGTCCTGGTGATCGCCACGCTCTACGGCGGCAACGACGGGATCAACACCGTGATCCCCTACGCGGACAACACCTATCACGACGCCCGGCCCGAACTCGCCTACGCCCCGGGCGATGTCCTGCACCTCGATCAGCAACTCGGGCTCAATCCGGCGATGAAGGGACTGGCGGGGCTGTGGAACCAGCGGCGGCTCGCCATCGTGCGCGGCGCGGGCTACCCGAAGCCCGACCACAGCCACTTCCGGTCGATGGACATCTGGCAGACGGCGTCACCGGCCGAGCCGGTGTCGACGGGCTGGATCGGCCGCTGGCTCGACGCCACCGGCGCCGATCCGCTGCGGGCGGTCAACATCGGGGCGGTGCTGCCCCCGCTGGCCGTCGGCGCCAAGTGCACGGCCGCGGCGCTTTCGCCGGGCGGCGGGCCGGGCAAGGCGGAGAAATTCGACGCGGTGATGGCCGCGCTGGGCAACGACGACCCCGACGACACGCCGGCAATGGCCGCGGTGTGCAAGGCCTACCGCGCCGCGCGCACGGCCGACGCTGCCTTCGGATCGGTGAAAACCGCTGCTAAGGAGCACAATTCACTGTCCGTCCAGCTGAGCATGGTTGCCCAGGCCATCAAGGCCCGCGTCCCCACGCAGGTATACACGGTGCAATTGGGCGGCTTCGACACCCACGCGGGCGAGCGCGGGACCCAGCAGCGTCTCCTGCAGACATTCGACGAGGCGGTGACCGCGTTCGTCCGGGAGATGGCCGGCCGCGACGTGGTGCTGCTGGCGTACTCGGAATTCGGGCGCCGGGTGCGAGCCAACGCCTCGCAGGGCACCGACCACGGCACGGCCGGTCCCGTCTTCATCGCGGGCGCTCCGGTCAACGGCGGGTTCTACGGCGAGCAACCCAGCCTCACCGACCTCGACAACGGAGACCTGAAGTACACCATCGACTTTCGTGACATCTACGCCGAGCTGCTGGCGCGAACGGTCGGGACCGATCCCGCGCCCTCGGTCGGCTCCGGACGAAACAGCCTCGGCTTCCTATCCGCCTAGCACGTTCACGCAGTCACGGGCGATGGCCAGCTCTTCGTTCGTCGGGACCACCAGCACGGCGATCGGTGAATCGTCGGCGGAAATGTGGCGCGCACCCTTGCCGCAGCCGAGGTTGCGGCGCTCATCGAGCACGATGCCCAGTTCCTCCATGCCGGCCACCGCGTCGCGGCGTACCGCCGGGTCGTTCTCGCCGATCCCGGCGGTGAAGCTGATGACATCGGTGTGCCCGAGCACCGCCAGGTAGGCGCCGATGTACTTGCGTAACCGATGGGTGAAGACGCTGTACGCCAATTGCGCTGACTCGTCGCCGGATTCGATCATCGTCCGCAGCCGGCGGAAGTCCCGCTCACCTGACAGCCCCAACACCCCGGATCGCTCATTGAGCATGGACTCGACGTCATCGGCTCCCATCTTGGCCCTGTGGCTCAGATAGGCGACGATGCTCGGGTCGATGTCGCCGCTGCGGGTGCCCATCACCAGACCTTCCAGCGGCGTCAAGCCCATCGAGGTGTCCAGCGGCCGCGTACCGGCGATGGCCGAGGCGGAGCAGCCGTTACCCAGGTGCAGCACAATCTGTTTCAGGTCTTTGACCGATCGGTCCAGAAACGCCGCGGCCTGCTCGCTGACGTAGCGGTGCGACGTGCCGTGGAACCCGTACCGGCGGATCTTATACTGCTGCGCCAGGTCGCGATCGATGGCATAGGTCGCCGCCGCGGGCGGCAGGTCGTGGAAGAATCCGGTGTCGAACACCGCGATGTGCGCGATATCGGGCAGCAGTTTTCGCGCGACCTCAATTCCCTTGAGCGCGGCCGGGTTGTGCAGCGGCGCCAACTCCGACAATTCCTGCAGCCTGCCAATCACCGCGTCGTCCAGCAGGGTGGGTTGATAGAAGGTGTTGCCGCCGTGCACCACCCGATGGCCCACCGCGACGATGCCGTTCGCCTGCAGGTCGATACCGTCGTCGGCTAGCGTGTCGAACGCGTGGCGCAGCGCGGCGTCGTGGTCCGGAACCGACGAGGACTCCTCTCCGATCCGCTCGACGAGGCCCGTCGCCCGCGCGGCACCCGAATCCGGTTCGAGTACTTGGTATTTCAGGGATGACGAGCCGCAGTTGATCACCAGTACCAGGCGCGTGTCGCTGCTGTCCGCCACGGCTACCCCTGCGCCTGGATCGCCGTGATGGCCACGGTGTTGACGATGTCTTCGACCAGCGCCCCCCTGGACAGGTCGTTCACCGGCTTGCGAAGGCCCTGCAGCACGGGCCCGATGGCAAGCGCGCCGGCGCTGCGCTGCACCGCCTTGTAAGTGTTGTTGCCGGTGTTGAGGTCGGGGAAGATCAGCACGGTGGCGCGGCCGGCCACGGGCGAGTCGCGCAGTTTGGTCGCCGCGACCGACGGTTCGATCGCGGCGTCGTACTGGATGGGTCCCTCGACCGGCAGGTCGGGGTTGCGCTTCCGCACCAATTCGGTTGCCCTCCTGACCTTGTCGACGTCCGCGCCGGTACCCGACTCGCCGGTCGAGTACGACAGCATCGCCACCCGCGGTTCGATGCCGAACCGCGCGGCGGTGCGCGCCGACGAGATCGCAATGTCAGCCAGCTGCTCGGGCGTCGGGTTCGGGATGATCGCGCAGTCGCCGTACGCCAGCACCCGATCGGGCAGGCACATCAAGAAGATGCTGGACACCGTCGAGACGTCCGGGACAGTCTTGATGATCTCGAACGCGGGCCGAACGGTGTGCGCGGTGGTGTGCGCGGCGCCGGACACCATGCCGTCGACATGGGAGTTGTGCACCAGCATGGTGCCGAAGTACGTGCTGTCGCGCATGACCTCGCGGGCCTGCTCGACGGTGACGCCCTTCGCCTTGCGCAACTCGGCGTACTGGTCGGCGAACTCGTAGCGCAGCCGGCTTTCGCGCGGATCGATCACCGTGGCGTCACTCAGCTCCACCCCGAGTTCTCCCGCACGCTGGCGGATGCGGGCCTCGTCGCCCAGGATGGTCAGGTCGGCGACGCGGCGCTGCAGCACCCGTCCGGCGGACCTCAGGATCCGGTCGTCGTCGCCTTCGGGAAGCACGATGTGCTTGCGATCCGCACGTGCCTGCAGCGTCAGCTGGTGAATGAACATCTGCGGCGTGGTGACGGTGGGAATCGGAATGGCGAGCTGCGCAAGCAGATCGGTGATGTCGACGTAGCGGTCCATCAGCTCCAGCGCGGTGTCGATCTTGCGCAGCGAGGTCGCCGTGACCCTTCCCCGCGCGGACGCCGCCGCGCTGGCGGTGTCGTAGGTGCCCAGTGCGGTGGCGACGATCGGTAGCCGCAGCCGAAGTCCGGCGACCAGGGCGGCGATGGACGGATGCAGCTGAAAATCCCCGTTGAGCACGATGCACGACAACGACGGAAAACCTTCCGCCGCATGGGCACTGGCGACGGCGAGCACCACGTCCGAGCGGTCGCCGGGCGTGATGACCGCCATGCCGTCGCGCAGCCGTTCCAGCACGTGGTCGGCGGTCATCCCGGCGACCAGCACGCCGGTGACCTCGCGTTCGCGCAGCGACTCTTCGCCGCTGACCGGCGTTGCGCCGACCGCCTTTTCCAGCTCGGCCACCGTCGGCGCCGACAGCAGTGGCTCCTCGGGCAGCACGTAGCTGCGCTGGGCGAATCGGCGCAGGGCAGCTGCGATATCGGTCAGCCCGGTCGGATCACATCGGTTGGCCACCACCGCCGCGGTGTGGGCGTGCTGGGCGTCCAGCTCGGCCAGGCAGACATCGATGACGCTGGCGATCTCGGCGGCCGTGCGCCCCTTACCGCTGACCGTCAGCAGCAGGGGCGCACCGAGGTTGACCGCGATGCGCGCGTTGGTGGAAAGTTCCGCGGGCCGCGTCACGTCGGTGTAGTCGCTGCCGACGATCACCACGACGTCGCACGCCTCGGCCACCGCGTGATAGGCGTCGACGATGCCGGCGAGGGCGGCGTCACCGTCGGCGTGCAGCTGTTGATAGGTGACGCCGAGGCACTGCTCATACGACAGGCCCGCGGTGGTCCGCGTCAGGAGCAGTTCCAGGATATAGTCGCGCTCGTCGCCGTCTGAGCGCGTAATGGGCCGGAACACACCGACTTTCGCGACCGTTGCGGTCAACCGGTGCAGCAGTCCGAGCGCGATGGTCGACTTGCCGGTCTCCGGCTCGGGAGCGGCGATGTAGATCGCTGTCACTGAACTGATAGGGCGGAGACCATTCGCCCGCCCCTCAGGCCAGCCGCCGCAGCCGCGGCGCCAGGTCCTTTTCGAAGAGCTCCAAGAACCGGCGTTGGTCGTGACCGGGTGCGTGGAACACCAAGTGGTTGAGGCCCCACTTCACGTACTGACCGACCTTCTCGACGGCCTCGTCGGGATCGGACGCCACGATCCAGCGCTTGGCGACCTGCTCGATCGGCAGCGCGTCGGCCGCCTTCTCCATCTCGATGGGGTCGTGGATGTTGGTCTTCTGCTCGGCCGTCAGCGACAGGGGCGCCCAGAACCGGGTGTTCTCCAGCGCCAGGTCCGGGTCGGTGTCGTAGGAGATTTTGATTTCGATCATCCGGTCGACGTCATCGGGGTTCTTGCCCGCGGCCTCGGCGCCCTCCTTCATGGCGGGCATCAGCTTGTCCTTATACAGCTCCTCGCCCTTGCCGGAGGTGCAGATGAAACCGTCGCCGGCCCGACCCGCGTACTTGGCCATCTGCGGGCCACCCGCGGCGATGTAGATCGGGATGCCGCCCTCGGGCACGTCGTAGATCGAGGCGCCCTTGGTCTTGTAGTACTCGCCCTCGAAGTCGACCCGGTCGCCCAGCCACAGCTCGCGCATCAGCCGCACCGCTTCGCGCAGCCGCGCGTAGCGTTCCTTGAACTCCGGCCACTCGCCCTGGTAGCCGGTGGCGATCTCGTTGAGCGACTCGCCGGTGCCCACGCCGAGGAAGATACGGTCCGGGTAGAGGCAGCCCATCGTGGCGAACGCCTGGGCGATCACGGCGGGGTTGTAGCGGAAGGTCGGGGTGAGCACCGAGGTGCCCAGCACCAGCCTCTTGGTGCGCTCGCCGACGGCGGTCATCCAGGCGAGCGAGAACGGGGCGTGTCCGCCCTCGTGCCGCCAGGGCTGGAAGTGGTCACTGACGGTGGCGCTGTCCATGCCGTGCCCTTCGGCGGCGACAGCGAGTTCTACGAGCTCGCGCGGTGCAAATTGTTCAGCGGACGCTTTGTATCCGAGTTTCAGTTCAGCCACCCGTTCTTTCTACTCCTGTCTTGATGGTCGCGACCCGCCGCGCCCGGGCTGCGCCGCGCTTGCGATCGCTCCTCGCGCCGCTCCTAGACTCGCGGGCATGGGCATGGCGCCGACTCTCGTTCAAGTGACCGACACGGTGTACCTCGCCCAGGGCGAGGCGGTTAACTGGACGCTGGTCGTCGACGGCACCGGCGTGCTGCTGATCGACGCCGGATATCCCGGCGACCGCGAGGACGTGCTGTCGTCGCTGCGGGAGCTGAGCTACGGCCCCGGCGACGTGCGCGCCGTCCTGCTCACCCACGCCCACATCGACCACCTGGGCTCGGCGATCTGGCTCGCCAGCGAATACGGCACTGACGTGTACTGCCATGCCGAGGAGGTGGGCCACGCCAAGCGGGAGTACCTGGAACAGGCGTCGGTTTTCGATGTAGCCCTGCGCATTTGGCGGCCACGCTGGGCGGCCTGGGGTCTGCACGTGTTGCGCAGCGGCGGCCTGATTCGCGCCGGCATCCCGTCCACCCGGCCGCTGACCCCCGAGTTGGCCGCCGGCCTGCCGGGCCACCCCAGTGCGGTGTTCACCCCCGGGCACACCAGCGGGCACTGCTCGTACGTGGTGGACGGCGTGCTGGTCAGCGGCGACGCGCTGATCACCGGGCACCCGCTCCTGCGCCGCGGTGGGCCGCAGCTGCTGCCTGCGGTGTTCAGCCACAGCCAGGAGAATTCGCTGCGCAGTCTGGACGCGCTGGCCCTACTGGACACCGAGGTCTTGTTGCCCGGGCACGGCGACGTGTGGCGCGGCCCCATCCGGGAAGCGACCGCACGCGCCATCTCGCTGGCCCAGTGACATCATCCGGCGGCCACGAGCCGTTCCGGCGAAACCGACTGTGAACTCACGGCTTTGAGTGTGAATCCTTGGTCTTCAGTGTGAACGTATGGCGGGTGTTGTCGGCGTGTCGCCACCAAGAATTCACACTGAAAGTCGACGATTCACACTCAACCGGCCAAGGCGAGCAGGCCGACCTCGGCGATCTCAGATCAGCCACTTCTCGAATGCGATCGGCAGGAACGGGCCCCACGACGGCAGCGGGTCCGGCGCTATCCGGGTATACCCGGTCGCGTCATAGAGCGCCTCGGCCTCGGGCTGCCGATTGCCGGTGATCAGGTAGAGCCGCCGATACCCGCGGGCCAGGGTCTCGGCCTCCAGCGCCGCCAGCAGCGCCCTGGCGTAGCCGCGGCGCCGGTGAGCTCCGTCCGTCCAGATCCGCTTGAGCTCCGCGGTGTCGGCGTCGTAGCGGCGAAACGCGCCGCCGGTCACCGGCACGCCGTCCACGACGCCGATCAGCAGGCCGCCGTCCGGCGGCGCCAGCTCGGCCGCAGGCACGGGCAGCCAGGTCAGGTGGGTGCTCGGCGTGCCACCGTAGCGCTGCGCATACTCGACGGCCAGTTCGGCCAGCAACGGTTGCGCCAGCGGGTCGTCGTGAGTCGCCGGCACGAACTGCAGCTGGTCGTGCGGCGGGCTTGATTCCGGCATCACCAACACTCAAACGCGCGTCGCTGTGACGTATTCCGGGATGAACTCCGAGTCGCCGGGCCCGGTCCGCCGCCGCCTGCCCAGCCCGATCGCACCGAGCAGCTCGGTGATGCTGCGCCCGGCCGTTTCCCAGCCGTTGGACGCCAAATACTCTGGCACGTAATGGTATTCGCCGGGATAGGTCAGGCTGGCCAGGTCGACGTCAAGGCCGCGCTGCCGCCAACCGTCGACGAAGGCGCGTTCGGCCCCGAGCTGCAACGGATTCCAGGTCGGCATGTGATCGGCGGTGAACCGGCTACCCGCTGCGCTTGCCGCGGTGACGCCGTTCAGCAACCGATGGTGCTCGTCGGGTGGTAGGTACCCGACGAGGAGCTGCTCGGCGACCCAGGCCGTCGGCTGGGCGGCGTCGAACCCGACGCGACGCAGCGCCGCGGGCCAATCCTGGTGCAGGTCAACGCCGATTGCACACCGGTGGGTGGACAATCGGGCGTCCAGCCCGCGCAAGACTTCGGATTTGAAGTCGAGCACCTGCGGTTGATCGACCTCATAGACCGTGGTCCCCGGCGGCCACCACAGCCGGTACGGCCGGGTGTCCAGACCCGACGCCAGGATCACCACCTGCCGAATGCCCGTCCGGCCGGCGTCGGCCAGGAATTCGTCGACGAACCGGGTGTGCGCCGCCAGCGTCTCCATCAAAGCCGTCATCACCGGGTCGTCGCCGTCGTCTTCTGCGAACACGTGGTCCTTGATCGCCCGGGTGAGGTAGTCGATCCCGACGGCGCACAACAGCGGCTCGGCGAACGGATCGTTCAGCAGGCCCTTGTTGGTGGCCACCGCCCGCGCGGCCGCTCCGAAGGTTGCGGTCACCGCCACGTCGGCCGTCTGCGTCATGGTCGCCTCAGACGCCGGAGCGACGCCGCAGGGCCAGCCCTGCGGCCACCCGCCAGCCCAGCAACAACAGCGCCGTGACCGTCGTCGCCACGACCACGAAACTCGCCGCCACACCCGCGGAGCTCGCCTTGCGCAACAGCATGCCGACGACCACGGTGGACAACCACACGACGACCCCGGTCGGCACCACGGCGGTCGGCCGCCGCCACCCCCGCGAGATCAGCCAGCCGACCACGGTGCCGGTGAGAAAAGGCCATGCCGTCACGGCGATGCCGGTGACATCGAGGCCTTCGTCGTGGCTGCGGCGCCCCACGGCGCAGAACACCAGCACACCGATGACGTCCACCGCGAGCCAGGCCGGCCGCTGGAGCCTAAGCATGCAGGCAGACTACCGGGACGCGGCGCGATCCTTGACCGCGCAGCCGCGGTGAACCTAGATTCGTCGGGAATGAATGGTCATTCACAGGCGATATGGCGGTGGTGACCGCCGACCCGACGATGGCAGGCTGATCCTATGAGTACTAAGACGCCACCCGCCTTCGACCGCGACGACCCGCTCGGCCTCGACGCCTCGCTATCCAGCGACGAGATCGCGGTACGCGACACCGTGCGGGAATTCTGCGCCGAGCACGTCCTGCCGCACGTCGCGGAGTGGTTCGAAATCGGTGACCTGCCGGTTCGCGAACTGGCCAAGGGATTCGGCCAACTCGGCCTGCTGGGCATGCACCTGGACGGGTACGGCTGCGGCGGCGCCTCCGCCGTGCACTACGGGCTGGCCTGCGTGGAGCTGGAGGCGGCCGACTCCGGCCTGCGCTCGATGGTCTCGGTGCAGGGGTCGCTGGCCATGTTCGCGATCTGGAATTTCGGGTCCGAGGAGCAGAAGCAGGAATGGCTGCCCGGCATGGCCACCGGTGAGCTGCTCGGCTGCTTCGGGCTGACCGAACCTGACGTCGGCTCCGATCCGGCCGCGATGAAAACCCGTGCGCGCCAGGATGGTTCGGACTGGGTGCTCAACGGTCGCAAGTTGTGGATCACCAATGGCTCGGTCGCCGACGTCGCGGTGGTCTGGGCCGCCACCGACGACGGGGACATCCAAGGCATTCGGGGATTCCTAGTGCCCACCAAGACACCGGGGTTTTCCGCCAACACGATTCACCACAAGCTGTCGCTGCGGGCCTCGATCACCAGTGAGCTGGTGCTCGACGACGTGCGGGTCCCCGCCGACGCGATGCTGCCCGAGGCCAAGGGGCTGCGCGGGCCGCTGTCCTGCCTGTCCGAGGCCCGCTACGGAATCATCTGGGGCTCCATGGGGGCGGCCCGATCGGCCTGGCAGGCCGCGCTGGATTACTCGACGCAACGCACCCAGTTCGGCCGCCCCATCGCCGGCTTCCAGCTGACCCAGGCCAAGCTCGTCGACATGGCCGTCGAGCTGCACAAGGGTCAGTTGCTCTCGCTGCACCTGGGTCGCCTGAAGGACAGCGTCGGGTTGCGTCCCGAGCAAGTCAGCTTCGGCAAGCTCAACAACACCCGTGAGGCGATCAAGATCTGCCGGACCGCGCGAACCATACTGGGCGGCAACGGAATATCCCTGGAATACCCCGTCATCCGGCACATGGTCAACCTGGAATCGGTGCTGACGTACGAGGGCACGCCGGAGATGCATCAGCTCGTCCTTGGCCAGGCGTTCACCGGCAGCGACGCCTTCCGCTGACATAGGAGCACCGGTGGCCACACGCCTGCAGTACACGCCCGAGCATCACCAGTTCCGGGACCTGGTACGCGATTTCGTGCAACACACGGTGGTGCCCAATCACGAGAATTGGGAACGGGACGGCCAGTGCGATCGCTCGCTGTTCGTCGAGGCGGGCAAACTCGGGCTGTTGGGCTTCTCGGTGCCCGAGCATCTCGGCGGCCCCGGCGTGTGCGACTTCCGCTACAACGCGATCGTGATCGACGAGCTGCAACGGGCGGGTGCGGCCGCCGAGGCCATCGCCTTCACGCTGCAAAACGACGTGGTGCTGCCCTATCTCACCGATCTGACCACGCCGGAGCAGCAACAGCGCTGGCTGGCCGGCGTGGTCACCGGCGAGACGGTGCTCGCCATCGCGATGACCGAGCCCGGCACCGGCAGCGATCTGGCCGGAATCCGCACGACGGCGGTGCCCGACGGTGACGACTACGTCGTCAACGGCGCCAAGACGTTCATCTCCAACGGACAGATCGGCGACCTCTTCGTCGTCGCGGTGCGAACCTCGCCGGACCGCCACCACGGGCTGTCGCTGCTGGTCGTCGACCCCGCCACGCCCGGCTTCTCCCGCGGCCGCAACCTGGAGAAGATCGGCCTGCACGCCCAGGACACCAGCGAGCTCACCTTCACCGATATGCGGGTGCCGAAGGCCAATCTGCTCGAGGAAGAAGGCAAGGGCTTCTACCAGCTGATGAAAAACCTGCCCCAGGAGCGGCTCGCGCTCGGGGTGGGGGCGGTGGCCGCCGCCGAAGGCATCCTGGCCGAAACCCTCGCCTACGTGCGTGACCGCACGGCGTTCGGCTCACCGATCGCCAGCTTCCAGAACAGTCAATTCGTGCTCGCCGAGCTGGCGACCGAAATCGACATCGCCCGTACCTATCTCGACGACTGCCTGGCCGAACACCTGGAGGGTGAGCTCACCGCCGCTCGCGCCGCCCGGCTGAAGTGGTGGACCACCGATCTGCAGGTGCGCACCGCCGACCGCTGCCTGCAGCTGCACGGCGGATACGGCTACATGCGCGAATACAGCGTGGCGCGGGCCTTCGTCGACGCCCGCATTCAGACCATCTACGGCGGCACCAACGAGATCATGAAGACGATCATCGCCAAGGACCTGGGCATCTGAGGGTGTGATGGTCACCGATTACAGCGAGCTGCCCGTCGAGGAGGCGGTGCGCGCGGCCCGGGCCGGCTCGCGGCGCCGTCAGGTGCTCGACGCCGCGGTCAAGGTGATGGGCCGCAACGGCTTTCACCAGATGTCCATGCAGGATCTCGCCACCGAGGCCAAGGTCAGCGTCGGCCTGATCTACAAGTACTTCGGCCGCAAGGAGGACCTACTGCTCGCAACGATCGTGCGAATCCTGGACGTGTTCCGCGATCAGCTGGCACCGGTGATCTCGGCCGCCGGCGACGACGTCGTCGACCAGTTGACCGCGGGCATGCGCCGTTACATCGAGATCGTCGACGAGAATCTCGACGGCGTTGTGCTGACCTACCGGGAGAGCCGCACCCTCGGGTCGCCGGGACGCACCCAGATCAAGGACCTCGAAATCGCCACCGCCGCACCGCTGCACGCGGTGATCGAGGCCGGCATCGCCCAGGGCGTCTTTCGCCGCGTCGACGTCGACCTCACCGTGTTCGACATCATGCTGCTCGCCCACGGCTGGGCGCTCAAGCACTGGCACTTCGGGCCGATCTACAGCATCGATCGGTACATCGCGCTGCAGACCCGCCACGTGCTGGCCGGGCTGATTGCCGACGAGCGCCGCGCAGAGTACGCGGACGTGCTGAAATAAGGACCATGAGAATCACCGCCCGCCCGATTCGCAGCATGGTCGCGCTGCTGGTCCTGGGTGCCGCCGCCGGGATGCCCGCGGCGGGCGCCGATTCCACGCTGCCCGCGATGACCTCCAGCGGCGCTGGGCCGATCATCGGCGGCGGCTCGACCGACGCGCAGGGAATCTCGCAGCAGCTCTTCAGCTTTGGCAACCCCAACGCGGTCCAGGAGGTGGACGGCTCGGATGCGGTGCAATTCATCACGGCCGCGGCCGGGGCCGCCAACCAGCAGCTCGCGGGTCCCTTCTCGTTGCTGCGCCGGGCGTTGACCTGCCAGACCAACAACGCCGGATTCGGCGCCCGCGCCTATCGGCGCAACGACGGGCAGTGGGGCGGCGCGATGTTGGTCGCGGCCAAGAGCACTACCCCGAACGTCGACAGCCTGGTCGCCTGCGCCAAGACCAACTGGCGCAGGACGGCGGCCGGCGGCGAAGCCGCGATGTGCGACAACGGCTGGACCACCCCCACCTCCTACGAAAGCCGCCGTGGCGAGACCTATTACATCCTGCTCGCCGGTACCGCCGCCGACTTCTGCAGCGACCTGAACGCCAAGTACAAGGGCGACGCCAACGCATGGCCGTTCTAGACCGACCTCAGGTGTCACCGAACGGCCGGTCAAACCGGTTGCCGGGTTGACGGTTTCGCCACGCCGTAGCCACGGCCGATTTAGGCGCCGATTTGAATTCATATCCGGCTGGCGCACATCGCCGCCGAACAGCGCGAAAATAGCGTCCCAATATAGCCGCGCCAACATAGCCGCGCGGGATATTTCCGATCCTGCGCGGCACTAAATGTTGCTGCAATTCCATTCGCGCCGAGTCGATCGCATGCCGTCGGCGATCTCGAAGAGTCCGTTCGACGCATCGGGCCGCGTTATTCGCGAAATCCGTTATCTACGAGTCATTGACCGCGTAAGCTCCTCCACGTCGGGCATCAGACAGTCCTCTCCCAGACGAAGGGGGTTCTTATGTCACGTCGTACCAGCAAAATCGTTCTCGCCTTGGTGCTCGCTTTCGCGGCATCCATGACGTCAGCCTGCGATATTCCGCTGACTATCGACTGCGGGCCGGCGTTGACCTGCACCTAGCCGTGCGGTAACCGAGCGAGCCGCAAGCACAATTCGCGGCTTTTTGCTCGACATAAACCTTCGCATAGCGAAGATCAACAGGTGACCGGCCGGAGCCGTGACACGGGTCGTTGACCCGCCACGACTCCGGCCGGGATCCCGTACCGCACAAGTCATTTCGGGTTGCCTCGGCCCGCGCCCGCGGATTCGCGTCGAGACCCAATTGCTGCCAACCGTTTTCGTCCCCTGGCCCCTTGGTCACCCGTGGTGGCCGGGTCTGGCGCTGCGCTGTCAAGGGGGATGCCTCGCCTTTCTCCCGGGTGGCGTCGTACGGTGGAGATGCGCTGGGAAGATCGACACCCAGGCCCACGCGTGGAGAAGGGGACAGGCATGTCGCGCCATCGTGTCGTCATCATCGGAAGCGGCTTCGGCGGACTGTCCGCGGCCAAGGCGCTCAAACGCGCCGACGTCGACATCACCGTGATCTCGAAAACGACCACTCACGTCTTTCAGCCGCTGCTGTATCAGGTGGCCACCGGGATCCTGTCCGAGGGCGACATCGCGCCGACGACCCGACTCATCCTGCGCCGCCAGCAGAACGTGCGGGTGCTGTGGGGCGACGTCTCGGCCATCGACCTCACCGCGAAGACGGTCAAATCTCACCTGATGGGCATGGAAACCGTGACGCCCTACGACAGCCTGATCGTGGCCGCCGGTGCGCAGCAGTCCTACTTCGGCCACGACGAGTACGCCGCCTTCGCGCCCGGGATGAAGAGCATCGACGACGCCCTGGAGCTGCGGGGCCGCATCCTCGGCGCGTTCGAGGCCGCCGAGGTCGCCACCGATCCGGCCGAGCGCAAACGCCGGCTGACCTTCGTGGTGGTCGGGGCCGGCCCCACCGGCGTCGAGCTGGCGGGCGAGATCGTCCAGCTGGCCGAGCGCACCCTGGCCGGGGCATTCCGGACCATCACCCCCAGCGAATGCCGCGTCATCCTGCTCGACGCGGCGCCCGCGGTGCTACCGCCGATGGGCCCCAAGCTCGGACTGAAGGCGCAACGGCGGCTGGAAAAGATGGGTGTCGACATCCAGCTCAACGCCATGGTGACCGCGGTGGACTACATGGGCATCACGGTCAAGGAGAAGGACGGCGGCGAGCGCCGCATAGAGTGCGCGTGCAAGGTATGGGCGGCGGGGGTGCAAGCCAGCTCACTGGGCGCGATGATCGCCGAACAGTCCGACGGCACCGAAACCGACCGCGCCGGAAGGGTGATCGTCGAGCCCGACCTCACCGTTAAGGGACACCCGTACGTCTTCGTCGTCGGCGACCTGATGTCGGTGCCCGGCGTCCCCGGCATGGCGCAGGGCGCGATCCAGGGCGCCAAATACGCGGCCACCATCATCAAGCAGGCGGCCAAGGGCCAGGACAATCCGGCGGAGCGCAAACCGTTCAAGTACTTCGACAAGGGCAGCATGGCCCTGATCTCGCGCTACAGCGCCGTCGCAAAGGTCGGCAAGCTGGAGTTCGGCGGCTTCATCGCCTGGCTGGCATGGCTGCTGTTGCACCTGTACTACCTGATCGGCCACCGCAACCGCATCGCCGCGATGTTCGCCTGGGGCCTCTCGTTCCTGGGCCGCACCCGCGGCCAGATGGCCATAACCAGCCAGATGATCTATGCCCGGCCGGTGGTGGACTGGCTGGAGCGGCAGGCACAGGACGGGACACTGGCGGCAGCCGAGCGCGTCGACTCGGTCGAGAAACAGGCCGGCTAGTTCAAGGCACGGTCGATGTCGGCGATCAGGTCGTCGGTGCCCTCCAGCCCGACGGAGATGCGGACCACGCCGTCGCCGAGCCCGATCGCCGCGCGACCCTCCGGACCCATCGCCCGGTGCGTGGTGGTCGCGGGATGCGTGACAAGGGATTTGGCGTCGCCGAGATTGTTCGAGATGTCGATCAGCTGCAACTTGTCCAGCACCTCGAAGGCACGCCCCTTGGCCGCGCTGTCCGGGCAGTCGAGCGCGAAGGTGATCACCGTTCCCCCACCGGACATCTGGCGCTTGGCCAGGTCGTATTGCGGGTGCGAGGACAGGTACGGGTAGCGGACCCAGCTCACCGCAGGATGGCCCTCCAGGAATTCGGCGATCCGGAAGGCCGAGGAATTGCTGTGCTCCACCCGAACCGCCAGCGTCTCCAGCCCCTTCACCAGCACCCAGGCATTGAACGCACTCATCGCCGGGCCGGTGTGCCGCATCAGCTTCTGCACGGGGCCGTCGATGTACTCCTTGTCGCCCAGAATCGCCCCGCCGAGCACCCGGCCCTGACCGTCGATGTGCTTGGTGCCGGAGTACACCACCACGTCGACCCCGAGCGGCATGCCCTGCTGCAGCAGCGGCGTGGCAAAAACGTTGTCCAACACCACTTTTGCGCCCGCGGCGTGGGCAAGCTCGCACACCGCGGCGATGTCCACCAGCGACTGCATCGGATTCGACGGCGTCTCGAAGAACACCGCCGTTGTCGGCACCGACAACGCCTGCTCCCACTGGGCCAGGTCGTCGCCATCGACGAAGACGGTTTCGACACCCCAGCGCGGCAGGATCTCGCTGCACACCACGAAGCACGAGCCGAAGAGGCTGCGCGAGGCGACCAGCCGGTCCCCCGCGCCCAGCAACGCACCCAACGAGGTGAACACCGCCGCCATGCCGCTCGCGGTGGCGAAGGCCGCCGGCGCCCCTTCGAGCAGGCGCAGCCGCTCCTCGAACATCGTCACGGTCGGGTTGCCGTAGCGCGAGTAGACGAAGTGGTCCACGTCGCCGGTGAACGACTGCTCGGCGATGGCCGCCGACTCGTAGACGAAGCCCGACGTGAGATACATCGCCTCGGCGGTCTCGTCGAATCCCGAACGCAACAGCCCGCCGCGCACTCCGAGGGTCGCCTGGCTGACTCCCTCGGGCAGCGCCGCGGGCGTGCGAACGGAGTCGCCGTCGGCTGGGGTCATCGCCGTTCAGCCCTGTTTCCAGGGCAATCCAATGGCGCGCCAGCCCGTCTCACCCCGATGGCCGTTGGCGTCGAGCTGGCCCTCGAAGCCGTCCAGGATGTTGTAGGCCGGCGTGATGCCGAGCTCGGTCGCGACCTCGGCGGCGCCGATGGAACGGTTGCCGGAGCGACACAAGAACAGCACCGGCCGCTGCGCGTCGGCCTCGGCCGGCGCCACCTGCTCGCGCAGCTGGTCGCCGAAGTTCGCGTTGTGCCGTCCGTCGGACGAATTCCACTCCAGGAACAACACCTCGCGGCCGAGGCTGGACAGATCCGGCACACCGACGAATCGCCATTCGGCGTCGGTCCGCACGTCGACCAGCACGGCGTTGGGGTTGTCGCTGAGCAGCTTCCATGCCTCCAGCGGCGAGATGTCCCCGGCGTAGGAGTGTGCGCGCTCTGTGCTCATGCTCGTTTCCCTCATTGTTCGTTGTCAGCAACCCTATCCGCGCCGGGGCGGTCAAGACCCGGCCGGATTCCCCCCGTACCCGCAGCGATACCTGATCTGCGATGGTATCGAGGCCGTCGTCGCAACCGTCTCGGGGCGGTGGGTTCGCGCGAAATACGGCGTGGACTCAGCCGTGCGACCCGGGCGCGGCCAGCCGGCCGGCGACCTGGCCGGCGCGCTCGCGGGCGGCCGTCACCTCCGGCGCGGTCGCCAGTGCCCGGTAGCCGCGGCCGAGCACCCGCAGGTCGCTTTCCGGCACGCTCAGCGCGCCGGTCAGCGCGGCCGGATCGTGGGATCCGACCGGGTCGATCGCGCGGGCGGCGGCCGGCGAAACCATCATGGTGTCCACCGGCAGACCCAAGATCGTCCTGGCCTGCAATTCGAACGCCGAGAGCCGCTGGCTGCGCAGCGTCACCCAGGCGCTGTCGGTCGGGCGTGACGTGACGTCGGCGAAGTACACCTCGTCGCCGTTGACCATCAATTCGACCGCGAAGACGCCGCGCCCGCCCAGCGCCTTGACGATCCGCGCGGCGATCGACTTCGCGGCGTCCGTGGCCGCCTCGCTCATCTTCTGGGGTTGCCAGGATTCCAGCACTTGCCCGTCGGAGCCGCGATGACCGATGGGCGAACAGAATTCGATCGCCGGCCCGGCCGGGCCTTCGCTGCGCACCGCCAGCAGCGTCACGTAGAACTCGACCTCGACCACGGTTTCGGCCAGCACCCGTGGCTGTCCGGGGCCCGCGTGGGTGCCGATCGCGCGTTGCCACGCCGGCCCGAGGTCTTCTCGCCGCGCGACCACCGACTGCCCCGGCCCGGTCGGCCCGGCCGCCGGCTTCACCAGCAACGGATATCCGGCGTGCGCGCCCACCGCCTCGAGTTCGCCCGGCGACCCGGCGAACCAGAACGGCGCGGTGGGTAGCCCCAACTCGTCGGCGGCCAGCCGGCGCAGGCCCTCTCGGTCGGCGCTGAGCCGCACAGCGCGGGCACTGGGCACCAGCTCGGTGTGGTTGGCGCCGGATCCGGTGGCCAGGGCGTCGAGGGCCCCGGCCGCGACGCCGTCGGTCGCGGTCACCACGAAGTCGGGTTGCAGCCGCTGCAGCGCCGCGGACAGCTCGGCGGCGTCGGTCAGCGAGAGCACCAGGGCCTGATCGGCCACCCCGTGCGCGGGTGCGTGCGGGTGCCCGTCGACGGCGATCACCCGGGCCCCGAGGCGCCCCAGGTCGATCGCCAGCTCCCGGCTGATCTCGCCGGAACCCAGCAGCACCACCGTCGGCCTGCCGTCAGAGGGGGCGTCCGGCTGGGCTTCGGCGCGCGCGGCAGGCTGCTGGGGCACGACGAGCGCCGTCGTTTCGTCGTCCCGTCCGTCGGTCACGCCGTCAGTCACGGCTCAAGGATAGGTCGGTTCGTCATGTGCCCGGCCAGCCCGCTGACGATGCGGCCCGCGCAGCGGGATGCTGAGGAAGCGGGCCATCCGGCTCGCCCGCTGACGACGAGGCCCGCGCAGCGGGATGCTGAGGAAGCGGGCCATCCGGCTCAGGGCTGGCCCGGGAGTAACTGCACCATCAGGCCGTTGGCCTCCGCCAGCAGTGCGCCGTCGGCGTCGACCAGTTCCGCGGACACGAACGCTTTGCGCCCCTCGGTGCTGGTGACCCGTCCGCGCACCACCAACGGCGCATCGATCGGGGTGATCTTGCGGTAGTCGACGTGCAGGAACGCCGTGCGGCTGATCGGCCGGTTGGAAGCGTGCGACACCATCCCGAACATGTGGTCGAACAACAGCGGCAGCACGCCGCCGTGCACCGCGTAGTTGCCGCCGACGTGAAACCGGGTGAAATGGCCCTGCATCTCGCAGCCGTCGGGCTCGTAGCGCGTCAACGTCCACGGCGGCAACAGCAGACTGCCCATGCCGGGCAGGCCCGGCGTCCGCCCAGCCGGCGCCCGGCCCTCCACGGCGGCCTGAAACGGGCCCAGCAGCTCCGTCAGCGCCGCGACGCGGTCGGCCGCGTCGTCCCAGACTGCGTCGTTGGGATCGGCCGACACGGCGAGGTCCTGCAGCCGGCGCATGGCTGCCACGAACCGGCCGAAGCCGGGCCCGGGGTTGGCCACCCCGTATTCGGGAAAGCCGCCGTGATGTTCGTATTCGGGGTCGAGGTCTTTGGGATCCTGGGCGGCATCCGTCACGGACGGGCCGCCAGGACGTCGCGGCGCACGATGGTCTGTTCGCGCCCCGGCCCCACGCCGATGCACGAAATGTGAGCTCCGGCAAGCTCTTCCAGCCGCATCACGTAGTCGCGCGCCTTGGCGGGTAGGTCGTCGAACTCCCGGGCGTGCGAGATGTCCTCCCACCAGCCGGGCAGTTCCTCGTAGATCGGTTCGGCGCGCGCCAGATCGCTTTGGGTCATCGGCATCTCGTGGATGCGGGCGCCGTCGATCTGGTAGCCCACGCACACCGGAACCGTCTCCAGGCTGGACAGCACGTCGAGCTTGGTCAGGAAGAAGTCGGTGATGCCGTTGACCCGGGTCGCGTAGCGGGCGATGACGGCGTCGAACCAACCGCAGCGCCGGCGCCGGCCGGTGGTGACGCCGAATTCGCCGCCTGTCTTGGACAGGTATTCGCCGTTCTCGTCGAACAGCTCGGTGGGGAACGGCCCCGAGCCCACCCGGGTGGTGTAGGCCTTGAGGATTCCCAGCACCGCGGTGATCCGGGTGGGGCCGATACCCGAACCGACGGCCGCGCCGCCCGCCGTCGGATTCGACGACGTCACATAGGGATACGTGCCGTGGTCGACGTCAAGCAGGGTGCCCTGCGAGCCTTCCAACAGCACAGCCTCGCCGGCCTCGAGCGCTTGGTTGAGCAGCAGCCGGGTGTCGGCGATGCGGTGCCTGAAGCCCTCGGCCTGCTCCAGCAGGGCCTCGACCACCTGGTGGGGATCCAGCGCCTTGCGGTTGTAGATCTTGACCAGGATCTGGTTCTTCAGCTCCAGCGCGGCTTCGACCTTGTGCGTCAACACTTCCCGATCCAGCACGTCGGCGACGCGGATGCCGATGCGCGCGATCTTGTCTTGGTAGCACGGGCCGATGCCGCGGCCGGTGGTGCCGATCTTCTTGTTCCCCATGTAGCGCTCGGTGACCTTGTCGATAGCCACGTGGTAGGGCAACAGCAGGTGCGCGTCGGCGGAGATGAGCAGCTTGGAGGTGTCGACGCCGCGGTCTTCGAGGCCCTTGAGCTCGTCCAGCAGCACGCCGGGGTCCACCACCACACCGTTGCCGACGACGTTGGTGACACCGGGCGTGAGCACCCCCGACGGGATCAGGTGCAGCGCGAAGTTCTCCCCGGTCGGCAAGACGACGGTGTGCCCGGCGTTGTTGCCGCCCTGGTATCGCACCACCCACTGAACGCGCCCACCGAGCAAATCGGTGGCCTTACCTTTGCCCTCGTCGCCCCATTGGGCGCCGATGAGGACGATTGCCGGCATGACACGCTCCAACCTGATCTCGCCTGCGTATTGTGGTCCAGCCGGTGACCTACCCTAGCCTGGCGGCCGTGCGGGCCGCCGATGGCCAGCTGAGGATCCGGGCAAATCAGCTTAAGCCAGGACGTGGCGAGACCGGGGTGACACAGCCGGTAAAGGCTGACGCCGGGTGCGGCGACCTCACCCGTACGGTGTCGCGACCGGAGCGCTGGCCGGTGTCGGCGGCTTGGCCGCGCATACGCCGGTCCTGGTGGACGCGTCCAACATGAGGCACAGGCCGTTGGCGCCACGACCGTTCTTCGGGCCCGACCAGCTTGGATGCACCGGTTTCCCGTTCCAGCTGATCAGCGTCCAGCCATCGTGGGGGCTGCCCTGGATCACGACGATGCCCGTATTGGGCAGCGGGTCGAAGAGCAGGAGCAACGGATCGGGGTTTTTGACGCTCATCATCGTCCCGACACCGATGGCGAATTCGCTGGAGAACGCCACCTCGGTGATCCTGCCGTTCGCGGCGCGGACCGGGTTGGCAAGGGCACCGGAATACATCGTCTGGAGCACGTCATTGAAGCGGCCGACATTGGTCGCGGCATTGCCGTACACGGTTTGGAGCGCGCCGTCGAAACGCCTGCGGAACTCGAATCCGTTGGAATCGGTGGAGCCGGGAGCCAGCATCGGCACGATGCGTAGCCCGAGCATCCACGCGACCGGGGCCAGCAGGTAAGCGAGCCCGCCGAGGCTGACCTGCGGCTGGCCATTGAAAGCACCGGCGTCGATCTCGTTGAGCCCCGGCAACGCCTGCACGTTCATGCCCAACGCGGAGGCCAACGGGGCCGCGGTCTGCTGCGTCCTGATCAGCTGCGACGCGAAGATCGCGGCGACCGGGCCCTTCGCCGCGAGAACGCCGGCGACGGTCTGCGCCTGTTGCTGACCGAGCGCGGTGAGTGAGGCGCCGGGCGGCGCCGTGTCGATCAGGCTCGCCGCATTGGCTGTCGACTGCCCGTGTCGCACCAGGTCGATCACGATCGATTCGTCCGCCGAGGCTGTCGCAGATGCACTGCACAACAGGACAATCGAAAGCAGCACGGCGCCAACGGGGCACAGCGGCTTCGTCAGCAACGGACGCGCATGGGGCCGGCACCCGGCACGAGCAATGCGGTTCGCGCGGTTGACAAGATGGCGGTAAGTCGGCGAATGGTAATTCTCCGTTCCCTCAACCACTCGTGGCGGGATTCCGCGCAACGTCAGCCCTGTGGCAGGAGTAAAGTATCCGCTTGTTTCCCGGCGGCGTTGCAACAACTTTCGCAGTCCGACACCATGTTGTGACTGTGTCGTTATGGCGAGACCTTTCGACATTGAGGTTCATATCTCACCAGAGATGTTGGAAGACAAAGTTATTGGATGCTTCTTGATTGGATAGACTGTGACGCAAGGAGATCGAGCCGCCGCGACTCTTGCATTCGGCCAACGGCGCACCTACCGACCGTTGCGGGGCATCCAAACCCACCGCGTCGTCGGTGAAATCGACATCGATGCCGCGATCGGCCCATACCGGCGGCTGATCGTGCTGGGCGGCGACGCCGACCTGGCCACGGTGCTCACCCGGCTGCTGCGCGCCGAACGGCTCGACATCGAGGTGGCCTACGTGCCGCGCCGCCGCACCCGGGCCACCCGGATCTACCGCCAGCCGGCGGGATACCGGGCGGCGCGGCGGGCCCGGCGCGGTGCGGCGCGCCGGGTGACCCTGATCCGCGACGAGACCGGGTCGGTGGTCGTGGGGCGGGCCGGCTGGGTGCCCGCGGATGGCGCGCGGTCGATCCACGGCGAGGCGGTGGTCGACGACACCACGTTGTTCGACGGCGACGTCGAACGCGTGTGGATCGAGCCGCTGCCTGCCGCGCCGGGCCTGCGGGCTGCGGTCGCGGGCCGCCTGTGGCCCCGCTGGGTCACCGGGCGCGCCGCCCAGCTGGGCAGCACGGGCGTCACCGTGGTGCGTGACGGCGTCGCCGCACCGCGCGCCGCGCGCCGCTCGGTGTTCTACCGCAACATCGAGGGCTGGCAGCTGGTCGGCTAGTTTCGATCGGTGAGCTTCCCCTCCTCCCGGCACGAAGCGATACGGCCCAGCCCGATCTTCATGGGCCTGATCGCGCTGACGGGTGCCGGCGCCGCGCTGGCCTGGTCGGCCGGGATCAGCACCCGCCCGCTGGCTTATGCCGGGGTGTTCGTCTTCGTGATCGCCGGGTGGCTGGTGTCGCTGTGCCTGCACGAATTCGGGCACGCGGTGACCGCCTGGCGGTTCGGCGATCACGACGCCGCCGTGCGTGGGTACCTGACGCTGGATCCACGCCGCTACAGCCATCCCGCGCTCTCGCTGCTGCTGCCGATGGTGGTGATCCTGCTGGGCGGGATCGGCCTGCCGGGCGCGGCGGTCTACGTGCGGACCTGGTTCATGACGCCCGCCCGTCGCACCATGGTCAGCCTGGCGGGACCGGCGGCCAACCTGCTGCTGGCGGTGCTCTTGCTGGCGGTGACGCGACTGTTCTTCGACCCGGCGCACGTGGTGCTGTGGTCCGGGGTGGCGTTCCTGGCGTTCCTTCAGCTCACCGCCGTGTTGCTGAACCTGCTGCCCATCCCGGGCCTGGACGGATATGACGCCCTGGAACCGCACCTGAGTCCGGAGACCCAGCGCGCGCTGGCGCCGGCCAAGCAGTGGGGCTTCGTCATCCTGCTGTTTCTGCTCCTGGCACCGGTCCTCAACCACTGGTTCTTCGGGGTGGTGTTGTCGTTGTTCGACGTGTCGGGGGTGCCGGACGTGCTGGTGGGCTGGGGCAACGCGCTGACCCGCTTCTGGAGTCGCTGGTTCTGAGCCTTGCCATATATGCGCTATTGCGCATATATTTCGCGCCATGGGCGCAGGCCACAACCACACCCCCGCCGAGACGGACGACGCTCGGCTGATCCCGCGCATGATCATGGCCGCGGCGATTCTGGCGGCGTTCTTTGTGGTTGAACTGGTCACCTCGTTGCTGATCAACTCGATCGCCCTGCTGGCCGACGCCGGCCACATGCTGACGGACGTGGTCGCGGTCTTCATGGGGTTCGTCGCCGTCACGCTGGCCCGCCGCGGCAGCGCGTCGCCCGCCCGCACCTACGGCTGGCATCGCGCCGAGGTGTTCACCGCCGTCGCCAACGCCGGGCTGCTGGTCGGCGTGGCGGCGTTCATCCTCTACGAGGCCGTCCAGCGCCTCAGCGAGGCTCCCGCCGTCCCCGGCGTGCCGATGATCGTGGTCGCGCTGACCGGGCTGGCCGCCAACTTCGTCGTCGCGATGCTGTTGCGTTCCCATTCGTCGGGAAGCCTGGCGGTCAAGGGCGCCTACATGGAGGTCGTCGCCGACACCGTGGGCAGCCTGGGCGTGCTGATCGCCGGCGTCGTCACCGTGACGACGCACTGGCCCTACGCCGATGTGGTGGTGGCCGTGCTGGTCGCGCTCTGGGTGTTGCCCCGGGCCGTCGCCCTGGCCCGCGACGCGCTGCGGATCCTGTCCGAATCATCGCCGACCCACATCGACGTCGAGGAACTGCGCACCGCACTCGGCGCCGTCGACGGCGTGCTCGACGTACACGACCTGCACGTGTGGACGCTCTCCCCCGGCAAGGACATGTGCACCGCGCACCTGACTAGCGCCGGCGACTCCGCGCGGGTGCTGCATGACGCGCGCGCGGTGTTATCGGCGCGCGGGCTGGAGCACGCCACCGTTCAGATCGACGGCCCCGACGACACGGATTGCTCGGACAGCTTTTAAAGCCCCAGCGCCTTGCGCGCCTCGGGGTCGCAATCGTCGAGCAGGTCCAGGCAGCGCGAGTACTCGTCGGTTTCGCCGATCGTGTCGGCGGCACGCGCCAGGGCCGCCACACACCGGAGGAAGCCGCGGTTGGGTTCGTGCGCATACGGCACCGGGCCGAAGCCCTTCCAGCCGTTCCGGCGCAGCTGGTCCAGGCCGCGGTGATAGCCGGTACGGGCATAGGCGTAGGCGGTGATGGCCTGGTCGTCGGCCAGGGCCTGCTCGGCCAGCTCCGCCCAGGCCACCGATGCCGTCGGATGGGTGGCCGCGACGATGCCGGCCTTCTCACCGGCCAGCAGTTCCGCCTCGGCATCGGCATCTCCGGGCAGCAGGATCGGGTCGGGACCGAGAAGGTCTCCCATCGGCGTCATGGCTCTATTCTGCAGCTCGCTCCTTTGCCCGCGTGACGCACCTCGGCCAACGCCGGAAGCCGGGTACTCGGTCGCTAAGCTCTGCAACTACCCCACGAAGCGGGAGGACAGTAGTACTCATGCCCAACCCATCCGAACCCGACCGCGGCGGCACGCCGAAACGGCCCGGGTTCGACCCACGCGAGTCTCGCAACGAACCCGGCGACGAGTGGGGGGCCGAGTCCGGCTTCGAAACCGGAGACGACGCCACCGAGAGCGTCCCCATGGTCCCCAGCGACTCCGAGACCGAGACCGTGGTGATCAACAGACCCGACCCGCACAGCGCCCCGCAGGAAATACCGGACGGGCCGCAGCGCGAACGTCGCTTCACTGCGCCGGGCTTCGACGCCAAGGAAACCGCGATCATCTCCACCGCATCGGAGCCCGCCACCGAGGTGTTCGCGTCGCCGCCTGGACAGGACGCCACCGCGCAGTTCGGAGCCCCGCCCAAAGCCGCTGTCCCGCAGTCAATTCCACCCCGATTCGGGGGGAAGCTGCGCACCACCCGGCCGATCAACTGGGGCTGGGTGCTGGCGCTGGTCGTGATCGTGTTGGCGCTGGTGGCGATCGCGATCCTGGGTACGGTACTGCTCACCCGGACTAAACACGCGGCCGTCTCGCAGGAAGACCAGGTTCGCCACACCATCGCAAACTTCGACGTAGCGATCCAGCGGGGTGACCTGACCACGCTGCGCACCATCACCTGCGGCACCACCCGTGACGGCTACGCCGACTACGACGAGCACGCCTGGGACGAGACGTACCGGCGGGTGTCGGCGGCCAAGCAGTATCCGGTGATCGCCAGCATCGATCAGGTGGTGGTCAACGGCCAGCACGCCGAGGCGAACGTCACCACGTTCATGGCCTACGACCCGCAGCTGCGTTCCACCCGCAGCCTCGATCTGCAGTATCGCGACGACCAGTGGAAGATCTGCCAGTCGGCCAGCGGCTAGGCCGCGCCCAGTGACTTTCCGGCGCAGTGCAGGTCGTTGCAGGCCTCGACCACCCGCTCGGACATCGACGCTTCGCCCTTCTTCAGGTAGCTGCGCGGGTCGTAGGCCTTCTTGTTGCCCACTTCGCCGTCGACCTTGAGCACGCCGTCGTAGTTGGTGAACATGTGGCCCGCGATCGGACGGGTGAACGCGTACTGGGTGTCGGTGTCGACGTTCATCTTCACCACCCCGTAGCGCAGCGCCTCCTCGATCTCCGACTTCAGCGAACCGGAACCGCCGTGGAACACGAAGTCGAACGGCTTGGCATCGTCGGGCAGCCCCAGCTTGGCCGCCGCGACCTTCTGGCCCTCCGCCAGCACCTCGGGACGAAGCTTGACGTTGCCCGGCTTGTATACGCCGTGGACGTTGCCGAACGTCGCGGCCAGCAGGTACTTACCGTGCTCGCCGTGGCCCAGCGCGTCGATGGTCTTCTCGAAGTCCTCGGGAGTGGAGTACAGCTTGTCGTTGATCTCGTGGGCAACCCCGTCCTCTTCGCCGCCCACCACCCCGATCTCGACCTCGAGGATGATCTTGGCGGCCGCGGCCTCCTTGAGCAGCTCTCTGGCGATGGCGAGGTTCTCCTCGATCGGCACCGCCGAGCCGTCCCACATGTGGGATTGGAACAGCGGATCCTTGCCGGCCGCCACCCGCCGGGCCGAGATCGCCAGCAGCGGCCGCACGTAGGTGTCCAGCTTGTCCTTGGGGCAGTGGTCGGTGTGTAGCGCAACGTTGATCGGGTATCTGGCCGCGATGGAGCGGGTGAACTTGGCCAGCGCCACGGCCCCGGCCACCATGTCCTTGACGCCCAGTCCGGACGCGAATTCGGCGCCACCGGTGGAGAACTGGATGATCCCGTCGCTGCCGGCGTCGGCGAAGCCTTTGAGGGCCGCGTTCACCGTCTCCGACGAGGTGCAGTTGATCGCGGGGAAGGCATACGAGTCTTCCTTGGCGCGTCGCAGCATCTCGGCGTAGACCTCGGGCGTGGCGATGGGCATCAGACACCTCCTGACGGTTGGTCCTACCCAACCATGGATGCGCGGTCAGCAGCTACCCGGCGGACCCGCACGCGGGTTAATCCGGCCTTGTGCGGACCAGGGTCGTTTCGCCGGTATGTTGAGGGATCATGAGCACCGCCGTGACGGCCCTGCCCCACATCTTCGACCCGATGTATTGGTTGGGCGCCGACGGCGTCTTCGGATCCGCGGTGCTGCCCGGGATCCTGGTCATCGTCTTCATCGAAACCGGGCTGCTGTTTCCACTGCTGCCCGGCGAGTCGCTGTTGTTCACCGGCGGCCTGCTGGCCGCGCACCCGAACCCACCGGCCAGCATCTGGGTGCTGGCCCCCGCCGTCGCGACCGTGGCGATACTGGGCGATCAGACCGGGTACTGGATCGGCCGGCGGATCGGCCCGGCGCTGTTCAAGAAGGAAGACTCCCGGTTCTTCAAGAAGCACTACGTGACCGAGTCACACGCCTTCTTCGAGAAGTACGGGCCCTGGGCGATCATCCTGGCCCGATTCGCGCCGTTCGTGCGGACGTTCGTCCCGCCGGTCGCCGGGGTGTCCTACATGCGCTACCCGATTTTCCTGGGCTTCGACATCGTCGGCGGCATCCTCTGGGGCGGCGGTGTGACGCTGGCGGGCTACTTCATGGGCAACGTGCCGTTCGTGCACCACAACCTGCAGAAAATCCTGCTGGCCATCCTGATCGTCTCGCTGACGCCGGCGTTCATCGCCGCCTGGCGCAGCTACCGCGGGCGCAAGAACGCGCCGAGCACAGACGACCGGGAATCCGAGCGGCTGCCGGCGGCCGAGTAGCCGGCCGCGCTCAGACCGCGACTTTGAAGTCGCAGCCCGTCTTGGCGCGAACTTCCTCGACCGTGACGCCGGGCTGCAGCTCGGTGAGCACCAGTCCCTGTCCCGGCTCGACGTCGAAGACACACAGGTTGGTGATGATCATGTTGACGACGTTCTTGCCGGTCAGCGGCAGCGAGCACTGGCTGAGCACCTTGGGGGTGCCGTCTTTCGCGGTGTGATCCATCAGCACGATCACGCGCTTGACGCCGGATACCAAATCCATTGCGCCGCCTGGCCCTTTGACCATCTTGCCCGGCACCATCCAGTTGGCCAGGTCGCCGTTCTCGGCGACCTCCAGGGCACCCAGGATGGACAGGTCGATGTGCCCGCCGCGGATCATCGCGAAGGAATCGGCGCTGCTGAAGAAGCTGGACCCAGGCAGGCTGGTGATGGTCTGCTTGCCCGCGTTGATGAGATCGGGGTCGACGGCGTCCTCGCTCGGGTAGGCCCCGATGCCCAGCAGGCCGTTCTCCGACTGCAGCGTGACCTTGATGCCGTCGGGAATGAAGTTGGCCACCAAGGTCGGAATGCCGATGCCCAGGTTCACGTAGAAGCCGTCGCGCAACTCCTGGGCGGCGCGCCGGGCCATCCGCTCGCGCACGGGGCTGTCGTTCTTCAGGGCGGCGCCGCCGCTCGTGGTGCGGAACTCGATGCGCTTCTCGTAGCCGGCGCCCTCGATGATGCGGTCGACGTAGATACCGGGCGTGTGGATGAGGTCGGGGTCCAGCTCGCCGACCTCGACCAGCTCCTCCACCTCGGCGACGGTGATCGCGCCGCAGGTGGCGATCATCGGGTTGAAGTTGCGCGCCGTCTTGCGGTAGATGAGGTTGCCGGCGGTGTCGCCCTTCCACGCCTTGACGATCGCCACGTCGGCCCGAATGCCTTCTTCCAGAACGTATTCGGTGCCGTCGAAGACCCTGGTGTCCTTGCCCTCGGCGAGGTTGGTGCCGAAGGCCGTGCGGGTGTAGAAGCCGGGGATGCCGGCGCCGCCGGCCCGCAGCTTCTCCGCGAGCGTGCCCTGCGGAGTGAGCACCAGGTCCAGCTCGCCGGCCAGCACCTGGCGCTCGAACTCCTTGTTCTCGCCGACGTAGGAGGCGATCACCTTGTTCACCTGCCGGCCCTTGAGCAGCACGCCCATGCCGAAATCGTCTACGCCGGCGTTGTTTCCGACGATGGTGAGGTCCTTGATGCCGCTGTCGACCAGAGCCTGGATCAACTTCTCGGGGATGCCGCACAGACCGAAACCGCCCGCGGCGATGGTGATGCCGTCCTTCAGCAGGCCGTGCAGCGCCGACTCCGCGTCTTGGTGGACCTTGTTGCTCACAGGAGGCTCCTGTTCTTCGACTCGGCGGAGACGTTACAGGCGGCCTCCATGAGCATCCACCCCGACAGCTGCACCGACAGGTCCCGCTCGCCCACCTCGGACGCCATCACCGCGCCCTCGACGAACTCCGCCTCTTTGCCGCCGGCCGTGGGCAGCTGGGCGTCGCGGTCCCAGAACGGGCCGAACACCGGCAGTCCGTCCACCGTTTGCCGGTTGTCCCAGGCCGACTTCGCGCTGGCCAGCACGATCTGCCGGGCGGTGTCGCGGGCCAGCACGTCGTCGGGAGCCTCCCCCGGCAGCGTGGTGGCCACCAGCGCCAGGTATCGGGCGGTCACGCCGGCGAACAGGCCGCCGTCGCCGCCGCCGGCGCCGGCCAGCACCCCCGCCGGCGCCATGTGTTCGTGCACGGCCGCGACCAGCCGGTGCACCCGGGCGGCGTGGCGCTGCCTGATCTCAACGGCGGTGCGGGCGGCCAGTTCGGTCTCCAGCCCGAGCACCACGCCCTGGCAGTAGGTGTACTGCGCGCGCACCAGCGAGCCGGCTTTGATGCCGTCGAACACCAGGTGCGTCTCCGGGTCGATCAGCGTCTGGTCGATCCAATTGCCCATCTGCTCAGCACGTTTCAGATGGTCCCCGTAGCGGGCGAGGAAGATCCCCGCCGGGCCGTTGGCCGGGGCGTTGAAGAATTGATCCTGCTTGCGCCACGGGATTCCACCGCCGTCCTCGGGCACCCACGCCTTGAGGAATTGGGCGGCGAGCTTGGGCAGTGCACGGCTGCGCTCGACGCCGGCGATCCGGGCGGCGCGCTCGAGCGCCAGCGCCAGCCAGGCCATGTCGTCGTAGTAGCTGTTGATCCAGGAGAAGTTGTTACGCAGCCGGTGCGAGCGGACCTGCCGGTTGATCTCGGTGTGCCGGTGCGGCTGCGGATCGCGCTGCTGGGCGTCGACCAGGCAATCGAGCAGATGCGCCTGCCACCAGTAGTGCCAGGTGCCGAACCAGCGGTCGCGCCGGGTCGCCGGCCAGGCCACCACCCCCAGCTGGGTCGCGGGTAGCCCCCACAGCCGTTTCAGGTGTCGTCGGGTGACAGCGGCTTCGCTGCTGGCCGCGCGGTTGGCCCAGAGCTGATCCATACCGGTCGATCCTGCCCCACTCGGGTGAGCGTGCGTGTAGGGCGTCGAGTGTGAATGCAGGGTGGCGACACGCCGAGAGGTCCCGCCCTCAGTGCACACTCGACGCCCGACTTTGCAGCGCCAGCAGCAACTCGTGTAATCCGGTCAGCGAGTGCGCCGGCAAAAACAGATCGCAATACCGCAATGCCGCGGCCATCGAACCGGCCAGCGGCTTGAAATCCGTATGTGCGGCTCGGGGGTTGAGCCAGACTACTAACTCGGCGCGGCGCCGCAGCCGGGCCATGGCGTGCGCGAGCACGTCGGGCGGATCGCTGTCCCAGCCGTCCGAAGCGATGATCACCACCGCGCTGCGCAGCGCGTTGCCGTGCGGCGCAGCCAGCAGAGCAGCGATACTGCGCCCGATGAACGTGCCGCCGTATCGATCGGTGACCTTGGTGTTGGCGCGCTGCAGTGCCACCTCGGCCGAACGGTGCGACAACACCGAGGTGAGCCGGGTCAGTGACGTCGAGAAGGCGAACACTTCGGGGCGGATCCGCGCCCGGCGCAGCACCGTCGCCCGCATCAAGTGCAGATAGATTGCGGCGTAGGGCTGCATCGAGCGGCTCACGTCGCAGACCAGAACCACTCGCCTGGGCCGCCGCCGAGGCCGTGTTCGCGCCAAGATCACCGATTCCCAGCCGGTCGACCGCGAGGCGTTCATGGTGGCGCGTAGATCGATCCTCTTGCCGTGCGCGCTGGGCTCGAAACGCAGGCTGCGCCGTTGTGGCCAGCGCCCTACCGACGCCTCCAGCCAGGTCCCGAGCAGTCGAAGGTCTTCGGGATCGAAGCGATCAAACGGCTCGTCGGCCAGCGCGGCGAGGCGGCTGGGCAGGACGTCGGGCACCGGGACGCTCGGACCGGCGGTGTCGTCCTGCCCGGTAGATGTGGCGGCGGGCGGACGAGTAGACCAGGGCAGCGACTGCGTTCCGGCGGATCTGGCGCCGGCACGAAGCAGCGCGCCTGCTGCGGGCGTACGGGGCCCCGGGAGCGACAGGGGTGGATTGGGCGCGGTGACGTCGGGTTGGGCGGAGCCGAACACCGCCGCGAACACCGCATCAAAGCCACCGAGATCCTCCACCCGGTTGACCAACGTCAACCGGGCCGCCCAATACAGGGCCGAGGTGGTGCTGGGCACCAGCTGCCGCAGCGCCTCAACGAAATTGGTCTGGCCACTGGCAGATACGGATACGCCCGCCCTGCGCAGGCGGGTGACCAGCGCGGCCGCAAACGCCGCGAGATCGACTCCCGGCAACAGCAATGGGGTGTTCACGAACCGCTAACGTCTTCGCCGCAGCAGCCAGATCAGCGCCAGCGCGGCACACACCGCCAGGGCCACCGAACCGTACTTCTTGAGTTGGCCGCCCCCGGCCAGCGCGAGCAGGTCGATGGGCTCGGGTGCAGGGGAAGCATTGGGCGTTGCGGCCGCCGGCCGCGGCGAGCCGGGCGCGGCGCTGGTGACGGGACCGGCGGCGTTCTGCGGGGTTGCCGCGCTTGTGGGTGTTGCGGAGCTTGCCAGGGGCGCTGTCTCTTCGCTCGTCTTCTCCGAGGCCAGTTTGGCCTCCAGGGACTCGACGAACTGGCCCAGCAACTTCTCCGAAACCTGCTGCAACATCCCGCTGCCGAACTGAGCCAGCTTGCCGACGATTTTGAGATCGGTGTCGACGGTGACGCTGGTGCGCTCCCCGTCCTCGCGCAACTGGGCGGTGACCGTGGCGGCCGCGTTGCCGGTGCCCCGCGATTCCTTTCCCTTGGCATCGATGACCGCGCGATGCCGATCGCTGTCCTGCTCGACGAACCGCACCTTGCCGCTGAATTCGCTGGTGACCGGCCCGACCTTGACCTTGACCTTGCCGAGGTAGTCGTCGCCCTCATGGCCGGTCAGCTGCGCCCCCGGCATCAGCGGGATCACCTGCTCCGGGTCGCACAGCACGTCCCAGGCATGGCTGATCGGCGCGCTGACGGTGAACTGGTTGGCGATCTTCATCCTGCGGGTCCTCTCATGTCAGGCTGCATTCGGTGAAGGTGTGGTACGCGTCGCGGATCTGAGTGCGGTCGTCGGGTGTCTTGGCCAGCGCCCCCAGGCTGGCCAGGGCCGAGTCATCGACGAGATCCGCGACGCCGAGTGATACCAAGGCGGCCACCCAGTCGATGGTCTCCGCCACCCCCGGCGGCTTGTCCAGGTCGAGATCGCGTGTGCTGCCGACAAATTGGGTGGCGTGTTCGATGAGCGGGGCGGTTGCGCCGGGCACGGTCCGGCGGACGATAGCAGCGGCCCGGGGCGGCTCCGGGTAGTCGATCCAGTGGTAGAGGCACCGGCGGCGCAGCGCGTCATGAAGGTCGCGGCTACGGTTGGAGGTCAGCACCGCGATCGGCGGACGCTCAGCGACGAAGGTGCCCAGCTCGGGGACCGTCACCGCGGACTCGCCAAGGAATTCCAGCAGCAGCGCCTCGAATTCATCGTCGGCCCGATCGATTTCGTCGATGAGCAGCACCGGAGGCGCCGGCCCACGATGTCGCACGCAGTGCAGGATAGGCCGGTCCACCAAGTAGGTCTCGTTGTAGAGATCCGCTTCGTCGATGTCGGCACCGCGCGCTTCGGCCAGCCGGATGGACAGCAACTGACGTTGGTAGTTCCAGTCGTACAGTGCTTCGTTGGCGGTCAATCCCTCGTAGCACTGGAGCCGTACTAGCTCCGTATCCAAAACCGCAGCAAGAGTTTTCGCTGCCGTCGTCTTCCCAACGCCTGGCTCACCTTCCAACAGCAGCGGCCTGCCCAGGGAGACCGCCAGATAGATCGCCGACGCGGTTCCGATATCGAGCAGATAATCCTTCGCGTCGAAACGACGGATCACATCGTCAGGGCCGGTGAAGGTCATGGGGCCGATCCCAGTAACCGCCGGTAGTCGTCCCAGGTGTCGACGTCGAGGGGAATCGGGCCGGGCACTACGAGTTCGCGTACCGGATGCCGGCCCGCCTGAATGAGCTTCCACACCCCCTTGTCACCGTGCAGTTGCGAAAGCTCATCAAATACAGTGCGACTGAACCAAAAGGGGTGTCCGATGCCGTCGGAGTAGCGGCATACCAGCACGGCACCGGCCGGCCCCGCGCCGATCATGCGACGCAAGGTCTCCGACTCAACGCAGGGCTGATCACCGAGCATCAGCACGATTCCGGCGGCCTGCGGGTGTACTCGCGTCAACGCGACGCGCAGCGATGCTGAACACCCGGTGCCGAAGTCCTCGACGGTCACCACATCGGTCCCGTCCAGCGGCACCGCATCACGCACCGCCTGTGCGGCGCCACCCAGTGTGACGATGAGCTGGTCGAACCCCGCTTTGCGGGCGACATCGATGGTTACTCCGAGTACGGTCGTATTCCGGTATGGCAGGAGCTGTTTGGGTGCGCCGAGGCGGCGGGAGCCGCCAGCCGCGAGCACAATACCGGTGACCCGCCGCCCGGTCATGGGCGGTCTTTGCCGGCGGCGAACGCTGTCCGGCAGCCCGGGCCGCAGAACCAGTAGTCCGCGTCGGCGAGCCGGAGGTGCTCGGCGGCGGGCCCGATCGTCACCGTCATGCCACACACCGGGTCGACGGCCTCGGCCGGGCCGTCGTCAACCGAGACCGGCGGGCTCAGGCCGTCGCCGCGGATGCTGGCGATCAGCTCGGCGGCGATCGACACCGCGATCTCCGCTGGGGTCTTGGCGCCGATCGGTAGCCCGACCGGGGTGTGGATACGTGCCCGCTCGGCGCCGGAGAGTTCGAGCTCGTTGAGTATCGATGCGCCGCGAAGCTTACTGGCCACCAAACCGATGTACCCGACGCCGTTATCCAGTGCCGCGCGAATGATTTCGGCTTCCGGGCCGCCATGGCTGGCGATCACGAGCGCGGTCGTGTCGGACAAGCCGGTGTCCCGCCAGTCATCTCGTCTAGTTTCGAATCCCAGCACTGTGCACAATTGGATTAGCGCGTCGGCGATCGGCGTGGCGCCATGAACCCGGATCAGTGGTGCCGGCAGCTGTGGTGCCAGGAAGATCTCCAGCGACCCGCCGGACAGGCACGGGTTGACCACCACGGAGGCACCGGGGGCCTCGGGGAAGTGCACGTCCCCGTCTGGAAGCACCCGTAGCAGCACACTTTCACCGACCTGTAGCACGCCCAGCGCCGCCTTGCGAACGGAATTCTGCACACACTGGCCACCAACAAATCCTTCGATTGTGCCGTCCGCCAACAGGATTGCTTCGTCGCCCGGGTACGACGAAGTGGGCGGCTGAGCACGCACCACCGTCGCGTGCACGAACGGTGTCCGTGCCGCCAACAGCTGCTGAGCTCGCTCGCTGATCGTCATCCATGCCCTCTAGATCGGCGGTCTGGCGCGGCCCTGCATGGCCTCCCAGACCCGCGACGGGGTTAACGGCATATCGGCGTGCCGAACCCCGAACGGCGCCAATGCATCCACCACCGCGTTGACCACCGCGGGCGGTGATCCGACGGTGGCCGATTCGCCGATGCCTTTCGCGCCGATCGGGTGATGCGGCGACGGTGTCACCGTGTAACCGGTTTCCAAGTGCGGTACCTCGAGCGCGGTCGGGATCAGATAGTCCATCAGCGATCCGCCGAGACAGTTGCCGTCGTCGTCGAAAGCGATCATCTCCATCAAGGCCATTCCGATGCCGTCGACGATGCCCCCGTGCACCTGGCCCTCGATGATCATCGGGTTGATGCGGGTGCCGCAGTCGTCGACGGCCAGGAAGCGCCGAACCTTGACCACCGCGGTACCCGGATCGACGTCCACCACACAGAAATACGCGCCGTACGGGTAGGTCAGGTTCTCCGGGTTGTAACAGACCTCAGCGTCCAGTCCTCCCTCGATGCCCTCGGGCAGATCGCCCGCCCCGTGTGCGCGCATGGCGATGTCGGCGATGGTGACCGACGCCGATGGGTCGCCCTTGACATGGAATTTGCCCTTCTCCCATTCCAAGTCGGCCACCGAAACCTCGAGCATGCCCGAAGCGATGATCTTGGCCTTGTCGCGGACCTTGCGGGCGACCAGCGCTGCGGCCCCGCCCGAGACCGGGGTCGAGCGGCTGCCATAGGTGCCCAGCCCGAACGGGGTCTGGTCGGTGTCGCCGTGCACCACCTCGATGTCGTCGGGTGGGATGCCCAGCTCCTCGGCAACGATCTGGGCGAAGGTCGTCTCGTGACCCTGGCCCTGGGTCTGAACCGACAGCCGCACAACGGCTTTGCCCGTCGGGTGCACGCGCAGCTCGCAGCCGTCAGCCATGCCCAGCCCGAGGATGTCCATGACCTTGCGCGGTCCGGCGCCGACGGCCTCGGTGAAGAAGGACATTCCGATGCCCATCAGTTCGCCGCGCGCCCGCCGCTCCTTCTGCTCGGCACGCAACGCGTCGTAGCCGATCATGTCCATGGCCTTGCGCATAGTGGCCTCGTAATCGCCCGAGTCATACGTCCAGCCGGTCCTACTCCGATACGGGAATTGCTCGGGGCGCAGCAGGTTTCGCAACCGCAGCTCGGCCGGATCCATGTTGAGCTCGAACGCCAGGCAGTCCACCAGCCGTTCGACGAAGTACACCGCTTCGGTGATCCGGAAAGAGCAGGCGTAGGCCACCCCGCCGGGCGCCTTGTTGGTGTACACCGCGGTCATGTGGCAGTACGCGGCTTCGAGGTCGTAGCTGCCGGTGAACACCCCGAAGAACCCGGCCGGGTATTTCGTCGGTGCGGCCTGGCCGTTGAAAGCGCCGTGGTCGGCCAGCACGTTGGACCGGATCGCCAAGATCTTGCCGTCGTTGGTTGCGGCGATCTCCCCGACCATGATGTAGTCGCGGGCGAAGCTGGTGGAGGTCAGGTTCTCGCTGCGGTCCTCCATCCATTTGACCGGTTTGCCCAGCTGCAGCGAGCCGACGATCGCGCACACATATCCGGGGTAGATCGGTACCTTGTTGCCGAAGCCGCCGCCGATGTCCGGTGAGATCACCCGGATCTTGTGTTCGGGCAGGCCGGCGACCAACGCGTAGAGCGTGCGGTGGGCGTGCGGGGCCTGCGAGGTGGTCCACAGCGTCAGCTTGCCGGTGACCGGGTCCAGATCCGCTACGGCGCCACAGGTTTCCATCGGCGCCGGGTGCACCCGGGGGTAGATGATCTCCTGTTTGACGACGACATCGGCGTTCGCGAAGACAGCGTCGGTGGCCGCGGCGTCGCCGGTTTCCCAGTCGAAGATGTGGTTGTCTTTTTTGTTCTCAAGATCCGTGCGGATGACGGGCACCGACGGGTCGAGCGCCCGTCGGACATCGACGACGGGGTCTAGGGGGTCGTAGTCGACGTCGATCAGCTCCAGCGCGTCGCGGGCCGAATACCGGTCCTCGGCCACGACGAAAGCCACCTCCTGCCCCTGGAAGCGCACCTTGTCGGTGGCCAGCACGGCCTGCACGTCGTTGGACAATGTCGGCATCCAGGCCAGGCCCTTCTCGGCCAGGTCGGCGCCGGTCACTACCGCTTTGACCTTCGGATGTGCAAGTGCCGCAGTCACATCGATGCCCGCGATCCGGGCGTGCGCGTACGGCGAGCGCAGGATCGCCAGGTGCAGCATGCCGGGCAGGACGACATCGTCGACGTAGGTACCGCGGCCGCGGATGAATCGCGGATCCTCTTTGCGCATCATCCGGCCATGGCCGCACGGCTTTTGGTCGTTGTCAGCCAGGTCTTCTGGTGACGGTGGACGTGACTCGATCGTGGTCATGACGTGGCCTCCACAGTCTGCGCTGCGCCCGTGGGATGCTGTGCGGCCCACTGAATGGAGCGCACAATCGTGGTGTATCCGGTGCACCGGCAGATCTGCCCGGAGATCGCCTCCCGGATGGTCTCTTCGTCGGGATTGGGATCGCGATCCAGCAGGGCACGGGCGGTGATCATCATTCCCGGTGTGCAGAAGCCGCACTGCAGCCCGTGGCACCGCATGAACCCCTCTTGCACCGGGTCCAACTGACCATTAGGGCCCGCGAGCCCTTCCACGGTCCGCACGCTGTGCCCGGAGGCCATCACGGCAAGCATCGTGCACGATTTCACCGGCACGCCGTCGACGTCGACCACGCATGTTCCGCAGTTACTGGTGTCGCATCCCCAGTGAGTCCCGGTGAGCCGCAGCTGATCACGTAGGAAGTGCACCAGCAGCATCCGGGGTTCGACGTCGGCGGTGACCTGCTCGCCATTGACGGTCATATTGATCTGCATGATCAAACCTTTCGTGGCCGTTGGGGCCTAAGTCGCATCACTCACCCGTTGGGCCGCACTGCGCAAGGTGCGGATGGTCAGTTCGGAGGCCAGGTGGCGCTTGTACTCCGCGGTGCCGCGGATATCGGTCGCCGGGTCGCAGGCTTGTGCGGCGCTGCGGCCCGCTTCGGCGAAGACTTCGTCGGCGGCCGGCCGGCCGACCAGAGCGGCCGAGAGTTCGGCCAGCGCGGCCGGGTCAGCGTTCACCGCGGTGAGGCCCACCCGTGCGGCGGCTATTGCGGCACCGTCGATTGTGATTCCCGCTCCGGCCGCAACGACAGCCCAATCGCCAACTCGACGCTCTACTTTCGCGTATGCGCTGGATGTTCTGTGCCGCACCGGGATCCGGACCTCTACCAGAATCTCGTTTCGGGCGAGCGTCGTCTCGTACGGCCCGGCAAGAAATTCGTCCATCGGTATTTCGCGTTCGCCCGAAGGTCCGCGGGCCAGGCACACCGCCTCCAGCACACCGCAGACCGTGGACAGGTCCTCGGCCGGATCCGCCTGGCACAGCGAACCGCCCAGGGTGCCGCGATTGCGGACCACTGGGTCGGCGATCACTCGTTCGGCATCGCGGAAGATCGGGCATACCGCGGCCAGGGTGTCGGACTCCAGCAGCTCGCGGTGACGGGTCATGGCACCGATTCGCACCAGCGTCGGATCGGTGATCACGTAGCCAAGCTCGAGCGCCAAGTCGTTGATGTCGACGAGGTATTCCGGATTGGCGATGCGCAGCTTCATCATCGGCAGCAGGCTGTGCCCGCCGGCGACTACGCGGGCCCCTTCCCCCAACCGATCCAGTAATCCAATGGCGTGGTCCACGCTGGTTGCACGCTCGTATTCGAAGGGCCCGGGTACTTGCATGGGCCACAGTGTCAGCCCCGCTGACATGGGGGTCAATAGCGAGTTAAGGGATCACTGAACTAGCCCGGAATCCCCTCCGACCTGCGCGTCATGGTGAATCCGCCCGACGATCTGGGTCAGCGGGCGGCCCCCGCCACCCCAGCGCTTGGCGATGATGTCGGCCGCGATCGAGACCGCTGTCTCCTCAGGGGTGCGGCCCCCGAGGTCCAGTCCGATCGGACTGGACAGCCGGGCCAGCTCGGCGTCGGTCACCCCTGCCGCTCGCAACCGCGCTATCCGGTCGTCGTGGGTGCGGCGCGACCCCATCGCCCCCACATACCCGACCTCTGGCAGCCGCAGGGCCACTTCGAGCACCGGGACGTCGAACTTCGGGTCGTGGGTCAGAACGCAGATCACCGTGCTCCGGTCGATGGCGCCCGCCTTCGCCTCGGCAGCCAGATAACGGTGCGGCCAATCCACCACGACCCGGTCGGCCGTCGGAAAGCGTGCCCGGGTGGCGAACACCGAGCGGGCGTCGCAGACGGTGACCCGGTAACCCAGCAGCGATCCCTGTTGGGCCAAGGCGACGGCGAAGTCGATGGCACCGAATACCAGCATCCGCGGGCGCGGAGCGTAACTCGCTACGAACACCTTCATGCCTTCGCCGAGCCGCTGCCCGTCGGGTCCGTATTCGAGTACCTCGCTGCGGCCCACCGCGAGCAGACCACGCGCGTCGTCGGTGACCGCGTCGTCGGCGCGCGCCGAACCCAGTGACCCGACCGCGCGGCTACCGGGGTCCGGCCGGATGACGAGCCGACGCCCAACCCACTGCGGGTCCGGATGGGCTATGACCGTCGCGACCGCGACCGCTCGGCTGTCGTCGATATCGTCGGCGACCGCACCGAGTTCGGGAAACGTCGCCTGCGACAACGGCTCCGCGAAGATGTCGATGATGCCCCCACAGGTCAGGCCGACCGCGAAGGCATCGTCGTCACTGACCCCGTAGCGCTGAAGGAGTGGCGTGCCGGTTCGCACCACCTCGGTGGCGAGTTCGTACACGGCGCCCTCCACGCAGCCACCCGACACCGATCCGATCACCGCGCCGTCCGGCGTCACCACCATCGCGGCGCCGGGCGGCCGCGGCGCGGAGCGGAAAGTTCGCACCACCGTCGAAAGCCCGGCGGTGCCACCCGCGTGCCAAATCGACATCAGCTCGGCAAGTACGTCACGCACGCATCCAAAGTAGGCTCACTTGCATGACCCCGGCTCAACTTCGCGCCTATTCCGCGGTGGTCCGGTTGGGTTCGGTGCGAGCGGCGGCGGCGGAACTCGGCGTCTCCGACGCCGGGGTCTCGATGCTCGTCACGGCATTGCGCAAGGAACTCGATGACCCGTTGTTCACCCGGACGGGTGCCGGCCTGGCGTTCACGCCCGGCGGACTGCGGCTGGCCAGCCGCGCGGTGGAGATCCTGGGTCTACAGCAACAAACCGCGATCGAGGTCACCGAGGCCGCCCACGGGCGCCGTCTGCTGCGGATGGCGGCGTCCACCGCATTCGCCGAGCACGCCGCACCCGGCCTGATCGAGCTCTTCTCGTCGCGGGCCGACGACCTGTCGGTGGAGTTGAGTGTGCATCCGACGAGCCGATTCCGCGACCTGATCTGCTCGCGCGCCGTCGATATCGCGATCGGTCCGGCCAGTGAGAACTCGACGGCTCCCGACGACACGTTCTTCGTTCGGCCGTTTCTGAAATATCAGATCATCACCGTCGTCGCGCCGAACAGCCCACTGGCCGTGGGCATTCCGACGCCAGGGCTGTTGCGTCAGCAGCAATGGATGCTCGGCCCGTCGGCGGGCAGTGTGGATGGCGAGATCGCAAAGATATTGCGCGACTTGGCAATTCCGGAGTCCCAGCAACGAATTTTCCAGAGCGACGCCGCGGCGCTGGAAGAGGTTCAACGGGTCGGCGGTGTCACATTGACGATCGGTTTCGCGGTCGCCAAGGATCTGGCGGCCGGGCGGTTGTCGCACGTGACCGGCCCCGGGCTGGACAGGTCGGGCGAGTGGTGTGCGGCGACACTGGCGCCATCGGCGCGCCAGCCGGCCGTGTCCGAGCTGGTCCGCTTCATCACCACACCGCGGTGCACCCAGGCGATGATCCGGGGATCCGGTGTCGGCGTGACGAGGTTTCGGCCAAAGGTGCACGTCACGCTCTGGAGCTAACCGGACTGCGCCGTCGACTCCGTCACCAGGCGCGGGTCAGGTCGGCGTGCTGCTCGACCCAGGTGTGCATGGCGATCCCGGCGGCGACACCGGCGTTGATGCTGCGCGTCGAGCCGAACTGCGCGATCGACACCGTCAGCCCCGCGCCCGTGCGGGTGTCCTCGGTGATCCCCGGCCCCTCCTGCCCGAACACCAGCAGGCACTCGCGCGGCAGCGCGGCCTCCTCCAGGCGCGCCGCGCCCGGCACGTTGTCCACCGCGACCACGGTCAGCCCGGCGTCGGCCGCGAAGGCCAGCAGCTCGGCGGTGCTGTCGTGGTGGCACAACCGCTGATAGCGGTCGGTCACCATGGCGCCGCGACGATTCCACCGCCGCCGCCCCACGATGTGCACGGTGTGCACCGCGAACGCGTTGGCGGTGCGCACCACCGAACCGATGTTGGCGTCGTGGCCGAAGTTCTCGATCGCCACGTGCAGCGGATGCCGGCGCCGGTCGATGTCGGCGATGATCGCTTCCCGGGACCAGTACCGGTAGGCGTCGACGACGTTGCGAGTGTCGCCCTCGCGCAACAGGACCGGGTCATACCGCGGGTCGTCGGGCGCCTCGCCCGGCCACGGCCCGACGCCGGCCGGCGGTGTCACCGCCCATTCGGTCGGCCCGGGTGGTTCGCTCATCGCTGCGTCCACACACCGGCGTGCGTGCCGTCGATGGCCAGCGTCGCGTAGAGCAGCGCGTCGTTGATCTCGCCCTGCGTGCACAGCGACGCGTTGACGTGCACCGCGTCCAACGAGGCGTCGGGCAGGATCAGCACCGACGAGCCGTACGTCGCGCAGGCCGGGTTCAGTCCCGGGGCGGGCAGGGTCGGCGATGCCAGCAGCATCATCGGGCCGCCGCGCTTGGCGGACTCGTCGCGATAGCGCGCCGCGATGGCCGTCGCCACCAGCCCCAGCAGCATGTAGCCGTTGCCGGTGAAGGCCCCCGGGTCGCCCAGCTGCATCTTGGTCACCGGGGTGCCGTCGGCCCGCCACGCCGACAGGCTGGCCGTCTTGACAGCCAGGCCGCCGCTGTCGTTGGCGTTGGTCGGCAGCAGCCCGACCGGAAACGCGACCGGATACGCCGACGAGCTGTCCGGGATCCGGTCGCGCGGCGAATAGCCGTAGACACCGCGCACCTGGGTTCGATCCTTCAGCGGCCCAAGGCAAACCGTGCCGGTGAGCCGGTCGCGCGGCGCCGACAGCGGCGCTGGGATGTCACGCACGCTGGTCTTCGCGCTGTCGCAGCTCCCCAGGCCGGCGACCTCCATGGGGTGGGCCAGTGCGCCGTACAGCCCGAAGCGGATGTCCTCGGGTTTGGCGTGCGGGTCCTTGGCCGAGGTTGGGCTCGCGTCGACGTCGACCAGCACGTAGTCGCCGTCCCAGCGCAGATTCGACACCGACATGTTCCAGCCGAGCAGGGCCAGCGATTCCCCGAGCCGCGCGCCCTGGGCGCCGTAAGGGCGCACGGGCTGGCTGGAGGACGAGCAGCCGGCCAGACACAGCGCCAAGCAGGCCGCTATCGCAAAGAATGTGCGCACGGTGAAGCCGGCCTAGCTCAGCCCCAGATCGGCGAGGCCGAGCACACTTCGGTACGGCAACCCCTCGGCCTCGATGGCCTCGGCGGCTCCGGTGGCGCGGTCCACCACGGTGGCCACCCCGACCACTTCGCCGCCGGCCTCCTGGACGGCGCGCACCGCGGTGAGCGCCGAGTTGCCGGTGGTGCTCGTGTCCTCGACGACCAGCACCCGCTTGCCGGAAACCTCGGAGCCTTCGATAAGGCGTTGCAGCCCATGGGCTTTCGCAGACTTGCGCACGACGAAGGCGTCGATCGGGCGGCCCGATGCGTGCATGACGGCGGTGGCCACCGGGTCGGCGCCCAAGGTCAACCCACCGACCACGTCGTAGTCCCAGTCACTGGTCAGTTCGCGCATCAGCGTGCCGATCAGCGCCGAGGCGCGGTGGTGCAGCGTGGCCCGGCGCAGGTCGACGTAGTAGTCGGCCTCCTTGCCGGAGGACAGCGTGACCCGCCCGTGCACCACAGACAGGCGCGACACCAGCTCCGCCAACTCTGTGAGGTCAGGTCCGGCCACGGCCACTCCCGATTCGTTTGGTGACCGCCCGCATCAGGGTCCGCGGCATCAGGCGCTCGGCGGCGATGATCGCCTTGTACTGCAGGCCCGGAATGCTGATCACCTTGCCGCGGGCGACATCGGCCAGGCTCTGGTTGACCACGTCGTCGACCTCGAGCCACATGAACGACGGCGACTTGGCCATGTCGATCCCGGCGCGGTCGTGGAATTCGGTGTGCACGTAGCCCGGACACACGGCGTGCACGGAGACACCGGTGCCCTGCAGGCCGACGGACAGGCCCTCACTGAACGAGATCACCCACGCCTTCGACGCCGAGTACGTCGATCCGCGTCCGGGCACCAGCCCGGCGACGCTGGCAATGTTGATGACGGTGCCGGCGCCGCCCTCCAGCATGGCCGGCAGGGCCGCGCGGGTCAGGTGCATGACCGCGGTGACGTTGACGTCGAGCTGGGACTGCAGCAGCGCGGGGTCGCTGGTCCAGAAATCGCCGGAGGTGCCGAAGCCGGCGTTGTTCACCAGGACGCGCACCCCCCCGGCGGCGAGCCGGTCGCATACCCGTTGCCTCCCCGCCGCATCGGCGAGGTCGGCGGCCAGGATCTCGACACTGCCGGAGTGCTCCTGCAGTTCGTCCGCCAGCCGGGTCAACCGCTCGACGTCGCGGGCGACCAGGACCACGTCGTAGCCGTCGCTGGCGTAGCGTCGCGCGAACCCGGCGCCGATTCCGGACGTAGGCCCGGTGATCAGGGCTACGGGGCGGGGCATGAGCGACATCCTAACGACGGCGGCACCACCGCCCGCCGCCCGCCGTCAGCGCTGATAGTTGCTGGCCTGGTGGCCGTTGCGTCCGGAGGGCGGTGGGCGGCGGATAGTTTCCGAACGCCCATCGGGTAGAGGCTGGTCGCGGCGCACCGGCTCGGCGGCGCGACGACCGGGCTGAAGATCGGGGCCGAGCAGCCCCGCCACGTCCTGCTGCGCGCGCCGGGGCGGCAGCTCGGCGCGGCCCGCCGGGGCCAGCGGCCGGCTGGGTGAGGCGTTGCGCAGACCCGACGGCACCCCGGTCTCCTGCGGGGTCTCTTCGGGCAGCGGCGGCAACACCCGCAACAGGTCGTTGAACTGCCGCACGGTGCGCAGACCCTCGTCCCACTCGGTGCGGGTGCTGGTGATCGGCAGGGCGACCAGCGTCCAGTTCTGCTCGTTCCACATGATCTCGGCGCTGTCCGGTGCGGTGTGCGCGAAGGTGACCATGCGGCGGTCGCAGGCCCGGCGGGCGGCGTCCAGATTGGTCGAGTAGACCATCCGCGGCCCGATGGCACCCAACAGCCAAATGTCGCTCTCCCGTGGCTCTTTGAGTCCCTTGAGCCGCAGGTCGACGACGACGTTGGTGCCCACCTTGCGGTGCAGCGCGATGACGGTGGCGACCTCTTCCAGGTCGAAGATGTAGACGGCCTCGCCGCGGATCTGACCCAGCACCACGTTCTGGGCGGCGACGTCGCCCACGGTCGACATCACCCCGCGCGTCCAGCGCTTGAGGATGTCGGCCGATTCACGCTCGTAGTCGAACCCGTGCGACCGCGCCCACGACTTACGGCGCCTGCTGCGCCCGCGTCGCCGATCGATGTCGACGTACAGCAGCACCCCCGCGCCGACAAAGCACAGCGCGGAGAGCGTGAACCAGAGGGGGACCATCCAAAACAGGGTATCTGCTATTGGCCCGGAACACAGAAGGCGACCAGGTCACAACCCAATCACAGCTGGCAATAGCTGCGCGTCGCCGGACCGCCGATGGTCTCCCTCCAGCGGTCAGCCCAGGATCAGCGAATCGCCGTCCGGGCTGACGTTCACCGGGACGGTGTCGCCGTCGTGCACGTCACCGGCCAGCAGCATCTTGGCCAGCTGGTCGCCGATGGCCTGCTGCACCAGCCGGCGCAGCGGCCGGGCGCCGTAGACGGGGTCGAAGCCTCGCTGCGCCAGCCACTGCTTGGCCGGCAGCGACACCTCCAGCGTGAGGCGGCGCTGCGCCAGCCGCTTCTGCAGCTGGGCCAGCTGGATGTCGACGATGGACACCAGCTCGCCGGGCTCGAGGCCATCGAAGATGATCACGTCGTCGAGCCGGTTGATGAACTCCGGTTTGAACGCCGAGCGCACCGCGGCCATCACCTGGTCCTCGCTGCCGCCCGACCCCAGGTTGGACGTCAGGATCAGGATGGTGTTGCGGAAGTCGACCGTGCGGCCCTGCCCGTCGGTGAGCCGGCCCTCGTCGAGCACCTGCAGCAGCACGTCGAACACGTCCGGGTGCGCCTTTTCGATCTCGTCGAAAAGGATCACCGTGTACGGCCGCCGCCGCACCGCCTCTGTCAGCTGACCGCCCTGGTCGTAACCGATGTAGCCGGGCGGGGCGCCGACGAGCCGGGCGACCGAGTGCTTCTCGCCGTACTCGCTCATGTCGATGCGGACCATCGCGCGCTCGTCGTCGAACAAGAACTCCGCCAGCGCCTTGGCCAGCTCGGTCTTACCCACACCGGTCGGGCCGAGGAACATGAACGATCCGGTCGGCCGGTTCGGGTCGGCGACGCCGGCCCGCGAACGCCGCACGGCGTCGGAAACCGCCGTCACCGCGCGCTTCTGGCCTATGACGCGCTTGCTCAGCTCGTCCTCCATGCGCAGCAGCTTGGCGGTCTCGCCCTCGAGCATCCGCCCGGCGGGGATGCCGGTCCACGCCGAGACCACGTCCGCGATGTCGTCGGGTCCGACCTCCTCCTTGAGCATCACGTTCTCCCGCGCCTCGGCGTGCGGCAGGGCGGCGTCGAGCTTTTTCTCCACCTCGGGGATGCGGCCGTAGCGCAGCTCGGCGGCCTTGGCCAGGTCGCCGTCGCGCTCGGCGCGCTCGGACTCCCCGCGCAGCGTGTCCAGCTGTTCCTTCAGCTCACGCACAACGTCGATGGCGTTCTTCTCGTTCTGCCAGCGGGTGGTGAGCTCGGCCAGCTTCTCCTTCTGGTCGGCCAGCTCCGAGCGCAGCTTCTCCAGCCGCTCCTTGGACGCCTCGTCCTCTTCCTTGGCCAGCGCCATCTCCTCGATCTCGAGGCGGCGCACCAGCCGCTCGACCTCGTCGATCTCGACGGGCCGGGAGTCGATCTCCATCTTCAGCCGGCTGGCGGCCTCGTCGACCAGGTCGATGGCCTTGTCCGGCAGGAAGCGGGCGGTGATGTAGCGGTCGGACAGCGTGGCCGCGGCCACCAGGGCCGAGTCGGTGATGCGCACCCCGTGGTGCACCTCGTAGCGGTCCTTCAGGCCGCGCAGGATGCCGACGGTGTCCTCCACCGACGGCTCGCCCACGAGCACCTGCTGGAAGCGGCGCTCCAGCGCGGCGTCCTTCTCGATGTACTTGCGGTACTCGTCCAGCGTGGTGGCGCCGACCAGCCGCAACTCGCCACGAGCCAGCATCGGCTTGATCATGTTGCCGGCGTCCATCGCGCCCTCGCCGGTCGCGCCGGCGCCGACGATGGTGTGCAGCTCGTCGATGAAGGTGATGATCTGCCCGGCGGAGTTCTTGATGTCGTCGAGCACGGCTTTGAGGCGCTCCTCGAACTCGCCGCGGTACTTCGCGCCGGCCACCATCGAGCCCAGGTCCAGGCTAATGACGGTCTTGTCCCGCAGGCTCTCGGGCACGTCGCCGGCCACGATGCGCTGGGCCAGGCCCTCTACGATCGCGGTCTTGCCGACGCCGGGCTCACCGATCAGCACCGGGTTGTTCTTGGTGCGGCGGGACAGCACCTGCACGACTCGGCGAATCTCGTTGTCCCGCCCGATGACCGGGTCGAGTTTGCCTTCGCGGGCCCGCTCGGTCAGGTCGGTCGAGTACTTCTCCAGCGCCTGATAGGTCGCCTCCGGTTCGGGGCTGGTGACCCGCCCGCTGCCACGAACCTTGACGAACCCGTCGCGCAGCGCCTGGGGCGAGGCGCCGTGGCCGGTCAACAGCTTGGCGACGTCGGAATCACCGGTGGCCAGGCCGACCAGCAGGTGCTCGGTCGAGACGTACTCGTCATTCATCTCGGTGGCCAGCTGCTGGGCGGTGGTGACGGCGGCCAGCGACTCGCGCGACAGCTGCGGTTGCGAGCTGGCGCCGCTGATCTGCGGCAGCCGCTCCAGCACCCGCTCGGTTTCGGCGCGGATGGCGGCCGGGTCGACGCCGACGGCTTCGAGCAGCGGCGCGGCGATGCCGTCCGCCTGCGTCAGCAGGGCCATCAGCAGGTGCGCCGGCCGGATCTCGGGGTTACCGGCGGCCGAGGCCGCCTGCAGCGCCGACGTCAGCGCCGCTTGGGTCTTGGTGGTCGGGTTGAAAGAGTCCACGACGAGCTCCGTTCAGGTACAAAAAGGTTTGCAAAAATGCTTGTCCGCTTGGTCAACGCCGTCAAGGTTGAGTCTGTTCCGCTCAACTCTATCGAGTTTTGGGCAATAAGGCGAACGGGGTACCCCCCTTCTGATGACACAGACGACGCAGCACCCCGACCAGGCCGACGCCGAGCTCGCCAGGACCCCGCGCCCGGGCTTTTGGCTCGCCGCCGTGGCCGCCGGACTGGCGCTCGCGGGGCTGATCGCGGTCGGGTTGCGCACCGATCTCGCCGGCGTCAGCCCCTCGACGACGGTCCCGGAGTCCGGCACACTGCAGGTCAGCGGGACCGGTGTGACGAAGACGATCCTCTGTCACGCCGGCTACCTGTCGGTGAGCGGGCAGAAGAACACCATCACCCTCACCGGGCACTGCACCAGCGTCAGCGTGTCCGGCAGCGGCAACCACGTCGCGGTGGACAGCGTCGATGCGGTCAGCGCGTCGGGGACCGGCAACGTCGTTGTCTATCACTGGGGTTCGCCCAAAATCGACAACGTCGGGACCGCCAACATCGTCCGACAGGGCTGAGTCACCGGCGACCGAGCCTAGAATCGGGGCCCGTGAGCCTGGAGGACGTCGACGCACTGCGGGTGCTGCGCGATGCCTTCGCACCAGGCGAGTCGGGGTCGCTCGGTTCCGGCGAACTCGTCCACCGCTTCTACGCCCATTGGTTCGCCCTCGACGGTTCGGTGCGCGATCTGTTCCCGCCCGAAATGGCCGCCCAGCGGCTCGCTTTCGGCCACGCGCTGCACTGGGTGTACGGCGAGCTGGTCGCGCGCCGCGCACAGGAGCCGGTGGCGTTCCTGGCCCAGCTCGGGCGCGATCACCGCAAATACGGTGTGCTGCCGCCGCATTACGACACCCTGCGGCGCGCGTTGCTGGCGACGCTGCGTACCCACTTGGGCGCGGCCTGGACCGACGCCGTCGACGAGGCGGCCCGGCAGTCGCTGAACCTGATCGCCGGGGTGATGAGCGGCGCCGCGGACGCCGAAGAAGGGCCCGCCTGGTGGGACGGCACCGTCATCGAGCACCTCCGGGTGTCGCGGGATCTGGCGGTGGTCCGGCTGCAGCTCGATCAGGCGATGGACTACCACCCCGGCCAGTACGTCAACGTCCACGTGCCCCAATGCCCGCACCGCTGGCGGTATTTGAGTCCCGCGATTCCGCCCGACCCCGGCGGCGGGATCGAGTTCCACGTCCGCCTGGTGCCCGGCGGCCTGGTCAGCCCCGCGATCGTCAACGAAACCCGCCCCGGCGACCGGTGGCGGCTGTCCAGCCCGCACGGCGGCCTACGGGTCGACCGCGAGGGCGGCGACGTGCTGATGGTCGCCGGCAGCACCGGCCTGGCGCCGCTGAGGGCGCTGATCATGGACCTGTCGCGGTTCGCGGTGAACCCGCGGATACATCTCTTCTTCGGCGCCCGCTACCGGTGCGAACTCTACGATCTGCCCACCCTGTGGCAGGTCGCCTCCCACAATCCGTGGCTGTCGGTCTCGCCCGTCTCGGAATACAACAGCGACCCCTCTTGGGCCGCAGACTATCCCGACGTCACCCCACCACGCGGCCTGCACGTGCACCAGATTGGGCGGCTGCCCGACGTGGTGACCAAGTACGGCGGCTGGGGCGATCGGCAGATCCTGGTCTGCGGCGGGCCGGCGATGGTCAGCGCCACCAAGGCCGCCCTGATCGCCAAAGGGGCTCCGCCCGAACACATTCAGCATGACCCGCTATGGAGGTAGCCATGCACGTCGCCACCCTGCACGATCCCTCGTCGCCGGTGGTCGCGCAGTTCGTCCCCGAGGCGGGGATGATCGGCACGTCGCTGCGCGACGCCGGTGTCGAGCTGCTGGGCCAGCGCCGCGGCCTGGACGCCTACATCTCGGACGGCAAGACAATGGGCATCCCGATTCTGTATCCGTGGGCAAATCGATTGGGCGAGAACACCTATACCGCGCAGGACGTCACCGTGACCCTGACGCCGGGAAAAAACGGGGTGCGCGCCGACCCCAACGGGCTACCGATTCACGGCGTCCTGGCCGCCCACCCCGGGTGGCGGGTGACGGCGGAGACCGCCAACGAGCTGACCGCCGAACTGGATTTCGGGGCCGATCCCCGATTGCTGGCCAGCTTCCCGTATCCACATGTGCTGACGGTGACGGCGGAGCTGGCCGACCGGACGCTGACGGTCCGGACCACGGTCACCGCGACCGGCGACCGGGCGGTGCCGCTGTGCTTCGGGTTCCATCCCTATCTGCAGCTGCCCGATGCGCCACGGGCCGACTGGGTCATCGAGACACCGCCGTTGCGGCATCTGGGCCTCGACGGCAAAGGCCTGCCGACGGGCGATTCCGAGCCGCAGCCGGCGCGCGAAGAGGCGTTGCGCGACAAGGCTTTCGACGACGCCTACGATCAGGTGGCCGAGGGGTCGGTGTTCGCGGTGTCCGGCGGCGGACGCCGCATCGAGGTGCACTTCGAACACGGCTATCCGGCGGCGCAGATTTTCGCGCCGCCGGTCGAGGACCCCGCGAAGGCGATAGTGTGCTTCGAACCCATGACCGCACCCACCGACGCGCTGCGCCGGGGCGGCTACCGGTGCGCGCGGCCGGGCGAGCCGGCGGTCACGCAGTTCGCCATTCGGGTCTGATCAGCGTCCACGGCGGGGCTGCCACACCACCAGCGCGGTGCTCTTGGGCACCACCGCCACGTCACGCCGCTGGCTGGGCCGGGTCTGCGCCAGCTCCTCGGTCAACTCCTTGACCCGGGCCTGCAGCGCCTCGACCTGATTGGTCAGCTCGATGATGCGCTTGATGCCGGCGAGGTTGACCCCTTCGTCTTGCGAGAGCCGTTGCACCTCACGCAGCAGGTCGACGTCGTGCTCCGAATACCGCCTTCCCCCACCGGAAGTCCGGCTGGGGCTGACCAGGCCGAGGCGGTCGTAGGTGCGCAGCGTCTGGGCGTGCATGCCGGACAGCTCCGCGGCCACCGAGATCAAAAAGGTCCGGGCATCCTCTTTGCGGTTCTTGGCCATCAGCGATTGCCCGCCCATCCCGCCCGGGGGTCGAAGCCGCTGGAACGCTCGGCGGCGGCGTACGCCTCCAGCGCCTCCTGGGCCGCGCCCTCCAAATTGGGTGGCACGGCGACCTTTACGGTCACCAGCAGGTCGCCGTTACCGCCACTGCGCTTGGGCACGCCACGTCCACGCACCCGCAGGATGCGGCCGTCGGCGGTGCCCTTGGGCACCCGAACGCCGACCTTGCCGTCCAGCGTGGGCACGGAAATGGTTGAGCCCAAAGCTAACTCGGTGAAGCTGACGGGAACGGTCACGGTGAGGTCGTCACCGTCGCGTCCGAACACCTTGTCCGGGCGCACATGCACCGTCACGTACAGGTCACCCGACGGCGCCCCGCGCAACCCCGCCTCGCCCTGGCCGGGCAACCGAATGCGCTGTCCGTCCTCGACGCCCGGTGGGATCCGCACGTTGATGGTGCGGGTGCGGGTGGTGACGCCGGTGCCCTTGCACTCGTCGCAGGGGTGCTCGATGATCGAGCCGCTGCCCCGGCAGTCGGTGCACGGCTCGGAGAAGCCGAACGCGCCCTGGTTGCGGTTGATCACGCCGGAGCCGTTACAGGTGGGACACACCTTCGGGCTGGTGCCCGGCCGCGCGCCACTGCCATGGCAGTTGGTGCACGGCGCCGGGCTGGTCAGCCGCAGCGGCATCGCCACACCCTTGGCGGCCTCGACGAAATCCAGCTGGGTTTCGGTCTCGAGGTCGTTGCCGCGGCGCGGCCGGCTGGGCCGGGCGCCCGAACCGCGCCCGAACAAGCCGCCGAACAGGTCACCGATGTTGGTGCCGCCGCTTCGGCCGGCGGCATCGAACAAATCGTTGAGGTTAAACTCAGCGCCGTCACCGCCGACGTTGAAGCCCCCGAACCCGCCGCTGTCGAACCGGCGCCCGCCAAAACCACCGCCGGCGAACAGCCTTCGGGTTTCGTCGTATTCCTTGCGCTTGGCCGGATCCGACAAGACGTTGTGCGCCTCGGAGACCGCTTTGAAACGCTCGCCGGCGGCGGGGTTGTCGGGGTTGGCGTCCGGGTGCAGATCGCGCGCCAACTTGCGGTAGGCGCGTTTGATCTCTTCGGGACTGGCGTCAGAGGAGACGCCCAGCTCCTTATAGAAGTCCTTTTCGACCCATTCGCGCTGGGCCATGTCGCGTCACCCCCTCACCACTTCCTTTCTGGTCTCTGGTCCAATGTGCTGATTGTGTGGCCTAGTCAGCGGATGTGCCGGGTTTATCGTCCGATTCGGCCGGCTCGGCTTCCCCAGCCGCCGCGGCGGACTCACCGGTAGCGGCCGCCGCGTCGCCGTCGCCGTCAACCGTGTCGACGACGCCGACCAAGGCGTGGCGCAGCACCTGTTCACCCAGTTTGTACCCCTGCCGCATGACGGTGCCGATCACCGGTCGGGAGCCATCGCCCTCGTGCTGAACGGCTTCGTGCAGCACCGGGTCGAAGTCCTCGCCTTCCTCACCGAACGCCGTCAGGCCGAGGCCGGTCAGCGCAGTCTCCAGCTTGTCGGCCACCGATTTCAGCGGTCCGGATTCCAGATCACCGTGCTTGCGTGCCCGGTCGAGATCGTCGAGCACGCCCAGCAATTGGTTGACGACGGCCGCCTTTGCGCGGTCCGCCGCGGCCTGCTGGTCGCGCAGCGCCCGCTTGCGGTAGTTGGCGAAGTCGGCCTGCACCCGTTGCAGATCGGCGGTGAGCTCGGCAACTTTGCCCTCGGGTTGGGCCGCCGTCTCGCCGGCCGGCGCCCCTCCCGGCGTATCGCCGGGAGGGGGAACCTGCCGTACTTCACCGGTCTCAGGATCGATTCGCCGCTTGTCGGTGACCGTCACCTGTTCCTGTGGGTTGCTTTCCGTCACTTGGACTCCCGGTCATCGTCGACCACCTCCGCGTCCACGACGTCGTCAGCGGACCCAGCCGGGCCGCCTGCCGCGCCGCCACCGGCCTGCTCACCGGCAGCCTGGGTGGCCTCGTAGATCGCCTGTCCGAGCGCCTGGGACTCCTGGCCCAGCTTCTCCATCGCCGCCTTGATGGCGCTGATGTCGGTGCCGCCCAAGGCCGCCTTGGCCTCGGCGATCGCGGCGTCGACCTTGGACAGCGTGTCCTCGGGGACCTTCGAGCCGCCCTCGGCCTCGCGCTGATCCTTGACGAACTTCTCCGTCTGGTAGACGAGCGATTCGGCCTGGTTGCGGACGTCGGCCTCTTCGCGACGCTGACGGTCCTCCTCGGCGTGCGCCTCGGCGTCCTTGATCATCCGGTCGATCTCCTCCTTGGACAGGCCGGAGCCTTCCTGGATTTTGATCGTGTTCTCCTTGCCGGTGCCCTTGTCCTTGGCCGTGACGTGCACGATGCCGTTGGCGTCGATGTCGAAGGTGACCTCGATCTGCGGGACGCCGCGCGGAGCCGGCGGGATGCCGGTCAGCTCGAAGGAGCCGAGCAGCTTGTTGTGCGAAGCGATTTCGCGCTCACCCTGGAAGACCTGGATCTGTACCGACGGCTGGTTGTCGTCGGCCGTGGTGAAGGTCTCCGACCGCTTGGTGGGGATGGTGGTGTTGCGCTCGATGAGCTTGGTCATCACGCCACCCTTGGTCTCGATACCCAGGCTCAGCGGCGTAACGTCAAGCAGCAGAACGTCTTTCACCTCACCCTTCAACACGCCCGCCTGAAGAGCCGCTCCGACCGCTACAACTTCATCGGGGTTGACGCCCTTGTTGGGCTCCTTGCCTCCGGTGAGTTCCTTGACCAGTTCGGTCACCGCGGGCATGCGGGTGGAACCACCCACCAGAACCACGTGGTCGATTTCGGACACCGAGATACCGGCGTCCTTGATCACGGACTGGAAAGGCTTGCGGGTGCGGTCCAGCAGATCCTGTGTGATGCGCTGGAATTCGGCGCGAGTCAGCTGCTCGTCGAGGAACAGCGGGTTCTTGTCCGCGTCGACGGTGATGTAGGGCAGGTTGATCGAGGTGCTCTGCGAACTCGAGAGCTCGATCTTGGCCTTCTCGGCGGCCTCACGCAGCCGCTGCATCGCCATCTTGTCCTTGGTCAGGTCAATTCCGCTGGTGCCCTTGAACTTGTCGACCAGCCACTCGACGACGCGGTCATCCCAGTCGTCCCCACCGAGGTGGTTGTCACCACTGGTGGCGCGGACCTCGACCACACCCTCGCCGATCTCGAGCAGCGACACGTCGAACGTACCGCCACCGAGGTCGAAGACCAGGATGGTCTGTTCCTTCTCGCCCTTGTCCAGGCCGTAGGCCAGCGCGGCCGCGGTCGGCTCGTTGACGATGCGTAGCACGTTCAGGCCTGCGATCTGGCCGGCTTCCTTGGTCGCCTGACGCTGGGCGTCGTTGAAGTACGCCGGCACGGTGACGACCGCGTCGGTGACGTCCTCACCCAGATACGCCTCGGCGTCGCGCTTCAGCTTCATCAGCACGCGGGCGCTGATCTCCTGAGCGGTGTATTTCTTGTCGTCGATCTCGATGGACCAGTCGCTGCCCATGTGCCGCTTGACCGAACGGATGGTGCGGTCGACGTTGGTCACCGCCTGGTTCTTGGCGGGCTGGCCGACGAGCACCTCCCCGTTGCGCGCGAACGCGACGATGGACGGCGTGGTCCGCGAACCCTCGGAGTTGGCGACGACGACCGGGTCACCGCCCTCGAGGACTGCGACGACGGAGTTGGTGGTCCCGAGGTCGATACCGACCGCACGAGCCATAGTGATTCCTCCTGAATGTGTAGAGCTTGTTTGGTGCCACTATGCTGAGTGAACCAGGCTCAAGCCTGCCCTGGGGACGGTGGGCTGTCAACCCAGTATTGAGTGTGGTTCGCTCAACTTGTCGATCATGTTAACGGCGGTTGACCCCGCCGTGTTCCCGGGGTGGCTAATATTCGGGACCGCAACGCCGAAAACCTGTTGGGGCTATAGCGCTCTGGTCCGACGGGTCGGTCACGCGGTGATAAACCTGGGCCATCGGCTCGGTATCGATAGCCGCGCCAGGGCAGCGGCTTTCGCCTCTCGGTGCGTAACCTGAGTGCCGCTATTCGAATCGTCTGGGGAGCGGCGGGTGCGGTTTTCGGAGAATGCGCGGCGAAGCCTGGCCGGTGGTTCGCTGCTGCTCGTCGCCCTGGTGGGCGGTTCGGAGCTGGTGTCGGGCTGCAGCTCGATCATCGGGGGCCGACCGGTGGCCTCGCCCGGAGCGGGACCCACCGAGCCGTCTTTCCCCACCCCCAGATCCACACCGCCGTCGGCCACCGCGGCGCCGGCCCCGGGCCCGTCCGCCGCGCCGAGCAACCCGACCAACCCGGCGGGCGCCATCCCGCTGCCGCCCGACCAGAACGGCTACGTCTTCATCGAGACCAAATCTGGCGTGACGCGCTGCCAGATCAACAAGGACACCGTCGGCTGCGAGGCGCCGTTCACCAACTCGCCGCTGCAGGACGGTGAGCACGCCAACGGCGTCAGCATCAACACCGGCGGCAAGGTGCAGTGGGTGCTGGGCAACCTGGGGGCCATCCCGACCGTCACCATCGACTACAAGACCTACGCGGCGCAGGGCTGGACGATCATCGCCAACGCCGACGGCACCCGTTTCACCAACGACCAGACCAAGCACGGCATGTTCGTCAGCGTCGAGAAGGTCAACACGTTCTAGGGGCCTGAAACGCAGCCGTCCCAGACCAGGTGGCCGTCGGGGCGGCGGCGGGCACCCTCCGCTGGGCGGTGCGCACTGAGCCGGCCGTCCGGCATGAGGTGCCGCACGGGCACCCCGCGCCCGAGCACCGACACGTCGGCGATCAGCCGCCGGTGGCAGCGCCACCAGACGCTCTCGCTGCACATCACCGCCGTGGTGCACCGGCCGGCGTCGGCCAGGACCTCGTCCAGCGCCGCGTCGAACTCCGGCGTCCGGGTGCATGCCGCGTACGCCCGGAACGCGGCCACCGTCCACCAGCTGTCCGGCTCCGGTTCACCGGCCGCGATATGCCGCCGCCCGCCGAGGCGGGGCTCCCACCGATAGTCGATGCCGGATTGCGGCAGCCAGGATTCCAGGGGCTCTCGCCGCACGTCCGGATTGGTCCGACTGGCCGGGTATCGCCGCACATCCACCACCAGCGCAACTCCCGCTCCGGCAAGCAACTCCGTTAGCCGCTCCCGGTCGGCCGGACCGTGGCCCACGGTCAGCAACACCCGCTCCATAGGGACAGCCTGCCCGCGATCGGCGATGGTGCCGACTCGAGAGCGCGAGGTGAATTGATTACCAGGCCCGCATTAGTAATCTGACCCATGAGCTCGGGAGGGGTGGCAATGCGAACCGGGTTGACCAGCAGTCGGGCGAGTAGCTGACGATTCCATGCAACTGCGATACCTCAGCGTCCCGGCTCTGGTCGGCGTGGCCGGCGGCAACCCCTGGGCGATCAATGCGAGCCTGCAGGCGGGCAGCCCGGTGCAGATTTCCAACCTGGCCGAGGCGTTTCGGCGTGCCGGCCGATGCACGAAGGAGGCCAACGACGCGTTCGAGCAGGCCCGCACCCGCTTCGATGCCGCCTGGAACCACCAGAATGGCGATCATCCGATCACCGGCTCCGACGAAGTGCAGCAGGTGACGAAAGCCCTTGGGGCGCAGTCGCTCCAGATACCCAAGATCGGTGCGGACCTGGAGAACATCGCCGCGACGTTGGCCGAGGCGCAGCACGCCGCGGCCGGGCAGATCGCGTCGCTGGAAGCAAAGCTGCAGAACCTCGACGCTCTGATCGGCGAAGCCGACGCGATGGAAGACGACGGCGACCTTAGCCGGGCCGACTTCGATGCGCTGGAAGCGTTCATCGCCGAATGTGAAGACGACGCCGTTGCTGAAACCAAAGCCGCCCTGACCCAGCTGCAAGCGACCCGCGACGGCTACGCCAAGTCGTTTCAGGACGCGATGGGCACCCTGCACGCAGACGGATACGACTCCGTCGGTCCCCAGGCGAGACCCGGCCCGGCAGCGGGCGAGCCGCCCGGCGGCGGGGGTCCCAAGTTGAACCCGACGCCGGGGGATGTGGCGATCGCGGGTGCGGGCGCGGTGGCCGGAGGTACCGCTGACGGTGTGCGTCAGGCGGCGACCAACTTGATTGCCGAGTCCCCCGGCACGGGTCCCGGAAAGGCCGATCCGGGCTTATTGAGGTGGCTGGAGGATCCAAAGATCGGTGGAGTCGAGATCACGGGATTCTCCCGTATCGGCGGGGTGGTTGCCGCGGCCAGCGCGGTGCCCGCCGTCATGTCCGACGTTCATGACGGCAACTCGGTGCCGGAGGCCGTCACCCGGGAGGGTGTGGGTGTCGCCGCCGGGCTATGGGCGGGTGCGGAGATTGGTGCAGCGGTTGGATCGGTCGTTCCCGGGGCGGGGACCGCGGTCGGCCTGGTGGTCGGCGCCGGTGCTGGAGCGGTCGCCAGCTACCTGGCATCGAAGGGCGTCGAAGCAGCCTGGCACCCGGTCGCGGATGCGGTCGATAGTGCGGTGCATGGCGTGGAATCGGTCTTCGGTTTCGGGTAAGGGGCACATTCGATGCGATTCGATGAGTTTGTGCAGGAGTGCGGCGTCACGGTGTCCCCGGTCGACCGGTTTGCCGGGTTTGTGGTGGATGTGGGGGTACCGCCGGGCTGGGCACCCTTCGACTCGGCGGTCGGAGCCCGTGTGTGGATCTGTCGCAGCGATCCGTGCATCGACGTGTTCTGTGCCAGCGCGGTGTTGACGATGCATCGCGTCGAGGCCGCTTTGGACCCCGCCGAAGCGTTCGCGATGCTGGTTGAGCAGCAGTTACAGACGGCGCCGGGCTGCAGTGAACTGCGCCGTGAACTAACCGCGTCCACCGAGGGTGCCGGGATCGCCGGGTTACTCGCGATGCAGATCGCGCACGAACTCGGCACCGTCGACAGCGCGTCACGATCGAGGATCATCACGGCTGAACAGGAGACGCTGATTACGCAATTGACGGTGACCGCGCTGCACGATTCGCCGGTGGACAGGACACAGATCTGGCTGAAGGTCCGACCGGGTCCGGCGGCCGTCGCTGCGCCCGCCGGCCGGCACCGCGCCCCGGTAACCGCAAAGCGGGGCGGTCACTGATGGCCGGTGGCGGGGCGAAAGGCGGTTGGGGACGGGCGCTGCGCTACTCCTTCGGAGGTTTCCTGTGCCTGGTGGCGGGCTTCAACGTGTTGGTCGGATCGACCTGGTATCTGCCTCTCGGCGTCGCCGTGACCGGCGGCATCATCCTGCTCGGGGGGCAGCGCCGGATTTTTCGTCCCGGGGTCAGCCGGATCGGTGACGAGATCGTCTGCCGCTACATCCCTTGGTACGAGGGCAACGCGTACATCGTGCTTGTGCTGGTCCCACTGCTGGGCGTCGCCTCTCTTGCGGCGGGGTATGCGCCCGGCAATCCGGCGTGGCTTCGTTTCACCGGCATCCTCATCTTGGCCGTGACTCCGCTGACCGGGTACGGCATCGTTCGCATGTGGCGGCGCTGCCTTCTCTGCATCACCCGGACCGCGTTAACCGTGCGGTTGGCCGAGCGGAAGAGCGAGTTGACCGAAATTCGGCGTGAGCTCGTCGAGTCGATCGAGCCCAAGCTCATCTCGCAGCCACGGGGTGGTCGCGCGCCGCAGGTCGCAATTGCCTACCGCCCCATAGATGCCGGCGGTGACACCGCCAAGACCGTGATGCTCGGGCTGCGACTGAGCGTTCCGCCGGTCAACCTCCTCAACGCACTCATCGCCTGGCGAGACGGCGCCCGCGCCGACCCGAGCGAGCTGCTGGATCGGATCGAAGGGATTCTTCGAGGAAGTCCAACGGCGGGCGTATAACCGGTCCGATCAGAGCTTGGAGCCCAGCCCCGCGATCAGATTGATCGTCACCGCCAGGACCACCGCCCCCAGCAGGTAGGACACCAGCGCGTGGCGCAAGACCGTCGCCCTGATCGACGCCAAGCCGATCTCGGTGTCCGACACCTGATACGTCATACCGACCGTGAAGGCGAGGTAGGCGAAATCCCGGAAGCGGGGCGGCTCGGGGTCGTGAAAGTCGATGCCGCCCGGGTCATCCGAGTAGTAGAGCCGCGCGTAGTGCACCGAGTACAGCGTGTGCACGGCCACCCAGGACGCGGCAACAATCAGGACGCCGACGACGGCGGCCGCCAACGCCTCATGGCCCGAGCGTGAACCCGCAGCCACCACGTAGCCGACGCCGCCCAGGCTCGCCACGCTCGCCGACAGGATGACCGCGTCGGCGACCCACCGGGTCGGATCCTCCCGCGTTGCCCATCGACACGTCTGCTCGGCGTCCATGCCGAGCAGGTTGAGGTGCGTCCACGCCGCATACATTCCGGCGGTGGCGATCCAGCCGGCAAGCGCATAACGCCAATCGACCGTGTTGCCCACCACGACAGCGACGGCGACTCCGAGGGCCACGCAGACCGATATCCGGACAGCGGCCGTGTCCCGCAACAGCTTCACCAGGGAATCCACGACCTCGACCTAACCACCAACGCGTCGCGCAGGCTTGGCATCAGGAGATTGGCAGGTGCGATCAGTACCATCGGTCCCGTGGCAACCCATGGCCCACGCGACGACTTCCACAACCAGCCGACGCAGCATGGCGAGTTTGGTGCGAGCGAACAGCCACCGACCGGCGAGATTCCGCCGGCCGGTCCCCCGCCGAACCCGCCCGAGGGATCCGAGCAATTCGGCGACGTCGACCCGTTTGACCAGGACGCCGAGCCGACTCCCTGGTATCGCAAACCCAAAATGCTGATCGCCTGGTTGATCTCCGTCGTCATCCTGATCGCGTTGATCGTCTTCGGCATCATCGAGCTCATCCACGGACAGCAGACCGCCCCCCACGTTCCCAAAACGACGACGCCGACAAGCACCGCCACCACCTCGACGACGACCCCGACCACCACCACGACCACAACGTCCTCGCCCAGCAGCAGCGCTGAACAGCCGCCGGCGCAGCAGCCGACGCAGCAGCAGCCCACCGGGGGACAGACGCAGCAGCCGACGCATCACCACCATGTGCCGCAGCTGCCGTCGGTGATCACCATTCCCGGGAGGCCGAATCCGATCACGGTGCCGCCGGGCCTGCGTTAGCGAGTCGGTGGCAAACCGAGCACGGTTCCATCGCGCACCGCCGGCGAAGCCCTACACTCGCTGCAGTCCACGGTCGCTACGGTGAGGATCAGCGTGCGACAGCAACGGGACGACTGACACAGGGGTGTAGCAGATGAGCGAGTCGCTCGGGCTATCGATCGGGGTGGCCAACCTGGTTGCCGCCCGCGCGGGCCGCGCTCCGATAATCCGCAGCTCCGTGCTGACCCTGTTCGAACAGCGGCCCACCGAAGTCGGCCTGCCAGAAGAGAATCCGAACCTGACCGAAGCCGGCCTGGTGCTGCGCGGATTCGTCGAACGCGTCGGCGACCGCGCGCCGTTGGTGGCGGCCGACGGCACCAAGTACCTCGGCGCGGCGCTGACGGTCGAGGCGATCGAGGCCATGGCCCGCGCGGTCGGCTACGGGACACCGATCACCATCGCGGTGCCCGCCTATTGGTCCGACGACCAGTTCGCGGCGCTGCGCGAGGAGTTCTTCGCCCAGTCCGACCTGGCACGCGGCGGGGTGGCGCCGATGCTGGTGTCCGACGCCACGGCCGCGCTCGCTGCGCTGCGCGGCACGCCGGGACTCGGGGCCGACGGCGTTATTGCGCTGTGCGACTTCGGCGCCGGCGGCACCACCGTAACGTTGATGGACGCCAAGGCCGGCTTTGCGCCCGTCGGGCGGGCGACGCGGTACACCGATTTCTCCGGCGACGCGATCGATCAGCTCGTCCTGGATCACCTACTGGCTTCCGACGTCAGCACCGCCATGCTCGGCGGCACCGCGCGGGTCGGGTCGCAGGCCCGCCTGCTAGGCGCCTGCCGGCGCGCCAAGGAGCAGCTGTCGACGGCCGCGGTGGGCACCATCGCCGGCGCATCCGGCGACGGTGCCCAGTTGTCCCGCACCGAATTCGAGCAACTCATCTCCGGCCCGCTGGACCGTTTCCTTTCGTCGGTCGACGAGTCGTTGCGGCGCAACGCAATTCCGAACACCAGGCTGAGCGCCGTGGCGATCGCCGGCGGTGGCGCGAACATCCCCCTGCTTAAGGCGCGGTTGGGGCAGCGCTTCGGGGTGCCGGTGCACAGCACCGCCCAGCCGGCCCTCAGCGCCGCCGTGGGTGCGGCGGTGCTCGGCCCGCGTTACGCGTCGGGGGTAGCCCCGACCGCCGCTGCCGCCGCGGTGGAGACACCGACCGAGATGGTCGGCACCGCCGGGCTCGACATGACCCAGGCCGCCTGGGCGGCCCAGGCCACCGACGTGGATGACGCCCTGGCCTGGTCGCAGGACGCGGACCACGACGAGCCGGTGCCCTACACCGGCCGCGACGCCACGGGCGAGTACGCCAATGAGGCAAGGGAATTCGACGACGCGACGGGCAGCCGCTACGCCGGCGGCCAGGCGAAACTGCCCTGGTACAAACGCACTGCGCTGGTGTTGAGCGTGGCCGGGGCGGGCGCGGCGGTGCTGGTGGCCCTGATATTGGCGATCAACCTGCTGCTCACCAAGTCCACCCCGGCCACTCCCACGTCGCCGCCCAGCCAACCGCCGCAGACGGTGACCATCACCGGACCGAACGACAGCACCACCGTCACCGTGATCCCCGCGCCGCCGCCACCGTCCAACGAGGCGCCGGCCACCACGACCACCACGCCCGCGCCTGAGCCGTCGACCACGACCACGACGGCGCCGCCGAGCACCACAACCACGACCGCCGCGCCCACCACGACGTCGCAGGCGACCACCACCGCGGCGCCGACGACCACGCGCTCGCGGCCCATCTTCCAACCCCCGTTCGGGCGCTGACCAGACGGATTTCGCCCGAGCCGCGAAAGGACCCCGGCAAAGGTCATTTAACGAAATTTGGTGGCGCTCATCACTCCGACAAACGTCACATCGAGTTAGTGGGTATTAACCAGCAGGCCAGAGGCACCGGCGAACGGCAAGTTAGGGCAGCCTTTCTCGCGCTGAAAGCCGCGAAGATGTAACTATGAGCGGGGCTTAAGCAGGCAACTAAGCACAGGCCGAATTATCTATGCATTGGGGAGACCTTCCGTGACAACGCAGATGCTCATCAGGCTGATCGTGGGCATGGGCATGACGCTGGTCGTGGCCGCACTCGCCGCACGGCGTGTCCTGTGGCTGTTCAAGCTGATCACGTCCGGCAAGCCGGCCCCGGGGCACACCGACGAACCCGGCAAACGCGTCTGGGCCGAGGTCTCCGAGGTCTTCGGTCAGCGCAAGCTATTGAAGTGGTCCATCCCCGGCCTGGCGCACTTCTTCACGATGTGGGGCTTCTTCATCCTGCTGACGGTCTACATCGAGGCCTACGGTTTGCTGTTCCAGGACAACTTCCACATCCCGATCATCGGCCGCTGGAACGCGCTGGGCTTCCTGCAGGACTTCTTCGCGACCGCCGTCTTCCTCGGCATCGTCACCTTCGCCATCATCCGATTGATGCGCAGCCCGAGGGAGATCGGACGCTCGTCACGGTTCTACGGCTCGCACACCGGCGGTGCCTGGCTGGTGCTGTTCATGATCTTCAACGTCGTCTTCACCTACGTGTTCGTGCGCGGAGCCGCGGTCAACAACGGCACGCTGCCCTACGGAAACGGCGCCTTCCTGTCGCAGCTGTTCGGAGCCATCCTGCGACCGCTGGGCCAGCCCGCCAACGAGATCATCGAAACGACTGCGCTGCTGCTGCACATCTTGGTCATGCTGGCGTTCCTCATCATCGTGCTGCACTCCAAGCACATGCACATCTTCACCGCGCCGATCAACGTCATCTTCAAGCGCCTGCCCGACGGGCTGGGCCCGCTGCTGCCCCTCGAGCACGACGGCAAGCCGATCGACTTCGAAAACCCGCCCGACGATGCCGAATTCGGTCGCGGCAAGATCGAGGACTTCAGCTGGAAGGGCATGCTGGACTTCGCCACCTGTACCGAGTGCGGGCGCTGCCAGTCGCAGTGCCCGGCGTGGAACACCGGCAAGCCGCTGTCGCCCAAGCTCGTCATCATGGACCTGCGCGACCACTGGATGGCCAAGGCGCCCTACATCCTGGGCGATAAGGAAAGCCCCCTCGAGAGCACGCCGGAAGGCGGGATCGGCGAGGAACTGTCCGGCGAGAAGCACGCCGAGGCCCACCACGTTCCCGAGTCCGGCTTCGGCCGCGTCATGGGATCCGGCCCCGAGCAGGCCAGCCGGCCGCTGGTCGGCACCGAGGAACAGGGCGGCGTCATCGACCCCGACGTGCTGTGGTCCTGCGTGTCCTGCGGCGCCTGCGTCGAGCAGTGCCCGGTGGACATCGAGCACATCGATCACATCATCGACATGCGCCGCTACCAGGTGATGATGGAGTCGGAGTTTCCCTCCGAGCTGTCGGTGCTGTTCAAGAACCTGGAAACCAAGGGCAACCCGTGGGGCCAGAACGCATCGGACCGCACCAGCTGGATCGACGAGGTCGACTTCGACGTGCCGGTCTACGGCGAGGACGTCGACAGCTTCGACGGGTTCGAGTACCTGTTCTGGGTGGGTTGCGCCGGCGCCTACGACGACAAGGCCAAGAAGACCACCAAGGCCGTCGCCGAGCTGCTGGCCATCGCCGGCGTGAAGTACCTCGTGCTCGGCACCGGCGAGTCCTGCAACGGCGACTCCGCGCGCCGCTCGGGCAACGAGTTCCTGTTCCAGCAGCTGGCCGCCCAGGCCGTCGAGACCCTGGACGGGGTCTTCGAGGGCGTGGAGACCGTCGACCGCAAGATCGTCGTCACCTGTCCGCACTGCTTCAACACCCTGGGCCGCGAGTACCGCCAGCTCGGCGCTAACTACTCGGTGCTGCACCACACTCAGCTGCTCAACCGGCTGATCCGGGACGACAAGCTGGTGCCGGTCACCCCGGTGTCGCAGGACATCACCTATCACGACCCCTGCTACCTGGGCCGACACAACAAGGTCTACGAGGCGCCGCGCGAGCTGATCGGGGCCGCGGGGGCGAACCTGACCGAGATGCCGCGCCACGCCGAGCGCAGCTTCTGCTGTGGCGCCGGCGGCGCGCGGATGTGGATGGAAGAGCACATCGGCAAGCGGATCAACCACGAGCGCGTCGACGAGGCACTGGCCACCGGCGCCGCCACCATCGCCACCGGCTGCCCCTTCTGCCGGGTGATGGTCACCGACGGTGTCAACGACCGCCAGGAAGAGGCCGGCCGCAGCGGTGTCGAGGTGCTCGACGTCGCGCAGATTCTGCTCGGGTCCCTCGAGTACGACAAGGGGACGCTGCCGGAGAAGGGCACGGCCGCCAAGGAGGCCGAGAAGCGGGCGGCTGCAGCGCCGAAGGCCTCAACCGCCACGGCGACCGCCCCCGCCGAGGCGCCGGCCGACGAGGCACCCGCCAAGGCCGAGGCCGCCCCGAAGTCCGAGGCCGCCGCCCCCGTCAAGGGGCTGGGCATCGCCGGCGGCGCCAAGAGGCCCGGCGCGAAGAAAGCCGCGGCCGAACCGGCCGGCGAGGCCACGGCGCAGGCGGCCGCCCCCGTCAAGGGGCTGGGCATCGCCGGCGGCGCCAAGAGGCCCGGCGCGAAGAAAGCCGCACCGGCGGCCGAGACCGCCAAGGCCGAGGCGCCGACCGAAGATGGCGAAGCCACGGCACCCGCCGCACCGGTGAAGGGCCTGGGCCTGGCCGCGGGCGCCAAGCGACCCGGCGCCAAGAAGTCCGCACCGGCGGCCCCTAAAGCCGACGCCCCCAAGGCCGAGGCGACCGCGGAAGCGGCCCCCGCCACCGAGACCGAGCCCGAAGCCAAGGCACCCGAGGCCCCGGTCAAGGGACTGGGCATCGCCGCGGGCGCCAAGCGTCCGGGTGCCAAGAAGGCGGCCCCCAAGGCCGAGGCCCCTAAGCCCGAACCGGCCGAAGCCCCCAAGGCCGAAGCCGAGCCGGCGCCGAAAGCGGAGCCGGCAAAGCAGACCGACGGCGACGACGCGCCGCCGCAGCCACCCGTCAAAGGCCTGGGCATTGCCCGTGGGGCGCGTCCCCCGGGCAAGCGCTGACCTGCGTCTTTCACGCTTGACAGCAAATTTCAGTGGACAGTGATGGCACCATTAATGGTGTGACCACCCATCACCTGCCCCTACACGCGTCGGGTCATCACCGGCCCCAACGCAGTTTCGTGCAGTCGTCGAAGCTTCAGGACGTCCTATACGAGATTCGCGGGCCCGTACACGCGCAGGCCGCGCGGCTGGAGGCCGAGGGGCATCGCATCCTCAAGCTCAACATCGGCAACCCGGCGCCGTTCGGCTTCGAGGCGCCCGACGTGATCATGCGGGACATGATCCAGGCCCTGCCGTACGCCCAGGGATACTCCGACTCGCAGGGCATCCTGCCCGCCCGCCGTGCGGTGGTGACCCGCTACGAGCTGGTCGACGGCTTCCCCCGGTTCGACGTCGACGATGTCTATCTGGGCAACGGCGTGTCCGAGCTGATCACCATGACGCTGCAGGCGCTGCTGGACAACGGCGACGAGGTGCTGATCCCGTCGCCGGACTACCCGCTGTGGACGGCATCGACCTCGCTGGCGGGTGGCACGCCCGTGCACTACCTGTGCGACGAGACCCAGGGCTGGCAGCCGGACATCGCCGACATGGAGTCCAAGATCACCGACCGCACCAAGGCGCTGGTCGTGATCAACCCGAACAACCCGACCGGCGCGGTCTACACCAGCGAAGTCCTCACCCAGATCGTCGATCTCGCGCGCAAGCACGAGCTGCTGCTGCTCGCCGACGAGATCTACGACAAGATCCTTTACGACGACGCCAAGCACATCAACCTGGCCACGCTGGCGCCGGACATGTTGTGCCTGACCTTCAACGGCCTGTCCAAGGCCTACCGGGTGGCGGGCTATCGGGCCGGCTGGCTGGCGATCACCGGGCCCAAGGACCACGCCGGCAGCTTCATCGAGGGCATCAACCTGCTGGCCAACATGCGGCTGTGCCCCAACGTTCCGGCGCAGCACGCGATCCAGGTGGCCCTGGGCGGCTACCAGAGCATCGACGACCTGGTCTTGCCGGGCGGGCGGCTGCTCGAGCAGCGCGACGTCGCGTGGAACAAACTCAACGAGATCCCGGGGGTGTCCTGCGTCAAGCCGAACGGCGCCCTGTACGCGTTCCCCCGGCTGGACCCCGAGGTCTATGACATCGACGACGACGAACAGCTCGTCCTCGACCTGCTGCTGCAGGAGAAGATCCTGGTCACCCAGGGCACCGGCTTCAATTGGCCGGCACCGGATCACCTGCGCATCGTGACGTTGCCGTGGGCCCGCGACCTGGCGGCCGCGATCGAGCGGTTGGGCAACTTCCTCGTCGGCTATCGGCCGTAAGCGCCCGCGCGGCCGCCTCTACGGTGGAGCGGGTGACGCACTCCCACTCGCACAGCATGCCCTCGGGCCCGTCAGCCGTTGATCCGTTGCCAGCCAGGATCGTCGTCGGGTTGCTGGTCGCGATCGGCGTGGCGGTGGCCGTCGGCGCCGTCGTGCTCTGGCCCAGCCGACAGCACGTCGACATCCCGATGCCGCTGCAGAACGCGGCCGGCGGCGCGGTGAGCACGCAGGCCGGGCACGTGCTGTCCAGCGGAACGGGCGACTGCGGCAGCCCGTCGGTCAGTCAGGTCCTCACCGGCGCGCCGCAGCAGGCCACGCCGGGCGCGGGACGCTGCGTCTTGACCCGGGTCTCGATCGATTCCGGCCCGAACGCCGGGGCCCAGACGCTACTGGAGTCCTCCCCCGGCCCCGGCCAGCCGAAATTCGCGGTGGGCGACCACATTCGGCTGGTCCGGCAGGTCGACGACCAGGGCGCCACCAGCTATGCGTTCTACGACTTCGAACGCGGCTGGGCGCTCACCGGTTTGGCGATCGCGTTCGCGGTGGTCATCGTGGCGGTGGCGCGGTGGCGCGGGCTGCTCGCGCTGGTGGGCATCGTGGTCGCGTTCTTGGTGCTGGTGATGTTCCTGCTGCCGGCGCTGCGCGACGGCGCACCCGCGGTTCCGGTGGCGCTGGTGGCGTCGGCGGCCATCCTGTACGCGGTCATCTACCTCGCGCACGGGGTCAACCTGCGGACCAGCGCCGCGCTGCTGGGCACCCTGTCGGCGCTGCTGCTGGCCGCCGGATTGTCCTGGGCGGCAATACAACTGGCGCAGCTGACCGGGCTGTCGGACGAGCAGAACAGCACCGTCAGCGCGTACCTGGGCAATGTGTCGATCGGCGGCCTGCTGCTCGCCGGGTTCATCATCGGGTCGCTGGGTGTGCTCAACGACGTGACGGTGACGCAGGCCTCGACGGTGTTCGAGCTCGCCCACCTCGGCGGCTCGCGGCGGGCGATCTTTCTGGGCGCCATCCGGGTGGGCCGCGATCACATCGCCAGCACGGTCTACACGCTGGTGCTGGCCTACGCCGGTAGTTCGCTGCCGCTGCTGTTGCTGTTCAGCGTCGCCAACCGCTCGTTGACCGACGTGTTGACCAGCGAGAGCGTGGCCATCGAGATCGCCCGCTCGGCCGTGGGCGGCATGGCGCTCGCGCTGTCGGTGCCGCTGACGACGGCGATCGCGGCGGTGCTGGCCAAACCTACTGAAACCGGCTCCGCTCCAACAGATCCAGCAGATAGCCGCCGTAGCCGGACTTGAGCAGGCTGTGTGCACGCTCGGCCAGCTCCTCGTCGGTGATCCAGCCCCGCCGCCACGCCACTTCCTCGGGGACGCTGACCTTGAGGCCCTGCCGTCGCTCCAGGGTGCGCACGAAATCGCTTGCGTCCAGCAGCGAGTCGAACGTCCCGGTGTCCAGCCAGGCCGTGCCGCGGGCCATCACCTCGACCGAGAGCCGGCCCCGGTTCAGATAGATCTGGTTCACCTCGGTGATCTCGTACTCGCCGCGCGCCGATTTCTTGAGACCCTTGGCGATTTCAATCACGTCGTTGTCGTAGAAGTACAGGCCCGGCACCGCGTAATTGGATTTCGGCGTCTTGGGCTTCTCCTCCAGCGACAACGCCCGGCCGTCGTCGCTGAACTCGACGACACCGTATGCCGACGGGTTGGCCACCCAGTACGCGAAAACCGCTCCCCCGCTGATGGATTGGAAGCGGCTCAGGCTGGTGCCCAGCCCCGGGCCGTAGAAGATGTTGTCTCCCAACACCAAAGCCACCGGCTCGTTGCCGATGTGGTCGGCGCCCAGCACGAAAGCCTGGGCCAGACCGTCGGGCTTTTCCTGCGTCACATAGGTGATGTTGACGCCGAACTGCGAGCCGTCGGCCAGCAGCCGCTGAAATCCAGCCGCGTCGTGCGGCGTGGTGATCACCAGGATGTCGCGGATTCCGGCCATCATTAGGGTGGACAGCGGGTAGTAGACCATCGGTTTGTCGTAGACCGGCAGCAGCTGCTTACTGATGCCCGTGGTGATCGGATGCAGGCGGGTGCCCGACCCGCCGGCCAGGATGATTCCGCGCATGGACAGCTCCTAATGCCTTGATGGGCCTATTCGATGGCGTCGGACTCGGTGAGCTCGGTGGCCGCCAGCGCCGACGCCAAGCTGTCGTGCCGGAACACCGACGTGACGTGGTCACGGACGACGCGGAACGCCAGCGCGTTGGTGCCCTCCCCCGGCCCGTCGGGGCTTCCCAGTTTTTGTTCGACGACGACGACACCGTCGTGCACATACATTTGACCGAGCTGCGTGGTCGCCCGGTGCGACGAGGCCCAGTTGCGCAGCGCCTCGTGGCCCTGCGCGGCACCGTGCGCGTCGCCGATCTCGATGTCGTCGCTGGATAACGCCAGCAACGTGTCGATGTCGGCGGTGTCGAGGGCGTCGTGCCATGCCAGAACGGTGGCGATCTCCGATGTGGTCATGGTGTGCAAGTTACCGTGCGGCCCCGCGGCTAGAGCGGCGTACGGTCCAACCAGCGCTCCCACACGGCGTCGTCGCCGAACAGCTCCACGCCGGTATCGGCCAGCGGCCGCCGGCGCAGGATCGCCAGCAACAGCTCGGTGGCGCCACCACGCAGCGCGGTGCTGCCCTTGCCGTGCTCGTGCGACCAGGCGATCCGGCCCTCCTCCACGGCGATCGTCCACTCGCCGGCTTCGCCCAGGCCGGGATCGGTGGCGTGCAGGTGCAGGGTGTCGCCCTCCTCGAGCGGTAGCGGCGCCCCCTGGCCGCCCGCCTGGATCGCGACCCGCTCCAGCCATTCGGTGATGCCGTCGGCGGCCACGCCGGCGTCCAGGGTGAACTCGCCACCCAGCGCGATCGCCGCGTCGGCCCGATGCACCGCGACCTCGTGCAACCGGCGCCGGACCCACCAGTTCGCCGGGCGCGACCCAAGGAACGTCCAGACCGGTGTTTCGACCCCGGTCAGCTCGACGGCGTCGATCAGCCGCTGGGCGCCGCCGTGCAGCCAGGCGATGGCGCCGGCGGGGTCGGGCGGCGGCTTGCCGCCCTCCACCGTGCGCGGGTCGAGGTAGCTGTCGAGTTTGTCGCGCACGATCTGCGCCGCCCAGCGGTCGCCGCGACCGACATGGCGGAACAGTTGCCGCAGGTTCCAGTCCGGGCAGGTGGGCACCGGCGTGGACTCGTCGGCATCCTGAAAAAGCTCCGCGAAGGCCCGGTTCTCGTCGAGGAATGCTCCGGCGTAGTCCACCCGCGTCAGGTTACCCGCCGGCACGGTTGCCCTCCGCTCCGGCGTGCCTTGCGATGACGATTGCGCGCACTACAGGATGTCAGGTACGTCGAGGCATGCCGGCCGTCCGGGTCGCCGAATGCCCTTGTCCCCGAGAGGTGCTCATGCCCGATGACCACGCGAGCCTTCCAATCGCTCGCACGGCGATCCGCGAGTTCTGGGAGCGTGAGGGCTCCGAGTACGACCAGCGGACCGCGCACGGCATCTCCTCGGAGCCAGAACGCCGACGGTGGGCGGACGCCCTGAGCCCGATCCCCCCCGGCGTCGCGGGTGCTCGATGTCGCCACGGGCACGGGCTTTGTCGCGCTGTTGCTGACCGAGCTCGGCCACGAGGTGACCGGCGTCGACGCGTCCGAGGCGATGCTGGCGCGGGCGCGCGCCAAGGCCGCCGAGGGCGGGGTGGCCGTCACGTTCGTGGAGGGCGTCACCGAGAAGCTGCCGTTCGCCGATGCGAGTTTCGACGCCGTGACGGCCCGACATTTCATCTGGACCGTGCTCGAGCCGGAGCGGGCCTTCGCGGAATGGCGCCGGGTGCTGGCCCCGGGTGGTTTGCTGATCGCCGACGTTTCGCTGAACCCACACGTGGCGGGGCATCACTACGCCGAGGATTTGGCGGCCAGGCTGCCCTTCCGCGAGATCCCCGACCCCGCACCGGTTGTCGACGCGCTGCGGTCAGCCGGGTTCGACGAGGTTGACGTCGAGGTTTCCGACGGCGGCGAGTACCAGCGCGCGGTGCTGCGCGCCCGGGCTGGACGCTAGGGTCGCGGGGCGCCCAGGCGGTAGACCCGCCAGCCCGCCTGCTGCCAGCGGGCGACGTCCAGGCAATTGCGGCCGTCGACGATGACGCGGGCGCGCACCCGGTCGGCCAGGTCGTCGGGGTCCATGTCGACGAACTGGCGCCACTCGGTGAGCACCAGCACCGCGTCCGCGCGCTCGCAGGCCTCCTCGACCGAGACCGCGTAATTCAGCGTCGGGAAGAGCCGCTGCGCGTTGTCCAGGGCCTTGGGGTCATAGACGTTGACCGCGGCCCCGTTGAGCTGCAGCTGACCCGCGACGTTGAGCGCGGGTGAGTCACGCACATCGTCGGATTCGGGCTTGAACGCCGCACCGAGCACCGCGACGTTGGCGCCCAGCAGCGAGCCACCGCAGGCCGCGCTCGCCAGTTCCACCATCCGGGTACGGCGGCGCATGTTGATGCTGTCCACCTCGCGCAGAAACGTCAGCGCCTGGTCTGCGCCCAGCTCGCCGGCGCGCGCCATGAACGCGCGAATGTCCTTGGGCAGGCATCCGCCGCCGAAACCCAAACCGGCATTGAGGAATTGGCGTCCGATCCGGGGGTCGTAGCCGAGCGCGTCGGCCAGCAGACTGACGTCGGCGCCCGCGGCCTCGCATACCTCGGAAATGGCGTTGATGAATGAAATCTTGGTCGCCAGAAAGGCGTTGGCGGAAACCTTGACCAGCTCCGCGGTCTGCAGGTCCGTCACCAGGAATGGCACCCCGGCCTCGAGCAGCGGGCCGTACAGCTCGCGCACCGCGGCCTCGGCGCGCATCGAATCCTGTTTGACTCCCAGCACGATCCGATCCGGGTGCAGGGTGTCCTGCACGGCATAGCCTTCGCGCAGAAACTCTGGGTTCCAAGCGATTTCGACGTCCACACCGGACGGCGCCAGCGCCGCCGCTCGTTGGTTCAACTCGGCGGCGGTGCCCACTGGGACCGTCGACTTGCCAACCAGCACAGCCGACGTCGTCAGCCGCGGCACCAACGCATCGATGACGGCGTAGACGTGGCGCAGATCCGCGCCGTACTCGCCCTTCTTTTGCGGTGTGCCCACCCCGAGGAAGTGCACGTCGGCGAAGTCGGCCGCCATGTCGTAATCGGTGGTGAACCGCAGCCGACCCGCGGCCAGGTTCTCCTTCAACAGCTTTCGCAGGCCGGGCTCGTAGAAGGGGATGTCACCCCCGGCGAGCTTGGCGACCTTACCCGGGTCGATATCGACCCCGAGCACGTCGTGTCCCAGTTCCGCCATCCCAACCGCATGGGTGGCACCGAGGTAACCAGTGCCAAACACGGTGCATCGCATACAACCGGTGTAGGCGGTCGCCATGAGCTGATTGCATCACGGGGTTGAGCGGGAGGCAAACGGCAGATGACAGGTGACTGCCAGCAGGCCTCGTGGCGATCGCGAGCGCGGCGCAACCGGGCGAAGCGGGTCGCCACCACCCGGCCTCGTGGCGATCGCGAGCGCGGCGCAACCGGGCGAAGCGGGTCGCCACCACCCGGACTAGCTAGTGGCGACCGAAGCCTCCGTGACCTCCGCCGAAGCCGGGGAAGCCGCCGCCGCCATGGCCACCGCCACCACCGGGGAACCCGGGGAAGCCGCCGCCGCCGTGCGGCCCTCCGTCACCGCCGCCGTGCGGGCCGAAGCCGCCTCCCGGTGGTCCACCGAAGCCCGGCCCACCAAGGCCCGGGATCGGCAGCGGAATAGGCACCGGGATCGGCGCCACCGCGGGCGGAGGGGGCGGCGGAGCCGCCGGCGCCGGCGCGGGGGCCTCCGGCACCGGAATCGGAGCCGCCGGGGCGGGTGCGGGAGCCGCCGGCTCCGGAGCGGGCGCCTGCGGAACGGCCTCGGGAGCCGGAGCCTCGGGAGCCGGGGCGGGTGCCGCCGGCGCGGGTGCCTGCACGGGGGCCGGCGCCGCTGGAGCGGGGGCCGGCCGGGTGGGCGCGACGACGACGTTCTGGTTCGGGTTCGGCCGGACGCCGGCCGTCGGCCGGATGGCGATGGCCAACGACACCACCAGTGCCACGACACCGATGACGAAGATTGCCGCGACCGCGCTTCCCACCATCCGGAACGAGCTGCGCCCGTGGTAGCCCGCGTCGACCAGCGCCGTCGCGGCGGTCTGCGAGCCGGTGAAGAACTCGTCCGGGTCGTCGGGCACGGCGCTGTAGGCGAGTCCGTCCGCGCCGACCTCGCCCGGGTTTTCGAAGTAGCCCGGCGCCACGGCGAGCGGGTTAATCGCGCCGGTGCCGGGATCCTGCGCGTAGGCAAGGGCCGCGGTGGACGACGAGAACAGCGGTGCGTGGGCCGACGCCAGCGCCGCGCCGCGGGCCAGGGCCGTCTCCGGCTCCTCGGGCGCGCTCAGCGGCAGGGTGGTCGCCGCCTCCAGGGCGGGCTTGATCAGCGGGATGTCGACGCCGGAGCCGACGACGAACACGGCGTCCGGGCGCGTCTCCAGGTTCTCGGCGGTGGACACCATCGCGGCCAGCTGGGCGACCGCCGCCTCGTCATCGTCGGGCAGGGCCTGCCGCTGAACGTTGGCGATGGATCCGTCCGCGCTGTCGACCACCGCAAGGGTCGCGGTGTCGGGCTCGATGTAGAGCAGCGCGGTCTGCGCGTAGTTGGTCTGGTGGCCGACGGCCTGGGCCAGGGCCGCCGCGGCCAGGAAGGCCGAGACGAGCATCACATTTTCGACTTTGTGGGCGGCCAGCTTGTCGCGCAGGGCGGCGGCCTCCAGGGGGTCGGTGAATGTGACGCCGGTCGACGCCAGTTGGTAGCCGCCTTCTGCTGCGCCCTGACGCGTTCCCAAGATGGCGGAGACTACCTGGTCCGAGGCGGTTACCGTTGCTGCATCTGCGGCCGCGGCGACGTCGAAATTGTCTTCATCGACGGTCACGCCGTCGCCGTTTTCCCCCTCGACCAGCACCATCCGGACTGCCGTCGGGGCCATCGACACACCAAGTACGGTGTCCAAAGCTCCTCCAATAGTCGTTTGCTAGCCATTCACGGGCGGGGCGGGCTCGTCGCACGATGTGGTGGCACGAGGCATCCCTAATTCCCCACCGGTATTCCCCTAACGACCCGACTTTACGCGCGTCCGGCGATCGGGTGGCGGCCCGGGACGGGGCCCACGAGCGGGCTACGGCGACGGAATTTGCGTCGGAATTTGCGTACCAAGGTGGCGGTGCAGCCAGTCATCCCAGTGTTGATGGTCGCCGGAATGCGGCGAGGGTTGCACCGACGGCGCGGGGGCGTGCGGCGGGGCCGCCGGCGCGTCCGACGGCGGGGGCGGGCCCGGCGCACCGGCGTCCGGATTCTGCGGGGCGACGACGTCGGTGCTCACGTCGGGCTGCTGGTCCGCGTGCGGGCCGATGCCGAAGGCCAGTGCCAGCGCCAATGCCACGATGCCGACGACGAAGACCGCGGTGACGGCGGCGATCGTCAAGATCGACTTGCGGCTGCGCGGCTGGCGCAAGGCAGCGGCCGGGTGGGCGTCAGAGGCTGGGTCATCCACGGCGCTGTAGGCGAGTTCGATCGCGGCGGCCGACGAAGTCTGCGCAGCCGGCATCGAGACCGTGCGGGGCGCTCCCAGCTTCGCGTTCGCCGCGGCCAACGAGGCGCCCCGCGCCAGGGCCATCTCGGGTTCCTCGGGCGTGGTGACCGACAGTGCGGTCGCGGCCTCGAGCGTCGGCTTGATCGACGGGATGTCCACCTCGGAGCCGACCAGGAACACGCCGTCGGGCCGCGCGCTCATCGACTCGGCGCCCGAGACCATCGCGGTCAGCTTCGCCAGTGCGGCGTCGTCGCTGCCGGGCAGTGGGTGCCGGTGTACGTCGGTGACGGTCCCCTTCGAGGTGTCGACGACCGCCAGAGTCGCGCTGTCCGGCTCGACGAGCAGCAACGCGGTGCGCGCCCAGTTGGTTGCGCTGCCCATGGCCTGCGCCAGCGCCGCGGCGGCCATGACCGCTGAGACCAGCATCACGTTCTCAATCTTGTGGGCCGCCAACGCGTCTCGCAGCGCGGCCGCCTTGACGGGGTCGGTCCAGCTCACTCCGCTGGATCGGAGCCGGTACCCGCCCTGGGCCGCGCTGTCGCGGGTGCCGAGGATGGCTGCGACGACGTGATTCGCTGCGGCGCTAGGGGTTTCGTTGCCGGCGACGTTGAAACCGTCCTGATCGACGGTCACCCCGCCGGCGGCCTCACCTTCGATGAGCACCATGCGGACCGTTTCAGGCGCCATAGACACGCCGAGTACGACGTCCATCGCTCCTCCAAATCGTCCAATTGGTTGCTGCGCCATGCCAGGACAGCCGCGTTTCCACCACCTCGGGGGCTCGCGATTTGAGAGTCAGCCGGACGTACGAAGAGTTCTGGCCACGGCCACACCCCGATCTGCCAGCCTAGCGCGCCCGGTCAGATATGCGCGTGAAGCGCGACACGCTACCGGTGGCCATGACCACCACCGAAACCGTGGCCGCCACCGAAACCGTGGCCGCCACCGAAACCATGTCCTCCACCGAACGGCCCATGACCGCCGCCGAACGGACCGCGGGGGCCGAAGGGCCCGTGGCCACCGCCAAGCCCGGGTACCGGTAGCCGAGGCGGCGGAACGAACACGGGCGGCGGCAGGACCGGTAGGGCCGGGGCGGCAGGAGCGGCGGGAGCCGGCGGCGCGATGGGACGCGGCGCGGCCAGCGGCCGCGGCAGTTCGATCTTGGGCTGCGCCTGCACCGGCGGACCGGGGTTGAGCGGGGCCGGCGTGGGCGCCGGGGCGACGATGTTTTCGTTGGGGCTGGGCCGCAACGCCACGGTCGGGCGAATACTGATCGCCAGCGCGATTTCCAGCGCCACCACCGCGGCGATGAAGATGACCGCCAGCGAGCTGCTGACCAGCAGGACAGACTTGCGCCGACGCGCGCGTTCGTCGAGACCGATGAGGGTTTTGGCGTCGGCGTCATCGTCCGCCACGGCGCTGTAGGCGACGTTGGTCTTGCCCTTGTCGACATCGGCGGCCAGCGCCGCGATGTGGCTGCGGTATTCGGGCTGATAACCGGGCAGCAGGCCGGGGTACTGTCCGGCGAGGACCAGCGGGTCGACCTCGCCGGTGCCCGGATCCAGCGCGTAGGCCAGCGCGGCCGTCGACGACGCGAACAGCGGCGCATTCGCCGACGCCAGCGCGGCTCCTCGGGCCAGGGCCATCTCCGGCTCGTCGGGCACGGACAACTCGAGCGAGGTCGCGGCCTCCAGCACCGGCTTGATCAGCGGGATGTCGACGCCGGAACCGACGAGAACCAGCCCCTCGGGGTGGGTTTCGAGCGCCTCGGCGCCGGACGCCATGTCGACGAGTTCGGCTACCGCTTGGTCCTCGTCCTCCGGAAGGACCCTGCGGCGCACCTCCGAGACGGCGCCGTCAGCGGTGTCGACGACGGCCAGGGTTGCGCTGTAGGGCTCGACGAAGAGCAGCGCGGTGCGTGCGTAGTTGGTGGCGTCGCCGACGGCCTGCGTCAGCGCGGCCGCGGCCATGAAGGCCGAGACCAGCATGACGTTTTCGACCTTGTGTGAAGTCAGGGCGTCACGCAGCATCGCCGCTTCGACGTGATCCGTCCACGTCACACCCGTTGACAGCAGTTGGTAGCCGCAGTCGCTGGCGCCTTCCCGGGTGCCGAGGATCGCCGAGATCACTTCGTCGGGGACGGTGCCAGGCCTGGCGGTGCGCTGGGTGTCGACGTCGAAGTCCTCCTCGTCGACGGTGACCCCGTCGGCGCTCTCGCCTTCGACGAGCACCATGCGCACTTTCGTCGGCGTCATCGAGACGCCGAGCACGATGCCCACCACCGCTTAAGCTCCCCCTGCCCAGTTTGCTGTGTTGCTCGATGCCCCCATCGGCAACATCACTCTTTATTGATGATCCCCAGGAATTTCCTGCCACAGCAGAGCAAGGGCAGCATGCCCGCCTACATTGCTGGGCTGATGAAATTCTGGCGGGTGAGGCGGGATCTTTTGGCCAGCCTCAATACCCCGACCCTACCCGTGTGATTTCGCAGGGAGTAAGCGCGATTGCTGTGGGTTGGTTGGCAAACGGGTTAACGGTGCCCGCCGCCGCCACCGCCGAAACCGCCGCCGCTGTGACCGCCGCCGAAGCCGCCGAGACCGCCGCCGGGAGCTGGAGCGTGACCACCGCCGAACCCGCCGAACCCGCCGAACCCGCCGAACCCACCACCGCCGCCGGGAGCTGGAGCGTGACCACCGCCGAACCCGCCGCCGGGCGCGCGAGCGTGCCCACCGCCGAACCCGCCCGGACCACCGGATCCCGGCGTGGGGACATGCCCACCACCCAGGCCGCCCGGACCACCCGATCCCGGCGTGGGAACGTGGCCGCCGCCCGAGCCGCCGCCGCCAGGACCGCCCGATCCAGGTGCCGGGACGTGGCCACCAAGACCACCCGAACCCGGCGTCGGGACGTGCCCGCCCGGTCCGTTCTCACCGGGCGTCGGAGAATGCCCGCCGCCGTAGTTACCGGGGCCGCTCGGCTTGGGCGGGGTGCCTTCGCCGGGGGGCGCTTGGTGCGGGGGTGACTGCGGAACGGTGACCTGCCGGGGCTGCGGCAGGTGTACCTGGGGTTGCGGCTGCACCGGTTGCGGGATGGACAACCGCGGGGCTTCGAGTATCGGGGGACTCACGACCGGGTTGGGAAGCGGAATATGCACGGGCACCGGGACCGGCACCGGGGGAACCACGACGGGAACCGGAACGATCGGGGCCGCGGGCAGTGCCGGGGCCGCCGGCGGCGGAACCGCGGGCAGCGGCGCGGCGGCCGGTGGACTCAACGGCCGGGGCGCCGCCGCCGGGGCGGGCAGGCCGATCTTCGACAGCGGTTCGGACGCCTGCACCGGCGCGGGGGCCGGCGCCTGCGCGGGGACGATGAGGTGCTGCCCGGGAGTGGGCTGCAGGGCAACGGTTCCCGTGGTGCGGATGCCGATCGCCAACGCGATCTCGAGCGCCAGCACCGCGCTGATCCCGACCACCGCCAGCCCGCTGCCGACCAGCAGGACCGGCCGCCGCTTCGGCTGGCTCTCTTCGGGAAGGAAGAGCTTCTCGATGACGACGGTCGGTGAATCGGCGTCGTCGTCACCCACCGCGCTGTAGGCGAGCTCGTCGTCGCCGGCTTCCCGCCCGAACGGGACATAGAGGTATTCGGGAAGGGAGTACTGGTCGACCGCGCCGGTGCCCGGGTCTTGCGCATAGGCCAGCGCGGCGGTCGACGAGGCAAACAGCGGCGCGTTCGCCGACGCCAGTGCCGCCCCACGGGCCAGCGCCGTCTCCGGCTCCTCGGCCACACTCACGTCGAGAAACGTTGTCGACTGCAACACCGACTTCAGCGGAGCGACGTCGATGCCCGAGCCGACCAAGAACAGGCCGCCCGGCAGGAGTTCCAGCTTCTCCATCCCGGCGACCATCGCGCTGAGCTGCTCGGCGGCGTCGCCGTAGGACTCGGCGTGGATCTGTTGTTTGTAGACGTCCGGGATGGAACCGTCGGAGGTCTCGACGACCGCCAGCGTCGCGGTACCGGGCTCGACCAGCAACACGGCGGTGCGCTCGTAACCCATTGCGCCGCCGACATTTTGCGCCAGCGCGGCCGCTGCCAAAAAGGCCGAGACCAGCATCACGTTGTCGATCCGGTGGGCGGCCAGCGCGTCGCGCAAGGCTGCGGCTTCGAGTTGATCCGTCCACGTCACGCCGATCGATGACAGCTCGAGGCCGGCGTCGATCGCGCCCTCGCGGGTGCCCAGGATGGCGGAGATCACTTGATCGGGCCCGGTCGTCGTAGCCGCGTCGTCGACGTCAGTGACGTCGAACGAGTCCTCTTCTACCGTGGCGCCGTCGGCGTATTCGCCTTCCAGCACGACCATTTGGATCGACGACGGTGCCATCGACACCCCGAGCACGATATCCAATACAAACCCCTCCAAAGGTATTGCACGATGAACCATGGCCAGGTGGAGGAAAAACCATGGCTAACTAAGTATCGCGCACAAGGAGAGCGAGAGAGCCCCTCAGAACCTATGTAGTCCTTATGAAGTTCTGATAGGAGCGCGACGGCGTCGGTCCTCGCTGGCCCTGATACTTCGAACCTACTTGCTTACTGCCGTAAGGGTGTTCGGCGGGACTGGTCAGCCGCAGAATGCACAGCTGACCGATCTTCATGCCCGGCCACAGGGTGATCGGCAGGTTGGCGACGTTGGACAGCTCCAGCGTGATGTGGCCGCTGAAGCCGGGATCGATGAACCCGGCGGTCGAGTGCGTCAGCAGGCCGAGGCGGCCCAGCGACGACTTGCCCTCCAGGCGCCCGGCCAGGTCGTCGGGCAGGGTGATGAGTTCCAGCGTCGAGCCGAGCACGAACTCGCCGGGATGCAGCACGAACGGCTCTCCGGGGGCCGGTTCGACCAGGCTGGTCAGCTCGTCCTGTTGCTTGGCCGGGTCGATGTGGGTGTAGCGGGTGTTGTTGAACACCCGGAACATGCAGTCAAGCCGCACGTCGATGCTCGACGGCTGCACCAGGCTGCCTTCGAATGGCTCGATGCCGAGCCGCCCGGCGGTGATTTCGGCCCTGAGGTCGCGATCGGAGAGCAGCACGCGACGAGCCTAGCTGGCTGCTCTACATGTTCAGCGGATGTAGACCTCGCTGCCGTTGGGATATCCGCCCCCGGTGGTCGTGACGTGCACGTGGTCGTAGTGGCCCAGCCGGCTCGTCTGGGCTCCGTTGGGTGTGTAGTAGACGCCCCGCCAGATCGCGTCCTGGATGCCGAACCGGTTGGCGTTCTGCAGGACGTAGGCGACGATCGCATTGCCCAGCGCGATGCCCTCGACGGACTCCGGGTTGGGAATCATCACGTCGACCGCCAGCCCGAGAGGGTGCCACGGCAACGGATCGGGGCGCACTCCCCCCATCTCGTGGATCTGCGGGAATTCCGCGGTGATGCTGCGCGCGGTCAGGATCGTCCGGATCTGCATGCCCCGTTCGGGGGCAACGTCGGCGGTCAGGAAACGGGCCCGGGTGTGATACCGCGACGCCGCGGTGGGCTCGCCGTCAACGGATCCCTTGATGAGCCGATTCGACGCCGCCGTCACGATTTGCACGCAGCATGGAGTGGTGTCGCTGATAACGGGTTTGGCTTCGATGTGGGGCGCAAATGGAGCGACATCCGCAGACACCGCGAAGAAGGCTGCGGCGGGCACGAGCGCTGCAGCCAGCGTCGCCGACGGTTTGCGTCGCTTCCTGGCTAATTCGTGTCGACCCATCCAGAGCACATTACGGTGCGATAACGAAATAATAAATATGAGTATGTGAATTTGCTTGAGGAATAATTCTTCTTCGGCGCGACGGCATACCGCGGGCCATGCGCCCCGGTCGATGAGCCATCCTGACCTCTACGGCCGCCGCCGGGTGCTAGCCTTCCTTGGCGACAGTGCCGATGTAGTTCAATGGCAGAACATCAGCTTCCCAAGCTGAATACGCGGGTTCGATTCCCGTCATCGGCTCCAAATTTGACCAGCCCAAGTACGGCCGAACATCAGCTGCGAGCGCGGCCCTGTACCCCGCCCGTACCCGGAACCAAAGCGTATCGCCGCGGCCTTCGAGGCGTCGTCCTGCGAATGCGCGTATAGACGCGTGGGCCCTCCCGCTCGCGTCTTTGTGACCGGTCGAGGCCGCGATGACGGCAACGAGCACCGGACCCGCGCTCGCCGCGCCCTCCAACGAACCGATCGCTCTTAACGAAGCGCGGCACCTTATGAGCATCAAACGCCGCAGGTTCGATCCCGTCATCGGCTGGCTGGGAGCTCTGGACCTTACGCGCTCTATCCGGGGAAGGTTAGATCTTCACCATGGGCGAACGTGTCACGTTCCAAAGCTCCACCGGCGCGAATCTGGCAGGGATCATCGACATGCCGGAGACCGCGGCGCGGGGCTGGGGCGTGTTTGCACACGGCTTCACGCTCGGCAAGGACTCGCCGGCCGCGGCCCGGATCTGCAAGCAGCTGGCCTCCGAAGGTATCGGCATGCTGCGTTTTGATGCGCTGGGCCTGGGTGGATCAGAGGGAGACTGGGGTGACGGATCGTTCACCGGCAAGGTCGACGACATCGTGGAGGCATGCGAGTTCATGGTCGACCGCGGGACCCCGCCCGACGTCCTGGTGGGCCACTCGTGGGGCGGCGCGGCCGCGCTCGCTGCGGCGATGGAGTCGCCAGGCGTCCGGGCGGTTGTCACGGTGGCGGCACCGATCGACCCCAGCCATGTCGAGCAGCATTACGACGCAGTCGTCGACCGCGCTATATCCGAAGGCAGTGCCGAGTGGATGGCCGGCGGGCGCACGCTGACGCTGAAGCGGGCATTCGTCGAGGACGTCCGCACCGCCCACCTGCACGACAAGATCAAAGGCTTGCGCCTGCCACTGCTCATCCTGCACTCGCCCACCGACAACACGGTCGGCATCGAGAACGCGAGCGAGATCTTCCGCTTGGCCCGCCACCCGCGCAGCTTCGTCTCACTCGAGGGATCGGATCACCTGATGACCGCACGCGGCCAGGCTCATCGGGCAGGCCGAATCATCAGTGCCTGGGCCGATGCCTACCTCGATGATGCCCGCTAGATTGGAAAATCGGGCTCACCCCCTTGGTTGCGGAGATTATCCCCTTAACTGTGAAAGCACCCAGCCGGCAACGCCATTCGAAGCTCATTCCGCGCTGCCTCTAGCGTCCGACCGCCTCCGCGAATAGCTTGCCGGCAATCGCGTAAGCATCGCATGCGTCTGAATACGCGGGTTCGATTCCCGTCAATGGCTCCACGATGAGCAGTACCGCCGTCATACCTGCGTGCCCAACCGCGTTCGTGAACGGTTTCCGAGGCGGCGCCCGTCGATGTATTGGGCCATGAGGACACCACCGCTGCCCGACAAGTGTCCGAGAGCTGCCGCCAAGGGCGAGGCTAGGCGTTGATGTTGACCTTCAAGTCGCGTGGATAGATTCGCCATACCGCACCCGGGTGGCTGTCCATATCCGCCTGCAGCGCGAGAAGCTCGCTCTGGAATCGCAACATTGCCGCCCTCGCGCGGTTGTCAAGCGCGATGCGATTGAAGTCGTCCATCAGTGCGCGTCGGGGCACGTTGAGGTTGTAGTTTGCGTTGACCAGCCGCTGGTAAACGTCTAGTGGCTCAGGCCGGAAATCCTGATATATCCGCGCCGGCTGCCGGTGCGTCCAAAGCTGATAGTTCCACATACAACTGCCGAGGATCTCGTGCTGCACGGTCACCAGGTACAGTTGGCCCGCCAGCATCCGCGCCAATTTGTCCCAGGTGACATCTGTGCGGCTTACGCCAACTCCTTTGGGAAGAAGCGCGTTTAATTCGTCGAGCCACGTCATCGCCTCGATGTCGCTGCGCACCGCCTTGTCGCCGTTGGCATTTCGCGGGTAATAGATGTCCAGATAGTTGCGCACGAAGCAGTGCATGACTTCGAATAGCTTCTCTAGGTTGTCCTGTGTCGGCGTCTCGAAGCCGGCGAGGTGCACGCCGCGCGACTTACCGTCCTCCTCAGGGTCATTGACGCTGTGCCGATAGTCCAGGTAGCTGTCGTCAAACAACTGGCACATGCCGTCGAAGGTAAAACTGAAGATGGTCTCGAAGTCGCCGCCCCGTACCATCTGCCCGCGGGTGACCATGTCGTTGCTCTGCTGGGTGCCGAAGATGTACGGCCACAGCAGCCTGCACAGCGGGTGGTTACGCGACAGGCTGTTGCGCGTCGCAATGGCCAGCTGAGCGCCGCCCGCCAGGTGCACCCAATTGAAGTGGCGCACGAGCGAGAGGTGCGTCGAGGCGGCGCACAACACGATCTTGCAGGCCTGGTCCCACTGCGGATCGGTTGGTTTGACTCTTTTGCCCAGCGCGCATTCGATGCGATAGGCCTGCAGCGAACCTCGTCTGGTGTCTTCGGAAAAATACACGCGCGAACCGATTTTCACTAGCCCCGGGTGGTGCTCGTATTTGTCGAGCATGCGGAGGTCCCACTTCCAAAGGGTGTTTCGGATGCGCTTGGTGTAGCAGGCGAAGGGACCGCGCACCGCCAGCGAGCCGAGGTCGGGACTGCCCAGATACTCGGCCGGCAGTTCGGGCGCAGGAAAGCGGGACCGACGCAGCCCGGTAAAAGCTCGGTTCAATGCCACCTGCGGGTCGGCGTCTATTCGGGGCAGGCCCGGCTGCATAGGCGAGACGACTCCGTAGAGCCAGACCTGAAAGTCATAGAACCTGTTGTGCAGTAACGAGCGTTCGTCCTTCGGGATGTCGGCGCGCGGGCAAACCATCACGTTGCGCAATGGCACTCCGGGGATCGCCTCAATCATCGGCTTCGGTTCGATGCGGCCCCACTTGGCCCTTGGCGGCCGGATGTTCAGCGGCTTAGCGGCGACGAATTTCCCCCAGGCTATGAAGTCCCAAAATCCGCGCCGCCCGAACCATGTCAGCATTCGCGCTCCCGAAGTTGCTTAGGCTGGCGGTACGCGTCGCCGCGCCAGGGGTCGTGCTTCAATTCCGCGTCAAAGGCGCGCAGTGGATGGCGGTCGGGATCCAACTCGGGTCCTTCGTCCCAGGGCTCAAAAGCGTTCTTGATGTTGGCCAGGCCGGTTTCGGCGAGCTCAGGGTAGTGGCGCAGGATCACGGTTTTCAGGTCGGTCCGGTCGATCCAGCGCAGGCCTTCCGGCGTGTAGACGTCCTCGTTGTAGCAGTCGGTATAGAAACGGTCGGCCTGCAGCCGGCGGCTGGCATTGAGAATGAAGACCTGGAACAGGGTCTCGCCGAAACCGAAGTGGGTGGGACGCCGGCCTTCGGCCAGCGTGCCGATCAGCAGGTCGAGGTCCTCGACGTTGTCGCGATAAACGGACTTCAGCTTCCTGCGAAGATTGGGGCAGTCGGTAAGCTCGTCAAAGCTCCGGATGCGATTCAGCCCCAGCTGATGGCGGAACTCATTGTAGCGCGGCACGCCGCGTTCGCGGGCGCGCACGATATCCACGGTCCCCACGTCGAGGAACGGATTGCCCGGAACGCTGAGCTCCTGCAGGAAGCGTGGAAAGTTGTTGAGCACCAAGGCGCCTGGCTGCTGGTTGCCGAACGAATGGAACAGGTCCGACATCGCATACTTCTTTGTCAGCTCGACTGAGCCGTGCTGGCGCGTGGCGGGTAAGGGCACGTTCTCCTTGATGTCCTTCTGGCCGCGGAGCCGAACTTCCAGCGTCTCGGGCAACAACGAATGCAGACGGTAGACCTCGACGAATTCCTCGGACAGCCCAAAAGGGCAGTCGTGCTTGTTGATTGGGTTACCCACGATTCCGCCGATGTCTTCGTTACGCACCTTCACTTCAGGCAGCGTGGTGCGCTTCTTCCCCTTGCGCGTTAGCAAGGTGATCAAGCCGTACCAGTTCACGTTCAGCCCTGTGTCGAGCGCCCGGTTGGGCAGAATTGCCGGCGTCCATTCGATGGAATGGATCTTGGCCATCACCGCGGCGTTGATCAGACGCGCGACATTGAAGAGGCGGTTGTCTTCCCACTCGGGGTATGCCTCGTACAACATGTCGCAGATTGCGTTGTGTTCGCGCACGAAAAGGGTGTGCAGCATTGAAAGGCCAACCCACCAACTGCGCATGAAGCCGGCGTCTTCCACGCCCGTGCTGCTGTCAACCGGCAGCAGGCCGTCGTCTTCTAGATGCATCTTCCCGAATCGGTTGCTGCGCAGTCGGTTCTGGGTGATCTGGTCGCTGCCATAGATCTGCGAACCGTCCCACCAGTGGGTGACCTCGTTGATCGAACTCGTGCCGACCGGCTCATCCGGACCACTGCGCGTCGGGTCAGGCTGGGTCCTGCCTATCACCATTTCGCTCCACCCGTAGCGATCGCGTGCGGGGTCGCCCTGGCGCAGCGGCACCTTGATGAAGTCGTTGGGCTGGGGCTCGCCGTGGTTGACCCAGTCATGGATCATGAACTGGATCCACGATGCGGCGAGCAGATTAAGGAATCGAACGGTGGTCATTTCTGGTTGGCCATCGTCACCATCCGGGCGCTTGAGCAGCTCGAGGCTGATCTTGCGCGGGTCCGGCGTGAGCAACGTCGTCGTCTCGGGGCGAACGGCTGAAGGCTTGACGTTGCGCATGAAGCGCGTGCCGGCGGCGCCTTCCTTGGGATCGGCGAGGTTGTTCCAGCTTCCGTCCGCAGTGCGGAAATGGCTGACGCCCAGGGGTGCTCTCTGCTCCGAAGGCTGGAAGCCGACCAGCGTCTTGGCCGGGTAGGTGCTTACCAAGTTGTCTGCGTTCAGCTGCTCGCGCATGTACGCCAGCGTCAGGACTTCCAGCACCAGCGGGCGGCCGTACCAGTTGGTCCAGACCTTGCCACGGTAGTCGAATCGCCGGCCCACCAGGTTAATGAGCCAATTCATTAATACCGTGAATACTGCGCCGAGCACGTCGCCCAGGAGCAGGCGCAGTCGCTTGAAGCGGCCGTACCCCAGCCGGTGCCGCGGCGGCCGGGGCAGGTCGCCGTCGCGCACCAAGGGAGGTTTCAGCAGCTCGTCGCGGTCGAAGTACTCCGGTTTAGGCACCGGGACGTTGACCTCGGCGGTTGCGTTGGCCTGCGCGAGGTCGAGCATTTGGCGCCAGTCCTTGCGCTTGCTGTCAGCTTGGGTCGCCGTTTGGTAGTGCTGGGCGGCCCCGGCGTAATCCTCACGCTTGAAGCAAGCTAGGCCCGCCGATGCGTCCTGTTCGCCGTTGGGCTGCACGGCTAGATCGCCTGCAGCAACGCTGGGGCGGGTGCGCGCTCGCGCCGTTTCAGGGCTTCCCAAGCATTCTTGCAAGACATACGGAGCTCCCCGCGTGGCAGAAACTCGACATCGAAAACCTACCTGCACGCAAGGGAAGTAGGAGGCGAATTTCGCAATTCAACAGCGGGAAATCTGATCATCTGAATTCGCATGTCGTCCTTCACATTGGTGAAATGTGAAAATCTCCACTTTCGGGCGGACGCCTACCCGGCCGGCAGGACAGAACCGGCGCAACGACGCCATCAACCTGGCCAGAGCCTCATTCAATCGAGTTGCGGATGACTTTCTCGGCGGCGCCTATCGGTCGATAGCCGCCCTTTTGCCGCCGCGGAGTTTAAGGTTGGTGCATCCGGGTGTGCCCACCATTGATCGGCGGCGGAGGGTCGGATGGAGCCAGCAGGCGCGGTGTGCCGAGCGTGTGGCACTGAACTACGCCACGGCGCCCGATTCTGCGACGCGTGCGGGGCGCCAGTGCCAGCAGCAGCAGAGCAGCCGGAGTTCAAGCAAGTGACCGTATTGTTCGCCGATGTGGTGAGTTCCCTGGCGATCGCCTCGAAGCTAGGGGCGGAGCGGTTGCGGGAGATGATGGCCGACGTTTTCGGCTGCGCGGCAACGATCACTCGGCGCTATGGCGGCACGGTCGACAAGTTCACCGGCGATGGCATCATGGCACTGTTCGGGGCGCCAGTCGCATTGGAGGATCACGCTTTTCGGGCCTGTTTGGCGGCCTTGGACATCCAGGAGCATATCGCGCAGCTGGCCGACGAAGTGCAGCGTCGCGACGGGGTCGCGCTGCGGCTGCGGGTTGGGCTGAACTCGGGGCGGGTGGTCGCCGGGGAAATCAGTTCTGACGCAAGGGCATATACCGCGGTCGGCGAGCAGGTCGGGTTAGCGCAACGGATGGAATCGGCCGCCCCGCCGGGCGGGGTGCTGCTCAGCGAGTCCACCGCGCGGCTGGTCGAACACGCCACCGTGCTGGGGGCGTCCGAGTGGGTAGATGTCAAAGGTGCCGAGAAGCCGCTGCCCGCGCGTCGGCTGCTGGCCGCCGCAGTTGAGCGGGTGGGGGTCGGCCGACGCGAGCCGACCCTCGTCGGGCGCACCTGGGAGATGAACACCGTCTCCGGCATTCTGGATCAGACGATCAACGGTGCGGGGTGTGTGGTCGGGGTGGTCGGGCCAGCCGGTATCGGCAAGAGCCGCATCATGCGCGAGGCCGTGGCGCTGGCTACCGGTCGTGGGGTCGAGGTGTTCACCGTCGCCTGCGAATCCCATACCCGCGATGTGCCGTTTCGTCTGGTGACACGACTGATGCGCACCGTGTTCGGGGTCAGCGGCCTCGACGAGCCAGCGGGCCGGGCGCGGGTGCGCGCCCGCATCCCAGATGCAAACCCCGAGGACCTGCTGATGCTCGACGACTTGCTCGGAATCGGCGACCCCCACGCCGCGCCGCCCGCCATCACCGCCGATGCCCGTCGGCGCCGGTTGGCAGCCCTGTTGAACGCCGTCGCCGTCAACCGGATCGCGCCGACGCAGTATGTGATCGAAGACGTGCACTGGATCGACGAGGTCAGCGAAGCAATGCTCTCCGAGTTCGTCACCGTCGTGCCGCAAAGCCACTCGCTGGTACTGATGACCTACCGCCCGGAATACCGGGGCGCGTTGTCGCGGACACCGGGCGCGCAGACGATCTCGCTGGCGCCGTTGAACTCGGCGCAGACCGCGGCATTGACCACTGAGCTGCTGGGTACTGAGCCGTCGGTGCGTGCTCTGGCCGCGCGGATCGCCGAGCGGGCCGCTGGGAACCCGTTCTTCGCCGAGGAGATGGTGCGTGATTTGGCTCAACGCGGCGTGCTCGACGGCGATCGCGGCGCCTACCGCTGCCGCGATGACGCCGCCGACATCAGTGTGCCGGTCACTCTGCAGGCCACGATCGCCGCACGCGTCGATCGCCTCGGTAGGTCGGCCAAACACTTCCTGTATGCCGCCGCTGTCATCGGCGCCCGGTTCAGGGCTGATCTGGTGGCCGCCTTACTGGACGACATAGAAGTAGAGGAGCCGATCGCCGAGCTGCTCCAGGTCGAGTTGATCGATCAGGTGATGTTCACTCCGCGGGCCCAGTACGCGTTTCGGCACCCATTGATCCGAACGGTGGCCTACGAGTCGCAGTTGAAGGCCGGGCGCACTGAGTTGCACCGGCGCTTGGCCGGCGCGATCGAACAGCAGGATCCTGCGGCGGCCGACGAGAACGCCGCCTTGATCGCCGAAAATCTTGAGGCCGCGGGGGATTTGCGTGCGGCCTTCGACTGGCATATGCGCGCCGGCGCCTGGTCGGCCTTCCGCGACATCCGGGCAGCCCGCACCAACTGGCAGCGTGCTCGTCAGGTCGCCGACCGGCTACCGACGGACGTCCCAGATCGGGCGTCGTTGCAGATCGCGCCCCGCAACCTGCTGTGCGGGACTCTCTGGCGAACCGGTGGCAGCGTCGCCGACGCCGGTTTCGACGAACTGCGAGATCTGTGCACAGCGGCTGACGACAAAGTGTCGCTGGCGATCGGCATGACCGGGTTCATCATGGCGTTGACATTTCATAACCGCTTCCGCGAGGCGGCCCAAGTCGCCTCGGAGCAGAGTGCGCTGCTGGAATCGATCGGAGACCCGACGCTGACCGTGGCTCTGCTGTTCGCAGCGATCTACGCCAAATGCGAGGCGGGCGAGATGATCGAGGCGCTGCGATTGTCGGATCGACTCATTGAGTTGGCCGACGGCGACCCTACCAAGGGCAACTTGATTTTCGGTTCACCGCTTAGCACCGCGATTGCTATGCGGGGCCATGTCAAGATGTGCCTGGGAATCCCAGGATGGCTAGGCGACGCCGCCACTTCAATCGCGATGGCTGCCCCTCTGGACCCGACGAGTTACGTTTTCGCCCTTCTCTGGAAGTATGTTGCCTCCATTCCACTCGGGGCCCTTCCGCCCGATGAGACCGCCATGCGCGAGACCGCCGAGGCGCTACGCATCGCCGAAAGCTCCAGCGACGATTTCGTTCTTGGAATGGGCCGACTCAGCCGAGGTCTCGTTCTGGTCAGTCGCGACGGCCCGCAACGCGAGGCGGGGCTTGACCTGTTCACCCAAGCCCGCGATATGGCCGTGGCGGAGCGGTTTTCGCTGAGCGCGCTGACGATCGTCACCCCTGAGTTTGCGATGGAGAAGGCCCGCACCGGGGATCTCGATGGTGCCATCGACATGGTGCGGGCAGTCGTGGATGGCGCGTACGAAAGCGGCGACATGATATGGCGGGGACGGGCCACCCACGTTTTGGTGGAACTGCTGGTGCGACGCGGAGCCGTTGGCGACCATCACGAAGCGCAGGCGGCGATCGACCGACTGGCCGCCGTACCAACCGATCCCGGCTTCGTGCTCCACGAACTCCCCCTGCTGCGTTCGCGGGCGCTGCTCGCGCTTGCGTATGGCGACGAAAGCAGCTGCCGGAGCTTCATGGAATGCCATCGCGCCAAAGCAGCCGCCATCGGTTTCGAACCGCTGAATTCTGAAATTCACTTATCTACAACGACTCTCACAAACCCTTGATCGACTCAGGAGTTCGCCATGCCAGAATTGGATGAGCGCGCGGTCGTTCTCGGGGCGAGCATGGCCGGCCTGCTTGCCGCGCGGGTCCTGGCTGATTTCTTTGTGACCGTCACTGTGGTCGAGCGGGATGTATTGCCGGACGGCCCCGCGATCCGACGAGGGGTCCCGCAGGGTCGGCATGTCCATGTTCTGTTGACCCGCGGTGCGCAGATCTTGGATGAGCTCTTCCCCGGATTTCTGAATGAGCTGGTAGCAGACGGTGCTCCCGTTTGGAACGACGGGGAACTGTCCAAGCTTCACTTGTCTTTCGGCGGCCACGAGATGCTCCGATCGGGAAAGATTGCACGTGAGGCCAGGGCACTGGCGGTGTACATGCCGAGTAGACCGCTTCTGGAATGCCTTGTCCGGCAACGCCTACAGGCGATCAAGAATGTGACGATTCTGGACGGCCACGACGCGGCCGAGTTGAAGTCGACGGCGGATCGAAATCGCGTCACCGGAGTGCGGGTGGTCGACCGAAGCAGCGGTGCTGAACGGGAGTTGATGGCCGATGTGGTCATGAACGCGACCGGCCGGGGTGCCCACACGTCGGCTTTTCTGAAGAGCCTCGGGTACGGCCGACCGGTCGAGGACCACATCGTCATGCACACGACCTACGTAAGCCAACTGCTGCGGATCCCCCGGGGCACACTAAAGGAGATGCTGGTCGACATTAGCCCCGCACCGGGCCGGCCAACCGGGATGTTTTTGACTGGCTATGAGAACGACACGTGGATGTTCACGGTCTTCGGCATGGTGGGGCACGAGCCGCCGCGCGACCTGGCCGGCATGCTGTCATTCGCCCAGGACTACTGTCCCGCCCACCTGATTGCGGCGGTGCGGGCCGCCGAGCCAATCGGCGAGGTGGCCCATCACCGCACGCCGTCCAGCCGGTGGCGACGCTACGACAAAATGCCCCGACTCCCTGACGGCCTGCTGGTCTGCGGCGACGCGATCTGCAGCTTCAACCCCATCTACGGGCAAGGAATGACGGTGGCCGCGCTGGAGGCTGCCGCACTGCGGGACTGTCTGCGTCGGGGCGGCACGGACCTGCCCCGGCGATACTTCCGCTCCTCTGCGAAACCTATCGGCGTGGCGTGGCAGATGGTAGCGGGCTCTGACCTGACCGTCCCGGGTGTGACGGGGCGACGGTCGAGGTCGATGCGCGTTATCACCCGGCTGGTGGACTGGGCGCTCGCCGCCTGTGAGTCCGACCCCGTGGTCGCTGTACGATTCTTCAGGGTCAACGGCCTCATCGATTCCCCGATTCGCCTCCTCCACCCCGCTTTTGTTTACCGGGTCGCTGTCGTAAACCTGCGCCGCCGACGAGGCGGCGGGCAACCTCGGCAAGTCGAAGTTGCCGCCCGAGGCAATAGTCGTGAGGCGCGACCTGACAACTTGTCGAGGTAATCGGCAATCCGAACTGAAGGTTTACGGCCCAGCAGGCCCGTTACCACACCGCGCGTCATCGTCGACCGTGCCCATCGGTCGCCACGAAGCCGCAACCGCAACCGATCTTTGGCGAGGTCCTGGTTATGCGATCTGGGTCATCTTGGTGCTGTCGTTGGCGGCGAACCACCGGACATCGCCGCCATAACCGTTTGCCACTGGGGCCGGCGTCAGCGTGCGATGTGTCAGGCCGTCACCAGGGAGTTCATGCGTCGTCACACCTGACGCCATGATGGCTGGCTTGGGTCGACCAGCTGCTGGTCGACGGGGCCGAGGCCGAAGACGGCGATGACGGCCGGGTCGGGCTGGCCGGCTGGTACGCCGTCGTAGTGTGGGGTACGCGCGGTGCGCTTCACATAGCCGCCCGGCCCCACCGGAACCGCATCTCCTGTTGAAAACCATTGCCGCTGTTGACAAACCAGGTTCCGAACACCACCACCTGAATGCGGTCGGTCGCGTAGGTGTGTGGCGCGCTGAACCAACCCGGATTCCATTTCATCAGCACCAGGTATGGCCCACGACTGTTGAAATCCCCGTACAGCATGGCCATTTCGCCGCTGTGGGGGGGCAAGTTGGCCCACGGCTCGAAAGCGATGTCCTGGTAAGGCTGGACGAAAGTTTCGGTTGGGTCCGGGCCGACTTCTGGTGCCGGTGCCAATTTGATGTCGTCGAGGTTGCCGGCCGTGTCACCAGCGGCGATCGTCGCCAGTAACAGCGGTCCTGCGGCCAAAAGCGATCGCCGATCCAATCCCATACTGCCCATCAGATGCCTCCCAGTACTCGCATTGATTCAAGAGTGACGCGCCACCGTCAGAGATTCTCGCGCGGAATTTCCCCGCCTGCCGCCCTAGCAGTCTCAGTGGCTGACCGCGGCGCCGAGACCTCGCCCACAGCAATCGATTTCACTGCATCACCCAGCCGCGGGTAAACGCGTTATCCGCTGGTAGCTTTACCCCCATGGGTGCCTTGGATGGACGTGTGGCCTTGATTACCGGCGGAGCTCGAGGGCAGGGCCGCTCGCATGCGCTGGCCTTAGCGGCCGAAGGAGCCGACATCGTCGTCGCCGACGCCCCGCGGGCGATGACCGACCTAACGTACCCCCTGGGCAACGAGGACGACCTCCGCGAAACGGCGAAACTGGTCGACGAGCTGGGCCGACGCTGCGTGCCTCTCACTCTGGACGTGCGCGACGCGGGCGCGGTCAACGCCGCGGTCACGCAGACGGTCGCCGACATGGGCAGCCTCGACATCGTGGTGGCCAACGCCGGAATCGTCAGCACCGGGCTACTCGAAGACGTCAGCGACGTGGTGTGGCAGCAGCTGATCGACACGAACCTGACCGGCGCGTTTCACGTCCTGCGGGCCGCCATCCCGGTGATGCGGCAACAGCGGTTCGGCAGGATCGTGGTCACCTCGTCGATGGGCGGCCGCATGGGCATCCCCGAGCTGGCCGCGTACAACGCCACCAAATGGGGTGTCATCGGCCTGGCCAAGTCCGCCGCCCTAGAGGTCGCCAGGGAGGGCATCACGATCAACGTCGTCTGCCCGACCACCACCCAAACCCCGATGGTGCAACCCACCGGAAGCGATGACGTCCCCGACGACCTGGTGCGGCGGATGACGAAAGCCAACCCGATACCGCGACCGTGGCTGCAGCCCGAGGACGTCAGCCGCGGCGTGCTGTATCTGGTCACCGACCCCGGGGTCATCACCGGAAGCGTGCTCGAGATCGGCCTCGGCAGCAGCGCGCGCATCCACTGAGCTTGGCTGAGAACGGCGGCCACGCGGCCGCGGCGGGCGTCCCGTCGCGCCGTCCAATGATCGTCGCCTGAACCGTACTGACGGCGGGTGGATGTTCGCTACGCTTGACCCCGATTGATACGTCGCCGGGGAAGTTGAGGCCAGGTAATGGCTGAAAGACCCAAGGCTCGCGCCCCCGCGTCGGGACCGAGCGAGATCGTGGCGGAGTTAGCCGCCGCCGGATTCGACAACGCGCGCCAGATCGCTCGGGGCGCCGCCGGAGTGGTTTACTGCTGTCGCGAGACCGCCTTGGGGCGAAACGTGGCGATCAAGGTGCTACCGACGTTCATCGACGACGCGAGCCGGGAACGCTTTCTCCGCGAGGGCTACGCGATGGGCGGACTCTCGGGGCATCCGAACATCGTCAACATCCTGCGGGTCGGCGTGACCGCGGGGGGCCGCCCGTACATCGTCATGTCGTACTGCCCCGCGGGTTCGCTGGGGCTGCGCGTGCAGCGTGAGGGCCCGATCGCCTGGCCGGAAGCCGTGCGAATCGGCGTGAAGTTGTGCGGGGCACTGGAAACCGCGCACCTGAGCGGCACCCTGCACCGCGATATCAAGCCGGCGAACGTCCTCGTCAACGAGTACGGCGAACCGCAACTGACCGACTTCGGGACCGCCCACGTCCCCGGAGGGTACGAGACGGCGGCCGGATTGTTCTCCGGCACAATCGATTACCTCGCGCCCGAGGTGATGGCGGGTGATCCCGCGACCGTCGGCAGCGACGTTTATTCGCTCGGCGCAACGATCTATGCGCTCATCGCCGGCAACGCCGCGTATGAGCGCCGCGGCAGCGACGACCTGCTGGCGCACTACACGCGGATCAACAGCACGCGAGTCCCCGACTTGCGCCATAGCGGAATTCCGGACGCGGTGTGCTCGGCGATCGAGATGGCGATGGCGCCCGACGCGACTGAAAGGCCGGCTTCCGCAGCGGATTTCGGTCGCGGGTTGCAGGAAAGTCAGCGCCGCAACGGCTTGAAAGCCGACGCGATGGCCATCACCGCCGCCGGCGCCGGTTCGGGGCGCACCGTGGGCGCCTCGGCGGGTCTGTCGAAGACGCGGACCCCGTCGCCGGCCGGACGCGGCGGGAAGACGGGCGCACCCTCGCCGCGACCGCCCAGGATCGCCAAGCCGGGCTCACGCGTTGGCGACTCGGACAGCGCTACCTCGCTGATCAATCACCGGACGCCAGCGCCGCCGTCCCGACCCGCCGGTTCGCGAAACTCGGCCCGACGCGGAACAAATCCAGCCGCCCCCAAGACATCTGACCCGACCGAGGCGATCGCCGAGCACACCAGCGTCACCGACGCGATCGCGCCGTCGAGTCCGCCCGACGCGCCTGCGGCCGCGCGCCGCGGGCCGGCGGCCGCAGCGGTGGCGTGGTTGAGCCCGTCGGGAAAGAAGCGCAAACGCGTCACGGCGGCGTTGATCGTGGCGGCGATCGTCGTGGCCGTGCTGGTGCTGGGCACCGGTGTCTACGTACTGCTGACGCAGGGCAAGCGGCACCAGAGTGCCGCCGCGAATCAATCAAATGCCCAGGCCATTTCGAGGTGGCAGCCGATCACGAACGCCCGCATCGCGCGCCAGGCCGCAGCAACCACGCAGGCCGACGGCACGATCTGGATCTTCGGCGGCATGGGAAACAACCACGCACTCGTCGCAAACCACGAGGGCTATGACCCGATCATCGACAGCTGGAAAAGCGGCGACGACCTTCCGGTTCCGGTTCAGCACGCGACGGCGGTGACGTGGCAGGGAAACCCGATCGTGCTCGGGGGCTGGCGCTCGGCGGGCCCGCAAAAGGTTGCCAGCGACCAGGTTTGGCGTGTGGTCAACAGCCACTGGGTCGAGCTGCCCCGCCTGCTGCAGCCCCGCGCGGCGGCCGCGGCGGCAGTGGTGGGTGGGCGCATCATCGTCGCGGGCGGCGTCGACTCGAACGGTGCCCTGCTGAACACCGTCGAGATCTTCGACGGCAATTCCTGGACCCTCGGCACCCCGATACCGACCCCCCGGCAGATGCTGGCCGCCGCGTCGGACGGGAAGGTGGTGTACACGGTGGGCGGCAACAACGGGACCACCGACCTGGCGACGGTCGAGGCGTATGACCCCGCCGCGAAAAGCTGGACGCGACTGCCCGACCTTCCCCAACCTCGCGGCGACCTCGGCGTGGCGCTGGCCGACCGGCGCCTGGTCGCCGTCGGGGGGCAGTCGGCGGGGCAGGTCCTCAAGAGCGTGTCGGTGCTCGATCTGACGACGAACACGTGGGCGGGCCTGCCGGACATGGCGACAGCGCGGCACGGCATGGCGGTCGACGCGATTGGGCAGGCCGTGTACTCGATTGGCGGGTCGAGCGATGTCGGCGACGGCCAGGCGACCTCGTCGGCGGAGGCGCTGCAACTGCCGGCGCGCCGAATGCAGCCGGCCGCGCAGTGGCGTTCGCTACCGGACGCGCCGACGGCGCGGTTGATGACGGCGTGGACCGTGCTCGACGACAAGATCTGGGTCGTCGGCGGCCTGCGCGACGGAGTCGCGCTGCAGACGGTCGAAAGCTATGACCCGCACACCGGCATCTGGCAACCGCAACCCGCATTGCCGATCCCGCTGCACCACGCCGCGGCGGCGACCTATCGGGGCGAGGTGGTGGTCCTGGGGGGCGCCAGCAGCGAGCTCACCCAAGCGTCGGCCAAGGTGTTCGCGTTGCGCGGCGGTAAGTGGGTCGAGTTGCCCGGCCTCACCCACGCTCGCGCGGCGCTGGCGGCCGCGGTGGCCGGTGACAAACTCGTGGTCGTCGGCGGGCAGAACGCCAAGCAGCTCGTCCCGCAGACCGAGATCTTTGACGGCAACGCGTGGCACGACGCGGCCAACATGCCCACCCCGCGCGAGCATCTGGCCGCGGTGTCCGACGGCACGTACGTGTACGCGGTCGGCGGCAGATTCCTGTCGGCCGACAAGAATTCCGCGGCGTTCGAACGGTTCGACCCGCAGTCCGGGACGTGGACGAAGTTGGTCGACATGCCGACCCCTCGTGGCAGCTACGGCGCCGCGTTCATCGATGGCCGAATCGTGGCGGTCGGCGGTGAGGAACCGACGCAGGTGGTGGGGGTGGCCGAGATGTACGACATCGCCGACGGAACGTGGACGACGTTGCGTCCCATGCCAACTCCCCGCCACGCCGAGGTGGTCGCGGCGGTGGGCAACACTATCTACTGCATCGGCGGCGCGAACCGGCCCACCCACGAAGGCCCTGTCGCCACGGTCGAGGCCCTGGACTTCATCTAGCGATCAGTGGCGCTTGAGCCGGCTGCGCCACCCGACGAATCCCGCATACACGACCGTCAACAACGCGAGCATGCCCACATCGAACAGCCAGGTTTGTGCCGTGTGCTTGAAGTGGCTGTCCTTCGGGGCGAGGGGCCCGGGCTCGATGGTCCACAAATCCACGGTCGAGGCCTGCGCCGCATAGCCCCAACGCGAGGGCACCGCCCACGACATCTGGTCGAGGCCGATGCGGTTGGTGACGGGGACCATCCCGCCGCAGAGCACCAACTGCAGCATGAGCGAAACCACCAGCAGCGGCATGATCTGCTCGTTGGAGCGGGCGAGCGAGGACAGGACCAGGCCGACCATCGCCGCGGCGACGCACATCGCGGCGGTGGCGACATACAGCTCGAGGGTGGCGCTGCCGAGCAGTAGCGCCGGCCGCGTCGGGGCTCCCTTCCCCAGGATCGTGATGGTCGTCGCGATCGCAGACTGAATGACCGCGAAGACGAAGAACACGGCCATCTTCGCGAGCAGATAAGCCTTGGTGGACAGGCCGACCGCCTGTTCCCGGCGGAAGATGGGGCGCTCGCCGATGAGGTCGCGGATCGTCAGCGCGGTACCCATGAAGACGGCGGCCATGGTGAGCAGCATCAAGACCGAGCCGGGTTCGTCGGAGCCGTCGCCGTTGGGATCGGCGACACGGAATCCCGTCGAGCCCGGGACGGTCAGCGACAGCGCGCCCATCACAAACGGTAGCAGCGCCAAGAAAATGAAGTAGGCGCGGTCGGCCACGATCAACCGGATCTGTCTCCGCGCGATCGTGGCGAACTGGCGACGCGTGCTGGAGCGCGCCGGAGCGCCCAGGTCGGCCGGCTTCTCCGCCTCGGCTCCGGCCGGCGGCGGTTTGAGCTGGGCCAGGAACCGACGGTTGGCTTCGTCAGGGTCCGCGCCCACCATGCCAAAGATCTTGGCCCAGTTGGTGGTTCCCATGGTCGCTTCGATTTCGCCGGGCGGGCCACAGTAGGCCGTCTTGCCGCCGGGCGCCATCAACAGCACCTGGTCACAGAGATCGAGGTAGCTCAGCGAGTGCGTCACCACCAGCACCACGCGACCGGCGTCGGCCAACTGCCGCAGCATCGTCATCACCTGGAGGTCCAGCGCCGGATCCAGGCCCGAGGTCGGCTCGTCGAGGATCAGCAGCGACGGCCCGGTGAGCAGCTCGAGTGCCACCGACGCTCGCTTGCGCTGCCCACCGGACAGCTTGTCCACCCGGGTATCCGCGTGCTTGGTCAGCCCGAGTTCCTCGATCACCTGCGCGACGACCTGCGCGCGGTCTTGCTTGCTGGTATCGGGCGGCAGCCGCAGCTCGGCGGCATAGCTCAGCGCCTGGCTCACCGTCAGCTGGCGGTGCACGACGTCGTCCTGGGGCACCATCCCGATCCGGCTTCGCAGCGAGGCGAAGCTGGCGTGAATGTCGTGTCCCTCGAAGGTGATTGCGCCGGAGGTGGGACAGGTGGCCCCGGCGATCAGCCGGGACAGCGTGCTTTTCCCGGCGCCGGAACCACCGATCAGGGCGGTCAGCGTCCCGGGGCGGGCGGTCAGCGAGACCTTCTGGATCAGCCGTTTGCTGTCGATGTCGAAGTCGACCTCGCGCACCTCCAGCCCACCGGTGCGGGTCGCCGCTTCGGCACGGCGAAGCAGGATTTCACCGTTGAACACCAGGTCGACGTTGCCGATCGTGACCACGTCGCCCTCGGTCAGCGGCGCCGACAAGATTCGCGTGCCGTTGACGAAAGTCCCGTTGATGCTGTGCGCGTCGTGGATCTCCATGCCGGCCGGGCCGGGCACCAGGTAGGCGTGGTGGCGCGACGCCAAGACGTCCGAGATGACGACGTCGCTGTCTTCGGCGCGACCGATCACGGCGGCCCCCGTGGGTGGCGCCGCGAGCTTCGACCGAGAGCGCTGCACGGCGCGCCGCAGGCTCGTGCTGTCGAACTGCGCGGCTTCGAGGGCTTCGGCGCCGATCTCGGTCAGCGGCTGGCCTTTTGGCGGCGACCAGGCGGGCCTTTCGGGCGGCGGTGCCGGTTGGGGACGGGGCGGCGACGGTGGGCTCGGATAGCCGGCGGCCCGTCGCGGGCCGCCGGCCGGCTGCGGTCGCGGTGACGGCGGGCCGGCGTGGGTGTAACGCAGCGGCGGGGGTTGCGGTCGCGCGATGCGGGGCGGCGAGCCGTTGGCCTTCTGTGGGTGCTCCGGACGAGACGGCCGCGGGGCGCCGGGACGCGCGATGGCCTGCATCCCCTCGACCGTCGGCGGTAGCTGGCCCACCGCCCTGTCGTCACGTCCGATCAGGAAGCTCAACCGCGGCCCGTCGGGGCTGCCGACGTTGATGCTCTGGCCGTCGCGGATGTCGACGACGGGAACCCGGCCACCATTGACGAACATCCCCGTCGGCGAGCCGTTGTCGATCGCCAGCCATTTGCCCCGGTCAAAACGAAGCAGCAGGTGCGAGCGGGAGACCAGCGGATGGGCTACGCGCATGTCGGCACGCAGGTCACTCCCCACGACGACATCGTTGCCAGCGGCAAAACTGCGCCGTGACCAGTTGGATTGAACCGTCAGCACGGGTGATGCGGGCCTGCTCATCCAATCAGTATTCGACCCACCGTCAGCAAACTCCAGCGGTTTCGGCATATTGGTCCGCCGCCCGCGATCGCATTTGCTGGGCACTCCGCAGCAGGGTTCGCGGCCGGCGCGCGTCACGGCCCGGTCACAACACGATCGCGATTCACTTCAGCCGGCCCGTCACACTGGCGTGTTCATCCGGGTTCCTCTGCGCCTGGTCACGGCGCGACGATCAGGGCCCCGGACTAAACCCACCGTGTCCAAACCGTGACCGTCGCGTGGCCAAATATCAACGCGCCATTACGCTTCCGCAGGTCAGCGCACATTTATCATCCGTATTACAACTATGTCAGTTAAAAGGAATTGGAGCCATGCGGACGGGTGTTCGGTGTGTTCTTGCGGTGATTGGAGCCGCTGCGAGTGTTGTCGTGACGCCGGCCGGCGTGAGCCTGGCGGCGGCGAACCAGTCGCATGGATTCGCGATAGCGTCGATTTCGCCGGGCCGCGACGAGGTGGTCGGGGTGGCGCACCCTATCCAGGTGAAATTCGCTGCGCCCATTATCAACTCAGCTGACCGGCGGGCGGCCGAACGTGTCGTTGACGTCAAATCGACGCCCGCGATGACCGGCAAGTTCGAATGGCTCGACAACAGGGTTGTCCAGTGGGTTCCGGACCGATACTGGCCGGCGCACAGCACAATTGCGTTGACGGTAGGCGGCGCGGCCGCGGAGATCAAAACGGGTCCTGCCGTGATCGGCGTCGCCAGCATCTCCGAACACACCTTCACCGTGAGCATCGACGGCGCGGAAGCGGGACCACCGACCTCACTGCCGGCGCCGCACCACCGGCCGCACTTCGGCGAGCAGGGCGTGATGCCCGCGTCGATGGGGCGGCCGGAATACCCGACACCCGTCGGCTCGTACACCGTCCTGTCCAAAGAGGAAGCGGTGACCATGGATTCGAGCAGCGTCGGCATCCCGGTCGACGACCCCAACGGTTACCTGCTGACGGTCAATTACGCCGTCCGTATCACCAGCCGCGGACTGTTCGTGCATTCGGCTCCGTGGGCCGTCCCCTCCCTGGGGCTGGAGAACGTCAGCCACGGCTGCATCAGCCTGAGCCCCGATGACGCCGAGTGGTACTACGACCACGTCCACGTCGGCGACCCGGTGATCGTCCAGGAGTAGTCCGACATTTCACGAAGCTCCGCACCCAGGCGCAAGCCGGGTGCGGAGCTTCAATTGTCTTGATGGTGTGGGGGTCTCAGTGCCGCCGGGTGCACGCGGGTTGACGCCGATGCCGGGGGCGCCGGCCACCGATGGCCGACAAACGGAACGGGCCCGCTGGTGATAAACCAGCGGGCCCGGCCCGTTCACCGGAGAGCGGTTCGGCCTCAGCTCGCGCCCGAGGGGCCGGGGCGAACCGGCTGACCGTCCACCGGCCCACCGGCGGGAGCCGGACCGGTCGGCGCGTCCTTCACCCCGGACATGTCGATGATCGGCGCGGCCGCCTCCAACGGAGCACCGGCCAGTGGCCCGCCAAGGGCGATCAGCGGCGCACCGGCCGGAACCACCGGCACGGGCGGCACTACCGGCACTGGCGGCACCAGGGGCACCGGCGGCGCGAGGGGCAGCGGCGGCACGATCGGCAGCGGCGCACCGATCGGCAGCGGCCCCGGCACAGCCATCGGCACACCGGACATATCGGTCATGGGCGCCGCGCACATGCCCCCGGCGGCCGGCGCACCCGCGGCCACCGTGCCGGCGGCTGCACCCGGCCCGCCCGCGGCGGGCGCCACCTCGCCCGACTGCCCCTCGATGCACGCGTGGCCGCCCGTGATCAGCGGGGCGGCCGCCGCGGCGGGGCTCAACGCGATAGCAGCTCCGCACAACCCAGCGCCGGCAACTACTTTGATGTTGAACCGATCGACGATCGCCATCAGCGCCAACTCTCCTTTATTCACGCTCAGCTATTTCCCATGTGGTGCAGCAGGCCCGCCTAGCCGTACCGAGGCCGCTTTCACGACCGCGCCAATTGTCAGTAGGCGACGCGCGACACGCGCCACGCCGCACCGCGCCGTTTCCAAATGGTGACGTCACAACGGTGTCACGAATCGGAACACCACCGGCGGACGCCGACCGACCTGCGCGAATGCGCTTGCGTCCGAAGGCTTACTGATCAATCCGGGCCGGAATGTCGTGCGGGCGAACGCCGATCACAGGGCGGGGACCATACCGCCGTCGATCGTCACGCCGGTGCCCGTCATATTGGCGCACCGATCGCCGGCCGGCATGACGACCAGATCGGCAGGCCCGGGGCTGCGGGCCCGGGGTCGCCGGAACCGACTTTCAATCTCACGAACTTTATTTTTCCGCAGGTCACTCACAGGGAAACTGTTGGTGAACAGTTACCCTTTTCAAGGTTACGTAGAAGTTAACATCGAGATTAGAATTGTTGACGTCAAGAGGAGAAGGGGCTATGTCACCACGTCGTCTCGCCACCGCGTTCATCGGTTCCGCCTTGTTCGGGGGCCCTCTTCTCGCCGGCCTCGTCTGGGCCGGCCCAGCGCAGGCCGACTCGTCCGGTTTCCTCGACGACATGCACAGGGACGGGGTACACGCCGTCACCGGTGGTGACGCGGCGCTGCTTCAGGCCGGGCTGAACGTCTGCCAGCAACTGTCGTGGGGCGCTCCCGAATCCCAGCTCGAAGGCTTGGCCCTGCAACGCTCCGACGACCGACAAGGGGCAGGTGGGCTCAGTCCCCAGCAGGCCAACGACATCGTCGGCTACGCCGAGCGTGATCTCTGCCCCGGCGCCTGACCCGACAGTTCGTACTCCGCCGGTTCACAGCGCGCTCGCGGTCGGCTGCGTGCGAGGCCGCAAGGTCGTGGCACATCCGGCCACCGTTCTTTGCCGACTGTTCACTCTCCGGAATTGTGTGCGCAGCGCGTCGTCGCACTTTTGTGTAAAAGTGCATCATCCGCATCGGGCACAGACATAAGAAGGTTGGATGGTCGCACGCAGGCTATATGGCCGGTTCATGGGCGCGGCGCTGGCGAGCGGCCCGCTTCTGCTCGCCGGGGTCCTCTGCGCCGGCCCAGCGCGGGCCGACCAGGCCGCCTTCATCAACGACCTGCACAACGCCGGGATCCACGCCGTCAACGGCGGCGACCCGGAGCTATTGCAGATGGGTGCGGATCTGTGCCAGCAGCTTTCGTGGGGCGCTTCACCGCAACAACTGGAGGGTTTGGCGCTGCAACGCTCGGACGCCGACCAGGGCACCGGCGGGATCAACGGCCGACAGGCCGCAGACGTGGTGATCTTCGCCCTGCGCGATCTGTGCCCGAACGCCTGACGGCGGATTAACCCCCGCGCCCAGCGGTCCGCGCTAAGGTGACACTCGGGTGAAGCTGAACGCACGGAACCTGGCCGGCCTCGAGATCCCGGTCCCAACGTATGACCGCGGCCAAATCGGCATCGGCATAGCACATTTCGGTGTCGGTGGTTTCCACCGTTCCCACCAGGCCATGTACATCGACCGGCTGCTCAGCGACGGGCTCGCCCGCGACTTCGGGATCTGCGGAATCGGTGTGCTGCCGAACGATGAGCGCATGCGCGACGCGCTGCGCGGCCAGGACCACCTGTACACGCTGATCCTCGAACACCCCGACGGCACCCGTCAGCCGCGAGTCATCGGCTCCATCGTCGACTACCGTTACGCGCCTGACGATCCCGAATCCGTGATCGAGCTGCTGGCCGATCCGGCCACCCGGATCATCTCGCTCACCATCACCGAGGGCGGTTATCAGCCACCGCTGAGCGCGGTGTTCGGTTTGGTGGCCGAGGCGTGCGACCGACGACGCGAGCGCGACCTGGCCTCCCCCACGATCGTCTCCTGCGACAACATCGCCGGGAACGGAGACGTGGCACGACGCGTCTTCACGTCGTACGCCGAGCGAATCAATCCCGAACTCGCGCAATGGATGCGCGCAAGGACCACCTTCCCCAATTCAATGGTTGACCGGATCACACCGGTGACCACGCCCGACGTGCTGACGCGGCTGGACTCCGAATTCGGGGTGGCCGACGCGTGGCCCGTAATCGCGGAACCCTTCGCCATGTGGGTGGTCGAGGACGACTTCGCCGACGGGCGACCGCCGCTGGACCAAGCCGGGGTGCAACTCGTCGACGACGTGGCGCCCTACGAGGCGATGAAGTTGCGGTTGCTCAACGCCGGGCATCAGGGCCTATGCTATTTCGCCTACCTCTGCGGGTACCGGCTGGTGCACGACGCCGCCCGGGATCCGTTGATCGCCGAATTCCTTGCCCGCTATATGGATTCGGAGGCCACACCGACGCTGGAGCGCGTCCCGGGGCTGGACGAATTCCGGGGCGGGTTGCTGCCGCGCTTCGCCAACGCCTACATCCGCGACACCGTGGCCAGGCTGTGCGCCGAATCCTCGGACCGCATCCCGAAGTGGTTGTTGCCCGTGGTGCGCGACAATCTGCGCTCCGGCGGCCCGGTGCAACTGTCCGCTGCGATCGTCGCGAGCTGGGCACGCTACGCCGAGGGCGTCGACGAAGAGGGCCAACCGATCGAGGTGGTGGACCGGCTCGCCGACACCCTGGTCCCGATCGCCCGCTCGCAACGCGGCGACCCGGTGGCATTCCTGGCCAACCGTTCCGTATTCGGCGACCTCGTCGGCCACGAGCGTTTCCGCGAGGCCTACCTGTGGGCGCTTGACTCGCTGCACCGAAACGGCGCGCGCGCCACGCTGCGGGCGCTGCTCGGGGCCGACCGACGATGACCCTGGTCGCCGGCATCGACTCGTCGACGCAGTCCTGCAAGGTGCTGGTGTGCGATGCCGCCACCGGCCGGGTGGTCCGCGAGGGACACGCCGGTCACCCGGCCGGCACCGAAATCGACCCGGCGGCATGGGAAACCGCCGCTCGAGAAGCGATCGCGAAGGCGGGCGGCCTGGACGGTGTCGACGCGATCGCCGTCGGCGCACAGCAGCACGGCATGGTGTGCCTGGACGGGTCCGGTCGGGTGGTGCGCCCCGCGCTGCTGTGGAACGACGTGCGATCGGCCGACGCCGCACGCACACTCCTCGACGAGCTGGGTGGCGCGGAAGCCTGGGCGCGGGCCGTCGGCGTGGTGCCGGTGGCCGCGATCACGGTGGCGAAATTGCGCTGGCTGGCCGACCACGAGCCACGGCAGGCCGACCGCACCGCCGCGGTTGGCCTGCCGCACGATTGGCTGACCTGGCGGCTGCGCGGCGAGACGGACATCGCGGCGCTGACCACCGACCGCAGCGACGCAAGCGGCACCGGCTACTACGACGCCGCGACGGGCGCCTACCGTGTCGATCTGCTGGAGCTGGCGCTGCGCGGCCGCCGCCCCCAACTGCCGACCGTGCTACACCCGTCGGGCCGAACTACCTGCGGGGCAACGGTATTCGGTGCGGGGCTCGGGGACAACGCCGCCGCGGCGCTGGGTCTGGGCGCCGAGGAGGGCGACGTGATCGTCTCGATCGGAACCTCAGGGGTGGTGGCCGCCGTCACCGCGGATCCGGTCCGCGACGACGCGGGATTCGTCGCCGGATTCGCCGACGGCACCGGACGCTATCTCCCACTGGTGTGCACCCTCAACGGCGCGCCGGTGCTGGAGGCCGCCGCCGCGATGCTGCAAGTCAACCAACACGAGCTGTCCCGGCTCGCCCTGTCGGCACCGCCGGGCAGCGCGGGACTGGTGCTGGTTCCCTACCTGGAGGGGGAACGAACTCCCAACCGGCCCAAAGCAACCGGTGCACTGCACGGCCTGCGCGTCGCCAATGCGATCCCGGCCAACTTGGCCCGGGCCGCCGTGGAGGGACTGCTGTGCTCGCTCGCCGACGGTGTGGCGCACCTGGCCGCGCACGGTGTCGTCGCGCGGCGCATCCTGCTGGTCGGCGGCGGCGCGCAATCCCGGGCGCTGCGCGCGATAGCGCCGACGGTGTTCGGCATGCCGGTGCTGGCGCCCACGCCGGCGCAGTACGTCGCGCTGGGCGCGGCGCGGCAGGCGGCGTGGGCGTTGAGCGGATCGCCCCGACCGCCCGTGTGGAATCCACCGCCCACAGACGAATACACCGCCGACCCCGCACCCGAGGTGCAGGCGCACTACGCGCGGGTGCGCGACCTCACCGAGGGGGTCACTGGTCGTCGGGAAGCGGACGAAACACCGAAAGGGCCCGGTATTTCACGCTGAAGTTGGCCTTGTCGTATTCGTCGCCGACCTCGCCGTCACAGGCAACGACCGTGGGCCCGTCGACGGCGCTGAAGCTGAACTCCGGCACCTGCAACTCGTGGTAGAGCGGGCTGCGCTCCAGCCGGCCCAGGGCAAGCGCGGTCAGGATCCTGGTCCTGGCCCAGTGGCGGCCGGTCTCGAGGATGCGCACATCGATGAGGCCGTCGTCCATCCGGGTCCGGCGCGCCGGCGCGAACCCGGCCGGCAGGTACAGCGAATTGCCCAGGAAGAACAGCGATGTCAGCAGGGTCTTGTTGTCGTAACGGATACGCACCGGCTGGTCCTTGCGCAGCGTGTGCAGCATCGCGTAGAGACCGGCCAGCGGCTTGCCGATGCGCTTCTCCAGCTTTTCGCGCTGCTGCACGAAGGTCGGGTAGGCGCCGATGCTGGCGGTGTTGAGGACCATCTGAGAATCGTTGAGGCACACCAGGTCCACGCATGCCACGTGGCCGCGCCGGATCGCCTCGACCGTCTTGGCCACGGTGTCACAGCCGATGTCCTTGGCGAAGTGGTTGAACGTCCCGGCGGGAAACACCGCCAGCGGAAGCCCCGCGCCGATGGCCACCCCGGCGGCGGCCGCGACGGTGCCGTCACCGCCGCCCACCGCCAGCACCTCGGCGCGCTCGGCCGCGTTGCGCAGCACCTGCACCGGATCGTCGTCGGGGCCCAGTTCGCGGATGTCGACCTTTGGCAGCTCGGCGCGAACCTCGTCGACCACCCGGGCCCCGGTGCCGCTGCCCGACTCCGGGTTGATGACCAGGACCACGCCGGCGCCATCGGGCCGCTGCGGCGCTGCGACGCGCAGCGGTTCCGTTCGCGGAAGGGCGGTTTCGGCGATCGGCGGGACGAGCCGGCCGCCCAGCACGGCCAGGCCGGAGCCGATGCCGAACCCGGCGATGACGTCGCCGGGATAGTGCGCGCCCGTCGCCACCCGCGACAGACCCACCAGCCCGGCCAGCAGCGCCAGCCCGAAGCCCAGCGGCGGGTTCTCCAGCCCCACCCCGATAGCGAACGCGGCCGCGCTCGCGGAGTGTCCGGACGGCAGCGAGTTCGACGTCGGGCGCCGGCGGACCTGCCTGACCAAGGGCACCAGGTCGTAGCCGGGGCGCGGCCGCCGCCGGATCCGCTTGGCGACCTGGTTGGTGACCAGGCTGGTCGCGGCCAGCGTCACCAGCCCGCGGGTCGCGCCGCGCTGCGCGCTCTGCCTGCCGGTGGCGAACAGCGCCGCGCCGAGGCCCACCCACAGCTTGGAATGGTCGGCCGCCCGGGTCAGCGGCGGCATGAGCGTGTCCAGCAGCGGGGTGTCCGTTTCGGCGATGGCGTCGAACAGTTCCCGATCCAGCGTGCCCAGTCCCCGGGTGATCTGTTTGATGCCGCGCGCGCGTTGCCAAGGCCCCCTGTTCATTCGCTACACCCTAAATTGGTCCGAAGACATGGACGCACAGGGCTATTGCTTGAGGTGGCGGGAGAACGCCGAACGCCGCGGCGTGGCCGCGCACGTCGTCGCCGAGATCGCCCGCCGGCACGACGTCACCGCCGCGCGCTTCGGGGTCCTCGACAAGATGGCCGAGTTCAACGACCCGCACGGCAAATCGTTCTTCCTGATCCCGCCCTACGCCGACGGTGCGCGGGCCCGGGCCGCCGCCCTGGTGACCTACATCCTCAACGCGGGCACCGGCTACGGTAAGCCGGGCGGACGAACCACCGACTTTCCGGTCACCCCGTACGGCGCCGCCGAGATCACGCGAATCATGGCCCGCCAGAACGCGAACCGCTGGAGCTACACCCGCGACGTCGCCTTCGTGCACCGCAACGGGGGGCGGCTGGTCACCACCCCCAACGGCATGCTCATGGGCCTGGGCGGCAATTGGGTCCAGCGGCTGTTCAGCCAGCGCGGCGGCACCACCTGGGGTGACCTCTTCATGGTCAACGCGGGCAGAGTCGCCGACCCCGGCGAGCAGCTTCGCCAGATCGTCTCGTCCGGACATGCCTGGTATCTCGATGCCGGCGGCACGCCCCGCGCGAGCCGCCTCGACCTGGACCGGGTGTTGCACCACGAAGAGCGCCACGCCGCGCAATGGGCAGCCCGGGGCTATTTGGGCATGCTCGCGGGCTACGGCCGGGAGTTGTTCCGTGAGTTGGTCTTTGGCGCGGTGAACAGGCTCGAAGAGGATGCGGGCCTGGCCGACGGAGGCTATAGGGCGTGAATCCCGTGGTAGAGCACCATCGCACCGATCACGACGAAGACCGCCGCGAGTAGGGCGCCGTTGTTGCGGTCCATCCAGTCCTTGAGCCGGGACAGGGTGTCGTCGAGGCGGCTGCCGGCCGCCACGTACGCCAATATCGGGATCGCCACGCTGGAGGCGGCGATGGCCACGAAGAACGCGGCCGCCAGCCAGTCACCGGCGAGGCCGAGCCCGCTGGTGCCGATGCCCAGTCCCGCGGGGACGCAGATGAGCGCCACATCCGGGCGCACCACGGCCAGCACGGCCCCGGTGATTCCCGCCCGCGCCGGGGTGATGCTTTCGAACGAGCGCATCCAGGCCGGGGATTCGGCCTGGACGTGGCGGTTGAGCCAGCGGTAGATGCCGTACACGATCAGCGCCGATCCCAGCACCACGCGCAGCCACGACGACCACCGCGGGGGCGCCTTGTCCAAGCCGCCCAGCAGGCCGGAGGCCGCGACGGCGATGGCCGTCAGCGCGGCCAGGCTCAGCACCCAGCCGAGCAGAAACACGAGGCTGCTCGGCCGCGGCCGCGGGGCCTGTAGCACCAGCACCGCCGGAATGACGGTGAGCGGTGAGAGGGAGATGACCAATCCAAGCGGAACGAGCCCGGTCAGCACCGTCCCCCAGCTTCCTGCCATGGGCGGCATCCTTCCATTGCCCCGGGCGATGCGACGCCGAACGCGCCGAACCGGCTCAGGCCAGCGTGCGAATCCCGTTGTAGAGCACTATCACCCCGATCAAAAACAGGATGACGGCCATCATCGCGTCGTGGTTCGCCTCCATCCAGGCCCTGAGACGTTCCAGGGCATCGTCGAGGCGGTCCCCGGCGCCGACGTAGCCCAAGATCGGGATGGCGACCGTCGACGCGGCGAGCACGACGAAGATCGCGGCCGCGACCACCTGAGCGCCGGCGCTCAGGCTGCTGTTACCGACGGCCAGGCCGGCGGTCGCGCACAGGATCAGCACCTCGGGCCGCACCGGCACCAGCACCGCCCCCATCACCCCGGCGCGCACCGGCGAGAGGGTGGAGAACGAACGCATCCAGCGCGGCATGCCGCGCTGGCGATGCCGGGTGAACCAGTGGTAGGCCGCCAGCGCGATCAGCGCCACGCCGAACGCGAGCCGCACCCAGGCCGCCCATTTCGGCGGGGTCGCGTGGAAGTCACTGAGCGCCTCCGAGCCGCTGACAAACACGGCGGTGAGGGCGACCAGGCCAAGCAGCCAGCCCCCCAGGAAGGCGAGGCTGGCCGGGCGCGGACGCGGCGCGTGCAGCACCAGCACGGCGGGGATGACCGTGATGGGTGACAGCGCGATGACCGCCGCCAACGCGATGAGTTTGCTCAGCACCGAGGCCCAACTTGCGTCCACGGGCAGCAATCATCGCATTGGCGTGACGCTCACGCAGCGGTTGATTACACCGGTCAGCCTTTGCGGCGCAGCGTCCAGGCAGGCACCCAATGCGTCACGGTCCTGCGCTTGGAGCCATACGCGACGGGATAGGTCACCAGCCCCCACCAGTCGCCCTGCTCGCACAGGGCCCAGCAGCTCAGCCACCCCTCGACGACCTTGTGCAGTTGCAGACCGTTGGGCTGATACCGCCCCGAGCGGTGCGGCTCGCGCGGGAAGACCACCGTCAGGTCGACCAGCACCGCCACCGCCGGACGCACCACCCGAAACGGGCTGCGGACCGGCTGGCCGTTGTACCCGATCGACGCGAGCGGACCCATTGATCGATCATACGTTCGAATGGACACCGGGTTGAGCCCCCTGAGCGGCCCGGTTCGCTTCTGGCAACATAGCGGTGTGTTCAGCCAAACCGCGACGTCCCGGGCGGTTCGGTGAGCATCGGAACCACCGAGGCAGCACGGCGTCGCCGCGGTGTGCTCGGCGGTCGCCGACCGGCGGTACCGGCCGCGCTTGACCCGGCGATCGTCGCGATCGTGGCCGCCGCGGTGAGCATGGCCGGCTCCGCCCGGCCCTCCTTCTGGTACGACGAGGCCGCGACCATCTCGGCCGCCTACAGCCGCTCCCTGGCCCAGATGTGGCACATGCTGGGCAACGTCGACGCCGTCCACGGCTTGTATTACCTGCTCATGCACGGCTGGTTCCAGGTTTTCCCGCCCACCGAGTTCTGGTCGCGCGCGCCCAGCGCCCTGGCGGTGGGGGGCGCCGCCGCCGGCGTCGTCGTGCTGGGCAAGCAGTTCTCGTCCCGCACTGTCGCGGTGGCCTCCGGAGCGTTCTGCGCGATCCTGCCGCGAGCCACGTGGGCGGGCATCGAGGCCCGCCCCTATGCCATGTCGATGATGGCCGCCGTGTGGCTGACCGCCCTGCTGGTTTATGCCGCGCGCCGTGATACCGGTTGGCTGTGGCTGTTCTTTGCCGTCGCGCTGGCCTGCTCGACCGTGCTGGACGCCTACCTGGCGCTGCTGCTGGCGGCGTACGCCGTGTTCATCGGCGTCTTCCACCGGAGCCGAACGGCGTTGCTGGGCTTCGTGATTGCGTCGGCCGTGGCCGTCGGCGCGCTGATGCCGTTTTTGATGACGGTCGCCGGGCAGGCACACCAGATCAGCTGGGTCGCACCCATCGGCCACCGCACCATCGAAGACGTGCTGATGCAGCAGTATTTCGAACGATGCCCGCCGTTCGCCGTGCTGTCGGCGCTGCTGATCGGTGCGGCAATCGTGTTGTGGCTCAGCGGGTCCGCGCGTCTGGCGGATTCGCAGCGCCAGCTGTTGGTGCTCGCGACGGGGTGGCTCGCGGCGCCGACGGCCGCGATCGTGACGTATTCGGCGCTGGTTCATCCGATCTACACGCCGCGCTACCTGTGTTTCACCGTGCCGGCGCTGGCGCTGATCCTGGGCGTCTGCGGTGGCGCGGTGGCCGCCAAACCGTGGGTGATGACGGCGATCGTCGGCCTCTTCGCCGTGGCCGCCGCGCCCAATTACGTTCGGGTGCAACGCAACCCGTATGCCAAGTACGGCATGGACTACAGTCAGGTCGCCGACCTGATCACCGCGAAGGCCGCGCCGGGCGATTGCCTACTGGTGAACGACACGGTGACGTTCATGCCGGCGCCCATGCGCCCACTGCTGGCGGCGCGCCCGGATGCCTATCGCAAGCTGATCGATCTCACGCTGTGGCAGAAGGCGACCGACCGCAACGACGTGTTCGACACCAATCTCATCCCCGAGGTGGTGGCCCGGCCGCTGAGCCAGTGCGGCGTCGTCTGGATCATCACCCAGGCCGACCCGTCCCAGCCGGCGCACGAGCAGGGTCCGGCGCTGCCGCCCGGCCCGGTCTACTGGGCGAGCACCGCCTTCGCGGTGCCGCACGACCTGGGCTTCCGGCTGGTGGAGCGCTGGCAGTTCAACCTGGTGCAGGTGCTCAAAGCGGAGCGATAGTCACCAGATGTGGATCCAGTCGACGAGCATGTCCGCCGGGTAGGTCGCCGCCGCGGGATCGCCGGCCCCGACCCCACCGACCGCCAGGGTGAACATGGGCGTCATCCAGTAGCCGGGATTGTTGAACGGCCAGCGGAAGTCGTCAGGTGCGCCGCCGTGGACGTGGATGGGTTTGTTCGGAACGCTGAAGTACTGCGCCCCGTCTCGGGCGAATTCAAATCCTTCCTCGCCCCAATGCATTCGCCAGGTGTGCCAGTTGCCGTCGACCATGCCGGGAATGGACTTGCCTTCCCACGTCTTGCCGTTGGACGCGGCGTGCACCGTCGTTCCCGGAGGCCACGAGCCATTGCCGTACCACTCGAAAACGTCAACCTCGCCGTCTGGCAGCGGATCCTCGTTGACACCCCAGAACGCGGACCAGAGGCCCGGGTCCAAACAATTCAGCTTTATCCGCGCTTCCCAGGTCTGGTTGATCATGCTGCGGAAGTTGCCCCGCAGCTTGGCGCCGTAGTAGGTGTCCCCTTCCCGGGTGGCGCGCAAGACCAGGTTGGAATTGCCGTCCTGGAACACATTTCGGCGGTCGTCGCGGTATATCCCCGCGACCGGCGGGAACACGTCGTCCTGCCAGGTCTGGACGGTCCATTTCCCCGGATCGGGAGCCGAACCCGCCGGGCCGTCGAACTCGTCGGCGAAGATGAAAGGCCCGCCCCCGACTGACGGCGGCGCTTCGGGCGCCGACGGGGTGGCCCAGGCACCCGGCAAGCGCATCGCAGCCCCGATCATGCCGAGGCCCGACATCAACATCATGCTGCGACGATCCATCTAAACCACCAATCGTTCAAAGCCGACTCGTCAAGCCCGGCGAATTCTCCCCAGGCAACTCTCGCAAACGGTGTTATGAAACCACGCGGTGGGGTGGCCCGCATCCCGCTGTCGCGATCCGCGCGCGGCGTTCCCGGAAGCGACCCGCGTACCGGTCCGTCGCCGCCATCCCCCTGGCATAAGCAAGCGACGATAGCAGCCGAGGGCCCCGCTTCCTGGGATTTCCCGCGGCAAGCATCAACCACGTTGACATTCCCCGCGCCACTGGTATCAAGGAGGTTGATGGTTTAAGAAAGGAAAACAACCATGTCTCATGGATTCTTCGGTGGTTTCGGTGGACCCGGTTTCGGCGGTCCTGGCTTCGGTGGTCAAGGCTTTGGTGGTCCCGGCTTCGGTGGCCCGGGCTTCGGTGGTCCGGGCTTCGGTGGCCCGGGTGCGGGCGGTCCCGCCTTCGCGCCGTTCGGCAAGAAGGGTCGTCACGGCCTCAAGCGCGCGGCGTTCGTCACCGCGGCATTGCTGTTGGACGGGCCGGCCGACGCCGCGCAGGTGGTGCAACGGGTGTCAGACGCGACCGGCGGCGCATTCACCCCTCCGCAGGACGTGGCCGAGCTGGCGATCGGCATTCTCGCCGGCCGCGGCGTGGTCACCGTCGACGACGGCGTGGCGACGCTGACCGAGCTCGGCCGAAACCTGCTGGCCTGGCGCGGAATCAGCAGTGAGACCGCGCACGCCTTCCTGGGTCGGGCGGCCAAGTTCGGCGACGTTCTCAAGATCCGCAAGGAGTTCTTCGAGATCGCCGGTTTGGCCCGCACCATCGCATGGACGGGCACCGACGAGCAGAAGCAGCAGCTCGCCGAGACCCGGACCAAGGTGCTCGAGGCGCTGACCGATGCGCGCAAGGCGCTGCACCGGGTTCTCGGCGAGGCCTAGCGGAGGCTGGGTTCGCTGAGCCTGACCAGGGTCTTGCCGACGTTGACGCCGGTGAACAGGCCGTTGAGGGCGTCGACACAGGACTCGATGCCCTCAAAGATGGTCTGCCGGTGGTGAAGTCGGCCCTCGGCCTCCCACTGGCGTAGCGCGGCGAACGCCTCGTCGAAGCGGCCCCACTGATCGAGCGCGTTGAACCCCTGCATCAGCGCGGTCTTGGACAGCAGGTTGACGTAGTTGGCCGGCCCGGGGTGGTCCCCGGTGAGGTAGCTCGAGATGACGCCGCACAGCACGACGCGTGCGCGGGCGGCCAGGCGGCCCAGCACGGCGTTGAGGATGGGGCCGCCCACGTTGTCGAAGTAGACGTCGACGCGTTGCGGGCAATGCTTTTTCAGCGCCGCCGCGATGTCGTCGTTCTTGTAGTCGATGCACGCGTCGAATCCGAAGTCCTCCACCACCGCCCGGCATTTCTCCGGCCCGCCCGCGATGCCCACCACCCGGGCGCCGGCGATCTTGGCGATCTGCCCGGCGACCGATCCGGTGGCACCCGCGGCCGCCGACACCACCACCGTCTCCCCGGTCTGCGGTTGGCCGATGTCGGTCATCCCGAAATAGGCGGTGGCGCCGGTCGGCCCGTAGACGGACATGATGGCCAGCTGGTCGTCCTCGCCCGGGATCGGCGTGCTGAACAGGTCATCGCGGATGAGCGCGTATTCCTGGAAACCGGTCAGCGTGGTGACGACGTCGCCGACGGCGTAGGCCTCGCACCGCGACGCGACCACCTCGCCGATCCCGGCCGCCCGGATGACTTCCCCCAGCTGCACCGGCGGGAGGTAGCCGGGCTGGTCGTCCAGCCAGGTGCGGGCGGCGGCGTCGATGCCGACATAGGTGGTCCGCAACAGCGCCTCGCCGTCGGCGGGCTCGGGCGCGGTCGTGGTGACCATTTCCGTGTCATCCGGCTGGACAAGCCCGGAGGGGCGGCGACGCAACAGGACCTGGCGATTCGGCAAATCGGGCACGATCGTAAAAACTACCGAACGGGCCGGAAACGCAGAAGCGAATGGCATATTCAATGCATGGCAGCAAACGAAGACCCGGAAGAGCGGATCCGGGAACTCGAGCGCCCGCTCGCCGAGGCGGCCCGGGCGTCAGAACAGGGCAGTTCGCAGCCCGCCGCCCCGAATTATCCGCCCGGCCCGGTGGGCGCCCCGCC
>NZ_NCXM01000020.1 GCF_002104765.1 Mycolicibacterium vulneris
CGTCGTAAACGACTCCGAACCCGGACCCGCATACATCCGCGCCGAATTGAACTCCGGCGGAAACGCCCCATAATCCAACATGATTGACTCCTTAACCAGCCGCGGCCGCGTTGGCCGCCTCAGTCAGCGCGTACGACCCGGAGCTTGTGCTCAGGGTGTTGACAAACATTTCGTGGATTGCCGCAGCCTGTGCGCTGACGGCCTGATACATCTGTGCATGCGCAGCGAACTGTGCCGCCGTCAGAGCTGACACCTCGTCGGCGGCGGCCGGCACCACCCCCGTCGTCGGGGCCGCTGCCGCAGCGTTCTGAGCGCTCAGCGTCGAGCCGATGGATTGGAGACTGCCCGCTGCCGCGGCCAGCGCATCCGGCTGTGTGGTCACAAATGACATTTCTTTTCCTTCCCTGAGGTCGGGCCCGGCAACTTCCCGGCAATGGCAGGCGGGTGGCGACTGAGGTCCATCTGGGCTCTTCGTTATCCGGCCGAGGGTGGGCGGGTCAGCACGCTGTAGCGAAACCCGTACTTGTGGACATAGCCGGCGCCGGCACGCCGGCCCGAGGCCCCCGGCGGCATACCGCGCAGAATGGCATTGCCGGGTGCAGGTGTCACAGAGGTCGCAGTGGCCCGGACCGGAACGGCGTCCGTCTCGGAGACCGTCGCCGGGCTTACCGCCGAGGTCAGCGTGGCCCACTGCTGCGGAACCGACAGCGCCCCCACCTGGGTGGCCTGGCCGGCAGCCGCTGAGATCCCGGCGCCGCTGATCTGGCTCACGGCTGCCGGGCCCCCGCCAAGGTTGCCCAGACCCAAGGTCGCGAACTGCGGCGTCGGGAACCACGCACCGCCGGCACCGGCCGTCTCACCACCGGGACCGTAGGTCAGCTGCTGCGCAATCGACCAACCGAAGTTTCCTATGCCCACACCGAAGTACGCCTGCAGCGTTTGTCTGAAGGTTGTGTAGTTCGCGGAAGTAAGCCCCCACCAGTTGGTGGGGCTGGGGATCAGATTTTGCAGCGTGGTACCCGACGATGTGGTCGGTGCCGCGGCCGCCGCCGATACCTGCTGCGTCGCTTGAGGAGCAGCGGTGGCCGACAGCATCTGCGGGGTCGCCAGTTGCGACGTCGTGTTCGCGGCCGTCTGCGCGCCATTGCCGGCCGGCTCGGCGGCCGCTTGCGTGACCGCGGACGCTTGGTTGGATTCATTGTCGGGTGTGGTGGTGTTGGGCGGCGTCATGAACGGGCTCAACGCCGAGGCGGCCGCCGACGATGCGGCATATCCATACATGGCGCCGGCATCCTGTGCCCACATCTCCATGTACTGGGCCTCGGTCGCCGCGATCGCCGGGGTGTTCTGCCCGAAGAAATTGGTCGCGATCAGGTTCATCAACAGAACTCGATTCGCGGCGATCACCGGCGGCGGCACCGTCATCGCGAAAGCCGCCTCGAAGGCCGCCGCGGCCGCCCGACCCTGGCTGGCGGACTCCTCGGCCTGTGCGCCGACGGCAGTGAGCCAGCTCACATACGGCGTGACCGCCGACAGCATCGACATCGATGCCGGTCCTACCCAGGGGGCGCTGGTGAGCTCCGAGACCACCGAGTGGTAGCCGCTGGCCGCGACACCCAATTCCGCCGCGATCTCGTCCCAGGCAGCGGCCGCGGCCATCATTGGCCCCGACCCCGGACCCGCATACATGCGACCGGAATTGATTTCGGGCGGTAACGCCGCGAAGTCAAACACCGTGTCCTCCTCAGTCGGCCGCGATCGCAGGCGATCTCGGCTGTCACATGGGAATCAGTGGTGGCCGTGGTCACGGCTCTGTAAACGACGCCACCAGGCGGTCGCCGAAGCAGGTGGGGTCACTGTCCGCGCCTTCCGCCCGCAACCCCATCAGCCGGGCCGGACGATGCATACTGACCGATTGGCAGCGCTCGCAAAGGTGGTCTGCCACCACGCTTCTCGGACATCTGGCCTGGAAAGACATGCATCTTCTGCCTCGGCTAATCCCCCGTTATCAGCAACCGAGCGACAGCTCGCGTTGTGCCCGAACTGCCGCCCGGCAATGAGATTAGTTCGTTATGAAGCAAACACCGACGTGCGATGCCAACTGTTCATTAACGGCCAGCCACTGTTCATTCCCGGTCGGCGGGAGTTCATGCAATGCAACGGATTGTTCATCAACCGTTCGCTTGCCGACATCCGAAACGGGGCCGGCTTCGCGCCGGTCAGTCCTCTTCCAGAATCAGCGCCATTTCGGGGCAGGAAGCGACGCCGTCACGCGTCAACTGCTCGTCTTCCGGCCTCACCTCGTGCTCCTCGAGAATCGAATAACCGGACTCGTCGATGGGGAAGATGCCTGGGTCGACGGCGTAGCACTGGGCGTGACCCACACATTTCGACTGCTCCAGACGAACCCTCACAAGGCTTCCTTCCTAGAAGGCCGATATGGCTCGTAACCAATTCTTCAAAATGAGCGAAACTGCGCTTGACGCTTCGATGACCAGATTAGTTGGTCGTTGAAGTGTGCAATATGTTTCGCCGACCGAGGGCCCGCCGGAGATCTCGGATCGGCTCCGGCAGGCGCATCCGCATTCCTTTGCCGCCCGTGCAATATTGATGTGCCACCACGTTTTGGTGGACGAGGGAGCAAGCGCGGCGTGATCACGTCGGGGCTGACGGCCAAAGACAGACAACCGGAGATCGAAGCGCATGAGCGAGGGCCAACAGGGCACGTTCTACCTACCCCGGCTTGAGTACGACAAGTTGCCGATGGCCGCCGACCGGGGCGTCGGGTGGAAGACGTTGCGCGACGCCGGCCCGGTGGTGTTCATGAACGGCCACTACTACCTCACCCGTCGCGAGGACGTGCTGGCCGCGCTGCGCAACCCCAAGGTCTTCTCGTCAACGGTGCTGCAGCCCCCGGGCCATCCGTTGCCAGTGCTGCCGTTGGCTTTTGACCCACCGCAGCACACCCGCTACCGCAAAATCCTGCAGCCATATTTCAGCCCGCACGCGTTGAGCAAGTCCCGCCCGGTGCTGGAGCGGCACGCCAGTGAGATGATCGCCGCGCTGGCCGGCCGCGGCGAGTGCGAAGTGATGGCAGACTTCGCTCGGCTGTACCCATTTCAGGTGTTCCTGGACCTGTACGGTCTGCCCCTCGAGGATCGTGACCGGCTCATCGCGTGGAAGGACGCCGTCGTCGGCGACAAGCCGTTCCTCACCCAGGCCGATCTAGAGCAAGGTCAGCATCTGCTGCAATATCTGCTCGACGCCATCGCGCAGCGCCGGAAGAACCCGGGGTCGGACATGTTGTCGCGGGTGATGACCGGCGAGGGCAATTTCACGGACCTCGAGCTTCTCGGGATGAGTCACTTGTTGATCCTGGCCGGTCTGGACACGGTGACCGCGGCGATCGGATTTTCCTTGTTCGAACTGGCGCGCCGACCACAACTGCGCAAGGAGCTTCGCGACAACCCTAAGCAGATCAGGGTTTTCATCGAAGAGATCGTCCGCTTGGAACCGTCGGCACCGGTGGCGCCGCGGATCACCACCGAGTTCGTCGAAGTCGGCGGCATGACGTTGCCGCCGGGCACATCGGTGCGGCTGTGCATGGCCGCGGTCAACCGTGACGACACTGACCCGTTATCCACCAACGAGCTCAACTTGGACGGGAAGATTCACCGGCACTGGGGATTTGGCGGTGGTCCGCACCGGTGCCTGGGGTCTCACCTGGCGCGCATCGAACTGACGGTGATCGTCGCCGAATGGCTGTCCCAGATTCCGGATTTCGAGCTGCCCGAGGACTACTCCCCCGAGATCAATTACCCGTCAAAAAGCTTCGCGCTCAAGGCATTGCCGCTGCGCTGGGGCTGAATCTGATTCGGTCGGCCCCAGCGCAGCGCGTCCTACTTGCGGAACTCGGTCGCCGCGACCTGAACGAACACACCGGTGTCCTCGGCCATCAGCAGGCCTCGGCCACGGGGCAGCGGACCACCCTTCATCTTGCCGCGGATGAAGCCCTCGTCGGGGTCGGCGTCCATCACCAGCAGCGGCGCGTTCGCCTGCGCCAGTGCCCGCAACATCGGGTCGCTGCCGGCCGAGGACCAACCGCCGAACGTCCGCGTGACGATCACGTGCAGGCCGACGTCGGCGGCCCGGGTCACCCACGGCGCGGCCTTGTGCAGCGGCGAGTCGAAGCCTGCCGGCAGCTGCTGGATGTCGTCGACGATCAGGAAGATCTCCGGCCCACTCCACCAGTTCCGCGACAGCAACTCCTCGGCGGACAGGCCCGGCGGCGGCTCGCGGCCGGCCAGCACCGCGGCCAGTTCGCCCATCATCGCCTGCACGCCGTCGAGGTTGTATGCGAACTTCTCCACGTAGTTGGAGCCGAGCGTGGTCAGCAGCTGACGACGCGGGTCCACCAGCCACACCTGGGCTGAGGGCTGCCCCGGCGGCGGCGGCGGTGCGCTGGTCGCTCCCGGCGCGTACAACCGCCCGATCTCGGACATGATGGTGGCCAGCGTCGTGGTACGCCCACATTCGCGACGGCCGGTCACCATCAGGTGCGCGTTCTCGGCGAAGTTGAGATACACCGGGTAGAGGTCCAATTCCGAGATGGCCCAAGCGATTCCGCCCGCGCCGACGCCCTGGCGGGTGTCCTGCGCGGCGAGCTCGCGGAGCTGTTCCACCCCGAAGGTCGCCGGCAGCCGGCGCACCGGCGCAGCCTGAGCGCTCGTGATGCGGCTGACGGCTTCGACGATGCTGTCGGACTCGAACCGGTGGTCAGGTGTGCTGGCCAGCGCGGGACGCGCCACCAGCGTGTGTAGACCGGACTGCGGGTCGGCGTCGAGGCGGACGTAGTTGACCGCGACCATGCCGCGACCCGGCTTGACCGGAACGTCCTTGGCGAAGCGCGAACGCACCAGCTTCGCGTCTTCCACGGCGGCCAGCCGCAGTTCGACCCGGGAGCCGAAACCGCTGCGCACCGGCGGCCGCAGCTCCGATTCGCGATCGGCGGTGACCACCACGTGCACCCCGAACGAGGGACCCTGATTGATGATCACGTTGACCTGCTCGATCAGCACCTCGTTCTCTTCGGCCAACGCCCGGTAGTTGTCCACCACCAGGTAGACGTCGCCGAAGCCGTCGTTGGGGACCGGACCGGGCTCGTCGCCGAACTTGCGCCGCCGGAACACCTCCATCGAGGCGATTCCGTACTCGAGGAAGCTACGCTTGCGCTCCCGCACCAGCGCCAGCAGCTCGGCCACCGTGCGGCGAACGCCGTACGGGTCGGTCGGGCCGGCCACCTCACCGACATGGGGCAGCCGGGCGACGGTGGTCAGCGCGGTACTGCTGTAGGCCAGGCAGTAGAACTGGATCTGCTCGGGCGTGTGGGTCAGCGCCGCCGAACAGATCAGGGTCTGCAGCGCGGTCGTCTTACCCGAACCACCGGCACCCAGGATCAGAACGTTGGCACCGGGCCCCGACGTGTCGACCGTCCACGGCGGCTGGTCGTGCTTGAAGGGACGGTCGATGATCCCGATCGGGAAGACCAGATCCCGCGCGCTGCCGTAGTCCTGCTGCCAGGGGCGGCCGAGGAACCGGTTCACCAATTCGTCGATGGCGACGGGCTGGCTCAGCGGCGGCTGCCAAAGCCGGTACGGCTGGAAGTCGATCTTGCGCAGCTGGTCGATGATGACCGTGCCGACCTTGGGCGTCCGGATCCCTTCGGAGTCGTCTTCCTCGGCCGCCTCGATCGGAAGCGCGTCACCGTCGCCGGGAATGGCGGGGGCGGTCACCTCCGGTCCCCCGACGCTGACTTCCAGCGGGGTGAACGAGTTGGTGAACAGTTGCGGACGGACGTAGTCGATGCTGTGCACCAGCGCCGGCGCTTCGTCTCCGTCGTCGGTGAGGCCGCGCGGGAAGTAGTCCCGCCACAGGAATTCGGCCTGGAACCGGGTGATGTCTTCCAGGCTGCGGCGGAAGTAGCCCAGACCGGCCTGCGCGGGCAGGTTGACCGCGTTCGGCACACCGGCCGCCTGCGCCGCACCGGCGGTGCGCGCCTTCAGCACCAACCGGTAACCCATGTTCTCCATGAGCTTTTCGGCGCGGCTCTCGATGGTCTGCGACGCCATCATCAGGTGGATCCAGTACGCGCGACCCTGACGGCCGATGGAGTCGAGAACGTCGACCGCGGTCGGCATGATGCGGAACCACTCGTAGAACTCGTCGATGACGACCACGAGCATCGGCAGCGGCGCCATGTCCTGGCCGCGTGCCCGCATCCGGCTGCGCACCGAGTTGTATTCCTTGGCGTCGTCGACACCGGCGCTGTCGCAGATCGCCTTGCGGCGGGCGATCTCACCCCACAGCGCGTCCAGGAAGCGCTCCATCAACGCCTGGTCCTCTTCCAGGTCGGTGATGATCCGGGACACGTGCGGCACGCCGGCGAAGGGCTTGACCGCCGACCCACCCTTGAGGTCGGCGAGGACGAACTGCAGCTCCTCCGGCGGGTGGCTGAGCATCAGCGACTCGATCACGGTTCGCACCAGGGTCGACTTACCCGAACCGGTCGTACCGGACATGACGCCGTGCGGGCCGTCGCCGCCTTCGTCCAGCGACTTCATGTCGAGGAACAGCAGCTCGCCGTTGTCGGAGCGGACGCCGAACGGCGCGCGCAACCGGGACCTGCCCATCGAGTCGTTGCGGCTACCCCACAGCGCCTCGAAGTCGATGCGGCCCGGGTCGTCGATTCCGTAGTAGCCCATGATGTCTCGGGCGCCGATGTGCGCCACCCGCTGGCCGATCTCCTCGTACGCCTCGGCGAGCCGCCAGCGCGCCAGCTTCTGCGCGAACTCCTCGGCCTCCGCGGTGCTGATGTGGTCGGTGAGGGCGAAGAACCAGGGCTTCTCGTCGATGACCATCCAGGTGTCGCGGTCGCGGGGCAGCGCCTCGATCACACCCTTCTCGTCGAACCGCAGCGTGCGCTCCGGGACCGCGCTCCACATCGCGGAACCGGTCAGGTCGAAGAACGTCACCCCGTCTACACCCTCGCCGCTGATCACGTACTCCCACTGCGGGTCGACGGCGTCGGCGATGATCACGGTGTGCGGGGTCGGCGTCTGGGCAGACGAACTGGCGTGCCGAGGCGTGAAAGAGCCACGGCCGGCGAACAATTCGGCCTGCTCGGCGGCGAACTCGCGCACCGAGCTGTAGACCATCCGCGCGTTGCCGGCGGCGTCCTGGCGGCGCGGGTCGCCGAAGTGCGGCAGCCACTTCACCCAGTCCCATTCGTCCAGGTTCGAACTGACCACGATCATGCGCATGTGGTCGGGCCCGTGCGAGAACGCCAGCTGGCAGATGATCGCCCGCATCAGTCCCACCGCCTGCTCGCGATCTCCAGCCAGCGAGTACCAGGGCTCGACCAGCACCGAGATCATCTTGGGCAGGTTGTAGACGACGCTTTGGTAGCGACCGAATTCCTGAAGCGCCTTACCGGTCACCGGCTCCAGCTCGATGTCGGTCGGCATGTTCTGAGGCTCACCCCAGGTCACCTCGGGACGCGTCATACCGACGCCGACGCGGACCACGCCGAAGTTGAGGTCTTTGCCGTCGGGCTTGCGTTCCCACATCCGCGACGATCCGACCGCGGCGGCCAGCGTGGTGGGCGCCGGGTGGAACCACCGGTAGTTGGCGTCCATGCTGTCGGCCGACTCGTGGGCGGTCTCGCGCAGCATGTCCAGCATCAGCATGAACTGGGCACGCATCGAGTCCAGCTTGGGCCGGCTCATCTGCTGCTGGCCGCCGAACCGGCCGCCGAACATCATCATCGCGACGCCACCGATCATGAAGATCGGGAAGATCGATCCGGCACCGCCGAACACGTGCGAACCGCTGGCGAAGGTCATGGCGACCATACCGATCAGCAGGCCGACCACCACGACGCCGACCACGATCAGCCACCAGGGCTTGCCTTCCGGCGGCGGGATGCTCAACGGCGTCGGAAGGACGATGTTCTCCGGCTTGATTACCGGAGGCTTCTCCGGCGTCGGCCGCGCAAATCCACGTTTCACTTCGGTACCGCCAACTCTCCTGGTGACATATCCATCGGTAGCGTGTCGTGCTCCACCAGCGCATCCGCCCGCGACAACGTCGGCCCCTGCGGCAGCAGCCGCAACGCCACCCACGGCGCCAGGCCCGGTTTCGTCTTGAGGCCCAACGCTTCTCGTACCTCGCGGGTATCGTCGACTCCGAACCGGGCACCCGCATCCGTGAGCCACCACAATGATTCGGTCGTCTTGGCTCCGGGATCGTTGCCGGTGACGGCCACGAAGTTCGCGTAGTCGGGCCCGAAGAAGACCTGGTCGGCTTCGCGCCCGGTGGTATCCGCCTTGACCAGCGACACCACCCTGCTGACGTCCTTCTGTTCGACCGGAATGGTGGCGCCGGAGATGACCTGGACGCGGGCCCGATTCTCACCGGAGGTCTTCTGCCACCACCAGCAGGTCGCCGGGTTCTCGCGGATGTCCATCACGTTCAGCGGCGCGTCCGGGTACGACGACAGATCCAGCTTGTTGACCACCGGCATCTTCGCCAGCGCGGACGGCTCCACGGTCACCGGCTTGGTGTTACCCGGCCCGGCGTTCTGCAGGATCTGGGCCACCAGCGGCGGCAGCGTCTGCACGCCGTCGGCCAACACCAATGAATACTGTTGCGGCCCACTGATTTGCGGGGTGACGATCACCGTGCCGATCGGGCCCGGCGCGTTCGGGAACGACGCCCCGGCACCGGCATTCTGGATCTGCGGCACGGTAAGTTCCGGCCCCACCGGCAACGCGTCATAGAGGGCGCGGCTCATCGGCTTGGCCATGCTGACCTGCTCCGGGGTGAGACCCAACGGCAACAGCACCGATCGGTTCGACCCGTCGATGCGGGAGCGGCGTCCATCCCGGATCACCCAGGCGTCCCCGCCGTAGTTCAGCACCACCGCGTCCGACCCCGTCAGCACCCGCCGGTGGTTGCCCAGATCGGGGTTGCCGTCGATCACCGTCACCGTCACACCGGACGGCGCCCCGGCGCCGGTCGAGTTCGCCACGGTGTCGCAGACCAACCAGGACGATGCGGCCGGGCTGGTCGGGTGGAAGCTGGACGGTGCACCGGGGATGCCCACCATCGGACCGCGCGGCAGGGTGGCGATCTGGTTGGACTTGACCAGGTGCGGGTTGTCCGGGCGGCCGGTGATGAGGCGTGCCGACGCCAGGTTCAGCGCCGGGTACAGCTTGTCGCCGACGCGGACGTACAGGGCGCCCGAATCGCGGTCGGCGATGATCGGCGACTCGTTGATCTGACCGGCCGGGCTGATGAAGGAGTAGAGCAGCGCGCCGAGGCAGATCACCAGCGCGGCGGAGATCGATGCCACCACCGCCAGGTTCTGACGCCGTCCCGGCTCGACCTCCATGCGGACACGCCACCGGGTCAGTGCCATCGCGGTCCGGCGCGCAAGGAACTGGTAGCCGGTCACCTGGGTCCGGGTCGACAGCCCGAGGCCGTACCCCGACCCGCGCTGCCCGCGACTCTCTTCCGCCACTTAATTCACCATCCGGTCTACTGATGCGCCTAAATTTTGTCCCACTGAACTGATCCAGCGCGAATTACATGACAACCGTAAGGCACCTGCGCGGACCTCGCCACGCGGCGCCAATGCCATTCACTTCTACATCTCTTTATGCACCCGAAGCCGGCCGCGTTCGGCGCGCCGGAGGCGCCGGCGACGACGGCGGCGACATGCGCCTTTGAGCTGGCAGTTTCGTTTCCCCCACGGACGCGCCGACCGGATCCTTTTCGTCTCCTCGGAGCATCGTAGTGGCCGCGCGGCCTTTCGTCCTGTCGAGCGCACCAAAGCCCTTCTCGGAAGACGTCATAAATGAATGGCAGGCCACCACACAGCAAAGAACGCGCCAACTCGCGCCGGGTCCGAGTCGCAGGGCCGCGAATCCTGGCAGCAAGATGGCGGTATGACTGAACTCGCGCCGTCGCTGATCGAACTCGCCCGGAGGTACGGCATCGCGACGGAATACGAGGACTGGACCGGCCGGCGGGTGCGGGTCTCCGAGACCACGCTGAAGGCCGTGCTGGGTGCCCTCGGCGTCGCGGCCGACAACGAGCAGGAGCGCAACGTCGCGCTGACCGCGAAGCTGCGGGCGCACTGGGCGCGCCGGCTGCCGGCGACCATCGTCGGGCGCACCGGCGAGCCGATCCGGTTCTGGGCGCATGTCACCCACGGCGATCCCGCCGAGGTGTGGTTGCAGCTCGAAGACGGCACGGTGCGCGGCGGTGTCGAACAGGTCGACAACTTCACCCCGCCGTTCGACCTGGACGGCCGCTGGGTGGGCGAGGCCAGCTTTCTGCTGCCCTCCCATCTGCCGCTGGGCTATCACCGCGTGCACCTGCGCTCCGGCGACTCCGAGACCAGCACCGCACTGATCGTCACGCCGGACTGGCTCGGGCTGCCGGAGCGGCTCGGCGCCCGGCGCGCATGGGGCCTGGCCGCCCAGCTCTACAGCGTGCGGTCGCGGCAGTCGTGGGGCATCGGCGACCTGACCGATCTGACCGACCTGGCGGTGTGGTCGGCGTCGCGTCACGGCGCCGACTATCTCCTGGTCAATCCCCTGCACGCGGCGGCCCCGACCAAGCCGATGGAGCCGTCGCCGTACCTGCCGACATCGCGCCGCTTCGTCAACCCGATTTATCTTCACGTCGAGGCAATCCCCGAATTCGCCGACCTGACCAAGCGCAGCAGGGTCCGCCGGCTGCGTTCCGAGGTGCAGCAGCGCGCCGCCCGCGTCAACGCCATAGACCGCGACAGCTCATGGGCGGCCAAGCGGGCAGCACTCAAGCTGCTGCACGAGGAACCGCGGTCGGCGGGACGGGAGCTGTCCTACACCGCGTTCCGCGACCGGGAGGGCCGCGCGCTGGACGACTTCGCCACCTGGTGCGCGCTTGCCGAGAAGTACGGCGCCGACTGGCACGCCTGGCCCGAGGCGCTACAGCACCCGGACGCATCCGGGGTCGCGAACTTCGTCAAAAAACATTCGGAAACAGTCGATTTCCACCGCTGGCTGCAGTGGCAACTCGACGAGCAGCTGGCCGCGGCGCAGTCACAGGCGATCCGGGCCGGCATGTCATTGGGCGTCATGCATGACCTGGCCGTCGGCGTGCACCCCAATGGCGCCGACGCCTGGGCGCTGCAGGACGTGATGGCGCTGGGCGTCACCGCGGGCGCGCCGCCGGACGAGTTCAATCAGCTCGGCCAGGACTGGTCCCAACCGCCGTGGCGGCCAGACCGATTGGAGGAGCACGAATATCGGCCGTTTCGCGCGCTGATCCGCGCGGTGCTGCGGCACGCCGGCGGGGTGCGCATCGACCACATCATCGGCTTGTTCCGGCTCTGGTGGATCCCACGCGGCACCTCGCCCACCGAGGGCACCTACGTGCGGTACGACCACGAGGCCATGATCGGCATCGTCGCGCTGGAAGCGCACCGCGCCGGCGCGGTCGTGGTCGGGGAGGACCTGGGCACGGTCGAGCCGTGGGTGCGCGACTACCTCTTGTTGCGGGGCCTGCTTGGCACCTCGATCCTCTGGTTCGAGCTGGACCGCGACGGGAACGGCGGCCCCCTGCCCGCCGAGCGCTGGCGCGAATACTGCCTGTCTTCGGTCACCACGCACGACCTGCCTCCAACGGCCGGCTATCTGGCGGGTGACCATGTGCGGCTGCGGGATTCGCTGGGGCTGCTGACCCGTCCCGTCGAGGAGGAGCTCGAGTCCGACCGGACGGAGCTGGCGGCGTGGATGGCCGAGCTGCGTCGGGTCGGGTTGCTCGAGGACGGCGAAGAGAACCCCGAGCAGGTCGTGCTGGCGCTGTACCGCTACCTGGGCAGGACGCCGTCGCGGCTGCTGGGCGTGGCGCTGACTGACGCCGTGGGTGACCGCCGGACTCAGAATCAGCCCGGCACCACCGACGAGTACCCGAACTGGCGGGTGCCGTTGACGGGCCCCGACGGGAGCGCGGTGATGCTCGAGGACGTGTTCACCGATCCGCGCACCGCCACGCTCGCCGAAGCCGTGCGCGCAGCGATCGCGCCCGTCGCCACCGAAAGTGCGACCCGCCAGCCGCCCCGTCGGGTGCCTTGTTAGCTTCAAAAGCCATGAAGGTCTCAGTCGTGGCCCCGGTCGCCGACGGTGTCACTGCGGACCCCCAGTGGATGGTGGCCTTCGCGCGTCACCTCGAAGCCTGCGGGTTCGAATCGATCGTCGTCGTCGAGCACACCGTGTTGCTCACCCGCTACGACAGCGTCTACCCCTACGACGACTCGGGGCGCGTCGGACTGACCCCAGACTGCCCGATCCCGGATCCCCTTGACCTGCTTGCCTTTCTGGCCGGCCAGACCAGCCACCTGGGCCTGGCCACCGGCGTGCTGGTTCTGCCCAACCACCACCCGGTGGTGCTGGCCAAGCGGGCCGCCACCGTCGACGCCCTGTCCGGCGGCAGGCTGCGCCTGTGTGTGGGCGTGGGCTGGCTGAAGGAGGAGCTGGCCGCCTGCGATGTGGATTTCGACAGCCGGGGCCGACGGGCCGACGAGCAGCTGGCCGTCATGCGGGAGCTGTGGGCTCCGCGGTCCGGCGGGGCGTCTTTCGCGGGCGAATTCTTCAACTTCGAGAATGTTATGAGTTTTCCGAAACCCGCTGCAGCGGAACGCCTCCCGATTCACATCGGCGGGCACAGCCGAGCCGCCGCACGCCGCGCCGGACGCGTCGGCGACGGCTTCCAGCCGCTCGGGGTGACCGGGCCGCGTCTCGCGTCGCTGATCGCGCTCATGCGCGACGAGGCAACGGGGGCGGGCCGTGATCCGGCGGCGCTGGAGGTGTCGCTGGGCCACGCCGTCGCCAAGATCGACGCCGAGCGCGCGGCCGCCCTCGCCGATCAGGGCGCCGACCGTCTGGTGCTGGCCATGCCGCCGACCACCGATATCGAGCAGGCCAAAGACCTGTTGTCGGCGTGTGCGCAACGGCTGTCCCTAAAATCATGACGCTGTCGGCCGACCAGCGGGCCGCGCTGAGCGATCTGGTGCACCGGTACGCCGCCAACATCGATGACCGCGAATTCGGAACTGTTGCAAGCCTTTTCGTTGTCGACGCCGAACTGGTGGTGCCTTCACCCCCGGCCGATCTGTTGCCGATCCATTCGCATCGCGGCCGCGACGCCATCACCGCCGCGGTCGCGGCCGTCGCCGCCGTCGCCCGCACCGAGCACGCGATCATCGGTGAGGTGTACGACGCGGCCGCGCGACCCGGCACCGCGCGCGGGCGGATCGCGTGCGTCGCGCACCACTGGAGCGAGCGCGGCGGCGAGCTGGTGGACGTGGCATGGCACCTGCGTTACGACGACGAGTATGTGCTGACCGATGCGGGCTGGCGGATCAGCTGCAGGTCACTGACGATCCACGCCATCGAGACCCGCCCGGTGCGCCGGCTGCTGCCGCACGACCCGGCCTAGCGTGTTGGCAGCAGGTTATGCGCACACTCACAGCTGAACTCATCGGTTCGTATCTGCGGCGCAAATCGGCGCTTTCTTTGGGTAGGTGCGGCTAACACCGTTCGCCCTCGGCCGGATTCTGCGCACTCGGCAGAGTACTTCGGGCGTCACCAAACACTCTGAGCCGCGGCGCGCCTCACCTCCGTCAAGTCGTTTGTCCGAACGGCCATTCGGGTAGCACAAACACATCGGCCGAAACGGATGTGACCGTAGAGGAGACGCCATGGGGCACAACCCTGTCGACCACGATCGGACGACTGACCGGTATGCGCACGGATCGGCGCCTGCCGCGGCACAAACACCCGGGCTCGTCGTCGTCGCGGCGGCCGCGCTGGCGTTCGCGGTGTGCGTGGTGAATTTCGCGCTGGGCGAGGCCGGCGCCGGTGTTGCCGCCGCCATCATCTCGATGCTCGCGTTCGGGGCCGGCCTGTCGTGGCTGGGGATGGACCGCAGGCGAATTCGCGACGCGGAGCGACAGTGGGTGGTCAGGCACCCGGCGGCCCGGTAGACCGGCTACTGCAGGGCCGCGAGGTTGTTCACGGACTTTTGCACGTCGGAGCGCAGCACCCGGGCGACCAATCCCCCGACCGGCCCGCTGAGCAAACCGCCGCCAAGATCCGCGGTGAGGTGAAACGTCGACCCGGGGTGATCATCGCTGACGGTCATCGCCACCGTGAGGCGGATGCCGCCGCGTCCGCGGCCCTGCAGCTCAATCGCTTTCGGCTCGTCGTACCGGGTGACCTCCCAGTGGATGACGTTGCGAAAGCCCTTGACCTTGACGCACGACGAGACACAGGTGCCCTTCTCGATCTTGTCGGGCACCGGCCCCCGCCACCCGGCGAAAATCGTCATCCACTCGCCGAATCGATCCAGGTCGGAGGCCAACTTCCACGCTGCTTCCGGTTCTACCTGCGACTTCACCGAGACATCTACGCGAGCCAAAGTTTTCCTCCCCTGGCGGATCAGGACGCCGTCGACGTACGTGCCGGCGACAAACACACATTCGTGGCTGAGTACCCCGACACCCTCACCCGTATTCGTGGGCCCGGACGCTCAGGGCCAGGCCTGCTCCAGCTGCTGAGCCACGTCGATGATCTGCGCCGCCTGCGACTGGGGCGCGTCGATCTCGGTGGCGACGTACTGCGCGATGAAGCGCCGGATCTCACCGTCGACACCGGCCAGGATCCGCAACACCTCGCCGCGGATCGACTTCGACGAGACGTTGACGGTGATGTCGGAGGGCCGCGGCTTGGCGACGTCGACGATCAACAACAGCGGCTCGGCCGCACGCGCGGTCGCGCGCAACTGGATGTCCCCGGAGACCACAAATCGCTGCTTATCGAGCCACAGGTCGACCAGCAGGTCGATCGAGAGCGGAATGTGGATGACGAAGGTGATGCTGTCGCCGAGCCGCCGAGTGACCCGCGGGTCCTGGATCTTGACGTTGGCGCTGACTTTGGCGATCCCGCCCGGCCCCTGCGCTATCGGCTCCATGGCGAACTCACTCCCGGCGATGTCGGCGAACGCGGCAGCGACCCGCTCGGGGGTGACGGCAACCTCGAAGAACCTGCGGCCAAACTCCTCGTAGGTGACATAATCGTGATTCGTCATAGGCTTATACCGTCTCATGTCACCTGCCGGAACGGTCGCTTGATCTGCTCGCGTCGCAGGATTTCCGCCGCAGATCCCCTCTCGATGAACGAGCAAACCCGATCGGTGCCAGGTGGGCGATCTGCGTCAATCCGAAGGTTTGTGAAGCGCGCCACAGGCGGGGCGCTTCGATTCGATGTGTCGGGCGGTGGCCTGCAAGGCTTGATGGTGGAGGTGTTTGGAGTCTCATGCCCCAGGAAGTAACTGAGCAGCGCACGGGCCAGGTGTCGGGGGTGCTCATCTGGCTTGGCGGTGGACACCGGCGCGAGCTGGGTGAGCGTCACGAACGGTCCGCTCACGCGGTCGCGGGCGCGGTCGCGTTGTTGGGCGCGGTGCTGGCCTGGCTTGTCGCGACCCTGGCGATCTGCGGGTCGGGCCGCTGGCCGCTGCCGGTCGTAGTTCCGTTCACCCTCGTCTTCGGCCTGCTGGTCGGCGCCATCACCCGCGGCACGATCCCGGGGCCGGACCGCAGCCGCCCCGGTGTGGTCGGACGCGCGGCGGTGGCGGCCGTGGTGGGCGTCGTCGTCGGTGAGCTCGCGGCGCTGGTCATTCTGTCCACCTCCATCGACCATCGGCTCGACGAACGGGCGTTGCGCAACGCCGAATCCGCCCCCGCCGTCGCGCAGGCGTCGGCACCGCTACAGCAGACCCGGGATGCCCGCGCCGCGCTCGACGGCGCCGTCGCGCAGGCGCGGGACCGCCAGGACAAGGCCTTGGTGGTCGCGCGCTGCGAGTACCACCCGACGCCCGGCTGCCCGCAGACCCGGATCACCGGGGATCCCGGGGCCGGGCCCGAAACACGGACGGCGAACGACCTTCTCGCCGATGCCCAGCACGAACTGGACACCGCGCTGGCGGCGCGAGACAGCCGCGCACCGGACCTGGACGCCGCGATTTCGCGACAGGAGGCGGCGCTGCGCGACGCGCGGGACGCCGTCGTGGCGGATGCGGGGCGGGGCCTGGGCGCGCGCTGGGTCGCGATGAATGACCTCACCTTCGCCGAGGCCGGGGCAATGAGCCTGCGGGTGCTGACGGTCGCGCTGTGCGTGCTGCTCTACCTGACGCCGCTGATTCTGGGGTTGTGGCGAGGCGAGACAACCCACGATCGCCGCGCCACCTCGCGCGCCGAACGCGAACGCGCCGAACTCGACGCGGACACCGCCATCGCGGTCAAGCGGGCCGAGGTGCGCCGCGAGGCCGAAATCCTCTGGGCCGAGCACCAACTTACCCAGGCACGGCTCGCCATCGAGGCGCAGACCGAGATCGACCGCGAGCAGCAACGCCGCCGGGTCACGGAAGCCCTGGACGCTCCGGGGCACGCACCGTCGCAGCGGGCCTTCGAGCCGGCCGACGACGTGTATCTGCCGATCGCCGCCGAGGCCGAGGCGGCCAGCCGGGCCCTCACCCAACTGCCCGCGCCGCGCCCGACCGGCGGGCCGGGTAATGCCCAGACGCCGGACGTTCCGGAGAACCTGCCCGCTCCCCTGCCGGCGGGCGGCGAGGTCGAGGCCCACGAGGAACGGCACGCCCCGTTGATCCCGTCGATTCCGGACGCCACCAAGGCCGCGGCCCGCTGGATTCGCCCGCTGGTGCCGCCGTTCGTGGCGAAGGTGATCGACACCACCACCCAGCCACTGCGTAGCGCGCGCCAGGTGTTCGAAGGCGTCCTCGAAGAGACCGAGGAGATCACGTTCACGCTCAAGCGCAGCCGCAAAGTGACGGTCAACTCCGAGAGTGTAGACACGGAGCTGGCCGGACAGCCCGCGAGCACCGAAACTCCGCCGGCACGAACGGAGTTCGTCACCTCGTCGCGACAGGAACCCGGCAGCCGAGCGCACCGGCGGGTAACCGGTCGCCATTCCCACTCGTCCTTGCCACGGCGCGCCGCAGACGATGCGGACCGCTTGTCGGTGGAGGCCGCGGAACACGGCCGTCGGCGTGCGCTGACGAAGCGGGACGGGCCACCCGAATTGGATCCGCCGGACGGTCCGCGCCAGCTGCCGCCGCCGAAATAGCTTGGCGTTATTCGGAACCGAACGCGTCGCGGAGTTCGGAAACGACCCTGTCGGTTGGTTCGACTCCTGAGCCCAGCGCGCGGATGATGTGACGGCACCATCTTGTCGCGTCGATCCGACGGCCCAGTGGTTTCGCTTTCCTTCAACAGAACCACGATTCCGAGCAATTTCCATCGTATTTGGTGCCCTGGGCGCGGATGCACCCACCCTGGCGGCAGGGAAATGTCAGCCGGTCGCGTCACACCAGCCGCCCCACCGGATGACCGGCACCACTGCAGAGGAAGCTCAACGATGACCGAAACGACGTCCGCGATGTCCACGTTCGACGCGACTGAGGCGCTTGACGATCTTCTCGCCGATGTCGGCTTGTCGGTCGCCGACGCCGGGGGCCGAGTCACCTTCGCCGGTCAGGATCCCATCATCCCGGCGCGGCATCGGTTGGCAGCGGCGATTGGTATACCGATGATGGGCAACGCGGTGGCGGCGGCCGCGATGCACCGCCGGCGCGGCGGTCCGGGCCAGGATCTGCACCTGGATTTGCGCCAAGCCGTACACCACATCAATCCCGGCTACGCATGGGAGCCGACGCTTGCCGGCGAATTTCCTTCCATTGCGCTCGTATTGGACAATCCTTTTGCGCTTATTCCGTATCGGACCCGCGATGGGCGCACCGTGATGGCCTCGGCGGTGTATCCGCACCAGTCGGCCAAATGGTGCCGATTCCTCGATGTGCCACCCGATTTCGCCAAGGTCGCCAAGGCGTTTGGCGATTGGGATGCCTTCGAACTCGAAGAAGCGGCCAACGCGGTCGGATTGCCTGCCTGTGTGGCCCGCAGCCCCGAGGAGTGGCTGGCCCACCCGCATGGAGCGCTGCTGGCCAGCCAGCCCGTCATCGGGCTCACCCGCATCGGCGACGCCCCTCCGCGCGAACTGGGGCCCTCGGAGCGACCCTTCGGGGGCATGCGCGTGTTGTCGTTCACCCATGCGGTGGCGGGGCCGACCGTGGGCCGCGTGCTGGCCGAGCAGGGTGCCGAGGTGCTCGGCGCTTCGCGCCCCAATGACTTCGAGCACGACTGGGTCTATTTCGAAGCCAATATCGGATCTCGCAGCGCATGGCTGGATTTGACCAAGGACAGTGGCAAGGCCGATGTCAATCGACTGTTGCGCGACGCCCATGTCGTGGTGAACAACCATCGCGCCCTCAAATTGGAGAAACTGGGTCTCGACCCCTGCGAACTCGCAAGCACCCACCCGGGCCTGGTCCACGTCTCGGTCACCTGTTATGGGTCGAGGGGGCCGTGGGCACACCGCGGCGGTTTCGACATGAACGGGTCGGCCGCGTCCGGATTGATGGTGATCGAAGGCGGGGCCGATAGCCCCAAGCTGCCGCCCACCGGGCTGATCAACGACTTCATCACCGGCTACATGGGCGCCTTGGGCGCGGCCGCCGGGCTGATCAGACAACAAACCGAAGGTGGTAGCTGGCATGTCACCGTCAACCTCACTCGCAACGCGATGTGGTACCAAACCCTGGGCCTGGTTGATCCCGCCGACGCAGGCCGAGACGACGAGCACTCGATCGCCGAACCAATCGCTTACGATGCCGACAGTCCCATGGGTCGAGTCCACATGCTCGCCCCGCCCGTCAATTTCAGCCGCACCGCGCCAAGCTGGCCGGATCCAATCCTCGTACCCCGGGGATCCAGCCGCCCCGAATGGACCGACCTCGACCGCTCGGCATGAAACTTGTTGCCCAGAGGGGGCACCTCAGTGAGTCGACGGAGTGACAATAAGCGGTGTGGATGGCGTGGACGAGCTGGATATCGCCTTGCTCGATGCGCTCCATGTCAATCCGCAGATCAGCTTCGAGGAACTCGGCCGGGTTCTCGACGTCTCGCCCGTCACCGCGGCACGGCGGTGGCGTCGCCTGGTATCCACCGGCCGAGCATGGGTATCATCCGCGATCGGTCCGCGGCTGCCAACGCGGGCCGCGCTGTTCGAAGCCGAGTGCAAACCCGGGGCCGCGCCCTCGGTGGCCGACGAATTCGCGGCCATGCCGCAGGTTTTCAGCGTCAACATAACGACCGGCGCCGGCAACCTCTATGCATTGGTAGCGGCCGCCGACCAACCCCGGCTAGCCGGGTTGATCGTCGATGTCCTTCCCGCGGTCCCGGGGCTTCTGCGCGTGCGGTCCGCGCTCATTACTCGGCTGTTCAGCGGCACCCGCTGGCGACTGGGCGGTCTCAGCGCGAGCCAAGTCCGCGAGCTGACACCCGATCCGGCCGCGCATGCGCATCACCATGAGTTCGACGAGTTCGACCGCCAGTTGTTTCTGACACTCCAGCATGACGGGCGTCTCAGCTGCCGCGATCTGGCTGCCGCCGTCGGCCAGTCGGAACCTGCGGTGCGACGGCGCCTGGGATTGTTGACCCGCTCCGGGTTGATCGCATTCCGCACGGATTTCGCCCGCGTGGAAGCCGGCTGGTTGACCGGTGTCGCGCTCAAACTTCAGGTAAGCGGGTCGCCAGTGGCCGCTGTGGGACGGTCACTGGTGCAATACCCGGAGACCCGCTTCTGCGTCGCGGCCGTCGGCGACGGCGTGGAAAACCTTTTCGTCACCATGCAGCTTCACGCCCTGTCGTCGCTCGACGATGTGATATCGCAACTGATCGCCTCATACCCCGGCGTAACCGTCATCGACACTCGCGTGGTACTACGCTCCGTCAAATCTTGGGGGCGGCTCCTGGGACCCGACGGTCACGCGCACGAGATCGTGCCGGTCGACTTGTGGGCGCCGGCCAAGCCGGCCCCGCCGGGCCGCGCTACCGAAACAGCTTGATCCCGTAGTCAATTTCGGACGCCGGTAGCGTCACGGCATGCCCTCTTCGCCAGCGCCGGATACCCCGTCCCCGCGTCGGCCAGTGCAACCGGAGCGCGAAAGCGCCACCCTCAGGCCGCACCTTCGGGTCGATGTTGCCGTCGATGTCGTTGCAGTTGGAGACGGCCGGGTTACCCCTCGAAAGCTCGGCCGCCCCAACGTCTTGGCGCGCGCTCAACAGGTCAGAGCGGCGGATTTGAACAGCGACCCCCACTCGTGGCGGGCCGCGGACTGCGCGTCGACGAAGCTGGGAGTCTTCTCGCCGTCGCCGGCCAGGTGGACGAGCGCCCACGCCATGGCGAATACCGGTACTTTGTGCCGGATTGCCGCGCTGTGCAATTCGTCCAAAGCGGCGTCGGAAGGACACCGGCGAAGACCGATGAGGATGCCCCGTGCGGTGTCGAGAATACGACCGGAGTTCGGGCCGCACGAAGTTTGGGCTGGAACCCAGTTCGTCGTCATGCTGTTGATACCTCCTGCTGCGCCTCAACGAAATCCACTACTCGCGTAGCGGCAGGAATCCGTGCGCTTCATCGCGGCCGCAATCCCCAAAAGGCGCCCTGTGTAATGATTTGCGGATCCGTCGCGATGTGCCAGTCCATCATTGACATTGATATGCGGCTGTGACCGTTTCGGAATCGGCGGCTCATCAACAAAATTCGCGACACGTGGTAGCGAAACAGGCCGTGAAACGGCGTGATCAATTGCTGACCGGGTCCACCAGGCTCGCTACAGAATCGCCTTGGCGTCCTTCGCCTTGGCGATGTCGTCCCAGTCGACGTCCAGTTCCAGCAGGATCTCTTCGGTGTGTTGCCCGTGTTCCGGCGCACGCGCGGGAGACGGTGGCGTCTCGTCAAATTGGACTGGCGCGGCGACGATTCGGTATTTCTCACCGTGATCGTCGACATTGGTGATCACATATCCGTTGGGTTCGACTTGCGGGTCGTTGAGGGTCTCCCGTGGCGTCGCGAGCGCACCCCATACGCCCGGCTCGTCCTCGAGCACCGCCTGCCAGTGCGCGAGGTCGTGACTCGCGAAGGTGTTCGCCAGCAGCTCGGTGGCCGCTGCCGCATTGGCGATCAGGTTGCTGGACGGGACGAATCGCTCGTCGTCAGCGAGTTCCGGCAGGCCCATCCGCGCGCAGAAGCCCACCCAGAATTTGTCGGGCTGTAAGAACACCAGCTGGATCCACCTGTCGTCTTTCGTCTTGTACCGGTTGACGAGCGGATTGATGGCCAGGCCCGGCGGTGCGCCCGGGATCCCATCGATATCGAAGAAGTCGGCCGCACATATCGACGGCGCTATCGACCACATCGCCTGCGCCAGCAGCGAAGAGTCGACAATCGTGGGTTCGCCGGTGCGTTCCCGGTGAAACAGCGCGGCGCACACGCCGCCGGCCAGCGTCGCCCCACCCTGCAGGTCACCGAAGCCGGGCCCCTGGACCGCGGGCGTCTCGCTGCCGAATGGGGTGAGCGTGTAGGCGACCCCGCCGCGCGCCAGATAGGTCGCCGCATCGAATCCGCCGCGATCGCGGTCGGGACCGCGAACCCCTAGCCCGGTGCCGCGCGCGATGATGATCTTCGGGTTGAACGCGCGGATGTCGTCGACGGTCAGCCGGGCCCGTTCGAGTGCGCCGGGCAGCCAATTGGTCAAGAACACATCGGCGCTGGCAAGCAGCCGGCCGAACAGCTCGCGACCCGTTTCCGACTTGATGTCGATGGCGATGCTGCGCTTGCCGCGGTTGCCCAGCTCGAGGATGAAGTCGGCGTCCGGGCGGGCCGCCTGCCGGGTGAACCCGCCGACCACCAGCGCGCGGCCGGGATCGCCGGTGGCGACGCCTTCCACCTTGATGACGTCGGCGCCCCAGTCCGACAGGGCGGCACCGGCGGAGGGCACGTAGGTCCACGACGCCAACTCGACCACCCGCACACCTCGAAGGACTCCGCCGTGCACGTCAGACATCGCCAATCCCCTCGTCGCGACCATTCCTTGCTATTTTAGATATTCTAGCTAGTCTTGGGCGTAGTGATAGCCCATCTGCAGGTCAGCGCAGTTTTTCGTGGAAGTGATGCGATGGAGCCGACCGAAGGTCGCATTCCGACGCCCGCCGCGGTGACCGCGTGCCGCGATGAGGCGCGGACGGGCGAGAAGTCGATTCAGTCCCGCCGCGAAACCAGTCGTGACGACGAATGGCGTTGGGCCCCAATGCGGGTCGTGATGTAGACACACGGACGAAGGACGGGCGATGGGCAGAGTGACGGGCAAGGTTGCCGTGATCAGCGGCGCCGCGCGCGGTCAGGGCCGTTCCCACGCGCGGATGCTGGCCGCCGAGGGTGCCGACATCATTGCCGTCGACCTCTGCGCGGACATCGACACCAATGAGTATCCCCTGGCCCGCCCCGAGGACCTGGACGAAACGGCTCGGCTGGTGGAGAAGGAGGGCCAGCGCGCCCACACCGCGATCGCCGACGTCCGCGACCGCGTCGCCCTGTCCGCGGCCATCGACGAGGGCGTCGCCGAATTCGGGCACCTCGACGTCGTGGTGGCGAACGCCGGCATCTGCCCTCTGACGGCGGGCCTGCCACCGAAGGCTTTCGCCGACGCGGTGGACGTGGATCTGGTAGGCGTGCTCAACCTCGTCCACGCCAGCCTCAAACACCTGCAGGCCGGCGCATCGATCGTCGTCATCGGTTCCAACGCGGCCTTCATGTCGTCGATGAACACCACCGGCATCGACGGCGGCCCCGGCGGGGCCGGCTACGCCTTTGCGAAATTGGCTGCCGCGCACTATGTCAACGACTTCGCGCTGGCGCTTGCCCCGTTCTCCATCCGGATGAACGCGGTTCATCCCACGAACGTCAACACCGACATGCTGCACAGCCCGCCGATGTACCGCGCCTTCCGGCCCGACCTGAAGGAACCGACCCGCGAGGACGCAGAACCCATCTTCCCGTTCGTCCAGGCGATGCCGATCCCCTACGTCGAGCCCGAGGACATCAGTGAGGCCGTGCTTTTCCTCGCCTCCGACTCCGCCCGCTATATCACCGGCCAGCAACTTCGCGTGGACGGCGGCGGCTTCCTCAAGGTCAAGCCATGGTCGGGCGCATGACCGCGTGGGCACCAAACAGACTGCACCGCAACGGGACTACGCGATGACTGACAACCGCTCCGTCCAACGGCGCCTCTACGCGCTCATGGTCCTGATGAAGGCCGCCGACGACCGGCTGTCCAAGGGCATCGGCACCGGGGAGTTCATGTGCGTGTATTGGCCGTCGCGCGGCCAGGAGGCGATCGCCGCCGCGATGGGCGTCGCGCTGCGGCCCGGCGATCAGCTGGTGACCACCTACCGCGGGCTCCACGACCTCATCGGCAAGGGGGTGCCGCTCGAGGAGATCTACGGCGAAATGATGGGCCGCACCGTCGGCGCCAGCCGGGGCAAGGGCGGCACCATGCACATCGCCAAACCCGAGGTCGGCGTGATGCTTTCGACCGGCATCGTCGGGGCTGGGCCGCCGGTGGCCGTGGGGCTGGCGATGGCTGCCAAGCGCAAGGGGCTCGATCGGGTCACCGTGGTGAGCTTCGGTGACGGTGCCACCAACACCGGTTCCTTCCACGAGGCGGCCAATATGGCCGCGCTCTGGGATCTGCCGATGGTGTTCCTCTGCCAGAACAACCTGTACGCCGAGATGACGCCGACCGGCGACACGATGAAGCTCGAGCGGGTGGCCGATCGGGCCGCCGGATACGGGATGCCGGGTGTGCGCGTCGACGGCAACGACCCGCTGGCGGTGAAAGATGCACTCGAGGAGGCGCTGCGGCGGGCCCGCGACGGCGCCGGCCCCACCTTCATCGAATGCGTGACATTCCGATTCCGCGGCCACTACTTCGGCGACCGGATGCCCTACATCCCCAAGGAACAACTAGAAGCGGCGATGGCCGCCGACCCGGTGCCGCGCTTCCGCCGGCACCTCGTCGACACCGGCGTGTGCGGCGAAGACGAGCTCGCCCGGATCGACGATCAGGCGTTGGCGACGGTGGAATCCGCGCTGCAGACCGTGATGAACGCGGATGAACCGACGGCGGACGAACTCGACCACGACGTGTACGCAATCCCGATCAAATTCCCGGTGTAAAGGCATGGACGACAAAGAGATGACGATGCGCGAGGCGCTTAACCTCGCGCTTGATCAGGCGCTCGCAGCCGACGATCGGGTGTTTCTGCTCGGCGAGGACATCGCCGATCCCGGCGCCTCCGGACCGACCGCGGGGCTGTCGACGAAGTACGGCCACGAACGCGTCCTGGACACGCCGATTTCGGAGGCCGCGATCCTGGGGGCGGCCATCGGGGCCGCCATCGACGGCCTGCTGCCCGTGGCCGAGATCATGATCATGGATTTCATCGGAATCGCCGCCGATCAGCTGATCAACAACGCCGCCAAACTGCGGTTCATGACGGCCGGACGCACGTCGGCGCCGATCACCGTTCGCACCCAGGTATACGCCGGCCTGGCCACCGGCGCGACGCATTCGCAGAGCCTGGAGGCGTGGTTCATGCACATCCCCGGGATGAAGGTGATCGTCCCGTCCACCCCGCGCGACGGCAAAGGACTGCTGACGTCGGCGATCTTCGACCCCGACCCCTGCCTGTTCATCGAAACCATCCGGTTGCAGGGCAAGAAGGGTCCCGTCCCCGTCGAACCCGGTTTCTCGATTCCATTGGGCCAGGCCGAGATCAAGCGACCCGGCACCGAGGTGAGCCTGGTCGGCTACGGACGCTGCGTGCACGACGCGCTCACCGCCGCGGTCACGCTGGCCGAACAGGGTGTCAGCGCCGAGGTCGTCGACCTGCGCACCCTGGTGCCTCTCGATGTCGAGACCATCGTCGAATCGGTCCGCCGCACCCGCCGGGCCGTCATCGTGCACGACTCGGTCCAATTCGGCGGTCCGGGAGCCGAAATCGCCGCGACGCTGTCAACCGAATTGTTCGGCGAACTCGCCGCGCCGCTCGAGCGGGTCGCCGCGCGGTTCGTGCCCAACCCGGCCGCGGCGGCGCTCGAGGCACAGGTGTATCCGTCGCCGGCACGCATCGTGGCAGCGGCCCAGCGCACCCTGGAAAAGGCGAAGGTGCATGGCTGACTTCATCATCCGCATCCCCCGGGTCTCCGTGGCGGTATCCGAGGCCGAACTCACCGGGCTGCTCGTCGGCGCCGGTGAGCACGTCGAGGCGGGCACACCCATCTACGTGATTGCCACCGAGAAAGCGGAACAGGAGATCGAAGCGGGAGCATCCGGCACCGTGCGCTGGACGGGCCGGGTCGGGACCACCTACGACATCGGCGCCGAAATCGGCGTCATCACGTCCTAGAAGGAAGGATAAGCCTATGGATCTCAACGAGACCCGCGAGAGAATCATCTACGCCAAAGAAGGCCCGATCGCCCGCATCACCCTGAACTGGCCGGAGAAGGCCAACGCCCAGGACCAGAAGCTCGCCGAAGAGGTCGACGCCGCGCTGCTGGACGCCGACCGCGACTACGACATCAAGGTGCTGGTACTCAAGGCCAACGGCAAGGGCTTCTGCTCCGGGCACGCGATCGGCAACAACGCCGTCGACTACCCGTCGTTCGTGGAGAACGCCATGGTGACGGGCCACCCGTGGAAGGCGCAGTCGGACCTCTTCGTCAAACCCACCCTGAACCTGTGGGAGTTCTCCAAGCCCACCATCGCGCAGGTGCACGGCTACTGCGTGGGCGGTGGCACGCACATGGGCCTGACCACCGACATCGTCATCGCGTCGGAAGACGCCTACTTCTCCTACCCGCCGCTGCAGGGGTTCGGCATGCCGTCCGGTGAATGTTCCATCGAACCTTGGGTGTTCATGAACTGGCGCCGCGCCGCCTACTACCTGTTCACCGCGGAGGTGATCGATGCCAAGAAGGCGTTGGAGGTCGGCCTCGTCAACGAGGTCGTACCGCGAGACCAACTCGACGACCGTGTCGACGCGATCGCCCGCCACATCGCCCAGGCACCGTTGACGACACTGATGCTCACCAAGGCCAACCTGAAGCGGGCCTGGGAGCTGATGGGCATGCGGGTGCACTGGCAGAGCTCCAACGACCTCGTCGCGCTCGCCTCGATCAGCAAGGACGTGCAGCAGCTGATTCAGACCGTGTTCAAGGACAAGGTGCTGCCGTCCGAGCACGCCCGCCGCCAGGCCGCGGCCGCCGCCCAGACCGACGGCGCCGCAGCAACATAGGCCCGCCGGTGAACGTCACCGATCACGCGATCGCAGCCGCTCAGTCACCGGCACTGATAACCGACGGCGGCGCGATCTCGTTCGGCGAACTGCATGCCCGCAGCCAACGGGTGGCCGCGGCGCTGCACGAGGTGGGGCTGCGCCGCGGCGACGGCGTGGCCCTGGTTCTGCCGAACCGGCCGGAGTTCCTCGAGATCACCTGGGGCGCTCAGCTTTCCGGCCTCTACTACACCGCGGTCAACACCCATTTTTTGCCCGACGAGGTTGGCTACGTCATCGACGATTCGGACGCCAGGGTGGTCTTCGTCGATGCCTCGATGCCCGAACTGGCCGCGCACATCCGCGAGGCCAACGCCGCGGTGATCGCCCACATCGCGGTCGGCGGACCCCTGCCGGGCTGGCGATGCTACGAGGACGCGTTGGCGGCGGCGGGCGACGCCCCGCCGGCATCGGACGGGTCGGAGATGCTCTATTCGTCCGGCACCACCGGACGGCCCAAGGCGGTGCGACGGCCGCTTCCCGTCGACGGCAACGGATCCTGGGCGCAGTCGGTGCTCGAGATGGCGCTCATCCACAAGTACGGGATGGGCCCGTCGAGTGTGTACCTGTCCCCCGCTCCGCTGTATCACGCGGCGGGGGTGAACTACACCATGGCGGCCAACCGGGTGGGCGCCGCGTCGATTCTCATGCGCAGGTTCGACGCCGAAACGGTGTTGCGTCTGATCGAGACGCACCGGGTGACCCACGCGCAGTTCGTGCCGACCATGTTCGTGCGCATGCTCAAGCTGCCCGCGGCGATCCGGGAACGCTATGACGTGTCGAGCCTGCGGTGCGTCATTCACGCCGCGGCGCCGTGTCCGGTCGATGTCAAACACCAGATGATGGGGTGGTTCGGGCCCATCATCCACGAATACTACGGTGGCACCGAGGGATTCGCGGGGACCACGATCGGGCCGCAGGATTGGCTCGCGCATCCCGGATCGGTGGGGATCCCGATGGCCCCGGTGCACGTGGTCGGCGAGGACGGGCGGGAACTGCCCGTCGGTGAATCCGGCGAGCTCTATTTCGAAGGCGGGCCCGACTTCGAATACTTCAAGGATCCCGCCAAGACCGCATCGGTATACAACGACCGCGGATGGCGATCGCTGGGCGACGTGGGCTATGTCGACCGGGACGGGTTCCTGTATCTCACCGACCGGTCCACGTTCATGATCGTTTCCGGCGGGGTCAACATCTACCCGCAAGAGGCGGAGAATCTGCTCGTCATGCACCCGAAGCTGGTGGACGCGGCGGTATTCGGGGTTCCCAACGACGAATTCGGCGAAGAGGTCAAGGCCGTCGTGCAGCCCGCCGACGGCGTGGTGCCCGGACCCGAGCTCGAGGCCGAGCTCGTCGAATACTGCCGGGCTCACCTGGCCGGGTACAAGTGCCCGCGCACCGTCGAGTTCGACCGGGAGCTGCCCCGCGACCCGAACGGAAAGCTGTACAAGAGACGCATCCGCGACCGTTACTGGCAGGGACGGGTATCGCGGATCTTGTGACGTGACACAAGGGATGACGAAATGGCTGTAGGAATGGGCAACGAGATCTCCGGCGCTCACACCGCGCGCCGGCCGGGGGCGAATTGGACGCGGCTACCGGTGCCGTGGGCGGTCCAGACCGCCGATCGAATCCCCAAGCAGCGCTACTACGACCCGGAGTTCTATGCGCTGGAAGCGGAGATGTTCTGGCCGCGGGTGTGGCAGATGGCGTGCCGGCTCGAGGAGATCCCCAAGCCCGGCGATTTCGTCGAATACGAAATCCTCGACGAGTCGATCATCGTCGTCCGGGTGGACGGCGACACCGTGCGCGCCTACCACAACGCCTGCCGCCATCGCGGCGTGAAACTGGTGGAGGGCAACGGGAATCGTCGCACCTTCGTATGCCCGTTTCACGGCTGGTGCTGGGGCATCGACGGCCGCAACACGTTCGTCCTGCGGCCCGAGGCGTTCGCCGAAGAGAACATGGCCGACGACGACCTGCAGCTGGTGTCCGTGCGCTGCGAGCTGTGGGGCGGTTGTGCGTGGATCAACCTCGACGACGAGGCACCGGCGTTGCGTGACTGGATGGAGCCGTTCGCGACGATCTACGACGCGTGGCAGGTGGACTCGCTGCGCGTGGAATGGTGGCAATCGTGCCTGCTGCCGGTGAACTGGAAACTGGCGACCGCGGCGTTCATGGAGGGCTACCACGTCCCGCAGACCCACCCGCAGCTGCTGCCGTCCGCGCAGACCGGCGAGCCTTCCGCGGCAGTGCATCCCGTCGTCGCGAGCAGCCTGTATTTCATGCGCACGCTCGGCGACGGCATGGGCGGCATGACGCACGAAAACGACATCCGCATCGCCGAGGGCCTGCAGAACATCGAGTTGCCGACCGACCCCGCCGCGGCGATCGCGGCGTGGCGCGGCGCGCTCAACGATGCCGTCGTCAACTGGCATCGCGCCCGTGGCAGCGGCATACCCGATCTCAACGATCTGGTCCGCCGCGGGATCACCGACGCGATCGGATTCGCCTTCCCGCACCACTTCATCCTGCCGACCTATAGCAGCGCATCCTCATATCGCATCCGTCCGCTGGGACCCGAGGAGACGCTGTTCGAGATCTGGTCTCTCACCCGGTTCCCGGCGGATGCGTCGGCCGGCAAACCCAAGCCCCCCCAACCCATGGCGCCCGACGATCCGCGTTGGCCGCCCATCCCCGCCCAGGATTTCTCGAACCTGCCCAGGCAGCAGAAGGGATTGCACTCCAAGGGTTTTGAATTCATGCGCCTGTCCGACCAGATCGAGGGCCTGATCTCGAATTTCGAACGGGTCATCGACGGTTTCCTGGCGGGCCTGCCGTACGCCACCCTGCTGCCCGCCATCCAGAAGACCAACACCACCATCGATGTGCCGATCGCCGACCTCGGCTTCGGCTCGGAGGCGCCGTGACCAGCCGGTGGGACCACTCCGCGGACCTGGTCATCGCGGGCAGCGGCGGGGGTGGCATGGTCGCCGCCCTGGCCGCGCTGGACTGCGGCCTGGAACCGCTGATCATCGAAAAGCAGCCGCTGGTGGGCGGCTCGACGGGGCTGTCGGGCGGCATCGTCTGGCTGCCGAACAATCCGTTGATGCGGGCCGACGGCATCGCGGACTCACACGAGGACGGGCTCGCCTACCTGGCCGACGTGGTCGGCGACATCGGCGCGCCCTCCTCCCCCGAGCGACGCGAGATGTTCCTCACCGCCGGCTTCGAGATGGTCAACTTCCTCACCCGCAAGGGTGTCCGACTGATCCGGTGCGCGGGCTGGAGCGACTACTACCCGAACCACAAGGGCGGCAACGCGTCCGGCCGCGCCGTCGAGGGCATCCCGTTCGATGCCGCGAGGCTCGGCACGTGGCGCGACAAGGTGCAGCCGCCGCTGGCCAAGAACTACGGATATGTGGTGCTGACCAACGAATTACGGTTCGTCCAGTATTTCAACCGCGCGCCGCGCGCCTTCGCCGTCGCAACGCGGGTGTTCCTGCGCACCGCGCTGGCGCGGGCCCGCCGCCGCCGGCTTCTTACCAACGGCGCGTCGCTGATCGCTCAGATGCTCAAGGCGCTGATCGATCTCAGCGACGGGAATCCCCCGCTCTGGACCGAAGCCGCGATGGCCGACCTGGTCGTCGACGACGGCCGGGTGGTCGGCGTGCGTGTCGTGCGCGACGGGAGGCCGCTGAACGTGGAGGCCCGGAAGGGAGTCCTGTTGGCCGCCGGCGGTTTCGGCCACAACAAGGAGATGCGCCGCCGGTACAGCGGTGACCAGCCCAACGAGGGGAAGTGGTCGATCGCCAACGCCGGGGACACCGGCGAGGTGCTCGAGGCGGCCATGCGGCTGGGCGCCAAGACCGACCTGTTGGACGAGGCATGGTGGCTGCCTTCGGTTTTCATCGCCAACGGCGGTGCCGTCGCCGCGTCGCTGGGGTCTGGACGCCAGCGCCCCGGCGCCATCTATGTCGACTCGACCGGGAGGCGGTTCTGCAACGAGTCCAACTCCTACGTTGAGGTCGGCAAGGCGATGTACGCGAACAAGGCCGTGCCGTGCTGGATGATCTTCGACGAGGGATACGTGCGCCGATACGTCACCAGCACGAATCCCCTCAATCGGAACCAGCCGCTGCCCCCCGAGCTGATCGAGTCCGGCGCGGTCAAACGCGCCGCGACGGTTTCCGACCTGGCCCGCGAGATCGACCTTCCCGCCGACGAATTGGCGGCCACGGTCCAGCGGTTCAACCAATTCGCGGCCAGGGGGCTGGATCCCGACTTCGGCCGGGGCCAGTCCGCCTACAACGACTGCCTCGGCGACCCCGGATACCGGCCGAACGCCGCCATCGGTCCGCTGGACACCGCCCCGTACTACGCGACTCGGGTGCTCCCCGCCGACGTCGGGACCTGCGGCGGCGTGATCACCAACGAGCATGCCCAGGTTCTCGACGAAGACGATCGGGTGATCGAGGGCTTGTACGCGACCGGCAACACCACTGCGACCGTGATGGGGCGGACGTATCCGGGGGCCGGCGCGAGCATCGCCAGCTCGATGGTGTTCGGGTACGTCGCCGCCCGCCACGCGGCGGGACGCAAGCTCGCGGGCGAGATGAGCCGCTAGGCGGCCACCGTCACGTTGGCGGCGAGTCGGGTTTGTCGACGAATTCGCGCGGCTTCATGCCCGACTGCATCAGCTCGGCACGCCGCGCCTGCACGTCGGTCGCGGCGCCGACCATATTCGTCAGGATGTGACTGACCTGCAGATGCACCCGCATGCCCATCAATTCCCACGCGCGCTTGACGTTGTTTTTGACCGCCATCAGTGTGGTCAACGGGATTTGGGCGATCTTGCGTGCCATCTCCTCCACGGTGTCCTCGAGCTGATCGCGCGGCACCACCCTGTTGAGCAGGCCCCACTCCAGGGCCTGCTGCGCGGACAGGGTCGGCGCCAGCAGCAGCCAGTCCATGGTGCGATGCCAATTCATCAACAGCCACGGCTCGATCATCGTGTGACCGCCGGGCTCGCCGAGGCTTTGGGCAAGTGGCATCTGGAAATACGCGTCCTCGGAAGCGACACAGAAGTCGGTCAGCAAGCCGAGATAGATCCCGCCGCCCATGCAATAACCGTGGATCTGCGAGATGGTCGGCTTGGGGAATTCCCACAGATACAGCGTCGGCCACAAAAAGAGATCGGCGGTGCCTTTGTACAGATCCTCGAAGGTGTCCCCGAAATCCGGATAAGGGTTTTCATCCGGGCCCCAGCGCGCCACGTGGCCGCCGCAGAATCCCTTGCCGTTCGCCTTGAGAATGACGACCTTGATGTCCTTGTCGCGGTCGGCCTCATGCAGGCAGCTGTCGACCTCGCCGACCAGGACCGCGTCTTTCGTGTTGGCCTTGTCCACCCGGTTCAGAATGATCCGCGCAATCGGCGGTTCGCGTTCGTAAATGACCGCTTCCAGGACGCGCCGCTCCATCCTGGTGACATTACCGGAGACCGCAATGATCCGAATTCGCTTTGTGGTTGCGCAATGTTCGCGGGAGGAGTGAAGTGTATAGGGGCGCTGGACTAGGCCGTGACGAATGGAGCTGGGATGACGACTCCGTCGGACCGAGCGGCACAGCTCGCCCTGATAGCCCGGCTGCAGTCCTCCTACCCCGAACTTCCCGACGCTCCCACGCCGGATCTCATTGACCACGAACACTTCACCGCCTACGTCAAGACTCCCCACGACGTGGGCGGCGAGCCGGACGCGCCCATCGAATACGAGAACAAGCAGTACGAGATCTGGGAGCACAACACCTACGTCATGTGCGAGGTGCTCGGCTGGCGTGGGATCTGGTTGTCCGAGGAACGACGTCGGATGGGCAACGTCGACGTGGGCCGCACCATTTATCTCGGCCTCCCCTACTACGCGCGGTGGCTGCTGGCGGTCGCACGCGTCCTCGCCGAAAAGCACCACGTCGGCGTCAGTGAATTGGCCGAACGCATGGCCGAGGTCAAGGCCCGCTATGCGGAAGGCCTGCGCGGAAAACCGTTGGAGGCCAAGCCCAAGTCCGAGGGCGACCCCGCCGCCGTCACCCGCAACCGACACCACCTCCATGCCGTCGGCAAAGGCGATCCTCAGGTGTTCGCGGGCCGGGCCGGCACGCCGAAGTTCAACGTCGGCGACAAGGTGGTGGTGCGGGAGCTGCCCGTGCTGCTCTACACCCGCACCCAGGAGTACGTGCGCGGCGCGACGGGCGAGATCGTGGTCGTGTCCTACGAAAGCCCCGCCGCCGAGGACGAAACCTGGGACGGGCCAGACCAACAACCCGAATGGTTCTACATCGTTCGGTTCAACCTCTCCGAGTTGTGGCATGGCTACACCGGACCAGGCAACGACACGCTGCAGACCGAGCTCCCCGAGCGGTGGCTCGAGTCGGCCGAATAGCGTCGGAAAGGACCGCAGCATGACCGCCCACGAGCACGACCACGAGCGCACGGCCGCGCCCATGGTGGACGAGATCACCGACTTCGAGGTCCTCGAGATCGCGCTGCGCGAATTGTGCATCGAGAAGGGGATTTTCACTGCCGAGGATCATCGCCGCTTCACCGAATTCGCCGAACAGATCGGCCCCACTCCGGCGGCGCGCCTGGTGGCGAGAGCCTGGCTCGACCCCGACTTCAAGGAGTTGGTGCGCTCGGATGCGCTCGCCGCCAGCAAGGAGGTCGGCGTCGACTGGCTGGAACCGACCGGATTCGGAACGCCGAGCGACTTCACCGCCCTGCACGTGCTGGAGGACACCCCGACGCTGCATCACGTGATCGTCTGCACGCTGTGCTCGTGCTACCCGCGCCCGATCCTGGGCAATTCGCCGGAGTGGTACCGCACACCCAACTATCGCCGTCGCATCGTGCGCTGGCCGCGTCAGGTACTCGCGGAATTCGGCCTGATCCTTCCGGAAGACGTCGAGATCCGGGTGGAAGATTCCAACCAGAAGCACCGGTTCATGGTGATGCCCGTCCGCCCTGACGGAACGCAGGGGTGGACGGAGGACCAACTCGTCGAAATCATCACGCGCGATTGCCTGATCGGCGTTGCGCTGCCCAAGCCGGGGGTGACGACCAACGTCATCACTCAGACGCGTCCGGCCATCCACCCCGTCGACGATTGATGCGAGCGAAGAGATGAGCACCGCGCACTCTCCGCATGCCGCCGAAGGCGAAGTCGTCGCGCCGCTGGCGAAAATCGTTGAGCGCAAACAGGTCTGGAGCCGCATGGCGGCCAAGTACGGCGTCGACAACCCGGCACCGCCCTGGAAGACGAGCCTGGACGGGATCTGTGATGCGCTCGACCACAGCGACCGCGGCGCGCAGCTGCTCGGTTTCGCCGACCGGCGCGGCGAAGAGGATGCCCTGTCGGCGACGGTCTACTCGGACCTGCCCTATCCGGAGAACCGGTTGGTGGCGTTGGCCCACTCGCTCGTGGTGCGCGGTGTCATCGACGAGTCGGAACTCGAAGACAGGCTGGCCGCGGTGCGTTCCCGGCTGCAAGCTTGAGCGAAGTCGAGCAAGTCCGGTGGCGATCCCGGTTTTCGAGGCTGGTTAGAGGATTGCCGTCCGATACGCTAGGCTGGCAGCAACGTTGGCTTCATGACACTGCATGCCAACACCGTCGTGGAACGCTTCCTCATCCCATTGGTGCCAGCCCAAAGCTCGCGCTTGTCACCTAGATGATCCGTGCATCCCGCACGAGCTTGTCTCGCGGCGATCGATTTTGCCATCCGGCAATCTCGCCACCTCGTGCCGATGCCGCGCGGCGTTGTCGCCTGCAGCACGGCACCACCGATGCCTGAAAGGCACCGAAAAGTGACTACCGACAAGACTTTCGCCGACCTCGGCGTGCGCGGCCAGCTGGTCGATGCGCTCGCCAAGCGCGGCATTACCCACCCGTTTCCGATTCAGGTCGAGACCCTGCCCGATACGCTCGCCGGACGCGACGTACTCGGTCGCGGAAAGACCGGCAGCGGTAAGACGCTGGCCTTCTCGATCCCGCTCGTCAGCCGGCTGTCGGAGGGAAACCGGCGCCGCTCGCGGCCGTCGGGGTTGGTGCTCGCGCCGACCCGAGAGTTAGCGACGCAGATCACAGCGACGCTCGAGCCGTTGGCGACGGCCTGCGGCCTGCGGATCACCACGATCTTCGGCGGCGTATCGCAAAGCCGCCAGGTCGCCGCCCTCAAGTCCGGAGTCGATATCGTGGTCGCCTGCCCGGGCCGGCTCGAGGATTTGATGAAGCAGCGGTTGATCAGCCTCGAGGCCGTCGAGATCACCGTCATCGATGAGGCCGATCACATGGCCGACCTCGGGTTCCTGCCCGGCGTCACCCGGATCCTGGCGGCGACCCCGAATGGCGGCCAGCGGCTGCTGTTCTCGGCGACCCTGGACAACGGCGTCGACAAGCTCGTCTCGCGATTCCTCCGGAACGAGGTGTTGCATTCGGTCGACGAGGCCAACTCGCCGGTATCCGAGATGACCCACCACGTCTTCCATGTCGCCAATGCCGACGCCAAGAAAGAGGTTGTGCACCGGCTCGCCTCCGGCACCGGTCGGCGGATCCTGTTCATGCGCACCAAGCACCAGGCGCGCAAGCTGGCCAGGCAGCTCACCGAGGCCGGTGTTCCGTCAGTTGACCTGCACGGCAACCTGTCTCAGCCCGCACGCGAGCGCAACCTGGCTATGTTCGCCTCGGGCGGCGCCCGGGTGCTGGTGGCGACCGACATCGCGGCGCGGGGAGTGCACGTCGACGAGGTGGAGCTCGTCGTGCACATCGACCCACCCAGTGAGCACAAGTCCTATCTGCACCGGTCCGGGCGAACGGCGCGGGCGGGTAGCGCCGGTGACGTCGTCACCGTGGTGCTACCCGAGCAGCGCCGTGACACGCAGATGCTGATGCGCAAGGCCGGCATCAAGGTCGCCCCTCAACAGGTGACCGCGGCGTCGGACGCGGTGCAAGCGCTCGTGGGTGAGGTCGCGCCGTACCAGGCGCCCGCACCCGCCGGGGCGCCCTCGCACACACCTCAGCAGCATCGGACCAACTCCGGCGGGCAGCGGCGCCGCCGTACCACCAGGTCGCCGAGGACCAATCCCACCCCCACCGAATCGGCGATGTCCCATCGCACGGGTGCGACCAAGCGGAGGCCGGATCGTCGCCGCTCGAGCCGTGCGCAAGGGAGTGCCGGTCAGCACGGTTCAGCGCCGGGCCAGTAGCCACGCCTGACCGTCGCCTTCGTCGGCGCCGAGCAGGTCCAGGCCTGCGAAGGCGGCGGGCAACTCGCCGGCCGCGGCGCGGAAGGGGCCGGGGCGCGCCCCGACCTCGCTCAGCGCGGCAATGGCCAGCAGACCGCCCGGTGCGAGTCGTTCGATGATCGCCCGGTCGAGGCGGGGATCGCGGAACTTGCAGCACAGGATGACGTCGACCGGGGTTCCCGCCGGCAGACCGCCGTCGAAATCGACGACGTCGAAGCGACAGCGGCCGCCCACCGCGGCGCGCTGGGCCAGCTCCCGCGCGTGGCTGATCGCCACCGGGGAGACGTCCAGCCCCACCACCTGCAGACCGCGTGAGGCCAGCCAGACCGAGCCGGTCCCCTGGCCGCAGGCGAGGTCGAGGGCCCTGCCGGCGGTGGGAAACAGATCCGCATGTCCCGCGAAGACGGCGGGCGGCGCAACCGAACTCAGCGATGGCGGACCCTTCGCCGCGTACCGTTCGTCCCAGCGATGCCGGTCCGCTTCGCCCATAGGCGCCACTCTAGAACGGCGTGCGCCGGTGACAGTCAGTCCCGTTTTAGACAGTTGTCCGTAAAAGGGCACCCGTGTCCGCACGAGCAGGCCGGCCGACCGCGATGGATGCTGTTGTTGGCGGCAGGTCCCGTTTCTACACTGGACGAGTGTCTAGAGATGCGTCGTTCCCGGTCGTCGTCGGGAAGGCGGCGGGTGCCGGTGCGGCCCGCCGCTCAGATCGCCGGCCCGGGCAGACCATTCGCAAGGTCCTCGATGCCGGGCTGGCGGAGCTGCGGGAATCCTCGTACGCGAACCTGACGATGCGCGCGGTGGCGACCCGCGCCGGGGTGTCGCCGGCCAGCGCCTACACCTACTTTCCCTCGAAAAGCGCGCTGGTCGCGGCGGTGTACCTGCGCTTCCTGCGCGACCTGCCGCTACATACCGACGTCAACGACACGACGAAGACCCGGGTCAGCGCGACCCTGCGGGACATGGCGGTGGTGGTCGCCGATGAGCCGGAGCTCACCGCCGCCTGCGGGGCGGCCCTGATGGCCGACGATCCGGCGGTCGCGCCGCTTCGGGAACAGATCGGCGAAGAAGTGTCCAAACGGATCGGGGCCGCGCTCGGTCCGGGTTGGCCCCGATCCGTCAAATCCACGCTGCAGATGACCTTTTCCGGTGCGCTGATGACCGCCCGGTTCGTCAGCTTCACCGAGATCTCCGGACAGCTCGACGAGGCCGTCAACCTCATCCTGGGAGCATCGGTCGCATGAATCGCTGCGTGCCAAGCGAGTCGGCGCGGCTAGCCCGTGTAGGCCAGCTTTCGTGCCGAGCTGCCGGTGCCGGCCCGGAGGAATTCACCGAAGCGCTGCTCGCCCAGCTCTGGCGAGGCCTCGCCCGCGCCGAAGGCGAGTTTCCCGGACACCAGGACCGCCGTGACCGTCTCGTCGTTGCGGTTCACCATCCGCGACAGCCCGCCGTAGGACTCGACCGGATGCTCGGCGTACCGCTCGAGTGACTCGTCGAGCTTGTCCGGATTGATGACGACGATGTCGGCGCGGTCGCCTTCACGCAGCGTGCCGGCGTCGATGTCGTACCACGCACCGAGTTCACCGGTGAGCCGGTGCACGGCGTGCTCCATCGACATGAACGGCCTGCCCTGCTTCTCGGCGTCGCGCACGTGGCGCAGCAGCCGCAGACCCGAGTTGTAGAACGCCATGTTGCGCAGGTGCGCGCCCGCGTCCGAGAACCCCATCTGAACGTTGGGACTCTGCGCAAGCTTCTTGAGCAATTCGGGCCGGTGGTTGGAGATCGTGGTGCGCCAGCGCAGCTTTTCGCCGTGCTCGAGCACCAGGTCGAGGAACGCGTCGACCGGATGCAGGCCGCCGCGGTCCAGACCCACCTGCCCGAAGGACTTACCGACCACCGATTCGTCCGGGCACGCCACGATGTCGGCATCGAAGAAGTCGCGGTGCCACACCCGGGGCCCGTACTTCTGGTCGTAGTCCTTGCGGAACTGACGCCGGTAGTCCTCGTCGCGCATCAGCTCGTTGCGGGTGATCTCGTCCTGCAGGTGCAGCGCCGCGGCACCGGAGCCGAACTCTTCGAAGATCACCAGCGAGATCCCGTCGGCGTAGACCTCGAACGGCACCGGCAGGTGCTGCCAGCGGAAATCCGCGCCCAGCGCGTTGACCATCCGCGCGAGCCAATCCATCAGATGGATGACCGGCGGCAGGGATTTCACATCTGCGGCCGACAGCAGGCTGGTCTTCAATCGCCGGCGCCCGACCCCGAGCGACGTCGCCAGCTGCGAGACGATCGACAGCGGGTTCTTGATGTCGGGGCCCGACTGCAGGATTTTGTTGCGCCGCCGCAGGATCGCGTTCAAGCGCCGGAGTTCACGCGGCTTTGCATAGGTCGACGGCAGCGTGCGCGACCGGCAGACCTCGCCGTCGAGTTTGTCGAACAGCAGTTGCTGCGAGGACAGCCCGATGAAACCTTCGTCGAGAGCCTCTTCGAGCATCGACTCCATCCGCGCGAGTTCGGCCGCCGACGGGCGAGTGTCCTTGCGGGTCGCCCGGTCCAGGCCCATCGTGGCGGCGCGCATGTCGGAGTGCCCGATGAACGCCGCGATGTTGGGGCCGAGGTTCAGCTGCTCGAGCGCGGTCACATATTCCTTGGGGTTGTTCCACGACCGGGCTTCGTTGAGCTGTTCGATGACGTAGCGCCGCGGGATGGCCTCGACGCGGCCGAAGATGTCGCCCGCGTCGACGTTGTCCAGGTACACGGTGGACAGCGAGCAGGAGCCCAGCATCACCGTCGTCACGCCATGCCGCAGTGATTCGGAAAGCGCTGGTTCACAAAGTGTTTCGATGTCGTAGTGGGTGTGGATGTCGATGATGCCGGGAATCACCCACTGACCCGTCGCATCGATGACCCGGGCCCCGGTCGTATGGAGTGGCCCCTTGGCGATGGTGACGACGCGGCCATCACGCACGCCGATGTCCCGCAGAGCCGACGGCCCGCCCGTCCCATCGAACCAGCGGCCGTTGGTGATCACGGTGTCGTACTGCATCGGTCGGCCTCTCTGTCGCGCCGGAGCCCTCCGGATCCGCAGTGATCATACATAATGCGCATATTGTCCTGCCGCGCTATCGGCGCACGACTCGGCGGTTAGCCAGCAACGATGGCGTCGCGACAGACGTTATGATCCAGCTGTGGGGTTCACCGGCCACGGGTTTGCCGCCCGTTAATCATGCGCAGTCACGGTTGGGCGGGAAACACGCCGGCGTCCGATGCGGAGGCGATCGAGCGCATCCTCGACGCCGCCGACAAGATCATCGACGAACGTGGCTCGGCGATGCGGATCGCGGATGTGGCGCGGGCACTGGGGGTGACCCGGCAGACCGTCTACCGATACTTCCCCGGGACGCAGGCCTTATTGGTGGCGTCCGCGATGCGGTCGGCCGACGGCTTCCTCGATCGCATGGCGGCCCACCTGGAGGGCGTCACCGATCCGGTGGTGGCCATCACCGAAGGAATGGCTTTTGCCGTCGAGGAGCTGGCCGCGGACAACCAGGTCGAGTTCGTGCTCAGCCAGCGCCACCGCGGCGCCCAGAAGGTTTCGATCATCTCCGATACCGCCCTGGCCTTCGGTCGTTCGATGCTCCATCGCTACGACATCGACTGGGAGCAGTACGGTTTCGATGAGGCCGGCCTGGACGAGCTGAACGAATTCTCGCTGCGGGTTCTGCATTCCTTCCTGACCGACCCGGGACGGCCGCCGCGCAGCGGTGCCGATCTCCGGCGCTACCTCACCCGCTGGGTAGGACCGGCGATCGCCTACCCGCAGATGGTCCGGGCCATGGATGCACTGGGCGCCGCGGAGCCGCCGCGAACGCGACGGCGCTCGTCGAAAGCCTCCTGACCGGCCGGGCGGGAGCGGCGATCTTGACCATACATATTCGCCATTATGTCCTGGCGTCGCGATGCGCGAATCCTCAACGGGCCGACGTTGTCCACCGATCGAAGGAGGCCTCGACGTGGTGGGTTTGGCACAGGTCGCGCTGAACAGCGCGCCCATCTTCGGTGGCGCGCTGCTCGCGGTTGCGGCCGGGCAGTTCCGGGGTCCTGATTACCGGGAAGCGATCAAGCAGGACATGGACCTGCTCGACCGACTGCCGCCCGAAGATGTCGACAGGCGCGCGGAATTGCGGCGCAGCATCGAGGGTCGCGTCGACGACCTGATCGATGCGGCGGACCGCAGTCGCGTGCTACGCCGGGCCGCACTGTCCTACCACGGCAACTGGCGAGACGGGGTTCTGCTGCTCTGTGCCGTGCTCTTCACGATCGTCTGGTGGGACGTCAGTCACAGCAGGGACAACTGGCTGCCGATGTTCGTCGTGTTGATCTTGCTGTGCGTGGTGGCCGCCGCCTACGCGTTCCGCGGCGCGCTGCACGGCGCCCGGTCCGCTTTCCGCGCGAAGCGAAAGGGTCACGCCCAGGGCTAGCGGGCGCCCGTCGGCGCGAGTCGTCGACTTGGAGGTCTTCGTCACATCCGCGGCGGTGGCCGACCGCTCAGCGCGCGCTTCCGGGCGTCCTGTGGCAGGATCGCGCTGTGCAGGCGCATCCCCTCGCTGTGTTGACTTGTGCTGTGCTGTCGCCGATTTGGGCTCTGCTCGTCGGCCCGGTCACGGCGGCGTCCGCGGATCCATGCCCCGACGTCGAGGTGGTGTTCGCCCGGGGCACCACCGAGCCGCCCGGTGTCGGCCGCATCGGCCAGAACTTCGTCGACACCTTGCGCTCACACGTCGGCGGCAAGTCGGTCGGCGTGTATCCGGTCAACTATCCGGCCACCACCGACTTCCCCACGGCCGCCGACGGCATCAACGACGCCGGCAGTCACGTCGAACAGATGGCGGCGAATTGCCCCCGCACCAAGATGGTGCTGGGTGGCTACTCGCAGGGCGCCGCGGTGATGGGCTTCGTCACCGAAAGTGCTGTCCCGGACGGCGTGCACCTGGTGCAGGCGCTACAACCGATGCCGGCCGAAGTGGCCAACCACGTGGCGGCGGTGGCGCTGTTCGGCAAGCCGTCGAGTCAGTTCATGAGCATCATCAACCAGCCGCCGGTCAACATCGGGCCGCTGTATTCGGCAAAAACGCTCGAGTTGTGTGTCCCCGGCGACCCGGTCTGTTCCGGCGCGGGCAACCCCGCCGCGCACCGTCAATACGTCGAAGCCGGGATGGTCGACCAGGCGGCCGATTTCGCCGCCAACCGGCTCTCGTAAGCCTCGCGCTCTTTCAGCGCCAGGGCCTGCCCTCACTCGGCCGCGCCACCGATCATGTCGTGCACGTCGCGCACGGACCACGGCGCGGCCTGATGGTGGTCGCGGTAGCCCAGCAGCCGCGGGGTCTGGCGGTCGAAGCTGCCGACGAAACCGCCTGCCGCAACCAGGATTCGGCCCGTCACGTCGCGCGATAAATCGCCGGCGAGATAGGCGTAGACCGGTGCGACGAACTCGGGCGGAGCGCTGTCGAGCGATGCCCGCATGGTCATCTCGTCGAGCAGCCCACGGCGGTGCAGATCTTCGATGTGTTGTTCGTATTCGACTCCGGTCGACAGGCGTGTCCTGGCGCCGGGGCACACCACATTGGCCCGCACGCCGTAGGGCTTCAGTTCGGCGGCGATGGCCATCGTCAGGCCGTTGACGGCGCCCTTGCCGGCCGGATATCCCGTCCCGCCGTAGTCACCCAGATACGCAACCGAACTGGTGTTGACGATGGCTCCGTGCCCCTGCTCGGCCAGCACCGGGGCGGCCGCCCGGCAGGTGTGGAAGGCCGTGCCGAGGTGGCCACTGATCAGCCGGTCGAACTCGTCCGGGGTGATGGTCAGGATCGACGAGCCGGGGGGTTCTGCGATGCCGGCGCAATTGATCAGGGTGTCCAGTCGCCCGAACGCGCTGAGGCATTTGTCGACGAGCGATCGCGCGACGCGCTCGTCGTCAGCGGCTCCGACCACCGCGGTGGCCCGCCCGCCCGACGCGGTGATCGTTGCGACCGTTTCTTCCACGGCGTGTTCGTCACGTCCGTTGACGACTACACAGGCGCCCAGGCTGCCCAGCAGCTCTGCGACCGCTCGTCCGATGCCGCGACTGCCACCCGACACCACCACAGCGCGCCCATCGAGCGCAGCCTCGGTGCCGCTCATCGCCCGCTCCGGTGGGTGCGCCGGCGAGGACCACGTAAAGCGTTGCGCGCGAATCGCTCTCGCGGTCGGGTGTAGCCGGCGCGGCCGGTCGATGTCGCGAACATTAGGCGAACAGTACCCAGCCGGACCAGGAAATGAGAACCAACGCCGGCTATTGCGGATCACGGACCCGTCAGCAATCTCTACCAACCGGATGATTGGGCGCGCGGCGGCGCCCGCCCCGCTGCACAATCGCCGCCTGGGTCGGCCGCCGGTGCACCGGCGTTCTCCCCGCCGGCAACCGGCCCGGCAGGCCGCTCGCACAGCGGGGTGAACCAGGTCACCGCGACGGCGCGCAACCCTGATTCGATCGCCGGTCGGGTTTGCCGACGACGACAGGACCGGCGTCACCGCTCGACGGAGGAGCACGACGCCGCACGTCGGAGGCGATCACGCAACCGGCGCGATGCCGTCGCGCCGCGACCGGGGGCTTGCTGGCGCCCCACCCGATCGCGCCGGCCCCGCGCGGAAAAGCCCCCGATCCGCTGCGGCGACCCGCGCCGGGTGAGGCGAAGGGGCGTATAGTTTCCAACGAAGTCCGTAATGGACGTGTCGCCGTTTAGCTAAAAGCGGTCCAGCAGCCGCACGGCTACTGAGCTTGGTATGGCTCCGGCGAACAAGCCCCAGTCAACTCCCCGCTCCTTCGTGCGTGGTTAACGACCCGTCCGGCGGATTGAGATGCAGGGGGGCGAGATGTGCACAGAGCTGCAACCTCCCATTGCACACGACTCGAGGGGAGAGTCAGCATGCAAACTTGTTTTCGCGCAACCGTTTACACGATTTTTCGAGTGAACGCGGGGTGCGCCAGCCGATGACCAATGTAATTTCAGCAACCCGACCCGCTCCGCCACCTACCACCAAGACCGACGATTCGTACGACGATGTAGTCGAGATGTTTCTGGCGCTGCACCAGTTGCCCGCCGAATCGCACGAGTACGCCCACCAGCGCGAACGCATCGTTTCTCGATGCCTGCCGCTGGCGGACCACGTGGCCAGCCACTTCGCCCGTCGGGGCGAAGGTCTCGAAGACCTGATTCAGGTCGCGCGGCTGGGGTTGATGAACGCCGTCAACCGATTCGACCCCGCCAAGGGGCCCAGCTTCATCGGGTTCGCCGTGCCCACCATGATGGGCGAGGTCCGGCGCTACTTCCGCGACTACAGCTGGGGAATGCGCGTCCCGCGGCGGTTGCGCGAGTTGCACGTGCAGATCAGCAGGACCACCGCGGATCTGTCCCAGCGACTGGGGCGCGCGCCCACGGCGGGCGAGCTGTCTCAGGTGCTCGAGGTACCGCGCGAGGAGATCATCGAATGTCTCGTCGCGGGCGACGCCTATCGGCTCGACTCCCTGGATGCACCGCTGGGCGCCGACGGTTCGGGAACGCCCCGCTCGGTGGCCGACTCGGTCGGCGACATCGATCCACAGATCGAGCACATCACCAATCGGGAAGCGCTGCGGGTGCTGGTTGCCACCCTCCCGCAGCGTGAACGCGAGGTGCTGGGCATGCGGTTCTTCGAATCCATGACGCAAAGCCAGATCGCGGAGCGGATCGGCGTGTCACAGATGCAGGTATCCCGCATCCTGGCAAACACGCTGAGCAGCCTGCGCGATCAACTCGAGTAGCAGGCCAGTTCCCCCAGGACGCTGCGCGGCATACCCTGCCGCGCAGCCCTGTACTGTGCGATCGAAGGACGATCCGACTTTGTCGCCAGGAAGACCTGGAAGGGAGCTGGATGCGATGAGGATGTCACGAACGGTGATCGCGGGTGTCGCAGCGACGACGGCACTTGCGATATCGGTGGCCGGCTGTGGGGGCAACAAGCCGCAGCCGTCGCCGTCGAAGTCCGGATCGGCCACCTCGGCAACCTCGGCTCCGAGCAGCCCCGGCTCGGCACCGGCGTCATCGGCGCCGGCCCAACCCAACGAGTACGACAAGCTGCTCATCCAGCCCAGTGACATCAACGCCCCGGTCCCCTTCACGGCCACGCCCCCGACCGGCAACCCCAACGGCCAGCCGGGCGTGGCGACCACCTTCAAGGACGACGACGGTAGCCACGCGATCAAGGTGACTATCCAGGTCTACGACGACCCCGACTCCGCCACGAACGCGTTGAACGCCGCGAAGGGACAACAGGGCGGCGTGATCAAGGATCCCTCCACGCAACCGTCGAACATCGGCAGCGGCGGAACGATGCTGATGGGCAACGCCCCGGACCGCAGCAAGGGTGCGGTCATCCTGCTCTTCACCGAGGGCAAGGCGTTCGCCACGCTGGAATTCGACGGCCCGACCGACACGCTGGCCCCGCCGGACTTCGTCAACGACGTCGGCCAGAAGCAGGATGCGGCCATCAAGAAGGGGCTCGGCAGCTAGCCGCTGCGCCACCACCATCGGGGGGACGCCATGAACGTCATCAACGGCATGCCGGCGCACGCTTTGCTGCTGCATTTCGTGTTGGTGCTGGTGCCGCTCACCGCCCTGCTGGTAATCGCTTGCGGGTTATGGCCGGCGGCGCGGCGCGGGCAGCTGATGTGGCTCACGCTGGTGCTGGCCGTGGTCACCATGGTGTTGACGCCCATCACCATCAACGCCGGCGGATGGCTCTACGGCCTGAGAACGAATCCGAGCCCGATCCTGCGCGAACACGCCGAGCGCGGCGGCCTGATGACCTACTTCTCCGCCGCGCTGCTGGTCGCGGCTGTCGTGCTGGTCGTGGTGCGGGTGATCGAACGCCGGTCCGACAAGGGCCGCGTCGCCACCCGGATACTCGTCGCGATTCTGGTGCTGGCGGTGGGGATCGCGTCGATGGTCCAGATCTACCGCGTGGGCGACGCCGGTGCGCAGTCGGTCTGGGGCACCGAGATCGCGCGCCTGACGAAGAACCACCCGGGCTGACGACGCCACTCGCGGCAAAACCCGTCGGCGCGCGCGGGCGAGCGCCGTCGGAGTAACTGCCGTGCGCTAACCACGTTTCGCGACATGGGTGCTTCCGTTGCGTTACCGTTTGCGGTGTCGAAGCCGGGGGCGGAAGGAAACGTCCATGAGCAAATTTTTCAGGCTTGCCGTCGGGGTGCCGTTGACGCTGGCACTGGCCGGCGCGACGGTGCTGGGCTGCGGCAACGGGTCGAAGTCAACGCCGGCCACATCGCCGGCCACGTCGCCGTCGGTCGCCTCGAGTTCGCCCGGGCACGCCGCGACATCGACGCCCGCGCCCGCCCAGCCCTCCGACTACACGCGGTTGCTCATCGCGCCAGGCGATATCAACGCGCCCGAGGTCTTCACGGCCACCCCGCCGATCAACAACCCGAACGGTCAACCGGGCGCCAGCACCACTTTCAGCAACAACGACCGGACGCACGTGATCGCTGACAGCGTTCAGGTCCTGTCCGATCCCGCCGCCGCGCAGCGCGCGCTGGAATCGGCAAACTCGACGCATGACGGTTACGTCCACGGGGCGCCCGAGCCGATCGCCATCGGCACCGGGGGCACCACGATCTCGGGCCCCTCGCCCGACGGCGCGAAGGGCGTGACCGTGCTGATGTTCACCGAGGGCAAAGCCTTCGTCGAGTTGGAATTCGACGGCCCGCCCAGCGCCCTCGTGCCGCCGGACTTCGTGACTGATGTCGGCCAAAAACAAGACGCCGCAGTCAAGAACGGACTCGGCGGCTAGAAACGGCGACGAAGACACTCACGGGGCCGGCGTGAGCAGAAACAGCCGGAACCGGCGCGCGCCGGCGCGTTCCTGGGCGAGGCGATAATTCGGCCAGGACGTCAGCGCCTGGGCCCACGCTTCGTCGCGCTCCGCGCCGCCGAGCAGCCGCACGGACGCCACGAACCGGTGGCCCCGACGGCGCACCGTGACCCGTTGCGCCGCTTTCAGATTCGCCGACCAGGACGGGTGGCGCACGCGGCCCCAGTTCGATCCGACCAACAGCAGGCCGTCGCGAAAGGGTACGTACTGCACGGTTGCGCTGCGGGCGAGACCGGTCTTGCGGCCCGAGAGGGTGATCCGCACGTTGGGCACGCCGGCCAGATCCAACGCGCCGAGCCGTCCACTGGTCAGGAACCGAAGCACGGCTTCGAGCCCCTCCACGATCTGGCGACCGTTGAGGACCAGCACGCGGTAGGCCGTGGGGTTGCGCGCCAGCCGCTGCAGCGGATTCATGGGCATGACTGTATTCGCTGGGCGCCGGGCCAGGGCGTCACGGCGATGAAATGCCGCTAACGAACCAAGGTTTCGGTGCGCACCCGAAACGCGGCCCGCCCGGCTAAATAAAGCGCTTGATTTAATACGGGGCGAGGTGTTCACTGAGGCGATGACTGCCGAACGGGCCGCTCGGTCCGACAGGTCGACGGGCACCCGAGAGGCGATCCTGTCGGCCGCCGAGGTGCTTTTCGCCGAACGCGGTATGTACGCCGTGTCCAACCGGCAGATCAGCGAAGCGGCCGGCCAGGGCAATAACGCCGCGGCGTGCTACCACTTCGGCACCAGGGTCGACCTGCTCCGCGCGATCGAAAGCAAGCATCGAGAGCCGATCGAGGAGCTGCGCGCCCAGATGCTGACCGCCATCGGTAATTCGACCGAGCTACGCGACTGGGTCGGCGCCCTGGTGCGCCCGTTGACCGATCACCTGTCCGCGCTGGGCACCCCGACCTGGTACGCCCGATTCGCCGCGCAGGCCATGGCCGATCCGACCTACCGCCATGTGGTCACCAAAGACGCACTGGCGTCGCCGTTGCTGGTGCAGACGCTCGACGGCATCAACCGCTGCCTGCCGGAGCTGCCCAAGCGGGTGCGTTCGGAACGAATGGTGATGGTGCGCAACCTGCTCATGCACACCTGCGCTGAGCACGAAGGCGCGCTGGCCGAACACGGACCGCGGTCGCGTTCGGCGTGGCCGGTGGCCGGCGAAGGGCTGATCGACGCGATCGTCGGCCTGTGGCGCGCGCCGGTTCACGTGGGCGCGGCCGGCGGCCAGCCGACACAGACGACCGCGCAGGCCGACAACCGAGGAGCACGATGACCGAAGGTTCCACCGCCACCGATATCCCGGAATTCCCGATGACACGGGCGCCGGGCTGCCCATTCGCCCCGCCTCCGCCGGTGCTGGTGCTCAACGCCGACAAACAGCTGAGCAGGGTCCGGATCTGGGATGACAGCACGCCGTGGCTCATCCACGGCTACGACGCGATACGCGCGCTGTTCACCGATTCCCGCACCAGCGTCGACGACCGGCTGCCCGGCTATCCGCATTGGAACGCGGGCATGCTGGCCACGGTGCACAAACGCCCGCGCTCGGTGTTCACCTCCGACGCAGAAGAACACACCCGGTTCCGCCGGATGCTGTCTAAACCGTTCACGTTCAAGCGAGTTGAAGCACTGCGGCCGGCGGTACAGAAGATCACCGACGACCACATCGACGCCCTGCTGGCGGGCCCAAAGCCGGGCGACATCGTCAGCACCCTCTCGCTGCCGGTCCCCTCCCTGGTCATCAGCGAACTGCTGGGCGTGCCCTACGAGGACGCGGAGTTCTTCCAGACCCTAGCCCAGCGGGGTATGGGCCGCTACGCGACCGAGGAGGACACCGCCCAGGGCGCCGCCTCGTTGGCGAAGTATCTGGCCAATCTGGTTCGGACCAAGATGCTTAGCCCCTCAGAGGATTTGGTGTCCGACCTGGCCGAGCGGGTCAACGCCGAAGAGATCAGCGTGCGCGAGGCCGCACAATTGGCCACCGGCGTGCTGATCGCGGGCCACGAGACCACCGCGAACATGATCAGCCTGAGCATTGCGGCATTGCTCGAACACCCGGATCAACGAGCGCTGCTGCGCGACACCGATGACCCGAAGGTCGTCGCCGCCGCGGTCGAAGAGCTGATGCGCTACCTGAGCATCATCCAGACCGGTCAGCGGCGAATCGCCATCGAGGACATCGAGATTGGCGGCGAGACGATCCGTGCCGGCGACGGCATCATCCTGGACGTCGCCCCGGCCAACTGGGATGCCCGCCAGTTCCCCAACCCGGACCGCCTCGACCTGCTCCGCGAGGACGGGCCGCACGTCGGGTTCGGCTACGGTCGCCACCAGTGTGTGGGACAGCAGCTGGCCCGCATGGAACTGCAGATCGTCTTGCCCACGCTGCTCCGCCGCATTCCGACACTGCATCTCGCCGTGCCGCTGAATGACCTGCCGTTCAAACATGATGCACTGGCGTACGGACTCTATGAGCTGCCCGTGACATGGTGAAGCCCGATCTGTCGCTGGACGTTCCAGATCTGCGTGGCAGGTTTGCCGTAGTAACCGGGGCCAACAGCGGTTTGGGGTTCGGGTTGGCCAAGCGGCTGTCGGCCGGCGGTGCCGACGTTGTGATGGCGATCCGCTACCGGGTCAAGGGCGAACAGGCGATCGCCGAGGTCCGTCGGGAGGTGCCGGAGGCCAAGCTCAACATCAGGCAGCTCGACCTGTCGTCGCTGTCCGGCGTCGCCACGGTGGGCGACGAGCTGATCGCAGAAGGTCGCCCGATCGACATCCTGATCAACAACGCGGGCGTCATGACGCCGCCGCAACGGCAAGAGACCAGCGATGGTTTCGAATTACAGTTCGGTACAAACCATTTGGGGCATTTCGCCTTGACCGGACGGCTGCTGGGTCTGCTGCTGTCCAACGCCGCCCATCCGGGCCTGACCAAGACCAACCTGCTCAGCGGTGCGTCGTACGGCCGCGCCACACCGACGTTGCAGGCCCGGCTGACGCGGCTGACATGGCGGGTCTGCCGGTCGACTTCCTGGCCGATGCGATCGCCGAGATCGGGCCACAGCACTGTCAGCGCGGACAGTCGGTGCGGACGGTGCTCGACGTCTACCGTGAACCCATGGCCGCGGTGGCGGGATCGCCGGTGCCCGGAGAGCGATTCCGGGCGGCCGTCCATGCCGCCGGGCGCGCGATCCCCCACCTGTCGAGGGAGCTGATCGACAAATACCTGGCCGACCTCCAGCGGATCGGTGTGCTGACCCGCTGAACGCGAACTGATCTGGAAAACGAAGGGACGACGATGTCCAGCCCAGCCCCAACGCTCTACCCCGAAGGCGTGATCGGTGCGCCCAAGGACCGGCGCGGTCACGCGGCGGAATTCAGCACCGGCCTGCCGGCGGGCACCGAGGTGTTCTCCGCCGACAACCACATCTCGGTGCGACAGATCAACGAGATCGGGATCGACAAGGTGATGTGGTCGTCCGATTACCCGCACAGCGAAAGCACTTTCGGCTATTCGGAGCGGTCGCTGGTCGCGGTGGTCGACGCGGTCGGTCCCGAGGACGCCGTTCGGGTTGTCGGTGGCAACATCAAAAACTTCCTGGGGATCTCCGCATGACGAATTCGGTTACTGCCCGCGCCTCGGTGCTCGACATCCCCGATGAGCCGGACTGGGCGCGCATGCGCACCGAGATCGGTGCGCGGCTGCGATCCGCCATGGCCGAACACGGTGTCGACGCCCTGATCCTGCTGATGAACGGCTATGTCGGCTACGCGACCGGTGCCAGCTGGCCCCTCCTGGACGCCGGCCTGTCACACGTGGAGCGCCCGGTCGCCGTCGTGCTCGCCGACGACGTGCATCCGCACCTGTTCATGCCGTTCCGCAGCGGGGCGTCCGCGGAGTATCCCGTGCCCGACGACCATCTGCACGGTCCCGCCTACCTCGAATTCGACCATGGTGTCGAGGATTTCGCGCGGAAGCTGGCCGGGATCGTCCCGCCGGGGGCCAACGTCGCCGTAGACGAACTCACCGGTGCGATGCGGCGGGCGGCGCCCAAGCTGTTTCCCGCGGGTGCGCCGACCGACGCGGCGATCGTGCTCGGCGCCGCGCAACTGGTGAAGACCCGCGACGAGTTGTCTTGTCTGCGTCGGGCGGCCCGCATCACCGAACGGGCGATTGTCGACGTGCAGCAGGCGTTGAAACCCGGTGTGCGTCAGATCGATCTCTCGGCCACGTTCGTGCGTCGCGCTTTCGAGCTTGGCGCCACCACCAACATGCTGGAGGCCATCTGGCAGGTGATGCCGAGCTCGCGGGAAGCCGGAGTGTGGACGACGCACGGCGATCTCGCGCTGCCCCTGCTACCGACGGATCGGGAGCTGGCCGCGGGCGACGTGCTGTGGACGGATATCAGCATCACCTACCACGGATACTGCTCTGACTTCGGCCGCACCTGGGTGGTCGGCGAGGCGCCCACGCCACGACAGCAAGACCAATTCCGTCAGTGGCGCACCATTTTGGACACCGTGCTCGCGGTCACCAAAGCCGGCGTGACCTCAGGCGACCTGGCGCGCGCCGCGATCGCGGCCAACGGCGGTCGCAAACCGTGGCTGCCGCATTTCTATCTGGGCCACGGCATCGGCACCTACCCCGCCGAAGCGCCGATGATCGGGACAGATCTCGGCGAGGAGTTCGACGACAATTTCGTCTTCCCGCCCGGCATGGTGCTGGTGCTGGAACCCGTGGTGTGGCAGGACGGCACAGGAGGCTACCGCAGTGAGGAGATCGTGGTGATCACCGAAGACGGCTACGCGCCGATCACCGACTACCCGTACACCCCCTATGGCGACTGAAGTTCTGCCCGACGAACGCGCGTTGCGGTCGGGCCGCAAGGAACGGGCGTTGGCCCAGATGGAGGAGCACGGCCTGGACATCCTGGTGCTTGGCCGGCAGGCCAACATCCGTTACGTCACCGGCGCTCCACAGCTGTGGATAGCCGGCACCCGGCCGTTCGGTCCGATGTGTGTACTGGTGCGCGCCACCGGAGACATCTACCTCAACAGCACCGACGACGAGGGCGTTCCGGAGGAGATCGGCCACGATCACCTGTACGGGCTGGCCTGGAACCCGATGACGCTCATCGACGTCCTGAAGAAGGTCGACGGCGCCGAGGCGGCGCGGCGGGTCGGAACCGACGCGATCACAGCGACTTTCGCCGCGCTGCTACCCGACGCGTTTCCGAATGCCGAGCTCGTCGACGCCGAGCCGGCGATGCGTGCGGCGCGACGCATCAAGACGCCCAACGAAATCGCGGCGATGGATCAGGCCTTGCGCGTCGCCGAACGCGGGTTGGCTACCGCCCTGGGCGAATTGGCGCCGGGCGCCGCGGAGCGGACGCTGACCGGGGTGATGATGGAGGCGATGGCCGCGGGCGGGGTGAGCACGCCGGCCACCCAGGACGCCGCATGGGTCACCTCGCGGGATCAGCCGTGGCGTCGCGCGGCCGCTCACGAGGTCCGTGCGGGTGATCTCGTCGCGTTCGCCGCCGGCGCGCTGGCGAATGGCTACGTCGCCGAGGTCGGCCGAACCTGGCCGGCCGGCGATGGCGTCACCGGTGAGGCACGTGCGCTCTTCGAGCGCTCGAACGGGTTGTACGACAGCATGCTTGCCGCGTGTCGTCCGGGCGCGTCCACACGCGATCTGCTCGCCGCATACGAGGCAGCGGGTGAGCCGGTGCCGCCGATGCCGGTCGCGCACGGGCTGGGGCTGGGTTTCGACCCGCCCGTAGTGTCCGCAACGCTCGTGGCCGCAGGCGAACACGACGTGCTCGAGGCCGGGATGGTGTTGGCGATCACCGGGTATGTGTGGCAGCGGGGGGCTGGCGCGGTGTTCCGCCGGGACACCGTGCACATCACCGAAGCGGGCTTGGACGTGCTGACCACCAGCCCCACGTGGAGTTAGCCGACTCGTTCGTCTGCGCCAGGACCGCACGACACCGAGCCCAAATTGGGCCTCCGGGGTTTCCCGTCAACGCTTGCCCCCGTGTCGGCGGCGTAAATCCCCACGCCCTGGGACCCGGTGAAATCACCTGTGCCACTTTAGTTTCAGTGGTATCAGGGCAGCGATTTGTGTCGGTGGTCTCCGATAGCGTCGGGGTGTGAGCATAGATCGCGAGTCTCTGTCCGCGGCGTTTGATGTCATCGACGCTGCCCTCAGCCACGTGATCGGGTCTGACTGCGATGCGTTGGCCACCCGCGAGCAATTAGCGGCGTTGGAGCGCGGCGAGATGGTGCGCCGCCGGTTGCCGGCCATCGAGCATCCACTGATCAATTCCCTTGCCCGCCAAGCGCCGTCCGAGGAGCTCGGCGGCACGCTGTCGCATGCGATCGCGGAGACGACGCTGATCAGCCGCGCCGAAGCATCCCGACGCATCAAGGAGGCCCGGGATCTGGGCCCGCGCCATGGCCTCACCGGCGAACCGCTAGCACCGATGTTGGCCGCCACTGCGGCCGCGCAACGAGACGGCACGCTCGGCACCGGTCAAATCTCGGTGATCCGCAAGTTCTACTACCAGTTGCCCGGCTGGATAGATGCAGCCACCCGCGAGCAGGCCGAGGCCAAACTCGCCACGGAGGGAACCCGGTATCGGCCCGAACAACTCGGCAAGCTGGCCGACATCCTCGCGGATTGTCTGAACCCCGACGGCACCTTCACCGACGAGGACCGGGCTCGGCAGCGCGGCCTGACGCTGTGCAACCAGCAAGCCGACGGCATGTCGCAGCTACGCGGCTGGCTCACCCCCGAGGCACGCGCCACGTTCGAAGCCGTCTTGGCCAAACTCGCCGCGCCGGGCATGTGCAATCCCGATGACGACGCCCCGTGCGTCGACGGCGCGCCCACCCAAGAGGCCATCGAGCGCGATCCGCGATCGGCCAGTCAACGCAACCATGATGGACTCAACGCGGCGCTGCGGGGTCTGCTGGCTTCGGGCGAGTTGGGTCAGCACAATGGCCTGCCGGCTTCCATCGTCGTCACCACCGCGCTCCAAGAACTGGAAGCCGCGGCTGGGCGTGGTTTGACCGGTGGCGGCACGATCCTGCCGATGAGCGACGTTATCCGTCTGGCTCGCCACGCGCATCACTACTTGGCGATCTTCGATAGGGGCAAGGCCCTGGCGCTGTATCACACCAAACGCCTGGCCTCACCGGGTCAGCGAATCGTGTTGTACGCCAAAGACCGCGGCTGCTCGGCGCCCGGATGCACCACGCCCGGCTACTATTGCGAGGTCCACCACGTCACCGAGTACGCCACGTGCCAGACCACGGACGTCAACGACCTCACCTTCGCCTGCGGACCCCAGCACCGCCTCCTGCGACCCGGCGGCTGGACCACCCGCAAGAACGCCAAGGGTGACACCGAATGGCTTCCGCCCCCGCATCTGGACCGTGGAAGGCCCCGCATCAACGTGTTTCACCATCCCGAGAAGCTGCTTCAGGACCGAGACGACAACGCGCCTTAGACGACGCGCCCTTCCTCGGCCAGTGCCTCGTCAAGCAGGTCGCCCAGCGGGTGCCGCTGCCACAGCAGCAGCAGGTTCGACAACATCTGCAGAGGCGCGCGCACACCCTCGTCATCCCTGATCCGCGGGTCCGCCCGGCTGCTCGGCGCGATGTCGAATCGCTTACGCAGCAATGCCGGTACGTCCAGCAGCCAGGCCACGCCCATCACCGCCGCATACAGCAGCGTGTGCCGGCGCAGCCGGTCCGGCTCCAGGCGCGCACCGGCACAACGCTCGAATTCCGCGACGAACAATTCCAACAGGTCGTCGAGATGGGTATCCCATATCTCGTTCTCGGCGCCGGACATCGCCCCCCACAGAGCCATGCCCAGGTTCATCTGGCTTACGCATCCCCAGTCCATCAGGCCGCAGCGCAGAGTGCCGTTGCCATCGCGCCAGAACCACGCGTTGTCGATATTGGCGTTCCAGTGGCACAGCGCGACGTAATCGCCGTCGGCGGCCAAGTGATCCGCGACCGCGTCCTCGAACAGGGCCAACCGCGGGGCCTCGGCGGCCAACCGCGCCAGGAACTCTGGGGTGCCCACGCCGGCCGGCACCAGGCCGCGGTGGGTGTCGATGAATTGACCGAGTCGATTGACCCGTCGCTGCAATGTGTCCATCGACAACGGTGCCCGCTCTCCCACCGTTGCGGACTGCACGTCCAGTGGAAACTGCTCGGTATGTTCCGCGGGCAGCCGGCCGGACCGGTGTGTGCCGGCAAGCCGCGCCAGCGCGGTCAGCAGCGCGCGGTAATGCTCTAACGGCTCGGGCATCTCGTAGTCGAGGCACTTGTGGTAATGGGGTTCGATCCCGTTGGCGCCGAAGCTGATTCGTTCGGTAATCAAGATCCCGGTGCCGCTCTGTGCGTGGTAATCGGCGAACTGTGGGCTGGGCACCGCGATCGGAAATTGCGGCGCACACGCCAACGAGGCGAACCGGACCTCGGACTCCATCTGGGTCCTTCCGCGGTCGCGCACCGGATTGTCGAGATCGCGGGAGAACTTGACGAACAGCTCGGTGTGCAGACTCGGCGCGGGAAGGTCGTATTCGATCGACAGCATCGCCTTGCGGCCCGTGCTGCCACCGCCGATCTCCCGGAATTCACTGATCCGGGCGACGCTGTTCTCCGTGAGCACACCGGAGGCCCGAAACGCGCTGGTGAGGAACGATACTCCCCCGACGAGCAACGCCGCGGGGTCAGCCGGGAGCGGCAATCCGTGGTGATCGCCGATCACCCAATCCGACTCCACGCCGCTACCAGGTCTGCTCGGCGGAGCGCACCAGCATGTGATTGACAGCGACCCGCCGGTCACGCGTCACCATGAACAGCACCGCGTCCGCGATGTCCTCGGGCCGCAGCATGACCATGCCCGCGGTCTGCCGTTCGAACGCCTCGCGTGACGTTTCGGCCAGGTGGCTGAAGATTTCGGTGTCGACCGTTCCGGGACTCACCACTCCGACCCGCACCCGCTTCCCGAGCACCTCCTGGCGAAGCCCTTCGCTGAAGGCGTTGACGCCGAACTTGGTTAGCGAATACACCGCCGTGTTCGGCCGGGCCACCCAGCCGGCGGTGGAACTGATGGTGACCAGGTCTGCCACGCCGCGCGGCGAGTCGGCGGACGCGTCGATCAGGTGAGGAAGCCCCGCGCGGGTGGCGTAGAGGACACCCTGAACGTTGACCGACACCATCTGGTCCCAATCCTGCAGCGACGCCTCGGTCGCGGGCGCCGACTGCATCAGGCCGGCGTTGTTCACCAGGATGTCAAGCCGTCCCAGCTCCGCGACGGTGCGCTGCACCGCGGACGCCACCTGTTCGGCGTCGGTGACGTCGGCGGCCACTATCAGCGCTGTGCCACCGGCGGATTCGATCTCGGCTTTCAGCTCCGCCAACCGGTCGGCACGGCGCGCGAGCAGGGCCACCGCCGCTCCCTGGGCCGCCAAAGCCCGGGCCGTCGCCGCGCCGATGCCGCTGCTGGCCCCGGTGACCAGGGCTGCTGTTCGCGCCAGTGTCGTCATGCTCCGCCCATCGGTTGCCTGCCGAGTATCTCGTGAAGAACGTAGTCGGTGTCCTCGCCCAGGTCCGGCGCACCGCGCGCGACCCGGGCCGGACGGCGCGCCATTCGCCAGGACGGACCCAGCACCGGTCGCTGGCCCTCGCGGTGATCCGTGACGAAGCGGTACAGCTCGCGGTCCCACAGCCGTTGATCGGCAATCACATCCACCGAGGTGGCGCTCTTGGCGGCCGGCACCCCGGTTGCGCAGAGGCGCTCGGCGAGTCGCTCCGCGTCCTGCCCTCGGGTGAGCCGGGCGAGGTCCGCGTCGAGCGCTTCGGCGTGCCGGTGTCGCGCCTCGTGCGTGGCGTAGGGGGGCTCGTCGGCCAGTGGTGCGGCGCTGAGCGCCTCGCACAACCGGCGCCATTCGGCGTCACTCGCGACGGCCAGCGTGATCCACGCTCCATCGGCGCACGGGTAGCAACCGTGCGGGCACATGTCCGGGTTGGCGTTGCCGCTGGGGCCCAGTGGTCGTCCGGTCAGCGATTGCTCCAGCAGGCAGTCACCGATCATCGAGGAGAGCGTCTCAACGGCCGACACGTCGACGAATTGGCCGGCGCCACTGAGTTCCCGATGCAACAGCGCCACCACGGCGGCATAGGCGGCGGCCGCGCCCACCGTCGAATCGCCGTAGCGCATGCTGGTCCCGAGCGGCGGCCCATCGGGATAGCCGACCAGTGAGGCCGGTCCGGCCAGCGCGGCAAAGCATGGTGCATAACCGGTTTGGTGGCCCATTGGCCCGTCGTTGCCCCACATCTTGATCGACACCGAGATGATGTCGGGCTTGATCTCGGTGAGTTGTTGGTACCCCAGGCCCTGGCGCTCCATGGCGCCCGGGCGCAGGTTGTTGAGGACGATGTCGCTGCGGGCGATCAGCTCGCGTAGCCGCGCCATCCCCTCGACCGACCTGATATCGAGGTCCACGCTGAGGATCTCGGGGTTGATGCTCAAGAAATACGGTGCGTGGTTGATGTCGGTGCCGCCGTAGGCGCGCATCTCCTCGGGGCTGGCGGCCGTTTCGATCTTGATGACTTCGGCGCCCAGCATCGCCAGCAGTTTGCCCGCGTACGGACCGGCCCACACCTTGGTGAGTTCGACGACCCGCACGCCTTCCAGCGGCCCGCCCCGGGCATCCCTGGGCGGCTTCAGTTGCGCCGACTTGACCGTCGGCCGGGCGCGCGGGGAATCGATGCCTTCCAACACCGGCCGGGTGTGCTCACCGAGTCCGGGTGCGGCACTGACTATTCGCGCGGGCGACGCGCTGAACGCGTACGGCACGGTCGGATACGCCGCTTCACCCAGCACCGGATGCCGGACCCCCTGGAAGAATCCGCGGTGGCGGTATTGGGGCAAGTGATGCAGGTCCGCGGCGCCGTTGACGGGCACCAGCGGGACACCGAGCCGCTGAGCCCGCTCCGAGGCCTCGTCTTTGGGCAGGGCGGCGACCCAGCCGGCGAACCCCCGCTGAAACGCGGCGACCTTCTCAGCGGTGACGGAGAACTCCAGCCAGTCGTCCTCAAACGTGTCGAGCCATTCGGGATGGCACATCAAGGTTTTCATGCCGGCCCAGTGCGCGCCGCTGGTCATGTACAGGTATACGAAGCCATCGGCACACTCGAAGAACGAGGCCGGCCCGGCCTGATCGAAATCACCCCGCTCACCGTCGGCCGGTACCTCGCCGGTCACGTGGCGACCCAGGATGCAATCGGCGCGTGAGACCAGCACGGCCTGCTGGGAGATGTCGATGGACTCGCCTTGGCCGGTGTGCAACCGTCCCCACAGCGACGATGCGACACACAACGCCGCCTCCAGCCCGGCCTCGTAGTCGGCCAGGAAGCGGCCCGGTCCCTGCAGCGGCGGCTTGCCCGGATCCGGGTGGCTCGGGGTGTGATATCCCCACCCGCTCGCGTGGAACACGTTGATGCTCCGGGCATTATCGAACTCGGCGGCCACTCCTTGGCCGTACGGGGTGATGAAGCAGAAGACCACCGACGGGTGCCGCGCGGACCAGTCCGTGGCCCGGCCATCGATGACCGCGTCCGCGGTGTCGATCAGCCGGTGCAACCGCTCGAAGTCGGCCGTCGAACCGAGATCGAGGATGACGGAGCGCTTGTTGGTGTTGAGGTAGGCGAACAACGCGCTGCCTTCGCACCCGTCGGCGAGGACGGGCGCCATGGCGCGGGTCGCGCTGCCGCGCTTCGGCGCCTCGATCTTGATGACCTCGGCGCCGAAGTCGGCCAGCAGCTTCCCGCAGTACTCCCCCGCGACGGATTCGGCTAACTCGACGACCCTGATACCCGTCAGCGCGGACATGCACGCCCCGCCAAGACGGTCAGGGCTTCGCGCGGCCCGAGCGGCTCAGGCGCCACTCCGGCGGGAAGTTCATGTCGTTGTCCTTGACCACGTTGTTGAGGCCCTTGTTGAAGGTGCCTTCGGTGAGGTCGACTTCCTGCGCGTCATTCTGGATCATCGGCAGCATGCCCTCGACCATGCCGGTCAGCAGGCTGCCGAAGTACTCGCCCTTGTGCTGCTTGTACAGCTCGAGGAAGGTCTTCTGCACGGCGACCGTGTCGGTCGGGCGGGACCGCGAGCATGCCATCGCGTACTTCTCGGTCTCCGCTTCCAGCTGATCGCGTGGCACCACGCTGTTGACGAAGCCACAGTCGTACATTTCCTTCGCGCTGAACGGCCTTCCGGTGAACAGCATCTCGGAGAACTTGCGCAGGCCCATCGTCTCGGCCCACCACCACAGCCGGGGTCCCCAGCCCACGTACCGGAACGCGGGGTGACCGAACAGGGCGTCGTCGGAGGAGATCACCAGGTCGGCGTCGCCGGCCTGGTAGAAGTGCCACCCGTAACAGTAGCCCTTGGCCTCGATGATGCTGATCTTCCGGAGTTCCTGTAGCGGACGGTTTCCGGCACGGGCCTTGGCGTAGAAGTCGGTGACGGTGGACAGGTAGCGGTACGACCCACCCGGCGGGTACTTGACGTCGTCATCGTTGATTGCGAGCTCGTGATGCAACGGGAGACCGGGGTTCTCCAGCATGGGGCGCTGCTCGGGCAGGTCGCCGCCGCTGCCGAAATCCTGGCCCTCGCCGCGGATCACGACCACCTTGACGTCGTCGTCCACGTTGCACTTGTGGATCAGGTCCGCGTAGTTCTGCCGCATGCCCAGACTGGTGGCGTTCTGCGCGTCGGGACGATCGAAGGTGATGTAGGCGATCCGGTTCTTCTTGTCCTTTTCGAACTTGATGTACTGCTCGGCTTCCTTCTTCAGCTTTTCGTAGTCATATTCGGGCATGGACTTCTTCTTTCACTTGGGGTTGACGCCTATTTGAGCAAGCTGCCCGCATCGACGGGAAGCGAAACGCCGGTGACATAACGAGATTCGTCAGAGGCGAGGAACAGGACAGCATTGCTGATGTCAGTGGCTTCCACCCAAGGCACCGGCAGTGTGTGCATCATTTGCGAGATGGGGGCGAAGTCGTCCGGTCCGGGATTTTCCAAATCCGGGCGAAAGAGCCGATAGGTGTTGTCGTTCATCACCATTGTGGTGCTGACTTGGGTGGGCAGCACCGAATTGACCCTGATCATGTGCGGGCCCAACTCGACGGCGAAGGCCCGCATCAGGCCGATGACGCCGTGCTTGGCGGCGATGTAATGCCCCGTGTTCGGGTAGGCCTTGCGGCCGCCAACCGAACTGGTGAGCACGATGGAGCCACCCCGTCCACCCGAAAGGACATGCGGCACACCTGCTTTGACGGTGTGCCACACGCCGCTGAGGTTGATGTCGATCATGTCCTGCCACACGTCCTCGCGGATCTTGTGCAGCTTCCTGCCATCGGTGCCGACGCCCGCGTTGGCGACGATGATGTCGAGACGACCGAGCTGTTCGACCCCGCTGTCCACCGCGGCCTTCAGCGCGTCGTAGTCCCGGACGTCCACCTGGGCGGTCACGATGCGCCGGTCGAGGTTCTTGACCAGATCCGCCGTCTCGGCAAGGTCTTCCGGCGTCGAGTGCGGATAGGCCAGATTGTCGATCGGCCCGCAGACGTCGATCGCGACGATGTCGGCACCCTCCTGCGCCAGGCGGACGGCGTGACTGCGGCCCTGCCCGCGCGCGGCGCCGCTGACGAAAGCGACCTTGCCCTCGACCCGGCCGGTCATCATGGCACCAGGGACGGCATGCACTCCCAGCCCCGGACCGTGGAGGTCGGGCTGAGGACTGCTTTGGTCAGGTCGACCTCCCACTCGGGGAATCGTTTCAGGATCTCCTCCAGCGCGACGCGGCCTTCGAGGCGGGCCAGCGCCGATCCCAGACAGAAGTGCGTCCCCATGCTGAAGGTGAGGTGCGGGCGGACGGTGCGATGGATGTTGAAATCGCCTGCGTCCGGCCCGAACTGGGCCTCGTCGCGGCACGCCGATCCGATCAACATCATCATCACGCTGCCTTCGGGCACGGTCTGGTCGTGCACGGTGACGTCGCGGGTCACGTAGCGCGACACGTGCGGTGCCGGCGGCTCGTATCGCAGCAATTCCTCGATGGCCTGCGGGATGAGCGTCGGGTTCTCGGCGAGGTCCCGGCGCTGATCGGGGTGTTCGGCGAGAACCTTTCCGGACCAACCGATCAGCCGCGTTGTCGTTTCGTTGCCGGCCCCGGCGACGACGTTGAGGTACACGAGGATCTCTTCGCGGGACAGCCGCCGGGTGGTCCCGGTTTCGTCCGCGAATTCGACGTTGAGGAGCTCGGTCATGATGTCGTCGGACGGATGGTCGGCGCGCCAGTCGATGTAGGCCTCGAAGTGCTCACCCACCGACAGGCCATGCTCGGCGGCGTCCATGGGCTTGCCGGCCTCGGTGCGCAGCTGGGCGTTGCCGCGGTCGCGGATGTACTCCTGGTCGTCCTCGGGGATGCCGAGCAGCATGCTGATGACCTTCATCGGCATCTGCGCACCAAGATCGGTGACGAAGTCGAAGCGTCCTGAGCCCACCAGCGGATCCAGCAGTTGAGCGCAGAAGTCGCGGATCATCGGCTCGAGCGCGGCGATCCGGCGTGGGGTGAACATGCGCGACAGCAGTTTGCGATGCACGTCGTGAATCGGCGGGTCCTCGAAGATCAGCATGCCCGGCGGGATTTCGAGGTTGGCCTTGATCAGTTCCAGGATCGCGCCGCGCGCGGAGCTGTAGGTCTCGTGGTCGACAAGCGCCTTGCTGACATCGGCGTAACGGCTCACCGCGTAAAAATCGTATTCGGCGTTGTAATAAAGCGGCGCCTCTTCGCGCAATCGCGCGAACATGGGATACGGGTCGGCGATCAACCCGACATCGTATGGATCGAACCGAACATGGCTATCGGTGCTCGCCGTCACGAAAACCCTCCTACCGCTGCAGTTTTAGATGCCCGCATGACCTGCACCAGGGCTCGCGCCGCCAGCGTCGCAGCGCTGGATTCGGTCCGGGCAATTTATACACTCCGCTTAATTGCGTCGCTCTGACTTCTGCACAAGCTCCGCTGAAAACGGCGCATGAACGTGGGTTTACTCTATTCTCGTAGAGAACCATACAGCGGATGCCGGGGCAAGATCCATAGCCCGCGTTTCCCGGAGGCGTCCTCACGCGGATCCGGCCGCCCCGCGGCGCAACACCCGCAGGCCGCCGGCCTGGGTCAGCCGCCCCTTGTCCGAACTTTTCAGGATGCCGGCGGCGATCGCCGACAGGATCCCGTCGAGCTGTTCGGCGCTGTCGATGATCCGGTCGCCTTGGGCGAACCGCTGCAGCAGGCCGTTGATGAACGTCAGCGTGACGTTGCTCAGATCCTCGATGACGGCCGGATCCAGGTCCGCACCATGCGGCATCAGCTGCACCAGGATCTCCCGGTGCAGCTTGGTGAACTCGTCGGTAGCCTGCTGCAGAATCGCGGCCAGCGCGGGGTCGCGGGTGGCCTGCATGGTCAGCTCGTAGCGGGCCCTGGTCCGATACAACTGCGGGTCGCTGCCGGCCTGGATGACCACCTGCGACAACCGCGACGGTGCGCGATTTCCACCGGCGCCATCGGAGCTGTCCGCGATCGCCTGCAGCTCGGCGAGGTCGAGCTCGGCGGAGCGCTCGGCCACCGCGCGCAACAGCGCCGACCGGGTGCGGAAATAGAACGAGGTGGTGCCGTCCGGCACCCCGGCCGCGCGGTCGACCTTCAGATGGCTCAGGCCCTTGGCCCCGTCATCGGCCAACAACTGGATCGCCGCGTCGCACAGATCGCGGCGGCGCTCGGCGGGGTTGGGTTTTCGGCGTTTGTCCATAATCTTCTCAACGGCGACGCTACTCTATATTCGTAGTGTCAGTAAAGACCGCGATGTGTGCGTGTCGGAATGCCGCATGCGCGCAGGCCAAGCCACTCCCGCAACCATCATCGAATTGCACGATTTCGACGCGGCGCGCTACCCGGCACCAAAGAAATTGCGGTGCAGGAGTTCCCGTCGGACATGGAATCAATGATCCTGCGGGTAGAGTCCATCGACGATGATTCACCGTCGATTCAGCGCGCGTAGTGCCGCCGCCTGGCTTGGGTCTATCGGCCTGCTCGCGGCGGTGACGTGTGGCTGCCAGCAGACGCACAAGCCTGCGCCGTCCACCTCGCCGACCACCGCGCCGACCACCGCGCCGACCAGCACCACCGCGCCGCCATCTCCGCCACCGCCGCCGGTCGTGAAGATCGCGCCGCTGCCCGTCCGGCCGGTGACGAAGTCACAACCGACGACGCCCGCCGTGAAGTGCCCGGCCACGGATCCGAACGCTCCCGTCAAGCCGACCGACGTCCTGACCACCTGTGATATCGGGCGAACCACCGTCTACACATTGGGCCCCGAGACCATGCAGCTCGGGATCGTCCGCGTCGACCCACCGAAGTCTTTGACAGCGGACTATTACGAACTGACCCTCGTGCTGGATCCGCCGTCGGCGGCCGCGTGGTCCGCATTCACGAGCGCGCATCTGCAGGAACACATGGCCTTCGTCCGGGACAACATGGTCCTGGAAGCACCGATAATCGAACAACCGGCGACGTCGGGGCGGATCGTGCTGACGACCCAAACAGCCCAGGGCGCAGCGCAATTGGACCAATTGGTGGGTCGCCCCGCATGACGGGCTCGGGGCGCCCGGACCGCCTCGGCATCGGCATGCTCAGCGTATTCGGACTGCCGCCAATCGAATTGGTGAACCTCGCCGCGGATCTGGGGTGCCGGTATGTCTCGGTCGCCGTGCAGGGGATGCCGCTGGTGCCGCTGGGCTATCCCCCCTTCTCGTTGAAGGACGACACCGTTCTGCGGAAGGACCTGCTCGCCGCGACGGACGACCGGGGCGTGAGCATCTCGCTCGGCGACGGATTCCTGGTGCTGCCCGGCGCCGACGTGAGCGCGCTGGGCGGCGACCTCGACGTGCTGGCCGAACTTGGTGTCCCGTGGATCAACGTGGTCAGCCTGGACCCCGATCTGCCCCGGACGCTCGACCAGTTCGCCGTACTGACCGAGCTCGCCGCACAGCGTGACATCGGCACGGTCGTCGAGCCGGTGCCCGGCCTGACCATCGGTAGCCTGGGCGCCGCGCTGGCCGCCGCGGAATACGTTGGCCGGAGTGATTTCCGGCTGTTGATCGACACCATGCACCTGGTGCGGTCGGGTGGCGGGGCCGCCGAACTGGCCGCCATCGACGCCGAGCGCATCGGCTACGCCCAGCTCAACGACACAACGCTGCGCCCGCGCATCGACAACTACCTGGAGGAGGCCATGTTCGAGCGGATGGTGCCCGGTGAGGGCGAACTTCCGCTGCACGACCTCCTGTCCGCGCTGCCCCGCGACACCGTGCTTGAAATCGAAGTTCCCAGAAGGTCATTGGCGCTGGCCGGCGTGAGTCCGATCGACCGCATGCGCCCGTGTGTCGAGGCCGCACGGCGGTTGCTGTCGGACGTTCAGCTCGGGTAGCGCAGCGGGAGACCCGCGGCGCGATAGATCGCGTCGATAACGGTCATGTTGTCGATCGCGTCGTGCGGGGTGGTCTTGACCGGTTCGCCGCGCAGCACCGCCGCGGCGAACGCGTCCAGTTGATACGCGTAGGAGGCCCGGCGTCCGAACCGTTCCGCCCGTCTGCCCCGCCGCGACCGCACCGACAGCCGATGGAAAGCCTGTGGCAGCACCGGATTCAGGATGCGCAGTTCCCCGTGTTCGCCGATCACCCGGGCGCTGATCTGCAGCAGCCGCCGCGACCACATCGAGCAGCGCACCCGCCCGGTGTGGCCGGCCGGGAACCGCAGTTCGGCGGTCATCGCCCGGTCGACCCGGGGGTCGCGCAGTTTGGCGTGCGCCGTGACAACTTCCGGGGAGGGTCCGCCGAAGGTGCGGGCCATGTGCACCGCGTAGCAGCCCGCGTCCATGGTCGCCCCACCGGCAAGCGTGTAGTCGTAGCGGATGTCGGAGAACTTCGGCAGCGGGAAACACAGCGCGGCCTCCACGTGCCGCAGTGTGCCCAGCTCGCCGGAGGCGATGATCTCCTCGGCGCGCAGCGTCAGCGGGTGGTAGCGGTAGTGGAAGGCCTCCATTACCACGCGGTCCGAATCCGCTGCCAGCTCGGCGATTTCGCGGGCCTCGGCCGCGTTGGCGGTGAACGGCTTTTCGCACAGCACGTGTTTGCCGGCGGTGAGTGCGGCCCGGGTCCAGCGCCCGTGTAGGCCGTTCGGCAGCGGGTTGTAGATGGCGTCGATGTCGGGGTCGGCGATCAACGTCTCGTAATCGCCGTGCACCGTGGGGATGTCGTGCTTTGCGGCGAACGCCTGCGCACGCGGCACGTCGCGGGCCGCCACCGCGGCGACGACCACCTCCGCGTTCTCCTTGGCGGGATCGATCAACGCCGCCGGCGCGATGCTCGCCGCCCCGAGGACGCCGATGCGCACCGCAGGAAGCGGCCGGCCTGGTTTCACCGGTGGATAGTCTCCGTACACGCCGCTGAGCTTATCGCCCCGCGCAGGTTGCCACGCCGTGGTTTCCCGTTAGAGTCAGCGGATGGGGCAGGTAACGGACCGCTGGCGTGCCGCTCGGGTGGCATCGGCGTTGTATAACGCGGCCGCAACGCATGACAGCATCGCTGCGCTGGGCGCAAAAACGTTGTGGGGATTGACGTTACATGACCTCCTAGGAGAGGTTCAGCGTGTCGGTGAAGCTCGCGCCGGCGCCCAGGTACTTGACATCCCGTGCGGTGGTGGCTTTGCCTTTCGTGGCCTGCGCCCTGGGCAGGATTGCCGCTATGTGGCCGCCGACATTTCCTCGGACATGCTGAGGCGGGCGCGCGACCGGGCAACTCAGTTGGGTGTGGCCGACCTCATGGAGTTCACCGAGGCCGATGTCACCGATTTACCCTTCCAGGACAACGCCTTTGACCTGGTATTGACGTTCAACGGTCTGCATTGCATTCCTGACCCGCGAGCGGCGGTTTTCGAGCTTGCCCGGGTGCTCAAGCCGGGTGGGATTCTTCGCGGGAGTACCTGTGTACGTGGTCGCGGCTGGCGTCAGGATCGTTTTGTGGCGGCGTTGCAGGCGGCGGGCTTTTTCGGGATCACGCCCCGGGCCGGTGACGTGCAGCGCTGGCTCAGGGCTGCGGGCCTCGAAGTCTTGGCTGCACGGCACAGTGGTTCAGTCGAGCTATTCGAGGCCCTTCGACCCAGCGCGTGATCTCTGCTGAACGTGCCATAGGGTCACAGTTGAACGTCGTACACCGAGATGGGATCCAGGATCACACCGGTTTCCTCGACGTAGCGATCCCACAGCGCCAGCAGCTCGGCCAGCTTGTCGGGCCGCGCCTCGGAGAGGTCGTCGATCTCGCCGAGATCGGAAGACAGATCGTAGAGTTGCCAGCGGCCCGGCCCGTACGGCGTCGGGAGGTACAGCGCCTTCCAGTCGCCCTGCCGGATGGCGCGGCGGCCGAACAGCTCCCAGCCCGTGCCGCTTCCCGCGTCGTGCACGGTCTCCGCGGCGCCCATCAGGTAATCCACCAGTGAGCGGCCGCGCATGGGGGCCACCTCGCGGCCGCGATACGACGTGCCCGGGTGCGTGGCCCCGGCCAGCTCCAGCACGGTCGGCGCGACGTCCATGACCGTGCTGAACGCGGTACCGATCTGTTGTTGCCGGGCGAAGCCGGGCCAGGTGACGAAACCGGTCACGCGGATTCCGCCCTGGGTGGTGAACGCCTTGTGCAGCCGCGACGGCGCGGTGGCGGCCTGCGCCCAGCGGGGGCCGTACCAGATGAACGACGTCGGCCGGCCGAGGTTGTCCAGGCTGTTGTCGCAATGCTTTTCGATCTGCGCGGCGATCTGCGGGCCGCGCAGCGGCATCGCCTCCACGATCGCGCCCTCGGCGCCGTTGTCGGACATGAAGATGACGACGGTGTTGTCGAGTTCGCCGCTGGCCGAGAGGTAGTCGATGACCCGGCCGACGTTGTAGTCCATGCGGTCGACCATCCCGGCGTAGACCTCCATGCTGCGGGCCGAGCGTGCGCGCTGCTCGTCGGTCATGTCGGCCCACTCCGGTGCGCCGTCGGCCACCACCGGGTGTGCGACCACGTCGGGTGGACACAGGCCGAGCCGCTTGAGCGCGGCCAGGCGCTCCTCGCGCAACGCGTCCGGCCCGGCGTCGTAGCGACCCCGATATTTCGCGACGGATTCGTCGGGCGCCTGCAGGGGCCAGTGCGGCGCCTGGAAGGGCAGATAGGCGAAGAAGGGCCGGTCGTCGTCGGGGGCGCGCTCATCCAGATACCGCAGCAGGGTGTCGGTATAGGAGTCCGACGAATAGAAGTCGTCACCGACGCTGACGAACTGGTCATCCTCGGTGTAAAGCGTTGGCACGGGCGAGAATCCGCGCGCCCCCGAACCGCCGTAATGACTGGCGCCGGCCGGCAGCAGGGCGAACGACCGCTCGAAACCTCGCGCCCACGGCGACGTCTCGATCGTGGCGCCCAGGTGCCACTTGCCCGACATCAGAGTCAGATACCCCGCGTCGCGCAACAGTTCGGGCAGCGCGACCACCCGGTCGTTCAGATAGCCCTCGTACCCTGGTGCGCCGCGGAATTGCGGGGACGCGACCTCGAGCATGGTGCCGATGCCGGCGATGTGGTGGTCGGTCCCGGTCAACAACATCGCCCGGGTCGGTGAGCAGGCCGGTGCCGAGTGGAAATCGGTGAGCCGGATCCCCGCGTGGGCCAGCCGATCGAGGTTGGGCGTCTCGATCTCACCGCCAAACGCGCCGATGTCGGAGAACCCGAGGTCGTCTGCAACGATCACAAGGAAGTTGGGGCGCGTCACGCTCAAGCATCCTGCCAGGTCGGCCGCCGCCACGGAATGCTGCCGCACCGGCCGGGCGCCGATAGGGTCGAGGCAGGCAAGGTTTAGCGCGGCGGCATAGCGAAAGGGCCTGACATGTTGGCGCAGTTTGGAATGTCCGTTCCGCTGGTGGCGGCGCCGATGTCGGGCGGCCCGACCACCCCGGCCATGGTGTCCGCCGCCACCCGCGCTGGCGCGCTGGGCCTGCTCGCGGCCGGGTACAAGACCGTCGAGGCCATTGAGGCCGAGATCAAAGCCGTTCGCGCCGAGTCAATCCCATTCGGGGTGAATGTCTTCGCACCCAACCCGGTGCCGGTCGACCCGCAGCGTTACCGCGCCTACGCCGCGATCGTCCAGGCCGAAGCCGACCAGTTCGGGCTGACGCTTCCACCCGAGCCCATCGAGGACAACGACAGATTCGACGAGAAAATCGCGCTTTTGCTCGACGACCCGGTTCCGATGGTGTCGTTCACGTTCGGCCTTCCGTCACGCGACGTGATCGCTGCGCTGCAACGCGCCAACAGCGTTGTGGTGCAGACGGTCACCACGGCCGACGAGGCGGCGCGGGCGCACGACGCGGGCGTCGACATGCTCGCCGTGCAGGCGGCCGACGCCGGCGGCCATTCCGGCACCCTCTCACCGCAGCGGCCGTTGACGCCGGTCCCAATCGTCGATCTGGTCAAGGAAGTCGTCGCGAAGGTGCCGCTGCCGGTGATGGCCACCGGCGGGCTGGCCACCCCCGCCGCGGTGGCCGAGGTGATCCGCGCGGGCGCGACCGCGGCCGCCGTGGGCACCGTGCTGTTGCGCGCCACCGAGAGCGGCGCCTCGGCCACTCATCAGGCGGCCCTGGTGGATCCCGCCTACACCGAGACGGTGCTGACCCGCGCCTTCACCGGCCGGCCGGCCCGCGGCCTGCGCAACGCGTTCATCGACGCCCACGAAGCCGAGGCGCCGGCGGGCTATCCCGCCATCCACTACCTGACCAGCCCGCTGCGCAAGGCCGCCGCGGCGGCCGGCAGGCCGGACTTCGTCCACCTCTGGGCGGGCACCGGATACCGGCACGCGACCGCGGAATCCGCCGTCGACATTCTGCGCCGGCTGGCATCCGACCTCTGATCAGTCAGTATTCGAAACGGTTCAGCACGTCGTAGTGACGACCGGCCGTCCTCCACGTCAGCCGGTAGATCAACCGCACCGCGGCCGACGGGATCCGGTTGTAGTCGGCCAGCACGGGCTTCTGCTCGAGAAACCGCAGTCGGGGATTCCAGGCGGCAATCTCGCGCACGTCCCGGATGCCCCACTTGATGATTCCCCGCGTCAAGAGCTTGGACATCAGCGGTGCCAGCGCGGAGAGCGTGTCGAAATGCATTTCGCCGCCGGTGAATCGGTCGGCCAGGCGCTGCAGTAGGCGCCGCACTTCGTCCTCGTGCAGGTACATGAGTAGGCCCTCGGCAATGAATCAGCGTCGGGCGTCCGGTCGGGACCTGATCGAGCCACTGCAGTTCGGTGACCGACGAGCCGATCATCTGGTAGCGGCCGGTGTCGTCGTAGAGCCGGCGGCGGAGCCCGACGACACTCGGCTGATCGACGTCGAACCACACGACCGACGGCGGTGGGGCGAGCCGGAAGAAGCGGCCGTCGAGGCCGCAACCGAGGTGCAGCACAACGGCATCCGGTTGCCGGGCAAGGTAATCCGCGCACCAGTCGTCGAGCTGCCTGGCCCGTAGCGCGACCAGGTATTGGTTGGCCGCCGGCCACGACATCCGGTGAATTCTCTTGAAGTCATACGCGATCCGGTCCACCGCTTCCGCGGCCACCCGGTCCCCCAGAATCGGCCGCTGCGTACGGCTCTCATGCGCGCGCAGGTACAGCGTGACGAGGTTGGTCCACTCCACCGAACCCCAAGGGACGGAGCTGAAGTCGACTATGTCCGTCGCGGTCATGGCTTTTTCCTTTTCCGGTATTCGGTCCACATTTTCATGAGCTGATCGCCGTAGCCTGGGTGCAGAACTCACAGAAGTCGCGGAAGTCCTCGACGCGCCGGCGCTGTTCGGCGCGGTCCTCACCCAGCACCGACAGCGCGAAGTCGGCGGGTTGGATGCCCAGCCGCATCAGTGACAGCTGCGTTTCCAGGACGCTGGTGAACCCGCCCGGCCTGACGCGGTAGAGGTGTTCAGGAACCGAGTTCGGGGCGGGCGCGTCGAGCGTCAGCGCGGGCCCGGTCAGAACGCCTCGGGGTCCTCTTGCACCGCGGCCGGAACCGGGTGCCGGTATAGCCGAGACGCGTTCTCCCAGCTAAATTTTCGGATGACGTCGGCCGGCAGATCGCCGATCTGCTCGTGAATGGTTTGTTGGGTGTGCGGCCACGTCGAGTCGCAGTGCGGGTAGTCGGCTTCCAGCATGATGTTGTCGACGCCGATCCGGTCACGCTGTACGAAGGAGGACTTGTCCTCGACCGCGCAGAACCAGAAGTTGCGCGTCAGCACCTCCGCCGGGGTCAAGGGCTCACCGAGCGCCTCCCAGGTTCCGTACATCGCGTGATAACTCAGCATGTGGTCGAGGCGATCGAGCAGGCCCGCCACCCAACCGATTCCGCCTTCGGACAGGCAGATCTTGAGGTCGGGGAACCGGCTGGGCAGCCCGGAGTACAGCCAGTCGACCGCGGCGGAAATGGCGTAGGCGAAGAACAGCACACCCTGCACGTCCGGTGGCGCGTCCGCGGTGGTGGACGGCGACGACCCCGACGATCCGATGTGCAGATTCACCACGGTGCCGGTCTCGGCGCAGGCCGCCATCAGCGGATCCCAGTGGTCGGTGTGGATGCTGGGCAGCCCCAGCATTGCCGGGTTCTCGCTGAACGTGACCGCGTGAAAACCGCGCTCCGCGTTCTCGCGGATCATCGTCGCGCCGAGTTCGGGATCGAGCAGCCAAGGCAACTGGCAGGGAATGATCCGGTCGGGGTACGACCCCGCCCAGACGTCGAAATGCCAGTCGTTCCAAGCCCGCACCGAGGCCAGCGCCAGGTCGCGGTCGCTGGTCACCTGCTGCAGCCGTTGCCCGGCGAAGCCCGGCAGGAACGACGGGAAGTTCAGCGAGGCGTAGATGCCGTTGAGGTCCATGTCTTTGACACGCGCGTGAATATCCCATGCGCCCCTGCGCATTTCGTCGAAGCGGACGGGCTCGAAACCGTACTCCGCCACCGGACGGCCGACCACCGCGTTGAAGCCGACATTGGGCAGTTCCTTGCCGTCGTAGACCCAGGTCTGTCCCCCGCCATCGGTCTCGACGACTTTCGGTGCCCGATCGGCGTACTTGCGGGGCAGGCGGCCGGTGAAGGTGTCCGGGGGTTCGACGATGTGATCGTCCACCGAGATCACCGTGTAGCGGCGCGCGGCCCGGGGCGGGTCGGGCAGGAAGGTGACCGAGCGCTCCGTGCCGGTCTTCGCCGTGGTGAAGTTCAGGTCGGTGGCCAGCTCATCGATCGATTTCACTCGTCAATCTCCTTGCGGGGCGGCGTCGTTGAGCGGTAGGGCGGCACTCGTTCAGGTGAGCACATCGGCGCCGGCCTTGATGGTCATGCGCGCCGCCCCGGCCCAGTAGACGTCGGCCGCCCGCTCGATCAGCGACCGTTGCATGCCGGCCATGTCCGACCAGTTCATGGGCACCGGATCCCGGCCGGTGAGCAGAACGTCGTAGGCCAGCTTGCAGACGCGTTCGATGGATGCCGCACGGTAGACGGCTTCGGGCAGGTTGCGGCCGGTCGCGATGACGCCGTGATTGGCCAGGATCGTCAGGTTGGCGCCGCCGATCCGGGCGGCGAGTTCCGCGGCGCGCGCGGGGCTGTCGATCTCGCCGTCGTAGGTGTCGACCAGGCACAGGTCGTCGAGGAACAGCGAACCGGTCTGGTGCACCAGCTCGGGCAGCCTGCCCAACGCGGCCAGCACGCAGACGTAGTAGGGGTGGTTGTGGATCACCACTCGGGCGTCATCTCGCACCCGGTGCAGTTCGGTGTGGATGTGGATGGCCGGGGTAACGTCCCAGCGGCCGCTGACCACGCGCGCGTCGCCGTCGACCACGCAGATATCGGACGCGGTGATCTCCTGCCACCACAGCCCCCACGGGTTGACGAACATGTCGGTCTGGCCGTCGAGCTGCCAGGTGATGTGCCCGGCCATGTTCTCGGCGAACCCGATGCCGGCCAGGTGACGGAACGCGATGGCCAGCGCCTGCTGATTTGACAGGTCGACGCCGATGGGGGGAACCACCGACGGCGCCCAGACTTCCAACCCGCCGCGGCGTGCATCAGGAGCGTTCATGACCGGCCTCCATTCTGGCTCCAATATCCTCGCGCAGCCGGCCTTTGGCTATCTTTCCGCCGGATGAGCGGGGCAACTCGTCGACCACGATGAGCCGCTCGGGCAGCAGCTCTTTGGAAACGCCCAGCGCCAGCAGGTGTTCGACGAGTCCGGGCAGGTCGACGGTGGCGGCGTCGATGAGTTCGGCGTAGAGGCAGACCTTTTCGCCGAACACCGGGTCGGGCATGGCGACGGCCGCCGCGATCGCGATGGCGGGATGCGTCATGACGGCGTCTTCGACCTGGCTGGCGCTGATGTTCTTGCCGCCGCGCACGATGAAATCGGATGTGCGCCCGGTGACGCGCAGGTAGCCGTCGGCGTCGATCTCACAGATGTCGCCCATCCGCATCCACCCGTCGCGGGTGAACAGCTTGTCGTGGTCGGTGCCGCCGAGGTAACCGAGGCTGGTCGCCGGTCCCCGGCACGCGGGCTGGCCGCACCCCGTCTCGGTGACGTCGCGGTCCCCGTCGAACAGCCGGACCTCCATTTCGGGGATGAGGCGGCCGCCGGTGCGCAGCCGGCGCTCGCGCGAGTCGTCGACGGTGGTCGCGCTGAGCATCCCGGTCTCGTTGGAGCCGTAGAACTGCAGGATCTTGGCGCCGGTAAGTTCCTCGAACTCGGCCGCGGGCCGATACGGCAACGCCTCCCCGCCGGTGTACACGACGCGCAGCGAACTCAGGTCATGGCCGCGGCTGGCCGGGTCCGCCATCAGCATGGTCAACTGCGTGCTGACGCAACACAATACGGTCACCCTATGCCGGGCTATCGCCTCGCAGGTGGCCGTGGTGGTGAACCGGTCCAGAATCACCGCGGTGGCGCCAAGGTAGATCGGGGTGGTGTGACTGGTCCACAGTCCGAAGCCGAACGGGGTGGGGATGACCGGCAGGAATACCTCGTCGCTCGTCAGCAGCCCGTTTGCGACGGCTTTCTGGTGGAAGTAGTGCCAACGGTTCTGGGTGTGCACGACACACTTGGGCAGCCCGGTGGTGCCGGACGTCGAGTTGATCAGGAACACGTCGTCGGGGCCGAGTTCGCAGCCGGCCGCCGGCACCGTGGGCTCGGCGTCGACGTCCAGCCGAAGCGTCCCCCCGCCGTGGCTCAACACCACGCCGGGCACCCGCAGTTCGTCGGCCACCTCCGCCGCGGTGCCCGCCCGGGGTGGGTCACTGATCAGGATTTTCGGCTGGGCGGTGCGCAGGATCGCCGACGCCTCGCGGGTGCCCGCGCGCGCGCCGATACCGACGACCACCGCGCCGCAGCGTTCGATCGCCACGAACAGCACGTGGATGGCGGCGGAGTCGCCGTGCCATACCGCCACGCGGTCACCGCGGCCAACCCCGGCCCCGGCCAATGTTTCGGCCAAACCGTTTGCGGCACGGTCGAATTCACGCCAGGTGAACGCGGATCCACCGTGGTCGACATAGGCGGGGCGGTCCGGTGTCCGTTCGGCGTTGCGACGCACCGCGTCGGACAGCGTCGTATCGCACCACCAGCCGGCCGCACGAAAGCGGGCCGGGTCCTCGTCGGTGAACGCCGGCGAGCCCACGGTTTCCAGCCCACCGGCACTCATCACCAAATGATAGGAAAGCCGCCCGCGGTTTCGGCGCTAGGGATTCGCCGGGGCGGGCGCGGCGTGCTGGTTGCTGTCGACGCTCGGCCGGCGCGGGTGCGGCGACGGGCAGGTGACCTTGCGAATGCACCCGCAATTGAGGCCGATGATGCAGCCGCCTCCCCCGACGGGTTGCACCGGCACGGCACCACCCGGGGCCGGTGGCGCGGGCGTCACGACCGAAGGCGTGGCGGTGGCCGCCGGCGCGCCGCCCGACGAGAGGCCGGCGGCCAGGACAACCGCTGTCACGCACCCGAACAGCGCGGCACATGCCTTCGCGCTCGGGGTCCGCATAAGGCACAACAGTAGTTGCTCATCGGCAGACACGCAGGTTTGCAGTTGTTTCAGGCCCCGAAAGACTCCGCAGCTAGGTCAGCGCCGCCGCGCCCGTCGGCGCACCGCTGCCAGCTTCAGGGCGTACACCCCGGCGCTGACCGCGAACATCGCGGCCGTCAACAGCAGCCACCGGCCGAGAAACGGGTCCTGAGTCTGGCCGGTCGCGGCCCGGTAGGTGGTGGCACCTTGCCGGACGATGCCGGGCAGGAACACCAGCAGTGTCAGGCCCGCCCCCAGCGCGGGCACCCGGAGGTAATTGAGCACCGGCACAGCGGCGTCGGCGCGCGCAGGCCCGGGGCGGCCGCGCGACAGCATCCGGTCAACGAAAGCGTAGACGGGGAACAACACCAGGTCATGGGCGATGATGGCCGCCGCGAACCAGACGACGATCGATTGCCACCAGACGTGCGGGTTCCACAGCGTGACCGGTTTGACGACGGCGATGACGTAGCCCAGCAGGGCGAAGCCGGCGATCATCGTCAGCAGGTGCAGCGGGTGGGAACCATAGACCCGCGCGAACACGCTACGCATGCGCGGCCGCCCGAAAAGCGATGGAGGCCACCCACTTCGTGTTGTGCACGCCGGGGAGCGCCGGCACGATGATCCGCGCGGGAAAGCCGTGATCCAGGGACAGGTCGGTGCCGTTCACGCGCAGCGCCAGCAGCGCGTCCGGGTGCAGCACCTGGTTGCGTTGCAGCGTCGCGCCGGTGAATGCGCCGGAGTGTTCCAGCGACGACACCCGTGCGGATTCCGGCGCCGGCACGCCGGCCAGTCGGGCGAGGTCGGCCAGTCGCACACCGGTCCACGTCTGGGTGGTCGACCAGCCCTCGACGCAGGCGATCGGCAGTGCGGCGGTGTGTTGTGGCATCGCCAGCAGGGCGGCGCGGTCCAGCGCCACCGGCCCGGGGCCGCCGCTCAGGGTGAGCCGCCAGCGCTCCGTCGTGTCCGCGGTGGAGATGCCGGCCGCGGCCGCGGTGCGGTTGATCTCGAAATCGTTGGGTCCGCCTCCGGGCCGGCGCCCGCGCGGCAGTAGCAGCGCGGCGGGCCGGGCGTAGCCGCCCAGCGTCTGGCCGGCCGTGATGACCGCCAGGAAAAGGGCGCCGCCGCCCACCAGCGCCAGGGCGCCGCGGCGGCTCATCGTCGCCGGGGCGGGGTCGACGGCAACCAGGCCGTCGGGCTGCCATGGCTCGGGCTCGGTGTCGGCGCGCCCGGTGCGCAGCACGTCCCGCAGCGACCGCGACCGCAGGCCGGCCCACATGCGCCGGCTCTTGATCGCGACGTGCATGACGAAGCCGGTGATGAACACCCACGCGCCGAAGTAGTGCGCGGTGTAGAAGCTGAACCCGAAGATGTAGTCGTACTGGATGTTCAGCACGCCGGTCACGATCTCGAACAGGATCCCGCCGACCAGCATCAGCAGCGAAACCCGTTCCAGCAGTTGGGCGATCGACCGCACCGGCGGAAACACGAAGAGCCGGGGGATCACCGACCACAACTTGGCCAGCACCACCGGGATGAGGACCAGCCCGAGCCCGACATGAAGCCCCTGGGTCAGCCGGTACAGCCACGACGGATCGGTGGGCCAGTCGAAGGTCGGCAGCTTGAGCCAGCCGACGTCGCCGGGGATGGCCTGGCCGAGCCGCGGGCCGTAGGCGATGTAGGACAGCAGGCCGGTGAGGATGACGATCGGCAGCGTCACCAACAGCATCGAGCCGAACACCGACGTCAGCCACGGTCCCCGCAGCGGGCTGCGCCACTGCCGGGCGACGTCACCGGGGGTCTTTTTCGCCGCGGCGATATCCCCGGCAGCGGGTTCGTCGGTCTGCGGTGGCTTCATTCGCCCCTAATCACCGTCGGGAAGCACGTCTGCCGTGCCATCAACGATCATTCACGACGGGACGAGGCGAAGGGTTCAGTTTGACGCGCGAACGGACCGTCGCCTCAGTCTTTGCCGCGCGGCGGCGGCTGCACCTCGACACCGCCGGACTCGTGTTCGGGACCGGCCGCCGGGTGTTCGGCGGGAACCCGGTCACGGAACCGATCGCTTTCGCTGGGACGTCCGGGGTCGGGCCGATGGACGTTGCCGTGGTAAGGACCGGGCTTTGGCCGGGGCTTTCCACCCGGGAATGCCAGGCGGAAGATGCTGCGGTGCACCATGAACCACTGCTTGCCGAACCGGCCCGAGTTGTACGGCAATTCGTAACGCTCGCAGATCTCTTTGACCTGGGGTGCGATCTCGGAGTATCGACTGCTCGGCATGTCCGGGTACAGGTGGTGCTCAACCTGATAACCGAGATTGCCGCTGATGATGTGGAACAGCGGGCTGCCGTCGATGTTCGCGGCGCCGAGCAACTGGCGTACGTACCAACCGCCGCGCGATTCGTTCTCGGTCTCCTCTTGCGTGAACGTGTACGTCTGGTCCGGGAAGTGGCCACAGAAGATGATCGCGTGCGCCCACACGTTGCGGATGACGTTGGCGATCGCATCGGCGGCCAGCGTGCGCAGGTAGGTGCTTTCGACGCCGGGCGCGACTTTGTCGAGAAAGTTCGCGGCGGCGCCGATGCGGCCACCGCTGGACACATTGCGCAGCCTCCTGCCCAACCGTGACTTGGCCGGCTGGTCGAGCCTGCCACGCAAGGCTAGTTGGGTGAGCGCAAACGCCCCGGCGCTGATCGCCGGCCAGCCGAGGTAGTCCTTGTATATCTGCGCGCGCGCCTTGACACCGATGCCCCGCAGGTCCTTGCGTACCTCCGACCACGGCTTTTCCCGTTTGCGGACGGCTTCGATGTCCATGTCGTGGACGGCAACGCCCCACTCGAACAGCAGCGTGAGCAAGAGGTTGTAGAGCGGCTGGAACAGGAAGCGGGGCTCCCATTTCTGGTTGGGGTCGATCCGCATGATCTCGTAGCCGAGATCCTTGTCCTTGCCGAGGATGTTGGTGAAGGTGTGGTGGATGTAGTTGTGGGAGTGCTTCCACGACTCGGCGGTCGAGGCCGTGTCCCAATCCCACACCGAGGAGTGGATGTCGGGATCGTTCATCCAATCCCACTGGCCGTGCATGACATTGTGGCCGATCTCCATGTTCTCCAAGATCTTGGCCATGGAGAGGCAGGCGGTGCCCAGCAGCCACGCCGTCTTCGAGCGCGATGCCAGCAACAGCACCCGGCCGGCCACCACGATCTGTCGCTGTGCCGAGATGACGTTCTTGATGTAACGACGGTCGCGGTCGCCCAGGTCGGCGAACACCTCGTCGTGGATCGCGTCGAATTCCTTCGCTAGCTTTTCCAGCTCTTGTTCCCCAAAGCGGGAAAGCGGTGTTTCCCCAGCCCTTTTGACGGCAGTTGTCACGAGCCGCTCCTTTCGATCACAGTTCGAGTTCGACGTCGCCTTCGGCGGTGTTGATGCAGATCCGCACGTCTTGCTCCGTCGGCTCGATCACGTCGCCTGAGCGCAGGTCGCGCAGCTTGCCCGATTTCAGCGTGCCTACACAGGTGTGGCAGATGCCGATCCGGCAGCCGAACGCGAGGTTCAGACCGGCCTTCTCACCCGCCTCGAGTATTGATGTGCCGCCGTCACATTCGACTTTCTTGTCGCTGTCGAGGAAGCAGACGGTGCCGCCCTCGCCGGCGTTGGCGTCGCCGCCGATCTTGGGCTGGAACCGCTCGAAGTGCAGGCGCTCGCAGTCCCCGTTTTCTTCCCAGTGCTCGATCAGCGCATCGAGCATCTCACCGGGACCCGAACAGAATGCCTCGCGCTCGCGCCAGTCCGGGCACACGTCATCGAGGTCCTGGGGGGTCAGTCGCCCCTGCTCGGAGGTAAGGCGCAGGTCCAGCCTCATTCCCTCGTGGCGTTCGTTGAGCTGTTCCAGGGCGGGCAGGAACATGGCCTGCTCGCGGGTCCGCGCGGAATGAATGACCACCGCGTCGCGCAATTCCTCGCGATGGTCGAGGTCGCGCAGCATGCTGATGATCGGTGTGATGCCGCTTCCGGCGCTGATGAACAGCATCTTGGCCGGCACCGGCTCGGGCAGCGTGAAAACGCCTTCGATTTCGCCCAGCCGCACCAGATCCCCCGGCTGAATCTTGTGCACTAGATACGGCGAAACAACGCCGCCGTCGACCCTCTTCGGCGTGACGCTGATCAGCCCGTCTGCGGGCCTGGGGTCCGAAGTAAGCGAGTACGCGCGCCAGTGGTAGACACCGTCGATCACCACGCCGAGGCGCACGTACTGGCCCGGCTTGTGGCCGGGCCACTCGTATCCCGGGCGAATCAGAACGCTGGCTGCTTCCGAGCCCTGCGCCTCGATCGCTTCGACCTTCCCGCGCAGCTCCTTGGTGGTCCACAGCGGGTTGATCATCTCGAGGTAGTCATCGGGCTGGAGCGGGCTGAACAGCCGCCGCACGGCTCGCAGGAACCACCGACGTCCCCAGGGGACTCGGGGCTCAGCACCGCGTTCAGCCATGTCGCTAGAGTACACAACTGTGCACCGACTTTAAACATCATTTTGAATCTTGTTGCCGCACAAGGCTATACATATGGAAAACGGGCGCGCAAGTATAACTTGGCCGTTCACTGAGCGTTGGTAACTCGACTTTGGGTTGCGCGATAGACACCTGTGAGGTGCCCCGGGTGAGCGTCGCCCAAACTTTTGTTCTCCCGTTTCGGCGGATCACGGCAAAGCGGACCCCCGCCACGACGCCTAGTGTCGGTGGATGTGCTGATCGGCTTCCTCCTCGCGCTGGGCTGCTCGCTTTGCTATGGGACGGCGACCGTGCTGCAAGCGGCGGGGACGCGCTCGGTGGAAGCGGGCAGCGGCTCGGGTGTGGACGCGGTATTGCTGTTGCGCGCCGTGCGCCAGTGGCGCTACCTGGTGGGTGTCGGCCTGGACGTCGCCGGGTTTGCGCTGCAGGTCGCGGCGCTGCGGCTGGTCCCGATCTATGTGGTCGCGGCGGCGCTGGCCGCCTCGATCGCGGTCACCGGCGTCGTCGCGGCGTGGGTGTTGTCGGCGCGCTTGTCGTCAGCCGAGTGGGCGGCCGTCGGCGTCGTCTGCGCCAGCCTGGTCTTCCTCGCCCTGGCCGCCGGGCCGGGCCACTTCCGGCACGCCCCGGCCGGGCTCGGCTGGGCCCTGCTGGGCGTGGTGGCCGCGATCTTCGTCGGCGGCGTCGCCGCGGGGCGTCTGCCCGACCGCGCCCGTGCGCTCGCACTGGGGCTGGGCGCCGGAAGCGGCTTCGGCGTCGTCGAGGTGGGCGTGCGCCTGATCGACGCGATCGATCCCACCAAACGCGCCTTCTACACCAACCCCGCCCTGTACGCGGCCGCCGCGGGAGGCGCCGCGGGGTTTCTGCTGCTCACCTCCGCGCTGCACCGCGGATCGGTCACCACGGCCGTCGCGGGAATGGTGGTCGGAGAAACCCTGGCGCCCGCGTTCGTCGGGGTGGTGTGGCTGGGTGACACCGCCCGCGACGGGCTCGGCTGGCTGGTGATCGTGGGATTCGCCGTTGCCGTGTCCGCGACCCTGGTGCTCGCGCGCTTCGGCGAAGCCCCCGTCCCCGAGGAAGCGGGCTGAGGCCGCCCGCTAGTTCACGACCCCAGGGCCGACGCCGTGCGGCCGTCGGCGGTGTCGCCCACCGGCGCATAGCTGGTGCCGCGCGCGGGCCGCGTCCACAACAGGCCGTCCTGCGCGGTGACACCCGCGGCGATCAGCGCCCGCTTGAGGATCTTGTTCGTCGCGGTCGCGGGCAGCAGATCGTTGATGCGGACGTGGCGCGGCCACGCCTTCGGCGACAGGTCGGCTTGGGCGGCAAGGAATTTCTCGAAATCATCCGGGCTCAGGCTTGCCCCGGGCCGCAGTACCAGGGCGGCCATCACCTGGTCGCCCACCCGGTCGTCGGGGACCGCGTAGACGGCGACCTGGCTGATCTCGGGCAGCCGCGCCAGAATCCGCTCGATCGGGCCGGCCGCCAGGTTCTCCCCGTCCACCCGCATCCAATCTGCGGTCCGCCCGGCGAGATAGATCCAGCCGTCCGCATCGCGATAGGCCAGATCGCCCGACCAGTACATTCCGTGTCGCATCCGCTCGGCGGTGGCGCCCGGGTCGTTGTAGTAGCCGGCGAACGGGCCCGCGCCCTGGGTGTTGACGAGTTCGCCGACGGCATCATCGAAGTTGATCAGCGCCCCGTGCGCGTCGAACCGCGCGGCCTCGCACTCCCGCAGCGTCGTCGAGTTGTAGATGCTCACGCCCGGATACGGTTTGCCGATGGAGCCGGGCGGCGTGCCGTCTTCGCGCACCACGATGACCGCGAATTCACTGGAACCGAAGCTGTCGACGACCCGGCACCCGAAACGCCTTGCGAACTCCGCGATATCGCGATCGGTGGCCTCGTTGCCGAACGCCACCCGCAGGGTGTTCTCGGCGTCGTCGGGACGCTCGGGGGTGGACAGGATCAAGGCCAGCGGCTTGCCGACGTAGTTCAGGTACGTCACCTGGTAGCGGCGGACATCATCGAGAAATCGGGACGGCGAAAATCGGGCCGGCACCATGGTGGCCCCGCAGCCGATGGCGACGGCCCACCCGGCGGCGACACCGTTGGAATGGAAGAGCGGCATCGCCAGGTAGCAGACGTCGTCGGCGGTGACGTCGTATTGATAGATCAGGCTGGCGCCGCACATGATCGCCATGCCATGGGCGAACCGCACCACCTTAGGGTCACCGCTGGTGCCCGAGGTGAAGATCATCATCAGGGTGTCGGCGGCCGCCACCTCGCGCACGGGAACCAGCGACGGCGCCGCGGCGACGGCTTGGGCGTAGCGTGCGCCGGTCACGTCGAGCACCTGAATACCGTTGAGATCCAACCCGTCCAGCAGTTCGAGGTGGTCGGGGTCGACGAGCAGCATCTGGCAGTCGGATCGCCGGATGTCGGCCAGCAGGCCGGCTCCGCGCCGCGTGGTGTTGATGCCGCACAACACGTAACCGCCGAGCGCGGCGGCGGCCATCGACCGCAACATGGCAGGCGAATTGCCCAGAACCGCACCGACATGAGGCGGCCGTGCCGTGTCCGCGAGCTTGATGAGCGCCGCGGCCTCCGCCTCTGCCTCGGCGAGGTGTTCGCGCCAGGTCCACGTCCGGTCGCCGTGGGCGACCGCCGGGGTGTCGTCGTCGCGGCGTTGCCGCAGCAGCTGTTGAACCGTCTCCAGCACGGGTTCACTTCCTCTTCGACGTCGTCATCGGGTGGTCAGCACCAGGCCCGCGTAGTCGTCGTGGGCCACCTGGTCGCAGTGGCGCCGGTAGGTGCCGAAACCGCCGATGTAGGGCATGAAGACCCGCTTCTTGCCCTCGATGTTGGCGCCGAGGTACCACGAGGACGCCGCCTTGGGGAACAGCGTCCGGTCGGCCGCCTGGCCCACGTGCCGGGTCCAGGCGAGCGCCGCGTCGCGGCGCGGCTCGACCTCGCTCACCCCTTGGCGTCGCGCCGCCCGCACCAGCTCGATGACCCAGTCGACCTGAACCTCGGCGTGCAGCACCATGTTCGCCAGCACCGAGGGGCTGCCCGGCCCGCTGACGGTGAACAGGTTCGGCAGCCCCGGCACCATCAGGCCGAGGAAGGTCACCGGGCCGTCGGCCCAGACGTCGCTCAGTCGCTGTCCCCCAGGGCCTTTCGGGTCGATTCGGGTCAGCGCCCCTGTCATGGCGTCGAAGCCGGTCGCAAAGACCAGCACGTCGCAGGGATATGTCGCTTCGCCGGTTCGTACGCCGTCGGCGGTGATCGCCTCGATCGGCTCGCGGCGCAGGTTCACCAGCCGAACGTTGTCGCGGTTGAAGGTGGCGTAGTAGCCGTCGTCGGTGCAGATCCGTTTGGTACCGATCGGGTGATCGACCGGGATGAGATCCGTTGCGACGACGGGATCGGCGACGATCTCTCGGATCCGCTCCTCAACGAACGTCCTGGCGACGTCGTTGGCGGACAGGTCGCTGGTCTGGTCGGGGAAGGTCTTGGCGAACAGGACGCCGCCCTCGCGCCAGCGCTTCCACAGCGCCTCGGACTGCTCGTGGGCCTCGGTGTCCAGGGCGTTCTTGTGGTAGGTGCCGTGCGGTGTGCCCGCAGCGGCGTAGGCGGAGACCCGGCGACGCTCGGCATACTGCTCCTGGATTCCTCGCTGCTCCTCGGCCGACCACGGCCGGTTGGGCATCGGGATGGTGTAGTTCGCGGATCGCTGGAACACCACCAGGCTTTCGGCGTTGGCGGCGATGATCGGCGCCACCTGGATGCCCGACGATCCCGTGCCGATCAGGCCTACCCGCCTGCCGCGCAGCTCCGGATCCTCGCGCGGCCACGCGGCCGTGAAATACACTTCGCCGGAGAACGTTTCGGCGCCCGGGATATTGGGCCGGTTCACCGCCGACAGGCAGCCGGTCGCGCAGAGCAGGAACTGCGCGGCATAGGTGTCTCCGGCCGCGGTGTCGACATGCCAGCGTCCCCGCTCGAACGTGGCGCCGATGGCGTCCACGCCGAATCGGTAGTGGCGGCGCAGATCGAAACGGTCGGCGACGTGCCGCAGGTAGGCCAGGATTTCGGGTTGGGCGGCGAAGCGTTCGGTCCACTGCCAGCTCCGTTGCAGCTCCTCGTCGAAAGAGTAGGAGTAGTCCACACTTTCGACGTCGCAGCGCGCGCCCGGGTAACGGTTCCAGTACCAGGTGCCGCCCACGTCGGGCGCGGCCTCGAGGGCGGTCACCGAGAGGCCCGCCGAGGCGGCCCGGTGCACGGCGTAGAGCCCGGCGAACCCGGCGCCGATGACGATGACGTCGCCGGCTTCGGTCACGACGCCGCGCTCCGGTCCGCCGGATGCAACAACTCGCGCAGGTCGGCGCAGACCAGATGCTGCGCCGATGCCGCCGGCGGAAACGTTTGCATCGTCATGAAGCCGTGGAACAGCCCGGGAAAGTCCCGGTGCACGACGGGCACTCCCGCGCCGCGCAACCGGCGGGCGTAGTCGCATCCCTCGCTGTGCAGGGGATCGAGCCCCGCCGTCACGATCACCGCGGGCGGCAGGCCCGCATGGGTGTCGGCGCGGGCCGGGGCAACCAGATAGGGCGGGTCGAAAACCGTTTGCGCCCCCAGGTATTGGCGCCAGTACCACTGCATCGCCGCGCGGGTGTTGAAGTAGCCCGTGGCGTAGCGCTGATAGCTGTCGGTATCGAAGCTCGGATCGATCGCCGGGTAGATCAGCAGCTGTGCGGCGGGTGGGGTGACGCCGCGGTCGCGGCAGAGGACGGCGGTGACCGCGGCCAGGTTGCCGCCGGCGCTGTCACCGGCGACCGCGGTGCGTGCTGGGTCGATGCCCAGCTCGGCGGCGTGCTCGACCGCCCAGCCGAACACCGCGAACGCGTCGAGCGCCGCCGCCGGGGCGGGATGCTCGGGGGCCAGGCGGTAGTCGACCGAGATCACTACGGCCTGGCTGCCGCGGGCCAGGGCACGGCAGAATCCGTCGTGAGATTCGATGTCGCAGAAGACGAATCCGCCCCCGTGGTAGAACACGATCGCGGCGGCCTCCCCCGACGGCTCGCCGTGCGGCTCGTAGACACGTACCGGGACCGCGCCGCCGGGCCCCGGGACCATGCGGTCGGTAGCGCTGCGGACGTCGTCGAGGTTCTCGACCGGCATGCGTCGTTCGGCCACCGCGGCGCGCGCCTGCGGGCCGGTCAGCTGCTCGACGCGCGGGAATCCGGCGTTCAATTGGTCGAGCATCGCCTGCACTGCGCCGTTGAGCGGGTCGTCCATGTGCACCTCCGACCTCGTAGTTGAGGTCATGCGGGCCGATATTTCAGGAGGGTGATGCCCTCTTCAGCCAGATCGTAGAACACCGGCTGCAGCCGCATTCCGATCCGGATGTCGCCCGGGTCGACGTCGACCAGCTCGGTGCTGAATTTCGGCCCGGCATCCCACCGCACCACCGCGAGCAGCTGCGGCAACGCATCTTGCCACGGCGGGCCGGTGGGTCGGCGGGCGATCGTGAAGGTGTACAGCGTTCCGGCGCCGTCGATCTCGCGCCATTCCAGGTCGTCGGCCAGGGTGCCCGGGGCCAGCATCCGCGGATAGAACACGTACCGCTGCGCCGACGGTGAGTACTGCACCAGGATCCGGTGCTGCGCCAGGCCGTCCCAGAACGGCCGTGAGACGGGGGTGGGCTCGGGGATGGGGTGGGCCATGGCTAGTCCCCCCGCAGGAGCAGCGCGACCTGTTCGCTCATGATGCCGCCGTTGCCGGTCACGAATGCGGTGTGGCAGTCGGTCACCTGCGCGTCGCCGGCCCGGCCCATGATCTGGCGTGCACCGTCGACCACATGGTGCATGCCGCCGGCCATGCCGGCCTGGCCGAAGGACAGTTGGCCGCCGGCGGTGTTGAGCGGGAAGTCACCGCGAAAGGTCAGGTCGTGCTCGGTAATCCAAGACATGCCTTCGCCTTTCGCGCAGAATCCGGCGTCCTCCAGGCTCATCAGCACCGTGATGGTGTAGCAGTCGTAGATCGACGCGACGTCCACATCGGACCGGCTCAGCCCGGCCATCGCGAAGGCCCGGTCGGCCGCGCGCGCGATCGGGGTGGACAGCAGGTCCTCGGCATAGGTCGGGGTCTTGAAGGCGATGTGCTCGCCGAAACCCTTGATCCAGACCGGGCGGTGGCGGCCGCGGCGCGCGATGTCGGCGTCGGCGATCAGCACGCCGACCCCCCCGTGCACGCGCATCACCGTTTCCAGCATGTGGATCGGGTCGGCGATCATCGGGCTTTCCAGCACGTCGTTCACGGTGATCGGGGTACCGTGAAACACCGCGCCCCGGTGCGCGCACGCGTTCGTGCGCTGGTCGACGGCGATCTTGGCGACCGCGGCCGGGTCGTAAACGAATTCCGCCGCGTAACGCTGGGCGATCTGGGCGTAGGGCGCGTTCTGGCCCACGTTGCCGTAGGGAATCTCGAATTCGGCTTGCGGCGAGCCGTAGTTGTTCGACGACGCCCCATACCAATTCGGGTCGGCCGCGGGTCGGCGCCCGGATCGGGGCACCGACGCCGATCCGGGTACGACGGCGAGTGCCGCTTCGCAGATGCCGAGTTCGACAGCGGCCGCGGCCCGCCAGATCATTCCGGCGGCGGTGGCCCCGCCGAGGTCCACGCGTTCACCGAAATCCAGTGCCAAACCTAGGTATTCGCACAGGGTGGCGGGCGCGAACATGGCCGACTCGGCGATGCCGTGAGTCAGCAGGCCGTTGACACAGGCGGGGTCGACTCCGGCGTCCTCGATCGCCAGCTTCGCCAGCACCGCGTATTGGTCGAGGGTGAACAGCGGCGCACGGGTGGGACGCCGTTCGGCGGGCAACTCCGCGATCCCGACGATGGCCGCCTCTCCGCGCAGCCCGGTCACGGCCGGGCTCCCCGCATCGGCAGCTCGACCGTCGCCATCCCGGGCATCAGTATCGTGTCGTCGCGGCGCCCGGCGATGACGAGATCGACCAGCCCGGTTCCCGTGTCGCTCAGCCGTTTACCGGTGACCTCCCCACCGAAGCTGAGCGATTCGCCGGGGTAGGCGACGGCCCGGTTCTGCACCGAGAACGACACCAGTCGCCCTCGCCCGCCGATCCAGTCGCCCAGGGCGCGGGCCAGCAGCGCCGCCTGGAGCGGGCCGTGCACCAGGACGTTGTCGTAGCCTTCGGTGTCGCGGGCCCACTCTTTGTCGTAGTGGATGCGGTGGCCGTTGTAGGTGGCGGCGCTGAAGAAGAACATCTGGGTTTCGTCGACGGTGACGGTCAGCGTGGGAATGTCCTCACCCACCGCGACGTCGTCGAAGAACACCTGCGAGTCGGTCATGGCGCTCCTAGGGACGGGCGATCATCGAGGTCGACGCTTCGGCCAGCAGGTCGCGATGGTGGTTGCGGTACACCGTGTGCCAGGTGACGAGAACGAATTTGCCGGAGCGGCCCTGCTTTTCGACGATCGAGGAAATGGTGCGGACCATCTCGATCTCGTCGCGGTGATAGGCGGGCAGGTGAAACGTGAAGCTCTCACCGCCGGCCATCCGCTTGGGGGCCCGGGGAAAGGCCAGGCTGCCGGAGACCGCGCCGGACGATCCGTCGGGACGCAGCGACTCGAGCGGTGAGACGCCGAGGATCGCGTACTGGAGGAACAACGGAGGGCAGATGATGTCGCGATATCCATTGGCCCTGGCGTAATCCGGGACGAAATACAGCGGATTGTGGTCACCCACCGCCGCGGCCCAGCGTTGCCAATCGCGCCGGTTCACCTCACCGGTCGCCGACGCCGCGACCGTGCCCACCCGCGATGCGGATTCCGCATCGATCAAACTGTCCTCGCTCAACGGCGCTCCCCTTCGTCTGTCTCGTCGTGCATGCTCTGCTCAAGCCAGGAGGCGGCGACGTCGGCTCCACCGCCGAATGTCGAGCCGAGCCGTGCGCGTTCGCTCCACAGGTGCAGGTCGGTCTCGGTGACATAGCCCATGCCGCCGTGCAATTGGTGGGCGTCCAGCGTGATCAGCCGCGCGGCCGCGGCCGCATGCATGCGCGCGACGGCCGTCTCCCTGGTCGCGACGCGGCCGCGCCCCAGCCAGAACACCGCCGCGTGCGCGGCCAATCGCGCCGCCGCGAGCGCGATGTGCATGTTGGCGACCAGATGCTGGGCGGCCTGGAACGACGCGATCGGCCGGCCGAATTGATGACGCAGCTTGGTGTAGTCGACGGTGCGGTCCAGCACGGCCTGGCCGACGCCCACCAGGTCGAGCGATCCCAGCGCCACGGCGGTGTTGGCGAGCCGGCGCAGCGCCGGTGCGGTGACCCCGTCGAACGCCGCGTCGGCGGTGGCGTCGTCGAAGCGCACCGTGCAGGCCCGGAACCCACCGGCCATGTCGAGCGGGTCCACGCTGACAGCGCGGACGTCGACGACGAAGAGCAGGGTGCGCCCGGCCGCGGCGGCCGACACCACGATGAGATCGGCGACGTCGGCATCGAGGACGTAGTCCGCGGTTCCGTTGAGCCGCCACCGTTCTCCGGCGGGGGCGGCGTGCAGCGGCGGGGCGACGACGGCGGCGTCGCGGGCGTTCCACAGCGCGGTGGTGGCCCGGACGTTCCCGGACGCGAGCGGGGGCAGCCAGCGCGCCTTGGCGTCCGGGGAGCCGAGCTGGTCGATGGCCAGCGCGGCCTGCACGCTGCTGTGCACCGTCGTCGGGCACAGCGCGCGACCGGCCTCGGTGTAGAAGACCGCGAGGTCGTCGAGCGAGCCACCGGCACCGCCGTACTCCTCGCCGATGGCCAGGCCGAAGACGCCGGCATCGGCCAGCGCCTTCCACAGCGCCGGCGTGGCGCGGTCCCCGCCGGGTTCGCCGAGGGCGCGCACCAGAGCGGTCGGGTTCTCAGCGGCCAGCAGGGCGCGCAGCGCCGAGGCGAAGTCGCGCTGTTCGGCGGTGGGGATCGTCTTCATCGGCGGTATGCGAAACTCCCGTCAGCGTCCAGAGGAGGGCATCGCGTGCCCGCGCTGGGCGATGATGTCGCGCAGCACCTCGTTGGTACCCCCGCCGAAGCGCATCAGCGGGGCGGCCCGGTAAAGCCGCTCGAATTTGCCTGCCAGCGGGGCCTGTTCGCTGCGATGCGCCAACAGCCCGTCGGGACCCAGGAGGTCGAGCGCCAGGTCGGCGATGCGCTGGCGCAGCTCGCTGGTGAACACCTTCTCGACGCTGACCTCGACGCTGGGGATGACGCCGCTGTCGAGGATCGACGCCGCCTCGTAACCCATCAGGACGGCCACCGCGACGTCGGCCTCGGCCTGCACCAACCGGCGGCGAATCGACGGATCGTCGGCGGGCACGGACCCGTCGCGCCGCGGTCGTCGCGCCAGCTCGTGCAGCTCCTCGACCGCGCGGCGCAGGTCTCCAGCGTTGGTCAGCGCACCGCGTTCGAGATCGAGCGCGCCGGTGATGTAGGTCCAGCCGCGGTTGACCTCGCCGACCAGGTTGGTGGCCGGCACCCGCACGTCGCGGAAGTGCACCTCATTGGTCCGATACCCCGACCAGGCGTACAGCGGGCGGATGTCGACGCCCGGGCTGTCGATCGGCACGATGACGACCGAAATGCCCCGATGCCGGGCACCGCCGGGATCGGTACGGACACAGAGCCATTCGTGCGTCGCGCGCTGGGCACCGCTGTTCCAGATCTTGGTGCCGTTGATCACCCATTCCTCGCCGTCAAGCGTGGCGCTGGTCCGCAGGCTGGCGAGGTCGGTGCCCGCCTCCGGCTCGGAATAGCCGACCGCGCAGATCATCTCGCCCCGGGCGATCGGGGGCAGCCATTCGGTCTTGTTGCGCTCGGTGCCGTGCCGCATGATCATCGGCGCCACCGAGGTCACCGTCAGGTCGGGGCCGGGCACGCCCCAATATTCGAATTCGCTCATCAGCAGATGCAGGTGAATGGCGCCGAGCCCCAGTCCCCCGTATTCGCGCGGCCAATTCAGCCCGAACCAGCCCTTGGCCCCGACCTTGCGCCGAAACCGGGCGACCTCCCCGCCGCGAAATTCCAGGTCGTGCTCGGCGAGCTCGGCGCGTAATTCCGGGGTGGCGTTCTGCTGCAGAAATTCACGGACCTCGGCGAGCCAGGCGCGCTGCCCAGCGTCGAGTTCGAAATCCATTCCGGCGCCTGTGCCTTTCCGCATGCTGTTCACCGAGCGTCGTCAGCGTAACGCCACGGCGAGACGGCGCAGGGAATTTCGGTATTGCGGCACGCGCGAGCGACGACTCCGCCGGCGCGCGGACTGTAAATTCGCTGTCAAACTCCCGTTAATACGTGTAGGCGCGCTCGCGGTTACGCCGACGGGCTGCGAAAATTTTCAGATCGGCTGGTCGACGCAGACCAGGCATTCTGCCCGGCCCAAGGGAGAAGTCATGCCCACTGTTGAGATGCGCCTCCGCGAAGATTTGCGCAACTACGCCGTCGAATTGCGGCAACTGGCTTACACGCTGCCGTTGGGCGTGGGCGAGCACGATCTGCTGCAGCTGTCCGACCGCATGCGCGCCGCGGCCGAGCAGTTGATCCGCAAGGGCGCCTGAACGGACGCGCTCAGCCGCCCCTGAGGCGGATCTTCCAGCGCACGAAACCCAGATAGACGGCGCTGATGACGAACAGCATGCCGACGTCGAACCACCACGTCGCCGGGGTGTGCCGCCAGTGCGAATCCTTCGGCGTGAGCGGGCCGGGCACCAGCTTGGTCAGATCGGCGGTGGAGGCCGACGCTGCGAATCCCCACCGCGCCGGTGTCGCCCACGACATCTGGTCCAGCCCGATGCGCGCGGTGACCGGAATCATCCCACCGGAGAACACCAGTTGCGACATGACGGCCACCACCAACAACGGCATGATCTGCTCGTTGGACTTGGCGACGGCCGACAGGGCCAGCCCCAGCATGGCGGACGCGACGCACGTCAGCGCGACGTCGGCGAACAGCTCCAGACCCGGCTTGCCCAGCGCCACGGCCCCCTGGGTCGGGGCGCCCTTGCCGAGCACCGCGATGATGCTGACGATCGCCGACTGGACGACCGCGAAGACCGTGTACACGCAGATCTTGGCCAGCAGGTACGCCGACGTGGACAACCCGACCGCCTGTTCGCGCAGGAAGATGGCGCGCTCACCGATGAGGTCGCGGATGGTCAGCGCGGTGCCCATGAACACCGCGCCGACGTTCAGCAGCACCAGGATCTGCCCCGGCTCGTTGGGCGCGGCGCCCATCGGGTTTGGGATGCCGAAGCCGACATCGCCGGGCACCGACATGGACAACGAACCCATGATGAACGGCAGCAGCGCGAGGAAGACGAAGTAGCCGCGATCCGAGACGATCAGCCGCATCTGGCGCCGGGCGATCGTGGAGAACTGCCGGAACAGGCTGGTGTGCGAGGGATCGCCCAGTTCGGCGGGTCTCTGCGCGGGTGGCGGAGCCGGTGGCGGGCCGGTGCGGGCCAGGTAGCGCGCGCGGGACCCGTCCGGGTCGTTGGCGACGGTGCTGAAGATGTCGGCCCAGTTGGTGGTGCCCATGGCCGGACCGATCTCGCTGGGCGGCCCGCAGAACGCCGTCTTGCCGCCTGGCGCCAGCAGCAGCACCTGGTCGCACACGTCCAAGTAGGTCAGTGAGTGGGTGACCACCAGCACCACACGGCCGGCGTCGGCCAACTGCCGCAGCATGGTCATCACCTGGCGGTCCAGCGCCGGGTCCAGGCCGGAGGTCGGCTCGTCGAGGATCAGCAGCGACGGCCCGGTGAGCAGCTCCAGCGCCACCGACGCGCGCTTGCGCTGCCCACCGGACAGCTTGTCGACCCGCGTGTGCAGGTGCTGGGTCATCTCGAGTTCTTCGAGCACCCGGGCCACCACCTGGGCTCGGTCGTCCTTGGTGGTGTCCGGCGGCAGCCGCAGTTCCGCGGCGTACATCAGCGCCTGCTGCACGGTCAGCTGCCCGTGCACCACGTCGTCCTGGGGCACCATCCCGATCCTGCTGCGCAGCGAGGCGTACTCGGCGTGCACGTTGTGGCCCTCGAACGACACGGTGCCCGTCGTCGGGTGGGTGTAGCCGGCGACCAACCGGGCGAAGGTCGACTTGCCGGCGCCGGAGGGCCCGATGATCGCGGTCAGCGTGCCGGGCAGCGCGGTCAGCGAGATGTTGTCCAGCAGCGCCTTGTTGTTCTCGATCGTCCACGTCACCCCGCGCACGTCGAGGCCGCCGCTGCGCGTCGCCGTCGCGGCCTGGTCGCGGCGGGCCAGGTGGCCGCCGTGGAAGACCAGGTCGATGTTGCCGATCGTGACGACGTCGCCGTCGTGCAGCACGGCCGAATCGACCCGGGCACCGTTGACGAAGGTGCCGTTGATGCTGCGGTTGTCGTGGATCTCGGTTCCGGTGGGCGTCGGGACCAGGGTGGCGTGGTGGCGCGATGCCAGCACCTCGGGGATGACGATGTCGTTGTCGTTGGCGCGGCCGATCTTGATCGCGCCGGGCACGTCCAGCCCGGTCTTGCCCGGCCGCAGGATCTTCATCATCGAGGTCGCGATGACGGACGAGTCGCCGCCGATGCGGCCCGTCTGGGGCGCCGCCGGCTCGGCGGTGGTCGGCGGCGTCGCATGCACAGACGGTGACCGGTAGATCTGCGGGGCGTGCTGGGAGCCGCTGGCCGGGGCGCTCGGTAGACCGCTGGTCGGGTACCGGGACTGCGGCCCGGACGGCGAGCTCGGCGTGGGTCCTCCGCCGGCCGGGCTCGGCTGCGCGGCGGTGGGCGGATGGACGGGGTGACGGAACGAGGCCGACGCCGGCTGCTGAGGCTGGCCGGGCCACTGCATGTCGAACGGCTGGCTCTGCGGCGCCCTTGCCAGCGGATCGCTGGAATTGCTGACCATCGGTATCGACGTGGTCAGCGGGGGCCGTCCGGCCGAGCCCTGGTGGCGGCCGACCTCGAAGGTGAGCGCAGGACCGTCTGGATTGCCCATGTTGATGCGCAGGCCGTCCTGGATGTCGGCGACCGGAACGCGGCGGTTGTGCACATAGAGGCCGTTCAGGCTGCCGTTGTCGATGGCGATCCATCGGCCCTGGTCATACCGCACGATCAGGTGGTTGCGGGAGATCAGCGGGTGGGCGACTCGCACGTCCGCGCGCAGGTCACGCCCGATTACTACGTCGTTGCCCGGCGCGAAGGTGCGCTCGGCTCCCTCGTACCGCACGGTCAGCGCAGGCGGGGCTGGTGGGGTCATCAGGACCAACTGTAACGGCCGCGGCGCGACTTATGCGCTGGGTTGTTCGCCGGACAAGGTGTCGTGCGGCCACAAGCGAGGGCGGGCGCCGGGACACGCCACGCAGTCACCGAAGCGCCGGGACAGCGACTCTGCTTGCGGCGCAGTTACATTCGGCTGCCTTCAACCGGCCACCGCAGCATTGCGCAGGCTGCGCACGCTCGGAACCTTCGCGCGAACAGCGGTGACGTCCTTGACGAAGTCCCCAAGGTATTTGATGGCCCGCCTACCCTCGGGCAAAAAGTCTGCGGCCAAAGGGAAGTCGTGGATCTGTCCATCCCACAGGTGCAGATCGCAGTGGATCCCGCTGGCTTCCAAACGCTTCGCCATCAGCTCGGCATCGGCGAGCAGCAACTCGTCCGAGCTGGCGTGAATGGTGACCGGGGGCAGCGAGGATAGATCGGCGTCCACCGGGGATGCGACTGTGGCGTCGCCCTCGCCCTCGCCCTCCACAACCTGTGCGTTGCTGAGGAATTGAGCGAACCGCGAGAAGGCGCGGCGGGTGAACATCGAGCACTTGCGGGCGTTGGGGTGCTTGAGTTTTCGCACCGGATCCGCATCGGTGAACGGCGAGACGGCCGCAACTCCGGCCGGATCCATGATGCCGTCCTGGATCGCCAGGAGTGTGGTCATGAACGCCAAGTATCCCCCGGCGGAGTCGCCGGCCACGACAACCCGGTCGCCGTCGTAGCCGTGATCCTGCAGCCAGCGCAGGCCACTGATCCCGTCGTCGATTGCGTCGGTGATCTGGTGTGCGGGCAGCTTCCGGTATGCGACGGCAAGGATGGCGGCATCGGCCGCCTTCGACAAGCGGGTCACCATGGAGCGGTGGGTGTTGAGTCCACAGGTGAGGAATGCGCCCCCGTGCAAATACAGGATTGCCCGCTCCCCCGATACGCCCGGCGCGCGAACCCATTCGGCGGCACAGTTGTCCAACCGCACCGATTCGGTTGTGGCCGCGTATCCGACACGCGGGAACAATCCCGCGACGGTGTCGATGTACTCGAACGGCCAATGCAGGTTCGGCGTCATGGCCCACGCGCGGACGGTGTTCTTCACAATCAAGCGGCTGGCGAGCCCCACGGCAACCGACTGCGGGCTATGGCGATGATGGACGCGGCGCGTCGTCGCCACACTCGGCAATATATGTGTCGGTTCGGCTGTGCTCACCATTGATTGCAACCTCCTAAGTGGAGAGCGGATACCCGCCCCGCCGGCGGATTACTGCAAATTAACGCGTAAGAAATGTTGCGTACATCACTGTTTGCCAGCGGCGGAGATGGGTATCACTCGCTTATCTATCCTGCGGTTGCCACGCGGGCGTAATCAGACCGAACCGGCTGTGCTCAATCCCCTGAATGCCCGAAGATATGAGCGGTGACACACGCTACGCATCCTGATCCGCTCCTGACCGACCGGGTGGCGGTCGTTACCGGCGGCGCGGGAGGTATCGGCGCGGCCACCGCGCGGCTGTTCGCCGAACACGGCGCAAAAGTGATCATCGCCGATATCGACGCCGGCCTCGCCGACGCGACCGCGGCCTCGATCACCGAAGCCGGCGGGTCGGCGCTGGCGGTCGTCACCGACGTCCGTGACCGCGATCAGGTCTCCCGCCTGGCCGCAACGGTCCTCGGTCGGTTCGGCCGGGCCGACGTGCTGGTCAACAACGTGGGCCACTGGCTGCGGCATCCCGGAAACTTCGCCGGCACCGATCCACAACTGTGGGACGAGCTCTACCGGATCAACCTGCACCACGTATTCCTGCTGACCCACGCGTTTCTGCCGGCGATGGTCGAGCGGCATGCCGGTGCGATCGTGAACGTCTCGTCTGTCGAGGGGCTGCGCGGCTATCCGGAGGATCCGGTGTATGCCGCGTTCAAAGCCGCCGTCAACGCGTTCACCCGCAGTCTCGCGGTCCAGGTGGGCAGCGACGGGGTGCGGGTGAACGCCATCGCACCCGACGTCACCGAATCCCTGCAAGTGCCCTATTCGCAATGGCTTTCGACCGAGGAACAGGCGCAATGGCCGCAGTGGGTTCCGGTCGGGCGGATGGGCCGGCCCGATGACCAGGCCAGGGTCATCCTGTTTCTGGCGTCGGACCTCTCGGGCTTCGTCACCGGTCACGTCATCCCCACCGACGGTGGCACCGGCGCGGCCGGCGGATGGTTCCGCTCGACGCGCCGGCCCGATCGCCAGTGGACCAATCGGCCTATCGCCCCCTGATCACGCGTAACCCAGCGCCGCGTTCTCCGCGCGGATGCGCACGGAGAGCACCAGCGCATTGGCCAGGCTGAATACGATCGCGGTGAGCCACGCGGAGTGCACCAGCGGCAGCGCGGCCACCTCGGCCGCCACCGCGGTGTAGTTGGGGTGGCGCACCCAGCGATACGGCCCGCGCTGAACCAACGGCGCGTCCGGGATCACGATCAGCCTCGGGTTCCAGTGCTTGCCGAGCACGCTGACGCAGCGCCAGCGGACGACCGTGCTGAGCGCGACCACGGCCAGCATCGGCCAGCCCAGCCACCCGATGAACGGCCGGCCAAGGCTCCAGGTCTCGACGATGCACGAGACCAGGAGCAGGGCGTGCATGCTGACCATCGCCGGGTAGTGGTCGCGCCCGAACTCCTTGCCGCCGTGCGCCATCGACCATCTGGCGTTTCGCTGGGCGACCGCCAACTCGACGAGACGTTCGGCCCCGACGGCGAGAATGAACAGGTAGTAGTACATGGCGTGGTCCCCCGTCACCACTGCAGCAACAGCAGCTCGAAGCAGAAACCGGGCCCCATTGCGAGCATCACCCCGAAGGCGCCGTCGCCCGGTGGCGCGGCGACCGTGCGGCGCAGGACGTCCAGCACGGACACCGAGGAAACGTTTCCGTTCTCCCGCATGGAGTTTCGACTGTGCGCGAGGGCATGGCCGGGCAACCCGATCGCATTCTCGATCGACTCGAGGACTTTTGGACCGCCGGGATGACACACCCAGGCCGCGATGTCGGTGATGGACAGACCGTGATCGGCCAGGAACTCGTCGACCTCGGCACGCAGGTAGTCGTCGGCCATCTTGGGGACGTCACGGGACATCACGAGCTGAAATCCGCTCGAGCCGACGTTCCAGCCCATCACGTCGACGGTTTCCGGGACGACCCGGCTGCGGGTCGCCAGCACGCGCGGTCCTGTTGCGTTGGCGACCAGCGGGATTCGTTCCGCACCAGTGGCGACGACGGCGGCGGCGCCGTCACCGAACAGGGACACCCCGATGAGCGCGGGGATCGAGGTGTCGTCGCGCTGCAGGGTGAGCGAGCACAGTTCGACCGACAGCAGCACGGCGACGTGCCCGGGGTAGCCGTGCAGGTAGTCGTGGACGCGCGCCATCCCGGCGGCGCCGGCCACGCAGCCGAGCCCGAACAGCGGCACCCGCTTGACGTCGGGCCGCAACCCGATTCGGGTCATCAACCGCGCGTCGATGGTGGGCACGGCGATTCCGGTGCTGGAGACCATCACGATGGTGTCGACCTCGTGCGGTGCCACGCCGGCTGCCGCCAGCGCCGAATTGATGGCCCGCTCACCCAGATCGACCGCCACCTCAAGATACGCGTTGTTGGCCTCCGTGAAGCCGCTCAGTCTCGGGTAACGCGACAGCGGCAGCGCGAGGCTGCGCCGGTCGACGCCGGCCGTCTGCGCGAAGCGCAGAAACCCCGGATCGGTGACCCCGGTGAGCTCGCGTGCGACCTCGTCCTGGTTGTAGCGGTGCGGCGTAAAAGCCACCGCGGTGCCGGCGATCCGTGGAGCGCCGCATCCTCGGTCCGCGGCCCGATGCGGGGAGCTGGAATACGTTGTTGCAGTCATGCCCATGCCGACGACGGCGGCCCCTAGATGGTTCACCGGATCGCCGCCGAAGTGAGTTGAACCACAACGGCACAGCTACCGTTAACCAGGAGACGGGCACGTGGAGGGGATATTGTCAGGCGCGCCCGTTCGGCGCGAAAGGCCCTGCGCGACCGGGGAACCCCCGAGGACGTTCAGGCGGTTGGCGCAGACCGGAACCCGGCTCGATCGTCGATGATCGTGACCGGGATGCCATTGAGCACGCCGTTGCCGGAGGGCTCGTCGACAAACGTCGGCGGGGAAAGCACATTCGTGTTGGCGCCCGGCGAGCTGTTGGCCACCGACATGCGGGTGCCCGGCTTGCCGTGCCCCCAGCCGTGCGGCATCGAGACCACTCCGGGCTTGATTGACTCGGTGACCTCGACGGGAACTTTGATCTCGCCGGCCTCCGATTTCACCGTCACGATGTCGTTGTCGGTGACGCCGCAGCGGGTCGCGTCGTCGGGATGAATCAGCAACGTGCACCGGTCCTTTCCCTTCATCAACGCGGGCACGTTATGCAGCCAGGTGTTGTTGGATCGGAGGTGCCGGCGGCTCACCAGGACGAGCGGCTCGGCGGGCCGCTGCATGCGCGCGGCCAGCCGCGGCAGGTCGTCGAGCAGGTATTGCGGGGCGAGCCGGACCTTCTTGTCGGCGGTGCCGAGGATGTCGGGCAGCTGCGGCACCATGGGCCCGAAGTCGATGCCGTTCGGGTGGGCCTTGAGCATGTCCAGCGTCAGCCCACCCGGGTTCTTGCCGTACTGGTCGCCGAAGGGCCCGGTGCGCAGCGTGAGGTCGAGCATTCGCTCGGGTCCGCCGTGCCCGTAGAGCTTGCGGATCTCCGCACCGTCGAGGCCCTGGGTAAAGGCCAGGTAGTCGAAGAATCCGTCGTCGATGGCAGCGACGTCCACGTCCTCGGCCGGTGTGCCGGTGCACAGGCCGGTCAACCGGATCAGGATCTCCCATTCGTGCGGGCGATCGCCCGGATCGAACACCGGGGCAGAGTAATTCGCGATGCTGTGGATGGCGAAGAGCAGGATCAGATCGTCGTGGTGCGGCTGCTCCAGCGGGGACAGGCCGGGCAGGATCACGTCGGCGTGCCGCGTCGTCTCGTTGAGCCAAAGGTCAACGGAGATCATCGCTTCCAGCATCGGCAGCACTTCGTCGAGTTTGTCACCGGCGGGGGTGGACAGCACCGGGTTGCCCGCGACGGTGATCAGCGCCTTGAGCTGCCCGTCGCCCGGCGTGGCGATCTCCTCGGCCATGCACGACACCGGCGCCTGACCGAGCACCTCTTTGGCGCCGCGCACCCGGGTGTGCCAACGACCGAATTCCGCTGCGCCGTCTTCCAGCCCGGGCAGTGGCTGGGTGGTGAACGACCAGGCCGCAGGCTTGGGGAACATCGCGCCGCCCGGCGTGTCGAAATGGCCGGTGAGGATGTTGACGGCGTCGACCAGCCAGCTGGCGAGGCTGCCAAACTCCTGATTGCACAGGCCGATTCGGCCGTATACCACCGACTTCTCGGTACCGGCGAGCTCGCGGGCGAGCCGACCTATGCGGTCTTCGTCGATGCCCGTGACCGCGCTGACCCGTTCCGGTGGCCAGTCCGCGACGGCTCGCCGCATAGTGTCGACACCGTCGACGTACGGCCCCGGTTTGATGAGGCCCTCGTCGAAGAGGGTGTGCGCGACGGCCAGCAACAGCGCCGCGTCGGTTCCCGGCACGATGGGCAGCCATTCGTCGGCGCGCGCGGCGGTCAGGGTGCGCACCGGGTCGATTACGATCACCTTGCCGCGTTTGCGAATCCCGTCGATCAGACTCATCACGTGGGGCGCCGCCAACAGTGATCCCTGCGACGCGGCCGGGTTGGCGCCCATGATCACCAGGAGGTCGGTGCGTTCGATGTCGGGCACCGGGAAGTTCCACCACAGGCCGTACATCAGATGCGACGACAGGTTTTTCGGCCACTGGTCGACCGTGCCCGGTGAATACGTGACCGGCATGCCGGACATGCCCATCAGTACGCCCGCGTAGCGGGCCAGTGAGAACGAATGCGCCAGAGGGTTGCCGGTGTAGGCGGTGACCGCGCCGATGCCGTATTTGTCGATCACCGGGCTCAGCAGTTCGGTGCAGCGGCGAAACGCCACGTCCCAACTGACTTCCCGCCAGTGGCCGTCGACCTTGATCATCGGCTGGCGGATGCGGTCCGGATCGTCGTGCAGGGCCGCAAGCGAGGTGCCTTTGGGGCACAGATGTCCGCGGCTCCACACGTCGTCACGGTTGCCGCGGATGCCGGTGACGCTGCCGCCCTCAACGTGGATTTCCAAGCCGCACATGGCTTCACACAAGGGACACGTGCGCAGGTGCGTCCCGTCTTCGCCCGGTTTCATCCACCCACTGTATTCCGCTACCGCGGGTAGCGGAAGTGTCAAGATTCGGGGTCAGCCCGCCCAGGGCCCGATGCCGCCCACCTTGTCGATGCGGATGTGGGTCAGATAGCCCGGCGGCGCGCCGTCGGGCGGGAATTTCGTGTTCGGGTCGCCCAGGACCGGGTTGAGCTCCGCCAGCAGTTCGGGCGCGCCGCCCTCGGTGATCCGGGCGGTCCCGGTGAGCGAGAGGTAGGGGCGCATCCCCTGGCCCGCCGCGTCGAGCGACACGATGGTCACGGCGACGCGGGGATCGTTGCGGACGTTACGGACCTTCTTGTGTTCGGAAAGGTGGGCGCTGACGAGTTCGTCTCCGTCGGGGGTAGACCGCAACGCCACCCAGACCACGCTCACCTGGGGGCTGCCGTCGGGATCGACGGTCACCAGAGTGGCATCCGCGCCCCTCCCGATGAGGTCGCGGGCAGCGTCGTTCAGTCTCATGCGTTGTTCTACACCCGCGCGCGGCTTTTCATTCCCGGCCGCGACAAAGCGGTGGCCCGGCCACGCCTGTGACCGGGCCACCGTCGACTGCCGCTACTGTTCGGCTTTCTGGCGAGCTTCGTTGATTTCGGCGGCCTTGCGGGCGCTTTCGGCCTCGGCCTCTTTCTTGGCGGCCTCTCGTTGCGCGTCGGCCTTGTCCTGCTGAGCCTGGCCCTCACGCATCAGGTCATCACGCCCGGCGACCGCGCCGGCGACTTCCTTGACCTTGCCCTTGACGCCCTCGACGATGCCCTCGATGGCTTCTTCGGGTCCACTCTTGTCCGACATGCATTCTCCCTCCGTGTGGCGCACGAATGCCCGTGTCGTGCGCTCGCCCCCTTTATTGCCCAACCTGTGCGTTCTCGAAACGTGGGCGACGAGTAGCCTTCGCCACAGTCGTGACCTGGCGGTTCGTCGCCACCGAGAACTCGCCGAGGGTACCGCCCAATTACCCTGCCGGACAACATCACTGATCACACTCGGCGACTATGTCGACCGCTGCACCGCCTCATTTACGCGCCGTCACCCGATGCGCCTACGCTGGTGGGCCGAGGTTTCGGCGACGGCGCGAGGAGTCGTGACGGTGGAAATGTGGGAACTGGTCGCCCGCGAGCGAATCCGGGACACCTTGGCTCGCTACAACTGGTCCGGTGACGCCGGCCGACTCGACGGCCTTGCGGAGACATTCTGCATCCACGGCGTCCTCGAGATTCGCGGTTCCGCGCCGCTGCACGGGCGTTCAAAGATCGCGGCCTTCCTGGGCGGTGTCACCGGAAAGGTCGCGGCCGAGGCCGGCGTCAAACCGATTGTGCGCCATAACGTCGCGAACGTGTTGTTCACCGAGGTGACTCCCGGCCGCGCCCGGGTCGACTCCTACTTCACCGTGGTCACCCATATCGGGCTCGACCACTGCGGCCGCTACCGAGATCTCCTGGTGCCCGAGGATGACGCGTGGCTGATCAAGCACCGCAAGGTCTCGATCGACTGGGCGGCGCCCGACTCGGCGATGGCCCGCGAGCCCTCCGGGGCGCAGTGATCACGTCCTCGCGGGAACACCAAACCTGTTGTCTGCGTTGCGGTTACGCACTGCCCTTCGCGGAGCTGATCCCCGGGGGCGCTGCTGCTGGCGGGGGGCGCCGACCCGCGTGACGCCATCGCCGGGCTACAACCGCTACTCCTTCGACCACCTGCTCGCCGGGCACCGGTCCACCAGCGCATAAGCGGCGACCCGCCGGGGCGTCGGGACGTCGGCTGAGTGGCGATTTCGTTTATGTACCGCCGGGATGTTTGCCGGAAGCCCCTCAACGGCTACAGATAAAGGTCACACGAAATAAGTTGCGGCCGCCCTGATCGCGCGTCCCCTCAGGAGCTCCGGGATGACCGCCGGTCACGTGATCAGCGGTCATGGCCGCACAACCGAGACGAGCAGCATGCAACGACTCAGTGGGTTAGACGCCTTCTTTTTATACCTGGAATCACCGACGCAGCCGCTGAATATTTGCTGCGTCCTGGAGATGGATCCCGCGACGATGCCGGGGGGCTACACCTTCGACCGCTTCCAGGAGGCGCTGTCGGTGCGGTTGGACGCCGTGCCCGAATTCCGCCTCAAGCTGGCCGACAACCAATTGAACTTCGACCATCCGGTGTGGGTCGACGACGATCGTTTCGCTCTGGCACGACACCTTCACCGCGTCGCCCTGCCCTCGCCGGGCGGCCCGAAAGAATTAGCGGACTTCTGCGGACACATCGCCGGGCTGGCCCTCGATCGGGATCGCCCACTGTGGGAGATGTGGGTGATCGAAGGCCTGCACGGCACCGACGCGCTGTCCGTCGTCCTCAAAGTCCACCACGCGGTGGTCGACGGCGTGGGCGGAGCCAACCTGCTCGCGCAGTTGTGCAGCGCCGTGCCGGACGCCGCGCCGCCGGAACCGGCCGAGCGCGCCGGCGCGGCGAATCCGCTGCAGATCGCCGCCAGTGGGCTGATCGGCGCGGCATTGCGACCGTGGCGCCTGGCCAAGGTCGTGCCGTCAACAGCGCTGACCCTGGCCGGAACGTTGCTTCGTGCCCGCGGCGGGGGGCAGACGATGGCGGCTCCGTTCGCGGCGCCCTCGACGGCGTTCAACGGCTCGTTCACGCGGCGCCGCAACATCGCTCTCACCAGCGTGGATCTCGAGGACGTGAAAACGGTCAAACGCCGGTTCGGGGTGACGGTCAACGACGTCGTGACGGCGCTGTGCGCCGGCGCGCTGCGCCAGTACCTCCGGGACCGCGACGCGCTGTCGGACCTGCCCCTGGTCGCCAGCGTGCCGGTATCCGTCCGCGAGAAATCGACTCGGACGGGCCGCAACCAGATGACCTGGATGCTCTGCCGGCTCGAAACCCACATCGACGATCCGGCGGAACGGCTGGCCAGCATCGCCGCCGGAAACGCCGCGGCCAAGGACCACTCCGCGGCGCTGGGCCCGACCCTGCTGCACGACTGGACGCAAGTGGCCGGACAGGCCATGTTCGGCGCCGCCAGGAAACTGCTTCCCCGCATCCCAATGCCGGACAAGCCACCACACAACCTGGTGATGTCCAACGTGGCCGGCCCGCAGGACCAGCTCTACTTCCTGGGGTGCCGGCTCGACGCCATGTATCCGCTCGGCCCGATCATCGCGGGCGCCGCGCTCAACATCACCGTGATGTCGCTCAACGGCCGACTCGGCGTCGGCATCATCTCCTGCCCCGACCTGGTGCCGGACCTGTGGGACCTCGCCGACGCGTTCCCGGCCGCGCTCAAAGAGCTGGTGAATTGCGGCGAGTCCGCGGGCAACCCACTCTGACCGGCCCGGTGAGCGGAACCCCGTCCGCCATGCGCGCGATGGCATGGCAGGGTGACACCCGTGGCAGACACATCTGAACCGACGACCATCGCGGCGGACGACCTGCGTGAAATCGGCCTCGACAAGGGCGCTTTGCGCTACTACGACACCGGTGGCCCGGATTCCGGCGCGGTGCTGTTGTTCCTGCACGGATCCGGCCCGGGCGTCACCGGGTGGCGCAACTTCCGTGGCGTGCTGCCCGCCTTCGCCGCCCACTTCCGGTGCCTGATCCTGGAATTCCCCGGGTTCGGGGTCAGCGACGACTTCGGCGGGCATCCGATGGTCACCGCGTTCGGCACGGTGTCGCCCTTCCTGGACGCGCTGGGCGTCGACAAGGTGCACATCGTCGGCAACTCCATGGGCGGCGGCGTCGGCATCAACTTCGCCACCCACAATCCGGACCGCGTCGACCGGCTGGTGACCATCGGCGGCATCGGCACCAACATATTCAGTCCCAGTCCGAGCGAAGGCATTCGGCTGCTGCAGGAGTTCGTCGAAGATCCCACCCGGCAACGGCTGGTCGACTGGCTCAAGTCGATGGTCTACGACCAGGCCCTGGTCACCGAACAGCTGATCGAGGAACGCTGGCAGCTGGCCACCGACCCGGGCACCCTGGCCGCGGCGCGACGCATGTACGGCAAGGCGGCGTTCGCCGGAATGAACGCCGCGCTGAACGCCTCCGACCGGCCGCTGCCATGGGCGACCATGCACAAGCTCACCGCGCCCACCCTGTTGACGTGGGGCCGCGACGACCGGGTGAGTCCGCCGGACATGGCGCTGATCCCGATGCGCACCATCCCCAACGCGGAGCTGCACATCTTCCCCAACTCGGGGCACTGGGCGATGATCGAGGCCAAGGACGCGTTCGAAAGCACCGTGCTGGCGTTCCTGTCACGCGATTGAGGCAGCGGCGATCGCGCGCGCGGCGAAGCCGGGCGAAGCGGGTCGCGCGATCAGCTCTGGCCCGCAAGGCCTTTCGTCAACAGCGCGAGCGCGTCGGGGTTACCGTCGAGCACTCGGCTGGTCCGGGTGGCGATCTGCCAGCCATCGACGTCGCATACGCCGTCGGTCGCCCACAGGCCCGCAGCGACGTCGGCATCGCCGGCATCGACCGCGGGGCCGTACGAGGCGATCAATCGGGCGATGTCGCGCTCGTCCTCGAGCCGGCGCAGGCGGGCCAGCACCCCGTCGATGGCGGTCATGGTGTTCTCCTCATCGCTGGGTGGCCCCGGCGTCGACGGGCAGGACGATCGCGGTGATGTAGCGCGCCTCCTCGGAGGCCAGGAACAGCGCGGCATTGGCAACGTCGACCGCGGCCACCCACGGCACCGCGAGCATGTTCATCGAGCGGGCCGCCTCGGCGAATTCGGCGCGCGTGGGCGGGCGGCCCAGGTCGGGCCGGAACGCGGTGCTGACCACCTCGTTGTGAATCATCGGCGTGTCGACGTTGGTCGGGCTGACGCAGTTGACCCGAACATTATGTGGCGCAAGCTCATTGGCCATGCTGCGCATCATGCCGATCACGCCGTGCTTGGCGGCGGTGTAATGCGCGACGCCGACCAGCCCGCGCAGCCCCGCGATGGAGCTCGTCAGGATCATCGATCCCGCCCCCCGCGCGATCAAGTGCGGCGCGGTCGCGCGGCAGGTGTGCCACACTCCGGTGAGGTTGACATCGAGCATGGTGCGCCAGGCGTTTTCGTCCAGCTCGATCGCCATGCCGCGCGAGGTGATGCCCGCGGTCGCACAGACCACGTCCAGGCCACCGAACCGCTGGACACCGCGATCGGTGGCGGCCCGCATGCCGGAGATATCGCGCACGTCGACGATTTCGGTGTGCACCCGCGCACCGGCCTCGGCGACCAATGCGGCCGTCTTTTCGAGGTCGGCCCGGGTGCTGTGCGGGATGATCACCGTGTCGACCGGACCGCACACGTCGAGCGCGACGACGTCGGCGCCCTCCTGCGCGAACCGCACCGCTTGCGCGCGGCCGATCCCCCGCGCCGCGCCGGTGATCAGGGCGACCTTCCCTGTTAGACGCCCTTCGGCCGTCATCGTCATGGTCATGTCGTCTTCTGCGTCAGGCCGGCGTCCACGACGAGCTGGGTGCCGGTGATGTAGCGGGCCGCGTCGGAGGCCAGGAACAGCACGGCGTTGGCGATGTCGACGGGCTCGACCCAAGGCACCGGGAGCAGGTTGCGCGCCTGCAGCACCTCGGCCGCGTCGGCGGCGGTCGGGTTGTCGAGGTCCGGCCGCAGCCGCCGAAAGGTAGGCTCGTTCAGCACCATTGGCGTAGCCACCGGGCCGGGGTGCACGGTGTTGACCCGGATGCCGCGGGGGCCGAGCTCGTTGGCCAGGGTGCGCGCCAGTCCCACCACCGCGTGCTTGCTGGCGGTGTAGTGCGCGGTGTTGGGCAGGCCACGAAGCCCGCTGGTGGAGCTGATGATGACGACGGAGCCACCCTGATCACTTATGTGCGGGACACTCGCCCGGGCCGTGTGCCAGACGCCGGTGAGGTTGATGTCGAGCGTGCGCTGCCACACCTGGGGGTCGAGTTCCCAGGACGGTGCGCCGGGCAGGTGGACCCCGGCGTTGGCCACCACGACGTCGAGCCGGCCCAGCGCGGCGACACCGGCATCGATGGCAGCCGTCATCGCCTCGAGGTCGCTGACGTCGGCCAGGCCCGTCACGCACCGTCGGCCGCGCTCCTCGACTCCCCTTGCGGTGTCGCGCAACTCGTCGGCCGCGGCGTCGGCGTCGAGCGCGATCACGTCGGCGCCCTCGTCGGCGAAGCGCGCACAGTGCACCCGCCCGGTGCCTTTGGCGGCGCCGGTGACCACAACGACCTTGTGCAGCAATCCCGTCATCGTTCGATCAGATCGAATCCCCGGTAGCCGGCGTCGGCCACTTCGGCGCAGATGTCGTTGTAGGCGGCGAAGCCGCCGGTGAACAGCATGAAGCCGCGCGGCTTGCCCGGCACGTTCGCGCCCATGTACCAGGAGTTCGCCTTGGTGAACAGCGTCGTCTCGGCCCGGCGGGCACATTCGGCACCCCAGCCGTCCACGCTGTCCACGGTGGCTTCCAGCGCGGCGTATCCGTTTTGGTCGAGAAAGGCGATGGCGTCGGCGATCCAGTTCACCTGGGCCTCGGCGTGCAGCACCATGTTGGCCAGCACGGCGGGCGCTCCCGGGCCCGAGATCAAGAACAGGTTGGGGAAGCCGTCCACGCCCAGGCCGAGGTACGTGCGGGGCCCGTGTGCCCAGTCCTCCCGCAGGAGTGTGCCGCGGCGCCCGACGATGTCGATCTTGCCCAACGCGCCGGTCATCGCGTCGAAACCCGTTGCCAACACGATCATGTCGACGTCGTAGTGGGCTTTGGTTTTATCAATCCCGGTGGTGTTGATCCCGGTGGCGTCGACGGATTCGATCGGGGTGGCGCGGACACTGATCAGTGACACGTTGGCGCGGTTGAAGGTCTGAAAGTAATTGCTGTCGGTGCAGATTCGCTTGGTGCCGATCGGATGGTCGGTGGGAATCAGCAATTCGGCCACGGCCGGGTCGTCGATGACGGCGCGCACCTTCTCCTCGTAGAACCTGCGGGCCTCCTCGTTCGCCTCCAGGTCGGTCATCTGGTCCGGAAACGTCTTGGAGAACAGCACGCCGCCGAGTTGCCACCGCTTTTCGAATGCCGCCCGCCGCTCCTCGGCGGTGAACTGCATCGTCGGCTTCGGGGCGGTGATGTGCGGTGATCCGCCGCCGCTGCGCCACGACAGCGCACGCCGCTGCGGGTAATTCGCCTTGATCTCGTCGAGTTCCTCGGCGGACAACGGCCTGTTGCCGGCGGGGACACTGTAATTCGCGGTGCGCTGGAAGACGTAGAGCTGGGCGGCACGCTCGGCGATGACCGGAATCGATTGAATGCCCGAGGATCCGGTGCCGATGACCGCCACCCGTTTGCCGGTGAAGTCGACGGCCTCGTGCGGCCAGTGCGCGGTGTGGTGGATCTCGCCGGCGAAGGTGTCCAGGCCGGCGAAGTCCGGCGTCAGCGCGGCCGACAGCGGGCCGGTCGCCATCAGGCAAAATCGGGACGAAAGCCGTTGTCCCGCATCGGTAATAACCGTCCAGTGCAGCGTCGCCTCATCGAGTGTCGCCGAAACCACCCGGGTGCGCAGCGCGATGTCGCGGCGCAGGTCGAGCTTGTCGGCCACCCAGTTCAGATACGCCAGGATCTCGGCCTGGGTGGCATACCGTTCGGTCCAGTCCCACTCCCGCTGCAGCTCATCGGAGAACGAGTAGCAGTAGTCGACGCTCTCGACGTCGCAGCGGGCACCCGGATACCGGTTGTGGTACCAGGTGCCGCCCAGCTCGGGGGCGGCTTCCAGCACCCGAACGGTGAGGCCCCGGCTGCGCAGCTTGTGCAGGGCATACAGGCCGGCGAACCCCGCGCCGACCACGACGACATCCACGGACTGTTGGCCGGCATCGTTCACAAGCAGCCACCGTAGGGCCTTGCGCATCGCGGGCCACCGTCCCTCCCGGTCACCGGACGGTTCGGGTGAGTTCTCCCGGCCACCGGGTGCGCGCGCCCGCCACCCGGCGCTCATCACCGACCATCAGCCGATGCCGGAAGTCGCACATGTCAACGTCGATCTGGACGGCCAGCGGCATCGTTTGCGCTGGCCGCAGGGACAAACGTTGGTCGAGACACTGCTGGACGCGGGGATCGCCGTGCCGCACTCGTGCCGGGAGGGCCGCTGCGGTTCGTGCGTGGCGACCGTGAGCGCCGGGCGAGTCGACATGGCCCCGTCCGACGTCTTGGACGCCGCGGACCTCGACGACGGCCTGATTCTCGCCTGCCAGGCGAGGGCGGCAGGCGTCGATGTTCACGTCGAATTCTGATTGCCGGTGTCCGCTCATCGGGATTTCCTTTGGGACGGCGCGGGTCTGCGGTAGACCATTACTAAGCCCACTCACGTAAGGACAACGATATGAGTGACCGGGTACTCGACCGGGTAGTCGCCATGGCCGACCAGTTGCGCGACCAAGCCGCCGAAGCCGAACGGATCGGGCGGCTCACCGACGACACGGTCAAGCTGATGAAGGGCGCCGGCCTGATCCGGCTGCTGCAGACCAAGCAATACCAGGGCTTCGAGGTCCACCCCCGCGAGTTCGCCGAGACGACGATGGCCACCGCGGCGCTGGACCCGGCGGCCGGCTGGATCGTCGGCGTGGTCGGCGTGCACCCCTACCAGTTGGCCTACGCGGACCCGAAGGTCGCCGCCGAGATCTGGGCCGACGACGTGGACACCTGGATGGCCTCCCCCTACGCGCCACAGGGGGTGGCCAAGCCCGTCGACGGGGGCTACATCTTCAACGGCCGCTGGCAGTTCAGCTCGGGCACCGACCACTGCGACTGGATCATCCTGGGCGCCATGCTCGGCGACGAGAAGGGCATCCCCCTGATGCCGCCGCAGATGCTGCACATGATCCTGCCGCGCAAGGACTACGAGATCGTCGACGACTCGTGGAACGTGGTGGGCCTGCGCGGAACCGGCTCCAAGGACGTCATCGTCAAGGACGCGTTCGTCCCCAGCTACCGGACCATGGACGCCACCAAGGTGATGGACGGGACCGCCCAGCGCGAGGCCGGCATGACCGAGCCGCTGTACCTGATGCCGTGGTCGACGATGTTCCCGCTGGGCATCTCGGCGGCGACCATCGGCATCGCCGAAGGGGCGCTGGCCGCACACCTGGACTATCAGCGCGAGCGCGTGGGCGCCACCGGAACCGCGATCAAGGACGACCCCTACGTCATGCACGCGATCGGCGAGGCGGCCGCCGACATCAACGCCGCCCGCCAGGAACTGCTGGCCAACGCCGACCGCATCTACGACATGGTCGCGGCCGGCAAGGAGGTGTCGTTCGCCGACCGGGCGGCCGGGCGCCGCACCCAGGTTCGCGCGGTGTGGCGCGCGGTGTCCGCGGTCGACGAAATCTTCGCCCGCTCCGGCGGCAACGCGGCGCGGATGGACAAGCCGCTGCAACGGTATTGGCGCGACGTGCACGTCGGACAGATGCATGCCATCCACGTCCCCGGCACCACCTATCACGCGTCGGCGCTGAGTTCGATCGGCATCGACCCGCCCGAGGGTCCGCTGCGGGCCCTGATCTGAGCAGGAGACGCATCCGTGAGCGATCTGAAAAGCCTCGGCTACATCACCATCTCGACCAACGACATCAACCGCTGGCGGCAGTTCGCCTTCGGGGTACTGGGTTTCGCCGAGGGCTCCCCCAGTTTTAGAGGCCCCGATCCGTCGGCACTGTACCTGCGGATGGACGAGCGGGCGGCCCGGCTCATCGTGGTGCCCGGTGAGACCGACCGGGTGCTGACCGTCGGCTGGGAAGTGCGCGATCACCCGGCGTTGCAGCGCGTGCAGGCCACGCTGGACGGCGCCGGCGTGGCGTACAAACAGCTGTCCCCCGACGAGGCCGAGGCCCGCCGCGTCGAAGAGGTGATCACGTTCGAAGATCCCGCCGGCACCACGCTGGAGGTGTTCCACGGCGCGGTGCTCGACCACAGCCCGGTGGTCACGCCGTTCGGCGCGAAGTTCGTCACCGGCGACCAGGGCATGGGCCACGTGGTGGTGCCCGCCACCGATCCCAACGGGCTCTTCGGCTTCTACACCGAGGTCCTGGGCTTCCGCGCCCGCGGCGCGTTCCGGGTGCCGCTGCCGAAAGAGTTTGGCCCGGTGCGGGTTCGGTTCCTGGGCATCAACGAGCGACACCACAGCATGGCGATCGTGCCGGCCGCGCACCAGCGCGACCCGCGCCTGGTTCACATCATGGTGGAGGTCGACACCCTGGATGCCGTCGGGCAGGCGCTGGACCGGGTCAACGCCGAGGGATTCCAGCTGTCGTCCACCCTGGGCCGGCACACCAACGACAAGATGGTCTCGTTCTACGTCCGTGCACCCGGTGACTGGGACATCGAATTCGGCACCGAGGGGATGCGGGTCGACGAAACCTATTACACCGCAGAGGAAATCACCGCCGATAGCTACTGGGGCCACCAGTGGGTCGGCGAAATGCCCGCGGCCATGCGGCTGTGACGCCCGAATCGGACGTGACGCCGGTCGCGGCGTCGTCGATCACCTCGTGGGATGACGAGGCCGACGTCGTCATCGCCGGGTACGGCGTCGCCGGTGCGGCGGCGGCGGTGGAGGCGGCGCGGTTCGGCGCCGATGTGCTGGTGCTGGAGCGCACCGGCTCCTGGGGCGGCGCCGCCTCGATGGCCGGCGGGTTCATCTATCTCGGCGGCGGTACGTCCATCCAAACGGCTTGCGGTTTCACCGATTCCGTCGACAATATGGCTGCCTTCCTCAATGTCGCGATGGGGCCCGGCGCCGACGAGGACAGGATCGCCGATTACTGCGTGGGCAGCGTCGCGCACTTCGACTGGCTGGTCGGGTGCGGCGTCCCGTTCAAGGCCGAGTTCTTCTCCGAGCCCGGCTGGGAGCCGATGGGCGATCAGGGGCTGATGTACAGCGGCGGCGAAAACTCGTTCCCGTTCAACACCATTGCCTCCCCCGCGCCGCGCGGGCACGTCCCGCAGATGCAGAACAAGAAGCAGGGCGAGGCCAGCGCCGGCTACATGCTGATGAAGCCGCTCGTGGAAACTGCGACCGCGGCCGGTGCCCGGGCGCTGTACGACGTGCGGGTGTCGCGGCTGATCGTCGAATCCGACGGCCGGGTGGTCGGCATCCGCGCCCGAAAGTACGGCACCGAGATGAACATCCGGGCGCGATCCGGGGTGGTGCTGGCGACGGGCAGCTTCGCCTACAACGACGCGATGGTCCAGCGGTATGCGCCGCGGATCGCCGGCCGGCCCGCCGCCTCCATCGAGCAGCACGACGGGCAGGCGATCCGGATGGCGCAGGCGCTGGGCGCCGACCTGGCGCACATGGACGCGACCGAGGTCGCGATCTTCATCGACCCGCAGCAGCTGGTGCGCGGGATCCTGGTCAACGGCCGCGGGCAGCGCTACGTCGCCGAGGACACCTACCCGGGCCGGATCGGGCAGCTCACCCTCTACCAGCAGGACAACATCGCCTATCTGATCATCGACGGCGATGCGCAGGAGGAGGCGATGGCCTCGTGGTCGCCGAAGTTCATGCTGCGCCCGGCGACCTGGGTGGCCGACACCGCCGCCGACCTGGAACGCGAGATGGGGCTGCCACCCGGCTCGCTGCAGGCGACGGTGGCCGCGTACAACGAGGGCGCCGCGCGCGGCGAGGATCCGCTGCTGCACAAGAAGCCGGAGTGGATCAAGCCGATCGGCTCCCCTGTCGGCGCCGTCGACCTGCGGGATAACACCGGCGGCTTCACCCTGGGCGGGCTGGCCACCTCGCTGGACGCCGAGGTGCTGCACGTCAGCGGCGCGCCCATCCCGGGACTCTTCGCCGCCGGGCGCTGCACCGCCGGCCTGGCCGCGTGGGGATACGCCAGCGGCGTCTCGCTGGGTGACGGCAGCTTCTACGGCCGCCGCGCCGGACGCTCCGCCGCCAAGGGCTGAGCGGGTTATTCGGAAACCCTCGACCACCACCGTGCTCTGACCTGAACAGAGCCGTCGACCGCCGTCGGACGCCACCGCGCCCGGCGGCGGTTTTCGTGTCATGTGTGAAAGGACCACGCGGGTGTGGTAAAAACAGATATTCCTAATAGGAATATTCCAGCTAGATATCCTTGGAGGCGTCGATGCCAGCAACTGCCGAAGCAGCTACGCCCACGGCGGTCATCGACCGCATCTCGCTCGTCCTGGATGCATTCGACGGGCCCGGCCGGCTGACGCTGGCCCAGATCGTCCGACGTACCGGCCTGCCGCGCTCGTCCGCCCACCGGATGCTCGAGCGCCTGGTGCAGCTGCGCTGGCTGCGCCGCAGCGGCCGCGACTACGAGCTGGGCATGCGCCTGGTCGAGCTGGGCTCGCTCGCCGTGCATCAGGACCGCCTGGTGCGTGCCGCCGGTCCCCTGCTGGGCGAATTACACCGCGCCACAGGGCTCGTCGTTCACCTCGCGGTTCTGGACGGCCCCGACGTGGTCTACCTCGACAAGGTCGGTGACTCGCCGCTGGCGCCGATACCCACGCGGGTGGGCAGCCGTCAGCCCGCGCACTGCACCGCCGTCGGGAAGGCGATGCTGGCCTACCGCGACGAGGACGCGCCGGTGGACCTGCGGGTCCGCAAGACCAAGTACTCGATTGCCACCGGCTCGCAGCTGGCCGTCGAGTTGTCGCGGGTGCGCGCGCACGGTGTCGCCTTCGAACGCGAGGAATCGCTGCTCGGATTCGGTTGTGTGGCAGCACCGATCGGCGGACCAGGTGAAGCCCAGGAAGTCATAGCGGCGGTGTCGGTGTGCGGGCCGATGAATCGAATGATGTTCGACCAGCGATTGATCGCCCCTGTCCGGATGACCGCAATGGGTATCTGGCGGCACGCCGAGGACGGCCCGCAACGCGTCGCCCCGACCCTGCAACCCTTGCGTCCGTTGCGCCCGGCGCCGCGGCCCGTGTTGCAGTACGCGTAAACCTCGATAGCTCTCCTAATCCGCCGGAGCGTCAAATCGGTATCACTTTCCCGCCGTGCGTATTTCGGTGACACCCGGGTGACACCCGCATCGGCGGCCTGAAGCAATCGACGGTTTATGAAAACTGGTTCTGGTCCTGTCGTGAACGTGGCCCCGGGCCACCCCACCTGGTAACGGCGCCTCCCGGTAGACGGGACTTACCCGTGTCCAACGCGAGACAGCGCCATACCCTTTGCATATGGCTAACGGTGAGATATTTGTCGTCGACCGTGTCATCACGCGCCCTGGTTGTGCCAGGGAATTTGTGGACACCTACCTCAACGAGTACGCCCCAGCCGCACGCGACCGAGGTATGACGCTGCGTAACGTCCTTGTCAGTCCGCCGATCTGGTTCGACGATCAATCCAACACCGTGACCGTCACCTGGTCACTACCCAGCCTGCAGGCCTGGTGGGAGATGACGTGGCAGGGCCGGCCGGACCCCAACCTGGGGCCATGGTGGGAAGGCATCGGCGATCTCGTCGAGACGCGCGGACGCAGCGTGGCCGCCGCGGCCAACGACGTCGATCGACTCTGCGATGTATAGCGTGACCCGCCTGCTCGACGTCGCCGAGCAGGATCGCGAGCGCGTGCTGACCGCTGTGCGCGCCGTCGCCGCAACCACCGGGGCGCAATGCCGACTCGCCGAGCCGACGCTGCCGGGCGGACGCAACGGCGGCGACGTCCTGGTGCACCTGCGCTTCGGTGCGGAAAGCCAATGGCATTCCGCCGAGGCCGATTTCGCGGGACTGCTAAATGATCCCGCGATCATCGCCATCAATGGCGCCTGCTATTCAGGCGCGGCTTCCCGCACCAGCGCAACCGGCACCGTCTATCGCACGCTGTTGCTGTGTGTGCTTCCCGGCACCGACGGCGGCACCATTGCCCGCTTCGAAGATGAGCTGCGCTTGATGCCCCGGTATATCAAGGCGATCACTGCCTGGCAGCTGAGCCGTGTCGAGCAAGCTGTCGGGACCCAAGAGTGGACCCACGTGTTCGAGCAGGAGTTCACCGACGTCGAAGGGCTGACGGGCGCGTACTTGATGCACCCGATCCACTGGGCCGTAGTGGACCGCTGGTTCGATCCCGAATGCCCCGAAGTCATCGTCCGGAATCCGGTGTGCCACAGCTTCTGCGCGATCACCGATCCGGTGCTGAGCTGAATCCAGCTAGACCCCCGCCGGCAGGATGTTCGGGTTGGCCGTCGTCGGCGGCTCCAGCGCGGGTAGCTCGCCTTTGCCGTCCAGTGTGCGAACTTGCAACTGCTGCGACCACGGATAGTGCAGGCTGAATGCCACCAAGCCGGTGCGCTCAGCCGCGGAAAGGTGACACATTGCCAGCACTGTTTCGGCCAGGTATTCCACCGATTCGGTCGGAAACGAATTGGGAATCAACTGTGCGGCACCGGGTGTCCGAACCGCCGTCGATGGGCCCACGCAATTGACCGCGATGTTGGCATCTAGCAGTTCGGCCGCGACACCCTGGGTGAAGCGATGCAACGCGGCCTTCACGGACCCGTAGATCACGTCGCCCGAAGTCTTGTTGTAGTCGCGGTACGGCCTCACCGGCGCCACACCGGTCACCGACCCGATGTTGACGATCCAGCCCGCGCCTTGCTTGCGCATATGGGGCACTGCGGCTTTCGTCAAAACAAAAGGTGTGCGCAGGTAGTGCTCCACAGTACGGTCGAACGTCTCCAGACTCATCGCCTCGATCACCGAGTAGTCGGCGAAGCCCGCATTGTTGACCAGGATGTCGATACGGCCGGTGCGTTCGAGCACCCGGTCGATCAGACCAGCGCGGGCACCGTTGTCCTCGAGGTCGACGGCCAGCCCGAACGCCGATCCCCCTGCGTTCTCGATCAGGGCAATCGTCTCATCAATCGTTCCCGGCAGCACCGCAGCTAGTCCCGCCCGGGTGGATCGCGAGGGTGTGTGGTTTCGCGCCGTCACCGCCACGGTGGCGCCCTCGGCAGCCAGTCGCTGCGCGATCGCCCGGCCAATCCCCCGGCTGCTGCCAGTGACCAAGGCCGTTCGACCGGAGAGTAACTGGGTCATCGCAACTCGAAGTGCTCTTCGATCGGTGCTCGGTGTTCATGCCAGAGGTCCACCAGCCGGTACGGAGTGGCCACTACGACCCGCCCCGAACCGGAGCGGTAATAAGTGTGCGCGTTCGGGGTGTGACACCACACCGTGTCGGCCATGGCCTCGTCGATGGCGGCCACATAGTCGTCGTAGGCCTGTTGTGTGACCTCCATCGTCGTCGCGCCGCGCAGCGCCATCAGTTGCAGGCATTCGATGACGTAGTGCGACAGCACTTCCATCGAGAAATTAGCGCCGGCTCCGTGACCGGGACTGTAGTTCGGGGCTGAGTTGATGAACAGGTTCGGAAAGCCCGGCACGGTGCCGCCGCGGTAGGCACGGGGGCTGTCACCCCACTCGTCGATGAGCCTCCGCCCGCCGCGGCCGCGAATATCGATGGTAGACAAGAAATCAAGGTGATACCCGGTGGCATAGATGATCACGTCGAGATCGACCTGCCTACCGTCTTGCGTGACAATACCTTTGGCGTTGACCGCGGCCGGCTCACTGGCTTCCACATCGACGTGCTCACGGGTCAGAGCCTCGTAGTAACCACCTGGGTCACGGATAATCCGCTTGCCGTAAGGCGCAAAATCCGGCGTCACCTTCTTCGCCAGTTCAGTTCCCGAACCGAAAGTTGTGTTGATGTAGTCCATACACATACGCAAGAGCACGTCGTTCGCGGGCGAGATCGATAGATGCGTTTCCGCCCACTCCGGGTCACGCAGGATGACGGGATAGTTGTTGTCCGCCGTGCCCCAGTAGGACTTCAGCCTGTTCCATTTGGCGTAGTGCGGGACGTGACGGCCGAGATAACGGCGGTACTCGGGGACGTCGTCGGTCAGCCGCTTACGCGGCGCCACCCAGTGCGGCTGGCGCTGAAAGACTGTGAGGTGCTCGACTTCGTCCACACAGGCGTCAACAATTTGCACCGCTGTGCAACCAGCACCGATGATCGCCACCCGCTTGCCCGCGAGGTTTAGAGATGCGTCCCACCGTGCGGAGTGAACGCTGGTGCCTGCGAACGTGTCCCGGCCCGGTAGCTCCGGCCAACGCGGCCGGTTGAGGTAACCCGCGGCGGTGATCACCACCCGCGAGCGAGTGACGTCATGCTTACCGTCGCGGTCAACCGAGTGGATCTGCCAATGAGCGCAGTCCTCATCCCACCGTAACGCCGTCACCTCGGTATCGAATCGTATGTGCTCACGCAGTCCGTACTTGTCGGCCAGCGCGACCAGATAGGCCTGGTACTCAGCGCCCTGCGGATAGTAGCTCGTCCATTCGGGATTCACCTCGCGCGACAGCGAGTAGTACGCCGAGGGAGTGTCGACTCCGATGCCGGGGTAGGTCGTGGTCAACCACGTCCCACCGACTTCGGCGTTGCGATCGAAGACTTCGTAGCCAACCCCGGCTTCGGCGGCCGCGAGCGCGGCGACGATGCCGGCGATGCCCGCACCGATGATCACCACATTCGTCGTTTCGGGGATCGGCACCGTTCGCGGCAGCGTCGGCCTTGAGAGTTGAAAGCCGCCCTGCTCGAGCAGCAGCGGAACGAACTCGTCGTCCACTTCCGATCCCAGAGCCAGCGGAAGCAAGCGCCTGAACAGCTCGGGGTCATCGATGGGCGGAGCACTCGCTTGCCGGCTCTCGACCAGAGCGGCAACCAGGGCGCCCACCAATTCCTCCGCGGTATCGTCATCGGTGACGCCGGCCCGCTCGGGGGGATCGGGGACGTGGGAAATCTTAGGCCCGAACTTCTCGATCACAGACGAGTCGCCGGTCAGCTGAGCCAGGACCGCGACCAGCACGCCGGGGTCGGCCTGGCGAAGGTGCGCCCGCAGTTCCTCGACATCGAGCGCGGCCGAGCCGGGAGGCGACGTCGATTCGGTGGCGGAGGTCATGGCACTCAGTATCGGAGCGGGTAAGCGGCTTGGGCACTGCTCTGTCTACTCAGCGGGAGATGAGAAGCTCCGTCTCGACTATCGCGGCCTACCCTCCGACGTATGCAACGCGTGCACCCCTCTGAACTCGATGCTGTGATCGCATGTCCTTCTCACGTTCGCTGAGTTCGACGCTTTGGTGGACAGGACCGCAGCCGCCCTGCACGACAATGGCTTTGCGCCCGGCGACCGCATCGCCCTGCTGGCACACAACTGTTGGCAGTATGCGGTCCTGGTGTTCGCCACGGCGCGCGCCGGTGTGGTTTTGATGTTCACCGCTGAGGAGATCTCGTACATCCTCGGTCACAGCCGAGTCAGTGGATTCGTCGTCGAGGGCGCACCGCTCGCGGGCCGTGTTCCACTGACCGGGCATCCCGGTGGTTGCATGACCACACTGGGAGTTGACTGACGCCATGAGCAACCACCTCACGCTGTCCGACCTGCAGGATTTTATCGCCGGGTTTTGGTACCACTACGACGAGGCGCACTACGACGAGCTTGCAGCACGCTACGCCGAGGACGTGCGCTACGTGACGCGAAGCGATTCGGGCACAAGCCCATTCGAGGAACTGATGTCGCCCGAATTGCATGGTCGCGCTGCCGTGATGGAATGGATGTCGGAACACCGCAAACAAAGTCCGTACCCGCTGCGCCACCACGCCACCAACGTGCACCGCACGGGTACCGATGGTGACATCACGCACGCGCGGTTCTATATCTTCGTCAATCAGACCGCAAACTTCTTACCGTTCGCGGTTTCCAGCGGCGTAGCGAATGTCGGCGTGCGCCGCGGCGCCGACGGGCTGGAGTTCACCGAAATGGACATTGTTCTCGACACCACCAACTCGGTCTTGCTGTCCGAGCTCACCGCCGACAGCGCCGCTGGTTCGTGAGCGCTCGCGAAACATTCTCTGGCGGCGTCGCCGTCATTACCGGCGCCGGCGCGGGCATCGGTGCCGGACTGGCTCGACACGCCAGCCGGTTGGGGATGACGGTGGTGCTGGCCGACATCGACGCCGACGCCGTCGCCGCGCTGCGCGACGAGATCTGCGTGGCGGGAGGGGCAGCGCTAGACGTTATGTGCGACGTTCGCGAACCCGACGCCGTGCAGGCGCTCGCCGAGAAGACCTACCGCGATGTCGGTGCGGTACGACTACTGGTGAACAACGCGGGAGTCGAACAGTTCGGCTACCTGTGGGACACACCCGTTCCCAACTGGAAGCGCGTCATCGACATAAACATCAGCGGTGTCTTCCACGGTGTGCGGGCCTTTCTCCCCAGAATGATGTCCACCGACGAGCAGGCGTGGGTGTGGAATTTGTCGTCGGTCGGCGGGGTGGTGTCAATTCCGTTGCAGGCGCCCTACATCGTGAGTAAGCACGCGGTATTGGCGTTGACCGAATGTCTACATCTTGACGTTCAAACAGCCGGACACGGCCATCACATTCACGTCCAGGCCGTGCTGCCTGGTGCGGTGGTGTCCAACATTTTCGAGTCGGCCGGCGGTGTCGACGCCGACGACGCGAGCGACCGTGCTGCGGCAGAGTCTCAGCGGTCGGCGATGCTCGACATCAAGGCCGATGCCATGGATCCGCTCACCGCCGCCGAAGTGGTGTTCGAGCAGGCCGCCGAAGGGCGGTTCTATCTCCTCACACAACCCGAATTCGTGGGAAATGCGATGCTCGAGCGAGCCAACGTGCTTGCGGCACAGCGGCCACCAACGCTGCGCACCAGACGCCGCTTCGATCCCCCACTACTTCGATCCCCCACTACAATGAGCGTGCCGCCCCTTGACCCCGATGCCGCTGCCAGGGTGGCGTCCCTAGGCCCCGTCGCGCCGATGCGGCAACGAGGTCTTGCGGCGGTGCGCGATTCGCTTGAATCAACGCCACTGCCGCCGATGCCGGACTTGGCCGAAGTGACCGATCACTGCATCACCGGCCCTGATGGCGAGCTTCCACTGCGCATCTACCGGCCGACCCGAGACGTCGATACGCCGGGATTGGTCTATTTCCACGGTGGTGGCATGGTGCTGGGGTCCAACCATTCCTTCGAGCCGCTGGCCCGCAACCTCGCACAGTCGTCTGGTGCTACCATCGTCGCCGTCGAATACCGCCTGGCACCAGAAGCCCCACCGCCAGCACAGTTCGACGACGCGTTCAGCGCGACCGCATGGGTCGCCGCGAACGCAACCGAATTGCGGCTGGATCCAACGCGAATCGGGGTAATCGGCGACAGCGCGGGTGGCACGCTGGCCGCGGCAGTCGCCCTAGCTGCCCGTGACCGAGGCGGCCCGCCGTTGTTCTGCCAGGTGTTGTTGTACCCGGCTGTGGATAGAGATATGACGGTGCCATCGCTCGCGACTCTGGAATCGGCGCCCATGTTGAGCCTCGACGACATCCATTACATGCACGGGCTGGCCGATGCGGGAACCGGGCCGCCCGATCATCCGTATCTCGTGCCGGCGTACGCCGCCAATCTGTCTCACCTCCCGCCGGCCATCGTGGCGACCGCCGCGGTCGATCCGATCCGCGACTGGGGAGAACGGTACGCGGAGCGGTTGCGGGATGCCGGGGTGCAGACGACCGTCACTCGTTATCCCGGTGTGTACCACGGTTTTTTGATGCGTTCAGAATCGGTGGCGCGTGCCGGCCTCGCGCTGGCCGAGATCGGCGCGCTGCTCAGGGCGAAATTCGCGAATCCACTCCCGTTTTGACGACCGGCACCGGAACATCGCGCGGGCGTGCCCGAGTCGCGACGAGGCCCGTCGAGTGGAATTTTCCTCCCAATCACCGGACATCAGTTGCTCGTTGCCGTCCTAACACGGCCAGGATCGATCGCAGCGACATGACCGAGTGTCACTCAGAAGGAGATCTCGATGCTGACTGACGAGCGGCGGATGGAGTTGTCCGACATCCTGCGCCCCGCCGCACCGCCCCGGGAAATCAGCGATGTCTACACCGACGATCAGCGGAACCGGCTCCTCGACGTCGTACGCGCCGAAGGCCCGTGGAAGCTGATCATCGCGCAACACTTCGCATCCGCCGACGAACTGATCGCCACCATGAGTGGCGCCTTCCCCGGGGGGTTCACGCCGTCGCTGGACCTCTTCCTCACCCCGACGTTCCGCGGTTATTTGGCCAACTACGGCGCGGCGCTGTATCCGCAACTACATGATTGCTTCTATAACGCGCGATTCCTGAAGATGGCCAAGAGCTACTGGAACGCCGAGTACGCCAAACCACAGCTGATGCTGTTCAACATCAACGGGCCGTGCGCCAATCGCGATCCGGGGCACCTGGATTCGCCAAGCTTCCGCGGCGTGCGGCACGAAAACGCGCCGACCTGGCTCACCAGTGTCATGGGCAAGTCGGGGCTTTTCAGGGATTACCTGATCAAAATGGCGCAGGTAATCACCTGGTTTTCGCTGGATGGCGGTAGTGGATTCACCTACTGGCCGAACGGGCCACTCAAGGCGCCCAAGCGAGTCCTGCCGCCGATCAACAACCGCGGCGTCGTGGTGCAGAACGAAATGATGGTGCACCGCGGCGAGGCGAATGGCCCACTAGACCAACAGATTCCGGCCGGCTTGGCGTTCGACACGGTGTTCACCGGCGATCCTGACGACCGCGACCACTGGCTGCTGAAGAACGGTGAAGACGTGATCGCGCGCCACCGCACGGACGAGCTGCGGTTCCTGGTGCACTGGTCGGCCGAGGTGTTCTCCGATTTCGACGAGCTGGAGAAGAACATGGAGGGCTCGGACGACCTGACCGCCGAGCGGGCCATCGACATGATGGTCGACGACCTCAACACCAGAGGGATCAGGATCGACATTCCCGGTGAACCGCTGCACGACGCGGCTTTCATCGGCGCGCTCAACGCCGCTTACGATCTGGGCGGACCCGCCGTCTATCCCGAAGAGGCGCCGATCAGCGCTTTCGAGCTCGCATGATTAAGGCATGCCCACTACAGCGTTTCGCGGACCGTCGTGTCATCGTCACCGGTGCCGGTTCCGGGATCGGACAGGCCACCGTGGCGCGGATCCTCGACGAGGGTGCCACAGTCGTCGCGTACGACGCGTCCTCTGAGGGGCTGGCGCACACCGCAACAGTTGCCGAAGAAGCCGGCACGGGCGCACGACTGACTACCGCCGTACTCGATGTCTCGTCGGAGGATGCCGTCGCGGCAGCGGTCAGCGCGGCCTTGGCCGAGCTCGGCGGCCTCGAGGTACTGGTCGGGGATCCCAGCGCGGTGGCATCAGTGATCGCCATGGTGGCTTCCGACGACGGCGCCTTCATCACGGGCACTGAAATCCGCATCGATGGCGGCGCGCACGCCTGAGGACGGCTGTCACTGTGAAAGTACGCAATGAGATCGCGACTGACCGAGCAAGAACGCCGGGTGACGAGTATTTGCGATATCGACTTGATGTCATTGCCGCCACCGCCGTCGCGCGGTAGCCAGGGTGCAGCAATGCTAAGTCCAGCGGCGCGAGCGTTCAAGTGCTATGCACTTGCAGCGGCCGGAAATCTGTGTGACTCAGTCGAACTCACTGAGACGCTGCTATGCGACATGCCCGGAGAGCGGTGGCGCGAATGACTGACACGCTCCGCGAGCGGCTCGCGCAGTCGGTGCGACGACTAATCGACGTCACCATTCGCAGCGAGGCCGACGAAGCCGCGGTGGCGCACGCCTTGGCTCTGGTCGACCAAACCGTCAACCTGTTGAGCACGCGACTCATGCCTGGGTCGTTCGGTGTGCGCACCGACTCAGACGGCAGAACCGTCGTCGCGGGCAATGTGGCCATCGGACTGCACAACCCGATCGCTCCGCCACTAGTCGTCCAGCAAGACACGGAGGGCGGCGTTCATGCCGACGTGCACCTCGGCGCGGGCTACGAGGGGCCGCCCGGCCATGTACACGGTGGCATGTGCGCTCTAATCCTGGACCATGTCCTGGGCGCGACGGCACACCAGCCGAATAAACCGGCTTACACCGGCACCATCACCGTGCGCTATCTGCGCCCCACGCGCTTGGGCGCACTGCGTGCCGAGGCCCGGGTGGAGCGGATCGACGGCAGCAAGACGTATGCGACCGGCCATCTCAGCAACGTCGACGGTGTCACGGTGGAGGCCGAGGGCGTATTCATCACGCCGCGCGAACACCTCGGGCTGGGCGAGCCAGAACCTCTGAGTGACACCACCCGCTGACGAGACCAGCCGGCGCGGGTTGCCGGCGGGTCAACACACCGGGTGCAACTGCCGATGATCGCACAACGCAGTCATGCAATGCGGCAAAATCGAGGCGAAACAGCCGAAGCGCCGGTTCAGCCATCGGATTCGGTTCCATCTACTTCAGGAAGCGCGACATGGTCAACCGTCTGCTATTCGCTGTGGCGGCGGTATCGGTCGCCCTGCTGGCAGCGGCGCCGCTGAGCCATGCCGACACGACCGACCAGAAATTCCTGGCGGCGCTGGAGGCGCAGGGCATCATCGACCAAGCCTCGGCCGGACACGCGATCGAAGCCGCCCATTACGTCTGCGCGCGACTCGACACCGGCGAAACGCCCATGGAGGTGATGCAGGACGTGCTGGCCAGCAGCGGTTTACCCGAGTTTCACACCGGTTTCTTCGTCGCCCAAAGCATCTACTCCTACTGCCCGCGGCACAAGGATGAGATCCCTCGGGGATAGGCGAACCCCATGCCCCCGAATTACTTTGGTGCACCATCTTTCTCGTCGACGACGGACAAATCTCCATGGCGTACGGCGTCCAGAATCGACGCGCTCAGCGCTGAGCACACCAAGAATACACCCCGGCTCCCCGGTGCGACGATCTTCTGCGCGTCGGCGCGCTCGGCGCACCGCGCCGTCGCCTCGGCGTTCCACTGCACACTGGTCTGATTCCAGCTGCTCTTGCGGGCCAGCACCCGCGCCTCACAGTCCCGGCACGCGACCGGCACCATAGGCATCTCGTCGAGCCGATTGTCCTCGCGCACCGACGATTCCAGCGTCATCAGGCCCGGGCCGCCATGTTGGCCTGGACCTCTTTCATCCACGCCTCATAGGGCCGGGTGGTGTCGAGCTCGAATTCGAAGCGGTCCACCATGTCCGGTTGCACGTCGGCGGCGTCGACGTAGAACTGCTGATACCAGCGCCGCAACTGGTAGACCGGTCCGTCCTCTTCGACCAACAACGGGTTGTCGATGCGCGCCTTGTGCCGCCAGATCTCGACGTCCTGCTCGAAACCGAGCTTGACGTAGTCGCCCAGTTTGATCGCGGTTCGCATCGCCTCTTCGCCGGGCATCGCCTCCGACTTCTTCACGATGATGCCGTATTGCAGCACAAAGGAATTCGCATCGATCGGATAGTGGCAGTTGATGAGGATGGTCTTGGCGTCGCCGTACTCGTAGTGATACGTCAGGTCGTCGATCATGAAGGACGGGCCGTAGTAGGACGCCACCGAGGTGTTGCCCAGCATCTGAGCGCCTTCGGTGCCGCCCATGTCGGGGCGGCCCTCGCCGTTCATGTACTGCGTCGCGACGTGCCCCTCGAAGATGTTCTTGAAGTAGGTGGGCAACGCGCCGTGGATGTAGTAGAAGTGCGCCATATCCACCACGTTGTCGATGATTTCGCGGCAGTTGCTCTGCACAACGGTGGTGTACCAATGCCAGTCGGTCCACTGGTCGCTGGTGGCACCCTCGATGCGCGGGATCGTCACCTCCGGTGGCGGCGGCTTGCGCTCCGGGTCGTTCCACACGAACAACATGCCGTCCTGCTCCAGCGTCGTCCACGCTTGCGTGCGGGCCAGTTTGGGTGCGCGCCGGCTGTAGGGCACCTGCTTGCAGCGACCGTCGCCGCCCCAGCGCCAGTCGTGGAACGGACAGGCGATCTCGTTGCCCTTGACCTCACCCTGGGACAGGTCGCCGCCCATATGCCGGCAGTAGCCGTCGAGCACGTTGATGTTCCCGTCGCCGCTGCGGAAGACGACGAGCTTCTGCCCGAAGGCGTTGATCGCGTGGGGTTTGCCGTCCCCGAAATCCCTGGTCAGCCCCAGGCAGTGCCAGCCGCGGGCGAACCGCGTCGGCGCGGCCTGAGCTTCAATGAACCGAATCTGGTCGGCCTCGGTGTGCGACGTCATGGGCTTGATTCAACTCCCCCGGGCCCGTCCGCGGGGCCAGTTGTTCCGCTCATCAGGACGGCTCTTCCTGTGTCGCGGTGCCGCGGCCTACCGTTTTGAACGTGACGACGCACAGCGCGACGATTCCTGCCGGACTTCCCGTGGCCGACACCGCCGTCGACCTGCTCGTCGTCGGGTCCGGTACCGGCATGGCCGCGGCGCTCGCCGCCCACGAATTGGGGCTGTCGGTGCTGATCGTGGAGAAATCGTCGTACGTGGGCGGCTCGACCGCCCGGTCCGGTGGCGCGCTGTGGCTGCCGGCCAGCCCGGTGCTGACCGAGGCGAATGCCGGTGACACCGTGCAGCGCGCCAGGACGTACCTGGATTCGGTGGTCGCGGGGTCGGCGCCCGCGCAGCGGTCGGCGGCGTTCGTGGCACACGTGTCCGCGACGGTGGACATGCTGCGCCGGACGACGCCGCTGCGGCTGTTCTGGGCCCGCGATTATTCCGACTACCACCCGGAGGAGCCGGGCGGCAGCGCGGCGGGGCGCACCTGTGAGTGCCATCCCTTCGACACGTCGCTGCTCGGCGAGTACCGCACCCGGTTGGAGCCCGGCCTGATGGAGGTGACGGTCCCGATGCCGACGACGGGCGCCGACTACCGGTGGATGAACCTGGTGGCCCGGATGCCGCGCAAGGGAATTCCCGTCTACGGCAAGCGCCTGGCACAGGGCGTGGGCGGCCGCATGGTGGGCCGGCGCTACGCCGCGGGCGGGCAGGGCCTGATGGCCGGGCTGTTCACCGGGGTGCTACGCGCCGGTATCCCGGTGTGGACCGGCACCACGCTGGCGCGCCTCGCCGGCGACGGCGACCGCGTGACCGGCGCGGTCGTCGAGCACGGCGGGGAGGAGGTGACGATCAGCGCGCGGCGCGGCGTGGTCCTGGCCACCGGTGGCTTCGACCACCGCATGGACATGCGGAGGAAATTCCAGTCGGAATCGTTGGGCGCCAACCTGAGTCTGGGCGCCGCCGCCAACACCGGCGACGGAATCCGCGCGGGCCAGGATATCGGCGCCGACACCGATCTGATGGATCAGGCGTGGTGGTTCCCCGCCGTCGCGCCGCTGCCCGGCAAGGCGCCCGCTGTGATGCTGGCTGAGCGCTCGCTGCCGGGCTGCCTGATCGTGGACCAGCACGGCCGCCGGTTCGCCAACGAAGCCGCGGATTACATGTCGTTCGGGCAGCGGGTGCTCGAGCTGGAACGCTCCGGCAGCCCGGTCGAGGCGATGTGGATCATCTTCGATCAGCAGTACCGCAACAGCTATGTCTTTGGCGCCGAACTCTTTCCGCGGATGCGCATCCCACAGGCATGGTATGACGGCGGTATCGCCGTGCGGGCCGACAACCTCACCGATCTGGGCGCCGGAATCGGCGTTGGTGTATCGGAGTTCTTTGCGACGATGACCCGCTTCAACCAAAACGCCGCCGCCGGTGAGGATCCCGACTTCGGCCGCGGTAGCAGCGCCTACGATCGCTACTACGGGGATCCGACCATCAAGCCTAACCCGAACCTTCGCCCCTTGGTCAACGGCCCGTTTTACGCGGTGAAGATGGTGCTGTCCGACCTGGGCACCTGCGGTGGGCTCAAGACCGACGATCGGGCGCGGGTGCTGCGCGAGGACGGCGGCGCGATCGCCGGGCTGTACGCGATCGGCAATACCGCTGCCAACGCGTTCGGCACGACGTATCCGGGCGCGGGGGCGACGATCGCGCAGGGGTTGGTGTACGGCTACATCGCGGCGCGGGAGGCGGCGGGCACGAGCGCGGCGCAGCCGGACTAAGCGGATCGCCCGCATCAGCACTAGGCGATCTACGACGTGTCCGCCGCCTTCGGGCTGGGGTCGTCGTCGTCTCCATCGCGGAGCAGTTTCTCGGGGTGATGGAAGGTGTTGATTCGCGGTTGGCCTCGGTCCAGGTGTGG
>NZ_NCXM01000021.1 GCF_002104765.1 Mycolicibacterium vulneris
CGGCCCGCGCCGGAAGGCGTGGTCGGCGAGTTGTATGTGGCCGGCCGTGGCGTCGCCACCGGGTATGCCCGCCGGGCATCGTTGACCGCGTCGCGATTCGTGGCGTGCCCGTTCGCGGGGCCGGGAACGCCCGGCGTCCGCATGTATCGCACCGGTGATCTGGTGCGGTGGCGCGCAGATGGGCAGCTGCACTATGTGGGGCGTGCCGATGAGCAGGTCAAGATCCGCGGCTATCGCATCGAGCTGGGCGAAATCCGCACTGCGCTGGCCGGTTTGGCCGGCGTGGACAGTGCAGCCGTCGTCGTCCGTGAGGACAGTCCCGGCGACAAACGTCTCGTGGGGTATGTCACCGGCACCGCGGACCCGGCCGTCGCACGCGCCGAACTTGCCAAGCAGCTGCCGGCCTACCTCGTTCCGGCCGCGGTCGTGGCGATCGATGCGTTGCCGTTGACGGTCAACGGCAAGCTGGACAGCCGCGCCTTGCCGGCGCCGGAATATCGCGACTCCAGGTACCGCGCGCCGGGCAACGCCATCGAGGAAGTCCTGGCCGACGTCTACGCCGACGTCCTGGGACTGGACCGCGTCGGCGTCGATGACTCCTTCTTCGACCTGGGCGGGGATTCGCTGACCGCGATGCGCCTGATCGGCGTCGTCAACAAAGTCCTGAACACCCGCCTGGGCGTGCGCACCCTCTTCGACGCACCCTCCGTCGCCCAGTTGGCTCCGCGGGTCCGGACGGACGGCGGCGGACTGGAGCCGTTGGTGGCCGCCGAGCGGCCCGCCGTCATCCCGTTGTCATTCGGCCAGAGCCGGCTGTGGTTCCTCGACCAATTCCATGGCCCTTCACCGGTTTACAACATGGCAGTGGCGTTGCAGCTGACTGGGCGACTCGATGTCGACGCCCTGAGCGCGGCGCTGGCGGACGTGGTGGCCCGCCATGAATCGCTGCGCACCGTTTTTCCGCATAGTGACGGCGTGCCATACCAGGAGGTGGTGGCGGCCGAGCGTGCCGACTTCGGCTGGGAGGTGGTCGATGCCGCCGCGTGGTCGCGCGCCCGACTGGACGAGGCCGTCGGCGCCGCGGCGCGTCACACGTTCGAGCTGGGAACCCACATTCCGTTGTTCGCAAAGCTTTTCCGCGTCGCCGCGGACGAGCACGTCCTGGTCGCGACCGTGCACCACATCGCGGCCGACGGCTGGTCGGTGGCCCCGCTGGTGAGTGATTTGGGGGCCGCTTATGCCGGCCGGTGCGCGGGCCGGGCCCCCGGGTGGGCCGCATTGCCCGTGCAATACGCCGATTACACACTGTGGCAGCGCGACCAGTTCGGCGATCTCGAGGACAGCGGCAGTCCCATCGGAGTCGAGCTGGCATATTGGCAGGAGACGCTGGCGGGGATGCCCGAGCGGTTGCAGCTGCCCGCCGACCGGCCCTACTCCTCGGTTGCCGACTACCGCGGGGCGAGTGTGGCCGTGGAATGGTCGGCGGAATTGCAACAGCGGGTCCGCGCGGTTGCTCGTCAGCACAGCGCCACCAGCTTCATGGTCATCCAGGCGGCCCTTGCCGTACTGCTCTCCAAAATCACTGCGACCAATGATATTTCGGTGGGATTTGCCGTCGCGGGCCGTAGTGATGCCGCCCTCGACCAGCTGGTGGGCTTTTTCGTCAACACTTTGATCCTGCGTGTTGACGTGGACGGAGACGCCACCGTCGCCGAGCTGTTGACCCAGGTTCGCACCCGCAGCCTGGAGGCTCTCGAACACCAGGATGTGCCCTTCGAGCTACTGGTGGAGCGGCTCAACCCGATCCGGTCGCTCAGCCATCACCCGCTGGTCCAGGTGTCGATGACCTGGCAGAACCTGCGTGAGCACGGCAACGACCCGACCGCGGACCTGGACCTGGGCGACCTGCGGGTCACCCAGCTGCCCCTTGAGACCCGCACCGCCCGCATGGATCTGACATTGTCGCTCGGCGAACGCTTCACCGAGGACGGCGAACCCGACGGCATCGGCGGCGCGGTGGAATTCCGAACCGATCTGTTCGACGCGAAAAGTGTTGAGGCGCTGGTAGGCCGGTTGGAGCGGGTGTTGGTGGCGATGACGGCCGATCCGTCGGGGCGGCTGTCCTCGGTGGACGTGCTCGATTCCGCCGAGCGAGCGCGGCTGGACGTGTTGGGGAATCGGGCGGTGTTGAGCGCGCCCGTGGAGGGGGCGTCGATTCCGGAGCTGTTCGCCGCGCAGGTGGCTCGTACCCCGGAGGCGGTGGCGGTCAGTTGCGCCGGTACTTCGATGACGTATCGGGAGTTGGACGAGGCTTCTCACCGATTGGCGCACTTGCTGATCAGTCACGGCGCCCGTCGTGGTGAGTGCGTGGCGGTGTTGTTCGAGCGCTCCGCGCAGGCGATCGTGGGGATTTTAGGGGTGCTCAAGTCGGGCGCGTCGTATTTGCCGATGGACCCGGCGGTCCCCGACGCCCGCATCGAATTCATGATCGGTGATGCCAGGCCGGTGGCGGCGGTGACCACGGCGGGGTTGGCCGATCGGTTCGCCGGGTCCGGAGCGCGAGTCATTGATGTGAATGACCCTACGGTACAAGCCCAGCCGTACTCCGGGTTGCCGATGCCGGAGGCCGAGGACATCGCTCACGTCATTTACACCTCGGGCACCACGGGGGTGCCCAAGGGGGTGGTGACCACGCATCAGAACGTGACGCAGTGGTTGGGGTCGTTGCACGTGGGGCTGCCGTCGGGCCCGGGCCAGGTTTGGTCGCAGTGGTATTCGTATGCCTTCGATGCCTCCGTGGAGGAGATCTGGGGCGCGCTTTTGCACGGGTCGCGGTTGGTGATCGTGCCTGAGTCGGTAGCCGCGCTACCAGAAGACTTGCAGGCCTTGTTGATTGACGAGCAGGTCACCGTCTTGCATCAGACCCCCTCGGCGGTCTCGGCGCTGTCGCCGCAGGTGCTGGCGTCGTCGGCGTTGGTGGTTGCCGCCGAGGCGTGTTCGGCCGAACTGGTGGATCGTTGGGCGCCGGGTCGGGTGATGACCAATGCCTATGGGCCGACCGAGACCACGATGTGTGTGGCGGTCAGTCGACCCCTGAGCCTTGGGGCGGGCACACCGCCGATCGGTGCGCCGGTGCCCGGGGCGGCGTTCTTCGTCCTCGATCCGTGGTTGCGGCCGGTGCCGGTGGGCACCGTCGGCGAGCTGTACGTCGCCGGGCGCGGGCTCGGTGCCGGTTACCTGCGCCGGGCCGGGTTGACCGCATCGCGGTTTGTCGCCTGCCCGTTCGGCGCAACCGGACAGCGGATGTATCGCACCGGTGATGTGGTGCGCTGGGGCCCCGATGGACAGTTGCAGTACCTCGGCCGCATCGACGAGCAGGTCAAGATCCGCGGGTACCGCATCGAGCTCGGCGAAATCCAGGCGGCGTTAAGCGGTTTGGATGCGGTGGATCGGGCCGTGGTGATCGTGCGTGAGGATCGTCCCGGTGACAAGCGCCTGGTGGGTTATGTCACCGAGTCGACCCCGGGGGCGCTCGATGTGGTCACCGCGCGGGCCCAGCTGCGAGAAGGGTTGCCGCCCTACATGGTTCCGGCCGCCCTGGTGGTGATAGATGCGTTGCCGCTGACGGTCAACGGCAAGCTGGACACCCGCGCCCTGCCGGCACCGACCTACCGTGACGTCGACTACCGCGCCCCGGGCAACGACATCGAAAACCTGCTCGCCGACACCTACGCGGAAGTTCTGGGCCTGGACCTTGTCGGGATCGATGACTCCTTCTTCGACCTCGGCGGCGACTCCCTGTCCGCAATGCGCCTGATCGCCACCCTCAACAAAACCCTGCACACCCACCTGACCGTGCGCACCCTCTTCAACGCCCCGACAGTCGCCGGCCTGAGCCGGCACCTGGGCGAGCACGCCGACGATCCGCGCTTCGTGTCCGTGCACGGCCCCGAGGCCACCGAGGTGCATGCCGGTGATTTGAAGCTGGACAAGTTCATCGATGCCGCGACGCTGGCCGGTGCGTCGTCGTTGCCGGGGCCCGGCGCCGCGGTGCGCACGGTCTTGTTGACCGGCGCAACCGGCTTCCTCGGGCGGTATCTGGTGCTGCAGTGGCTCGAGCGGCTGGAACTGGCCGACGGGATGCTGGTCTGCCTGGTGCGGGCGGCCTCCGACGACCAGGCCCGCGCACGCCTGGAGAAGACCTTCGACAGCGGCGACCCGCAGCTGCTGCGATACTTCCAGGAGCTGGCCGCCGATCATCTCGAGGTCATCGCCGGCGACAAGGCCGAGCCGAACCTGGGCCTCGACGAACAAACCTGGCAGCGGCTGGCCGAGTCCGTCGATCTGATCGTGGATCCCGCTGCCGTGGTCAACGGCGCGCTGCCCTACAGCGAGTTGTTCGGGCCCAACGTGGTGGGCACCGCCGAGCTGATCCGGCTGGCTCTCACCACCAAACTCAAGCTCTTCACCTATGTGTCGACAGTAAACGTGGGCGATCAGATCGCGCCTACGGCGTTCACCGAGGACGCCGACATCCGAGTCATCAGCCCCAGCCGCAAGAACGACGGCAGCCGCGTCAACGGCTATGGCAACAGCAAGTGGGCCGGTGAGGTGTTGCTCCGAGAGGCCAACGATTTGTGCGGGCTGCCGGTCGCGGTGTTCCGCAGCGGAATGATCTTGGCGGGCACCACTTATGCGGGCCAGCTCAATCTGTCAGACATGGTCACCCGGATGGTGCTCAGTGTGGTGGCCACCGGTGTCGCGCCGCGCTCGTTCTATCGGCTTGACGCCCAAGGTGATCGGCAGCGCGCGCATTACGACGGCCTGCCCGTGGAATTCGTCGCCGAGGCGATCGCCACGTTGGGCGCTCAAGTTGTCGAGGGGTTTGAGACCTATCACGTGATGAATCAGCACGACGACGGTATCGGGCTCGACGAGTACGTCGACTGGCTGATCGAGGCCGGCTATCCCATCGAGCGCATCGATGACTTCGGCGAGTGGCTGCGCCGGTTTGAGGCCGGGCTGCGTGCCCTGCCGGATCGAGCGCGCGAGCATTCGATTCTGGGGGTGTTGCTGTCGACGAATTCGCTGCAATTGCAGCCGGCGGAGCCGATCTCGGCTTGCGTCGTGTCGACCGATCGGTTCCGTGCCGCGGTGCAAGACGCGAAAGTGGGTCCCGATAACGACATTCCGCGCGTCTCGCCGACCGTCATCGTCCAATACGCCACCGGCTTGGAGCTACTCGGTCTGCTGTAGGCGCCGGCCGCTCAGGCTTGGGAGGGGGCCTTCGGCCTCGCGCTGGCCTTCACGTCACGCCCCGCCCCGGCCGACATGGAGGCGGCCTCGCCGCGAGCCAAGCCGACCGTCGCAACGATCACCACGACGAGCGTCACCGCGAGGACGAACCACTCCCAGCCGCCGGCTTCCAACGTCTCAGCGAGCACGACGATGCCGAGGATTCCACCCACCACGGGCTTCGCCACGATGATCGTCGGCAGCGAGGCGGTGAGCGCGCCGGCTCGATAAGCCGATTGGTGATAGATCATTCCGGCGCCCCCGCAGAACACCAGCGCGTACAGCTCGAAGGTTTGCCACACGTGGCCGGGCTGGTGCTCCAGGATGTCGACGACGCCCTTCATCAGGACCGCGAACACTGCCAAAAAGGTGCCCGCCACCGCCGCCAGCAGCAGCGCCGCGACCGGGCGATCCGCCCAGATACGCGCGCCCAGCAAACCCAGCAGCAGCAGGGGGCCGATCACCACGGCCACCACGATCCACGTGTGCAGCGGCGCCCGCTGCTGGCCGCCGGTCGGGTCGCCGACCGCGATGAGCACGGCCAGCGCCACCGCCAGCACCAGCGCCCAGCTCCACTCCCGCCGGGTGATGGGGTTACCGGTCATCCGCGTGTAGATCGGCAGGGCGAACAGGAGCGCCGTCACCTGCAACGACATCACCAGCAGAACCGAGCCCTTGTCCAGAGCGGCGGCCAGCAGCACGTAGCTGCCGATATCGCCCAAACCGCCCAGCCACCAACGCTTGTCGCGCAGCAGCATGCCGAACAACGTCAGGTGGCCCACCCGTTTGTCGGTGACCTCCTGCGCGGAACGTTGCCGCACCACGTTGCCGATCGCGGACGCCAGCGCAGCGCACAGGGCGAGAATGGCCGCCAGATGCACGTCCGACATGCCATTACCTCCTCGCTGGGTGCGGTTGCGCTACCCATCCAATCTAGCCGCGCCCCGCGCGGTGGGCGCGCCACAGGGTTGCCGGGGCCAGGGGCGAGGCTGCCGGGACGCCTCAGAGCGGAAATTTCGTCCCGGTGAGCCGCTCGGACAGCTCCCAGAGGGCGGTGGCGGTGCCGGCGCGCTTTGCCGGCCAGTTGCGCCACGTCGGCTGGGTGCGGCCGTACAGTCCGAATCGCGGGCCGACGAAGGTGTCGCCCGGCAAATCCTGCGACACCGCGTACAACGTCTGACGGGCGCCGAAGTCGGCGTCGGTGGACACGATCCGGTCGACCGCCAGGACCGCCGCGTCGCCCAGCTTGCGGCCGGAATTTCCCTGCAGGTTGGTGTGCGACCAGCCGGGGTGCGCGGCCAGCGCGCGCAGCGATGTGGGGACGCCGTCCAAGCGCCGCTGCAGCTCCTTGGTGAACAGCAGGTTGGCCAGCTTCGACTGGCTGTAGGCCAACCAGGCCGAATACGGTCGGGACTGAAAGTTGAGATCTTTGAGGCTGACGTAGCCGAAGTGGTGCATCAGCGAGGACACCGTCACCACGCGGTCGGTCAGCTTGGGCAGCAGCAGGTTGGTCAACGCGAAGTGGCCGAGGTGGTTGGTGCCGATCTGGCCCTCGAAGCCGTCGACGGTGACCGCGTGCTTGGTGGCCATGATGCCGGCGTTGTTGATCAAGACGTCGACGGATTCGATGTCCTCGGCAAAGCGCCGCACCGAGGACAGGTCCTGCAGGTCGAGCCGGCGCACCTCGGCTGTCCCGGCCGTCTTTCCGGTTGCCGACCCGGTCATGCGCGCGGCGGCGGCCCGGCCCTTGTCGGTGTTGCGGACGGCCAGGATGACGTGGCCGCCGACCCGAACCAACTCGCGGGCGGTGACCTCGCCCAGCCCGGCGTTGGCCCCGGTGATGATGACGGTTCGTCCGGCGAACGAGGGCAGCTTCGCTGCGGTCCAATCGGGCATGGCAAACACCCTAACTTCGCAATTACGACGGGGGTCCTCGGGCCGCGGCGCCGTGCGGCTGTGTGCGGGAGCATTACTGGTGCACTGGTACGCCCGGGTATCGTGCCTGGGATGACCAGCGAAATCCCACCCGAACGGTTGCCCGGCGGGCGGATTTTTGTCGGGTACGCATCGGGGATCGCCGGATGTATCTAGGCGTCATCGTCAATCCGAAAGCGCGGAAGAATCGCGCCGCTTCCGCCGACCGCATCGCCGAACTGCGTCGCATCGTCGGCTCCCGCGGCGAGGTGCACGAGACCAACTCGATCGAGGAGCTTCGCGACGCCATCCGGCAGCTCGCGCCACGGGTCACCCATCTGGTGGGCGACGGCGGCGACGGCGCACTGCACTGGTTGATCAACGAGATCGAGCGCTGCATCGGCGATCCGCAACGCTGGCCCGCGTTCGTCCCAACCAATGGCGGCAGCGTCAACGCCGTGGCACGCAAGGCCCGGGTGCGCGGGCGGCCCGAAGCGATCATCCGTGCGCTGACGGCCGCCGCCGAGGCGGACCGACCACCACCCGTAGTGAGCCTGGACACGTTGGTGCTCGACGGTGACACCGCCGACGGCGCGGCGTTTCACCGGCTCTGCTTCGGGCTGGCGGCCGGGGGCGTCGGAAACCGGTTCTACGACCGGTATTACGACTCACCCGATCATGGTCGGCTGGCCGTCGCCCGGGTGATCGGCCGCAGCTTCGGCGACTACATCACCTCCAAGGTCGCCCCCGGCCGCGTGAAGACGCCGAATTACGCCTCGATCCTGTTCACTCCGACGCGAGCGCGCGTGGTGATCGACGGCGACGAGGTCCCCTCGCGCACGCACAGCCTGCTGCACGCCGGCGCGATCGACCTGCGCATCGGTGGCCCACTTCGGTTGTTCCCCAAGGCTTCCGAGCCCGGTGCGCTGCATTTTCAGGCCGGAAACCTGCGGCCGTCCAGGATTGTGGCGCAGCTCCCGACGGCCCTGACCAACGGCATGCTGCGCGGCGAAGGGCTACGCGACGTCATCGGCCACGAGATGATCATCGAAGCCGAGGACGAGCCGCTGTCGCCCATCATCGACGGCGAGCGTTTCCTCGGCATCGTGAAATTGGTGGCCCGCGCGGGCCCGCGCATCCGCATCGCCCACCCCGCGTAGCCGGCTACGGCCGGCGCGCGGATCGGCGCCGACGGCCCCGTAGACATCGTCTGAAATTGGCGTTTTTCGCTTTGCGATGACGTCAATGGGTGTGACGAAGATAAAGGTGTTGTTTTGGGTACGGCCGCGCGCTTGTCCGGGAATAGTAAATGCGTGAATTCGTAGATACGTAGTTCAGTATTTCATGCCGAAGATCGGCCGTAATGCCTGGTTATCGGCCACTGAGATACTGAAGTACGTATGCGCGTAGATCAGCATCCGCGCAATTAATTTTGACTTCTAAGTTTATCCTGTGAATGTAGTGTGCGACGGCCATTAATGTCGCTCGAGGCTTTGCTCAGGGCGGGTGTGCGGCGCTACATTGGATTTATATTTACGACGGACGTCATTCTCGGGCTATCCCGACCTGGAAGGGGGATCACTCCTACGATGGAGACGCTGATCGATTACCTGCAGATGTGGGAAGCGCAGAGGCCGGACCAGACCCTTTTCCGGTTTGTCGACGCCGACGGCCGCGAACTCGAGCACTACACCTACCAGGCCTTCGCCGAACGCACCCGCGAGCTGGCCGCCTACTTGTCGCAGGAAGCCGGCCTCAAGTCAGGCGATCGTGCGCTGCTGGTTTACCCGCCCGGTCTGGAGATGATCGCGGCGCTTTATGCGTGCGCGCGCATCGGGGTGATCGCCGTTCCGGTCAGCCCGCCCTTGCCGATGTCCTTCGATTCCGGGCTCGCCAAGCTCAGCTTCATCGCCCGCGACTGCCAGGCCGCGGCCGTCCTCTCGACGAAACAGTTCGAGTACGACTTCCGCCAGCTGCTGGGCCAGCGTGACGGCGAGCAGGTCTGGACGGGCGGGTCCCACGCCGGCCTGCCGGACCTGCCGTGGTACGCGACCGACGGCGCGCAGGACTTCGGCGGCGCGCCCGTCGCGGACACTCCCGGCGAGGTGCTTTTCCTGCAGTACACGTCGGGCTCCACCAGCGACCCCAAGGGCGTGATCGTCACCCACGCCAACGTCATCGCCAACGGGTTCGCCTTCACCGGCGACGTGGTGCTGGCCTCGTGGCTGCCGCAGCACCACGACATGGGGCTGATCTCGGCCTACATGTTCATCGTGCTGCTGGGCGGGTCGACGCACGCGATGTCGCCCCTGGACTTCCTTGCCCGGCCGTCGTCGTGGCTTCGGCTCATCAGCGACGTGCGCGCCACCCATACACCGGGCCCCAACTTCGCGCTCGAATACTGCCTGCGCGAGGACAAGCTGCCCACCGCCGAATTGGCCGGCGTCGACCTGAGCAGCCTCGAATGCATCGTGGTGGGCGCAGAGCCGCTGCGCGCCAACACCTTCGCCCGCTTCCGGGAGCGGTTCGCCGAGTGCGGCCTGCGGCCCGAGGCGCTCACCGGCGCCTACGGGATGGCCGAATCCACCCTGATCGTGTCCATCCGCGGCCGCCAGACCATCGCGGTGAACAAGCGTGGGCTCGAGAAGAACGTCGCTCGCGTCGAAAAGGCGATGCCGGAGAACAGCAACCAGGTCCCGTTGGTCAGCTGCGGCAAGCCCATCGAGGGAACCCTGGTTCGCATCGTCGATACCGAATCGTGGCAGGCGTTGCCCGAAGGGCGGGTCGGCGAGGTCTGGCTGGCCGGGCCCTCCAAGGGTGCCGGTTATTGGAACCGTCCGGAGCTCACCGCGGAGATGTTCGGCGCCCGCGTCGCAGGCGATGACGAGCACACCTATCTGCGGACCGGCGATCTGGGCTTCCTTTACGAGGGCGAGCTGTTCGTCTGTGGCCGCAGCAAGGACCTGATCATCGTCCGCGGCGTCAACTGCTACCCCTCCGACATCGAAGCCGTCGTCGAGCGCACCGCCGCGCACGTGCGTAGCGGCTGCGTCGCCGCCTTCTCGGTCGAGCACGACGAGTCCGAAGCGCTGATCGTTGTCGCCGAGGTGCGCGATGAGCACAACCTTCCGGACGCCAAGGCGATGGCGCGTGCGATCCGGCGACACTGCCACATCGACCCGCACGCGATCGTCTTCGCACCGCCGCGAAGCATCCCCAAGACCACATCGGGGAAGATCCGGCGCGCATCGACCCGTCAACTGTGGCTGGACGAAAAGCTGCCCGCCTTCTCGAGCTGGATCAACCAGTCGGCCAACCGGACTCACGATGGTCTGGCCGGCGGTCCGCTGGAGCGCTTCCGCCACCTCATCGAGAGCTACGACCTCACCGGCGACGAGGACTGCTCGTTCGCCGATCTCGGCATCGACTCGCTGGCGCTGGCCGAACTCCGCACGGACCTGCAGGCGCTGCTGGAAGAGAACGGCGCTGGCGATCTGGCCGAAGAGGTCAACACCCGCCTGTTGCAGCGGCTGACCGTGTCCGAATTCTTCGGGCTGATAAGCCAATTCGGCGAGGGGTCCGGGCAGCCGCTCGACGCCCTGCGCCAGGCGCTGGATCAGATCTCCGCCGAGTACGAGGCCAACGAAGCCGCCCAGATGCGCGCCGACGCGGCACTGCCGCTGCCGGAACTGGCGCCCGCGCGGCCGGGTGAGCCCACCGACCTCCTGCTCACCGGGGCGACCGGATTCCTCGGGCCGTTCCTGGTGAGCAGCCTGCTGACGCGCACCTCCTACACGGTGCACGCACTGGTGCGCGCCACGGACGCCGCGCACGGCCTGGACCGCATCGTCGCCTCACTGCGCCGCGCCCAGGTGTGGACGCCGGCGCTGGAAGCCGATGTGCGCGCACGGGTCCGCATCATCTGCGGCGATCTCGCCGAGCCCGCGCTGGGCATCGGCGAGGCGGCCTTCCAGAAGTTGGCGCAGGAGGTCGATGCCGTCGTGCACAACGGCGCCCTGGTCAACTACATCCGCACCTACGACGCCCTGCGTCCCGCCAACGTGGAGGGCACCCGCGAGCTGTTGCGGCTGGCAATGACCAACCACCGCAAGGCCTTCCACCTCGTCTCCAGCACGTTCATCTACGGCTGGAGCACCGAGCCGGTGGTCGGGGAGTGGGACGCCAACGAAAAGATGGCCGGCCTGGACTTCGGCTACTCGCAGACCAAATGGGTCGGCGAGCAGCTGGCACTGGCCGCGCAGCGCAAGGGACTAGACGTTCGCATCTACCGGCCCTCGCTGATCTCGCCGACCCGCGCGGGCTTCGGCAGCCAGGACGACATCCTGGTGCGGCTGACGGCGTTCATGATCGAGCACGGCGTCGCCGTCAACGCGCTCAACCAGATCAGCCTGCTGCCGGCGGACTTGATCGCGGATCACATCGTCACGCTGATGGGCCTGCCGGACGAGTCGGGCAGCGTCTTCAACATGACCGCGGACGACTACTACAACCTCACCGACGTCACCCGGATCCTGTCCGAGCGGTACGGGTATCGCTTTGACTACCACGACATCCCGTCGTTCACCGAGCAGCTGAACCGCCGCTGCACACCGAACGACCAGATGTACCCGCTGGTCGACTTCCTCACCCGGTCGGCGGACAAGATCGCGGCGATGCGAGACAAGCGCTACGACAACACGCAGTACCGCCACCGGCGCGGGCTGACCAAGGTCCGCCTGCGCGAGCCGGCCCTGACCGAAACGGTCGACCATCTGGTCCGGTTCTTGCGCAGCGAACGTTTGATCACTGAGGTGGAGGACGAGGCGCAGCGCAGCGCCTAGCCTTACGATCTGGGGACGGACGCGGCGATCGCAAGCGCGGCGAAGCCGGGCGCAGCGGGTCGCCGCAAGACGGAAAAGGGCGGCGATCGCGAGCGCGGCGAAGCCGGGCGCAGCGGGTCGCCGCAAGACGGAAAGGGGCGGCGATCGCAAGCGCGGCGAAGCCGGGCGCAGCGGGTCGCCGCAAGACGGAAAGGGGCGGCGACGATGTTCACCGTCGATGACAAGGCAACCGGCCCGCACGACGCGTCGCTCGACCACGAGCGGATCGTCCTGCAGGCGCGCGACGTCGACTTCGACTGGTCGACGCTGCCGTTCTACTACGTGCCCAACGAGCCCTTCACCACCCACTTCTGCAACGTGCTGCACCTGTTGCTACCGGCGGGTGAGGAATTCATCGTCGACGCCTTCAAGGACACCTTGCCGCTGATCAAAGACGATCAACTGCGCCGCGATGTGCAGGGATTCATCAGCCAGGAGGCCATGCATTCCCAGGCGCATGCGGGTGTGCTCGGACACTTCGCGGTCAAAGACATCGACGTGACGCCGTTCACGGACCAAATGCGTTGGCTGTTCACCCAACTCATCGGCGACCGGCCGCGGTGGAGTCCGCGGCGCCGCCAAAGCTGGTTGCTCGAGCGGGTATCGATGGTGGCCGCACTCGAGCACTACACCGCCATCCTGGGCGAATGGATTCTCGACACCCCGCAGCACGACGCCATGGGCACCGACCCGGTGATGCTTGACCTGTTGCGCTGGCACGGCGCCGAGGAAGTCGAGCACAAGGCGGTCGCCTTCGACACCATGAAGCACCTGCGCGCCGGGTACTGGCGGCAGGTACGCACCCAGCTGTTGATCACACCGGCGCTGCTGTGGTTGTTCGTCCGCGGCGTGCGGTTCATGTATTCCGTCGATCCCTACCTGCCGCCAGGGACCAAGCCGCGCTGGCGGGACTACTTCCGCGCTGCACGCCGGGGTTTGGTGCCCGGGCCATTCCAGTTCCTGCGGGTCATCGGTGCCTACTACACCCCGCGTTTCCATCCCTCCCAACTGGGCGGGGTGGGGCGCGCGGTCGACTACCTGGCCCGCTCACCCGCCGCCCGCGCGGCGCACTGACGATGACGACCGAAGTGGCTTCAACCACGGTCGCCGCCTCCGACGGCGTGCGACTGGCGGTGCACACCTATACCGACATCGATCCCGGGCGGCCGACCATCCTGGCCATCCACGGCTACCCGGACAACCACCACGTGTGGGACGGGGTGGCCACAACATTGGGTCGCCGATTCAACGTCGTGGCCTACGACGTGCGTGGCGCCGGCCAATCCTCAACGCCGGCAGACCGTTCGGGGTATCGGCTCCCGCAGCTGGTCGCCGACGTCGGCGCGGTGATCGAGCGCCTGGGCGTGGAGAACGTGCACCTGCTGGCCCATGACTGGGGGTCGATCCAGGCCTGGGCGGCGGTCACCGACGATGCGGTGATGGGCAAGATCGCCTCGTTCACCTCGGTCTCTGGGCCCCACCTGAATTACGCGGGCAAGTTCTTGCGGTCAGCGCGCACGCCGCGGGCGCTGTTGGACGTGGCCAAGCAGATCCTAGCCTCGTCCTACATCTGGTTCTTCCTCTGCCCGCGCATACCGGAGCTCGCGATCCGGTCCCGCGCGACGGTGAAAGTCTTTGAGGCGGTTGAGCGCATCGGTGGATCGGGCGCGCGCGGTGCGGCGTACCGCTCTGCCGACGACTACCTCAACGGGCTGAATCTGTACCGCGCCAACATGCCCGCACCGATCCTGTCACCGCCTGAGCAATTGCCGCAGACCCCCGTTCCGGTGCAGGTGCTGGTCGCGCGCCAGGATTATTTCGTATCGCCTGCCCTGCAACGGTTTACCGGATCCATCCCGGAGGGCAGCAGGGTCGTCCCGATCGAGGGCGGCCATTGGGTGGTCAGCGCGTTTCCCGACGTCATCGCCCGGCTCACCGGTGAGTGGGTCGACCTGATCGCCCAGCCCACCGAGCGTCGCGGCCTCGGCCAGATGTGAGGATGATCGTGGCACAGACTATTTGGGACGGCATTCCGGCCGACTTGTACGGCCGCCGCAAACGTGACCGGATGTACACCGCGTTGTACGGGGTCGGTACGTTGTTCGGCGGCCTGGCGTCGGCGTCGCGGTGGACGTCCTCGCGGGTGCAGTCCGTGCGGCGCACCACCACCGCGGTCGTCACCAACCGCGAACTGCTGGTGCCCGATGTGGTCGCGTTGACGCTGGCCGACCCGGCCGGGGGATTGTTGCCGTCCTGGACACCCGGCGCGCACATCGACGTTCGGCTGCCATCGGGTCGCCGCCGGCAGTACTCGCTGTGTGGTGCGCCCGGCCGGCGCACCAACTACCGCATCGCGGTGCGCCGCATCGCCGAGGGTGGCGGTGGCTCGATCGAAATGCACGACACCTTCGAGGTGGGTGACAAATTCGAATTCGAAGGGCCGCGCAACGCGTTCTATCTCGTCACCGACGAGCGCGAGGTGTTGTTCGTGATCGGCGGCATCGGGGTGACACCGATCCTGCCCATGATCCAGACGGCCCAGCAGCGCGGAATCGATTGGCGCGCCGTGTATGCCGGTCGCGGCCGGGAGTACATGCCGCTGCTCGACGAGGTGGTGGCGGTGGACCCGGACCGGGTCACCGTGTGGGCCGACGACGAGCGCGGCCGATTACCCAGCGCGTCCGACTTGCTTGCCGACGCCGGGCCGGCGACGGCCGTTTACGTGTGTGGCCCGACCGCCATGCTGGAATCGGTGCGCATCGCGCGTAACGAACACGCCGATGCGCCGCTGCATTACGAACGGTTCGGCCCTCCGCCGGTGGTCGGCGGGGTTCCCTTCGAGCTGGAGCTGGCCCGCTCGCAGCGGGTGCTCAGTGTTCCCGGGAACCGGTCGGCGCTCGACGTCATGCTCGACCGTGATTCGACCACCGCGTACTCCTGCCAGCAGGGGTTCTGCGGCACCTGCAAGGTGAAAGTGCTTGGCGGGCAGGTCGATCGCCGCGGGCGTACCGCAGAGGAAGATGACGAAATGCTGGTCTGCGTTTCCCGCGCGAAATCCGGGCGCGTGGTGATCGACGCCTGAGCGCTCAGATGAACCACGTTTGACCCCGGACCGTGCAAAATGGCCACGTGCAGGGATTCGGCTTTCAGACGTTGGCGCTGCTGACCGCGGTCGGTTTCGCCGGCCCGGTGCTGGCCTCCGTGCCGCGCCTGCGGGTACCGGTGATTGTCGGCGAACTCATCGCGGGTCTGGTCATCGGCAAGACCGGTTTCGGCATCCTCGATGCCACCGACCCGACCTTCCAATTGTTCGCCAACATCGGCTTCGCGCTGGTGATGTTCGTGGTGGGCAGCCACGTCCCGGTCCGCGACCCCGAGATGCGTTCGGCGGTGCCGAAGGCGTTGGCCCGAGCGCTGCTGGCCGGCGCCGCCGCGGCGGCCCTGGGGTTCGGGCTGGCCACGCAGCTCGGCACCGGACACGCGGCGCTCTACGCGGTGCTGATGGCCTCGTCGTCGGCGGCCGTGACATTGCCGATGATCGACTCGCTGCGCTTGCGCGGCCCGCAGGTGCTGTCCGTGACCGCACAGATCGCCATCGCGAACGCAGCCTGTATCGTGTTGCTGCCCTTGGTGATCGACTTCCGTCACGCGGCGACGGCGGCGGTGGGCGGGTTGGCGATCACGGGCTGCGCGGTGCTGCTTTTCGTGGTGCTGCGCTGGGTCGACCGCCGGGGCTGGCGTCAGCGCATGCACGACTACTCGCACCGGAATCGGCTGGCGCTGGAATTGCGGATCAACCTGCTGGTGCTGTTCGGGCTGGCGATGCTGGCCGTCACCACCGACGTGTCGATCATGCTGGCGGGCTTCGCGCTGGGTCTGGTGATCGCCATGGTCGGCGAGCCGAGGCGGTTGGCGCGTCAGTTGTTCGGCATCACCGAGGGTTTCTTCAGCCCGGTGTTCTTCGTCTGGCTCGGCGCCTCGCTGCAGGTGCGCGAGCTGGGATCGCAGCCGAAATACATCCTGCTCGGTGTCGGCCTCGGGCTGGGCGGTGTGCTGGCGCATTGCGTGGGAAGGTTGCTCGGCCAGCCGCTCACGTATGCGGTGATGTCCTCCACTCAGCTCGGCGTGGCGGTGGCCGCCGCCACCATCGGCACCCAACAACACCTGCTTGCGCCGGGCGAAGCGTCGGCGTTGATGTTCGGCTCCCTGCTGACCATCGCCTGCACATCGATAGCGGGCGCGATCGCGGCGCGCGGCCAGGGCGCAACCGAACCGGAGGAAGCCGTCCAGGCTCCGTTGGGTCATGCTTAGGCAATGCCGAAGAACATGCTGCGGGCGAGTCCACGGCCGGGATCCGGGGCGAAGAAGGCTTCGCTGGGGACGTGGCAAGCCGCCGGCCTGAGCATGGCCGTGATCGTGTCCGCGGCGGTGCACGGGTTGGGCGCAGTAATCGGGGCGGCGGTCGTGGTTCCGGTCATCTACGCATTAACGCGGCTGCACGCCTACGCGCCAAACGCGCGCAATACCGCCGAGTTGATCGGCGCCACCCTCGGCCGGCGCGCCGGGACGGCCGCGGGCATTCTCCAGTTGTGCGCCTACCTGGTGCTGGCCGCGAAGTTCGCCACTACCCTCGGATTGGAACTGCTGCAGCTAGTTTCACCAAGCGAAGATCTGGCGGGGATCCTGTCGTGGTTACCGATTGCCGCCATGGGGGCTGCGGTCGTCGTCGGTGCCGCCGCCTGTTGGTTTCCAACTCGGGGCGTCGCGTCGGTGGTGGCGCCGCTGGTGTTCGTGGGCCTGCTCGTTTATGTCTATCTCGCCGTGGCGGTCACCGCCCGCATCGCCGCGGGCAGTGACGCGGTCGTCATCGGAACGGCTGCAACGCAGGCCCAGCTGTCCGGCCAGGTCGTCGGCTTCGGCCTCGGGATGGTGGGCGTTGAACTCATCACGGTCCGCAGCGCGCGCATAGCCAGGCCGGGGAGATCCATGTCGCTGGCCGTTGCGTTGGTGGCCGTGGCGGCGGTGGTGCTGTGGGTCGGTGATCACCAGGGGGTGGTGGGGCCGTGGCGATGGAGCGCCAAACACCTGGCCGAAGCGGTGCCACAATTCTATGCCGACCCCGGTCAGAAATGGATGGCTATCGCGGGCGTCAGCCTGGCCGTGGCCGCGGCGCTGTCTTCCGGGTGGGCCGCGGTGCGCGCCGCCGCGGGCCTGGCGGTCATGCGCGAGGCGACACCGAACGCCGGTCTGCGACTGGCGGTGGTGGGGCTCGTCGGGGTGGTTGCCGTCGTGGTCTCGGCGCACGGCACGCGCTGGATCGGGCTGGTCATCCTGGGCGCGGCGCCCTTGCTGCTGATGGCGTTGTATGTGTTTGTCACAGAGGCTAATTCGCGGATTCCCGACGACAGTGTGGTGGCCTGGTGGGTCCGGCCGCTGATGCCCGCGGTGGGCGTGGTGGCGGTGGTCAAACCGCTGGTGGACTCCGAGTTGGCCTCGGTCGAGGTGGCGACGGTGGTCGCGGCCGCGATCGGGGTGTGCGCCGCGGGCGCCGCGGCGGCGCTGCTGGCGCGGTCCCGCGATCGCACCGCCGAATCTGAGTAGTCTTACGGATCCCCGCCAACGGCCCGCTGCCGCAGGCTTATTGGTATGACCGTTCCCAACAGCATGTCGAAAACCACCGCCGCCTTCTTCGTTCAGGCCGCCGTCGCGTTCGCGATCAGCTTCGTGGCCGCACTCGGCGGGATCTACTTCCTCCCGCTTGACCCGTGGCCACGATTGTTCCTCGGCGTCACCTTCCTATTCCTGGTGTCGAGCGCGTTCACCCTGGCCAAGGTGATCCGTGACCAGCAGGAGGCCGCCACCGTGCGGGTACGACTCGACGAGGCCCGCATCGAACGGCTGCTCGCCGATTACGACCCGCTCAACGCCGCGAACTGAGTAGTACTACTCAGCCTCAACGCGTAGAAGCGCGCAGGTCCACGCCCGTGCCATCGGCGATGCTTCTCTCATCGCATGACTGCCTCTCCACCACAACGCATCCGCATCTACAGAAGGGCTTCGCTCTTATGACAACTCTTGTGAGATTTCCCGACGTCGCCGAGGTGGCCGCGAGCACGCCGGCCGACCGCGATCGCGTCCTGGACGTCATCCGGATCACTTCCCTGGTCGGCGTGGTGCTCGGTCATACCGTGATGGCGGCCAGCATCATTCGCGACCACGTCTTGATCTGGGACAACCTGCTTACCACCTCGGTGCTGTTCCAGGCGATGACGTGGCTGCTGCAGATCATGCCGCTGTTCTTCTTCGCCGGTGCGGCGGCCTGCGTGTCCTCCTGGGTACCCGGGACCAACTGGGGAGACTGGCTGATGAAGCGCTGCACCCGGCTGTTCCGGCCGGTGTTCTACTACCTTGCATTCTGGGCCGTCACACTGACGGTGCTGTATCGGGCGCTACCGCAACACATCTACGAGCCGATCGCCGGCGTCAGTACGCAGCTGCTCTGGTTCCTGGGGGCCTACGTCCTGGTGCTGGCCGCCATGCCCGTGCTGTACCGCATTACCACGGCGGGGCGCCTGGCCGCCGGTGTGGCCACGGTCTACGGGGCGATCGTGCTGATCGACGTGATCCGGTTGCACTGGCCGGCGATGATGCCGCTAGGTTACCTCAACCTGGCCGTCTGGCTCATTCCCGCCATGTTCGGCGTGGCTTACCGTCGTGGGCTGCTCGACGGCCGCGCCGCGCTCGCCGTCGCCGCCGCCTTCTTCGCCGTGGATGTCGCCCTGGTGCACTGGGGTCCGTATCAGATCAGCATGGTCGGCACCGGTGACCACCACCTGTCCAACACCAGCCCGCCGTCCCTGCTGCTGGCCGGGCACGCAATCATCCCGAGCGCGTTGGCGATCGCGGCCGCACCGGCGATCGCGCGCTGGGCACAGCGGCCGCGGGTGTGGTGGTGGACCGCCATCGGCAACTCCGGCGCGATGACCCTGTACCTGTGGCACATGCCGGTACTGTTGGGCGTGCACCTGGTCTTCGATTACCTTGGCTGCCCGCGCTTTCCGGGCGCGCCGGATTTCCTTGCCGTCAGCCTCGCGCAGCTGCTCCTCGTGGCCGTCGCGGTGGCGGTGCTGTTCGTCGCGCTGCGGCCGCTGGAGAACAATCCGCTGTCCGGTTGGGATGGCGCGCCCGCGGTGACGTCGCGCGGGTGGGGTGCGGCCGTCGGTACCCTGCTGTGCGTGGCCGGCGTGGCGCTGCTCGCCGCGATCCGCTGGGGGCTCAAGGACGATGGGCTGGTGTGCATGGCCGTGGTGGTGACCGCACTGGTGGCCGCGCGGATCGTGGCTCAGCACAACGGCAAAGTCCCGGCGCGGCTGACGCGGTAGCCGCGGGATCTGTTGGCCCGCGGGGCAAGGGCTATCCGCCCGCCCCGCGGGTCACGGGTCTCCGTCGAGACCGTGCTCGATGGCGTAACGGGCCAGTTCCACCCGGTTGGCGACCTGGAGCTTGCGAAACGTCGCCTGCACGTGGTTTTCCACCGTGCGGTGGCTCAACGAGAGCCTCTCGGCGATCTGCTTGGCGGACAGGCCTTTTGCGACATAACGCAACACCTCCGTCTCGCGATCGGTGAGGCTGGGACGGGCTGGGCCGTCGTCCTTGCTCTGCGCGATGCGCCGGTATTCGCCCAGCACCAGACCGGCCAGGCTCGGGGTGAACACGGCGCGCCCGGCCGCGGTGGCCGTCACCGCCTGTGCCAGTTCGGCTTTCGAGGCGCTCTTGACCAAATACCCCGTGGCGCCAGCCTTGACCGCCTCCAGGACGTCTTCGCGTTCGTCGGAGGCGGACAGCACCAACACCCGCGACGAGGGCGAGACCGCCAGCACCGCGGCGGTTGCCTGGGCACCGTCGCCGTCGGTTAGCTGCATGTCCATCACCACCACGTCGGGCTTGACCACGCCCGCCCGCCGCTGGGCGGCGGCCACACCGTCGGCGGTGGCGACCACGGTGAACCCGCCCTCAGCCAGGTCGCGAGCGACCGCGTCACGCCAGATCGGGTGGTCGTCGACCACCATCACCGTCGTCGGCGTCGCGTCACCCGTCATGGCGCCCCTCCCGGCGGGGCACGCACAGCTCCCACTCGGTGCCGTCCCCCGGCTCGCTGTGCAATTCGGCACTGCCGCCCAACGACGTCAACCGTCCTACGATCGATTGGGAGATGCCAAGGCGCCCCTGACGCGTCGCTTCCTCGAGCCGGCCGGTGGCAATCCCGACGCCGTCGTCGCGGACGCTGACCAGAACGGAATCGCCGAGGTCCTCGACGAGTACGAACGCGTGCGCATCCGGGCCGGCGTGGGCGACCACGTTGTCCAGCGCATTGCCCACCGCGGCGTCGAGTTCGGTTGCCGCCCAACGTCCCAACGGCACCGGGGTCCCGGGCAGGCTGATCGACACCTGATCGGATTCCCGGCACCGCAGCAGCGTGCGCAGGTCGACCGTTGCGCCGTCGGCGTCCTGATCGATGACCGTGCACGCCAGCCAGCGCCGCAGCGCGCGTTCCTGCTCGCTTGCCAGGTCGGCGAGTTGGGCTGTGGCGCCGCCGATCTCGTGCCCCTTCTTGGCGACCAGTGCCAATACCTGGATGGCTCCGTCGTGGACCTGGCGGGACAGCCTGTCGCGTTCTTGCACCGCCGCCGTCAACTGGGCCGCGCGTTGCAGCTCGTCGTGGACGCGCCGCGCGGTCTGCGCGGCCATCCCGATGGCCATGCCGATCGCCAGTTCGATGATGACGGTGGCGTTGTGCCCGAGGTTGAGCGCGAAATAGTCCTTGACGGCGAAATTGGTGGCCATCACCGCCAAGCCCGTCAGCATGCCGCCCGCGGGGCCGAACTGTATAGCGGCCGAAATCGTGGGATTGCTGGCCCACAACGTCGTCGGCCAGGTCTGGTTGTCGGCCGCCCAGTGCGGGCTCGCGACGAGGTTGTTCGACCACATCAGCAAGACGACGATCACGAGCTCGGCGAGCACCCACGCCGGTTTGCGGCCGAAGCCCCGCAGATAGGCGAACGCGCAGGCCGCGCTCCAGCCGATCAGCCCGGCAAAAAGCACCCAACCCAGCACGGGCCGAACCAGATCCGCGTTGATTGCGATCTGAAAGCCGGTGGCGTAGATGCAGCTCAGCAAGCGGAACACTTGCGCCGCGCGCCACAGCGGCGTGGTGGGATCGGGGCCGTGATTCGCCATCGTGGTCAGCATAAAGGCGGATGGCCCCGCGGCGGACCGGCCACGGATATTGGTCAAAAGTCCTTTGAGCTAGAGCCGTCGTGCCCTCGCGGGGCCGCCGAGAATGCGTGATCGTGGATACCGGCAAGGCGCTAGGCGAGAGGGGGACCCGATATGGACACCCGATTTCCGGACGCCGGAACGATCCGGACGGCCCTGACTTTGGCATCGCGCGCCCCGTCGGTGCACAACACCCAACCGTGGCGGTGGCGCGTCGACGCGACGAGCCTGCAGCTGTACGCCGATCCCGGTCGTCAATTGCCCAACACCGACCCCGAGGGCCGCGACTTGATCCTGAGTTGCGGCACGGCGCTGCATCACTGCGTTGCGGCGTTCGCGGCGGTGGGATGGCGATCTCGGGTGAGCCGGCTGCCGGACGCCGACGACCCCACCCACCTCGCCACGATCGAGCTCTCCCCTCAGGTCGCCGATTACGTCGACATCGCGCTGGCGGCCGCCATCCCGCGCCGGCGCACCGATCGCCGCCACTACAGCTCCTGGCCGGTGCCCATGGGTGATATCGCCCTGATGGCGGCGCGCGCCGCCCGCACCGGCGTCACGCTATGCCAGGTGGAAGACATCAACAGGTTGCACGAAATCGTCGCCGAATCCGTCCGCGATCACCTGACCCAGCACTATCTCGCCGAGCTCACTGAGTGGAGCGGGCGCTACTTCTCAGTCGCGGGCGTTCCCGCCCGCAATACGCCGATATCCGATCCGGACGCCAAGATCCCGAGTCGCCTCTTCGCCGGCGCGGTCCTGCCGATGGCACCGGATTCGTCCCCGGCCGACGACAACGCCGTTGTGCTCGCGCTCGGCACCCGCCACGACGACCGGCTGGCGCAGTTGCGTGCCGGGGAAGCCACCAGCGTCGCGCTGCTCACCGCGACGTCGACGGGCCTGGCCAGTTGCCCGGTCACCGAACCCCTGGAGATGGCCGCAACCCGCGAAGAGGTCCGCTCCGACATCTTCGGCGACAACAACTACCCGCAGATGCTGCTTCGGGTGGGCTGGGCGCCGATCAACGCCGACCCGCTGCCGGCGACGCCGCGACGCGACCTCGGCGACTTCGTCGAGTGGGCGAACTGATCGCGGGCGCTAAACGTCATCCGGCGGTGACCCGAACTGAAACCGGCGGCCGGTGATGCTCTGGGGAACGATGCGTACATAGTGCGTCTTTTCCGGCCTGGTCCACGGCAACACCTGCGCGCGCTCGGCCTCCTCGAGTTCCTCGGGCGTGCGCAGCGACCGCGCGGTGCCGCGGACGATCACGCTCCAGGCCTCGGCGACGTTGTGGTCGTCGACCTCGAAGAGCACCCGATTGTTGATCGCGGAGCTGACCAGCTTGGTTCCCGCCGCGGTGCGGAACAGCACGGTCCGGCGCTGGACGACGTAGTTGACCGGGAAGATGTCGGGCTGACCGTCGGCGTAGGTGACCAGCCGGCCCAGCGCCAGGCTGCCGAGGAGCTCCCAGCACTCGTGCACCGGCAGGATGGTGACTCCGTCATCGGTCATCGAGATTCCTTCCCGCGAACGCGACCGGCGCCCGCAATAGGACACTGCCGCAAGGCTATTGACGCGCCGCCCGCCAGAGCATCGGCCGAAGGTCCTCAGCCGTGGGGACCAAAGTCGTTGAACCCGTTGCTTCCCGATGGTTCCCGTCGAGAATATGGGATATTGGTCTGGTCTGTCGCAAATCTTTCCAGTTGCGAGACCGGCAGGAAAGGGCCCGCCATGGTCAAGGTGTTCCTGGTCGACGACCACGAAGTGGTCCGCCGCGGTCTTTCCGATCTGCTCGCTTCCGACCCCGATCTGCAGATCGTCGGCGAGGCGGGCACGGTGGCGGAGGCGAAAGCCCGGATACCGGCGTTGCAACCCGACGTGGCCGTGCTCGACGTACGCCTGCCCGATGGCAATGGCATCGAACTGTGCCGCGACCTGGTATCGGATCATCCCGACCTGCGCTGCCTGATGTTGACGCCGTTCACCTCCGACGAGGCGATGCTCGAGGCGATCCTGGCCGGTGCCAGCGGGTTCGTCGTCAAGGACATCAAGGGCATGGCGCTGGCGCACGCGATCAAAGAGGTGGGCGCGGGTAAGTCGCTGCTGGACAACCGGGCGGCCGCGGCGCTGATGGCGAAGCTGCGCGGCACGACCACGCGCGAGGACCCGCTGTCCGGACTGACCGAGCAGGAACGCACGCTGCTCGGACTGCTCAGCGAGGGATTGACCAACCGGCAGATCGCCGCGCGGATGTTCCTCGCGGAGAAGACGGTGAAGAATTACGTGTCGCGGTTGTTGGCCAAACTCGGCATGGAACGCCGCACCCAGGCGGCGGTGTTCGCGTCGAAACTCAATCAGCGGTCGGGCCCACCGTCGACGCCACCGGACTGGTCTGGGTGACCGGCGGCGAAAAGGGCTCGGCGTTCGCCGGACTCGGACAGCGCGGGCTGGTCAGCAAGATGCACGCCCAGCTGAACGAGCTGCTGACCGCGCGCGATCAGATGGAGCAATTGCTGCGGATGATCGTGGAGATCGGTGCGGGCCTCGACCTCGACGCCACGCTGCACCGGATCATCAGCGCGGCAAGGGAATTGACCTCCGCCCCGTACGGTGCGCTGGCGATCCGCGGTCGCGACGGCAACTTGATGTCGTTCGTCCACGAGGGCATGGACGCCGAGACGGTTCGGCGCATCGGGCACCTGCCGGTCGGCAAGGGTCTGTTGAGTTTGTCGCTGCTGGATACGCCCGCGCTGCGGATGGACGACCTGACCACGCACCACGCCGCGGTCGGATTTCCCGAACACCATCCGCCGATGCGCGCCTTCCTCGCTGTTCCGATCACCATCCGCGGCACCGTGTTTGGGAATCTGTACCTCACCCACGTCGATCCGGCGCGGGTGTTCTCCGAGTCCGACGAGGTTGCCGCGCGCGCGTTGGCGTTCGCGGCCGCCGTCGCCATCGACAACGCGCAGGTCTTCGAACGCGAACGGACATCGGTGAAGTGGATCGAAGCCAGCCGCGAGATCACCACCGCGCTGCTGTCGCGACCCGAACCCCACCGGCGTCCCTTGCAACTGATCGCCGAGTGCGCGCGCGTATTGACCGACGCCGAACAGGCCATTGTGCTGGTGCCTGCCGACGCCGATGCACCCGACGACGAGGTCGACACGCTGGTGGTCTCGGCCGCGGTGGGGATACACGCCTCCGATGTGCTCGGTCAGCGAGTCCCGGTGGACGGGTCCACCAGTGGCGCGGTGTTCAAGTCCGGCGAACCGCTGATCACCGAGGAGTTGCGGTACCCGATCCAGTCCTTCACCGACGTCGGGCAGCGGCCGGCGATCCTGATGCCGCTGTGCGCCCGCGACGAGGTCGTCGGCGTGATCGCCATCGCCCGCGGCGCCGAGCAGCCGCCATTCGACGAGAGCTATCTGGACCTGGTCAGCGATTTCGCCACGCACGCCGCGATAGCGCTGGCGCTCACGTCGGCGCGGGAGGACGCGCGGCAGCTGACCATTCTGGCGGAGCGTGAACGCATCGCGCACGACCTGCACGACCACGTCATCCAGCGGCTTTTCGCGGCCGGCATGAATCTGCAGGGCACGCTGGCCAGGGCGCGCTCGCCGGAGGTGGCCGACCGGCTCAATCGCACGCTCGACGACCTGCAGACCATCATCGAGGAAATCCGCACCACGATCTTCGCGCTCAAATCGCCGCTGGCCGCCAGCGGCGATTTCCGGCAGCGCATCCAGCGGGTGGTCGCCGACCTGACCGAAAACCGTGATCTCGTCACGACCGTGCGCCTGGACGGGCCGATGACCGCCGTCGGCGCCGAGCTCGCCGACCATGCCGAAGCGGTCACCACCGAGGCTGTGAGCAATGCCCTGCGTCATTCGGGAGCGTCGCGGCTGACCGTCGAGATCAGCGTCGCGGATATGTTCATTCTCAACGTGATTGACGACGGATGCGGCCTCCCGGCCGGCAACGCGCGGCAGAGCGGCCTGGCGAATATGAAGCGGCGCGCCGAGCAACTCGGCGGCACCTGTGAGATCACCAGCCCGCCCGAGGGTGGCACCCGGGTGCACTGGGTCGCCCCCCTGATCGACCACTGAGGGCGAAAGACTTTGGCCTGCAGGTGGTTTACTCGTGACCGTTCGTGGAGCGGACGCGCTGGTGCGCCGTCAGCATCAGGTGGTCGAAGTCGGACTGCGTGCTCAGCGGCAGGCCGGCGCGGCGAAAGTCTTCGGCGATCTGCTCGGCCAGCGGCCGCAACTTGATATTCGCTTCCTGGGACAGCCACTTGAGCAACTCGAAGGCCGCGCGTTCGCCGATGCCGTAGATCAGCATCAGCATGCCCTTGGCTTGTTCGATGCCCGCGCGATTCTCGCTGATCTCAGCGAGTTTCGCGCTCATCTCGTCCTCGCGCATGCGCTCGTGGGGGCCGGAGACGTCGATGTAGAACCCGTGCGTTCCGATCACGTCGCCGTCGTCGTCGAAGATTCGGTCACCGACCACGACGACGTGGTGCACATTGCCCCGGGTATCGACGATGCGATGGCGCATGCTGAAAGCCTGGCGCGTGTCCACGATTTGCTCGATGGTGGCTGCGACGTGTCCGCGGTCCTCGGGATGCTTGTGTGACAGCACCAATTCGGTGGTCGGGGTGACGCTGCCGGGCTCGTACCCGTGCATGCGTTGCACCTGCTCCGACCATTCCCAGCGCTGGTCGGTGAAGTAGAACCGGAACCAGCCCGCCGGTTGCGCGGCGCCGCCGGCCAACGCCTGTTGCACGTCGGCTGTTTGGCCGTTGAGTTCCCATTTCATGGTGTATCCGGTCTCCGTGACACGGGGGCGAGACGTTCGCACCGGTGGCCTGGGGCCGGCGGCGGGCGGCGGTCGGGGGAGTCGGCACGCGGGCGCGCGCCGGAGGGACCGCCGCCCGGCCCGCCGGTCGGTCAGGCGTTGATGACCTCGCGCTGGGCGGCGCTGTCGCGGACGGCCCGCGGTGCGTCACCGCGGCCCACCGCGATCTTGCGCGGCTTGGCCTTCTCGGCCACCGGAACGTGCAGGCGCAGAACGCCTTCGGCATACGAGGCCTCGATCTTGTCGGTATCGAGGTTCTCGCCGAGCACCAGCTGGCGGCTGAACACGCCGCGCGGCCGCTCGGTGGCCAGCATCTCGCGGTTGGGATCGACGGCCGGTCGTTCGGCACGCACGGTCACCACGTTCCGCTCGATGTCGATGTCCAGCGAGTCGGCGTCGATGCCAGGCAGGTCGAACTCGACGACGAACTTCTCGCCTTCGCGCCAGGCATCCATGGGCATCACTGCCGGTCGGGCGGCGGTGCCGAGGACCTGGTGGGCGAAGCGGTCGAGTTCACGGAATGGATCTGAACGCATCAGCATGGTGGTCACCTCTCACTCCAATCTAGGCTGTGGGTCGGCAATTCCTATGTCTAATGACATAGATTTGATATATCATCATCGACAGAATCACGCAAGTGTGCTAGACAGATTTTTCGAGCCGGTAGTGAAGGAGATGCGTGATGGCCGACCGCCGTGGCGACGTGAGTGCCCCCTCGTCCGACCATGGTGTGTACGGCATCTCGGTGGCCGCCGAATTGTCCGGGATCGCGGTGCAGTCGCTGCGGCTCTACGAGCGCTACGGATTGATCACACCGGCCCGCAGCCGGGGCGGAACTCGCCGGTATAGCGCCGACGACCTGATGCGGCTCAGGCGCATCAGTGAGCTGGTCGAGTCCGGGGTCAACCTGGCCGGCGTCGGGCGCATCCTCGATCTGGAGGACCACAACGCCACGCTGTCGGCGGCGAACACAGACCTGCGGTACACCAATCGCACCTTGCGAGAAGCCGCGAAAACGGCCGAGCCGGTCGACCCGGGCACCCTATAGAGCCCATCGGCGGATTGCACCGGCCGACGCCGGGTACCCGTCCCGCTATGCCTTTGAGAGAAGCGATGGGTGAGTTGACGGAAGCGGGTGCTCAGGTCGCGGGCAGCGCACGCCAGGAAGCGGACGCTTATCGCGGCGACAACGACCGGCCGCTGGGCGGCTACCTGGTGGTGATGGTCGTCTACGGCGTCGTCGTGACGGTCGCGGTGCTGGCCGCGCTGGCCAGCGGCCGCAGACTGCCGGCCCGGTGGCGCGTCCAAGACCTGCTGCTGCTCACCCTGGGCACCCACAAACTGTCGCGCACCTTGACCAAGGACGCGGTGACCAGCCCGCTGCGGGCGCCCTTCACGCACTACAAGGGCACCGGCGGCCCAGCGGAGGTCCAGGAAGAGGTCCGCGAGCAAAGCCAGCTCCGGCACAGCCTGGGGGAGCTGCTGACCTGCCCGTTCTGCCTGGACGTGTGGGTCGCGACGGGGTTTGCCATCGGCCTCGTCTTCGCGCCCCGCTTCACCCGGCTGGTCGCGGGCGTGTTCAGCGCGCTGGCCGGCGCGGACTTCCTGCAGCTCGCCTACGCCATGGCGCAACAGTCGGCCGAGGGTTGAGGCCCGCCGAATTGCGCCGCGTCAGCCCGTCTTCGGCATCGGAATGCCTTCGCTGGCGGTGAATTGCGCGTCGTCCTCGGAGGACAAGCCGATCGAGACGACCGAGCGGGTGAACAGCGCGTCGGTCAGGTAGGCCAGCGACACCGCCCACCGGTTGACGCCCCGCGGGATCGCATACAAGTGATAGGACCGGGTGACCGCTTTGGCGGGTAGCCCGGACAGACGGATGTTGAGCGGGTTGGCCACCGCGTAGCGCGGTCCGAGGTCGACCACCAGGCCGAGGTTGCGGTGCTTGTATTCCTTGCTGCTGCCGCAACCGAGGCTGGCCGCGACGTTTCGGGCCAGCGCCTTGCCCTGCCGGGTCGCGTGCTGGGCGGTCGGCGGTGTGACCTTTCCCGGCTGGGTCAGATCGGGAACGGCGGCCGCGTCACCGGCCGCGAACACCTCGGGGTGATCGGGCACCTGCAAGTCGGCCTGAACGGTGAGCCGGCCCTTTTCGGTCGGCAGTCCAAGGTTCTGAATCAACGGAGCGCCCGTCACTCCCGTCACCCAGGCGATGGTTCGCGTCTCGATGCGCGAATCATCGCTGAGCACAACGTGATCGGCGTGCGCCTCCTTGAGGGTGATACCGAGCCGGACGTCGATGCCGCGCTTGCGTAACACCTTGAGCGCGGCGTCGCCCAGCTTCTTGCCCACCTCGGGCATCACCTGATCGGCCAGATCGAGCAGTAGGAACCGCACCTCCGCGGGGTTGAAGCCCATCTGCTTGGCCGCCGCGTCGGCCAGCGCCCGCAGCTGGACCACCAGCTCGGTGCCCGAATACGACGCGCCGACCACCACCACGGTGCGCCGGGCCGCGGCCACCCGGGGATCGTCCTCGATGCTGGCCAGCTCTAGCTGTTCGACGAAATGGTCTCGCAGGTAGAGGGCCTCGGCGGTGGTCTTCAATCCGCGTGCGTGTCTGGCCAGCCCCGGGACATCGAACAACCGGGTCACCGAGCCCGGCGTCAGCACCAGCCGATCCCACGACATGGAATGGCTGCGCTCTTCGGGATCACAATAGGTCAGCGTGCGTTGGTCGAAGTCCACGGCGTCGACCCGGCCGCGTACCGCGCGGACGCCCTTGAGCGAATTGGCCAGTGGGACAGCGACAAAGCGGGCATCGACGGCGCCTCCGGCAACGTCCGGCAACAGCGGCGTGTACAGCATGTAGTCGACCGGCGAGATCATCGTGATGTCGACGGGTGCGCGCCGTCGGCGCAGAGTTCGGGCCAGCCGACGGGCGCAGGTGAATCCGGTGAAGCCGCTTCCCACGATCACAATGGAGGTCACTGGCTCGAGTGTAGGCGGCGTTCGGGGGTGGATCGAAACCCGCTTACCGCGTTCGTGAGGCCATCTTCACGAAAAGCATTGTTCGATAATGTGTTTGAGGCCACCTGGGTGATACGAGCCCTCGGGGCGTCCCTTCTCGGCGGCCGGGTCCCGCCGCATGCCTGGACGCATTCGTTATCTGGCCTTGTGCTTCGCTGAATGGCTCATAGAATTCTTGTTGGGCGTTGGGAATCGCAAAATTGTCAATGTCACCGTGATGCCCGTGGGAACAGGGGCTCCGCGGCCGGGATGGCTTTCGGAGGTGATGTTTATGCAAGACGGCACTGTCACCATCGCCAGTCAGCTCGTGGAGCTGGTGACGAATCTGGAGCGCGACGAGCGCGACACCGCGGCTGGGCTGCACGAGCTTATCGAAAACGGGGTGCACCACGTCACCGGCACCCAATATGCGGGGATCACGCTGGCCGAGAAGAGCAGGTCGCTCTGCAGTGTCGCCGCCACGCATCGCTACCCGATGATTCTGGACGCGATTCAGAACAGGTTCAGCGAAGGGCCGTGCCTCGCCGCGGCCTGGGAGCACCACATCATGCACATCGCCGACCTGAATGCCGAACAGCGCTGGCTGCGCTACCGCCGGTATGCGCTCGAGCAGACCCCGATTCGCTCGATCCTGTCGTTCGAGTTGTTCGTCGACGGCAGCAGCATGGCCGCGCTCAACTTCTATGCCGACACCCCAAACTCATTCAGCGGGGAGTCCGTGGAGCTGGGCACGGTGTACGCCACCCATATCGCATTGGCCTGGTCGATGATGCGCCGCCAGGACCAATTCCGCAGTGCCCTGGCCTCGCGGGACGTCATCGGCCAGGCCAAGGGTGTAATCATGGAGCGCTTCAGTCTCGATTCCGTCGGGGCTTTCGAACTGCTCAGGCGACTCTCACAACAGTCCAACACCAGGCTGGTGGACATCGCCGCCGCCCTCATCGACAGCGAACATCCGCTCAAACACCGTCGGCGCTGAATCGCTGAAGATGGCTGTCGGCGGGCGGTTTTCGCGGTAGTCAGTTCATCGGAACGGGCGCGGGCCGACCCTCGGCGATGAGTCGCTCGCCGAGGTCGTAATCGTCGTCGGCGTTGTAGGTCAGCACTCCGACGACGGTATCGCCCGAGTCGTACCACACCGTGAAGCCGTCGCCGTGGTCGAGCATCCGGCTGCGTTCGTACCCGTCGCCCCAGGCGTGGTACTTCACCGTCGCATCACCGATGGTGGTCCAAAACCCCGGCACCTTATCCCATTTCATCTGCTGTCCCGTCGCGCAGGCGCCGGCGATCGTGCCCTGGTCGGCCGCGTCCTGCCAATGCTCGGTGGCTACCCGGCGACCGGCGACCTCGTGGTGGGCGAGGGCGACGTCGCCGGCGGCGTAGACACCAGGGACAGAGGTGGCCATGTCGGAACCCACCACGACGCGGGACTCGTGGACCCGCAGACCTGCCTCGGCGGCGATCTTGCTCTGCGGCGACACACCGGTTGCCGCGAGCACCAGGTCGCAGTCGATGGTGACGCCGCTGTCCAGGCGCACACCCGCATCGGTGATTTCCTGCACGCTCACCCCGCCGACGTGGCGGGCGCCGGCCTCGGCTACCAGGTCGCGTAACCGCGCCGCGGCCTCGCCGCCAAGCCGCTTTTCCTGCGGAAGTGGTTCTGGGGCAACCAGAGTCGTCGGAATGCCGCGCTGCGCCAACGACGCGGCCGCCTCGCAGCCGATAAACCCGGAGCCGATCACCACCGCGGAGCCGGCGGTGCCCGCAGCGTCGCGCAGCGCGCGGGCGTCGGCGAGCGAGCGCAACAGCAGCGCACGGCGCCCACCGGGAAATGGTGGTGGTTCCGGTGCTGCGCCGCAGGCCAAGATCAAGGTGTCGAAGACATGGCGCTGGTCGCCGACATGCACGGTGCGCTCGGCGATGTCGATGCGATCGACCGGTGCATCGCAGCGGAATTCGATCGCCCGTTCGTCAAACCACCGTTGGGCGTGTAGAGCGACGTCGTCGGTCTCGCCGCGCAGGTACTCCTTGCTCAACGGCGGTCGGGCGTAGGGCAGGTCGACGTCGGCACTGAAGATACGCACCGGTGTGTCGGCGTCGTGGTCGCGGAACGACTCTGCTGCGGCCACTCCGGCCGGCCCGCTGCCCACGATGATCGCTCCAGGCTGGGTCACCAACGGGTGGTACCCGCACTGCGCGGACTCAACACGCCGTTTCGACGGGTGCGAGACGGGTATGTGCCTCTCACATGAAGGCTGTCACGTGGCACGGTAAGCGCGATGTGCGGGTGGAATCGGTGCCCGATCCGAAGATCGAGCAACCTACCGATGCCATCATCGAAGTCACCTCGACGAACATCTGCGGGTCCGATTTGCACCTATACGAAATTCTCGGGGCGTTCATGAAACCGGGGGACATCCTCGGCCACGAACCCATGGGTATTGTGCGTGAGGTCGGCGCGGAGACCGGCGATCTGCGGGTGGGGGACCGTGTCGTCATTCCCTTCCAAATCTCCTGCGGGAGTTGCTATATGTGTGATGAGCGGCTCTACACCCAATGTGAGACCACCCAGGTACGCGACCAAGGCATGGGTGCGGCGCTGTTCGGCTATTCGGAGCTTTACGGCGAAGTCCCCGGCGGGCAGGCACAGCTGTTGCGAGTCCCTCAGGCTCAATTCACGTACATCAAAGTACCTGTGGGGCCACCGGATTCACGGTTTGTTTATTTGTCGGACGTGCTGCCCACGGCGTGGCAGGCGGTGGCGTATGCCGACATCCCGGACGGTGGCTCGGTCACCGTGCTCGGGTTGGGTCCCATCGGGGACATGGCGGCGCGGATCGCCGCTCACCTGGGCTACCGCGTCATCGCCGTCGACCTGGTGCCCGAGCGGCTGGGCCGCGCGGCAAAACGCGGTATCCACACCATCGATTTGAGCCGACTCGACGGCTCGCTCGGTGACGCGATCCGCGACCTGACCGACGGCCGGGGAACCGACTCCGTCATCGATGCGGTCGGCATGGAGGCGCACGGCTCTCCGGCGGCCAAACTGGCGCAACAGGTCGCCGGGTTGTTGCCCGATGCGCTCGGCAAAAGGGTCATGCAAACCGCAGGCGTGGACCGACTGTCCGCCCTGTACTCCGCCATCGACATCGTGCGGCGCGGCGGAACGATCTCACTGATCGGCGTGTACGGCGGCATGGCCGACCCGCTGCCGATGCTCACGTTGTTCGACAAGCAGGTGACCTTGCGGATGGGGCAGGCTAACGTGAAGCGCTGGGTCGACGACATCATGCCGCTGCTGACCGATGAGGACCCGCTCGGCGTCGACAGCTTCGCCACCCACGTGCTGCCACTGGATGAGGCCCCGCATGGCTACGACATCTTCCAGAAGAAGCAGGATGGTGCGGTGAAGGTCATACTCAAGCCGTGATCGGCTATGCCCCAAAGCTTTTCGGTTAGCCCCGGCAACACGGGGCGCGGCGCACAGTTTGACGGCTGTGTAGGCAGGGTATTGAAAGCGCCATGACCACTGCAGACGCCCTCGCTCCCACGCCCACCGGAGAGGTGTGGCCGGGTAGGGCCTACCCGCTGGGCGCGACCTACGACGGCGCGGGCACCAATTTCGCCGTGTTCAGCGAGGTGGCCGAGCGGGTGGAGTTGTGTCTGTTCGACGCCGAGGGCGTCGAGAGTCGCGTGACGCTGCCGGAGGTCGATGGCTTCATCTGGCACGCGTACATCCCCAACATCGAACCGGGCCAGCGCTACGGCTACCGCGTGCACGGTCCCTACGACCCGGCCGCGGGGCAGCGCTGCAACCCGAACAAGTTGCTGGTGGATCCGTATTCGAAAGCCATCGACGGCTCGTTCGAGTGGAACCAGTCGCTGTTCAGCTACAACTTCGGCGACCCAGACAGCCGCAACGACGACGACTCGGCGGCCAGCATGCCCAAGTCCGTGGTGATCAACCCGTACTTCGACTGGGGCAACGACCGGCCGCCGGACCACCAATACGCCGACTCGGTCATCTACGAGGCGCACGTCAAGGGGCTGACCCAGACCCACCCCGACATCCCCGAGCCGCTGCGCGGCACCTACGCCGCGGTGGCGCACCCGGTGATCATCGAGCATCTCAAGAGGCTCGGCATCACGGCCATCGAACTGATGCCGGTGCACCACTTCGCCAACGATTCGACCCTGGTCGACAAGGGGCTGTCGAATTACTGGGGCTACAACACGATCGGATTCTTCGCCCCCGACTTCAAGTATTCCAGCGCCACCACGCCGGGCGGGCAGGTCCAGGAGTTCAAGGCCATGGTGCGCTCCCTGCACGAGGCAGGCATCGAGGTCATTCTCGACGTGGTCTACAACCACACGGCGGAGGGCAACCACCTGGGCCCGACCCTGTCGATGCGCGGCATCGACAACGCCGCCTACTACCGGCTGGTCGAAGACGACAAGCAGTACTACATGGACTACACCGGCACCGGCAACAGCCTCAACGTCGGGCATCCGCACGCGCTGCAGCTGATCATGGACTCGCTGCGCTACTGGGTGACAGAGATGCACGTCGACGGCTTCCGATTCGATCTGGCCTCCACGCTCGCGCGGGAGTTTTATGACGTGGACCGCCTGGCTACGTTTTTCGAACTCGTGCAACAGGATCCGACGGTCAGTCAGGTCAAGCTCATCGCCGAGCCGTGGGACGTCGGGCCGGGCGGCTACCAGGTGGGCAACTTCCCGCCGCAGTGGACCGAATGGAACGGCAAGTACCGCGACACCGTCCGCGACTTCTGGCGCGGCGAGCCCGCCACCCTCGACGAGTTCGCCTACCGGTTGTCCGGATCGGCCGACCTCTACGAACACACCGCGCGCCGGCCGGTGGCCTCGATCAACTTCGTCACCGCCCACGACGGGTTCACGCTGCGCGACCTGGTGTCCTACAACGAGAAGCACAACGAGGCCAACGGCGAGGACAACAACGACGGCGAGAGCCACAACCGGTCCTGGAACTGCGGAGCGGAGGGGCCCACCGACGACGAGCAGATCAACGACCTGCGCGCCCGCCAGCAGCGCAACTTCCTGACCACCCTGATGTTGTCCCAGGGCGTGCCAATGATCTCCCACGGCGACGAGCTCGGTCGCACCCAGAACGGCAACAACAACGGCTACTGCCAGGACAACGAGCTGACGTGGATCGACTGGGACAGCGCCGACGCCGGGCTGCTGGAATTCACCCGGACTGTGTCGGCCCTGCGGGCCGAGCACCCGGTGTTCCGCAGGCGCCGGTTCTTCTCCGGCAAGCCGTTGGGCCGCCGCGGTCAGGACGGGCTGCCGGACATCGCCTGGTTCACCCCAGAGGGCGCCGAGATGACCGACGAGGACTGGGGCGCCGGATTCGCCAAGTCCGTCGGGGTGTTCCTCAACGGCCACGGCATCCCCGACCGCGACGCGCGCGGCCAGCGGGTGCTGGACGACTCCTTCCTGTTGTGCTTCAACGCCCACTACGAGCCGATCGAATTCACGTTGCCGCCAAAGGAATTCGGCGCTTCCTGGCAGCTCGTCGTGTACACCGGTGCCGAAGAGACGACACCCGCCGACGAAGTGCCCGGCGGGGGCAGGCTCAACGTGGAAGCGCACACCGCGGTGGTGCTGCGCGCCCTTCCCTCGGATTGACCGACTGACGCCGGGCAACCAAAGCCCGGCGGCCGGCTTTCCACGACACCTGTAAGCCGCCCCGGTGGCATTCCCCCGTTTCTGCGGATCGAGCGGATTGCTCGCGCCGAATAGGCGACACCGGTTAGCTTTTTGCGCACAATGTCGATGCCGTCGCGCCGCGGCTCCAACCCGGGACGCGCAGTGAGTCGACTGCCGGGAACGCGGGAAACGAAAGGGACAGCCGATGGACAGGCCCGGCCCCGGCGCGAGCCTGGAATCGGCGATGGACCGCTCGGGGCGGACTGGCGCGGTAGTGGTGCTCGTGGTCACCGCCGTGACCTGGGTGGGCTGGTCGACGGGGGTCGACGGGCTGACGCGGATCGCCCCGGGTTGGCCGCCGATGACGCCGTGGACGGCCCTGTGGCTGGCCGCACTGGCGGCCGCGATTGTGGCGCAATCGGGCCACCCGACGCGCACCCGCGTCTGGGTCGGGCGTGTGCTGGCGGTCCTGGTGGGCGTCATGGCCGTCGTCATCCTGCTCGAATACACGCCCGTCGGGTCGCTCGGCGTCGACCAGATGCTGTTCGGGGAAGCGGTGCGCGGGAAACAGACATCATGGCCGGGGCGCCCCAGCCCGCAGACCGCCGCGCCGGTCCTGTTGCTGGCCGCCGCGGTGGCGCTGATCCGGGTGGACCGTGGGACCCGGGCGGTCTGGCCCGCGTGCCTGGCGAGCAGCGGGGCCATCCCGTTCGTCACGCTCGGCGCCTACCTGTTCGACGCGCTCGCGCTCGTGGGCGTCTCGCCCTCGACCGGCCAGGCGCTCTCGACGGCCTCGGCACTGCTGTTGCTGATCACGGCGGCGTCGCTAGCGCGCCCCGACCGGTTCCCGGTCGCGTGGTTGCTCGCGCGCCCCGACCGCCGATCACTGGTGCGATTGACCGGTATCCTCGCCGGCTTTCCTCTGGTAACCGCGCTCTCGCGGCCGGCGTTTCTCGCGTTCGGTCTGGGCGAGCACGCGGAGTGGACCTTCTCGATACTGTTCAGCACCCTCATCGTCGGGGCGGTCACGTTCTATTTCAGCCAGCGCGAACAGCAACTGCTGATCGCGAAGGAACTGGCCAGCAATGAACGCGCCGAGGCCGAGGCGCGGTACCGCATTCTCGCGGACAACGCGGTGGACGTCATCGTGCACTTGCGCGGCGGTGAGATCGCGTGGGTGTCGCCGTCCGTGCAGGGCGCACTGGGGGGACCGCTCGAGCACTGGACCGGCACGGCCTTCGCCGATCGCATCCACCCGGAGGATCGCGACAAGCTCGTCGCCGCGGTGCGCAGGATCCTTGGCGGAGAACAGGTTCTCCAACGGTTCCGGGTGTGCTCGGTCGACGGCGATTACCACTGGGTCGACGGTCACGGAAAGCCCTACACCGACGCGTTGGGCGACACCGATGGGCTGATCGCGGCGCTACGCGTGGTCGACGATCAGGTCGAGGCGGAACAGCGGCTGGAACGATTGGCGCGGTTCGACACGCTGACCGGGCTGGTGAATCGGGCCGAGGCGCTCAGCCGGCTCGAGTGCGCGCTGCGCGAACCGCAACCCGCCGGGACCCACGTCGGCGTCCTGTTCTGCGACGTCGACCACTTCAAGGCGATCAACGACACGTGGGGGCACGGCATGGGGGATTTCGTGCTCGCGACGCTGGCCGCACGGATCCGGGCGAGCGTGCGCCGCGGCGACACGGTCGGGCGGACGGGTGGCGACGAAATGCTGGTGCTGTTGCCCGGTGTCCGCCGCAGCGCCGAACTCGCCCAGATCGCAGAAAAGATCCGCTCGCGCGTCGCCGAGCCGATTCATTTGTCCGGCAACACGATTCACGCGACCTTGAGCATCGGTGCCACGCTCGCGCTCTCCGCCGAGTCCGTCGACGCCGTCACGGCGCGAGCGGACGAGGCCATGTACCGGGCTAAGGCGTGCGCGCGGAATACCGTCGTTCCGAATTAAGCGGCCGGTGATCACCACGCGACACGTCGCATCCGGTAGGTTTCTCGCGACAGCGTCTTGCGTTACAAGAGAGGGCGAAAATGTCAAGGACAGTGGTGGTCGGCGCCTCGAGTGGGCTGGGGCGTTGCATAGGTGTCGGTCTTGCGCAGCGCGGCGATCAGGTCGCGTTATTGGCCCGGCGCCGGGAGCGCATTGAGGCCGCGGCCAAGGACGCCGGCCCTAACGCGATCGCCGTCGAGTGCGACGTCACCGACCAGGCGTCCTGCCGCTCGGCCATTGACCGTGCCGCCGAGGCCCTCGGCGGCATCGACAACCTCGTCTACACACCCGCCGTCGGGCCGCTGGTCCGCATGGTCGACACCGACGCCGACACGTGGCGGCGCATCTTCGACACCAATGTCATCGGCGCATCGTTGGTCACGGCCGCGGCGGTGCCGCACCTGACCGCGTCGGCCGGCAAGGCGGTGTACTTGTCGTCGGACGCCGGCACCTTCGGGCCGCCGTGGCCGGGTCTGGGCGCGTACGGCGTTAGCAAGGCCGCCCTGGAACGGCTCGTGGAAGCGTGGCGGGCCGAACACTCCGACATCGGTTTCACCAACCTGATCGTCGGGGAGTGCGCGGGCGGCGAAGGCGACGGCCAGACCGGCATGAACGAGGGCTGGGACATGGACCTCGCGATGAAGGCGGTCCCGCTGTGGTCATCGCGCGGCTGCATGCCCGGCAAGCTGATGCCCGTCGAGGACCTCATCGACGTCGTGCACACCATCCTGCGCACCAACGCCTCGACGTCGATGCCGCTGGTGGTGGCCCGCGGCGCGCCGGCCAGCCCCGCCGCGTTCGCCGAGGCCAACCAGTCTTAACGGCGGGCGAGCTTCTCCTTGGCCAGGTCGGTGAGGAAACGCGCCGGCGACGTGGGCCGGAACGCCAGGGCCGCCTCGGTGAGCGCGTCACGCGATGCGGTGGGCAGTTCGATGTCGGCGGCGGCGACGTTGAATTCGAGCTGCTCCACGCTGGACGCGCCGGGAATGGCCACCACGCCCGGGTAGCTGATGAGCCAGGCCAGCGCCACCTGTGCCGGCTTGGCGTCGACGTCCTTCGCGACGTCGCGCAACAGCTGCAGTAGCGGCTCGACGCGGCGCAGGTTTTCGGTGCCGAACAGCGAGTTCACCGCGCGGACGCCGCCCGGCCGGTTGTCGACGCCGTATTTGCCGCCCAGCAGCCCCTGTTCCAGCGGGCTGTACGCGATCACGATGCGGTTCTCCCGCTCGGCGAACGGCACCAGGTTCTTCAGCGCCTTCGGGTAGGCGAGCGAGAAGTGCACCTGGTTGCTGATCACCGGACGGCCCAGCGCGGCGTCGGCCTTCTGCCACCGCTGCAGCGAATAGTTCGAGACGCCGGCCGCGCCGATCTTGCCGTGCTCCAGCAGGTCGCGCATGCCCGGCATGATCACCGAATCGGGAAACACCGGGTTGGGCTGGTGGATCTGGTAGAGCGGGATGCGGTCCAGGCCCAGCCGCTGGGCGCTGGCGCGGGCGCGCTGCTTGACTACGGCGGGGAAGGGGAGGATCGGCATGATCTTGCTGGCCACCACGACGTCGGCGCGCTCGTCGCCGAGGGCCTCGCCCAGGATCCGCTCGCTCTTGCCCAGGCCGTACACCTCGGCGGTGTCGAACAGCGTCACCCCCAGGGCGCGGGCGCGACGCACGATGTCGCCCGCGGCGCCGGCGGCGTAGCTGTCGCCGTAACCCCACTCGCGTGAACCGAACTGCCAGGTGCCCAGGCCGATTCGGCTGACCCGGCCGAGCCCGTCGACGTCGACAAATTTCATGAGCTCAAGCCTAGTGGCGATCGCAAGCGCGGCGGGGCCGGGCGCAGCGGGTCGCCACCATCGATCCAGTGGCGATCGCAAGCGCGGCGGTCGGTCAGCCGGGGATCTTGCCGAGGATGTAGTTGGCGATGCTGACCGCCGCCGCGCGGGGCGGCGCGCTGTCCGTGGTGCCGCTGGCGGACACGTTCAGGTCGATGACGACGTTCGCCTTGGCCGCGATCGCCCGTGCCGAGCGCACCTGGATGCCCTTGGGCGTCAGGTCCAGGGTGGTGATGCCGTTGCCCGCGTCGGCCGGCGCGCTCACCGACATCGGAATCGGCTGCCCGCCGGGAGCGCTCACGGTGACGGTCGAGCCGCCGCACTTGTGCCATCCCGACAGCAGGGTGTTCAGCTGCGCCTGGGCCGCGCCCGGATCGCGAAACGCCGCCACGCCCTGGATGACCTGCATGGACTTCATCATGCTGCGCGAGTCGGTGAATTCGCCGGCGTGATAGCCGGCCAGCGCCCCGGGCGTGTAGGCGTCCGGACTGCCTGCGGCGATGCTTTCCCAGCACTCCGGGCGGTCGATGCTGCCGTCATCCGGGGAGCGGCCGGGGCTGTTCCAGGTCGGGCCGACGTCGAGGTTCGCGTCGGCGGTGATGTTGCGCAACGCGTCGAGCCCCGGCAGAAGGGTGGCGATGGTCTCCGGTGGGACCGTGGGCGGCGGTGGCCCGGCGGCGGAACTGGAGCCGGGGGAGGCCCGGTGTGACGAGGTGGAACCGGCCAGCGTGGCCCACCCCGCCAGGGCGACGACCGCCAACATGATGAAGATGTACGACAGCGTCACGCCCACCAGGGCACGGTCCCGGCCGAGTTCACCGGTGCGGCGGATCTGCGCCAGCCCGAGATGTCCCAGAATCGCTCCCACGGGCGCGAACAGGAACGCGAAAACCAGCGACAGCGTCGCCATGGTGTTGACCGGCGGGCGGTAGGGCGCAGGTGCGGTCGGCGGCGTGAACGGCGGCGGCTGCATGGCGGGCGGCGGCGCGGGCGGTTCCACGTCGGGCGGCGGGACGCGGCCGAGCGGGTCGTAGCTCAGCGGGTTTTGCCAATACGGGTCCTGCGGGTTGGTCACCCCAGTGCCTCCTTATCGGCCGAACCTGCCCGAAATGTAGCCGACGAGGGCCCTCCCCTAAACCGGGGCCGTCACAGCCGCGGCTTGGCGATGCTGACCACATGCTCCTCCAATCCCTGTCCGCCGCGTGCGGAGAACCTCGTCTAGGCGTCGCCGCCGCGGTCGCCTGCGGTGACCTCGGCCAGCCGATGATCGTCGGTGAGCGCGACCAGGGCGTGCATGCGGTAGGACCACACCGGCTCGTGCAATGCGACACCGGCTCGCCAGAGTTCGACGTCGGGCGCGGATTCCAACGACGCTCCGGGGTGCGAACACCCGGTGGTTATCGCGGCCGCCGCGACCGCTCCGACGATCCCGCAGCGCGCAGCAGCGCCCGCGTGCGCTGGCACATTCCGGCGCCCATCGACCGGGTGCTCTTTTCGCTGTTTGTCCAGGACATACCCCCTGCTGGCAAGGCCACACCCCGTTTGACGGCCGGAATCGTCGGGTAGCCGTTTCAGCGAGCGCGAACAGTCCTGCGCGCCGAACCAAAGTAGATGGGAGGGGACACTTTGGCACCGACCGCCATCAAGTCGCCCACCGACGTGGTCGACTTCCTCGTCAGTCAGCACGAGCAGATCAAGACGATGTTCGCCGAAACCCTTGCGGCGTCCGGAAAGGCCCGAGAGAAGGCCTTCGTCGAACTTCGGCGGATGCTCGCCGTGCACGAGACCGCGGAGGAAGAGATCGTTCACCCCCGCGCCAAGCGCAAGATCGCCAACGGCACCGCCGTGGTGGACAAGCGCCTGCACGAAGAGCACGAAGCCAAGACCGTTTTGCAGAAGCTGGAAAAGCTCGACGTCAACAGCGAGGAGTTCACTCGCGAATTGACGAAGCTGCGCGACGCCGTCGTCGAACACGCCGAGCACGAGGAGCGCGACGAATTCGCCAAGCTGAATGAGGAATTGAGCGGCGAAGAGCTCGAACGCATGGGCCGCGCCGCCAAGCTCGCCGAGGCGATTGCCCCCACCCGCCCGCACGCCGGGGTGGAATCCCAGGTGGCCAATCTGGCCGCCGGGCCGTTTGCGGCGATGCTCGACCGGGCCCGCGACGCCATCATCGGCAAGGGCTGACGCAGCCGTCTAAGGCGTGGTCCCCCCGCTCGGTGGGGAGCGGGGTACCCACCCCCTTCGTCTCATCATGGCCGCAACATCGAACGCACCCGGGGCCGCCCGCTACCTTCCAGTGGAGCGCGATCTGGACGCGCTGCGCGATGCGGCCGAAACCTGCCACGGCTGTTCGCTTTTCGAGGATGCCACCCAAACGGTGTTCGGCAACGGGCATCCCGGGGCCCCGATCATGCTGGTGGGCGAGCAGCCCGGTGACCAGGAGGACCGCGCCGGTGAGCCGTTCGTCGGCCCGGCCGGACGACTGCTCGCCCGCGCCCTCGAGGACGCCGGCATCGACCCGGCGATGGTCTATGAGACCAACGCCGTCAAGCATTTCAAGTTCACCCGCAAGGGCGGCAAGCGACGCATCCACCAAAAGCCCGGCCGCACCGAAGTGGTCGCCTGCCGACCTTGGCTGATCGCCGAGATCGAGGTGGTGCAACCGCAGGTCATCGTGTTACTGGGCGCTACCGCCGCACAGTCGTTGCTAGGAGCCGCATTTCGGGTGTCCACCCAGCGCGGCCACCAACTGCGGCTGCCCTCAACCGTCGACGTGCACCTCACGCCCGAGCCGACCCTTGTCGCGACGGTTCACCCCTCGTCGGTGTTGCGCGACCGCAGCGACCGGCATGACGAGGTCTATAAGACGTTCGTCGACGACCTGCGCAGCGCGGGTGCGGCGCTGGGCAGGCGCGGGTGAGTTGACCTGCTGTAGGTCAACTCTTCTTGTGCGGCAACAACTCCTGGGCCTTGGTCTTCAGGCCGACCTTGACGAAGCCCACGCGATCCTCATCCCCGGCGAGCACCGCCGCGGTCGCCGACTTGAACTGCTCCCAGGTCGCGTGCGGCGGGATGGGCGGCATGTCCGGGTCGGTGTAGACGTCGAGCACCGTGGGACGATCCGCCGACAGCGCCTTGCGCCAGGCGTCCGACAATTCCTCCGGATCCTTGATGGCCACGGCGCTCAGGCCCAGGCTGGCCGCGAACGCGGCGAAGTCGATGTCCGGAAGATTCTGGGACTCGGCGAATTTCGGCGCACCGGCCATGGCGCGCATTTCCCAGGTCACCTGGTTGAGGTCGTTGTTGTGCAGGATCGCGATGATCAGGCGGGGGTCTTCCCATTCGGTCCAGTACCGCTTGATCGTGATCAGTTCGGCCATGCCGTTCATCTGCATGGCGCCGTCACCGCTGAATACGATGACGGGCCGGTCCGGGTGGCCGAACTTGGCGCCGATGCCGTACGGAACCCCGGGACCCATCGTGGCCAACGTGCCCGACAGCGAGCCCCGCATGCTGCCGCGGAAGCGCAGGTTGCGCGCATACCAGTTGGCCGACGAGCCGGAATCGGCTGTGACGATGGCATTCTCGGGCAGCTGCGGCGACAGCTCGGAGAACAGCCGCAGCGGATTGACCGGGTGGGCGCTGACCATCGCTTCCTTCTCCATGGTCTCCCACCAGCGGGCCACGGTCTTCTCGATGCCCTCGCGCCACGAGCGGTCCTCCTTGCGGCGCAGGTGCGGGATCAGCGCCTGCAACGCGGTCTTCGCGTCGGCGACCAGGTTGACCTCGTACGGGTAGCGCATGCCTATCATCCGGCCGTCGACGTCGATCTGCACCGCGCGGGCCTGACCGAATTCCGGCAGGAACTGCGTGTACGGGAAGCTGGAGCCGACGGTCAGCAGCGTGTCGCAGTCGCGCATCATCTCGTAGCTCGGCCGCGTCCCCAGCAGTCCGATCGAGCCGGTGACCCAAGGCAATTCGTCCGACAAGACGTCCTTGCCCAACAGCGCCTTCGCCGCTCCCGCGCCGAGCAGGTCGGCAACCTGGGCTAGCTCTTCGTGGGCGCCGCGGGCGCCGGTGCCCACCAGGATGGCGACCTTCTTGCCGGCGTTGAGCACGTCGGCCGCGCGCGATATGGCGGTGTCGTCGGGGGCGATTTTCGGGAACTCGATGCCGAGGCTGGAAGGTACCATCTTGAACGCGTGCTCGGGCGGCGAGTACGGCAGCTCCTGGACGTCACTGGGAATGATCAGCGCGGTCGGGGCCCGCTGCGTCATCGCTATCCGGATCGCGCGGTCCAGCACGTTGGGCAATTGTTCGGGGACGGTGACCATTTGGACGTAGTCGCTGGCGACGTCCTTGAACAGGTTCAGCAGGTCGACCTCCTGCTGATAGTTCCCGCCCATGGCGCTGCGGTTGGTCTGACCCACGATGGCCACCACCGGAACATGGTCGAGTTTGGCGTCGTAAAGCCCGTTGAGTAAGTGGATCGCGCCGGGCCCGGATGTGGCGGCACAGACGCCGACCCGGCCGGTGAATTTTGCGTAGCCGACCGCTTCGAAGGCGCTCATCTCCTCGTGGCGGGACTGGATGAACTTGGGCTTGTTGTCCGCGCGACCCCACGCCGCGAGCAGCCCGTTGATGCCGTCGCCGGGGTACCCGAATACATGTTCAACGTCCCACGCCCGCAAGCGCTCTAGCAGATAGTCGGAAACCTCTTTTTTGGACATGTTCTCCCTCCTCGGCAGACGGTTCTAGAGTGCTGACGGATGGGCATGTGGGCTATTGTTTGAACCACCCGCATGGCGGCGCCGTCGAGTCGCGGGCCAACCGATGGCGGACGCCGCTGACAGACGTGACCCATGCAGGCTGCCGCCGCGAGGGCGGCTTGGGCACTTCCCACACGAGCCCGGTTACCCGCATTCGCCGTTGTTATTCGCGAAAACCGGCGGGTCAGGCGACTCTCAGCCAGTTTTCAGCTGGCGATTGTGCAACGGCCGATCGGGTGCTGAACCAGGTCTTCTCATAGCGGTCAAAATGCCTGCCGCACAGAATGTCCCGGGTAGGCGACGCACCATGTCCGGATCAAGTCAGAGGTCGCCGGCGCCCACCGCGTCGACGAGGGGTCTCTCCTCACGTCGTCTCTCCAGCCGGCTGGTGGGCAGGATGCGAATCGCCGGGAACGATCGGCGAACGCTGGCGGGCTCCGAGCCGGTTTGCCCGTAGGGCGCCCCGCGCGACGGTGGTTCAGGCGGTCTTGGGCAGGACGGATGATCCGGAAGCGCTGTGACCCTTGGCCACTCGCCGGATCAGCATTCGGGTCGCCTTGTCCAGGATCTCCTGGGCCACATCGGGGTTACGGGCGCGTTCAGCGCGGCGCGCCGCCGCGGCGATGGTGAGTCCTTGCTCGTAGCCGGTGACGACGCGCGGGTCCACGTAGGAACCACGCGCGACGGCCGGGGTGTTGCCCAGTTCCTCGGCCACCTCCTTCATCACCGCGGATTCGACGCGCTTGGCGACGCGGCCCGACACCGGCGGGTCGGCGTCGGCAAACGCCGCGGCCGCCAGCACCGTCCCATGCCACGTCCGCAGGTCCTTGACGGTGTATTCGTCGCCGACCAGCTCCTTGAATCGGTCGTTGAGATCAGCGGCGCGCACATCGAGCCACCCGGATGCGGCGCGGCACACCAGCAGTCGCTCGGTGCGGTTAGGCCGGCGCATCAGCGCACGCACAGCCCGCACCACTTCGGGGTCCTCGACCGCCACGGTACGCCGGACCCCGCTCTTGGCCGGAAAATCGAAGTCGACCGCGTCCCGCCGGACCACCACGTGCTCACACAACAGGGTGGACAGCCCGTAGGACTCGTTCTCCTCGGCGTATTGCTCACCGCCGGCGCGAAAGTAGCCGCGATCGAGCAGTCGCAATGCGAGCGCCAATACCCGCTTGCGAGTCAAGCCCTTTCGCGTCAGGTCCTTGGCGATCTCGGTGCGCCACGCCGGCAGCCGCGTGGACAGTTCCAGGACGCGGTCGAACTTCTCCTCGGCGCGTTCCTGGCGCCAGGCGGAGTGGTACAGATACTGCCGGCGGCCGGCGGCGTCGACACCCACGGCCTGAATGTGACCGTTGCTATACGGCGAAATCCACACCCTCTTCCAGGCGGGTGGAATAACCAGATCCTTGATGCGCTGCAGGGTTTCCGGATCGGTCAGCGCCTTGCCGTCCGGCCGGTAATAGGAGAAGCCTTTGCCGCGTCGCTTGCGTGCGATACCCGGCTTGCTCAGCACGCTACGGCGCAGCCGCATTCTCGCCCTCCGGTTCTGGTAGCTGATTGCACAATTACCCGCCGGAGAAGTTGTTCACACGGTGGAAAAGGCACGCCCGACGTGAAAACGACCCGCCACAGCGTCGTGGCGGGTCGTCTCGGACCGGAATCAGCCGGCCATGAACTCCTGGTAAGCCGACTCCAGGTAGGGCGGCAGCGCGGAAACGTTGCACTGCCGTTCGGTGTCGCCGATCGGTGCCAGGATGCCGCGCAGGTCGTTGTACTCCTGCGGGTGGCCGGTGAAGTAGCCGCGCAGGCTCGATTCGGCCTGCGGCCGCGGCTGCCCGTAGGCGGCCGTCACCACCTGGTTGGCGCCCGGGTGCGCCGCCAGATACTGCTGGGCGGTGCCCTCCACAGAGGAGACGGTGTTGTTCACGCCGCCCGGGCTGCAGTCGGGTGCTGCGGCCGCCGATGGCGCTCCGACGATGCCCATCGCCATTCCCCCGAGCAAGCAGCCGGCACTGATCCCGGCAACTTTCCGGCGCGCGACAATATTGCTGATTTTCATGATGGTTGTTGTCCTTCGAAACGAAAATGATTTCTCTCGCCAGAGGCTCCCGATCCTCGAAATCCAAAGTAGCGGAAGTCAACAGTGGCGGTGTTCGCTGACGACGAACGTCGGGCGGCGCTAGGGGCGTTCCCGGGGTCTTTCGCTAAGCGAACGATCAAACGATCCCCGAATTTTTAAGAAAAGGGTCCGGTTCCTAAGGAATTGCGGTTGTGATCGTGACAGAATTGTTATCCGGAGCGAGGGTTGGAGTCGTCCCCGTCCTCTGCACGATGCCCGTCGGTGCAGGGCGGAGCCAGGGTCCGCGGCCAGGTGTCGATATCGGGGCCGACGACTATCGCCCGACCCGAAGCGAGCAGCGCTCCGGTGCCCAGCGCGGCGACCGCGGGTTCTACGGTGCGCACCTGTCGGCTATCGCCTTGCTGGGCAAGCAGTTTCGTTGTCAGGTCGGGGCTGAATCAGCCAGTCCTCGACGACCACCTCGTCGGCGCTGCAGGTCACCGCGTCGTGGTTGGTCGCGAACGCGTACCAATGCGTCGACTTGACGATCGTCGTCGGTACCGGACCGTCAAGCAGGATTTGCTTGGCTTCTCGCTTGGCTTCGTAATAAGGGAAGCCGTACGTCGACGCCCGTGAGCGCTTGCGAAAGGTCGCGCCCGTTGAACAGGTCGACGCCGTGCTCGCGCGAGATCTCGACGATCGCGACGTCGCGCGATTTCAGTCTGGCGACAACGCGGGATCCGGCTGTCCGGTTGCTCCTATGACGGCGATGGTGGTCGATTGATCTTCCCGTAGGCCACCCGGAAAGGGGCCCGGTCCGGTGTTCGGGCCGGGCCCCTTTCGCGCGTAGGGTATTCCGACGGTGTTGACCGCCGATCGATGGTTTCAAGCCGTTCTACCGGGTAATCCACAGCTTGAGTCGCCTTCGGCATGTGGCGTGCGGCGGATGAGCGAGGTGGAGGATGGGCCTGCGAGATCGGGTATTCAGCGTGGTCGCTTTTCTGCGAGCCGGCTACCCCAGGCGCGCGCCCGAGGTGGGTTACGCACCGCTGCTGGCGCTGCTGCCCCGGCGAGTGTCCGACGACGAGATCATCGCCATCGCTAAACGACTCCTCACGCCGCGCCGGCACACCATCGACAGCGCCGATGTCGGCGTGGAGATTATCGGCGTCACCGATGAGATGCCGTCCGCCGACGACATCGAGCGCGTTCTGGTCGCGGTGCAAGCGGGCCGCCACGACGGCTGAACCGTCAGCCCCGTTGCAGATCCACCACCAGCGGACGGTGGTCGGAAATGGTCATGAGGTCGGATTCCACGGGGCCGCCGCGCAGTCGGTGATCGTCGGTCAGGATGTGGTCGAGCTGGCGGTTTGGCAGGTCCGCGGGAAACGTCCGGGCGGCCGCCAGCGCCCGCATCCCCGACCAACGGCGCACGGTCTTCGGGGTCATGTTCAGGTCCCCGGTCAACAACCGCGGTCCCGGGAAACCGCGCAGGTCGTGAATCAGTCGGCGCAGCTGGCGCCGGTTCCAGCCCGGGACAAACGACAGGTGCGTGTTGGCCACCGTGAGCCCGCCCAAAGGGGTCCGCATTTGCGCGATGACCGCCGCCCGCGGCTCCTCGTCGACGATCATGATCCGGTTGGGTCCGGGGAGGTACATCGGAAAGCGCATCGGGATGCGGGGTAACCGCACCACCTGCCAACTGTCCACCGGATATCGGGACAGCAGCGCGATTCCGTATGCGGCGGTGCCGGGTTGCTCACGGCCGGTCGCGGCCATCCATGTTGCCCCGGGCGTGCCCGAAATGGCCGCCACGAACCGGTGTTCCACCGCCCCCATGGCTTCGGCCGCCGCGGCGGTCAGGTCCGCGCGCTCGGAGCGGGGCTGATCACAGTCGACCTCCTGCAAGCTGAGCACGTCCGGGTCAAGGCGTTGCACGCAGTCGCGCAGCCGCCGGACGACGACACCGTCACCGACGGTCCGCCCATGCAAGATGTTGAACGTCGCGACACGCATAGGTTGCCGCCTACCCACTTTCCGCCGCGTGCAGTCGCCGCGGCATGCCACTCGGCGGATCAGCGCGCGCCGGGTACCCCCTCGCGAGCCGCCACCGACCGCCCGTCGCCGGTATCGAACACGTCGATGACGACATCGCTGTCGCGGTAGCGGCCCGTCGGCGTCAGCCCAGGTGTTTGCGCGATGACCTCGTGGGCCGCGTCGCCGGTGAGCGGGTAGTCGGCCACCGGGTGACGCCAGTGAGCGGCAACGATATTGGCGCCCGGCGCCATCTTCGGGCACTCCCGGCGCAACACCTCGGTCAGGGTGTCGGCCTCCAGGTAATAGGCGACCTCGCTGAGCACCAGCAGGTCGAAGGGTCCGGGCGGCCACGCCGCGTCCAGCGACGAGCGGGTCAACGTCACCCGATCGCGGCAGCCGGCCTCCCGCAGCCGGGTATCCGCGCTGCGTAACGCCGCCTCGGCGACATCCACCGCGGTCAGGTGGTCACAACGGCGCGCCAGCCGTGCGGTGAGTGTTCCGATCGAGCAGCCCGGCTCGAATCCGTGTCGGTAGCGGCGCCGTGGCAGCAGCCCAAGGGTGATCGCGTATTTGCGCTGTTCGTACCACCGGGTCGCCAGCTGCCAAGGATCTTCCGTGCCGACGTACATCTCGTCGAAATAGGCGTCCGGCAGGCGTGCGGTCACCGAAATACGACCTCGCCCACCGCGAGCAGTCGCGGAAGCACGTAGCCGGGCAAGACGGGAGCCGATTGGCTTCCATTGCGCTCGAACTGACTTCGATAGAAGTGCGCGGCGCGGCGCTTGCGTTCCGTCGGCCAGCCGGGCGCGGGTACGGAATAGGCCTGCTCCCACGGCACCGCCGGGTCGCCCGGAACTGCCCAGTGCCACAGCCACACTGGGTATTCCAGCAGCGCGGCGCCGCTGTGCGCACACGCGGCCGCGGCCGCCCGTCCGACGGCTTCGTGATCGGGATGGCCGTCGCCCCGCCACGTCGCCGCGCACCACGTCCCACGCCCCGCAGCCTCGAGGATTTCGGTCAGCCTCTCGGTGAGTCTGTCTTCGTGGTCCGTCAGCTCACCGTCCGGAAAACCCAGGGATATCGGGGGAGGGGTACCCAAAAAACCTGTGGCCCGCCGCAATTCGTATCTGCGGGTGGTCTCCATCCGAAGCCGGTCCGAGGCCGACACGCCGGGACGCGCGGCCCCGCCATCGCTGACCGAGACGACCTGAACGGCAACTCCCGTCGCGGTCAGTTGTGCAATCGTCGCGCCCAGGCCCAGGGTTTCGTCATCGGGGTGCGGGGCCACCACGATCAGGCGTGGGCACTCCGCCAGATCCAAGGCCGGCAGCGGCTTCTCGGCAAAAGCCGCCAGCCACAACGGAGCCGGCGTGCCGCCGTGGGTCAGCGGCTTGACCGCAAACCTTGCGCAGTTGCTCGCCGGCAAGGTCTTCATGGGGCCCTCATCGCCTGCTGGCCCGCCAGCCGTCCGAGCTCGGCCAGGTCCCGTTCGGCGTGGCTCTGCCGGATGTAGATGCTCAGATCCGCGACCCGTTGCGCGTGCCGGCCGTCCTGGCACAGTGGGCCGGGGCCCAACGCCCGTCCGGTGCGGGTGATGGCTTCGTCGACGGCGTGTTCCACCACCGTGCGGACGCGGCGGGCAAGCAGTTGCGCCCTACCGGACTTGTCGAACGGGTCATCGTCGACCTGGCTCGCGGCCGCGGCCAGGATCGCGTCGCTGGCGGCCAGCGCGGCGTCCACCGCGCCCAGGTGCGCCAGGGAGTAGGCGTCGGCCGATTGGCTTGCGGCGCAACGGTATAGCGGATCGGCAACCCTGCGTGCCCCGCCGAGCCAGCAGGCGGCCACGCCAATTGCGCCGTGCCAGAATCCGGGTCGGGTCAGATAGTCGCCGGGGTCGCCGACGGCGACCGCGTGGGTGTTGGTGAACTGAACCGGCCTGGTGTCACTGCCGGCCATCCCGGCGTTCCACCAGGTGCTGGGCAACGCCTTGACCGTCGGGTCCGTCGCGGTGACCGCGAACAGGCCGCGCGTTCCGTCGTCGAGCCGCGCGGTGACCAGCGCATGGGTGCAGAACCCCGCGCCCGAACACCACACCTTGGTGCCGTTCAGGATGAAGGCACCGTTGTTGTCGGTGGCGGTCAGCACCGCGTCTGGGGCCTCGGCCGCCCACACGCCCCAGAGCTGTCCGGGTTCGGGCGGCTTGCCGCCCAATTCGTGAAGTATCGCGACCGCATCCACATGCGCCTCGGCAACCCTGGCGGCCACGATGTTGTCCTCGGCCAGCTGGGCCAGCCGTTGCCAGCGCTCGGCGGTACGCCCTGAGGCGGGCAGCGGAAGCTCGAGTCGTTCCGACTCCAGCCAGTGCTTGACCAAACCCGCCGTCACGCGCAATCACCCGCCGCCGATCTCCCCAATTGCCGGAGGTGATGGGCGAAACCCAAAGGGGCCCGAGCCTGGGTTCGCGCCGACGTGATCACCGACAATTCGGTGTCACGATGTATGCAATAGCCGGCGGCGTCGAACCGCTCGACCAGGTCGACGTCCTCGCCCGTGGGCAAGGGGCGGAAACCGCCCACGCGCCAATATGCCCGAGCGCTGAAGCCCATGTTGGCGCCGTGGATGTGTTCGTGATCCTCGTGTCCATGTGCGGTATCGGCTTGGTAGCACCGCATGTAGCGGTCGACGACGTCGGCATTGTGCTGGCGCCAGTCGGTGACGCGCACGACACCCAAAACCATGTCGGCGCCGACGCCCAGCTGATGGACCAGCCAGTCCGGGTCCACCCGGCTGTCGGCGTCGGTGGTGGCAAACCAGCTTTTGGGGCCGTCCCGCAACAGCGATCGGGCGTAACCGAAGCCGACCGCACGGGCCGCCCCGACGTTGTGCACGTCGACGCTGATGAAGTGCACGTCGGGCCCGTATTCGCCGGCCAGCTCGTCGCTGCCGTCGTCGCAGTTGTCCAGCACCACCACGATCGTGACGGGGATCGGAGCACACAGGGCGGCGGTCAGCACCGCGCGCAGGCAGGCCGGCAGCTTTGCCCGCTCATTGTGGGCGGGGATCACTACGGCGGCAGCGTCATAAGCGCATTGCACGGCGGTTGACATAACCCGAAGATTTCCCAACTTGCCACAGGTTAAAACAGCTTGCCTCCGTTGCAGGTTGCTTCCACCGCAGGCCGGGTATGACCTATGCACCATGGCAGCCACCGACGCCCAGCCCGACGCACCCGGGTGTGCCACGCGGTTGCGGGATGCACTGCGTGGGGCGGCGTCGGCGCTCAAGGAGAACGGACCGCGTTTCGCCTTGGCCGGCAGCTACGCGTTATGGGCTTACGGGGCACCGGAACCCAGCCACGACGTGGATCTGGTGGTGGCGGAGTCCGATGTGGAAGCGGCCGTGGCGACCCTGGCCGACGCCGGGTTCGTCATCGAGCGCCCGCCGGAGGATTGGCTGTTCAAGGCCCGCATCGCCGACAAGCTCGTCGATGTCCTGCACCGGCTCAACGGGGTACCGGTCGATACCGGCACCCTGGACCGCGCCGAACCACACGACGTGTTGGCCATCAGCATGCCGGTGCTACCGCCAACCATGGTGCTCGTGCAGCAGCTGCGCGCGTTGCACGAGCACTATTGCGACTTCGCCAAGTTGCTGCCCGCGGTGCGCGCGGTGCGCGAACGGATCGACTGGGAGGCCATCAGGACGCTGACCGCCGACAACGATTACGCGGTCGCGTTCTTGGTGCTGGTCGACCGGCTCGGCCTCACCGGCTAGTGATTACGCAGTTTTACCACCAGCTTGTCTTTGCTCAGGCTTGAATAGCCCGACATGCCAAGCTCTTTGGCGCGTTTCTTGAGTTCCGGCACTGTCCAGTCCTGGTACGAGCCGGACTTGCCGCCCCTGCGGGCGACCTTCGACTTACCCTGTCCGGCGGCCGCATTCGAAATCCGTGCGGCCTTTTCCTTTGAGTCGCCCTCCTTGCGCAAATCCTGGTACAACTTTTCGTTCTTGATCGACGAACGCGGCATGGTTCACCCTCCTGTCCACGATGAGACGCCCTAACTCTCCGAATGCCCGCCCCGGGCGGATAAAAAACCACGTCCTAGGCGGGAACCGGGTCTGTGCGCCGCTCCCAGCACCGGTGCCGTGCGAGAGCGGCGGCGAATTCCTCGACGAAGCGGTCCGGGAACTCGTCGGCCGCGGCCTTGGTGGTGATGACGGATTGATCGTTGAGCACGTCGGTGTCCTCGGCCAGGCGGTCGGTGATACCGGCGGTGCGCAGCAGGTCAACGTCCGCATCTTGCCCACCGGCCGCACCGGAACTTGTTCCTTGGGAATGATTTTCGTTGCGTCGAGCAGGTCGAAATCGAACTTGAACTCGTCGGCCTCGGCGACGAGCTGCACGCCGAGCTCCCACTCCGGGTATTGGCCCGACTCGATGGCCTCCTCCGGCAAACGGCACAAATGCGGCCCTATTCATCAGGTGGGGGTTGCCTACCATCTATAGGGGTAGTCGAAAGTGGTGGTTCAGACGGCTGAAGTCGGCGCCCTGCAAGGTGTGGTAGGAATCGGTGCGTCGGCGGGTGGAGTCGAAGCGCTGTCGAAACTCGCCGCAGGGTTGTCGGCGGACGTGCCTTACGCCTATCTGATGGTTCTGCACGTGCCCGCGGGGGCGCCCAGCGTCCTGGCTCGCATCGTGGATCGCAGCGGTCCGTTGCCCGCGGTCGCCGCCGAGGATGGCACGGCCCTCGAGCCCGGCCGCATCTACGTCGGCATTCCGGACCGCCATCTGCTGGTCGCCGACCATCACGTGCTGCTGTCGCAGGGACCCACCGAGAACGGGTACCGGCCCGCGATCAACGCCTTGTTCCGCTCGGTGGCTTTGACGTTTGGGGCTCGCGCGGTCGGTGTGCTGCTCTCCGGTGTGCTCGACGACGGCGTGCTGGGGATGGCCGCCATCCGCTCGCGCGGCGGCGTCACCATCGGCCAGTCACCCGAGGACGCGTTGTTCCCGGCGATGCCGACCAACGCCGTCGACGCGGGCGTGGTGGACAAGCAGGCTACGGCGGCCGACATCGGCGCGGTCCTCAAAGAGCTGTCGCACCGAGAGATAGAGGAACCCGACATGGAACGCGACGCCGCGATGGAATTGGAGAACCGCATCGCCAAGACTTCAAGGTTCTCGACCGATTTCGACACTGAACAACTGGGCACGCCTTCGGGCTACACCTGCCCGGACTGCAACGGCTCGCTGGTATCCATCAGCGACAAGAATTTTCGTTGCCAGGTTGGCCATGCCTGGACGGCGGAGCCCCTGCTGACCGCCCAGGAGAAAGAGGTCGAAGGCGCGCTGTGGGTGGCGCTGCGCAGCTTGCAGGAGAAGGCCAGGTTGGCCCGAGACCTGGCCGGTAAGACCCGACCCGGTCTGCTCGCCCGCCGCTATGCGGCCGTCGCCGAGGAAACCGAACATGCGCTGGGTGTGCTCAGCGAGCGGCTGTCGGCCACCGCTGCGCACGGCGGTGAGCCCGGTGACTGACTTCGGTCTCGCCGTCCAGATCGAACTGGACTCACAGCGGAGCGTACCCATCCTGATCGTGGAGGGCCTGCTGGACAGCTCGACCTATCGAACCGTCCGCGACACCGTCATCAAGGTCGCGATCGACGAGCCGCGCGCGGTCATCGTCGACGTCAACCGTCTGCACGCGCCGTCGGCCTCGGCGTGGACGGTGTTCACCAGCGCGCGCTGGCACGTCAGCGTGTGGCCCGACGTGCCGATCCTGCTGGTGTGCGCCGACCCGCGGGTGCAGCGGGAGATCAGCGCGGCCGGTATCACCCGGTATGTGCCAGTGCATTCCACCCGGGAGCTTGCGTTCGAGTCCACACGGGGCCACTCCTTCAAGGTTCGGCGGCGGGCGCGCACCGAGTTGGCGCGCAACATCAGCAGCGTCGATGTCGCCCGCAGCGTGATCGCCGATTGGCTCACCCAATGGGGCCTTGCCGAGACGGTCCGGGTCGCGGCGACGGTGGCTACCGTCTTCGTCGAAAACGCGCTCGACCACACCGAGAGCGCACCCGTGTTGCTTGTCGAGAGCTATCAGGACAGCGTCACAGTCGCGGTGGAGGACGGCAGTTTCCACCTTCCTGGGCGGCATGAGGACGCCGACCACGGCGCCGACATCGTCTCCGGGCTGGCCATCGTTACCGCGCTGTGCCGGGTGTGGGGCGCCACCCCCACGTCGTCGGGCAAGACGGTCTGGGGATTGATCGGACCGGAAAACCAGCTCTGACGCCGCGAGTAATGTTCAAGTCCTTCAGTGAACGCTGATTGGCGGGACTTGGATGGAATCCACGACAGACGAGGCCTTCGAGGCCCTGTTGCGCTACATCCGGGATTCGCGCGGCTTCGACTTCACCGGTTACAAGCGCACGTCCCTGATCCGCCGCGTCAAGCACCGGATGGATCAGGCGGGCTACACCGCGTTCGACGAGTACCTCGATTTTCTGCAGGTCAGCTCGGACGAGTTCACCGCGCTCTTCAACACCATCCTGATCAACGTCACCTCCTTCTTCCGCGACCCGGACGCCTGGGAGTTCGTCAGCACCGAGGTCATTCCGCGGCTGCTGGCCGAGCGCGGTCCCGGCGATCCGATTCGGGTGTGGAGCGCCGGCTGCGCCTCGGGACAGGAGGCCTACACCTTGGCGATACTGCTGGCCGAAGCGCTGGGACCCGACGGGTTCCGGCAGCGGGTCAAAATCTACGCCACCGATGTCGACGATTGTGCGCTCGCCGAGGCGCGTAGCGCCTCCTACGACGCCAAGGCGGTCGAACCCGTACCTGCAGACCTTTTAGGTCGCTACTTCGAACATGCCAACGGCCGCTACCTTTTTCACAAGGACCTGCGCCGCGCGGTCATCTTCGGCCGTAATGACTTGGTCAAGGATGCGCCGATCTCGCGTGTCGATCTGTTGGTGTGCCGCAACAGCCTGATGTATCTCAATGCCGAGACGCAGCGAAACGTGTTGAGGCGCCTGCATTTTGCGCTTGTGCCGCAGGGTACGCTGTTCCTCGGGCACGCCGAGATGCTGCTGAGCCACGGCGACCGATTCTTACCGCTGAACTTGAAACACCGGATTTTCCGCAAGTCGGTCGGATCCCTCGGTGGTATAGAACGCTACGACCCGAATTCGGCGATCCACGAGCGCACTGTGGACCGTTCGGGGTTGACGACAGTGCGCGACTTGGCCTTTCGCGCCAGCCCGGTGGCCCAGATCGTGATCACCGGCGAGGACACCGTCGCGATGATCAACCAGCAGGCGGAGACCATCTTCGGGCTCTCGGCCCGCGACATCGGCCGGTTGCTGAGCGACCTCGAGGTGTCATACCGTCCCGTGGAGCTGCGCGCCTACCTGGAGCAGGCCAAGGTGGAGCGGCGCTCGGCACGAATCCAGGACGTCAAATGGCAGCGGCCGGGTGCCGATACGGTGTGGTTCGAGATCCACGTCAATCCGCTGGTCGACGCCGAGAACGGCCTGCTCGGTGTGTCGATCGTGTTCTTCGACGTCTCGGCGACCCGCGCGCTGCTGGACAAGGTCGTCCAAACCAACCGCCAGTTGGAGGCGGCCTACGAGGAGCTGCAGTCCACCAACGAAGAACTCGAAACCACCAACGAGGAACTGCAATCCACCGTTGAGGAACTCGAGACCACGAACGAGGAGCTGCAGTCCACCAACGAAGAACTCGAGACGATGAACGAGGAGCTGCAGTCCACCAACGATGAGCTGCACACCATCAACGACATGTTGCGCGAACGCAGCCTGGAGCTCGACGAAGCGAAGCATTTCCAGGATTCGCTGATCGACTCGGTCCGGATGGGCATGGTGGTGGTCGACCGCGAGATGAAGGTCGTCCTTTGGAACCGCGGCTGCGAAGAGCTCTGGGGGCTGCGCGCGGACGAGACGACGGGATCCGGCCTGACCAGTCTGGACATCGGCCTGCCGCTCGACGCTGTGCGGCCCCTGATCGGCAACGCCTTCGTCGACCCGGAGAGCTCCGGTGACGTCGTGGTGGAGGCGGTCAACCGGCGCGGCCGCCCGGCCAGGGTGCGCATCATCTGCACGTCGTTCCGCTCGAGCGAGGGCACGGTCGGCGGGGCGCTGCTGCTGATGGAGGTCGTGGGCTAGTCGGCCGCGATGCGGCCCGACGACCTGTCCGGCCATCGGGTGGAGGCTTCCTCGGCGGCCTGATGAGCCAGTTGCGCGCGGCAACGCGACTCCTCGGCCCGGCGCCGTGCCACGGCCACCGTCTCCTGTGTAACACCGAATCCCGCCGTCAGTTCCTTGCGGCGGCGTTCAAGCTCGGCGGCGCGCAGCCGGGCGAGCTCACCCCGCGCCGCAGCACTGTTCGTGCTGAAACTCGGCGGCAGCCGGTCGAGAACGTCGTACGTGGTGATGGTGGCATCGGACCGGTCCAGCGGAGGTTGTGCCGGCGGTTCTCGCCGCGGGGGAAGCGCCGCCCCTCCGACAATGGCGGTCAGGACGCCGGCGATTTCGCCGACGTCGAGTACCAGATCGGCGCCGGCCCGTGCGGCAGCGATCGGCATCGACGGGTACTGCGCGGTCCCCGGGCTTTGGGCGATGACGACGGCACCGGCCCGCTTCATCGTGACGGTGCCCTCCGCGCCGTCGTGTCCGGAGCCCGACAGCACCACGGCGACGCTGCGCGGGCCGTAGGACCCAGCGATTGATGCCAGCAGGACGTCGAACACCAGCACCTGATGCCGCTGCGCATCGCGCAGGCGACAGCGGCCCTTCGCGCTCAGTTGCAGCAGCACGCCCGGTGGACACACGATCACTTGTCCGGGGTGCACGACCAGCCCGTCCTGCGCCCAACCGATCGCGCGTCCCGTTTGCCTGCGCAGGATCGTGGTCAGCAGGCTGTCGTGACCGCCAAGGTGTTGCTGCACGACGACGGCGGCGGGAAAGTCGGAAGGCAGATTTCGCAAAACAGTCGACAGCGCTTCCAAACCACCCGCCGACGCCAGCAGGACCACCAGCTGAACGCCTCGGCCGTGCCCATCAGTCGTCACCTCATCAAGTCTCCACCTTGTCGACCCGCCGCCATAGCCTCGCGGTATCCGAGGCCGCCCCGGCTCGTCTTGGCAGCTCACATGGGGTCCGATAGACGAATCCCCGGGGCAACATGCGAAGAGGCCGTCCGGTCTGTTTTGCGGGTATCGGCGAGGGTATGCCAGCTGCTATTGGTGGAGGGAATTGCAGTTGAGGATTGCAATCGTCAGCGGCGACGACGTCGTCGGAGAGGACCCGGAGCAGGTGTGTGCCGCGCTGGCGGCCCACGGCCACGACGCCACCGTGTGTCTCCGACGAGCCGGTCGGCGCTCGGTGCAGGCAGCTGACGACGGCTACTACCACTGTCTGTCGGTTCCGGTCGGCCCGCGCAAGGCCGAATCACCCGTCGACGTCCTGCCCTATGCGGGGGACTGGGCCGCCAAACTCGAGCGGGCCTGGTCGAGAGGGCAACCCGACGTCGTGCACGCCTACGGCTGGCTGGGTGGCCTGTCCGCTCAGTTGGCCGCCCGCCGTCAGCGTATCCCGGTCGTGCAGACATTCCTGGGTCTGGCCGCTACCTCGCGTGGCCAGGCCGAAGCCGAGCGCGCCAGCGAACGCGAGCGCATCGAACCGCTCCTGGCGCGCAGCGCGAGCTGGGTAACGGGCGAAAGCAGCGCGGACGTCGAAGTGCTGGCCCGGCTGCGTCGCCGCCGGACCCGAGTGTCCATCCTGACCTGCGGCGTGGACGCCGAGCGCTATTGCCCGACCGGCCCGGCGGCCTCGCGAAACGGCCTGCGGCGCGTTCTGTGCGCGACACCGAATGCTCTGTGGCGCAGCGGCGTCGATATCGCGATCCGCGCTTTGCCCAAGGTGCGTGGCGCCGAGTTGGTGATCGCGGAGAGTGACGCCACGAATGCTGACCACAATGAGGCGCGGGCCCGGCTGCAACATCTCGCGGCGCAGTTGGGCGTCGCCGACCGCGTCAGCTTTGCCGGTACGGTCGCCGATGACGATATGCCGAAGCTGATGCGGTCCGCCGACGTGGTGGTGTGCACTCCCCGACAACCACCACGGTCCACCACCGTATTACAGGCCATGGCCAGCGGGGTGGTCGTGGTCGCGGCCACCGTGGGTGTGTTGGCCGACGTCGTACTCGACGACATCACCGGCCTCCTGCTAGCGCCGGAGAATCCCCCCGGCCTGGCCGCCGCGTTGAGAAAACTTCTGGGCCAGAGCTTTCAGTGCCAGAGCATGGGTGCCGCGGGCCGCAGCCGTGCCGTGTCGCGCTTCGCGTGGGAGCGGATAGCGCTCGACGTGCTGAATATTTACGAGAGCACCGGTTTGCCGTATCGGGCGTCGATTAGTTACGGCGGCGCGGTGATGCCGGCCGCCGAGGGCCTCTTGCAGGGCCGGCCATGACCACCACGACAGGCGGGATCGACGGCAAGGTTCCCGAGTTGGTCATCGATTCCGCCGAGGGAACGCGCGGGGGTACGCGGTCCGACTACTGCCCGGGCCGCCCTGGGCTCTCAGCGGATGCCGAGCATGGGTTCCGCCCGGCTGCCGTGCAGTACAAGCAGTTTCGCACCGCCGATGCACATGCGGCGCGGCAATTTTTCGCGGGCACATATCGACCGGGCTGGCGAATCTCCGGGCTCGGCAGCCACGCGGCGGTGTCGCACCGGCGCAGCGACGCGGGCCTGATGACGGTCGACGAGGTGATGATCCAGGGGCGCGTGACGCTCGAGATTCCGGCGGCCGACACTATCGTGGTGATCCAGCCGCGGGCCGGCTCGTTGAGCGTCGTGGGCGGCCCCGTGGCGACCACGGACTTCCCGATTCTCGTCGCCCACGGGATGTCCTGCGTATTGCACTGCAACGGTGCACGTTTCGATGTGGTGACCGTCGAGGCGGACGTGCTGCACAAGGTCGCCGCGGACTGGCGCACGTCGCTGGCGCAGCAGACCCAATTCGTGAACTGGCGGCCGCGTTCGCGTGCCGCCGTGCGGGCGTGGCATCGAGCGCTGGACTACGCGGTTGCCACGCTGGCCTCTGCCGACACCGCTCAGCAGCCGCTGATCGCCACGGGCATGGCCACCCTATTGGCGGGTGCGCTGCTTGAGTGTTACCCGTCCAACCTGACCGAACAGGATCCGGCCAGCGACCTTGCGCTGCCCGAAACCCTCAAGGAGGCGGTGGCTTTCATTCACCGCCACACCAACGAGGACATCGGCATCAACGATGTCGCCGACGCGGTGCACCTGACGCCCCGAGCGGTCCAGTACCTGTTTCGCCGGCAGCTCGACACGACGCCGACGGAGTACATGCGCCGCGTCCGGCTCGGCCACGCCCATCGAGAGCTGGTGGCGGCGACCCCCGCCGCATCCACCGTCAGCGAAATCGCCCAGCGGTGGGGGTTCGCGCATACCGGCCGGTTCGCGGTGCTCTACCGACAGACCTACGGCCAGAGCCCACACACCACGCTGCGGCAGCAGGCCTCACCGTCCTGATTTTGCCGGATCACCCGTTCAGTTTGTGCAGCAGTTGGTTCGCGGCGTAGCGGCCGCTGGCCAGCGCACCCGTCACGGTGGACGGGTTGTCGACGCCCACAGCCTCGCCTGCCAGATAGAGCCGGTCGCCGATCGATTGCTGCAGCCGTCGGCGGTCGTCCAGGCCGGAGCCGGGCGGGTGAAACGAATACGCGCCGAGGGCGTACGGGTCGCTGGTCCAGCTCGACGTTCGCACATCCGTCAGCGCGACGTTGTCGCCGAACAGCCGGCGGGCCACAGGTAGCGCGCCGGCCAGCAGATCCTTTGGCGCGCAGGATTCCACGAATCGTCCCCGCCCGCCGCCGTGGAGGGCCACGGCGATGGGACCGGCGGTGCTCGGCAAGGTGAACCATTGCGACCACAGCCCGCCTTCCGGACCGATGTACTGATAGAAAGCGTTGTCCGCCTTCCACGTTCGTTGATCGAAGCGGAAGAAGCTCTTGGATAACGCCCCGAAGCCCAGCGCCCGCACGGCCTGGGCATGGGTATCGGGCAGCGGCGGATCGAAGGCGATCGCACCAGATTTCAGCACGCCGAGGGGTACCGTCACGATCGCGGCGGGTCCCTGGAACGATCTGTCCTTGGTCCGCACGATGACGGCGCCGTCGCGCTGCACGATCCCGGTGACGGGCGAGTTGAGCTCGATGGCAAGTCCGTCGGCGAGCGATTTCGGCAGGGCGTCATAGCCGTTCGTGATGACGTCCTGGTCGCCGCCGGCGTAGTCACCCTTGTCAAAGCTGCCGGCCGAGAGTTGGTTGGCGTCGGCCGCGTATTCGTCCTCGACCTCGGTGGTGAGGTAGAACGCCAGCTGCGTGCGATCGGCCGCGGACAGCCGTGCGCTGTCGGCGGCGGCTTGTACGGCGGCGCCCAGACTCCCCGCACCGGCCTGACCGCGCGCCCGCTCGACGAACGATCGCCAGGTTGCGCTGTGGTAATCCAGCGGCGCCACGGCGGGATCCACCGCGAGCTCGGCCCACCCGTAATAGTCGGTGCTGACCAGCTGGGCCCCTGCCCGCCGGGCCAGCTCGGTCAGCGGGTTGTCCGTCGTGCCGTGAATCCACGACGCGCCCATTTCCAGCGGCGTGCCCCAGTCACGGTCGGTACACACCCTGCCGCCGATGCGGCCGCGGGCTTCGATGATGCGTACCGGCCGTCCGGCGTCGGCCAGGCTGCGGGCGGCGGACAGACCCGCCATCCCGGCGCCGACGACAAGGGTCGACGTGGTGTCCGCCGGCCGGAGTGGATCGGACGGGCGCCCGCTCGCGCGCGTCGACGGGTTCGGCGCGCAGGCGGCCGTCAGCCCACCGCCGGCCATGCCGGTCGCGGCCGCGAAGAATGCCCGACGCGACAACCCAGACACGGGTCTAAGCGTCTCATAAGAATCGTTTGCCGGATTTCCCAAAAGCGAACCGAACTTAGGCATAAGATCGTCTCATCCTTAGCTGCGGCAATGGGGCTGCGTTCGAGGGGGGAGCGGTGATGAGTGCTCGACGATCGGCTCGCCCAATTGACCCTTTCCCCGACCAGTTGCCGCCGAGTGAGACGGTGTCAGTCCCGGCGGCCGACGGCACCCGGCTGCACGCCGAGGTGTTCGGGCCGCCCGACGGTTATCCGATCGTCTTGGCCCACGGCATCACCTGCGCGATCAGGGCGTGGGCCTATCAGATCGCCGACCTGTCCAACGACTACCGGGTGATCGCCTTCGATCACCGCGGCCACGGCCGAAGCGGCGTGCCCCGACCCAAGGACTACAGCCTCAAACACCTTGCCTCCGACCTGGATTCGGTGCTCGAAGCGACGCTGGCGCCCCACGAGCGGGCCGTGATCGCCGGTCACTCGATGGGCGGCATCACGATCGCGGCGTGGTCTGAGCGCTACGGCCACAAGGTTCCCCGCCGCGCCGACGCCGTCGCGCTGATCAACACCACCACCGGAGACCTGATCCGACAGGTGCAACTGCTGCCGGTGCCGTACGGGTTGTCGCCCGCCCGAGTTCTCGCCGGGCGCGCCTTGATCAACGCGTTCGGTGGCTTCCCGGTCCCGGGTCCCGCCCGGATCCCGAGCCGCTACGTGGTGGCGATGCTGGCGACCGGACGAGACGCCGATCCGAGCATCGCCAGGCTCGTCTACGAGCTCTTCGAGAAGACGTCACCGGCGGGGCGGGCCGGCTGCGCGAGGGCGCTGGTCACGTCGCTGGGGTCGCGGTATCTCAACCTGGACGGCCTGACGGTGCCGACGTTGGTCATCGGCAGCGAACGCGACCGCCTGACCCCGATCAGCCAGTCGCGCAGGATCGCACGCACGGCACCCAACCTGATCGAGCTGGTCGAGCTGCCCGGCGGTCACTGCTCGATGCTGGAACACCCGCGCGAGGTGAATCGTCAGTTGCGCGCACTCGCCGAGATGGCGGTACACAACGCCGCCAACCGGCGGATCAGTTCATAGCAAGGCGGTGATCTCGGCGGCCGCGCGCTGCCCGGAGCGGATCGCCCCGTCGAGGAACCCGGTCCACTCGTCGGCGGTTTCGGTGCCGGCCCAGTGAATCGGCCCGACCGGTTCGCGCAGCCATGGCCCGAACCGGGTCCACGACCCCGGCGGGACCGCGGCGGTGGGGCCGCCGGGCGCGAATTCCTCCACCCCCCAACAATGATCCACGTAATCCAGGGGTTTGAGCGCGTCATCACCGAAAAGCGTTGCGAAACAGCGCAACGCGTCGCGGCGACGCTGATCGCTGGGCAGCGAGTCGAAGGCGCGGGCGTCGACAAAACCCATCAGGATGCCGGGACCGTCCGGGTGCGGGCTGACGTCGAAGGTGATGAAAACCGGGCCCTCGTCGGACAGCGCCTGCCCGGAAAAGCCGTTGGTCCGCCAGAACGGCGTGGAATAGGCCGCATACGCCTTGCTGAGCCGGCCCTGCGGCCAATGCCGGGCGAGTTGCTCGTACTCGGCGGGCAGCGGGGGAGTGAACTCGATCGAGGCGCGGTGGGCCGGCGGGATGGCGACGATGACGAACCCGGCCTCGGTCTCGCCGACATCGGTCGTGACGGTGACGCCCGCGCCGTGGCGCTCGATTCGGCGCACCGGGGCGTTGAGCACCACCCGGGTGCCCAGTTCGGCGGCCGCGGCCTCGGCGATCTGTTGGGTGCCACCGGGGAAGCGGTCCTGTTGGGCACCGTCCTGGACGTCGAGCAGCCGGTCCAGGCCGCCGGCCGCGTGCGCGTAGCGGGCGGCGTGCAGCATCGACACGTCGTCGGGTTCACATCCCCAGGTCACCCGCGCCACGATCGCCAGCAGGTCGTGTGAGGAAGCGGTCGCCCGCACCGAGCGCAACCAGCCGCCGAGCGACATGTCGTCGAGCTCACGCGCCCGTCGGGCGTCCCAAGGCGCCGCCAGCGGGATGCTGCGCGCGATCCTGTCGAACTGCCACCGCAGCCGGCCGATGTCCACCAGTCCGGTCAGCGAAAGCTTGGGGATGGTGCCGTGATACGCGTGCGTCCACCCGCGCCAATGGATGAGGTTCTTGCCGTCGTGGTGCGTCGGGGTGGTCGGGACGTCGAGTTCGGCGGCCATCGCCAAGACGGCGTCCTGGGTCGGCCCGACGAAAGTGCCGCCCAGATCGGCCGGCAATCCGGCGACGCTGCCGGTCAACGACCGTCCGCCGACCCGGTCGCGACCCTCGAAAACCACCACGTCATGGCCCTGTTGATACAGCTCGCGCGCCGCGGCGAGTCCGGCAAAGCCCGCACCGACCACGACAACGTCGACAATCCGCGGGGGTTTTGACACGCGGTCTAGTGAACCGCATTTCTGCGGTTTTCACGGCGATTTCTGCAAGCTAACCGCCGAACCGCCGGGCGTTTCGCATCACCGCGATGGCAAACATACGCCAACCTGGCACTGTTAATTACGCTGCGACCACGTGATTTCCACCAGTTTTGCCGGTCCGGCGCCGGTCGCCGGCACCAAGCCCGACCTGCGAACCGTGGCCCTGGGCAGCATGATCGGGACCACCATCGAGTGGTATGACTTTTATCTGTACGCGACCGCGTCGGCGCTGGTCTTCAAACCGCTTTTCTTCCCGAACATCTCACCGACCGCCGGAACACTGGCCTCGTTCGCCACCTATGCCGCCGGATTCGGGGCCCGGCCGCTCGGCGCGGTGCTGTCCGGGCACTTCGGCGACCGGTTGGGCCGTAAAGCGGTTCTGGTGGGCGCGTTGTTGGTGATGGGGTTGGTCACCACCGCGATCGGAGTGCTGCCGACCTATGCCGAGGCAGGGCTGCTGGCGCCGGCCCTGCTGGCGTCGCTGCGTGTGCTGCAGGGTCTCGCCGTGGGGGCCGAATGGGGTGGCGCCGCGGTGCTCTCGGTGGAGCACGCACCGCCCGATCGTCGCGGATTGTTCGGCAGCTTCACACAGCTGGGCTCACCGGCCGGCATGCTGCTGGCGACGTCGGTGTTCTTTCTCGCGGGCAGGGCCACCGGGCCGACGGCGTTCCTGGCATACGGATGGCGAATCCCGTTCCTGCTCAGCGTCTTTCTAGTCGGATTAGGCCTGTTCGTCCGGCTCCGGCTAACCGACGCTGAAATCTTCGACCGGGTCAAGGCGCGTGACGAGCTGGCCAGGCTGCCGATTGTCGAGGTGCTGCGCACCGATTCGCGCAACGTTGTCATCACCACCGGGTTGCGACTTTCGCAGATCGGGCTTTTCGTGCTGCTGACGACGTATTCGCTTACCTACCTGCAGGATTCGTTCGGCAAGGGCAGCTCCGTGGGCCTGATCGCGGTGCTGGTCTCGTCGGCCCTGGGGTTCCTGAGCACACCGGGCTGGGCGCTGCTGTCCGACCGGGTGGGACGGCGGCCACCGTATCTGTTCGGCGCGGTGGCCGGAGTCGCTGCCCTGGTGTTGTTCTTCGTCGCCGCCGGCAGCGGGTCGGCGCTGTGGGTGGTGCTGTCAATTGTGTTCGGCATCAACGTCGTTCACGACGCCATGTACGGGCCCCAGGCGGCCTGGTTCGCCGAACTCTTCGACACCCGGGTGCGCTACAGCGGCGCCTCGTTGGGCTATCAGATCGGCGCGGTGCTCTCGGGCGGGTTCGCGCCGTTGATCGCCGCCTCGTTATTAATGGTCGGCGGCGGCCGGCCATGGCTGATCGTGGGCTACTTCGCGGTGTTGGCGGCGATCACGGCCGCCGCCGCGTACGCGGCGGGCGAGACGCATGAGGATTACCTCGCATGAGTGCACCGCGCCGGATCCTGCTCAACGCCTTCGACATGGCCTGCGTCGGGCACCAGTCCGCGGGGCTGTGGCGCCACCCCGACGACCAGGGCCATCGCTACCGGGAACTGGGTTACTGGACCGAGTTGGCCCGCATCCTGGAGGCCGGCGGGTTCGACGCGCTGTTCCTCGCCGACGCGCTCGGGGTCTACGACGTGTACGGGGCGTCGCGCGACGCGGCCGTCGTCGACGCCGCCCAGTTCCCGGTCAACGACCCGACCGCCGCGGTCTCGGCGATGGCGGCGGTGACCGAGAGCCTCGGCTTCGGGATCACTTTGTCGCTGACCTACGAGCAGCCCTACGCACTGGCGCGCAGGCTCTCGACGCTGGACCACCTCACCGGCGGGCGGGTGGCGTGGAACATCGTGACGTCCTATCTGGACAGTGCTGCAAGGAATTTGGGGCTTGATGCCCAGATCCCACACGACCGGCGCTACGAGATCGCCGACGAGTACCTCGAGGTCTGTTACAAGCTGTGGGAAGGCTCGTGGGAGGCCGACGCCGTGGTGCGCGATGCGGAGCGGGGCGTCTTCACCGACCCGGCCAAGGTGCACGACATCGAGCACAAGGGCCGCTACTTCTCGGTGCCCGGCCCCTTCCTGTGCGAGCCGTCGCCGCAACGCACTCCGGTGCTGTTCCAGGCCGGGGCCTCTCCGCGGGGCGTCCGGTTCGCCGCGGCGCACGCCGAGGCCGTCTTCGTCTCGGGGCCGACGCCGCAGATCGTGTCCGGTCCGGTGCGGGCGCTGCGCGCGGCCGCTGCCGAGTTGGGCCGGGACCGCGGTTCCATCAAGGTGTTCACCGTGGTGACCCCGGTGGTCGGCGAGACGCACGACGAGGCCGTCGCCAAACTGCGGGACTATCGGCGGTTCGTCAGCCCCGCCGGCGCGCTGGCGCTGTTCGGCGGCTGGACCGGGGTCGACCTGGCCGAGCTCGATCCCGACGAACCGCTGACATACGTCGAAACCGACGCCAACCGCTCGGCGTTGGCGTCGTTCACCACCGCCTCGCCGGAGCGGGCCTGGACAGTGCGGGAGCTGGCCGACGAGATCGGCATTGGCGGCCGAGGCCCGGTGCTGGTGGGCTCACCGACCGAGGTGGCCGACGAACTCGAGCGGTGGGTCGACGAGGCCGACATCGACGGATTCAATCTGGCTTACGTGACAACCCCGGGCACCTTCGTCGATTTCGCGAAATTCGTTGTCCCCGAGCTGCGCCGGCGGGGACGGGTGCCGGGGGAGCCGCCGCGCTCCACCCTGCGCCAGCGGCTGGGGGCCGCCGGGCCGCTGCTGCCCGACGATCACCCCGGCGCGAAGTACCGCCGCTGAGTTACGGCGCGACCGTCAGCCAATCCTTGAACCCGGACGGGTCGTGCCGGCCCAGCGCGCCGTGCTCGTAGAGGCCCCAGCCCTCGACCGGCTCGCCGTCGCCGTCGCGGCAGAGCGCGCGACCGACATGGTCGATCACGCCGAAGCCTGCCCGGCCGATGATGGCCGGGTCGGTCATGTCGTAGGTCAGGCGCTCGGCGAACTTCTCGCCCTTCCACATGCCGTGGATCCAGTCGGAGTCGCCGCCGTAGCCGCCGCCGACGTGAATGGGCACCGGCAGCTTGGACTCGACGTCGAAGTGCACCGGGGTGCCGTCGGGGGCGGTGGCGTCGATCGTCGCGCCGGTCGGGATGCGGGTGCCGGAGCGGTAGTGGATCTTGACCCGCGGCCAGCCCAGCTGCTCGACGCGGCCGTCGCGCCAGATGCGGGTGCAGTCGTTGAGCGAGCGGAACCCGTTGGGCTCCTCCTGAATGATCAGCACGATCGCGAAATCGTCGAAGGCCATGGGCACGTACAGCCACCACATGCCCTCGAAGGGCGGGTCGGCGGGGCGTCCCGCGGGCTCGGCCTCGCCGATCGGACGGATGCCCCAAGACCGGTCACGGCTGCCAAGCCAGGTGTTGGGGTCGACGGTGATTGTCTCGCCGTCGATGACGATGTGCCCGCTCCAGCTGCCCAGCTGCGCAAAACGCTGCGCGTCCAGCGTCACCCGGTTGCCCGCCCGCAGGATGTGCGGCTGCTCCTGGACGACGCCGAACAGCCCCTTCCAGGTGAGATCGGCTGCGATGCCTTCGGTTTCGTCGAGGACGATCCGCAGTTGGTGCAGCGGTTCGATGACCTCGACTCGGTAGCCGTTGACGTGTTGGTTGAGCCGGTCCTGGTCGATGGAGTCCGAGACGTGCACCGCGGTCTGGGTGTCCCCGCGCCGGACGAGCAGGAACGCATCCTTGACCCCGAGATTGGGGTAGTACCCGATGCCGCTGATCACGAAGATGTTCCCGGTGCGGTCGTGGGCGTTGAAGTAGGAGCGGTCGTAGAAGTTGCGGTCCGAAGAGCCCGGCCACGCGATCGGCTGGGGAATCTGATGTACCGGGTACTCGTCGAGCGGTCCGAGCATTACTGGTCCTCTCCGATAAGACTCTCTCCGATAAGGCGGCGCATCAATCCTGCGTGGTAGAAGAGCGTTTCGACATCGTCGGGCTTCTCGGTCTCGCCGAAGTGCACCCGCCGGGCGCCGGTGCGCATGAACACACACGCCCACATCACGCCGGAGTACACGTAAAACCAGTGCAGGTCGCCGACTTCGTACCCGGCAAGGCGCGAATAGGTGGCCCGCACGTCCTCCTCGCGCATCACCCCTGGCAGCCCCGGCAGTGTTGCCAGGCTTGCGAGTTCTTGAAAGACCATGTGCGCGAAGATCATCCACGCCACATCGAGCTCGCGTGGTCCCAACGTGACCATCTCCCAGTCCAGCACCGCCACCGGCCGGAAGTCGTTGTACAACACGTTGCCCACCCGCGCATCGCCCCACAACAGCACCGGCTCGGCGGCGGCCGCCTCGGCCGGCCAGTTGGCCTCCAGCCAGTCGAAGGTCCGCTCCAGCAGCGGTGATCGCCCGATGTCGGGTACCGCGAAGTCATACCAGGACCGCACCCAGTTGAAGTGCTTACGCAGCGCCGTGTCCCCGGTCTGGCCCTCGGTGAGGAAGCCAAAGGTGCTCTGCACGTTGGGAATCGAGTGCAGCGTGGCCAGCACGCCGACGGTGGCGTCCTGCAGTTCGCGCTGCCGGTCTGCGGGCGCGTCGGCGAACCAGTTGCCGCCGAACGTGTACGGCATGACGTCGGGCGGCACCTCACCGGCGACGTAATCCATCACGAAGAACGGTGTGCCGAGGACGTCGCCGGTGTTCTCCAGCCAGCGCACCCGGGGCACGGGCACGTCGGTCAGCTCGCCGACTTTCCGGATGACGTCGAATTGATGGTCGAGCCGGTAGGTCGGAAAGACCTGCACGTCCTCGGCGGCGGGCGCGACCCGGGCCACGAGCTTCTGCTCGATCGGCTGCCCGTCCTGCTGCCAACGCGCGGTCAGGATGATGGTCTCCGACGACATGCCCGTCGAGTCCACGCCGCTTTCCACGGTCACCTCGGGTTGTGCGGCGTCCGGCAGTACGGTGGAGAGCCAGCGTGACATGACGGTCGGCAACGTCGTGACGTCACGGCTGGAGCGCTGGAGCCGGTCGACGTTGTCGACCGCGGGTTCTGTTGCCATAAGGTGCCTCCTTCGTTGAGGCAATTACGATACGGTAGGTAGCGTTATGAAAGCAGACCCGTCCGGCCTTGACAAGGCCTCCGGCGCCGGCCGCCCGCGCGATCCGCGTATCGACTCGGCGATTCTATCGGCGACCGCGGAACTGCTTGTCCAAACGGGCTATTCCAATATCAGTTTGGCCGCGGTTGCCGAGCGCGCCGGTACCACGAAATCCGCGTTGTACCGGCGGTGGTCCAGCAAGGCCGAACTGGTGCACGAGGCGGCCTTCCCGACCGCACCGACCGCGCTGGAGTCGCCGGCCGGGGATATCGCCGCCGATATGCGGATGATGATTGAGGCCACCCGCGATGTGTTCACCACCCCGGTGGTGCGTGCCGCGCTGCCCGGTCTGGTCGCCGACATGACGGCCGACCCCGCGCTCAATGCGCGGGTGATGGCGCGGTTCGTGGACCTGTTCACCGCGGTGCGGGTGCGGCTGCGCGAGGCGGTTGACCGGGGCGAAGCCCATCCCGATGTGGACCCGGACCGATTGATCGAATTGATTGGGGGAGCGACGATGCTGCGGATGCTGCTGCGTCCGGACGAAGAGCTCGACGATGCGTGGGTAGAGCAGACCACGGCGATCGTGGTGCACGGGGTGCGGCGATGACGGGGCGGCTTGCGGGCCGGGCCGCGATCGTGACCGGCGCGAGCCGCGGCCTGGGCCGCGCGATTGCGCTGGCGTTGGCGGCCGAGGGTGCCGCGGTGGCGGTTGCCGGGCGTACTGAAGAAGTATGGGACGACCGGTTGCCGGGAACCATCGGCGAGACGGTCGCCGACATCGAGGCGGCGGGCGGGCGTGCCGTCGCGGTCCGCGCCGATCTGACCGACCGCGATCAGATCGCCCGGCTGGTCAATTCGGCGCGAGAGGCATTGGGCCCCATCGGGATTCTGATCAACAATGCCGCCTTCACCGCTCCGGGACGGCCGCCGGCGCCCGGTGCGCAACCTGGCGACAAGGCCGCCAAGGGTGCCGCCAAAGCGGCGGGTGCCGGGAAGCCGGCGGGGGCCGCCAAACCCGGCTGGCCGGGGTTCGTCAGCACACCCCTGCATGCCTATCGCCGGCATTTCGACATCGCGGTGTTCGCGGCCTACGAGCTGATGCAGATGGTGTGCCCCGACATGATCGAGGCCGGTGGCGGCTCGATCATCAACATCACCTCGGTCGCGTCGCGACTGCCCGGCGACGGCCCGTACGCCGATCGCAGCGGCGGGGTGTTGCCAGGCTACGGTGGATCCAAGGCCGCGCTCGAGCACCTGACCCAATGCGCGGCCTACGATCTCGCCGACCACAACATCGCGGTCAATGCGCTTTCGCCGTCCAAGGCTATTCTCACGCCCGGGCTCTCGTACTATGCCCGCAACTTCGATGAGACTGCGTCGGAGGACGAATTCGCCCGCGCCGCAGTCGAATTGGTCCTGGTCGACGCCGCCAAGGTCACCGGACGCACCATCGGTCATCTTCAGGTGCTCGACGGCAGCTTCCGGCCCTTCGCCGTGGACTAGACCGGCGCGGTCGCGGCGGCGTCATTCGCCGTTAGGCGGGTCGGGATCGCCGCGAAGGAGCTCGTCGGGATGGTGGCGAGATTCACGGCGGGCGGTCCGTTGCCCTCGGTCCAGCCAAGTCGCCCATTGCCGAGGACCGAAGTGCGCCATTCCCCCTGCCCACCGCGCCGTGGTCGGAGCCGCAGGCGAAGAACAGGTTGTCCGCGTCGGTCCGGCCTCCGTCTGCCCATTCGTGTGCATGGTGAACCTCGCAGTGATAGCCGGTTCGAGGCAATTGGAGTGGGTACATCCGCGGTCCCGGGCATAGCAGATGAGGCGCTGACCCGCGGTGGCGATGCGTTTTTGTCGGCCTAGACACAACGGTCGGCCGTTATACCCGTCGAACGCGGCGAGATAGTGAATAGCCTTGGCGGCCAAGCAAATCAGATCATCGGCAATCGTGAGCCCCCGCCGGTGCGCGCGGGCATGGGCATCGGAGTCGATAAGTCGACCGCACCGCCGCTTCCAGGGCTTCGAAGTAGGCCCGGGCCTCCGGGTCCAGTAGACCGGTGAGCCGCGACATCCCATCGGGCCCTTGCGGGCTCAAGTGCACACCCCGACGGCGGGCCAACGCCGGCAACTCGGGTGCCAATGGTGCGCCGGTCAGCGCACGCCGCGGTCGCATACGCGCCGCGAGCCTGAAGCGCCGCGCGACTTCTCTGGGCGTGATGCGAAGCCGCGCCCACAAGATGCCGCGCACCGCGGGCACGCACCCCGCCTCGTCCGGCGGGTCGGCGATCTCATCGAAGATCCGATACATCAGGCCCCGATTGACGCGGTGCTGGACTTCCAGACGTTCGGCAAGGTCAATCCGAAAGGCGTTGCCGACCACGTTCGACGGGGTCTGACACAGCACCACGTGAGCCGCATCGATCGCGTCGAGAGCGGCGCAGATTCGCTCCCGCGCCCGTTTGGCGTTGATGAAAGTGCCCACCCAGCCCACGCTATAGAACATAGGTTCGAGTTCAAGTGGACAAGGGAACAATGTGGATGAACTGCCGACTGTGGATAAGCGGGACGGTCCTGGCCCTAGGGCCGCCTGACGTGCAAGTATGAGAAAAGTCAGTGCCGCGACGGCGGCAGGCAACCAATCGAGTGGTGTGCCAATGCCTGGTATGGACAAGCCGACAGGGCGAGTCGTAGCCCTGATCGTTCTGCTGCTCGTCGTCGCCGCCGCCCTGCGCGGCTACCTCCCCGCCCGCAACGATGCGATGCGCAGCGAGTCAGGCGGCCGCGTGGCGCTGACGTTCGTGGTAGCGATTCTCGCGGTGACCCTCGCGCTGATCGCTGTCGCCGTGGTCGCGCGGTTGCGCGACCCCCGCGCTCCCGCGCCGACTGCGGGTGGTTTGTCCGAAATGCTCGGCACCGGTAAGGGACGACCGAGCTGGCGCGTGTTGTTGATCGGCGTCGCCGTGGTCGCGGCCTGGCTGCTGATCGTGATGCTGCTGGCCCGGTTTCTGGGCCACGGTGTCGCTCCCGCCCCCTCACCGCCCGACAGTGGCGCGGCGGCGTCGACACACCCCCCCGCACAGCCGCCGCCGCAGCAGCATCCGCACCGTGCTCACGATGGCTCGCAGAACCTGCTGGGGATCCTGCTCGCCTGCACGGTCGCGATGTTGGTGATGTTCGTCGCCGGGACGGTCGCCTCGGCGCGGCGGCGCTGGCGTCCGGCGGCCCCCGTCAACGCCGACGAGCCGGCGGAATCCCCGGCGCCCGCGCCGCGCTCGGAGTCGCTGGCGCGAGCCGCCGAGCGTGGACTGGCCGAGATGACAGACCTGAGCCGCGAACCGCGAGAGGCGATCATCGCCTGCTATGCCGCGATGGAACGCGAACTCGCACAGGTTCCCGGTGCCGTTCCTCAGGAGTTCGACACCCCGACCGAGGTGTTGGCGCGCGCGGTCGAACACCATGCGCTGCATGCCGATAACGCCGTCCAATTGGTGAACCTGTTCGCCGAGGCGCGGTTCAGCCCCCACGTGATGAATGAAGGCCACCGCGACGTCGCGGTGGGCGTGCTTCGACTGGTCCTCGATGAGCTGGGCTCCCGGAGCGCCGCATGAAAAGGATTATTTCCCTGGGTGTTTGCCTCATCATCGGCATAGAGCTGCTGACACTGACGCAGCACGATCGGCGATGGGTGTTGGCGGCCGCCGGTGTCGGGCTGGCCGTGGTGTTGCTCAGCCTTCGTCGAGCCCTGGCGCGCGGGTTCGATGCCGACACGGAGCCGGCCGCCGACGCGCTCGGGGATTCGTTGCGCCGCTGGCTTTCCACCACGGAGACGACGATCCGGTGGTCGGAGGCCACCCGGGCCGACTGGGACCGTCATCTGCGCCCGATGCTCGCGCGTCGCTACGAGATGACAACTGGCCAACGGCAATCCAAAGACCCCGCGGCCTTCCACGCGACCGGACGCATGCTCTTCGGCGCGGAACTGTGGGAATGGGTCAACCCCAACAACGTCAAGCGCAGCGGTGACCCCGAACCCGGTCCGGGCCGGGCGGCGCTGGAAGAGATTCTGCTCAGGCTGGAGCAGGCATGACAGGAGGCGCGATCCCAACATGACGCTGCCGGCCGCAACCACGACCGCACACTGCGAAGCGATTCTCGACGAAATAGAACGCGTGGTGGTGGGAAAGCGCTCCGCACTGCGGCTCATCCTCACCACGGTTCTCGCGCGCGGCCACATCCTCATCGAAGACCTGCCCGGCCTGGGTAAGACGCTGATCGCGAGATCCTTTGCCGCCGCGCTGGGCCTGCAATTCACCCGGGTGCAGTTCACCCCCGATCTGTTGCCGGCGGACCTGCTCGGCTCGACGATCTACGACATGCAGTCCGGCCGCTTCGCGTTCCGGCCCGGCCCCATCTTCACCAACTTGCTGCTGGCCGACGAGATCAATCGCACGCCGCCGAAAACCCAGGCGGCTCTGCTGGAGGCGATGGCCGAAGGCCAGGTCAGCATCGACGGCGAAACGCACCAGCTGCCAAAGCCTTTCATCGTCCTGGCCACCGATAACCCGATCGAGTACGAGGGCACGTACCCGCTGCCCGAGGCGCAACTCGACCGATTCGCGATCCGGCTGGAATTGCGGTATCTCAGCGAACGGGACGAGACCTCGATGCTGCGCCGCCGACTCGAGCGCGGCTCGGCCGAACCGACGGTCAACCAGGTGGTGGACGCGCACGACCTGCTGGCCATGCGCGAATCGGTCGAGCAGGTGACCGTGCACGAAGACGTCCTGCACTACGTGGTGTCGCTGGCCAATGCGACGCGACACCATCCCCAGGTTGCAGTGGGCGCCAGCCCGCGTGCCGAACTGGACCTGGTGCAACTCGCCCGCGCCCGCGCGTTGCTACTCGGCCGCGACTACGTCATCCCCGAGGATGTGAAGGCGCTCGCCATCGCGGCGGTCTCGCACCGGATCACCCTGCGCCCCGAAATGTGGGTGCGAAAGATCCAGGGCGCCGACGTGATCGGAGAGTTGTTGCACCGCCTGCCGGTGCCGCGAACCGGTGCCGGTGCCGGAGACACCGGTTAATCCCGACGTGACGTCCAGCATTGCGGCCGAGTTCCGCTGGCGTGCATCGGGATTGACGCGGGCGATCGCCACCTGCGCTGGATTCGCGATGGCCGCCGCCGTCATCGGCGCCAGGTGGCAGCTGATCGCCTTCGCCGCGCCACTGCTCGGCGTGCTGTGCTCGATCAGCTGGCAGCGGCCCATCCCGACGATTCATGTGCACGGCGAGCCCGACGCCCAGCGTTGCTTTGAAACCGAGCAGGCGCATGTCAGGGTGTGGGTGACGCAAGAAGGCGCATCGGCCGTCCAGGTCACCATTACGGACATCACGGGCATGGAGCTCGAGATCCCGGAATCCGATGCGGGCCAGGAGAAGACCGTCACGGCCACCGCGCGGCGCTGGGGCCGGTATTCCATCGGGGCTCGCATCGACGTCGTTGCCCGCGGTGGGCTGCTCACCGGAACGACCACCGTCGGGGCCGCCGAGGTCATCGTGTTTCCGTTGACGCCGCCGCAGCTGACGCCCATCCCGCGGACCGAGTTGCTCGACCGATTGGGCGCCCACCTGACCCGCCATATCGGTCCCGGCGTGGAGTACGCCGACATCCGCTCCTACGTGCCCGGCGACCAACTGCGCGCGGTGAATTGGCCGGTGAGCGCGCGCCGCGGCCGACTGCATGTGACACAGCGGCTGACCGACCGCGCCGCCGACGTCGTCGTCTTGATCGATGGGTATCGCCAGCCCGCGGGTCCCGCGACCGAGGCCACCGAGCGGGTCGTGCGCGGGGCGGCGCAAGTGGTGCAAACGGCGTTGCGCCATGGCGACCGGGCCGGCATCGTCGCTCTCGGGGGCAACCACCCGCGCTGGCTGGGTGCCGACATCGGGCAGCGCCAGTTTTATCGGGTGCTCGACACCGTCCTGAACGCCGGGGACCGATTCGAACACACCACGGGCACGCTCGCGCCGCGCGCGGCTGTTCCCGTCGGCGCGATCGTCATCGCGTTCTCCACCCTGCTCGACACCGAATTCGCCTTGGCCCTCATCAATCTGCGCAAGCGCGGCCACGTCGTGCTGGCCGTCGACATCCTGGACAGTTCGCCGTTCGAAGACGAGCAGGATCCCCTGGTGGATCGGATGTGGGCGCTGCAGCGCTCGGCGATGTACCGCGACATGGCCACCATCGGTGTGGACATCGTGTCGTGGGCGGGCGACAGCGGTTTGGAGCAGTCGATGGGTGTGGTGCCGGACCGCCGCCGGCGGGTTCGGGGGAGGCTCCGTGGATAACGCCGGTGCGGGGACGCTGGCGCGGGTGGGGGCGCCCACGTTCGCGACGGGTTTCGGACTGCTGATGGTGGGGCTGGCCGCCGACGGTTGGCAGGGCCCCGGGGTGGTCGCCTGGGTGGCGGCGCTGATCGCGGTCGCGGTGGGCATCGTATTCCGGCGCGCCGCAACGGTTGCCGTGCTGCTGGCGGCGGTCGCCGTGATGCTGCCCGACCCGCCGCTGATCTTCGTCGCGCTGTCCGGATTGTGCGCCGCCGGCTACCTGGTATGCCGCCACGCGGTCGGCGCGGCCGCCCCGGTGGTGCTGGACAGCCGGCCGACGGCCGTTGGCGCCGTGGGATTTACGCTCGCCGGGTTGGCTGCGACGTCGTTTCCCCTGCAGTTGCCGTGGTTGCCTTTGGTGGCCCCGCTGGGGGCATTGGTGATCTACCTGCTGGCCATCCGCCCGTTCATGAGCTGACCGGTGACGGCCGGACTCCGCGTCAGTGCAGCAGCTGGGCGGCCTGGTCGGCGAGATCGAGCAGTGGCTGCGGGAAGATACCGAGCACGACGGTGACCGCGGCGCACACCGCGATGGCGGCCTTGCTCAAGATGCCCGGCGCCACCACGTGCGGGGTGTCCTCGGTCGCTTCGGTGAAGAACATCGACACGATGACCCGCACGTAGAAGTAGGCGGCGACCCCGCTGGCGACCACACCGACGATCACCAGCGGCACGGCGCCGCCCTGGGCGGCGGCCTTGAAGACGGCGAGCTTGCTGACGAAGCCACTGGTCAGGGGGATGCCGGCGAACGCCAACAAGAACATCGAAAACATCACGCCCACAATGGGTGAGCGCTGACCCAGCCCCGCCCAATGCGAGAGCGTTGCGTCCTCGACCCCGTCGGCGTCGCGAATCAGGCCGACGATGGCGAACGCGCCGACGGTGCTGAAGCTGTAGGCCAGCAGATAGAACAGCGTGGCGGACAGGCCCGTGTGGTTGTCCGCGATGACGCCGGTGAGGATGAACCCGACGTGGGCGACCGACGAGTAGGCCAGCATGCGTTTGACGTCGGTCTGGTTCACCGCGGTGATGGTGCCGACCGCCATGGTCAGGATGGAGATGGCCCATAGCACCGGGCGCCACTGATCGTGCAGCGGCGGCAGCGCCACGTAGATAACCCGAAGCAGCGCACCGAAAGCCGCGACCTTGGTGGCCGCCGCCATGAACCCGGTGATGGGGGTGGGTGCGCCCTGGTACACATCCGGAATCCAGGAGTGGAATGGAACGGCGCCGACCTTGAACAGCAGACCGACCGACAGCAGCGCGACGCCGACCAGCGCCATCGAGGTGTCGCCGCGCGCGGCAAGCGCATCACGGATACCGGTCAGCAGCAGCGTGCCGGTCGCGCCGTAGAGCAGCGCGACACCGTAGAGGAAGAACGCCGACGAAAACGCGCCCAGCAGAAAGTACTTCATCGCCGCTTCCTGCGATAGCAGGCGGCGGTGACGGGCGAGGCCGCACATCAGGTACAGCGGCAGCGACAACACTTCCAGCGCGACGAACATGGTCAACAGGTCATTGGACGCGGGGAAGACCATCATGCCGCCGACCGACAGCAGCGCTAGCGGGAACAGCTCCGTCTGGGCGGCCCCGGCCCGCTCGGCCTCGCGCTCGGCGTCGCTGTCGGGCACCGCCGATGCCTGCGGCGTAAAGGAGTCCAGGCCGCCCGAGCCGGCCGTGCCGACTCCCACGGACACCTTGCTGTCCGCCGTGGCCTGCGTGCGTTCGGCGATGAAGATCACCGCCATCACCGCGACCAGCAGCACGGTGCCCTGCAGATACAGCGTCGGGCGGTCGATGGCCATGGCGCCCAACACCGCGACGCGGCCCGAGCTTGGGATCGAGCGGCTCACGGCGATGACCGCGACGAACGCCGCGATCAATCCGCCAAGTGAGAGCGTCACCTGCGCGGTGTAGCGAATTCGCCTGGGCAGGAACGCCTCCGCGAGGACAGCCACCACGGCGACGCCGAACACGATGAGCGTCGGGCACAGCAGGAAGTACTGGATGCTCGGGGTAGGGAGGGTCATCGCGGTCCTTCGGCGGTCCGGTGTAGGTCGGCCGGTCTGGGTGTTCCCACCGGGACGGTCGGCTTGGGGTCATGCTGGCCGATGGTGGTCATGGTGTTCTCGACGGCCGGATTGATGATGTCGAGCACCGGCTTGGGATAGATGCCGAGCGCCAGCAGCAGCGCGATCAGCGGTGCGACGACGATCAATTCGCGCGCACGCAGATCGCCGATCTTCTCGTTGCCGCTGACGACCGGCCCGGTCATCACGCGCTGGTACAGCCACAACATGTAGACCGCCGAGAGCACCAACGCGGTGACCCCGAATGCGGCGGCCAGCCAGTACCGATTGAAAGTGCCCAGCAGGACCAGGAATTCGCTGATGAATGGCGCCAGGCCAGGCAGCGACAGGGTGGCCATCGCCGAGACCAGGAAGGTACCGGCCAGGATGGGCGCCACCTTCTGCACGCCGCCGTAATCGGCGATCGACCGGCTGCCGTGCCGCGATATCAGGAATCCGGCGATCAGGAAGACCGCGGCCGTGGACAGGCCGTGGTTGAGCATGTACAGCGTCGACCCGCTCTGCCCCTGGCTGGTCATCACGAAGATGCCCAGGATGATGAACCCGAAGTGCGAGATCGAGGTGTAGGCGATCAGCCGCATGATGTCGGTCTGGCCGATGGCCACGATCGCGCCGTAAATCACCCCGATGACCGCCAGCACGACGATCAGCGGGCGGAAGTACGTTGAGGCGCCGGGGAACAGCTGCAGGCAGTACCGCAGCATCCCGAAGGTGCCGACCTTGTCCATCACCGCCATCATCAGCACCGCGGTCGCCGGGGTGGCCTCGACGGCGGCGTCGGGCAGCCAGCGATGGAACGGCCATAGCGGGGCCTTGATCGCGAACGCGAACATGAAGCCCAGGAACAACGCCTTGAACACCGCCGAGTCCGCGCCGTAGCGGCCCGAGGCGACGCCGGCCACGATCTCGCGGAAGTCGAAGGTGCCCGAACCGTGCTGCGAGGTCACCACGTACAGGCCGATCACCGCGGCCAGCATGATCAGACCGCCGAACAGGTTGTACAACAAGAACTTCACGGCCGCGCGCGACCTGCCGGTCCCGCCGCCGAAGCCCCCGATCAGGAAGTACATGGGAACGAGCATGGCCTCGAAGAAGACGTAGAACAGCAGCACGTCCAGGGCGACGACGGAGATCAGGACCATGGATTCGATGGCCAGCGTCAGGGCGATGTAGGCCTGCACCCCGCGGCTGCGCTCACCGCCGTCGTTCCAGCCGGCCACCTGCAGCACCGGGATCAGCACCGCGGTCAGCAGCACCAGCACCACCGCGATGCCGTCGACGCCCAGGGTGTAGCCGGCGCCGAACGCCGGGATCCATTGGTGGCTTTCGATGAATTGGTAAGGCGCGCCGCCGGTTTTGAACCCGACGGTGACGACGACCGCGACCGCGAGGGTCAGGACGCCGAAGACCAGACCGGTCCACTTGGCGAGCTGGCGCAGCCCGGGTGGCATCAGGATGATCAGCACGGAGCCGGCCAGCGGCACCAGCCACAGCACGCTCAGCCATGGAACGCTAGTCACCAGCGCCGCTCCTTTTCATCTCGCCGCTGCGAATTACCACAGTCTCACCGCCAGGATCAGCGCGATCACCAGCACCGCACCCGTCAGCATCGACAGCGCGTAGTTGCGGGCGAAGCCGGTTTGCAGCCCCCGCAGCCGATTTGACATCGAACTCACCAGCGCCGCCAGCGCGTTCACCGAGCCGTCGACGCCCGCGTTGTCGATGTCGACGAGCGCGTGGGTCAGTTGTGCGCCCGGGCGCATAAAGACCTCTTCGTTGAAGGCGTCGCCGTAAAAGTCCTTGCGTACCGCCGTCGTCAGCGCCGACACGGAGAGCGGAGCCACCCGGGGGATCGGTGTCTTCGCGTACATCCGATAGGCGACCGCGATGCCGACGACCACGACGCCCAACGCCAGCGCGGAGCTGACCCAGACGGGGTACGCGTGGGTGACTTCCTCGTGCTTTCCGACGACCGGCTCGAGCCAGCTTTGCAGGGTGCCGCCCACCGCCAGCAGGCCACCGGAGAACACCGAGCCGACGGCGAGCAGAATCATCGGCCACGTCATCAGGGCGGGTGCCTCATGCGGGTGGGTGCCCGGGCCCCAGCGCTTCTTGCCGAAGAACGTCATCAGCATCACGCGGGTCATGTAGAACGCGGTGACGCCGGCGCCCAGCAGCGCGGCCCCACCCAGCAGGTAACCCCGGACGCCACCCGAGGCCAGCGCCGCCTCGATGATGGCGTCCTTGGAGAAGTAGCCCGCGAAGGGCGGCACGCCGATGATCGCAAGGTAACCCAGGCCGAAGGTGACGAACGTAATGGGCAGCGCCGCACGCAAACCGCCGTAGCGGCGCATGTCCTGCTCTTCGTGCATCGCGTGAATCACCGCGCCGGAGCCGAGGAACAACCCGGCCTTGAAGAACCCGTGGGTGAGCAGATGCATGATCGCGAAGGCGTAGCCGGCCGGCCCGAGGCCCGCCGCCAGCACCATGTAGCCGATCTGGCTCATCGTCGACGCCGCCAGCGCCCGCTTGATGTCGTCCTTGACGCAGCCGATGAACGCCCCGAGCAGCAGCGTGACCGCACCCACGATGACCACGGCCAGCCGGGCGTCGGGGGACAGGTTGTACAACGGATTCGATCGCACGATCAGATACACGCCGGCCGTCACCATGGTGGCGGCGTGGATCAGCGCGGACACCGGCGTGGGGCCCTCCATGGCATCACCCAGCCACGCTTGCAGCGGGACTTGGGCGGACTTGGCGCAAGCGCCCAGCAGCAAGAGCAATCCCATGGCAGTCAGCGCGCCGTGACCGGCCGCGGGCGCGCCGGCGAACACCCCTGCGTACGACAGGGTGCCGAAAGTGCTGAACATCAAGAACATTCCCAGGGCCAGCCCGGCGTCGCCGACCCGGTTCATCACGAACGCCTTCTTGGCCGCGGTGGCCGCCGTCGGCTTGTGATACCAGAACCCGATCAGCAGGTAGGACGCCAGGCCGACGCCCTCCCAGCCGACGTAGAGCACCACGTAGTTGTCGGCGACGACCAGCAGCAGCATCGACGCCAGGAACAGGTTGAGATAGCCGAAAAACCTTCGGCGGTCCAAGTCTTCGGCCATGTAGGCGACCGAATAGATGTGGATCAGCGACCCGACCCCGGAGATCAGCAGCACGAAACACACCGAGAGCTGGTCGATTTGCAGCCCGAGGTCGACCTGGAGCTGGCCGACCGAGATCCAGCTGAACACCTTCTGGTGGATGACGCGGTCGTCGGCCGCGCGTCCGAGCAGCTCCGAGAGCAGGCTCAGGCCCACCCCGAACGCCGCGAGGGCGGTGGCGCAGCCCAGCCAATGCCCCCACCGGTCGGTGCGTCGCCCGCCGAACAGCAGGATTGCGGCGCCCGCCAACGGCAGCGCGACCAGCAGCCAGGTGTATTGAGTCATGTTGGCGTCTTCAGCCTTTGAGTAGGTTCGCGTCGTCGACGGATGCCGATTTGCGGGTACGGAAGATGGTCATGATGATGGCCAGTCCGATGACCACCTCGCAGGCGGCGACCACCATCGTGAAGAACGCGATCATCTGCCCGTCCAGGTGTCCATGCATCCGCGCGAACGTGACGAACGCGAGGTTGACCGCGTTGAGCATCAGCTCGACGCACATGAACATCACGATGGCGTTGCGGCGCAACAACACACCGGAGGCGCCGATGGTGAACAGCAGCGCCGAAAGGTACAGGTAATTGGCCGGATTCACGACGTACCGCCTTGGGAGAGGGTCGGGCTCGGCTCGGGGGAAGGGGACGGCGTCTTCTTGCCGTCGGCGCCGCGGCTTTGCAGCATCGGCGAGACCGAGAGTTTCGAGTACGAGCCGTCTGGCAGCAACGCGGCCACGTCGACGGCGTTGTGGCGTGCATACACACCGGGGTTGGGCATCGGGGTGGGATGCCCGCCCGAGCGGAACCGTTCCTGCGAGAGCTCGCGCTGCGTCTTGCGGCGCTCGAAGCGCTCGCGGTGCGCCAGCACCATCGCGCCGACGGCTGCGGTGATCAGCAGCGCGCTGGTGAGCTCGAAGGCCCACAGGTACCGCGAAAAGATCAGCGCCGCCAGCCCTTCCACGTTGCCGTTGGCGTTGGCGGTGGTCAGTCCCGCGAAGCCGCCGGTGGTCACGTTGCCGATGGCGGCGATCAGCAGGATGCCGAACCCCATCCCGGCGGCCACGCCGGCGATGCGCTGACCGCGCAGCGTCTCCTTGAGAGATTCCGCGGAGTCCACACCGATGAGCATCAGCACGAACAAGAACAGCATCATCACCGCGCCGGTGTAGACCACGACCTGAACCACACCCAGAAACAGCGCGTCCTGGATCATGTAGAAGACCGCCAGGATGATCATGGTCATCGCCAGGAACATCGCCGAGTAGACGGCGTTCACGGCGGTGACCACTCCGATCGCGCCGATCACGGCCAGGACGCCCAGCACCCAGAACGCGATCGCTTCGCCGGTGGAGGTACGGACAATGGTGTCCTGCGCAAAACTCGAGGCCACGGCGACGGCGTGGCCGGCCAATCCGGTCACCGGGAGTCTCCGGTCTGCGGGGTCTGCCGCAACCCGTGTGCGGTCACATTGCCTTGGTAATAGTCCTTGTCGGTGGCGCCCTCGGTCCTGGGGTGCGGCGGCGCGAGCATGTCCTGCAGCAGCGGTGCCAGCAGCCGGTCCTTCTCGTAGATCAGGTCGGCGCGGTTGTCGTCGGCCATCTCGTAGTCATTGGTCATCGTCAGCGCCCTGGTGGGGCACGCCTCGATGCACAGCCCGCAACCGATGCACCGCAGATAGTTGATCTGGTACACACGGCCGTAGCGTTCCCCAGGCGAATACCTGAGTTCCTCGGTGTTATCGGCACCCTCGACGTAGATCGCGTCGGCCGGGCACGCCCAGGCGCACAATTCGCAGCCGATGCACTTCTCCAGACCGTCGGGGTAGCGGTTCAGCTGGTGACGGCCGTGGTAGCGCGGCATGACCGGGCCCGGCTTTTCCGGATACTCCTCGGTGACATTCCTTTTGAACATCGATCCGAACGTCACGCCGAATCCGGCTACAGCGTCCAAGAATTTAGCCACGTGCTTTCTCCTTGCTCGCCGCCGCCAGGGATTTCTGGTCCTTCGATGGCAGTGGCGGTGTCGGGAATACGGGTGCGGAGTCGAGTGCGGTCGGCAGCCTCTTCGCCTCGCGGCGCAGCTGTTTCTCCAGCGCGCGAATACCGGGCGCGCTGAACGGCTTTCGCAGCAACAGCACGAGCGCGGTGGCGAACACGAGGCTGCTGACCACCAGGATCGGGGTCCAGTGCTGATAGCCCTGGTTCTGCAGCGTGCGAATGACGGCGGCGATCAGCACCCAGACCAGCGAGGCCGGGATCAGCAGCTTCCAGCCCAGCCCCATGAACTGGTCGTAACGCAGCCGGGGCAGCGAGGCCCGCAGCCAGAAGTAGACGAACAGGAAGGTCCACATCTTCGCGGTGAACCAGAGCACCGGCCACCAGCCGGTGTTGGCGCCGGCCCACATGTTCAGCGGCCACGGCGCGTGCCAGCCGCCGAAGAACAGGACGGTGGCGAGCGAGGAGACCGTCATCATGTTGACGTACTCGGCCAGCATGAACATCGCGAACTTCAGCGACGAGTACTCGGTGTGGAACCCGGCGACCAGCTCACCCTCGGCCTCGGGCAAATCGAAAGGCGCCCGGTTGGTTTCACCGACCATCGAGATGAGGTAGATGACGAACGACGGCAGCAGCAGGAACACGTACCAGACCCGGTCCTGCGCGGCGACGATCTGCGACGTCGACATGGAGCCGGCGTAGAGGAAGACCGCGGCGAACGACAGCCCCATCGCCACCTCGTAGGAAATGACCTGGGCGGTGGAGCGCACCCCGCCCAGCAGCGGGTAGGTGGACCCGGAAGCCCAACCGCCCAGCACGATTCCGTACACGCCGATCGCCGACAGCCCCAGGATGAACAGCACCGCGACAGGCAGGTCGGTCAGCTGCAGCGGCGTGCGGTGGCCGAACACCGACACCACCGGTCCGAACGGGATGAAGGCGAAGGCGGTGAACGCCGGAATCGTGGAGATGACCGGCGCCGCGAAGTAGACGAACTTGTCGACCCCGCCCGGGGTGATGGTTTCCTTGAGCGCCAACTTGATTCCGTCGGCCAGGCTCTGCAGGACACCCCACGGCCCCGCCCGGTTGGGCCCGGGCCGCAGCTGCATCCAGCCGAGGATCTTGCGCTCGAGCAGGATCGCCACCAGCACGTTCAGCATGAGGAACACGAAGATCGCGAGCGCCTTGCCGAGCACCAGCCACCAGGTGTCGTGCCCGAAGGCGGTCAAGCCGGTCATATGCGCCGCTCCTCCTCATCGCTGCGCTCTGCATCGTCGCCGGCGGTGCCAACTCCGATCTTGACTGTGCTGCCGGCCGATACGCCGAGCTGGCGATGCACCGCCGAGCCGGGCGAGTTCACCGGAAGCCACACCACCCGGTCGGGCATGTCGGTGATCATCAGCGGCAGGCTGATGGATCCGTGTGACGTGCTGACCGTGACCGCGTCGCCGTCGGCGGCGCCGATCTCGGCGGCCGTGTCGGCGGACAGCCGAGCGACGGGCTTGCGGGCCGTGCCCGCCAGATGTGGCTCGCCGTCTTGCATCCGGCCGTTGTCCAGCATCATCCGCCAGCCGGCCAACACCGCCTCACCCGGCGCGGCCTGGGCCGGCTCCGGGGCCGCGACGGCCGGGTTCGCGGCGCGCTTGCCGTCCCAGTGGCGCAGCGCGGCCAGTTCTTCCCGAGCGGTGGCGACGGTGGACATGCCCAGGTACACGCCCATCTCGTCGGCCAGCGTGTCGAGCACCTGGTGGTCGGATTGGCTGGCCTGCTGGGCGGTTCCGCGCAGTGCGGCTTCGAACGGCCGCAAGCGGCCCTCCCAGTTGACGAATGCGCCTGCCTTCTGCGTCGTCGACGCGACCGGGAAGACGACGTCGGCGCGTTCGGTGACGGCGCTGTGCCGCAACTCCAGGCTGACCACGAAGCCGACGCCGTCCAGCGCCGCCAAAACCGCCTGCGGATCGGTGAAGTCATCGGGCTCGACACCGCCCACCAGCAGCGCGCCGAGCGTGCCGTCGGTGGCGGCGGCCAGGATCGCATCGGTGTCACGTCCACTGCCGGAAGGCAATTCGGACACGTTCCACGCCCGAGCTACCTGCGCGCGGGCGGTCTCGTCGTCGACCGGACGGCCGCCGGGCAGCAGCCCGGGCAGCGCACCGGCCTCCAGTGCGCCGCGCTCACCGGCACGCCTCGGCACCCAGGCCAGGCGGGCGCCGGTGGTGTCGGCGAGGCGGGCCGCCGCCGACAAACCGCCCGGCACCGTGGCCAGGCGCTCGCCGACCATGATGACCGCACCCGCGGTGGAGAGCAGGTCGCCCACCTCGCCGGTGGCCAACCCGTCGAGCGCCGAAGCCTCAGCGCCGGGAACGGTTTTGATCAACCGCCCGGACATCTTGGTCAGCGCGCGGGTGGCGAACGGCGCGAGGGCGTAGACCGGCAGCCCGTGCTTGCGGGCCGCCTTACGCAGCCGCAGGAAGACGATGGGCGACTCGTCCTCGGGCTCGAATCCGACCAGCACGACGACCGGCGCCGACTCCAGGTCGGCGTAGCTGACGGTGATCGGTTTACCGGCGATGCGGGCGGCCAGGAAGTCGGCCTCCTCGGCCGAACTCGGCCGGGCGCGGAAGTCGATGTCGTTGCTGTCCAGCACGATTCGCGCAAACTTGGAGTAGGCGTAGGCGTCCTCCAAGGTGGCCCGGCCGCCGACCAGCACGCCCGCGCGGCCACGTGCCGCTTCGAGGCCCTTCGTCGCGACGGCGATCGCGTGCGACCACGAGGCCGGCTGCAGCGAGCCGTCCGCGTCGCGGATCAGGGGACTGGTGAGCACATCGGCCTGGGTCGCGTAGGTGAACGCCCAGCGGCCCTTGTCGCAGTTCCACTCCTCGTTGACCTCGGGGTCGTCGCCGGCCAGCCGGCGCAGCACCTTGCCGCGGCGGTGGTCGGTGCGCTGCGCGCATCCGGAAGCGCAGTGCTCGCAGACGCTGGGGCTGGAGACCAAGTCGAACGGGCGGGCCCGGAACCGGTACGAGGAGCCGGTCAGCGCGCCCACCGGGCAGATTTGCACCGTGTTGCCCGAGAAGTAGGAGTCGAACGGTTCATTGGCGTAGATGCCGACCTGCTGCAGGGCGCCCCGCTCCTGCATGTCGATGAAGGTGTCCCCGGCGATCTGCTCGGAGAACCGGGTGCAGCGCGCACACAGGATGCAGCGCTCCCGGTCGAGCAGCACCTGCGAGGAGATGTTGATCGGTTTGGCGAAGGTGCGTTTGACGTCGGTGAAGCGAGAATCGGCGCGGCCGTTGGACATTGCCTGGTTCTGCAGCGGGCATTCGCCGCCCTTGTCGCACATCGGGCAATCCAGCGGGTGGTTGATGAGCAGCAGCTCCATCACGCCGTGTTGCGCCTTGTCGGCGGCCTCCGACGTGAGCTGGGTGCGCACCACCATGTCGTCGGTGGCGACCGTGGTGCACGAGGCCATCGGCTTGCGCTGCCCTTCGACCTCGACCAGACACTGCCGGCACGCGCCGACCGGCTCCAGCAGCGGGTGATCACAGAACCGGGGGATCTGGATGCCCATCAATTCGGCGGCCCGGATCACCAGAGTTCCCTTGGGAACGCTGATTTCGCTGCCGTCGATGGTCAGCGTCACCATGTCCGGCGGACGCACCTCGTCGCCGGTTTCGGTCTTGGCCGCACTAGTCATGAGCGCCGCTCCTCTCCCCCGCAAGCGGGAGGTACCCCCACATCGCTGTTTCGCTCTGCATCGTCACCGGCGCGGGTCATCGGCTTCCTAACCTTTCGCGCTCTCGCGCTCCGCCGTCAGCATGGAGTCTCGTGGATCGAAGGGGCATCCGCCGCCCTCGACGTGCGCGACGTATTCGTCGCGGAAGAACTTGATCGACGACATCACCGGGCTGGCCGCGCCGTCGCCCAACGCGCAGAACGACTTTCCGAGGATGGTGTCGGAGATATCCAGCAGCTTGTCGATGTCCTCGTCGGTGCCCTTGCCGGTTTCCAGCCGCTCGTAGATCTGGTCGAGCCAGAAGGTGCCCTCACGGCACGGCGTGCATTTTCCGCACGATTCGTGCTTGTAGAAGTAGGTCCAGCGCCGCACGGCACGCACCACGCAGGTGGTTTCGTCGAAGATCTCCAGCGCCTTGGTGCCCAGCATCGAGCCGACGCCGCCGACGCCCTCGTAGTCCAGCGGCACGTCGAGGTGCTCCTCGGTCAGCAGTGGGGTCGACGATCCGCCTGGTGTCCAGAACTTGAGCCGATGCCCGGCCCGAACCCCGCCGGCGTAGGCGAGCAACTCCCGCAACGTGATTCCCAGTGGGGCCTCGTACTGGCCGGGCCGGGCGACGTGGCCGGACAGCGAATACAGCGTGAAGCCAGGGGATTTCTCGCTGCCCATCGAGCGGAACCAGTCCACGCCGTTGCCGATGATCGACGGCACGCTCGCGATGGTCTCGACGTTGTTGATCACCGTGGGGCAGCCGTACAGCCCGGCCACGGCGGGGAACGGCGGGCGCAACCGCGGCTGGCCGCGCCGGCCTTCCAGCGAATCCAGCAGCGCGGTTTCCTCACCGCAGATGTAGGCGCCGGCACCGGCGTGCACCACCAGCTCGAGGTCGAAGCCCGAGCCGTTGATGTCGCGGCCCAGATAGCCCGCGGCGTAGGCCTCGGCCACCGCGTTCTGCAGGCGGCGCAGGACCGGCAGCACCTCTCCGCGCACATAGATGAACGCGTGGCTGGCGCGGATCGCGTACGCGGCGATGATGACGCCCTCGACCAGGACGTGCGGTGTCGCCAGCATCAGCGGAATGTCTTTGCACGTACCGGGTTCCGACTCGTCGGCGTTGACGACCAGGTAATGCGGTTTGGCGGCCGCGCCGGTGTCGCCCTGTGGGATGAACGACCACTTGGTGCCTGTCGAGAATCCCGCGCCGCCGCGCCCGCGCAGTCCCGAGTCCTTCACCACCCCGATCACCGCGTCGGGCTCCATCGCCAGCGCCTTCTTCATCGCCTCGTAGCCGCCGTGGCGGTGGTAGGTCTCGAGGGTCCACGACTCGGGGTCGTCCCAGAAGCGGCTGATGACCGGAGTCAGCGGCGTCGCCTGTGAAGTGTCAGAAGTCGTTGTCATTACTGGCCTTCCGGCGCGTCCGGCGCCTGCATGCCGTGTTCCTTGGCTACCTTCAGGCCGGCCAGGGTGGCCGCCCCGGCGCCGCCCTGCCCCTGGTCGGGACGCTCGTCGGGCAGGCCGGCCAGGATGCGCGACGTCTCGCGGAAGACGCACAGCGGGGCGCCGCGAGTGGGCGGCTGAGGTTCGCCGGAACGCAGCGAGTCGACGAGTTCACGCGCCGACTTCGGCGTCTGGTTGTCGTAGAACTCCCAGTTCACCATCACCACCGGCGCGTAATCGCAGGCGGCGTTGCATTCGATGTGTTGCAGAGTGACCGAGCCGTCTGCGGTGGTCTCGTCGTTGCCGACGTCCAGATGTTCTTTCAGGGCGTCGAAGATGGCGTCGCCACCCATGATGGCGCACAACGTGTTTGTGCAGACACCCACCAGATAATCGCCGGTGGGGCCGCGGCGATACATGGTGTAGAAGCTCGCCACCGCGGACACCTCGGCCCCGGTGAGGCCCAGCTGCTCGCCGCAGAACTCCAGGCCCGCCGGTGTCAGGTAGGAATCCTGCGATTGCACCAGGTGCAGCAACGGCAACAGCGCCGAACGACTGTTGGGGTAGCGGCCGATGATCTCCTTGGCGTCGACCTCCAGCCGGGCCCGCACGTCCGGGGGATACGTCTTGGGCGCGCCCTCGACGACGAACGCGTTGGGCTCGTCGGGCGGTGGGCCGAGCCGGATGAAGACCGGCTGTCCCTGCGGCCCGGTCACCGGTCCACCCCGCCCATGACCGGGTCGATGCTGGCGACCGCGGTGATCAGATCGGCGACCATGCCGCCTTCGCACATCGCCGCCACCGACTGCAGATTCGTGAACGAGGGGTCTCGGTAGTGCACCCGGTAGGGCCGGGTGCCGCCGTCGCTGACCATGTGCACACCCAGCTCCCCGCGCGGTGATTCGACCGCCGTGTAGACCTGGCCGGCGGGAACCCGGATGCCCTCGGTGACCAGTTTGAAGTGGTGGATCAACGCCTCCATCGAGCCGCCCATGATCTTGGCGATGTGTTCCGGTGAGTTGCCCATGCCATCGGGGCCCACCTTCAAGTCGGCCGGCCAGGCGATCTTGCGGTCCTCGACCATGGTCGGGCCCGGCTTCAGCTTGTCCAGACACTGCTCGACGATCTTGATCGACTCCCACATCTCGTTGACACGAATCATGTAGCGCCCGTAAGCATCACACGTGTCTTCGGTGATTACGTCGAATTCGTAGTTTTCGTATCCGCAGTACGGTTCGCTCTTGCGCAGATCGTGGGGCAACCCGGTGGCGCGCAGAATCGGGCCGGTGATGCCCAGCGCCATGCAGCCGGTCAGGTCCAGGTATCCGACGTCCTGGGTGCGGGCCTTCCAGATGGCATTCTCGTTGAGCAGGCCGCCCATTTCGCGCAGCACCTGTCTGAGTCCCTTGAGGCCTTCGACGATCTCGGCCTCCGCGTTGGGCGGCAGGTCCTGCGCCACACCGCCGGGGCGGACGTAGGCGCTGTTCATCCGCAGGCCGGTGATCGATTCGAACAGGGTCAGCACGATCTCACGTCCCCGGAATCCGACGAACATCGGGGTCATGGCGCCCAGTTCCATGCCGCCGGTCGCCAGCGCCACCAGATGCGACGAGATCCGGTTGAGCTCCATCATCATCACCCGGATGACGTTGACCCGCTCCGGAATCTGATCGGTGATGCCGAGCAGCTTCTCCACACCGAGGCAGTAGGCCGTTTCGTTGAAAAACGGTGCGAGGTAATCCATCCGGGTCACGAACGTGACACCTTGGGTCCAGTAGCGGTATTCGAGGTTCTTCTCGATGCCGGTGTGCAAATACCCGATGCCGCAACGGGCGTCGGTGACCGTCTCGCCCTCGATCTCCAGGATCAGCCGCAACACCCCGTGGGTGGACGGATGCTGCGGCCCCATGTTGACGATGATGCGTTCGCCGGGGTCGACCCCGCGGGCGGCCTCGACGACCTTGTCCCAGTCCTGGCCGCCGGCGACCACGAAGGTCTCGCCGGCGCCGTCGTGCGTCGATTCAGTGGTGGTGCTCATCAGTTGTACGCTCTCCGCTCGTCGGGCGGGGGTATCTGTGCGCCTTTGTATTCGACCGGAATCCCGCCGAGGGGGTAGTCCTTGCGCTGGGGATGCCCGTGCCAGTCGTCTGGCATCTCGATGCGGGTCAGCGACGGGTGCCCGTCGAAGATGATTCCGAAGAAGTCGTAGGTCTCGCGCTCGTGCCAGTCGGTGGTCGGATAGATCCCGAACAGCGAGGGGATGTGCGGATCACCGTCGGGCGCAGCCACTTCCAGGCGGACGCGGCGATTGTGCGTGATCGACTGCAACGGATACACCGCGTGCAGTTCGCGTCCCGTCTCGTGCGGGTAGTGCACCCCGCTGACGCCCAGGCACATTTCGAAGCGCAGCCGCGGGTCGTCACGCAGCCGGTGAGCGACCTGTTCCAGCGCGTCACGACGGACGTGCAAGGTCAGTTCGTCGCGGTACACCACGACTTTTTCGATGGCGTCGGTGAATTCGACGTCAGCCTGGCTCAACGCCGCGGCCAGTGCGTCGACCACGTCGTCGAAGTAGCCGCCGTACGGCCGCGGGCTGCTGCCCGGCAGCAGGACCTCGCGCACCAGCCGTCCGTAACCGGACGTGTCACCCGAGCCCTTGGCGCCGAACATGCCGCGGCGCACGTCGATGACTTCTTCGTCGGCGCGGCTGATCGCTTCTTTGGGATCTTGGTCCGGTGAGCTCATCGCAGCAGTCCGCGCATCTCGATCGTGGGCCGGGCCGTCAGCGCCGCCTGCTCGGCTTCGGCGATGGCGGTTTCCCGGTTGACGCCCAGCGGCATTTCCTGAATCTTCTCGTGCAGCTTCAGGATTGCGTACAACAGCATCTCCGGTCGCGGCGGGCAGCCGGGCAGGTAGATGTCCACCGGGACCACGTGATCGACGCCCTGCACGACCGCGTAGTTGTTGAACATCCCGCCGGATGAGGCGCACACGCCCATGGCCAGCACCCATTTCGGCTCGGCCATCTGGTCGTAGATCTGTCGCAGCACGGGAGCCATCTTCTGGCTGACCCGCCCGGCGACGATCATCAGATCGGCCTGCCGGGGGGTGGCCGAGAATCGCTCCATCCCGAACCGCGCGATGTCGAATCTTGGCCCGGCCGTTGCCATCATCTCGATGGCGCAGCAGGCCAACCCGAACGTCGCCGGCCACAGTGAGTTCTTGCGGACATAGCCCGCGACCTTCTCGACTGTTGACAGCAGGATCCCGCCGGGCAGCTGTTCCTCAAGACCCACGTCTTACCTCAATCCCACGTCAGGCCGCCGCGGCGCCACACATAGGCGTAGGCCACCAAAACCGTCAGCATGAAAATCACCATTTCGACCAGAGCGAACGTGCCAAGCGCGTCATAGCTGACCGCCCAGGGATACAGGAACACGATTTCGATGTCGAAGACGATGAACAGCATCGCGGTGAGGTAGTACTTCACCGGAAAGCGCTGCCCGGCTGTCGCACGCGGGCCGCTCACCGACGTCTCGGTGGGTTCGATTCCGCACTCGTAGGCCGACATCTTCGACTTGTTGAAACGCGATGGGCCGGCCAGGCTCGCGATCGCCACCGAGCCCACGGCAAAGGCAGTGGCAATGGCGCCTAGCACCAGGATGGGTATGTAGACGTTCAACTCGCTCCATGATCCGTCGTACGAGCCGCCGGCAGCGGCCAGGCGGTAACCAGGCTGCTGTGACGAACCGAGTCGCAAGCCCGCCACAGTGATTTACAACATAGCGTCGCGGCGTGCGGCGCGCTTGCCCGGGGTGGGCGATTTGCAGTATTGGCGGTGACATGTCGCGCTGTGCTGCGCAAACTCGATAGCCGGTGCAATCAACGCTCGCCGCCGGACGACATCCGCCGCACCAACCGCTCGATGAGCACCAGCAAAGGCGCGGCCGCGCCGATCGCTGCGGCACCAAAGATCAGGGGCGTCGCCAGCGCGGATGGCCCGCCGTCAGCAACGTCGCGACTAGCGACCGTCGCCGTGGCGCCGGTGGCCGAAGTGGTCAGGACTGCCGCATTGGCGGCCGAAAATCAACGGCCGCGGCAAAGACGCGGGGTGGAACGAATCAGCGAACCGGGGCTCGCAGCAGGCTGAGCACCGTGCGGCCCAGCAGGATGGGGTCGATGGGATGCGGCACCGCGCCCTCGGCGCGCGACCAGGAGGCCAACCACGCATCGTCGGGCCGTCCGGTCAGCACGACCAGGGGTGGGCAGGTCTCGAGTTCGTCTTTGAGCTGCTTTGCGATTCCCATGCCGCCGGTCGGGGTGGCCTCGCCGTCCAGGATGGCCAAGTCGATGCCGCCCTTGTCCATCGTCGCCACCACCATGGGCCCGGTCGCCACCTCGACGTAGCTCAATTCGGGCAGATCCGGATGCAGCTGCTTGCCCAGCGCACGCATCACCCGCTCGCGGGTTTGCACATTGCTGCTGTAGACGAGGATCCGCAGGGCGATGGTGGAGTCGGGCACGGTGCAGATGCTACTGGTGTCGCACCGGGTTCACCGGGGTGCCCGCGGAATCCTTACTGTGATACCCGCACAAAGATGGCGTCGGCCGCGACCGTTGCCGTCGAGCTCACCATGCCGAGCTGGTTCCAACCCAGGTCGAACCGGTTCCGATCGAGCTTGGTTTCACCGGTGATTCGGACCGAGCCGTCGTCGAGCTCGGAGATCGTCACGGGCAGCTGCACGTCCGCGGTGACGCCCTTGATGGTGAATGTGGTCCGCAGGTCGGCGGCCTTGCCTTTGGTCGGCTGCACCGCCGTGACGACGACGCTGATCTCCGCGAAGCGGTCGACGTCGAAGAAGTCGGCCGACCGCAGGTGTTTGTCGCGGCGGCCGATGCCCGTGTCCAGCGAGGCGGTCCGGATGTCCAGGCGACCGAAAACCGCTCCCTTGCCGGTCAGTTGGCCGTCGCCGGTGAAGTCGGTGAAGCGGCCCTTGACGTTCACCAGGCCCCACATGTTCTTGATCTTGAAAGTGATGGCCGAGCGATCCGGGGCCAGGTTCCACACGCCGGCCATGTCGGGATCGTGAAGCAGTGTCTCCAAGGTCGTCATCGTCACCCCCAATGTGTCGTGGCGAATCTAGCGCTAGTTCATCAGCGGCGCGATTCCGGCCGGGTCGAAATATTCGTCGATCCGCTCGATCAGGCCGTCGGTGCCCACCCGGATCACGATGCAGACCCGCAGCGAGATCGACTGCCCGGCATGCCCGGTGGCGTGCAAGATGTGCTGCTGGACGAAGCCGCGGGCGGACCCGTCATCGAAGAGCTGCCGGTCCAGGATTTCGTAGCGACGCTGTGTGGTCGCGCCGATGAACCAATCGATGACCCGCATCGCGCGGGCCTTGTCGTCGTCGCGCCGCGAGCCGACCCGCCACACTGCGATGTCGTTGCTCCACATCGCGTCAACCGCGGCGACGTCGCTTCGCTCGATCGCCGTGAACAGGCGGTTGGCCGCGTCGAGGACCGTCTCGGTGCTGGAAGCGGGCATGTCTGGCTCCTCACTGATCGCCGGGCTATTCGCTGTCGTATCCGGGGTGGGCGACGGCCAATCAGCGTCGTACCAGGGTGCGCAGGCAGGCGGTGACCTGGTCGGCTCGCCCGTCCAGCTCGCCGGCCCGTATCGCCGCGGCCAGCTGTTCCTCGTCGGCGAAGCCCAGGCCGGCCAGCGCGGTGCGGGATTTCGCTTCGCTCTCGTCGAGCAGTTCGCGCTCGACGATGCGCAGCGCGTTGGCGGCGACCCGGGCGTGGAAGTTGACCTGCCCTTCGGTCGCCCCGCGCACGTCGCTTTCCAGGAATTCGGCGACCGCGGCCACGAGTTCGGCGGCCAGTGGGCGGCCGTATGCCCCGATCATGGCCGCGCCTCGATCAGGTTGAGCAGGTCCCACTCGGTCTCGCAGACGCGACGCCCGATGGTGGCCAACTCGACCGAGCGGTGTTGCCCGCTCAGGTGCCGTTCGGCCTGGAAGCGGCAGATGACACCCCAGCGCAAGGTGGCCAGCACCAGCCACCAGTGAAACGCCACCCGGTCGACGGTAGTCGCGCTGGCCTGCTCGTAGGCGCGCAGGAAGCTTTCGATGCTGCCCAGGCCGCCGGCGCCGAGGCTGGCCGGGGCGCCGAATCGCCAGGCCCGGATGCAGAACCACGCCAGGTCTTCGTAGGCCTGCCCGACGTGCACCAGCTCCCAGTCCAGCACCGCGGCGAGCTTGGATCCGTCGATGATGAGGTTGCCCATCCGAAAGTCGCCGTGCACCAACACCGCCGGCGACGGCTGGGGACGGTGGGCGGCCAGCCAGCGAAACCCCCATTCGAATGTCGCGGTGGTGTCGCCCATGTCGTCGAGGCGTTGGCGCCATTCGGCGAGTTGGTCCTCGTGGGTCAGGTCCGGAATGTCGGTGTCGGCGCGGTGGATGGCGGCCACCGCCTGCGCGCATTGCTGCAGCAATCGGGTGCGCGCCGCGTGCCCGTCGGCGCCGTCGAGCTGGCGCTGGATGCGCCGAACGATGGTCTCGCCCTTGATCTCGTCACAAATCAAATACGGATTGCCCAGTGCGGCAGGAGAATTGTCGGCGATCAGCACGTGGGGGACCGGCGCCCCGGCCGCCGCCGCGGCCGCCTGCGTCCTGGCTTCCAGCTCCATGCCGGCGTGTACATCGTCGGGTGGGCCGGTGCGCAAGATCAGCGCACGACGCTGTGCGTTGATGATGGCCTCGAACGCCCAGGTGGTTCTGCTGGCGCCACCGGTCAGCGCGCGCAGGTTCTCAACCGCGGTGTCGGCGCCGACGGCGGCCGTGAGCACCCTGGCCAGCTTTGTGCCCAGTTCCGCCGACTCGTCGCTGTCCATCACTTCTTGCCGAATTTGAACAGCCGCTGCGCCACCCGGCGAATCTGGATTTCCTCGGCGCCCTCGGTGATCCGATAGCGACGGTGGTGGCGGTAGATGTGTTCGAACTGTTCGTGCCGACTGTAGCCGAGGCCGCCGTAGACCTGCATGGCGCGGTCGGCGGCGTCGCAGACCAGCCGGTTGGCGCGGTAGTTTGCCATAGACACCTTGTCGGAGACCTCCATGTGGTGGTCGCGGTCCAAATGCCAGGCGGCGTACTGCACGAGCAGTCGCACCATCTGCGCTTCGGTCTGTAGCTCGGCCAGCGGCCACTGCACGGCTTGGTTCACCGACAGCGGTTTGCCGAATACCTTTCGGCCGGCGGCGTATTCGGCGGCGCGGTCGATACAGTACTGCGCCGCGCCCAGGCTGCTCGCCGCCTGCCGAATCCGGTTCTCGTGCAGGAAGGTCTGGGCGACTTCCAGGCCGCGGTCCACCTCGCCGAGCACCGCGTCGACGGGAATCCGAACATCGGTCAACTCGACTTCGCCGTGGTCGGTGGGCATGTTGAAGGTCCACCAGTAATAGGGGACGTTGAAGCCGGGCGTGTCGGTGGGCACCAGGAACGCGGTGATGCCGAACGCGGCCCCCGGATCGCCGGAGGTGCGCGCGAAGACCAGGTCGTGCGTCGCGCGGTGCACACCGGTGTTGAACCGCTTGGAGCCGTTGAGCACCCAGCTGTCGCCGTCGCGTTCGGCGTGCGTCTCCAGCCAGGTGGCATCCGATCCGTGTTGCGGTTCGGTCAGGCCGAACGCCATGGACCGCTCGCCGGTGATCAGCGCCTCCGACCACTGTCTGCGTTGCTCGTTGGTGCCGAACCGCTCCATCATGATCACCTGCGGGAAGTTCCCGACGATCGACGATTCGTTCTGCAGGTCGTTGTGTAAGCCAAGACCCTTGTGCGCCAAGTGTTCCCGGATGACCGCCATGTCGACGTTGCTGCCGTCGCGGCCACCCAGTGCGGCCGGCAGTCCATAGCGCAGCCAGCCGGCCTTGTCGGCCCGCCGGCGCATCTCGGAGAGCAGATCCTCCCATTCGCGCGTCGGGATCCCGTCGTTGTCCCAATCGGTGCGCGCATGCTCGCGGCGCTGGTCGAAGTACTGCATGTTCTCGCGTTCCAGCGGCTTGATCTCGGTCTCGATGAATTCGTCCATCTCGGCGAGTAAGCCCGGAAGGTGCTCTGGCAGAGTGAAATCCACGTCTTCTCCTAAGATCGCGTGAGGCCGCCGTACAGGGTTTTCTTCCAGATCGTCGACAAGGTCGCGATGGCGTCTTCGTCGCTGAGGTCCACACCCAACCCCGCGGGGCCAGATGGCCCGACGAACACGGTGGTGAAGTTCTCGAACAACAACGCGATGGCCGCCGCGGTGTGCTGGGGGTGCAGCTCGGCGCCGTAGCCCTGTTCCTGGGCGCGGCGCACCGAGGCTGCCACGAGATCGATTCCGAACCGCCGGAATTCGTTCTGGACGGCGGCGAAGCGCTGCTGGGTGGCGGCCAGCTGGGCCATGGCGATCATGATGCCGATGTTCTGCTTGAACATGTTCCAGTAGCCGGTGACCACCGAGGTGAAGAAGGCGTCGTCGTCGGGGGAGTGTGGCAGGTGGACGCTGAGTCCCGACGGCGTCACCACCTCGTGCAGGAACGATTCCGCGAGGGCGGCCAGCAGGTCTTCCTTGTCGGTGAAGTATCGGTAGAACACCGCAGGCGATTTGCCCGCGGCCGAGGTGATGTCGGCCAGGGTGGTGCCGTGAAAACCCCTTTCGGCGAAGAGCTTCCGGGCGGCCTGCTCGATGGCCAGCCGGGTCTGGCGGCCTTTGGCGGTCAGCTCGCGGTTCGCCTCCGGGGCGGACATCAGTTCCGCATCCGGTCGCCGGCGCGCAACAGTGCGCTCGGCAGGTCGTGACCCACCACCGCCTTCGCCACGTCGGCCGCGGCGATGGCGGCCTGCAGGTCCACGTCCACGTCGATGCCGCTGTCGGCCAGCAGGTATACGAGATCCTCGGTGGCGATGTTGCCGGTGGCGCCCGGCGCGAAGGGGCAGCCCCCCAGACCGCCGACCGAGGCGTCCAGCCGGGTCACCCCGGAGCCGACCGCGGCGTAGGCGCTGGCCAGGCCGGAGCCGCGGGTGTTGTGGAAATGCCCGCCAAGCGGCAGGTCGCCGATCACCGGACGCAGTTGTGCGATAAGCGAACTCACCCGGCCCGGGGTGGTGGTGCCGATGGTGTCGGCGATCGACAGGCGGTCGGCGCCGCGGTCGCGGGCGGCCGCGGCGATCTCGAGCACCCGCTGGGGCGGGGTGGGGCCTTCGAACGGTGAGTCCCAGGCGGTGGCGATGACGACTTCGACTGTGACGTCGCCGTCGTGCGCGATGGCCACGATCTCGTCGATCTGGTTAGTGGCCTCGGTGCTGGTGCGCCCGACGTTGGCCTTGCTGAAGGTGTCGTCGGCGGCCACCACGTATTCGATGGAGCGCAAGCCCGCGGCGACGGCGCGCCTGGCGCCGTTGGGGCTGGCCACCAGGGCTGAGAATTCGATGTCGGGATAGTCATGCAAATGGGCGGCCAGCTCGGCGGCATCGGCCATCGACGGCACCTTGGTGGGGGAGACGAACGCGGTGACCTCTACCTCGCGAACGCCGGTGACCGCCACCGCGGCCAGCAGTTCAAGCTTGGCCGACAAAGGAATTGGCGTTTCGATCTGCAGACCGTCGCGCAGGGCCACTTCGCGAATGTCGACGTGTGTCATTGGCGCCGCTCCTCCTCATCGCTGCGTTCTGCATCGTCGCCGGCGCGTGTCACAGCACCTCCTCGGTGCGCAGCTCGTCGAGTTCCTCGGCCGTCTTGCCCAGCAGCCCGATGAAGACGTCGTCGTTGTGCTGGCCCGGTCGCGCGGGGCCCGCGTTGCGGACCTGCCCCGGCGATTCCGAGAGCATCGGCACGATGCCCGGGCCCAACACGTTGCGCTGCACGCGCTCGTCGTAGTGCTCCACCAGCATGCCGCGCGCCCGCAGCTGCGGATCGTTGACCACCTCGGCGACGGTGTTGATCGGCCCCGCGATCACCCCTGCGGCGGAGAGGGTTTCGATGATCTCGCCGGGCTGGCGTTCCGCGGCCCACGCGCCGATGATGTTGTCGAGTTCGTCTTGATTGCGGCCCCGCGCGACGTGCGTGGCGAACCGATCGTCGGTGGCCAGCTCCGGGCGGCCCATCGCCTTGCACAGCCGGGCGAAGACGGTGTCCTGGTTGGCGGCGATCACCACCCACGAGCCGTCGGCGCTGCGGTAGATGTTGGACGGGGCGATGCCCTCGAGCCGGGTGCCCGACGGCCCGCGCACCACGCCGCCGACGTCGTAGTCGGGGATGGTGGATTCCTGTACGGCCAAGCATGATTCGGTCAGGGCGACGTCCACCACCTGGCCGCGCCCGGTGACGCTGCGCCGGTACAGCGCGGCCAGCGCGCCCTGGGCGCCGAACATGCCCGCCAGGCTGTCGCCGAGCGAAAGCGCCAGCCGGGGCGGCGGGCCGCCGGGAAAGCCGTTGAGGTGGCGCAGCCCGCTGGCCGCTTCGGCGACCGAGGCGTAGCCGGCCTTGGTGGCGTCCGGCCCGGTTTGCCCGTAGCCGGACACCCGGACCAGGATGATGCCCGGATTGCGTTCGCTGAGTACGTCGTAACCCAGGTTCCACTTTTCCAGGGTGCCCGGACGGAAGTTCTCCACCACGATGTCGGACTTCTCGACGAGTTCGCAGAACAGTTCACGCCCACGGGGGTGGCGCAGGTCGAGGGTGATCGCCTTCTTGTTGCGCGCGTGCACCGTCCAGAAGACGTGCTGCCCGTCGAGCTCGGCCTGACCCCAGGTGCGCAGCGGGTCCGGGGACTTGGGCAGTTCCACCTTGATGACGTCGGCTCCCATGTCGCCGAGCAATCGGCCGGCGAAGGGCCCGGCGATCAGGGTGCCCAGTTCGAGCACCCGAACGCCGTCCAGCGGGCCGGTCACCGTCATTCGGCGCTCGCGAGATCGTGCCGGACCAGCCAGTCGGTGACGATAGTGACGGCGGCCCGTAGCGCGTCGCGCTGGTCGGGGCCCGCGTAATAGTGTGTGGCGCCGGGGATTTCGTGCATCTCCTTATCCTCGTGTCCAATCGCCTGGAACAGCCGCCGGGTGTGGCTAGGTGTGCAGGCGTCATCCGCCAGGTTACCGATCACCAGCGCGGGGATCGCGATGTCCGGGCCGCAGGCCACCGCGTCGCCGCGGGCGTCGTCGTAGCTCCACTGCGAAAGCCAGCCGCGCAGGGTGGAGAACCGGGCCAGCCCGACCGGGCTCATGTTCACCACCTGAGGATCCCCCAGATAGCAGGTGCCGGGGACGCGTTCGTTGGGATCGACGGCCGGGTCCAGCCAGCGCGGGTCGGCCATGGTGCCGTGCACGACGAAACCGAACTCGTCGTCGGGCCGGCCGGCGGCCGCCAACTCGGCCAGCTTGTCCCTGACCCATGCGGTGATGCGCCGGTTGCGGTCGATCTGGGCCTGCCGGTAGCGGTCCAGGAATTCCTGGCTGTAGGGCGGCTGATTCGGGTTGTCGGGGTTGTACAGGTCCAGTTCGGGATCGCGCTTGGTGGGGTCGGATTCGTCGAGGATCGACGCGTCCAGCCATTCGGTCAGCGTGCCGTGCCGGCTGATGTGCGCGGCCAGCAGCATGATGCCGTCGGCCGCGGGCAGGTCGAGTTTGGTCAGGTCGGGGCCGTCGCCGGTCGGGCTGGACGTGATGGTGGGATTCTGCGCCTGCTGCTGGTAGAACACCGACAGCGAACCGCCGCCACTCCATCCGGCCAGCACCACCTTCTGGTAGCCCAGCCGCTTCTTGGCGTCCTTGATGCACTCGCCGAGATCCTCGACGACCTTCTCCATCAGCAGCGCCGAGTCGGTGCCGCGGAAGCGGCTGTTGCAGTAGATGACGTGATGGCCGGCCCGCGCCAGCGCGTTGATCATCGGCAGGTAGGCCCCGCCGCCGATGGGATGCATGAACACCAGCACGGTGTCCGACGGCTTGTCCTTCGGCTTGAGCAGGTAGCTCTCCAGCACGGTGATTTCGGCCAGGCCGCCGTAGACGTCTCGTACACCGGAATTGTTCTGAAAGGCAACGAGATAGGGGATGCGCTCGTATTCGTACTTCTTGGGTTTTACGGCTTGCGCTTGCGTCATCAGTGTTGTCCTAGGTCGTGGGCCAGTACCTCCGCTGAGGGGGTGAGCCGCCGGCGTGTGTCGATGGCGATCACTTGCCAGTCGACGCGGGAGTAGTCGTCGAACTTGCGGCGCGCCCGTTCGCGTGCCTTCTCCGGTGCGCCGTGGTGAACCCCTTGCGGCGCATGGGAAATCAAACCGGGTGGCATCGGGATGCCGTACAGCGAGCCGCCGTGGAAGAAGGCGATCTCGTCGTAGTCGACGTTGCGGTGATACCACGGTGTGCGTTCGGTGCCCGGAATCCCCTCGGCGGGCTTGGGTAGGAAGTTCATCACGTAGACACCGGTGGCCTGCATGAACAGGTGCACCGTCGGCGGCAGGTGGACACTGTCGGAGGTGACCACGTTGTAGTCGGCGATGTTGAAGGTGAACGCGAAGTTGTCGCCTCGCCAGCCCTCGACGTCGAGCGGATTGTGTTGGTAGAACAGCGTTGTCGGGCCGCCCTCGTGGATGAGCCGAACCTCGAATTCGCCGTCGGCCTTGTCGGCCGGCACCGGCTCGGGGATGACGACCTGCGACGGGTCGAAGGGGAAGTGGCGGCCCAGTGCGCCGGGTGGCGGCACCCGAAACTCGTCGGTGGCTTCGATCATCAGCATCGTCGTCGCGCTGTCGGGCAGCTGGCGCCAGGTGCATGCCTTCGGGATGTACAGCCAGTCGCCCTCCCGGTAGCGCAGCGGCCCGAATTCGGTCTCGGCCAGGCCGCTGCCCTGGTGGACGAAGCACAGCAGGTCGCCGTCGACGTGACGGACGAAGAACGGCATCGGCTCGTGACGACGGCTCAACAGGATTCGGCAGTCGTCGTTGCTGAACATCAGCAGCGGTCCGCCGTCCGCCTCGGTGGCGTCGCTGGGCTTGAGCTCGCTGGACAGCACGTCGATGGGCCGCAGCGGGCCGACCGATCGGTAGGCGGTGGGGTCGTGGCGCCGGTACAGGTTGGCGGTGCGGCCGGTGAATCCGCCCCGGCCCAACTCGTCGTCCTTGAGGCCGTCGAGGTCGGCGTGCAGGCGACGCGGTGTTCGGCCTTTTCGCAGGTGCACAAAGGATTCCATGGGACGGCTCCTCCGAAGGGGACCAGCTGGGTGGCGATCAGGGTTTGTAAAACTGAAAGTGACATTACTTTCTCTTTTCGGACCGCACAAGGGCCGCCGCTAGCCTGTTGTCGACACCGTCCCGCGTTCGTCACATAGGCCCCAGGCGTCTCCGCCCGGCAGGACTGGCTTTGCGCCCACCTCGCAGCGACAACATCAGTGGCGCGTGAAGCCGGCGGGTGTCGCTACGAGGCGGGTAAACAATCCCCGCGCTGAAACCACTGTGGCAGCTGGGGCCGAGCGCAGCGCCTAACCGCGGACGCGCAGTACGACCTTCCCCTTGGCGCTGCGATTCTCCAGCGATGCGACGGCGGCCCCGGCTTCTTCCAGCGGGTAGGTCACCGGCTCGGGCGGGGCCAGCTCCCCGGAGGTGAGCAATCGCTCGAGTCCGGCCCACTGCTCGTCCAGCGCCCCCGGATGCGTCCCGGCCCAGGCGCCCCAGCCCACGCCGACCACGTCGACGTTGTTGAGCAGCAACCGGTTTACCTTGACGGTGGGTATCTCGCCGCCGGTGAACCCGACCACCAGCAGCCGCCCGCCGGGAGTAAGCGAGCGCAGGGAATCGGTGAACCGGTCGCCGCCGACCGGGTCGACGACGATGTCGACGCCACGGCCGTGGGTCAACTCCTTCACCGCGTCCTTGAAACCGTCGGCCAGCACCACATCCGTCGCGCCGGCCGCCGTCGCGATGTCGGCCTTGTCCTGTGTGCTGACCACGGCGATGGTGCGGGCGGCGCCGAGCGCCGGCGCCAGCCGCAGCGCCGAGGTCCCGATGCCTCCGGCCGCGCCGTGCACCAGAACGGTCTCGCCGCGCTGCAGCCGACCCCGAACGGTCAGCGCGAAGTACACCGTCAGGTCGTTGAACAGCAGGCCGGCGCCCGCCTCGAAGCTCACGTTGTCCGGCAGCTTGAAGACCCGGTCCGGGGCCAGCACCGCGACCTCGGCCATGCCACCGGACAACATCGTGAGGCCCACGACCCGATCGCCGGCGAGCACCTGCGCGCCCTCGGGTGCGGATCGCACCACGCCGGCGATCTCGGCGCCGAGCACGAACGGCAACTCGGGGCGGTATTGGTAGAGACCCCGGGTGAGTAGGGCGTCCGGGAAGGCGACCCCGGCCGCGTGCACGTCGACGACGACCCCGTCGCCCGACGGTTCGTCGATGTCGGTCAACTCGACCGCGTCTGGACCATCGAGCCGAGTCACCTGTACCGCGCGCATGCCAGCAGAGCCTACTGGCCGCTCAAAATCCGCCCGCGACCCGCACGACGGCCCGGCCGGAGAATTTGCCGGCGCGCACTTGATCGATCACGCCGACGACGTCTTTCACGTCGACGTCGCTGACCAGCGAGTCCAGGTGACGTGGCCGCAACGAATCGCCGAGCCGGGCCCACAATTCGCGGCGTGGTCCGATCGGCATCAGCACTGAGTCCATGCCGAGCAGCGCGACGCCGCGCAGGATGAACGGCAGCACCGTGGTGTGCAGGGCCGGGCCGCCGGTGAGGCCGCTGGCCGCCACGGCGCCGCCGTAATCGACGGTGCTGAGCACGTCGGCCAGCGTCGCGCCGCCGACACAGTCCACCCCGCCCGCCCAGCGCGCCTTGCCGAGGGGCCGTGGCTTGGCGTCGGGGTCGGCGGGCAGCCGGCCGATAACCTCCGCGGCGCCAAGGGCTTTGAGCCGGTCGGCGGCCTCGGCTTTGCCACTCGAGGCGACGACCTGATAGCCGGCGCTCGCCAGCAGGTCCACGCTGACCGAGCCGACGCCGCCGGAGGCTCCGGTGACGACGATGGGACCGGCGTCGGGCGTGATGCCCCAGTCGATCAGCGCCTGCACACTCATCGCGGCGGTGAAGCCCGCCGTTCCGATCGCGGCGCCCTCGTACGGGCTCAACGCGCCGAGGGCCACCACCTGGTCGGCCGGCAACCGTGCGTACTCGGCGTAGCCGCCGTGGTGGCCGGTGCCGATGGCATACCCGTGGGCCAGTACCTTCTCGCCGACGGCGAAGTCGGCCGTCGTCGACTCCACGACCTCACCGGTCAGGTCGATGCCGGGGACCACCGGGTAGGCGCGCACCACGCCGCCACCCGGCGTCAGTGCCAGCGCGTCTTTGTAGTTGACGCTGGAATACAGGACCCGGATGGTCACCTCGCCGGGCGGCAGTTCGGAGTGGTTCAGCGTCTCGACCGACGCGGTTATCCGGTCTCCATCTTGGCGCGCGACGAGCGCGTGAAACGTGTCCATCCTTCGACGCTAGCCTCACCGTATGGATCCCTTTCCACTCGGTGGGTTTTCGGTCAACCGCGTCGGCTTCGGGGCCATGCAGTTGCCCGGGCCCAATGCGTTCGGTCCGCCGCGCGACCGCGACGAGGCGCTGGCCGTGCTGCGCCGCGCGGTCGAACTCGGCGTCGACCACATCGACACCTCGCAGTTCTACGGACCCGACGTCGCAAACGAACTGATTCGTACCGCGCTGCATCCCTATCCGCAGAACCTGGCGCTGGTCAGCAAGGTCGGCGGCCGCCGCGATGACAAGGGCGCCTGGCTGCCGGCCGGTGCGCCGGCCGAGTTGAGCCGTGACATCGAAACGAACTTGCTCAGCCTCGGCGTCGAGCGACTGGCCGTGGTCAACCTGCGCGTGTTCGAAAGCGACGGCCCGGACCAGGAGTTCGACGACCAGCTTTCGGCCATGATCGAGGCCCGCGACCGGGGGCTGATCGGCGGAGTCGGGCTGAGCAACGTCAACCGCGAGCACCTGCTGCATGCCGTCGGGCGCACCGAGATCGCTTGTGTGCAAAACGCATTCAATCTGGTGTACCGGGAGTCGGCCCCGGTGCTCGAGGAATGCGAGGCGCGGGGGATCGCCTTCGTCCCATTCTTCCCGCTCGGCGCGGCCTTCATGCAGCCCAACCCGGTGCTCAGCCACCCGGTGGTCCAGGAGATCGCGCAGCGGATTAGTCGCACACCGGCTCAGGTCGCGCTGGCGTGGACGCTCGGCGTGGCGCCCAACGTGCTGCTGATCCCTGGCACCTCGTCGCTGAGCCACCTGGAAGAGAACATGGACGTCGCGTCCATCGAACTAAACGACGAAGACCGCGAGCGGCTGAACGCGATCGTTACTTGAGCTCGGAGGAGGACAGGCCCAGCAGGCGGCGGGCGACCACCAGCTGCTGAATCTGTTGCGTGCCTTCGAAGATGTCCAGGATCTTCGAGTCGCGCGCCCATTTCTCCAGCAGTAACTGCTCGGAATAGCCTGCGGTGCCTGCCAATTCGACGGTCTTGAGCGTGACGTCGGTGGCCATCCGGCCGGCCTTGGCCTTACTCATCGACGCTTCCTTGGAGTTGGGGATCTTGTTATCGGCCTGCCATGCCGCACGCAGTGACAGCAGATAGGCGGCCTCCCAGTCGGCTTCCATCCGCAAGAACTCCGATGCCGCCGCGCTCTGGACGTGCGAGGGCTTGTCGTAGGAGATCTCCACGCCGGCCTCGGTGAGGATCTTCCGAATCTCCTCTAGCGCGGCGCGGCCGACACCGACCGCCATCGCCGCGACGATGGGCCGGGTGTTGTCGAAGGTCTCCATCACTCCCGAAAAGCCCTTGCCCACCTCGATTTCGGGGTTGCCGAGCAGATTTTCCTTCGGGATACGGGCGTTGTCGAATCGGATGACCGCGGTGTCGGAACCCTTGATGCCGAGCTTGTGCTCCAGCCGTTCGACCGTGACACCGGGGTGCTCGCGCGGCACGACGAACGACTTGATCGCCGCGCGGCCCTGTGTCTTGTCGAGCGTCGCCCACACCACGATGTGGCTGGCGCGGGACCCGGCGGTGACGAAGATCTTCTCGCCGTTGATCACGTAGTCGTCGCCGTCCAGGGTGGCGGTCGTCGACACGGCCGCAGAGTCCGATCCGAAGCCGGGCTCGGTGATGGCCATCGCCGCCCACACCTTGCCCAGGCGTTGTAGCTGCTCCTCGTTGGCGACGGCGGAGATGGCCGCGTTCCCCAGCCCCTGATAGGGGACGGACAGCATCATCGCCAGGTCGCCCCAGCTGGCTTCCAGCGTCTGCAGCAACGCGGCCATGTTGGCACCGTTGTGGTTCTTGTCCCGTTCTTCGTCCTCGCCGCCCAGCGCATTCGCTCCCGCGAATTCGATTGACTCCGAGGCCCCTTCGAAGAGACTGAACAGCGTGTCCAGCTCGACCGGGTAGGCGTGCTCTTTGAGGTCGTACTTGCGGGCGATCGGTCGCATCAACTCGGCGGCGCCCTGATGCGTCTTCGTCGTCACCGCTTGCATCTTGCGGGGAAGTTCCAGATTGATTGCCATGATTGAACTTTCAGTTCGAGTTGGATAGCGACTTAGATGACGACGACACCCTCGGCGACGCCGATGGCCCGCAGGTCGCGGTACCAGCGTTCGACCGGGTGCTCTTTCGTGTAACCGTGGCCGCCGAGCAGCTGAACGCCGTCCAGGCCGATCTGCATGCCCTTGTCGGCGCCGAGCCGCTTGGCCAGGGCCGCCTCGCGGACGAACGGCAGGCCTTGCTCGGCCCGCGCGGCGCCGCGCCAGGTGATCAGCCGCAGCCCGTCCAATTCGATGGCGATGTTGGCGCACATGAAGGCGACCGCCTGCCGATGAGCGATCGGCTCACCGAAGGCCTCGCGCTCCTTCACGTACGGAACGACGTAGTCGAGGACCGCGTGGGAGGTGCCCACCGTCAGCGCCGCCCAGCCCAGCCGGGCCAGCGCGATCGCCTCGGAGTAGTCCTCGTCGGTCGCCTCGTCCTCACCGAGCCGGGCGTTCGGCGGCACCGTCACCCCGGACAGTTCCAGGTGGCCCAGGGCCGCCGCGCGAATCCCCATGCTCGGATCCGCTTTCACGCTAAGGCCTTTGGACGAAGACTCGACGATGAACAACGCCGGCTTGCCGTCCAGCTGCGCGCCGACGATGAACAGCTCCGCATCGGCGGCGGCCGGGACCAACGACTTCACCCCGTCGAGGCGGTACCCGCTCGGGGTGCGAACCGCGGTGGTCTTCAGCCGGGTGGGGTCGAAGAGCGGCTGCGGCTCGGCGATGGCCACGCACGCCTGGGGCACGTTCTCACCGGCGAACTCGGGCAGGTAGGTGGCCTGCTGGTCGGCGCTGCCCCAATGGGTCAGCGCGGAGGCCACACCGCCCGGCGCCAGCAGCGGCAACGCCAGACCCATGTCGCCGTAGGCCAGCGCCTCGGCGACCAGGACGTTGGTCACGCTGGACCGGTGCGCGGCGATGCCGTCGAAATCCTCGGGGATGTTGATCGCGGTGATGCCGAGCTCGGCGGCTTTGCTGATCAGTTCGTGCGGGTAGGTCGCCGCCTCGTCGGCGTCGTGCGCGGCGGGGCGCAGCACCTCCTCGGCGAATTCGTCGAGAGTCTCGACGATCATCTTCTGGTCGTCGTCGGGCGTCAGGTCGAAGTAGTCCTTGCCGCTGGACTTGAGCCGGGTCGGGCCACCGCGCAGGTTCTGGATCCGCTTGAACTCCCGAGAAGACGTGGCGGCGGTGGAGAAGACGGTCTTCGTGCCATAGCGCAGGGCGCGGTTGAGCGGGTCGCGCAGCTGGTACTTGTCCAGGAACTCCTGCCCGACGAGCGGGGTGATCAGCGCGATCGCGATGTCGACGCCGGTGCGCTTGTGTGGTTGCAGCCCGACCGCGGACTTATGGTCGCGCCGTCTGACGCGGGAGCGGGCGGATTTTGAAGTCTCTTTGGAACCGGAACCGGTCATTTTTCAGCAGCCTCAGGTCGATGGGCAATGCGGATATCGCCGATCTTACTCCGGAGTAAGATCGGAGAGAACACTTGTTAACTAATTCACACCGGCGGGGCCGAGAGGCTGCCGAGCACCTGCTGTTGCAGCAGGCCGTTGGTGGCCACGGCGCTGCCGTGATGCGGCCCCGCGGTGCCGTCCAACGCGGTCAGCGCCCCGCCTGCCTCGCGCACCAGGACGTCGAGTGCGGCGAGATCCCACACCGACACTTCCGGTTCGGCGGCGATATCGACCGCCCCTTCCGCGAGCAGGCAGTAGGACAGAAAGTCGCCGAAGGCGCGCACCCGCCACACCGCGTCGGTCAGCGCGATGAATCGGTCCCGCACACCGAGTTGCGCCCACCCGGACAGGCTGGAGAACGAAAGGCTGGCCGAATTTAATTGTGCCACTGAGGAAACCGAGAGCCGACGCGCGGGCGCACCGTTGACCGTGACGAAGGCGCCCTGGGTGTGCGCGGCCCACCATCGGCGTTGCAATGCCGGGGCGCTGACCACACCGACGACGGGGACACCGTCTTGCAGCAGTGCGATCAGGGTGGCCCACACCGGCACCCCGCGCACGAAGTTCTTGGTGCCGTCGATCGGGTCGATGATCCATTGACGTCCGGTGAACGTGGGGTCGCCGCCGAACTCTTCGCCGACGATGCTGTCCTCCGGCCGTTCGCGCCGGAGCACCTCGCGCAGCTCGGTTTCCACCGCGCGATCGGCGTCGGTCACCGGCGTCAGGTCGGGTTTGGTGTCGACGCGCAGGTCCAGCGCGCCGAAGCGGGCCGACGTCAACGTGTCTGCGCGGTCGGCCAGCGTGAGCGCCAGCGCCAGATCGCCGGTGCGATTCATGACGCAGTCTTATCACGGACCTACCATGGCCTCGTGTGGGAATTCGGACTGCTGCTCCTGCTGGTGGCGATATTGGGCGTGTTTCTCGTCCAGCGGTTCGTCCCGCGCGGCCCCCGCGGTGAGCTGCTGAGCGGCACGCTGCTGGTCACCGGAATCAGCCCCCGGCCCGACGCCACCGGCGAGCAGTTCGTGACCATCGCCGGCGTGATCAATGGGCCCACCGTGAACGAGCACGCGGTGTATCAGCGCATGGCCGTGGACGTGGATCAATGGCCGACCATCGGCCAACTTTTTCCGGTGGTCTATTCGCCGAAGAATCCGGACAACTGGAAGTTCGCTCCCGCGGGACCGCCGCCTGGGCCGCCTGGGCCGCCTGGGCCGCCCGCGCCACCCGAGTCGCCGCAGCCGCCAGCAGGCTGACCGTCGGTCAACCCGCCGGGCGATGCCCAGCCGGCCGGGGGTGCCGCCTAGGGGGCGTCGTGCGGCGAGTCCCATTCCCCGCTGGATCAGTGGATTAGCTGTGGGCAGAGTGTTTCCGCTGACGTGCGCACGAAGTAAGTGGGATCCTCGTCAGAAATGCGTTTGCTCAGGTCGATCACGGCGTTGATGCTGTAGCCGCCGCCGAGCAGATCGCAAACGCTGCGACCGACCTTGATCAAGTCTTGGTCGGTGCCGCTGAGAGAGCTGATGCCGTGACCGCGCATTGCGTTGAGGAACAGTGCGTCCGCATCCTCAGCACGGGCCAATGGTGCTGCAACAATGGTCATTACGGCAGCCACGGTCAGTCCGCACACGACCGGGATGGTTAGGCCCTTGCGGTGTAGGCGTTGCCGAGTTGATTGTGGTCTCTCATCCGACCCAGATGACTTGCCGACCGTCTCGGTGGCAATCTCTGCGCGGTACGCGGCGTCCGTACATGCGGCGTTCAGTTCGGCGGCAGTCATTTTGATTCCTAGGGGTCGACCTTCGGGAGTGATGCCTTAGTTTCTGGCGGATGCCTTGAAGGATTCTCTTCGAATTCTTGAAAGTGGTTCGGGTCCTGGACGTTGGGCACCCGCACTGTAGGTGACCCGTCAACCCGCCGCGGGCGGGCGCGTCATCACCGTGATCCGTCTGCCGTAGCGCGGGACCACGAGTGCCGCCCGCCTGACCGTCCCGCCCGGGACCCCGGGGATGCCGGGCGTCCCGGATCCGGTCCGGGCGACCGCGTCGCTCGCCGTCAGGTCGGACAAACCGCCGCCCGGGAGTGCCGCGACTTGGTTGCCGGTCGCGCTGGCCCAGCCGGCGGGCACCGACATCGGGCCGATCCGTTCGGCACGCGCGAGCATCGCGTTGACGTCGCCCAGTCCCGACGTTGCGCCGGTGAGCGCGGGAGCCTTGGGCAGCGCGGCCGGAACCGCCCCCAGGTTCGGCAAGATCCCTAAGTTCTTGTCGGCCTGGATGATTCCGGAAGTGGTCCCCTCGGCGGTGAAAATGGATCTAAACGTGGTCTGGGCGCCCTGGATGGTGTCAAGGATTCGGAAGAGTTCCGACGACGAATTGGAAGCCGAGGAGTTCACCACCACCACATCCGATCCCGAGTCCGTGCCCGAGTTCGAGGCGTTGGCGGCAGCTTGGACGACGGCGTCGCGCTGCGCCGTCGTCCCATCGTTGGTGGTGGTCCGGCGCGGGGAGGCGAACGGCGAGAACTGGACCGCCGCAGCGGAAGTGGCGGAATAGCCGTACATCGCTGCGGCGTCCTGAGCCCAATATTCGGCGTACTGGGCTTCGGTGGCCGCGATGGCCGCGGTGTTCTGCCCGAAGAAGTTCGTTGCCACCAGCGTGGCCAGTTGGGTGCGGTTGGCCGCGACCGCGGGCGGGGGCACGGTCATGGCATGCGCCAGCTCGTAAGCCGCGGCGGCCGCCCGAGCCTGCATGGCCGTCTGCTGTGCACGCTCGGCGGTCGAATACAGCCACGCCACATAGGGCGCCGCACTCGCGGCCATCGCCTGGGCGGCGGGCCCGTGCCAGTACAAACCGGTCAGGCCGGACAGCACCGACTCGTACACCGCGGCCGTGAAACCCAGCTCGGCCGACAGCGAGTCCCAGCTTCCCGCGGCGGCCAGCAGCGAGCCCGACCCGGGGCCCGCGTACATCCGGCCAGAGTTCAACTCTGGTGGAAGAAAGCCGAATTCCATTGTCTTACAGCTCTAGCTGCGTGAAGCGAAACTGCTTGCGGCGAAGGGTTCGTCCTATGACCGACAGCAGTTGGCCCAGTGGTGCCATGTCACCCGGCGGCCGGCGGGCGTGGCATCACGGTGAGCCGCACGCCGTAACGTGGCGGGACACCCGCGCCGGCCGATCGCGCGGCACCGCCAGCCGGCATTCCGGGGTACCCGGGATACCCGGATGCCACCGGCTCCTCGGTCCCCGGAATCGTGGTGAAGCCCGCGGGTTCCAGCGGCGAGATGTGTGTGCTCGTGGGCGCGGCCCAGGTCGCGGGGACGGACATCGGCCCGATGGTGCCGGCGTGCGACAGGGTCGCGGTGACGTTACCCAGGCCACCGCCGAGGCCCGCCGTGGCGCCGCGAAGGGCGGGCGCCGCGAGCGCGGGAGCGAGGTTGGCCGCCGCCGCCCCGGGCTTGGCCAGAATGCCCAAGTTGTTCTCGGCCCCGATGATGCCGGACACGAACTGCTCCATGTTGTAGGGAGCGCTGAAGCCCAGACCGGTCCCCTGGATGGCGTCAAGTACCCGGAAGGCGCTGTTGCCCGAGCTCGTCGTCGATGCGTCGAGGTAGTAGACGTCGCCCGTGGTGATTCCCGAATTCGGTTGCTGCAGCGGTGAAAACGTCTGCGCGCCGACCTTATTCACCCCGGCGTTGGTGTTGGCGGTGGCCACGGCGGCGTTCTGGGCGCTCACACCGGATTCGGTGGTGGATTTGTTCGCCGCGGCGAACCGGGGCAACTGCATCGTCGCGACCGTCGACGACGCCGAGTAGCCGGCCATGGCGGCGGCGTCCTGAGCCCAAAAGTCGGAGTACTGCGCCTCGGTGTCGGCGATGGCCGCGGTGTTCTGGCCCACGATGTTCGTCGCCACCAGCGATGCCAGCAGCGTGCGGTTGGCGGCGATCACCGGCGGCGGCACGGTCATCGCATATGCCTGCTCGTAGGCCGCCGCGGCCGTCCGCGCCTGCATGGCCGTCTGCTTCGTCTGCTCGGCGGTCGCTTGCAGCCAGCCCATGTAGCGGGCGGCCGAATGCGCCATCGACTCAGCGGCGGGGCCGGCCCACTGCAGGCCCAGGCCCGCGAGCACCGATTCGTAGGACTCGGCGGTGGAGGCCAGCTCGGCCGACAGCGCGTCCCAGCTTCCGGCGGCGGCCAACAGCGAGGCCAATCCGGGGCCGGTGTACATCCGGGCCGAATTGATTTCGGGTGGAAGAAAAGCCCAATCCATCTGTGATAAATCCCCTCAAAGTGCGTGTCTTCGGGCAAACGCCACTGGCGCCGGCGCTAGCCGCATCGGCGTGTTCTGAGAAAAGGCCGCTCCGGATTCGCTTTGCGGCTCGCAAAGCTCACCCCGCGTCAGGTGAGAGGGCAGCCCGGCGCGATCGCGCGACCGCCGACTAGTGGTCAGCGTGGCGCGTGTTATCGGGTCGGCGGAGCGTGCGCGCAGGGCATTACAAAAGACCTTCGGTTTTCGGGGCCCTTTAAACGTCGCAGGTGCGGCTGATGCGTGCGGGGTTTTGCCTATTTCCCGGCACCGACCAGGCAGAATTCAGCTTGCGTTCATCTCACGTTCATCTTTTGTTCACCGACGACTGGAGCTAGATCCACACCTGTTGAACAACGAAAGTATGTGAAGTGCTTGATATCTGGTGGGTGTGCGCTCGTGGTCACCCGCGATGGTTCAAGTGGTCGACCACAACCTGCAGCGCCTCGGGGTGCCGCAGGAACGGCGTGATGATGTCGACCAGCAACGGGAAGACAACGGTCGAATTCTGATCCGCCCCCAACTCCAGCAGCGTCTGCAGATAACGCAGCTGCAGCGACGCCGGACTCTTGCAGAGGCTTCGTTGACGAGCTTGTCTGGCATCGGCGTCGACGCCGAATACGTGCGGTAGGCCAGGATGCCCATCACCAGGAAGCCGAAGATCATGACCATGGCGACGCCCTCCCGTCTAGGCGATGGGTGGTGGTGCCCGCTGTTTCGCACGTCAAAAACTCCTATTTCGGGACCAATGCCTCTGGGGGAGTGGGGTTTACGGCTCATAAAGTCTCATCTGAACGGTGTAATGAACACTTTTCTACCGCCCAATGAAGGAAGTCGCGATGAGCAACCTGTATTCAGCTCCCGCAATTCTGGTAGGAGTCGACGGATCCAGGGCGGCGACACATGCGGCCATGTGGGCGATCGATGAGGCGGTCAGCCGCGACATTCCGCTGCGATTGGTGTATGTCATCGATCCGCACGACGCATCGGGCGCGCTCACCGGTGGCACCAGGCTTGCCGTCGCCCGTGCCGCGTTGACCGACGCTCATCGGGCCGTCGACGCCGTGGGCGAGCCCGTCAAGGTCGAATCCGAAATACTCTGGGGCAGGACGGTTTCCAAGCTGCTGGAGGCATCGAGGTCTGAGGTCATGCTCTGCATCGGGCAGATCGGGCTCAACCATGCCTGCCACGGCGGACCCGCCGTCGCGGCCTCTTTGGTCCGCTCGGCGGTGTGTCCGGTCGCCGTGATCCAGCAGTCGGCGAGCCGTCCTACGGCACCCCGGGTCAGTGGCGTGGTGGCCGAGGTGGACAACGGCACGGTGCTGCGGCACGCGTTCGACGAAGCGAGGCTGCGCCGGGTGGCGCTGCGGGCGGTGTCGGTATCGAAAGCCGCGGACGTTCGCCGCGGAACTCCCGGAAAGGTCTCAGCGCAAGGGCAATTGGATCGTAGGCTGGCGCGGTGGCTGCGGCTGTATCCCGACATGCAGAACGAGGCGGCGATCGTAACCGGCGGCGTGGACCGGTACCTGCGCGCCCACCACGATCCCGGCCAGCTGCTGGTCACCGTTCGCCGAGTTGCGGGCCAAGGGGTTGGAGGCCCACGTTCCGACGATGTGCGACTTCTGGGAGACCGTGCTGTTCCGCGCGGGGCTCTATCGCGGCAGGGCGTTGCAGGTGCACCGCGGAATCCACCGGCGTGCCCCACTGTCGGATCGTCACTTCCGGCGCTGGCTCACCGTGTGGCACAACACCGTTGACGAGTTGTATCGCGGACCGGCGGCCGACCGGGCGAAAGTTCAGGCCGGCCGGATCGCGTGGGCCATGCACCGGCGACTGACCGGCGCCGACGCACCCGAGTTGCACGTCACGCAACCGGCTCGTGACGGTCAGGCTCCGGACCGAACCGGAAATGCCGGCCGGTGATTTCGGCCGGCGTGATGCGCACATAGTGCGGTTTGAGCGTTGCCGTCCACGGCAACAACTGCGCGCGTTCGGCTCGCTGAATGTCCGCGTCTGCCTTCAGCAGTCGCGCGCGACCGCGCACGATCACGCTCCACCCCTCGATGAGGTTGTGGTCGTCGACCTCGAAAACCACCGCGTGGTTGGCCACAGCCGAGAACAGTTTGGTGCCCTCGGCGGTGCGGAACAGCACGGTGCGGTCTTGCACGACGAAGTTGACGGGAAAGATCTCGGGCTCACCGGCGAAGTTGGTGACCAGGCGGCCCAGCGCGACACTGCCCAATAGATTCCAGTTCTCGTCCTCGGAAAGCACGGTTACCGGTTGATCGCTGCCCACGGCCCCAACGCTACGGAGACTTGCGGGCGTTGAGTAGAGCCCTTCGTACTCCCGTAGCAGGCTCAGCCGTGGCTGACCCGAAGCAACTTCGCCAAACTCGGCAGCTTGACGCGGGGCCGTCCGTACGATTCGCCGGCCGCGCGCTCATGGGCGTCGATGAGGTCCCAGTGCGCCGAGGTGACCAGCTTGGGCTGGCGCGACGCCAGCCAGTCGGCCAGCTTTTCGGCGTGGTCGCCGGGGAAATCCGCCAGGCCGTCGGAGGCGGACAAATCGGCCAGCAGCGTGTCCACGGTGTCCTGGGAGTCCTTTTTGTTGGTGCCGATGACACCCGTGGGCCCGCGCTTGATCCACCCGACTACGTATTCGTTGCGGCTGCCCTCGACCCGGCCGCCGCTGTTGGGGATCGTCGCGGTCTTCTCGTCGAAGGGCAGCCCCGGGGTGGGCAAACCGCGGTAGCCGACCGAGCGCACCACCAGCTGAACCGGCAGCTCCTCGCGCTCGCCGGTGTCGTTAGCGGACACCCGCCCGTTGTCGTCGGTGACCAGCTCGTTGCGGCCGAGCACGATCCCTTCGACCCTGTCGTCGCCCTTGATCTCGATCGGGGAGGTCATGAAGCGCAGCACGATGCGGCGGTGCCCGGGGCGCGGGTCCCGCTTCGCGTAATCGCGCAGCACGTTGATGTTCTGCTTGGCCGTCTTGCCGGCCGCGGCCGCGTCCTCGTCGCTCACGCCCTCCAGCTGGGCGGGGTCGACGATCACGTCGACGTTTTCCAGGTCTCCCAGCTCACGGAGCTCGAGGGTGGTGAACGCGGTCTGCAGCGGTCCGCGCCGACCGATGACCACCACTTCGTCGACGCCGCACGGGCGCAGCGACTCCAGCGCGTGGTCGGCGATGTCGGTCAGTCCCAGCACGTCGGGGTCGGTGACCAGGATGCGTGCGACGTCGAGCGCGACGTTGCCGTTGCCGACGACGACGGCCCTGGCCCCGGAGAGATCTGGCGTGGCCTCCTCGAAGTTCGGGTGCGCGTTGTACCAGCCCACGAAATCGACGGCGGCGATGCTGCCCGGCAGGTCCTCGCCGGGGATGTTCAACGCACGGTCGGATTGCGCCCCGACCGCGTAGATGACGGCGTCGTAGCGCTCGGCGAGCTCGTCTGCCTGCACATGTTCGCCGACCGAGATGTTGCCGAAGAAGCGGAAGCGCGGATCCTTGGAGGTCTTCTCGAATTGTTTGCTGATCGACTTGATCTTCGGGTGATCGGGCGCGACGCCGGAGCGCACCAGCCCCCACGGGGTGGGCAGCATCTCCAGCATGTCGACGGCGATATCGATGTCTTCGGACCCGTCAGCCGCCTTCAGCAAGGAAGACGCGGCGAAGAAGCCCGACGGTCCGGAGCCAACGATTGCAACGTGGTAAGGGCGCATTCTCGACCTTCTATTCGTGCCCGAATGCGCGCAAGGGGCTGTCGCGCGCAAAGCGGGGCGCACATGATCGTGACTCGATGCTAAACGCATGACCGCTGGTCGTGACCTGGACACTCGCTGCGAGCGGAAGCTGCCCGGAGGGCCCCGGTAACGTTGTCACCTGTGGAACCCGACCGTCAAGCCGATATCGCCGCCCTCGACGCCACCCTGACCACGGTGGAGCGAGTGCTCGATGTGGACGGTCTGCGCGCGCGCATCGAGAAGCTCGAACACGAGGCATCCGATCCCCAACTGTGGGACGACCAAGCGCGCGCCCAGCGGGTGACCAGCGAGTTGTCGCACGCTCAGGGCGAGCTGCGCCGGGTCGAGGAGTTGCGGGGCCGACTGGACGACCTGCCGGTGCTCTACGAGCTGGCGGCCGAGGAGGGTGAGGGCGCCGCCGATGCGCTGGCCGAGGCCGACGCCGAGCTGAAGGCGCTGCGCGCGGACATCGAAGCCACCGAGGTGCGCACCCTGCTGTCGGGCGACTACGACGAGCGGGAGGCGCTGGTCACCATCCGTTCCGGTGCGGGTGGAGTGGACGCGGCGGACTGGGCCGAGATGCTGATGCGGATGTATATCCGGTGGGCCGAGCAGCACAAGTATCCCGTCGAGGTGTTCGACACGTCCTATGCCGAAGAGGCCGGCATCAAGAGCGCGACGTTCGCCGTGCACACCCCCTTCGCCTACGGCACGCTGTCCGTCGAGCAGGGCACCCATCGGCTGGTGCGAATCAGCCCATTTGACAACCAGAGCCGGCGTCAGACATCGTTCGCTGAAGTCGAAGTGCTTCCGGTGGTGGAGACCACCGACCACATCGACATACCGGAAGGTGATGTGCGCGTTGACGTTTACCGCTCCAGCGGTCCCGGCGGTCAATCGGTGAACACCACCGACTCTGCGGTACGTTTAACTCACGTCCCAACGGGTATTGTCGTGACTTGCCAGAACGAAAAATCGCAACTGCAGAACAAGATTTCGGCGATGCGGGTGCTTCAGGCAAAGTTGTTGGAGCGCAAGCGTTCCGAGGAACGCGCTGAGTTAGACGCATTAAAAGGCGAAGGCGGCAGTTCGTGGGGCAACCAGATGCGCTCCTACGTTCTGCAGCCGTATCAGATGGTCAAGGATCTGCGAACCGAGTACGAGGTTGGCAATCCTGCGGCCGTCCTGGACGGAGACATCGACGGATTCCTGGAAGCGGGAATCCGTTGGCGCAATCGAAAAGATGACGAATAACACAAGCATTCTTGCCGCATCGATGACGCACCACTGGCACGACTTCTGGCGGGGCGAGGTCGGTGAGTGGATTGTCGCCAGGGGACTGCGGATTGCCATGGTGCTGATCTCGGCGGTGCTGGCGGCTCGGTTCGTCAACTGGGTCGCGCAGCAGGTGACGCGGCAGCTCAACCTCGGCTTCGCCGAAAGCGATGCGCTGGTGCGCTCGGAAGCGTCCAAGCACCGTCAGGCTCTGGCGTCGGTGATCTCCTGGGTGTCCGTCGTCATCATCGGCATCTGGGTCATCATGCAGATCGCCGAGGTGCTGCAGTTCTCGGTGGGCGGATTGGTCGCGCCGGCCACCGTGGTCGGCGCAGCGCTGGGTTTCGGCGCGCAGCAGTTGGTCAGAGACCTGCTTTCCGGGTTCTTCATCCTGGTGGAGCGCCAGTACGGGTTCGGAGACCTGGTCACCCTTACCGTCGTGTCCGCGACGGAAGCGACCGGCACAGTCGAGAACGTGACATTGCGAGTGACCCGCCTGCGCTCGCCGGATGGCGAGGTGTTGACGATTCCCAATGGGCAGATCGTCAAGGTGGTTAACCTGTCCAAGGACTGGGCGCGCGCGGTGGTGGACATCCCGGTGTCGACCAGCGCCGACCTGAACCGGGTCAACGAGGTCTTGCACCAGGAGTGCGAGCGCGCAATGGACAACCCCCTGCTCGGGGAGCTGCTGTTGGATGCCCCCACCGTCATGGGTGTGGAAAGCATCGCGGTCGACACGGTGACGCTGCGCCTGGTGGCCCGGACGCTGCCCGGCAAGCAGTTCGAGGCCGGCAGGCAGTTGCGCGCCCTGGTCATCCGGGCGCTGGCGCGTGTCGGCATCGTGACCGCGGCGGACGCGACGGTCGGCCTGGTTGAAGACCGCTCGGTTCCGGCCGCCCGGGCAGCCGACCAGCAAACCGACGTTGACGTCCAAGGTGCGGTGCAGAAGCGTTGAAGTTCACCCTGAACATCCTCGAGAAGCGCGCCGACGGCCACGACACGGATGCCGACCATCGGTGGCCGAATTACGTGTTCGGCGGGCGGATGCGCACGTCGACCTTCGTATTGATCATCGCTTTCTTCCTGGTGTGGTGGGTCTACGACACCTACCGTCCGGAGCCGGCGCCCAAGCCCCCGGTGCAGCAGGTGGTGCCGCCGGGCTTCGTGCCCGACCCCAACTACACCTGGGTGCCGCGCAGTCGCGTGCAGGCGCCGCCGGCGACCGTCACCTATACGCCGACCCCGACG
>NZ_NCXM01000022.1 GCF_002104765.1 Mycolicibacterium vulneris
GCCCGGACGTCCCGCCGCCTCCCGCCCACCGCGCGTACAGCGTGAACTGGGACGCCATCGCGCAGTGCGAGTCGGGTGGCAACTGGGGGATTAGCACCGGTAACGGCTTCGCTGGTGGCCTGCAGTTCACCCCGAGCACCTGGCGTGCCAACGGTGGGTCGGGATCCCCGGCCGGCGCGAGCCGCGACGAGCAGATCCGAGTCGCCGAGAACGTGCTGCACTCGCAGGGCATTGGCGCATGGCCGGTCTGCGGGCGCCGCGGCTGAGTCGCAGCCACAATCGACGGCTTCGCAGCCGTACACACATATAAGAAGTGCCGGGCCGTCGTGCCCGGCACTTCTTAGCTGCAGGGGGTGGGACGCCCGGCGTCGGGTAGCGTCGGGTCAGTGACCGCAACGCCGCGCGAATTCGACATTGTGCTGTATGGGGCAACCGGCTTCGTCGGAAAGCTCACCGCCGAATACCTGGCCGGCTCGGCACCGGACACGCGGATCGCGCTGGCCGGCAGATCAGCCGACCGGTTGCGCGCCGTCCGCGACAGTCTCGGCGACAGCGCGCAGGCGTGGCCCATCCTGAACGCCGATGCGTCGTCGCCCTCCACGCTCGATGAGATGGCGGCCCGCACCCAGGTCGTCATCACCACGGTCGGGCCCTACACCCGTTACGGATTGCCGCTGGTGGCCGCCTGCGCCGGCGCGGGCACCGATTACGCCGACCTGACCGGCGAGGCGATGTTCGTCCGCGAAAGCATCGACCTGTACCACAAGCAGGCCGCCGACACCGGCGCCCGCATTGTGCACGCGTGCGGATTCGATTCCGTCCCTTCGGATCTCAGCGTGTATGCGCTCTACCGGGCGGTGCGGGACGACGGCGCCGGAGAGCTCGGCGACACCGACTTGGTGGTGCGCTCCTTTTCCGGCGGCGTGTCCGGCGGAACCGTCGCGTCGATGCTGGAAGTGCTCGATACCGCCTCCCGCGATCCCGACGCCCGCCGCCAGCTCGCCGACCCGTACACGCTGACCACCGACCGCGGTGCCGAACCCGAAATCGGCCCCCAGCCCGATCTGCCCTGGCGTCGCGGTGGTCGGATCGCGCCGGAGCTGACCGGGTTGTGGACGTCGGGCTTCCTGATGGCTCCTTACAACACCCGAATTGTGCGGCGCAGCAACGCATTGCTGGACTGGGCCTACGGACGCCAACTGCGGTACAGCGAAAGTATGAGCCTGGGCTCGTCGCCGCTGGCCCCGGTCGCGTCCGCGGTGGTGGGCGGGGTCGGCGCGGCCACCTTCGGATTGGGCAGCCGGTATTTCCGGCTGCTGCCACGCAAACTGGTGGAGCGCATCGTGCCCAAACCCGGCACCGGCCCGAGCGAGGCCGCCCGGGAACGCGGCTACTACCGGATCGAGACCTTCACCACCACAACCACCGGCGCCCGTTACGTGGCGCGCATGGAACAGCGCGGCGACCCCGGCTATAAGGCGACTTCGGTATTGCTGGGGGAGTGCGGCCTCGCGCTGGCCGTGGACCGCGACACGCTCCCAGACCTGCACGGCGTTCTCACCCCCGCGGCCGCGATGGGCGACGCGCTGCTGGACCGGTTCCCCGCCGCGGGCGTGACATTGGAGGTCGAGCGGCTGGGTTAGTGACCCACCGCAAGGGCTGTTGTGCGCGGCCGCATGAGTCTACTGTCGTAGCTGACTTGGCTCATACATCCAGCAATAAGGCGGGTGACCCCGATGGCCGGTCTTGATGATCTGTACGCCCAGATCCCTACATCTGAAATCGCGACAAGGCTAGGCGTGAACGAAGACGAAGTCGTCAGCGCGGTTCACACACTGGTGCCGGTACTGCTGAGCGGCCTTCACCAGAACTCGCAGGATCCCGCGGTGGCCGACCGGATCGAGTCCGCTGCCACGAGTCACGCCGCCCGTGGACTGCTCGACGCCGGCGGGGACGTCGACCAGGTCGATGCCGGCGACGGCCGGCAGGCGATCGCGACGATCTTCGGTGGCAACGACGCCGATCAAGTCGCGTCGGCGCTGGCCAGGGGAGGCGCCGGTAACAGCGACATGCTCAAGCAGTTGCTGCCGGTCTTGGCCCCGATCGTGTTGGCATACATCGGAAAACAGCTGAATCCGGGGGGCCGGGGGTCGCCGGAAACGGTCCCTCGGACGACGCAGGCCGCTTCGGGTGGCGCCCTGGGCGAAGTTCTGGGCAGCATCCTCAGTGCCGGCGCCGGTGACAAATCCTTTGGCGGCATTCTCGGAAACGTGTTGGGCGGCAAGGGCGGTGCGCTGGGCGACATCCTCGGTGGGTTGCTCGGCGGCAAGAAGTAGCCCGGCGCCGCAAAATCCACGCGGAGCCTTCATCGGTATTTCCCGGCTGGTTTCGACTGCGTCGAGGGAGGGATGCCCAGGCCCCAATAAAGATCGACCAGCCCCTAGCGGGTACGAGCAATGTTCGGCCTTGGCGTGGCCGGACTGCGTTGATGAGAGAGGTAATGCTATGTCAGACACGCTTACTGGCGGTCAAAAGCTTGTGCGCGGGGAATCGCTCGCCTCGAGCAACGGCGCCTACACCTTGACCCTGGAGGACGACGGCAACCTGGTGCTGGCCTCGCGAGGTCAGGCTCTGTGGTCCACGTCGACCGAGGGCCAAAATGTGGTGCGTGCCGAGGTGCAGCCCGACGGCAACTTCGTCCTCTACACGGCGGATAAACCGGTCTGGCATACCGACACCAAGGGCAAGAAGGACGTCAAACTCGTGCTTCAAGACGACCGCAACTTGGTGCTGTATGCCTCCGACGGGCCGGCATGGTCGACGCACACAGAGACCGACAACCCGCCGCCGCCGGCACCCGAGGTCGCCGCCGACGAGCCCGCGCAGGCCGAGGATGCCGTCGCCGAAGAGGCCCCAGCCGAGGTCGCTGCGGAGCCAGAGCCCGCGGCGCGGACCTACACGGTCGCCTCCGGCGACACCCTGTGGGCGATCGCGGAGCGCTTCTACGGCGACGGCAACAGATACCAGGCGATCGCCGACGCCAGCGGCATCTCGAACCCGGACCTGATCCAGCCCGGCCAAGTGCTCACAATTCCCTGATCACCGGGCAACCGACGCCGCCACCTGCGGGTTTGGGCGCTTACATGGAGGTAAACACCGCTCCCTAGAATTGACGGGTGACCGCCAGCCGCAGCCCCGCCACCGACCTGCCTAAGTCGTGGGATCCGGCTGCGGCCGAAAGCGTGATCTACCAGAGATGGGTGGACGCGGGTTACTTCACGGCCGACCCCGCCAGCACCAAGCCCGGGTATTCGATTGTGCTGCCGCCGCCGAACGTGACCGGCAGCCTGCACATGGGCCACGCGCTCGAGCACACCATGATGGACGCCCTGACCCGGCGCAAGCGGATGCAGGGTTACGAGGTGCTATGGCAGCCGGGCATGGACCATGCCGGCATTGCGACGCAGAGCGTGGTGGAAAAGCAGCTCGCGGTCGACGGCAAGACCAAAGAGGACTTCGGCCGAGAGCTGTTCATCGAAAAGGTCTGGGACTGGAAGCGGGAGTCCGGTGGCGCCATCGGCGGCCAGATGCGCCGGCTCGGCGACGGCGTGGACTGGAGCCGCGACCGCTTCACCATGGACGAGGGCCTGTCGCGGGCGGTTCGCGCGATATTCAAGCGCCTCTACGACGCCGGACTGATCTATCGGGCCGAGCGGCTGGTCAACTGGTCGCCCGTGCTGCAGACGGCGATCTCGGACATCGAGGTCGACTATCAAGAGGTCGAAGGCGAGCTGGTGTCGTTCCGATACGGCTCGATGGACGACTCGCAACCACACATCGTGGTGGCCACCACCCGGATGGAAACGATGCTCGGCGACACCGCGATCGCGGTGCATCCCGACGACGAACGCTACCGGCACCTGGTTGGCACCAGCCTGCCGCACCCGTTCGTGGACCGTCAGCTGCTGGTGGTCGCCGACGAGCACGTCGACCCCGAATTCGGCACCGGCGCAGTCAAAGTCACGCCCGCACACGACCCCAATGACTTCGAGATCGGCCTGCGGCATCAGCTGCCGATGATCTCGATCATGGACACCAAGGGCCGGATCACCGACACCGGAACGCAATTCGACGGCATGGACCGATTCCAGGCCAGGGTCGCGGTGCGGGAGGCGCTGTCGGCCCAGGGCCGTATTACCGAGGAGAAACGGCCGTACCTGCACAGCGTCGGGCACTCCGAGCGCAGCGGCGAGCCGATCGAACCACGTCTTTCCCTGCAGTGGTGGGTCCGGGTGGAATCGCTCGCCAAGGCCGCCGGTGACGCGGTGCGCAACGGGGACACCGTGATTCACCCCGCCAGTCTGGAACCGCGCTGGTTCGCCTGGGTCGACGACATGCACGACTGGTGCATCTCGCGCCAGCTGTGGTGGGGCCACCGCATACCGATCTGGTACGGACCCAACGGTGAACAGCGCTGCGTCGGTCCCGACGAGACGCCGCCGGACGGTTGGGAGCAGGACCCCGACGTGCTGGACACCTGGTTCTCCTCGGGGTTGTGGCCGTTTTCCACTCTGGGCTGGCCCGACAAGACTCCGGAGCTCGAGAAGTTCTATCCCACAAGCGTTCTGGTCACCGGTTATGACATCCTGTTCTTCTGGGTGGCCAGGATGATGATGTTCGGCACCTTCGTCGGTGACGATGAGGCCATCACCCTGGACGGCCGCCGCGGTCCGCAGGTGCCGTTCACCAATGTCTTCCTGCACGGGCTGATCCGCGATGAGGCGGGCCGCAAGATGAGCAAGTCCAAGGGCAACGTCATCGACCCGCTGGACTGGGTGGACGCGTTCGGGGCCGACGCGCTGCGGTTCACGCTGGCTCGCGGCGCCAGCCCCGGCGGCGACCTGGCGGTCGGCGAGGACCACGTCCGCGCGTCGCGCAATTTCTGCACCAAGCTGTTCAACGCCACCCGCTACGCGTTGCTCAACGGCGCGAGGCTGGCCCCGCTGCCCGCCGTGGCCGAGCTCACCGACGCCGACCGATGGATTCTCGGCCGGCTGGAAGAGGTTCGCGCGGAGGTTGATTCGGCATTCGACAGCTACGAGTTCAGTCGCGCCTGCGAGGCGCTCTACCACTTCGCGTGGGACGAATTCTGTGACTGGTACGTCGAATTGGCCAAGACGCAACTGGCCGAAGGGCTTACGCACACCACTGCCGTGCTGGCGGCGACGCTGGACACTCTGCTGCGGTTGCTGCATCCGGTGATCCCCTTCATCACCGAGGCCCTGTGGCAGGCGCTGACCGGCGATGAGGCCCAGGAGTCGCTGGTGATCGCCGACTGGCCGCAGTCGTCCGGGATCAGCCTGGATCCGGTTGCCGCACAGCGGATTACCGATATGCAAAAGATGGTGACCGAGGTGCGTCGGTTCCGCAGCGACCAGGGCCTGGCGGACCGCCAGAAGGTGCCGGCGCGGATGTCCGGTGTCGACGAATCCGATCTGGGCACCCAGGTGAGCGCGGTGACGTCGTTGGCGTGGCTCACGGCGGCGGGCCCGGAGTTTCGCCCGTCGGCGTCGGTGGAGGTGCGGCTCAGCGGCGGCACCGTCGTCGTCGAGCTCGACACCTCCGGCACCATCGACGTCGCCGCCGAACGTCGCCGGCTGGAAAAGGATCTGGCCGCGGCGCACAAGGAGCTGGCATCGACCACCGCCAAATTGGCCAACGACGAATTCCTGGGCAAGGCCCCGCAAAACGTCGTCGACAAGATCCGCGATCGCCAGCGCCTGGCCCAGGAGGAAACCGAGCGGATCAACGCGCGGTTAGCCGGGCTGCAGTGAGGGTTCGATGACCGAGCCGCCCGACTGGCCGCAGGACCCCGACTGGCCGCAGGACGAAGTGCCCGCCGAGATCCCCGACCCGGCCCCCACCCCGGACGAGATCGCGTCGCTGCTGCAGGTCGAGCACCTGCTGGATCAGCGCTGGCCGGAGACCAAGATCGAGCCGAGCCTGACCCGGATCAGTGCGCTGATGGACCTGCTGGGGTCGCCGCAACTGGCCTACCCGTCGATCCATGTCGCGGGCACCAACGGCAAGACCTCGGTCGCCCGGATGATTGACGCGCTGATCACCGCGTTGCACCGTCGCACCGGGCGCACCACCAGCCCGCACCTGCAATCGGCGGTGGAACGCATCTCGATCGACTCCAAGCCGATCAGCCCGGCGCAATACGTGGCGACCTATCGCGAGATCGAGCCGTTCGTGCAGATGGTCGACGCGCAGTCGCAGGCGGACGGCGGCCCCGCGATGAGCAAGTTCGAGGTGCTGACCGCGATGGCGTTCGCCGCGTTCGCCGACGCGCCCGTCGACGTCGCCGTGGTCGAGGTGGGCATGGGCGGCCGCTGGGATGCCACCAACGTGATCAACGCCCCCGTCGCGGTCATCACCCCGATCTCGATCGACCACGTCGAATACCTGGGCGACGATCTCGCCACCATCGCGGGGGAGAAGGCCGGCATCATCACCCGGGCGCCCGAGGGTGCACCCGATACCGTCGCGGTCATCGGGCGTCAGGCCCCCGAGGCGATGGAGGTGTTGTTGACCCAGACCGTGCAAGCCGACGCCGCGGTGGCCCGCGAGGACTCCGAGTTCGCCGTCCTGGGCCGTCAGGTAGCGATCGGCGGGCAGGTGCTGCAACTACAGGGCCTGGGCGGGGTGTATTCCGATGTCTACCTACCGCTGCACGGCGAACACCAGGCGCACAACGCCGCGCTGGCCCTCGCGGCCGTCGAGGCGTTCTTCGGCGCCGGTGCGCAGCGTCAGCTCGACGTCGAGGCGGTGCGCGCCGGCTTCGCCGCCGTCGCCAGCCCCGGACGGCTGGAGCGGATGCGCAGCGCACCCACGGTGTTCCTCGACGCCGCGCACAATCCCGCCGGCGCGGCCGCGCTGGCGCAGACCCTGGCCGACGAATTCGACTTCCGCTATCTCGTCGGGGTGCTCAGCGTGCTCGCGGACAAGGACGTCGACGGCATCCTGGCCGCCCTGCAGCCGGTGTTCGACGCTGTCGTGGTGACCCACAACGGATCCCCGCGGGCGCTCGACGTCGAGTCGCTGGCCCTGGCGGCGCGCGAGCGGTTCGGGCCCGACCGGGTGAGCACCGCCGAGAACCTGCGCGACGCCATCGACGTCGCGACTGCACTGGTCGACGAGGCCGCGGCGGACGGACCAGCCGAAGCCTTCTCCGGCACCGGCATCATCATCACCGGGTCGGTGGTGACCGCCGGGGCGGCGCGGACCCTGTTCGGTCGTGATCCGCAATGACGGACGTGCCCGAGAACCCCGAGGAGCGCGCCCCGGCGCCGCCGGCCGACCCGTGGCGCAGCTTCGGCGCGGTGATGGCCCTGACGCTGTTTCTGGAAGCGATCGTGGTGCTGCTGGCGATCCCGGTGGTGGGCGCGGTCGGCGGCGGCCTGACGACGGCGTCGCTGGTCTACCTGATCGGGCTGGCCGTGCTGCTGATCCTGATGGCCGGGGTGCAGCGCAAACCCTGGGCGATCTGGGCCAACCTCGGCGTGCAGGTGATCCTGCTCGCCGGCTTCGTGGTTTACCCGGGGGTGGGGTTCATCGGCGTGCTGTTCACCGGCCTGTGGGGCTTGATCGCCTACTTCCGCGCGGAGGTCCGGCGCAGGCAGCAGTAGGCCGGCGGTAGGCGCAGAAATCCCCCGAGCAGGGCCCGGCCGCTCTCGTCCGGCCCCGTGCCGCCCGGTTATGTACGCTGTCCGCCGTGACCGAACGGACATTGGTACTGATCAAGCCTGACGGCGTGCAGCGGCAGCTGGTGGGGGAGATCATCGGCCGCATCGAGCGCAAGGGCCTTTCCATCGCTGCGCTGGAGCTGCGGGCCGTCGGCCGCGACCTCGCCGCCCAGCACTACGCGGAACACGACGGCAAGCCCTTCTTCGAGTCGCTGCTGGAGTTCATCACGTCTGGACCGGTGGTGGCGGCCATCGTCGAGGGGCCGCGGGCGATCGCGGCGTTTCGGCAGCTCGCGGGCGGTACCGACCCGGTGGAGAAGGCGATCCCGGGCACGATCCGCGGCGATTTCGGGCTAGAGACCCAGTTCAATCTGGTCCACGGGTCGGATTCGGTGGAGTCCGCGAAGCGCGAAATCGCGCTCTGGTTTCCCACCGCCTAGAGCTGCGACGACCCGGTCCGGGGCGACTTTGCTGAGGCGGGCTGCATCAGGTGCGGCTGGGTCGGCCACGTGATGTGGGATACTGGTCTCGGGTGAACGTCGCCGGACCGGCGTCAGACACCCGAATGAAGACTTAGACAAGCGCGACCATAGCCCCGTCGCCTTGGTTCGCTGCATGTCAGGCCGTCATTCAGCACGGCGCCGAGTAGGTCCTGAAGCTGGGCCGCTCGGGGCGAGACCATTACAAGCCCGGGAGAAGTGGCCCGGGCCCATAGCGAAGCCCTCGCGTGGCCGCGTCGCAAAAGACGCGCCCGGGGGCTTGAGGAGAATACGTGGTAGACGGTGCACCGACTGCAGACCCATCAGAAGAATCGACTCGTCCGGAGGAACTACCGGACCGCCTAAGAGTTCATTCGCTGGCCCGAACGCTGGGAACCACCAGCAAGCGGGTGCTCGACGCACTGAGCGAGCTGGACGGGCGAATCCGCAGCGCACATTCCACCGTGGACCGCGACGACGCGGTCCGGGTGCGCGACCTGCTGGCGTCTGCGCGGCCCTCGGCGAGCGCGGAGGACGCGGAGAGCGCACCGGCGGCCGGCGGCGAGGCCGACGAACCCGAATCTCGGCTGCTGCTCGAGACGCCGGACAACGCCGCCGAGCGCCCGCATTACATGCCGCTTTTCGTCGCGCCGCAGCCGATCGATGCCCGCGAGGAGGAGGCCGGCGCCGACGACAGCGCCGATTCCGACGATTCCGACAGCGACGACGACGAGCAGTCCGACCGGCCGTCGAACCGGCGGCGGCGCCGCGGCCGTCGCGGTCGTGGCCGCGGGCGCGGTGAGCAGGGCGGATCCGACGGCCAGGCCGACGACGGTGACGACGACGAAGGGCAACCGCGGGGCAAGAAGGGCGGTCAAGCCGACTCCGAGGACTCCGACGGCCAGGATTCCGACGACTCCGACGACTCCGACGACTCCGACGATTCGGACAACGGGGACGACGGTTCGGCCGACGGCGGCAACCGTCGCCGCCGGCGGCGTCGGCGGCGCAAATCCGGATCGGGCGACGACAACGACGAGAGCTCGTCGCCGGACGATCCGCCCAACACGGTCGTGCACGAGCGGTCGCCCCGCAGCGGCAAGGGCGGCGGAGATGACTCCGGCGGCTCGAACAACGAGATCAAGGGCATCAACGGCTCCACCCGGCTGGAGGCCAAGCGGCAGCGGCGCCGGGACGGCCGCGACGCCGGACGGCGCCGGCCCCCGGTGCTGACCGAGGCCGAATTCCTGGCCCGCCGCGAGGCCGTCGAGCGGATGATGGTCGTGCGCGACCGGGTCCGCACCGAGCAGCCGAACCAGGGGTCGCGCTACACCCAGATCGCGGTGCTCGAGGACGGCATCGTGGTCGAGCACTTCGTCACGTCGGCCGCGTCGGCCTCCCTGGTGGGCAACATCTACCTGGGCATCGTGCAGAACGTGCTGCCGTCGATGGAGGCGGCGTTCGTCGACATCGGCCGCGGCCGCAACGGTGTGCTCTACGCGGGCGAGGTCAACTGGGAAGCCGCCGGACTCGGCGGGTCCGACCGCAAGATTGAACAAGCGCTCAAGCCCGGCGACTATGTCGTCGTCCAGGTCAGCAAGGACCCGGTCGGGCACAAGGGCGCCCGGCTGACCACGCAGGTGTCGCTGGCGGGCCGCTACCTGGTCTACGTGCCGGGGGCGTCATCGACCGGGATCAGCCGCAAGCTGCCCGACACCGAGCGCCAGCGGCTCAAAGAGATCCTGCGCGAGGTCGTGCCGTCCGACGCCGGGGTGATCATCCGGACCGCGTCCGAGGGCGTCAAGGAAGAGGACATCCGTAGCGACGTCACGCGCCTGCAGGAGCGCTGGAAGCAGATCGAGGCCAAGGCGATCGAGATCAAGGAGAAGGCCGCCGGCGCCGCGGTGGCCCTCTACGAAGAGCCCGACGTGCTGGTCAAGGTGATCCGCGACCTGTTCAACGAGGACTTCGCCGGCCTCATCGTCTCCGGCGACGAGGCCTGGACCACGATCAACGACTACGTGAAATCCGTTGCCCCGGACCTGGTTTCGAAGCTCACCAAGTACGAGGCGCCCGCCGGGCCGGAAGGGCAGGCCGGGCCGGACGTGTTCGCGGTGCACCGCATCGACGAGCAGCTGGCCAAGGCGATGGAGCGCAAGGTGTGGCTGCCGTCGGGTGGCACGCTGGTGATCGACCGGACCGAGGCCATGACGGTGGTCGACGTCAACACCGGCAAGTTCACCGGGTCTGGGGGCAACCTCGAGCAGACGGTCACCAAGAACAACCTCGAGGCGGCCGAGGAGATCGTGCGCCAGCTGCGGCTGCGCGACATCGGCGGCATCGTGGTCATCGACTTCATCGACATGGTGCTGGAGTCCAACCGCGATCTGGTGCTCCGGCGGCTGACCGAGGCGCTGGCCCGCGACCGCACCCGGCATCAGGTGTCCGAGGTGACATCGCTCGGTTTGGTGCAGCTGACCCGCAAGCGGTTGGGCACCGGCCTCATCGAAGCGTTCTCGACGTCGTGCTCGAACTGTGGTGGGCGCGGCATCCTGTTGCACACGGACCCGGTGGATTCGGCCCCGTCGAACGGGCGCAAGTCCGAATCCGGTGGGGGCGGCCGCCGGGGCAGGCGCAAGAAGAACAAGACCGAAGAGCAGGTGGTGGCCAAGGTGCCCGCCCACGCTCCCGGCGAGCACCCGATGTTCAAGGCAATGGCCGCCGGCTCCTCCACGCAGTCCGAGGACGACGAGTCCGACGAGACCACCGAAGAAACCACTGACGACCTCGACCAGGAGGAGGCGGGACGCGCCGGTGGCGTCGCGGACACCGACGACGAGGACTTCGACGACACCGACGACGAGGACTCGGACGACGATTCCGATGACGAGGACTCGGACGACGACGACACTGACGACGACGACATTGACGACGACGATTCGGACGATGACGACGACATCGACGATGACGACGATGACGACGACCTCGACGACGAAGAAGACCTCGGCGACGATGACGAGGACCTCGAGCTCGACGACGACGATCTGGACACGGAGGACGACGATTCGGACGACACCGACGCCGGGGAGGCCTCCGCCGGGGCCGGCCAGGCCGTCTCGGGACGCCCCAGGCGCCGGCGCGCTGCGGGCAGGCCGGCCGGTCCGCCGATCCACGCGGACTGACCCGGGCTGACGCCGAAGGCGCCGGGGTGTCCGGTTTGACCCTGTAGCCGCTGGTCACGTACCCTTGGACAGTTGTCGTCAGGCCGGGTGACTAAACTTTGGCCGGCGGCAGCGGGACTCCCGGGGAATCGGCGCAGGCCCGCAACCCAGACCCACCACGCGCACCGCGGCTGGTTCGCGCGCGACGCGCAGAGCAGCGGCTAGCAGAAGGAGCAGAGCGACGATGGCGACCTACGCAATCGTGAAGACGGGCGGCAAGCAGTACAAGGTCGCCGTCGGGGACGTGGTCAAGGTCGAGAAGCTTGAATCCGAGCCTGGCTCGAACGTGTCGCTGCCGGTCGCCCTGGTGGTGGACGGCGCCAAGGTGACCACCGACGCGGCCGCGCTGGCCAAGGTCGCGGTGACCGGCGAGGTGCTCGAGCACACCAAGGGCCCCAAGATCCGTATCCACAAGTTCAGGAACAAGACCGGCTACCACAAGCGTCAGGGGCACCGTCAGCAGCTGACGGTCCTGAAGGTCACCGGAATCAAATAGCGAAGGCGACAGAACATGGCACACAAGAAGGGCGCTTCCAGCTCGCGCAACGGTCGCGATTCCGCCGCGCAGCGGCTGGGCGTGAAGCGATTCGGCGGCCAGGTCGTCAAGGCGGGCGAGATCATCGTTCGGCAGCGCGGCACCAAGTTCCACCCGGGTGTTGGTGTTGGGCGCGGCGGGGACGACACGCTGTTCGCCAAGGAGGCCGGCGCCGTCGAGTTCGGCATCAAGCGCGGCCGCAAGACCGTCAACATCGTGGCGGCCGGACAAGCCACCGACTGACCCGTGTTTCCGGGCCCAGCCCGGTGATTTCGGCGCCCGGTGGTAGGTGAGAGGATTCACGATGCCTCGGTTCGTCGACCGCGTCGTCATCCATGCGCGCGCCGGTGCCGGGGGTAACGGCTGCGCCTCGGTCCATCGCGAGAAGTTCAAGCCGCTCGGCGGCCCCGACGGTGGCAACGGCGGGCGCGGCGGCAGCATTGTCTTCGTCGTCGATCCGCAGGTGCACACCCTGCTCGACGTCCATTTCCATCCGCACGTCACCGCGCCCTCGGGCAAGCAGGGGATGGGCAACAATCGCGACGGCGCGGCCGGCGCCGACCTGGAAGTCAAGGTGCCCGACGGCACCGTCGTCCTCGACGAGAACGGTCGGCTGCTGGCCGACCTGGTCGGCGCGGGCACCCGCTTTGAAGCCGCCGCGGGGGGACGCGGCGGGCTGGGCAACGCCGCCCTCGCATCGCGGGCGCGCAAGGCCCCCGGCTTCGCGCTGCTGGGCGAACAGGGCCAGACCCGCGACCTGACCCTGGAACTCAAGACCGTCGCCGACGCCGGCCTGATCGGTTTTCCCTCGGCCGGCAAATCGTCGCTGGTGTCGACGATCTCGGCGGCCAAGCCCAAGATCGCCGACTACCCGTTCACCACGCTGGTTCCCAACCTCGGTGTGGTGTCGGCGGGGGAGCACACCTTCACCGTTGCCGACGTGCCCGGCCTGATCCCGGGTGCGTCCGAGGGCCGCGGCCTGGGCCTGGACTTCCTCCGGCACATCGAACGATGCGCCGTGCTGGTGCACGTCGTCGACTGCGCCACCGCGGACCCCGGCCGTGACCCCCTCTCCGACATCGACGCGCTGGAGGCCGAACTCGCCGCGTATACGCCCACCCTGCAAGGGGATGCGACGTTGGGTGATCTGACCGAACGGCCTCGCGCGGTGGTGCTCAACAAGACCGACGTGCCCGAGGCGCGCGAACTCGCCGAGTTCGTCCGTCAGGAGATCGCCGAGCGCGGCTGGCCGGTGTTCCTGGTGTCGACGGTCACGCGAGACGGCTTGCAGCCGTTGATCTTCGGGTTGTGGAAGATGATCTCGGAGTTTAAGGCCGCCCAGCCGGAGATCGTGCCGCGCCGCCCGGTGATCCGTCCGGTTCCCGTCGACGACAGCGGTTTCAGCGTCGAGCCCGACCCCCGGCAGCCGGGCGCCTTCGTGGTCAGCGGCGCGCGCCCCGAGCGGTGGATCCGCCAGACCAACTTCGACAACGACGAGGCCGTCGGATACCTCGCCGACCGGCTGGCGCGCCTCGGTGTCGAAGAGGAATTGCTACGGCTGGGTGCGCGGCCGGGCTGCGAAGTGACCATCGGGGACATGACGTTCGATTGGGAGCCGCAAACGCCCGCCGGACAACAGGTTGCGCTGTCGGGACGCGGAACCGACGCGCGGTTGGAGCGCACCGAGCGCGTCGGCGCCGCCGAACGCAAGGCCGCCCGGCGCCGGCGCCGCGCCGGCGACGATGCAGAGAGCAGCGATGCTGAGGAGCGGCGCAGAACCAGTGAACACGGCGAGGAGTCGTGAGCGCCCACCGCGACGTCATCCGCACTGCGCGCAGCCTGGTCGTCAAGGTGGGGACCAACGCGCTGACCACACCGGCGGGCGTCTTCGACGCCGGCCGGCTGGCCGGACTCGTCGAAGCAATCGAGGCGCGGATGAAGGCCGGTACCGACGTGGTCATCGTGTCGTCGGGAGCCATCGCCGCCGGCATCGAGCCGCTCGGATTGTCCCGTCGTCCTAGGGATTTGGCGACGAAGCAGGCCGCGGCCAGCGTCGGTCAGGTGGCGCTGGTGAATTCGTGGAGCGCCGCGTTTGCCCGCTATGGCCGCACGGTCGGGCAGGTGCTGCTGAGCGCGCACGACATCTCGATGCGGGCCCAGCACACCAACGCCCAGCGCACGCTGGATCGGCTGCGCGCACTGCACGCGGTGGCGATCGTCAACGAGAACGACACCGTGGCCACCAACGAGATCCGGTTCGGTGACAACGACCGGCTCTCGGCGCTGGTGGCCCACCTGGTCGGCGCCGAGGCGTTGGTGTTGCTGTCCGACATCGATGGGCTCTACGACTCGGATCCGCGAAAGACCGACGGCGCCAGGTTCATCTCGGAGGTGTCGGACTCCGCGGATCTGATCGGTGTAATCGCCGGGCCCGGAAGCGATTTGGGTACCGGCGGGATGACCTCGAAGATGTCGTCGGCGCTGCTTGCCGCGGACGCCGGTGTGCCGGTGCTGCTGGCCGCCGCGGCCGACGCCGCGACCGCGCTCACCGACGCCTCGGTCGGCACGGTGTTCGCCGCGCGCCCGGTACGAATGTCGGCGCGGCGGTTCTGGGTGCGTTACGCCGCCGAGGCGGCCGGCGAGCTGACGCTGGACGAGGGCGCGGTGCGCGCGGTGGTGCGGCAGCGTCGCTCGCTGCTGCCCGCCGGGATCACCGCGGTGGCCGGCCGGTTCTACGCCGGCGACGTCGTCGAATTGCGCGACCCGGATGCGGTGATGGTGGCCCGTGGCGTGGTCGCCTACGACGCGACCGAACTGAGCACCATGATGGGCCGGTCCACCTCTGAGCTGCCGGGTGAGTTGCGCCGGCCCGCGGTGCATGCCGACGACCTGGTGGCGGTGTAGAAGCGCGTCGGCGCGGTGCTACACAGTCGGGTCAGCGCTCCGAGGTTGGCTTGAGATACAGTGCACCCCAGGCGATTTCGGCCAGGGTCGCGGCCAGCTCGGCATCGTAGTCGGGCGGTTTGGCCGGCGGGTTCTGCTGGCAGGCCCGCTCGACCATCCAGGTCAGCGCGCTGGCGGTGGTCAGCGGGGCCAGCTCGGGGCGGATCGAGCCGTCGGCCTGGCCGGCCTCAATGACCTGGGTGAACTGCTCGGAGATGCCGGTCAGCAGTTCGCGATACGTTTGCGCCGTCAGCGGGTCGTAGGCGGCCATCTCGTTGAGCGCGACCAGCACCGCCTGATGCCGCCGGTAGGTGGCGATGATGCGGCTCATCGCCGTGCGCGCGTCGTCCGGGTCATGCCGCCCGGCCACGCTCCACCAACTCCGCGCGCTGTCGGTCAGATCGCCGAACACCTGGCCCGCGAGCCGTCGCAGCAGATGACCCTTGTCCTCGAAGTAGATGTAGAAGCTGGCCCGGGAGATGCCGGCCTCGCCGGAGAGCCGATCCACGCTCAGTTCGGTGAAGCTCGCGCCATCGCGCATCAGCCGCTCGGTGGCGTCCAGCAGGCTGCGCTCCATTTGCTCGCGCCGCTGCTCGCGCCCCAGGCTCCGGTGGCCCCGCGGCTTGCGGGTGAGCGATGGCATGCGCCGAGCATAGCCGAGCGATCGACATATTGACTAGACAAAATGTCTAGGCATATTGTCGCTGGGAAGTCTGTGACCGGGGTCATGCGAGACGGAGGACCACCAATGGCCGTGATTACGGGTAAGTCTGGGACCGACAAGTCGGGTCGCGCCTACGACGAGATCGATCTGTCCTCGCGGGCGTTCTGGTCCACCACCGCGGCGGACCGGGAACGCTCGTTCGCCATGCTGCGCGCCGAGCGCCCGGTGAGCTGGCATCCGCCCGTTGAAGACTCGCTGATGCCCGATCCCACCGACCCGGGCTTCTGGGCGGTCACCCGGCGCTCCGACATCGTCGCGGTCAGCCGCAACAACGACGTCTTCCTGTCCGGCCAGGGCGTGATGTTCGAGAGCATCCCGGTGGAACTGCTCGAGGCGTCGCAGTCGTTCCTCGCGATGGACCCGCCGCGACACACCAAGCTGCGCAAGCTCGCTCACGCCGCCTTCACCCCGAGGCAGGTCCGGCGCATCGAGGACTCGATCAAGGTCAACGCCAAGACCATCGTCGAGGAACTGCGGGCCGCCGGCAGCGGCGCCGATTTCGTCGACCACTGTGCCAAAGAACTACCCATCCGCACCCTGTCGGACATGGTCGGTATTCCGGAATCCGAGCGCCAGCAGGTGGCTCACGCAGTCGACGCTCTGGTCTCCTGGGCCGATCCCGTCTACCTGAACGGCCGCCACCCGCTGGAAGTCTTATTGGAGAATCAGACGTACCTGCACCAAGTCGCCGCGATGCTGGCCGCCGCGCGCCGCGAGCACCCCGGCGATGACCTGTTCAGCAGCCTGGTGACAGCCGAGGTGGACGGCGACCGGCTAACTGACGCGGAGGTAGCGGCGTTCTTCGTCCTGCTCTCCGTGGCTGGAAACGACACCACCCGGCAGACCATCAGTCACGCGATGAAGGCGCTCAGCGACTTCCCTGACCAAAAGGCTTGGCTGCTAGAGGATTTCGAGAACAGGATCGGGACGGCCATCGAGGAATTCATCCGCTGGGCGTCGCCGGTGATGACCTTCCGCCGCACGGCCGCAACGGATTTCGAGCTAGGCGGCCAACGCATCGCGGCGGGCGAGAAGGTGGTCATGTTCTATCCGTCCGGCAACTGGGACACCGAGGCGTTCGACCACCCGGAACGCCTGAACCTGAGCCGCGACCCGAATCCGCACGTCGGCTTCGGCGGTGGCGGACTGCATTTCTGCCTCGGTGCACACGTGGCTCGCGCGCAGCTGCGGGCCATCTTCGGCGAGCTGTTCCGTCAGCTGCCTGACATTCGGGCGGGCGAGCCCGCGTACCTGGCGGGCAATTTCGTGCACGCCATCCGCAGCATGCCGTGCACGTTCTAATGCGTTGACAGGGGCGCTAACTCGTCGGCGAGCAGGGCCAGCAACTCCGAACAGCCGCCGTCGACTTTGACGGTGGCCAGGTCGTCGCCGCGGGTGCCGCCGCGGTTGACGATGGCCACCGGGATGCCCAGTGCGGCGGCGTGCCGCACAAACCGGTAGCCGGAGAACACGGTCAGCGACGAACCCGCGACCAGCAGTGCGTCGGCCCGCTCGACCCACCTATAAGCTTCCGACACAATGTCTTTCGAGACACTTTCGCCGAAATAGACGATGTCCGGCTTGAGCATGCCGCCGCACCGCTCGCAATCCAGGTACCGGAACGACGCGGTATCGGCGACGACGGCGTCGGCGTCGGGAGCCACCGCCAGCCCACCGATCGCTTCGGCGCGCTCGATGAAGCCGGGGTTGAGCGCCTCCAGCCGCTCGCCCACAGCGGCGCGCGTCATGGTGGATCCGCAGTTCAAACAGACCACCTGCGCGTAGGTGCCGTGCAGGTTGATGACGTTTCGGCTGCCGGCCTTGGTGTGCAGCAGGTCGACGTTCTGGGTGATCACGCCGTTGACCACCGACGCGTCCTCGAGCGCGGCGAGTGCCCGGTGGCCCGCATTGGGCAGCGTGTCGTTCATGTGCCGCCAGCCGACGTGGTTGCGTGCCCAATACCGCTGCCGAAACGCCGGATCGCCGGTGAACTGGTGGATCGTCATGGGATTGCTCGGCGGTGAATCGGGTCCGCGGTAGTCGGGAATGCCCGAATCGGTGGAGATGCCCGCGCCCGTCAGCACCGTGATGCGGCGACCGGCCAGTAGCGTGACCAGTTCGGGCGATTCTGCACAGCGGACGGTCACCTCATCCAGGGTACGGATCAGCCCAGGCAGTCCGCCGCGGTCGTGAGCTCGGCGGACATATTTTGCTGCATCATCTTGCACGCCGCCTCGCCCAGGTCGGGGTCGATGTGTGCGACGGCATCGGTCGGAATGACCACGGGGAAGTGCCGGACGTACGCGTCCAGGGCCGTGTAGAGGATGCATTGCTCGGTGACCTGACCGGTGATGATCAACCGCTTGGTCTCCAGCCGGTTGAGCAGATACGCCAGCGGCGTCGCATAAAACCCGCTGTGCCGGACCTTCGTCATCACGCGGCACTCCTCGGTCGGCAGGATCGGCTTCACCAGATCGGGCCGCGCCCCGTCGCATGCGGAATGGACGACGTCGGAGAACTCTGCGGTGAAGTCGCCGTAGTTGTCGTTGACGTAGACCAGGTCGACGCCGTCAGATTCACGCGCCCGCCGAACCAAATCGGTCAAAGGCTCAATGACCTTCTCGACACTGGGTATTAGATTTTCAGCGTCGGGATGCTGATACGTGTTCATCATGTCGACCACCAGGAGAGCTGTGTCACTCATGCCGTCGGGGATACCCGACGGGTAAGAGTTGACACGCATGGGACGACAATGGAAGGGCGATGGACTTTTACAACGCTTACAGCCAGGGCTTTGCCCGCGTCGCCGCTTGCACGCACCACACGGTCATCGGTGACCCGGCCGCGAATGCCGAATCGGTCCTGCGGATGGCCAGGGAATGCCACGACGATGCCGTCGCGCTGGCCGTCTTCCCGGAGCTCACGCTGTCCGGATACTCCATCGAGGACATCGTGCTGCAGGACCTGCTGCTCGACGATGTCGAGAAGGCCGTCGCGGAGATCGTCGCGGCCTCGGCCGAATTGCTGCCGGTCCTGGTCGTCGGAGCCCCGCTGCGCCATCGGCACCGGATCTACAACGCCGCCGTAGTCATCCATCGCGGCGCGGTGCTCGGGGTGGCGCCGAAGTCATACCTGCCCACCTATCGGGAGTTCTACGAACGCCGCCAGATCGCACCCGGAGACGACGAGCGCGGCACCATCCGCGTCGCGGGCGCCGAGGTGCCGTTCGGTCCCGACCTGCTCTTCGAGGCTTCCGACGTCCCCGGCCTGGTGCTGCACGTGGAAATCTGTGAGGACATGTTCGTGCCGATCCCGCCGAGCGCGGAGGCCGCGCTGGCGGGTGCGACGGTGCTGGCCAACCTGTCCGGCAGTCCGATCACGATCGGCCGCGCCGAGGACCGTTGCCTGCTGGCCCGTTCGGCCTCGTCGCGTTGCCTGGCCGCTTACGTGTATTCGGCTGCCGGGGAAGGCGAATCGACGACCGACCTGGCCTGGGACGGTCAGACCATGGTGTTCGAGAACGGCGTGATGCTGGCCCAGTCCGAGCGATTCCCCAAGGGGGAGCGATTCAGCATCGCCGACATCGACATCGAATTGCTTCGCTCGGAACGGCTCCGGATGGGCACCTTCGACGACAACCGGCGCCACCACCGGACGACGACGGATACCTACCGGCGCATCGATTTCCGGCTGGACCCCCCGGGCGGCGACATCGGGCTGCGGCGCGATGTCGAGCGTTTTCCCTTCGTTCCCGCCGATCCGCAACGGCTGGAACAGGATTGCTTCGAGGCCTACAACATCCAGGTCGCCGGCCTCGAACAGCGGTTGCGCGCACTGGACTTCCCGAAAATCGTCATCGGGATCTCCGGCGGACTGGACTCGACCCACGCCCTCATCGTCGCCGCCCGCGCAATGGATCGAGAACAACGGCCGCGCAGTGACATTCTGGCGTTCACACTGCCCGGCTTCGCGACCGGAAAACACACCAAACGCAACGCGGCCGAACTGTGCCGCACGCTGGGTGTGACGTTCTCCGAGATCGACATCCGCGAGACCGCGGCGCTGATGCTCAAGGAGATGGACCACCCGTTCGCCCGGGGCGAGAAGGTGTACGACGTCACGTTCGAAAACGTCCAGGCCGGTTTGCGCACCGACTACTTGTTCCGGCTGGCCAACCAGCGCGGCGGCATCGTGCTGGGCACCGGCGACTTGTCCGAGCTCGGGCTGGGCTGGTCGACATACGGTGTCGGCGACCAGATGTCGCACTACAACGTCAACGGCGGCGTGCCAAAAACGCTGGTCCAGCACCTGATCCGGTGGGTGATCTCCTCGGAACAGTTCGAGCCGGAGGTCAGCGAGGTGCTGCAGTCGGTGCTCGACACCGAGATCACCCCGGAGCTGGTTCCCAGCGGCGAGGAAGAGGAGCTGCAGAGCAGCGAGGCGAGAGTGGGCCCGTTTGCGCTGCAAGACTTTTCGCTGTTCCACGTGCTGCGTTTCGGATTCCGGCCATCGAAGATCGCCTTCCTGGCCTGGCATGCGTGGAGCGATCCCGAGCACGGCATCTGGCCGCCCGGTTTCCCCGAGGACAAACGGCCGTCGTACTCGCTGAAGGAAATTCGGCACTGGCTGCAGGTCTTCGTGCAGCGGTTCTACTCGTTCAGCCAGTTCAAGCGTTCGGCCCTGCCTAATGGGCCCAAGGTGTCGCACGGTGGTTCGCTGTCGCCGCGGGGGGATTGGCGCGCGCCGTCCGATATGTCGGCGCGCATCTGGCTCGACGAGATCGACCGCGAGATCCCCGAGGACTAGCCCGCGCACTCATCGGCCCGCCCGGCAGTACCGAGCGGGCCCTGAGCGTGGGGACTCAGGCCTTCGCTCGGCGCCAGCCCTGGTACTGCAGTTCGGCGAACACGAGCGTGTACACGCCGGCCGCCAGGTTCAACACCACGCCGGTCGACGTCAACGGGAAGACGTCGGCTAGCACGAGAACGATTGCGGCCACCGTGTACGCCACGTTCGCGATGATGACGGCCATGCCGGCGCGCCGCACCGACGGCAGGGCGGCCAGCCCGAACACGACGATGCCGTAGGCGATCAAGAACGCGCCCATGCCGTACTCGAACGCCTTCGTGGTGCCCGAGATGTCGGCGAGCCAGCCGGCGAACGGCATACCTGCCAGGCCGACCAGTCCGCTGATGGCGGCGTCGGCCCGCATGGCAAGGCGAAGCAACCCGTCCCGGGTGCCGGTGCGGTCAATCGTGGTTGCGGACATGATGTTCCTTTCTCGATGGCGACTGCGATCACCACCGACGCTGCTCGCGAACCACTGCCAGATCGATCCCAGGCGCTGCCAGACACTGCCAACCGCAGGTCAGAGGGTCTTTTCCGTTCAGCGCTGGTAGGTTCCGGTCAGCGTGCCCCGCGCCAGCACGTGCCCGCGCATCGCGGCCAGCAGTCCCTTGGCGGTGGTCACGGTGTCCGGGAGGACGGTGTCGAGCGCGAACACGTGAAAGCGGTAGTGGTGTGGCCCGTGGCCGGGAATCGGCCGTGGGCCGGCGTAGCCGTGGTGACCGAGGTCGGCCCGCAGGAAGCGGATTCCCGCGCATCCCGGTTGCAGTGCGCCCGCGGCCACGCCGTCGACGCTCGGTTCGATCACCGCGGCGGTGTGCACGAGCGGACGGGGGAGTGGGACGTCGACGTCATCGATGAGCAGCGCCAGCTGACGAGTGTCGGGCGGTGGTCCCGCCCAGCGCAGCGGCGGCGACGTGTTGTCACCGACGCCCTTGCCCGCGCTGGACGCCTGCATCGCTTGGCCGTCGGCGAACGCGGTGCTGGTGACCGTGATGGTGGTGGGTGCGGCGAATGCGCCATTGGCGAGGGGACTTCGGTGGGCACCCGCGCGCACGCCGCGGAGCATTCTGCCCAGCAGCTCGATCATGCGCCGCTGCCCGCGCCGCGCATCGCCACCGCGGGCGAGCGCAGCAGGTCGCCCAGTTCGCTGGGCAGGTAGCCCTGCCGGGCAAGCCGCGGCAGCACGCCGCCGCTCTCGATGATGTCGAGAATCAGGTCGGGCAGCTTCGCGACGGTGCCCGAGGCGCCGGTGGTGTCGTTGCGCCAGCTGCCGTCGGCCAGGTCGAAGGTTCCGGTGTTGCCGTCGCTGAACGCCGCGGTGGCGTCGGGGACGGTTATCGCCGGCAGCCCCGAGTTCACGGCGTTGCGAAAGAACAGCGAGTTGAATTCCTCGGCGACCAGGCCGGCGACGCCGAGCTCGACGAACAACGCCGCCACGGGCCGCGACGAGCCGAGCCCGAAGTTCTTGCCGGCCAACACGATATCGCCCGGTGACACCTCGTCGGTCCAGCCCGGCCGCACCTCGTAGAAGACATGCCTGGCGGCCTCGGCCGGTTCCATCTTCATGGCGAACGCCGGATACATGGCGTCGGTGTTCAGGTTGTCGCCGAACACCCAGACTTTGCCTTGGAAGGTCAGCGAACGCAGCGTCATGCCATCACGCTCCTCGGGTCGCTGATGTAGCCGGTGACCGCGGACGCGGCGACGGTGGCCGGGGAGGCCATGTAGATCTCGGCCTCGGTGCTGCCCATGCGCCCGGTGAAGTTGCGGGTGCTGGCCGTGATGCACACCTCGCCGGCGCCCACCACGCCCATGTGGTACCCGAAACAGGCTCCGCAGGTGGAGTTGGTGACGACGGCGCCGGCGTCGGCGAGGTCCTGAAGGTAGCCGCGCCGCATGGCCTCGCGGTACACGGCCTGCGAGGCGGGGGTCACCAGCAGCCGCACGCCCGGTGCGACGGACTTGCCGCGCAACACCTGCGCGGCGATCTGCAGGTCCTCGAGTTGCCCGTTGGCGCAGGAACCGATGAAGGCCTGGTCGATTTTCTGTTTGCCCAGTTGCGATACCGGCGAACCGTTGCGGCTGACGGTGCCGGGCCGGGCCACGTAGGGTTCCAGCGCCGCGAGGTCGATGCGCCGGATGTCCTGGTAGGCAGCGTCGGAATCCGGTGTGACGGCGTCGAATCCGGTGGCCCCGCGTTCGTCGAGGAACGACGCCAGCACTTCGTCGGGCTCGAATGTGCTGAAATCGGCCGACACCTCGGCGCCCTGGGTCGCGATGGTCCGCCGATCGTGCATCGGGATGCCGGCCAGGCCGGGCCCGCCGAACTCGAGGTTCTGATTGGGTGCGTCGCCGTACTCGTTGGCGATGTGCAGGAAAATGTCCTTGCCGCTCACCACGTCCGGTTTGGCGCCGTGGAATTCGTAGCGGATCGTGGGCGCGACCTGGAACCAGGTGGAACCGGTGCACATGATCGAATAGATCTCGGCGGGGCCCAGCCCGCGCGCCGCGGTGTTGTATGCGCCTGCCGCGCAGGTGTGAGAGTCGGTGCACGCCAACACTTCTCCCGGACGGGCCAGCCCGTTCTCCGCGATCACCTGATGGCAGATGCCATGCCGACCGACGTCGTAGAAGCGCTCGATGCCGAAGTCGGCGACGAACTTGCGGGCGTGGTGGCCGCCCTCGGCATCCTTGATGGTCGGGGCGGGCACGGCGTGATCCATGATCACCGCGAGCTTGTCGGGGTCGTGAATCCTGTTGGGCTGTATCCACATGGTGGCGAACTGCAGGTCGATCAGGACGGTCATGTCCACGTCGACCACGACCGTGTCACCCGGTGTCACCGAGTCCAGCCCGGCCTTGTGGGCGAAGATCTTTTCGATGATGGTCATGCCCATGTGCGGTCCTCGGTCCGTGCGTACTTGTCGTCGAGCGCCCGCCATTCCGACATGCCCACCAGGTTGAAGAAGTCAGCCGGGGAGGTGGGCAGCTGGGCGGCGAGGTCGGTGCCGTTGAGTTCGCACAGGCTTTGCAGCATCGCGAACGTCGTCTGCATCAGCAGATTGCTGGGGTGGATGGCGATCGCGTAACCCAATTCCTGCAGTCGTGACGCCGACTGCAGCGGTGTCAGGCCCCCGAGCACCAGGTTGATCAGCAGGGGAGCGTCGACTTCGTGTGCGATGCGCTCGATTTCGCCGAGGTCCTGCGGCGCCTCCACGAAGATGATGTCGGCGCCGGCTTGCGCGTACCGGTTGGCGCGCTCGATCGCCGCATCCAGACCGAGTGGTGCGCGGGCGTCGGTGCGGGCCACCACCAGCAGGTCGTCATCGGATCTGGCGTCCAGCGCGGCCGCCAGCGTCTGTTCGAACACCGCCGCGTCGACGACCTGCTTGCCCGGCAGGTGACCGCAACGCTTGGGGAACACCTGGTCCTCCAGCTGGATGGCGGCCACCCCGGCCGCGTCATAGGAACGAACCGTGCGCACCACGTTCATCGGTCCGCCGTAGCCGGTGTCGGCGTCGGCGATCAGCGGGACGTCACCGAGGGCGCCGGCGATCATCGCGACCCGATCGGCCATCTCGGTCGCGGTGACCAGGCCGATGTCGGGCAAGCCGAAGCCGGACGCCGCCACGCCGGCGCCCGTCATATAGGCGGCGACGTGCCCGGTGCGTCTGGTCAGGTGCGCGGATATCCCGTCGAAAACGCCTGGCGCGACGATCAGTTCGCGTTTGTCCAGTAATGCTCTCAGCTGAGTGCGGGCCGGTGTTGTTGCCATCCTGCGTCCTTTCAGTCCAGCGCGCCGGCGACTGGGCCGGCGAGCAGGTCGATCAGGTTGTTGATGTCGGTCAGGTCGTCGAGCCCGACCACCGCACGTTCGATCGCCGCGGCGCGGCCGCGATCGGTGACCCGGTCGGCCAGCGCGTGGAACTTGGCCACCAGTTCGTCGTTGGATACGGGATCGTGGGGTGCGCCGTGCGGCAGCGCCACTCGCGCGCGGTGCACGGTTCCGTCCCGGGTGGTCACCGCAACGTCGGTGCGGAATTTCTCGGCGATGCCGGCGCGGGCCAGTGATTCGTCGAGATGAACCGTGGTGGCCGCGATCAGCGACCAGATGTCGTCGGAATCGAGCCGGGCCGGGGTGAACTGTTCGGGCAGCACGTTGCCGTCGAGCAACGCGGCCGCGGTGGCGTACCCGATGTTCATCTGTGCCCCGATCGGGGTGAGCGGGCGCTCCGGCCGCCACCAACCGTGCTTGTACACGGTCTCTCCGACGGTGATGTCTACCGACGAGATGTCGCCCGGCGCAACCGAATTCCGCAACTGCCGGGCGGCGTCGATGGCGCTGTGCAGCCCGCCCATCGCGGCATAGGACTTGACCATGATGAGAGAGGTCTCCCAGCGGTGGCCGAGTTCATCGGTCAGCGGTGCGGCATCCGGGTCGTGGCCCTCGCCGAAAACGCTGAGGAAGCCGCCATATTCACGTTCGAACACCCGCTTGATCCCGGTGTACCCGGCGGCCGCCAGACCCGCCGCGTAGAAGCCGTTGCGCGCGGCCAGGCCGTGGTGCATGCGCTTGCTCATCGCTTCGTACTGCGCGGCCATCAGACCCGCCGACTGGGTGGCGGCCAGGCCCAGCGCGTCTTCCAGCTGCGCCGGCGGCAGTCCGCGCAGCTTGCCGGACGCCATCGCCGCCGAATGGGTGCCGAAGACCGGGCCCGAATGCCATCCGCGGTCGAGCATTTGGGTGCCGTGCAGGGTGTAGCCCACGCGGGGCCCGACCTCGAACCCGGCGATGGCCGCGAGCAACAGGTCGGCGCCGGTCGTCGGCTCCGGACGTGTCGACGCCGTGGACAGCAGCGCCGGGATGAGCAGCGAGCAGCTGTGCAGCGGGGCCAGCGGGTGGAAGTCGTCGAGTTCGAAGCCCTGGATGAACGTGCCGTTCAGCACCGCGGCCGCGGGCGCGCTGGTCCGCTGGCCGGTCCCGATGACGGCGCAGTCGCCGCGGCCCTCCAAACCCAGCACGGCGCCGGTGGCTACGCGTGACCACGGCAATTGGGCCCCCACCAGGGCGCAGCCGATGCCGTCGAGCAGCAGGTGTTTGGCGCGATCGACGACGGCGGAGGGAACGTCGTCGAGCGTGAGCTCGGCGACCCAGGTGGCAAGGCGCCCGGTCGGCCCGGCCGGATCGCTGGCGACTCGCTGCTGCACCGCGGTCATCGCGACCCCCTAGTCGATGGGTGGCAGTTGTTATATGTTTATAACAACTGATCGAATCGTGCAAGGGAGGCGGTGTGACAGCATTGACCACCGTGCAGCAGCGCAGCGAGAAGGCCGGTCCGGTGTCCGCGACCGCCGGTGTGCCGTTGCACCGGCAGCTGTACTTGGTGCTGCACGACGAGATCGACCGCGGGGTGATCGCCCCCGGCGAGGCGCTGCCCACCGAGCAGACCCTGTGCGATCAGTTCGGGGTCTCTCGCATCACCGTGCGGCGGGCGCTGGCCGACCTCGCCGAACAGGGTTACATCGAACGCCGGCATGGCATTGGTTCGTTTGTGCGCCAACATGATCCGGCCGATGCACCGACCGGACGCTCGTATCTGCAGGAACTGCGCCAGACCCAATTCGAGACCGAGGTCGAGGTGGTCGAACTCGGCACGCGGTCGCCCGCGCGGGCCGTCGCCGAAGCCCTCGGGCGCACCGGCGAGCTGCTGCACATCGTGCGGGTGCGGCGACAACGCAGGACCGGCGAGCCGCTTTTGGTGACCGACGCCTGGCTGCCGCCGGAACTGGCCCCGGTGCTGACCGAGGCCGCGTTGCGGCGCGCACCCCTCTACGAGCTGTTGTCCGACGGCGGCATCACCATGAACCGGGTGCGTCACGAGATCACGGCCGAAATCGCGGGCCCGCGCAACGCACAGCTGCTCGACATGCCGATCGGCGCGGCCCTGCTGCGGGTCAACCGGCTCGTCTACGCGGCCGACGCACCGCACCACTATCTCTCAGCCCTGCTATCGCCGAGCCGAAGTCGCGTGCTGGTCACCCAGGCGGCCGACGAGATGGAAACCGGCGACGGTCTGAGAATCGCCCACGACGTCGGCCGACAGAGCGGCTAGGACGCGTTTCGGACCGCCTTGTCGATCGCTCCGAGGTCGGGTGCGCAATCACCGGCGCCGGCAACCAACGTCGCCAGCGCACCCGCCGCGCACGCACGCTGCAACGCGAGCCGCCGCTGATCCCGCGAGCCGGGATTGGACGGCCAATTCGCGGCCAGTACGCCGGCGAACACGTCGCCGGCCCCGGTGGTGTCCACCGGATCCACTGTCGGAGCCGGCACGGTGTAGTCGCCGTCCGTGCCAATGTAGCGGGCGCCGCGCGCACCCAGCGTGATCACTAAATGCTCTGGACGCCAAGGCCATTCGTCGGCTTCGTCTTCGTTGGTGATCACCACGTCCGCCGCGGCCGCCAACTCGCCTAACGAGCGGGGGTCCTGGCCGGCCGGCGAGGCATTCACGATGACGATCGCCCCCGCCGAACGCGCGTGTTGCGCCGCCGCGACAGCCGTGTCCACCGGAATCTCCAGCTGGGTCAACATCACATCGCAGTGCGCGACGACCGCACGCGCACGATCGTCGGTCAGCGTGAAACGACTGTTGGCGCCCGGCGCGACCACGATGGTGTTCTCGGCGTTCGCGTCGACCACCACGACGGCCGTGCCGCTGGGGCCGGGAATTTCGACGGCTCCGTCGAGCCCGACGCCGTTGGCCCCGAGGTGGGCGCGCAATTGTTCGGCGGCCGCGTCATCGCCCACCGCACCGACGAACTGCACCTCCGCGCCCGCGCGCGCCGCCGCCACCGCCTGATTGCCGCCCTTGCCGCCAGGGGCCTGGGTCAACGACGACGCCAAAACCGTTTCGCCAGGCCGTGGAAGGGCGTCGACACCCAACGACAGATCGAGATTCACGCTGCCCACCACACAAACCCCAGCCATGACGCCGACGTTAGTCGCGACGGGATGGCAAAGCACACCAGGGCCACCAGCACTTTCGACGCCGAATCGCGTAACGGCAAACGCCGAATAACTTGATGGCCGCACGATATTCTGCTCCGTTAGGGGTGCTGGATCCCGAGAAAAGGGGCAGGCGGTTGACCACAAGCGAGCTAACAGACGCTGAACCCCATATCGATTCCGAACCGGCCCAACCGGCCACCAAGCGCCCGCGTCACCGTGCGCTGGCCCGATTCCGTTTCGGCATCCAATCCAAGATTCTGATCACCATGCTGCTGTCGAGCATCCTGGGCGTGGCGGTGATCGGCGCCATCGGGGCGGTGTCCGGGCGCAACGCGTTGCGGCAGGTCGAGTCCGAACGCCTGATCGAGATGCGCGAATCCCAGAAGCGAGCGGTGCAGGCGTTGTTCCGCGAGGTGTCGAATTCGCTGATCACCTGGAGCGGCGGGCCCGGCATCAACCAGGCGACGACGGCCCTCACGGCGGACTTCGCCCAACTGAACAACGCGCAGATCTCTCCGGCCCAACAGCAGTCGCTGGTCGATTACTACGACAACGAGATGATCAAACCGATCAAGCGAATCACCGGGGACACCATCGACATCAGGGCCGTCCTGCCAAATTCCAACGCGCAGAAGTATGTTCAGGCGTATTACACCGCCGCGCCCCGGCCGAGCCCCGACGCGCTGCCCGCCCAGGATGCCGGCGACGGCAGCGCATGGTCGGCGACCAACGCGCGCTTCGACTTCTACATGCGCGGCATCGTCACGCGCTTCGACTATCGCGACGCGCTGCTGTTGGACATGCAGGGCAATGTCGTCTACAGCGTGCTGAAGGGACCCGATCTCGGCACCAACATTCTGACCGGCCCGTATCGCGAGTCGAAGCTGCGGGAGGCGTATCAGAAAGCCTTGGCGTCCAACGACCTCGACTTCGTCTGGATCACCGACTTCCAGCAGTACCAGCCGGCACTCGACACCCCCACGGCGTGGGTGGTGTCACCGATCGGCATGAACGGCAAGTTCGAAGGCGTGATGGCGCTGCCGGTGCCGGTCGCGAAGATCAATAAGATAATGACGGCCGACAAGCACTGGGAGGCCGCCGGGATGGGGCCCGCGACCGAAACGTATCTGGCCGGCCCCGACGACCTGATGCGTTCCGATTCACGGGATTTCATCGAGGATCCGAAGGAATACCGGCGCTCGGCGATCGACGCCGGCACGCCGCCCGACGTGGTGGACCGGGCGATCCGGTTGGGCACCACCACCCTGGTGCAGCCGGTTGACACCGCCGGTCTTCGCGCCGCCAAACGCGGTGAGACGGGGGTGGTCAGCGCCACCGATTACCTGGGCAACAGGGAGCTGGAAGCCTATTCACCGCTGAGCATCCCCAACTCCGACCTGCACTGGTCGATCCTCGCGACGCGCGACAACTCCGATGCGTTCGCCCGGCTCGGCAGGTTCAGCAAGACGCTGGTGATCGCGGTCGCCGCAATGATCTTCGCCATCTGCGTGGCGTCGATGTTCGTCGCTCAGGCCGCTGTGCGACCGGTCCGGCGCCTGGAAGAAGGCACCCGCAAGATCAGCTCCGGCGACTACGAGATCAACATCCCAGTCCGGCAGCGCGACGAAATCGGTGATCTCACCGCGGCGTTCAACGAGATGAGCCGGAACCTGGCGATCAAGGAGGAGCTGCTCAACGAGCAGCGCCGGGAAAACGACCGCCTGCTGCTGGCGTTGATGCCCGAATCGGTGTTGCAACGCTATCGCGAGGGCGAGGAGACCATCGCCCAGAAACATCAGGACGTCGCCATCATCTATGCCGACATCGTCGGCCTGGACGAGTTTTCCAACGACGTACCGGAAGACGAGTTGGTCGCCACCGTGGACGATCTTTTCCGCCAATTCGATTCGGCCGCCGAAGCCCTTGGCGTCGAACGGATTCGGACCTTCCACAACGGCTATCTGGCCAGTTGTGGGGTGGTCACCCCCCGCCTGGACAGCATTCACCGTGCCGTCGACTTCGCCCTCGAGATCGGTCGTATCATCGATCGCTTCAACCGCCAGGCCGCGCATCAGCTGGCTCTGCGGGTCGGGGTGAACACAGGCAACGTGGTGAGCGGACTGGTCGGCCGGTCCAGCCTGGTTTATGACATGTGGGGCGGTGCGGTCAGTCTGGCGTATCAAATGCACAGTGGCTCACCGCAGCCCGGCGTGTATGTCAGTTCGCAGGTGTATGAGGCGATGCGGGATGTTCGGCAGTTCACGCCCGCCGGCAGCATCTCGGTCAGCGGCACCGATCAGGCCATCTACCGGCTGCTGGAGCGCTGATGAACCTCTTCAACTCGACATGGTTCTACTGGGCGATCGGCATCGCGGTCGGACTGCCGCTCGGGTTGATCGCGCTCACCGAGCTACACGACGCGCTGCTGCGCCGGCACAGCCCGCTGGCCCGGCAGGTCGGCCTGCTGCGCAATTACCTGCTGCCGCTCGGTGCATTGTTGCTGCTGTTGGTCCAGGCCTCGCAGGTTCCGGCCGGCGACGTTCCGGTCCGCGTTTTGACCACCGTGTTCGGTCTGCTGGTGCTGGTGCTCCTGCTGTCCGGTCTGAACGCGACGATGTTTGAAGGCGCGCCCGAAAAGAGTTGGCGCAAAAGGCTACCCACCATATTTTTAGACTGCGCTCGGCTGGCGGTGATCGGTGTTGGCCTGGCGGTGATGTCGTCCTACATCTGGGGCGTGCGCATCGGCGGCATCTTCACCGCGCTTGGCGTCACATCCGTCGTCATCGGTCTGATGCTGCAGAACTCCGTCGGCCAGATCGTGTCCGGCCTGTTCATGTTGTTCGAGCAGCCCTTCCGCATCGATGAGTGGCTGGACACCGGCACGGCGAGCGGGCGCGTTGTCGAGGTGAACTGGCGCGCCGTGCACATCGACACCGGCAGCGGCATTCGGGTCATGCCGAACTCCATGCTCGCCAGCAACGCGTTCACAAATCTCAGCCGCCCGCCCGGCGCGCACAAGCTGGCGGTGACGACGATGTTCTCCAGCGTCGACCCGCCGGACCGGGTGTGTGCGCTGCTGTCGCGGATCGCGCAGGGGTTGCCGCAACTCAAGGCCGGCAGCGTGCCGCGCACGGTCCCCATGGGCGCGGGCGAGTACCGCACCACCATCGGGTTGGACTCGCCCGCGGACGGCGGCGCCGCCAAGGCCACGTTCCTGCGCTGGGCCTGGTATGCGGCCCGGCGGGAGGAATTGCACCTCGACGACGCCGACGACGACTTCTCCACCGTCGAACGGGTGGAGCACGCGTTGCACACGGTGGTGGCGCCGGCGTTGCGGATCGGCGCCGAGGAGCAGCGATCGCTGCGGTCCGCGGCGCGGATCGTCCGCTACGGCGCTGACGAGGTGGTGGAGTACGCCGGCCAGGTGCCCGCGACCATGACATTCCTGGTCTCCGGGCGCGTGCAGCTGACCGCGACCGCCGACGACGGGTCTGTGGTGCCGATCAGCACGCTGGTCGAGGGGTCGTTCCTGGGGCTGACGGCGCTGACCCGGCAACCGAACCTGGCCAGCGCGTACGCGCTGGAAGAGGTCACTGCCCTGGAGATCGACCGCGAACACATCGAGCACCTGGTGACGCGTGCGCCCCTGCTGCTGCAGAACTTCGGAAACATCATCGAAGAGCGGCGCAGCAAGGTGCGCAGCGCGCGGCGCGGTGAGCGAGTTGGGTAGTGGCGATCGCGAGCGCGGCGGTGCCGGGTGAAGCGGGTCGCCACCATCGGGCCCAGTGGCGATCGCGAGCGCGGCGGTGCCGGGTGAAGCGGGTCGCCACCATCGGGACTAGCCCGAATCGGGTCGCCTCACCCGGGGTTTTGCCGCCGGATACCCTGGTTCAATGAGTCTGCAAGCACCATCGCTTCCTGACTTGCGCCAGGAGGTGCACAACGCAGCACGCCGAGCCCGGGTCGCGTCACGTGTCCTGGCATTGCTGCCGACGGTTGCCAAGGATCAGGCACTGCGTTCTGCGGCCGACGCGGTGGCTGCCCACACCGAACTGATCCTGTCGGCCAACGCCGAAGACCTCGACGCCGCCCGGGCGGCCGGTACGCCGTCCGCGATGCTCGACCGGTTGGCCCTGGACCCCAAGCGGGTCGAGGGCATAGCCGCCGGCCTGCGCCAGGTCGCAAGGCTGCCCGATCCGGTCGGTGAGGTGTTGCGCGGTTACACGCTGCCCAACGGGCTGCAGTTGCGCCAGCAGCGGGTTCCGCTGGGCGTCGTCGGCATCATCTACGAGGGCCGGCCCAACGTGACCGTCGATGCCTTCGGTTTGGCGCTGAAATCCGGCAATGCCGTGCTGCTGCGCGGAAGTTCGTCGGCGTCGCGGTCCAACCAGGCGCTGGTGCAGGTGCTGCGCGCGTCGCTGGTCAGCGAGGACCTGCCCGCCGATGCGGTGCAACTGCTTTCGGCCGATGACCGCTCCACGGTGACGCATCTGATCCAGGCCCGCGGCCTGGTCGATGTGGTGATTCCGCGCGGCGGGGCGAGCCTGATCGACGCGGTGGTCCGCGACGCGCAGGTGCCCACCATCGAGACCGGCGTCGGGAACTGTCATGTCTACGTGCACGAGGGCGCCGACCTGGATGTGGCGGAGCGAATCCTGCTGAATTCCAAGACCCGTCGGCCCAGTGTCTGCAACGCCGCCGAGACACTGCTGATCGACGTCGGGATCGCCGAGGAGGCGCTGCCCCGGCTGGTGACCGCGCTGCAAGACGCCGGCGTGACGGTGCACGGTGGATTTTCCAAGGACGCGCACGAGGATGACCTGCGTCGCGAGTACCTGTCGATGGACATCGCGGTGGCGGTGGTCGACGGTATCGACGCCGCGATCGCGCACATCAACGAGTACGGCACCGGACACACCGAGGCCATCGTCACCACCAATATGGCTGCGGCGCACAAGTTTACGGACGGCGTTGACGCGGCCGCGGTGATGGTGAACGCGTCCACGGCGTTCACCGACGGTGAGCAGTTCGGTTTCGGCGCCGAAATCGGCATCTCCACCCAGAAGCTGCATGCCCGCGGCCCGATGGGGCTGCCCGAATTGACCTCGACCAAATGGATTGCGTGGGGAGACGGACAAACTCGTCCGGCCTGATACCCCGCGCAGAGCAAGTGTTTAGGAGAACCGATCGTGAGTGTGCCCGCCCGGTCCAAGCCGTTGTTCGACGACATCGACGACGTGTCGCGGCGGTTGGCCGAGACCGGCTACCTGCCCGACACCGCCACCGCGACGGCCGTGTTCCTGGCCGACCGGCTCGGCAAGCCGTTGTTGGTGGAAGGCCCCGCCGGCGTGGGCAAAACCGAGCTGGCCCGCGCCATCGCCCAGGCCACCGGCTCGGGCCTGGTGCGCCTGCAGTGCTACGAGGGCGTCGACGAGGCGCGCGCGCTATACGAGTGGAACCACGCCAAGCAGATACTTCGTATTCAAACCAGCAACGCTGCCGGACACGGGGACTGGGACCAGACCAAGGACGACGTGTTCAGCGAGGAGTTCCTGCTGCAGCGTCCGTTGCTGACCGCCATCCGGCGCACCGAGCCCACGGTGCTGCTGATCGACGAGACCGACAAGGCCGACATCGAAATTGAGGGCCTGCTGCTGGAGGTGCTGTCGGACTTCGCCGTGACCGTTCCCGAGCTGGGCACGATCACCGCCGAGCGCACGCCGCTGGTGGTGCTGACCTCCAACGCCACCCGCGAACTCTCCGAGGCGCTCAAGCGTCGGTGCCTGTTCTTGCACATCAACTTTCCCAGTCCGGACCTGGAACGCCGCATCCTGCTGTCCCGGGTGCCCGAGCTGCCCGCGCACCTGGCCGAGGAGCTCGTTCGCATCATCGGCGTGCTGCGCGGTATGCAGCTCAAGAAGGTGCCGTCCATCGCCGAGACCATCGACTGGGGCCGCACGCTGCTTGCGCTGGGCCTGGACACCATTGACGACGCGGTCGTCGCGGCCACACTCGGCGTGGTGCTCAAACACCAGTCCGACCAGCAGCGCGCAACCGGCGAGCTGCGGCTGAATTAGGACTGCTGCGATGGCCACCCGCCGTATCCGACCCTCCCGGCCGCTCGCCCCGCACGGGCTGCCGGGCCACCTGGTGGGATTTGTGGAAGCGCTTCGCGGGGCAGGGATTTCGGTAGGTCCGTCGGAGACGGTGGATGCCGGGCGGGTGATGGCGACGCTCGGCCTGAGTGACCGGAAGGTGCTGCGCGAGGGCCTCGCGTGCGCCGTGCTGCGCCGCTCGGACCACCGTGAGACCTACGACGCGATGTTTGACCTGTGGTTCCCCGCGGCGCTGGGCGCTCGCGCGGTGGTCACCGACGACGAGGCCGACGACTCGCCGGACGACGACGCGTTGCCGGCCGACGACGTCGAGGCGATGCGCCAGATGCTGGCGGACCTGCTGACCGACAACCCCGATCTCGCCGAGATGGACGAGCGCCTGGTAGCGATGATCGCCCAGATCGTGGAGGCCTACGGCAAATACAGCTCCAGCCGCGGCCCGTCTTTCTCGTCGTATCAGGCGCTCAAGGCGATGGCGCTGGACGAGCTCGAGGGCAAGCTGCTGGCCGGGCTGCTCGCCTCGTACGGCGAGGAACCCACTCCCAGCCAGGAGGAGATCGCCAAAGCGCTTGCCGCGCAGCGGATCTCCCAAATACGCAAGCTGGTCGACTCCGAGACCAAACGGCGCACCGCGGAGCAGCTGGGCCGCGATCACGTCCAAATGTACGGCATTCCACAGCTTTCCGAGAATGTGGAATTCCTGCGCGCCTCCGGTGAGCAGCTGCGCCAGATGCGCCGGGTGGTGGCCCCACTGGCCCGCACGCTGGCGACCCGCCTGGCGGCGCGGCGGCGACGAGCCCGCGCGGGGTCGATCGATCTGCGCAAGACGCTGCGCAAGTCGATGTCCACCGGCGGCGTGCCGATCGACGTGGTGCTGGCCAAGCCGCGCCCGGCACGGCCGGAACTGGTGGTGCTGTGCGACGTGTCCGGCTCGGTCGCCGGGTTCAGCCATTTCACCCTGCTGCTCGTGCACGCTCTGCGCCAACAGTTCTCGCGGGTGCGCGTGTTCGCCTTCATCGACACCACCGACGAGGTGACCCACATGTTCGGCCCGGAGGCGGACCTGGCCGTGGCCATCCAGCGGATCACCCGGGAGTCCGGCGTGTACAGCCGTGACGGCCATTCGGACTACGGCAACGCGTTCGCGTCGTTCGTGCAGGCGTTCCCCAATGTGCTGTCACCGCGCACCTCGCTGCTGGTCCTCGGGGATGGCCGCACCAACTACCGCAATCCGGAGATTGAGCTGCTGACCCACATGGTGACCGCCAGCCGGCACGCGCACTGGCTGAATCCCGAGCCGAAGCACCTGTGGGGCAGCGGCGACTCGGCGGTGCCGCGCTATCAAGAGGTCATCCCGATGCACGAGTGCCGGTCCGCCAAACAGCTGGCCGCGGTGATCGACCAGTTGCTGCCCGTTTAGGAGTGCCGCCCGTTTCACACCGGCCACACGCGTCTCCGCCGGCGGGGGTGTTCTTGATGTCCGCCTCGCAGCGACAACCGCGGGCCGGCCGACGTCCCGGCGTCGTCGGCAGCCATGTGTCAGCCATTTGTCGCTGTGAGGCGGGCGCAACACGTGCCGCCCCGACGCAGAGGCTGGTGTGGCCGGTCTGGCCAACACCTGGGAAATCGGGCCGTAACACCGGCTCAAGTAAGCTGGCAAATCGTGCAAAAGCAGCTTCGCAGGTTAGGAGTGATGGGTGGGACGTTCGACCCCATCCATTACGGCCACCTGGTTGCCGCCAGTGAGGTCGCCGACCTGTTCGACCTCGACCAGGTGGTGTTCGTGCCCAGCGGGCAGCCCTGGCAGAAGGAGCGGCAAGTTTCCGCCGCCGAGGACCGGTATCTGATGACGGTGATCGCCACGGCGTCCAATCCCCGCTTCTCGGTCAGCCGCGTCGACATCGACCGCGGCGGCCCCACCTACACCAAGGACACGCTGAGCGATCTGCGAGCCCTCAACCCGGACTCCGAGCTCTACTTCATCACCGGGGCCGACGCGCTGGCCTCTATTCTGTCGTGGCAGGGCTGGGAGACGGTGTTCGACCTGGCGCGGTTCATCGGGGTCAGCCGGCCCGGTTACGAGCTGCGCCGCGAACACATCACCGGCGTGCTCGGCGAGCTGCCCGAGGACGCCCTGACGCTCGTCGAGATCCCGGCGCTGGCCATCTCCTCCACCGATTGCCGTCAACGCGCGGCGCAGCGCAGGCCGCTGTGGTACCTGATGCCCGACGGCGTCGTGCAGTACGTCTCCAAGCGCGGGCTCTACCGCGACGAGGGGCCGCCGGTGATCGTCAACCAAACACGCCTGAGCACGGGGGAACACCCGTGAGCGCCACCCGGGAGGCCATCGACATGGCGACGGTGGCCGCCGGCGCGGCCGCCGCGAAGCTGGCCGACGACGTCGTCGTCATCGACGTCTCGGCCCAGCTCGCCATCACGGACTGCTTCGTGATCGCCTCGGCGTCCAACGAGCGGCAGGTCAACGCCATCGTCGACGAGGTCGAGGAGAAGATGCGCAAGGCCGGCTACAAGCCGGCTCGCCGCGAGGGCACGCGGGAAGGCCGCTGGACGCTGCTGGACTATCGCGACATCGTCGTTCACATTCAGCACCAGGAAGACCGCGACTTCTATGCCCTGGACCGGCTGTGGAGTGACTGCCCGACGGTGCCGGTGGAGCTGGACGAGAGTCCCGGGAACTCCGAAGACTCGGGCGCGCGATGAACATTCGGCGTCTGATCATGTTGCGGCACGGGCAAACCGAGTTCAATGCCGGTAGCCGGATGCAGGGCCAGCTGGATTCCGAACTGAGCGAACTCGGGCGGGCGCAGGCGATCGCCGCCGCCGAGGTGCTGGGCAAGCTGCAGCCGCTCCTGATCGTGTCGTCGGATCTGCATCGCGCCTACGACACCGCGGTCAGGCTGGGGGAGGTGACCGGTCTGCCGATCCGGGTGGATCAGCGATTGCGGGAGACTCATCTGGGTGACTGGCAGGGCCTGACCCACACCGAGGTCGACGCGCAGGCCCCGGGCGCACGGCTGGCCTGGCGCGAGGACGCCACCTGGGCGCCGCACGGCGGCGAGAGCAGGGTCGACGTCGCGGCCCGCAGCGTGCCGTTGGTCGCCGAACTGGTGTCCGGCGAGCCGGAGTGGGGCGATCCCGAGGGGCCGGATCGCCCGGTGGTGCTGGTGGCCCACGGCGGCCTGATCGCCGCGCTGTCGGCCGCGCTGCTGAAGCTTCCGGTCGCCAATTGGCCGATTCTGGGTGGCATGGGCAATGCCAGTTGGGTGCAACTGTCCGGACACAACGACGATCCCGCCGACGATTTCGACAGCATCCGTTGGCGTCTGGATGTGTGGAACGCTTCGGCGCAGGTGTCCAACGATGTCCTCTGAACGGCGGTCGAAGCCCGCACTGCTGATTTTCGCCGACTCGTTGGCCTACTACGGGCCGACCGGAGGGCTGCCCGCCGACGATCCCCGTATCTGGCCGAACATCGTTGCGGCGCAATTGGGTTGGGATGTCGAGCTGATCGGCCGCATCGGGTGGACGTGCCGCGACGTCTGGTGGGCGGCGACCCAGGACCCGCGGGCCTGGGCGGCGCTGCCCAGGGCCGGCGCGGTCATCTTCGCCACGGGTGGCATGGATTCACTGCCGTCGGTGCTGCCCACCGCGCTGCGCGAGCTGATCCGCTATGTGCGGCCGCCCTGGCTGCGGCGTTGGGTCCGCGACGGCTATGGCTGGCTGCAGCCCAGGCTCTCGCCGGTGGCCCGATCGGCTTTGCCTCCGCACCTGAGTGCGGACTACCTCGAACAGACCCGTGGTGCAATCGATTTCAACCGCCCCGGCATCCCCATCGTGGCCTCGCTGCCATCGGTGCACATGGCCGACACCTACGGCCGGGCACATCACGGGCGCGCCGGGACGGTGGCCGCGATCGCCGAGTGGGCGCAGAACCACCAGGTACCGCTGGTCGACCTCAAAGCCGCTGTTGCCGAGCAGGTTATGAGTGGCCGCGGGAACCCCGACGGCATTCACTGGAATTTCGAGGCTCACCAGGCGGTCGCGGAGTTGATGCTCAAGGCGCTCGCCGAGGCCGGGGTACCTAACGAGAAGCATCGCGGGTAGCGCCATGACCGTCGTGGTGGTGACCGACTCGTCGGCACGTCTGCCCGCCGACCTGCTCGAAAAGTGGGGGATACGAGTCGTTCCGCTGCACATCCTGCTCGACGGCGACGATCTGCGCGACGGTGTCGACGACGTCCCCGGCGACATCTACAAACTCGCGGCCACCACCGCCGCGGCCACTCCGGCAGAACTGGCCGACGTGTACCAGCAGGCGCTGACCGACAGCGGCGCCGACGGTGTTGTGGCCGTGCATATTTCGTCGGGGCTGTCGGGCACCTGTCGGGCCGCCGAACGCACCGCCGCCGACCTCGACCCGGGTGTGCGCATCGTCGACTCCAAGTCGGCCGCTATGGGCACCGGCTTCGTCGCGCTGGCCGCCGCGCGGGCCGCGGCCGACGGTAAAGACGTCGACGCCGTCGCGGAGGCCGCGCGCGCGGCCGTGGACCGCGGACATGCCTTCATCGTGGTGCACCGGCTGGACAACCTGCGCCGCAGCGGGCGCATCGGCGGGGCGAAGGCGTGGCTGGGTACCGCGCTGGCACTCAAGCCGCTGTTGCGCATCGATGACGGGAAACTTGTTCTGGCGCAACGGGTCCGCACGGTCAGTCATGCGACCGAGGTGATGATCGACCGGGTCTGTCAGGTCGTCGGCAACGACGCCGCCGCCCTGGCGGTGCACCACGTCAACAACCCGGACGGTGCCCGTGAGGTGGCCTCGGCGCTGGGCGAGCGGCTGCCGGCGTGCGAGCCGGCGATCGTCACCGAGCTGGGACCGGTGCTCGCGCTGCACGTCGGCGCGGGCGCGGTCGCGGTGAGCGTGGCGCTCCCGTCGGATTAGGTGGCGCTTACCGGCCGTCGCGCGTTGTCACCGCGCGGGTGCACCACTTGCGGCCACCAGAACCACCGCCCGAGCAGGGTGGCGATCGAGGGCATCAGCAACGTGCGCACGATCAGCGTGTCGAGCAGCAGACCGATGCACACGGTCGACCCGAACTGACCGAGCACGCGCAGATCGCTGCCCAGCATGGATGCCATGGTGAAGGCGAACACCAGACCCGCGGCCGTCACCACGCCACCGGTGCCGGCCATCGACCGGATGATCCCCGTCTTGAGCCCGCCGTGGATCTCTTCGCGGAACCGGGAGACCAGTAGCAGGTTGTAGTCGGACCCGACGGCCAACAGGATGATGACCGACAGCGCCATCACGATCCAGTGGATCCTGATGCCGAACAGATCCTGCCAAATCAACACGGACAGACCGAAAGACGCCGCGATCGAGCTGGCCGCCGTGCCGACGATCACCAGCGCGGCCACCACGCTTCGGGTCAGCAGCAGCATGATCATGAAGATCAGCGTGAGGGCCGACACCACCGCGATCATCAGGTCGTACTTCTCGCCGTCGGCCATGTCCTTGAAGGTCGCGGCGGTCCCGCCGAGATACACCCGGGCATCCGACAGCGAGGACTGCTTCAACCCCTCCTGCGCGGCGGTGCGTTCGGCGTCGACGCGCGCGATGCCCTCCGGCGACATCGGATCGCCCTGGTGGGTGATGAAGAACCGCGCCGACTTACCGTCCGGCGACAGGAACATGCGAAGACCCGTCTGAAAGTCGGGGTTGTCAAAGGCTTCCGGCGGGAGATAGAAGAAGTCGTCGTTCTTGGAGTTGTCGAAGCTTTGCCCCATCACGATGGCGGTGTTGCTCATCGCCTCCATCTGATTGATCATCGCTTTGAACGTCTGGTAGAGCGTCAGCGTGATGCCCCTGGTCGTCTTCAGTGTGGTGATCAGCGGCGGAAACAGCGCATTGAGGTCGTGGGTGGCGTTGGCGGTGTGCTGAATGTCAGCGGTGAGGTAGTGGAACTGTTCGGCGAGTTGGTCGAACCCGTCGAACGTATCGAAGAGGGACCGCAGCCCGATGCACACCGGAATGTCGTAGCAGTGCTTCTCCCAGTACATGTAGGAGCGTATCGGCCGGAAGGTGTCGTCGAAATCCGCGATGTGGTCGCGCAGGGTGTCGGTGATCTGCGAGGTGACCGCCGTGGTCTTCGCGCTGTCGTCGGCGGCGTTGGCCAGATCTAGCGACACCTCGTACTGGCGTTGAGTGGTCTCGATCTGGGTCTGCAGGTCGTCCGCCATCCTCAAAATATCGGCGATGCGCTCCTTGAGGAAGCTCATGTTCTGCATTGTCGTCTGGCTTTGGACGCTGTTCTGGAACGGAATCGAGCTGTGCTGAATCGGGATCCCCAGCGGGCGCGTGATGTCCTGGACCATGGCGATGCCGAGCGTGCGCATCTCGTTCTTGGCCACCCGGTCCAACACCAGCATGTCGGCCGGGTTGCGCATGTCATGGTCGGACTCGACCATCAGCAGGTCGGGGTTCATCCGTGCTTCGGAGAAATGCCGATTCGCGGCCTCTTGCCCTTGATTGGAGGGCGCTGACAACGGCAGGTAATGGCGGTCGTTGTAGCTCGTGTGGAAGCTCGGCAGGGCGATCATGCCGACCAGCACGACCGCGGCGCTGACGGCCAAAACCGGTGCGGGCCAACGCACTACGGCGGTACCCACGCGGCGCCAGAGCCGACCACGCCTGGCCTGCTTCTCGAAGAGGTGGAATCGGCTGCCGATGAACACGACCGCGGGGCCCAGCGTGATTCCGGCCAGCACCACGACCAGCATGCCGATCGCCACGGGCGCGCCCATGGTGTTGAACCACGGCAGCCGCGAAAAGCTCAGGCAGTAGGTCGCTCCCGCGATCGTCAGGCCCGATCCCAAGACGACGGGGGCGACGCCCTTGAACGTGGTGTAGTACGCGGTTTCTCGATCCTCGCCGGCGGCCAACGCCTCCTGATAGCGGCCGACCAGGAAGATGCCGTAGTCCGTTCCCGCGGCGATCGCCAGCATGGTCAGGATGTTGGCGGCGAAGGTGGTGAGTCCAAACGCGTTGTGGTATGCGAGAACCGCGACGACTCCGCGCGAACAGGCCAGCGCGACAAACGTCATGAACAGCTGCACGAGCGTCGTGACGATGGAGCGGTAGACCAGCAGCAACATGATCGCGATGGCACCCAGGGTGAACAGCGTGATCTTGGCCAGGCTGGCGTTACCGATGATATGCATGTCATCGGACAGTGCTGCGGGACCGGTGACGTAGGCCTTCACGCCGGGTGGCGCCTTGTTCTCGCCGATCACCTTGCGAACGGCGTCCACGGATTCGTTGGCCTGCGTCGTGCCCTGGTTACCGGCGAGGTTCACCTGAACATAGGCGGCCTTCGCGTCGGCGCTCTGAGCGCCCGCGGCGGTGAGCCGGTCGCCCCAGAAGTCCTGGATGTGCTGAATGTGCTTGGGGTCCTGGCGGAGTTGCCGAATCAGCTTGTCGTAGTACTGATGCGCGTCCGGGCCGAGCGGGTGCTGACCCTCCAGCACGATCATGACGGTGCTGTTGGAGTCGAACTCCCGGAAGTTGTGGCCCAGGCGCATCATCGCTTTCATCGACGGTGCGTCCAGCGGTGTCATCGGCGCCGAGTGCGCCTCGCCGACCTTTTCCAGCGTGGGAACGATGACGTTCACCAACACGGTGACGGCCACCCAGCCCAAAATGATCGGTATCGCGAAGATGCGGATCGCATGGGGAAGGTAGGGCCGGTGGCCCCGCTCGGCCTTGGACAGGCGCCCCGTTGTGATCGGGCCGGTGTCGGCGGCGCTCAGGTCGCGCTCGGTCTTGTTGCTCGTGTCGCTCATGCGGACTTCACCAGGCAGAAGGTCTGGGCGTTATGGCCGTTGGAGTTCTGGTTGTCGCGGACGACGCCGTCCACGGTGATCTTGCAGCTGATCGTGCTGCCGTCGCTCTGGGCCATGATGTTGGCGCTGACCGAGGGCAGCGTGGTCGAGATCGTGGTCGTCCAGGGCAGTGGGGCGTTGTTGACCTGGTGCGTGTTCGCGTTTTCGTCCCAGTAGTTGATGTTCGCGGTCGTACCCGGGTTGCCGGAGATTTCGTAGACGACGACCTTCGGGTTGAACTGCACGATTTCGATCCCCTTGCCGGCGTTTGCGTTCAGATCTTCTGAGCCGAAGATCCGGTGCAGCCGCGACACGATGAGTGCCGACAGCGCCAAAACGACCACCAGCACCAGCGGAATCCACGCTCGTCTCAGCACGCGGCTGAGAAGGCCGGGGCGGGTACCCGAGTCTGGACTAGCCACCACCTGGACCGCCTTCCGCAAAGCTCACCAACCCGTCGCCGACGACACCACTGTCAACGGAACATTTGCTCAGTTAGGGATACTAACCTTAGTGCACGCAAGCGTTCCTCCCGGGGCCGCCACTTGTGGCCAACGGCATTCCCGCTAGTAGGCCAGCCGACCGGTGACCGGCGGCAAATCCGCCAGCGTCACGATTCCGGGCTCGGCGGCCACCACCGCCGGGACGGCATTGGTAACCGGCATCGCGGTGTAGATCATCCCCAGCCCCATGAATCCGGGCTCTGTCCAGTCCTTGGGCGGCAGGCAGTGCAACACGGTCCGCATGTTGGGCAGTCCGAACACCTGAATGACGTGCCCGTGCTCCAGCGGCTTGGGCGGGACGACGTGACTGCCCATGGTCCAGTTGAACCCGACGCTGACGACGTTGCGATCACCGACCCAGCCGCGGTGGTAGCCGTAGACGCTGCCGACCGTTCCGGCGGGAATTTTCATGAAGCCCAGATCGGAGTCGTCGGTGGCCGCGGTGAAGGTGACGTCGAAGGTCATCTTGTCCAGCTTCGCCCCGATCGCGTCGGCCATCATTGCGGCCGATTCGGCGAAGACCTCGCTTTCCCGCCGGACGTTCTCGGCCAGGCCGGGGGTGTCGGGATCTTGCGAAAACCCCATGGCCGTCTGGGTTTCCGCCGATTCGTAGGTCGAGCAGTCCACCGACTCGGTGATCCGGATCTCGTCGACGCGCTCGCACGAGGCCGACAGCACCATGCCCACCATGTTCGTCATGCCCGGGTGGGCGCCGCTGCCGAAGATCGTCGAATTGCCCTTCTGACAGGCGTCCTCGATGCGCTTGCGGTCCTGCGGTGTCTGCTTGCCGCCGGTGATCCACGCCGCGCTGGTGCACACGTTGACTCCCGATTCCAGCAGCCGCACCAACTCATCGACGTTGGGCCACACAGGGTTATAGCAACAAGCGTCGGCGCCCAGAGCCAACAGCGCGTCGATGTCGTTCGTCGCCTGCACCCCGGTGGGCTCGGGCCAGCCCGCCAGGTCGGCGGCGTCGACGCCCACCTTGTCCGCGCCGTGCGCATATACCCCGGCCAGCTCGAGGTCGGGCCGCCCGATGATGGCGTGCAGCGAACGACGACCGATGTTGCCGGTCGTCCACTGGATCACCCGCAGCGGACGGGATGGACTGGTCGTTTTCATGCGGGCTCCTTTGCCGTGCGATCGACTCATTATGTTCGACCCGGCCCACGTGCGCGCGAGCCAGGAGTCAAAGCCCGGCCGTTCCGGCCGCGAGGAACAAACAACCGGCCGCGGCAAGCAAAAGCGCGACTTCGCGGCGCCGGCGCGATCGAATCCAGTTGTGCAACGCTTTCATCGACGAGGCGGTCGCCTCGGGTGCCAGTAGATAGGCCAGCAGCGGAAGCTCCACGAGCGCGAACGCCACGATGTTGAACATCAACAGGACTGCGACCTGCGTCATGGCCGCCGCGCCGGAGGCCAATATGACCGCCAGCGCGGCAAGGTAATCGACCGACGGCAATGCGATGCTGAGACCGGCGATTCCCGCGACCGGCAGCGAATGCCCCCTCAGAAATCGGTGGCCCGGCATCGCCAACCTTGCCGGGCGCGAGCCCATTCGTCCGGGGATGTCCACGGCCACTGCCACCGCGACCACCAGCGCCAGCAACCCGATCAGGATCTGAATCCTCGGCACTGTGAAGTAGCTGGACCCCATCAGTCCGCGGCGAAGCAGGAACAGGACCACCAGGCCCACCGTCATTCCCATCGCGAAACCGCCAGATAAGAATGCGAGCAATTGCAGCACCGGTCTGGGCCTGTTCAGCATGAGCACCGTCATACCGATGCGGAATGGTTCGACACTGACGGCAACGGCCATCACCAGGACAGTGATCAACATTGATACGGCTGCATGCCCGCCACTGGCCGGTTCAGGCGTCCAGCCGGACGAACTGCTTCTGTTGGTACTGCTCGATACAGGCGGCGCGGCGGATCTTGCCGCTCGTCGTGGTGGGGATGGATCCGGGTGGCACCAGGACGAGGTCCCCGACGTTCAAGCCGTGCGCATTGGCTATCGCGGAGGTGACATCGCGTTTGACGCGGGTGAAGCGGTGCATCGCCTCTTCGTTGGAGTCGCCTCGCTCTTTGACCTCGATGATGGTGACCAACTTCTCGGTACTGTTCAGCGGAACCGATATCGCCGCGACCCGGCCGCGGGTGATCTCTTGGATCGTCGCCTCGATGTCCTCGGGATAATGGTTACGCCCCTGGATGATCAGCAGATCCTTGATGCGGCCGACAATGAACAGCTCGCCGTCGAAGCTGAAGCCTTGGTCTCCGGTTCTCAGCCAGGGCCCTTCGGGCGTGCCCGGCGACGGGTCGACGAGTGTTGCGCCGAAGCAACGCTGCTCCTCCGGAGGTTTGCGCCAGTAGCCGTCGGCCACGTTGTCGCCATGCAGCCAGATCTCGCCGATCGAGCCCTGCGGGCACTCTCGGTACGTGTCGCAGTCGACGATCCGCAGCGTCGGTGAGTGCGGCACTTTGTATTTGACCAGCGCGGTGCCCGTCCCGGCCGCACATTGCTGAGCGCGGCCGGCGGACAGCTCCCCGACATCGAAATGAACCGCGCCCGATGCATCGCTCCAGGTGCCGGCCGCCGCGAAGACGGTTCCCTCCGCCAAACCATATGACGGACGCACCATATGGTCGTGAAAGTTGAAGTGCGCAAACCTGTCGACGAAACGCTGCAACGTGGCGGGCTCGACGCGTTCGGCACCGCTGATGATGCCCAGCACGCCGGACAGATCGAGCCCGGCCAGGTCGTTGTCGGTGGTTTTGCGGGCGGCCAAGTCAAAGGCGAAATTCGGCGCCGCCGACCAGGCATGAGGACTGCCGGCCAACGATCGCATCCATCTGGCCGGCCTTTCCAGAAACGAGATCGGACTGCTCAGCTCGCCGCGATAGCCGCCCAGGATCGGGGCGCAGACCCCCAGCACCAAACCCATGTCGTGGTAAAAGGGCAACCACGAGACGATCGTGAGATCTGGTGGGGCTTTGACCTTAGAGTCCGCGAAGAAGCCACGCATCAACTGCTCGAAATTCACCCGGAGGTTGCGGTGCGAGATCATGACGCCGGTTGGCTGCCGTGTTGAGCCTGAGCTGTACTGCAAATACGCCGTGCTGGGCACATCGGCCGTCCGAACGCTTGTTCCGCCATCGACGTTGAGGTTCAGCGAATCGATTTCGACGATCTTGGGAGCCGCGTCCAGGCGTGCTTTATCGACGTATTCGGTGATGTCTTCCGCGACGGCGGACGTTGTGAGAACAACCGAGGGCGACGTGTCGGCGAGGACCCCGCTCACCCGCTCATGACTCGAGCCTCGATGCGGCAATGGAAGCGGCACTGCGATGAGACCAGCCTGCATGGATCCCAAGAAGGCCACGATGTAGTCGAGGCTCTGGGGAGCCAGGATCACCGCCCTGTCTCCGACGGACCCGTGCAGGTGAAGTTCGCGTGCCAAGTTCAGTGTCCGGCGCGACAACTGCGACCACGTCAGACTCTCGGGAACACCCGCCCAGTCGTCGTCGTAATTGGTGAACGTGAACGCTATGTCGTTGGGCCGCAAGCTGGCACGGCCATGCAGCATCGAGAGAATAGAAGACTGGGACATAGGCGTCACATCACGTCCGTACTGATAGTCGATTTGCGGCTCGGGTTCAGTGGTCGGCTTCGCCTGCGCTGTGCGACAACACGGACATCGCACCGCTGAGGATCTGCGAGAACGGGTCAGCGCCGCCGCCGAATGTCGCCTGGTTGGCCGGCGCCGTGACGGCCGCTGGGTCGAAGCCGTGCACGGGGTCCACCTGCACGGGAGCGGTCGCCGGGTCGTCGTTTCGTGAATAGCCCGCGTTCACCCGGGGAGTCAGGATCGCGTCGAGTTTGTTCAGCGTGTCCTCCGGGATCCCGATGTAGGCCAGCGGCATGACCAGCGGAAGGTGCTTTTCGGGGACCATGATCGTGGTGATTTTGGCGCCCCGGGAGTTAACCGTGGTTCTGATGTTCTGCGGCGGCACCATGCTCGGGTTCGTGAAGGCCACCGCGGTGTGACCCGTGGCGAGACCCAGCAGCGTGTTGGCGAGAGCGAACAAGTTGTCCGGCCGGTCAGGGAAGTCCGCAATCGAGTCGTACGCTGCCACGAACTTGTCGGTGTCGTACTGGCTCTCGTACGGCGGTGGCATGCGGTAGTCGAGCGCTGGAACAACGCTGCCGACCGGGAACATGGCGCTCAGGAAACTCTGGCCGAAGGCGTGCTGCCCGATCGGGTCGCCGAATGTTGCGAAGTTCAGCGTCTCGGGTGGGGGAGCGGTCGGATCATTGGCCAGTCGGGCCTGCTCGCCGTCGACAACGAACCCGCCCTCGGACAAGCCGATCGCCGTGCCGGGGCGACCGGTGGTGCGGATCGCCGCGTCGAGGTTGTTGATGCCCTCGTCGACAGACTCGCCCACGCTGGGGCCGTCGATCCCCAGGCCCGGGAAGGATTCATCGATCTTGCCGATCCCCGGGAAGAGTCGCTCCAAGACATGCCCCTGCACCTGACCAGCGGGGTAGCGAACGATTTGGCGCTGCTGGCCCGGGAACCACTCCGCGCCCTCCATACGGATGTACTGGTCGTAGGGGATGCCCAGCACATGAGCGCCGCCAAGGGCGTAGGCGGTCTGGTCGCCCGGCGCCCCGGGGGTGGGCGGGCCGCCGATCGGCGTGTCGGCCTTTGCAGTACCGATGCCGAAATGCCCTGCGCCACTTACAGTTAACAGCGCCGCAACTCCTGCGAGTAGTTTCTTCATCCCTACTCCTGACCCTTCGGCTTCTCTAGTCTCACATACATCATGGGTGCGTGCTAACTGGGCTCTGGTTCGGCGCGTCCGACCGCCGCTTGCGACGGCGGCCGCCGCCGCAAGGATCGCCCTACGCTCATTCGTGACGGCCACCAGTTCGCCCGCCCCGCCAGCGCAGCGATGGCGGGAACCGTGATGGTGCGCACCAAGAAGGTATCCAGCAGAATTCCCACGCCGATCACGAAACCGCCTTGAATCACGGTGCCGATGCTGGAGAACAGGAGACCGCACATCGACGCGGCGAAGATCAGACCCGCCGCAGTGATCACGCCGCCTGTCGAACTCAGGGTGCGGATGATGCCGTAACGCATGCTGTGCGGAGACTCGTCACGCATTCGCGAGACAAGCAGCATGTTGTAGTCGGCTCCCACCGCGACCAGCACCACGAATGCCAGCGGCGGCACGCTCCAATGCAAGTGCTGACCGAGTAGGAATTGAAACCCCAGACCGCCGATCCCCACCGCCGATAGATACGAAATAACCACGGTGGCAACCAGATACAGCGGCGCGACGATCGCGCGTAGCAGCGCGATCAACGTCAGCAGCACGACGAGCAGGGTTACCGCGATGATAAACCGGATGTCGTGTTGGTAATAGTCCCGCGTGTCCTTCAGGCCTGCGGTGTACCCCGCCATCGATACGGTGGCGTCCGCCAACGCGGTATTGGGTTGGGCTCCCCGGGCGGTCGCGGTGATGGCATTGACCTGATCCATGGCTTCGGTGCTGAAGGGATTGAGTTTGGTTTGGACCAAGTACCGCACCGAGCGGCCGTCTTGTGAAATGAACACCTTGGCCGCCTGCTGGAACTCCGGTAGGTGCAGAAGCTGGGACGGGATATTGAACCCCGCCATTGCCGGACGCGCCGCGTCACGTTTCAGCGACAGCAAAAACGCGGCTGACTCGCTGAGCCCCGCGCCCAGCTGCTTGACCTTGTCGATGAGTTGAGCCACCGCGTCGGCCACCTGCCGGCTCCCACCGGCGAGCTGGTCTGCGCCACTTTGCAGGGTGTTGAGGTTGGCCTGCAGGCCGCCGGGTTTGTCCATCCCCATGGAATGCAGCACGTCGCTGAGCTTCGCGAACGCGCTGCGCAGGCGGTCTGTCGACGCTTTCAGGGCCCGCTTGTCCGGGTACTCCTGCAGTTGGTGGGACAAGTCATTGATGGCGTCGAGGTCTGCTTGATCGCGCGCGCCCACCAGCTGCTCGAACGTCCCGCGGGTGGCGCTACACGACGAGTCGGCATCGCAGACCGGGTTGCCTTGCAGCGCCGTCAAGACCGGGCCTATCCACGCGAACATGTTCTTGGCGGCCGAGAAGTTCCAACCCATCGCATTGCTGAGCGAGTTGACGTGGTCGACGAGTCGGGCTGCGATGTCGACCTCTTCGACCAGCGCGTTGCCGCTGTACTGGTTCTTCGTCGATGAGAAGGCAGTCTCCAGTTCGCGCACGCTCGCAGCGAGCTGGTTGACCTGGCCGCGGACATCGCCAAGGTTGTCGGCCAGCGTGCCGGCCCCTTCGGTCAGGCGGTTGAGGTCATTGGTCTGGTCGTTGATCATCCTGGACCCGCCGGCCAGCAGGCTGCCGATTGCGCCTGCCTGATAGGTGGCTCTGAATTGTTCCGGCACATTCCCGGTGGGGCGGGTGATGCCGCTGACGGCACCGACATTCGGCAGTTGGCTGACGCGATCCGCCATCTGTTCCAAGTCCGCAAGGGCCTGCGGCGTGCGAAGGTCATGCGGCGACTGGACCAGGATGTATTCCGGAATGGATTGATTCACGGGGAAATGGCGATCCAGCGCCGCGTATCCGATGGAGCTCGGAGCAGACGCCCGCAGGGCCTTGCGGTCGTCGTAGTTGTAGCGCACCAAGCCCGCGCAGCTGGCCAAGATGATCAGCACAAGCACGCTGGCAACCAGATGTGCCCTCGGCCGGCGCACAATGCGTATCCCGGAACGCCGCCAGAACCGCGCGGTCAGTTCACGCCGGGGCTTGATCCAACCGCGTGGTCCGGCGAGCACCATGATTGCCGGCAACAGCGTCACTGCGGCCAGGAATGCGACGCCGATCCCGATTGCCGAGGAGATCCCGACCGTTTTGAACACGCCCATCCGGGCGAAGCTGATGAGGAGAAAGGTGATTCCCACGGTGCTGGCGGACGCAGTGATCACCTTCCCGATCGAGATCAGCGCCTTCTTCATCGCCTGATCGAAATCGTCTCCCGACCGCAGATAGTCGTGATAGCGACTGATGAGAAAGACGGCGTAATCGGTCCCGGCGCCAGCCATGATCGCGCTCAGGAACACGATGGACTGGTTAGAGACCCCCGAGCCGGTGAATTGCGAGTAGCCCGCCACCGCCGCCTCCGCGATCATCAGGGACAACCCGATAGTGATCAACGGCAGCAGCATTGTGACCGCGCTGCGGTAAACGAATATCAGGACGATGAGCACCAGAATGGCGATCGCCAGCTCGATCGGGAGCCGATCCCGATCGCCCGCGACGGTGAGGTCGGCGACGGTCGCCGCGGGGCCGGTGAGGTTCACCGCCAGGGGCGTTCCGGTCGGATTGTTCTCCAGCGTTCGTTTGACGATGTCGCTGATCCGGTTGAAGGCAGCGTAAGACTGCGGGGTGCCCAGCTCGCCCGCAACGCCGACCGGGAACACCCAAGCCTTGTGGTCCTTGCTGGTCACGACCGAACGCAGGGGCGGCGCGCTGACGAAATCCTGCAACATCACGACATCTCGCGTGTCCTGGCGCAGCGCGGTCACCAATTTGCGGTAAGTGGCTTCGTCGGCGGGGCCGAGGCCCTTCTCATCGGTCAGGGCCACCAGTAGGAGGTCGTCGGAGCCCGACTCGTGGAACGCCTCGGTCATCTTTCGGGCGGTGATACTGGACGGCGCATTGCTCGGCAAGATAGCGAGCGGATGCTTTTGGGCCATCTCGTTGAGGGATGGGAATGTCAGTGGCAGGGCGACCGCTAAAGCGGCCCAGGCCCCTATAACGACCCAGGGCCACCGCACCACAAAAGCGGCTATTCGTCGCATATCGGCCTCATCCCGGCCGCCGCAGTTGTTTGCGTTCTGCGGCGGCACCCGCCGACGCTGTGGTCAAACCGCGCAATTTCCCGCGAGTCATCGAACTACTCCACGCTACCCAACGCGTCCCCAATGCCCGGTGTCGGCGACCCGCCCGCACACGGACCGCATCGCTTCCAAATAGCGGGCAACCGATTTCTGAGCGATCGGATCATCGGGGAACATCATCGCCATTGCCGTGCCTTCCCCGTACCGAAATAGGTAGATGGTCAGCTGGTACGAATACCGGCCGTCCGAGTAGATTCCTATGTTGTTCGCATAGCCGAGGTCAGCTGCCGCGAGCACGGCATTTAGGGGAGCGGCGCCACCATGGAAAAAGTTCGATACCGGAAAGTTTGGCTGCGGCCACTTCAGCCACGGCGCTAATTCCAATACGCGGTAATACGGCACCTTCGCCAGGTGCTGACCTGAATCGAAAGAAGTCTGCGCCGCCCAGGCGGCCTCGGCGAAAGTGGCTGCGGCTATCGGCACGGCGATCGGGACCAAGCCGGTAAACCAACCCTGCGTCATGAAATTATCTGTAGTCCTGCGTGTATCCCTCGGAGTTAGGCCGTAATACGTTGGCGCACCGGTGAATTCGTGCTCGACCTGGGCGATGCACGCGAACAGGCCACCGATGAAACGCGCGCCGACCGCGGTGCAAGCCGATTCGAATCGCTCCGTCTGTTCTGCGTCCATCAGGAGTTCGGAGACCATGTCGCTGGCAGTCGCCCCCGACGGGTTGCCCAATGGCAGCGGAAATTCAGGAAAACTGCCATTGTTGTTCTCGGCGAAGTCAATCCACGTGCGTACCTCAGGCGAATCCACGGTTAACGTCGACGTGTACCGACGCTCCCCCGCGCAGAAATCGTCAAAGCTGCCGGCATCGGGAAGCTCGAGGGGTTCACCGCCTGCGCTCGCCGCCGCATACATTCCGTTGGCCTCGAGCATCGTTGTGCCGATCAGCGTCGCGTCCCCGTGGACATGATCCATAGCGGCAAAGAAAGTAAAGTGATCATCGCTCTGGACAATCCCGAAGGTGAAGCAGCCCCACTCCAGCGGATTCGGTATCGCCACCACATGAGCGCGCATTTCGTCACCTGTCATTTCGCCGTGATCGATCGGGGCGAATTCAATATCAGCGGGGTCGCTGATGGTGTGCCTGATGAACTCTCCGTCGCCGGTGTGGTCGAACCAACTGCGGAACGTGTCATGCCGGCGCAGGTATGCGTTGACGGCATGGTTCATGGCGGAAATATCGCATTGGCCGGGTACGTCACAGGTCGCGATGATTTGCCGGGAAAAGTCGAGCCCCGCGGACGTTCGCTCGTGAAAATTACGAAGATGCTGGCCCTGCATGTAGCTGACCGGTACCGAACTGGCCGGCGCCTGTTGCGCCTTCTCGGCGGCCGCGGCCGTCGGGTGCCAGGAGATGACCGACCCAGGGGCCGGGGTCCAATCACCGAGCGAGCCGATCGTAATTTTCCCGATGCGCAATCTAGTCTCCTCGGTCTCGACGGCCGCGGTTCGGCCCTGCCGGTCGCGGCACCAAGATAACCCTGTCCGGAGTGACCGAAGCGAGGTGCGCGGATGCGCGTGCGACAACCCACCGACACGGCAGGCGGTGGTCAGGATGGAACGGCCCCGCGCCGGACGCAGGCCGGCGCCGACAGTTGACGATACTCGCGCGATCACCTGACGATACTTGTGCAACACGCCGCAGAGAAGCGCCATACTCGTTTGACTGTTATACGCGTGCACAATCGGACCGCCATGCGTACATTGATTGACGGACCTGATTGTTTCGCCGCCGCACGCCTTTGTCGGCCGGTCAGCGACGGCTGAGCCGGCGGGAGCATTTGATCTTGCTAGGAGTGTCGAGATGGGCCGTGCGTTGCAATGTCGGATCAAGGCCCGTTGAGAGCAGGCAAGTCATCGCATGCCCTGATGTATCTGGACTGGTGGACCACGTTGCGGGACATGAGATCCCGCGTGACTGTGGGAGTCGATCGCGTGCGATGGGGCGATCGACGTGCATGCAGGTCGAGGAGGTGCCTTGTCGCTGCCGCAGCGGCAGGGTCCGCCCGCCCATTCTGCCGGGTGTATTGTCGTCGCCTATACCTGAAGCCTTCCTGCGGTCGATGATTTGCGGGAAGCGCGAATTTGAGTGCGGCGCTTGAAGATATCTGCGGCACGGCGGGTCGGGGTACTCTCCGAACACGGGCTGGTTTGGTGGTGAAGTGATTTGAGCTGACGACGGTTGCTGGAGGCAGTGCACCAGCAAACTTCCGCACGCTGTCTGCTCCGGGGTGTGCAGTGAGCGGCCCAAGATCTGGTACGGACACCACGGCCGTGGCGCTGAAAGGTGCACGGCGACGGAATCCTCGCGAGCCGAAACGGAGAGGACAACCACATGTCAACCGCCGAAGGTCTCATCGAGCCCGCATCCGGTTTTGCGATCGTCGGATACGCGGCGCGCTTTCCCGGCGCCTCGGACACCGACGAATTCTGGCAGCTGCTGCGGGATGGTCGGGATGCGATATCGGAGGTGCCCCAGGACCGTTGGGACGCCGATGAATTCTTCGACCCGGATCCCGATGCGCCCGGGAAGGTTGTGACCCGTCGGGCGGGTTTCGTCGATGACGTAACGGGTTTCGACGCGCCGTTTTTCGGCATGTCGGCGCGCGAGGTCAGGTTGATGGACCCGCAGCATCGGATCTTGCTGGAGACGGCGTGGCGGGCGGTGGAACATTCGGGCACCGCGCCAACGGCGTTGGCGAACACCAACACTGGTGTGTTCGTCGGGATGTCCACCCATGACTACCTTGGAATGGCTTCCGACGAGCTGACTTACGCCGAGATCGAGGCCTACATGGCGATCGGGACGTCGTCTGCCGCGGCAGCGGGCCGGATCAGCTATCGGTTGGGACTGCAGGGTCCGGCGGTCGCCGTCGACACGGCCTGCAGCTCGTCGTTGGTGGCGATCCATCAGGCATGCCAAGCGCTGCGCTTGGGGGAATGCGACCTTGCGCTGGCCGGCGGCGCAAATGTCCTGCTCACCCCCGCGACCATGATCACCTTCTCCCACGCGCACATGCTCGCGCCCGACGGCCGGTGCAAAACTTTCGATGCCGCCGCGGATGGCTACGTGCGTGGCGAAGGTTGTGGCGTCATTGTCGTGAAGCGGCTTGAAGACGCGATCCGTGACGGTGACCGGATTCGGGCCGTGATCCGGGGCAGCGCAATCAACCAGGACGGCGCATCGGGCGGTTTGACCGTGCCGAACGGCATTGCCCAGCAACGCGTTATCGCCGAGGCGCTGCAGCGCGCCGGCATCGCACCCGGGGACGTCGGATACCTGGAGGCACATGGGACCGGGACGTCGCTGGGTGATCCGATCGAGGCCCAGGCCGCGGGCGCGGTGCTCGGCGCCGGGCGCGAGGCAAGCCGGCCGCTGTTGATCGGCTCGGTGAAGACCAACATCGGGCACCTGGAAGCGGCCGCAGGGATCGCGGGCGTCATCAAGGTCATTCTCTCGCTCGAACACGGATTACTGCCGCAGCACCTACACTTTCGCAATCCGTCTCCACACATTCCGTGGGACCGCCTTCCGGTGCAGGTCGTCCAAGAAGCGACTGCCTGGGAACGGAACGGTCGGCCGCGTATCGCGGGAGTCAGTTCGTTCGGGTTCGCCGGGACCAACGCGCACGTCATCCTCGAGGAAGCGCCCGAGGAACTGGTTCAGATTGCTGCAACCCCGATTTCCGCCGACCCGGCCGAAGACCGACGGTTCAGCATCCTTCCGCTGTCGGCGCGGACACCCGCCGCGCTCGTGCAGATCGCCGATCGATACCGAAGTTGGTTGAGCGCGAACCCCGAAGCCACCCTTGCCGATTTGCGCTTTACCACCGGGGTGGGGCGAGCGCACTTGGAGCACCGGGCAGCGTTGGTGGTGAATTCGAGAGAATCTGCCAGTGAGTTGCTCGGCGCGCTCGCCGACGACCGCCCGGCACCCGGTTTGATTCGGGGTGTATCCGATGACACACCGAAGACTGCGTGGCTGTTCACCGGTCAAGGCAGCCAGTACGCCGGCATGGCCAGGGAGCTGTTCGACACCGAGCCGGTGTTCGCGGAGACACTGACCCGCTGCGCTGCAGTTGTTGCCGACGTTCTCGAAAAGCCTTTGCTGGAAGTAATTTTCGATGTGGATGGTCCAGACAGCGAAGAGACGTTGTGTCAGACCACCTTTGCCCAGCCCGCGTTGTTCGCGGTGGAGATGGGCCTGGCCCGCCTCTGGCAGTCGTGGGGCTTCGAACCCGACGTGGTGCTGGGCCACAGCGTCGGCCAGTATTCGGCGGCCTGCGTCGCGGGTGTGTTCAGCCTCGAGGACGGCGCGCTGCTGATGGCCGAGCGCGGCCGTCTTTTCGGCAGTTTGCCTGCGGGTGGTCGGATGGTCGCGGTGTTCACCACCGTCGAGCGCGTCGAGGCCCTGACTGACGAGCTCCCGAGCCTGTCGGTCGCCGCCTACAACGGCGCTAACACCGTATTGTCTGGGCCCGCGCAGGATCTCGAGCAGGCGGTGGCCAGGTTGACCGCCGACGGTGTCCGGTGTGACTGGCTGGACACCAGCCATGCGTTCCACTCGTCGCTGCTGGATCCGATCCTCGACGAGTTCGAGTCGTACGCGAACCGGTTCAATTTCAGCTCGCCACAACGGCTTCTGGTGTGCAACCGTACCGGTGCCGCGCTCGGCAGAAGCGTGAAATTAGACGGCTCCTATTGGCGTCGCCACGCCCGCCAACCAGTCGAATTCGCCAAGAGCGTACGGACTCTTGCCGACCTGAATTGCAAAGTGTTGTTGGAGGTGGGCCCGCAACCGGTTCTCACCGCCGCAGCCCTGCGCGCATGGCCTGACCCGGCCACTGCACCGCGGGCGATCGCGTCCATGCGTCGAAACACCGCCGACCATCGCCAGATCACCGAAGCCCTTGCCGATGCCTACGTTCTGGGCCACTTGCCCAAATTCGGTGCTGTGCGGCAGGAACCAGCGCGAAAGCTCGACCTGCCGACCTACCCGTTCCAGCATCGCCAGTACTGGTTCCGCGACAAGCGGGTCCGGCCCACTGCCCGCCAGACCGCCTTCTCGCGTACCGACGCCGTCCGCCTTCTCGAGGACGACCGGATCGCGGAGCTCGCAGCGCTACTCGATGGTGCGAGCGGTGATCAAAACACCCTAAATGTTCTGACAAAGCTTGCCGCGCAACACAATCAACAGCGTAAGGGCCAGTCCATCTCGGACGATCGTTACGAAATTCGCTGGGAGAAGTCCACGGCGCCGCTTTCCGACGCGGAAGCCGGCGAGGGATCCACCTGGCTTGTCGTCGGCGATGACGATGTCGTCCAGCCTTTGGTCGACACGCTCACCGCGCGCGGGCAGCAGTCTCGGATTCTGGCGTTGCCCGCGACCGACGCGGACGAGGAACGGCTCGAGATCGTATTGCGCGCTGCGGCGGCACACGATGCGCCGCTACGCATCGTGCATGCCGCGGCCCTGGATTCCGGCACCGCACCATCGATGCGGTCGCTGCTGCGGATGCAACACCGGGTACTGGCCGGAACGCGGCGACTCTTCCGTGCCGCGGCCGCCGCCGAACTGCGCCAACCCATTTGGATGGTCACCCGTGGCGCGCAACGAGTCGTCGACGCCGACACCGTATTCCCGGATCAGAGTTGCCTATGGGGATTCGGTCGCGCCGCCTCGCTGGAGCATCCGCAATTGTGGGGCGGGCTGGCGGACCTCGCTGAAGGTAATGACGACGAATGGTCGCGGTTGATCAAGGTGGCGGCGACATCGCGCGACTCGGCGGTCAGCGAAGACCAGATCGCGCTGCGTGGTCATGACGTCTATGTTCCCCGGCTGGTCCGGCGAATCGGGCAGCCTGCCGCAGCACCACTGACATTGCGTGGTGATGCAACGTATTTGGTGACCGGTGGCCTTGGTTCGGTCGGACTGGAAATCGCCGGGTACCTGGCAGCACACGGCGCCCGGCACCTGGTGCTGACCGGCCGGCGCTCGCCCAGCGAGACCGCCCAACAGCGCATCGATGCCCTGCGCGAACAGCACGGATGCGAGGTTCGGGTTGTCACCGCCGATGTGGCCGACGCCCACGACGTCGCGCGCCTGTTAGGCACGGTGCGGGCCGAACTGCCGCCGGTGGCAGGCATCGTCCATGCGGCGGGCGAGATCGGTACCACTCCGCTGCGCGCCCTGGACGACGCTGAGGTAGATCGAGTGTTCGCTGGGAAGGTCTGGGGGGCTTGGCATTTGAGCGAGGCAGCCGCCGACCTGCAGCTGGACTTCTTCCTCAGCACTTCTTCGATCGCTTCGGTGTGGGGCGGACTCGGCCAGACGGCCTACGGCGCGGCCAACGCCTTCCTCGACGGGTTGGCCTGGCGGCTGCGCGAGCAGGGCGTGGCTGGGATCAGCGTCAACTTCGGTCCCTGGTCGGCGGGTATGGCCGACGAGGAGGCCCGGGCGCGACTGGCTGAACGCGGGGTCCGGACATTGTCACCTGCCGATGCGCTGGCGGGCATGGCCGATGTCATCGCGGCTTCTGCTGCGCAGGGCGTTGCACAAGGGGTCGTGGCCCGGATCGACTGGTCCCGTTTCCTGCCGCTGTACCAGCAGGCTGGCAAGCGGTCGTTGCTGGCGGAGTTGGCGGGTGAAGTTCCCGATTTCGTCTCCGCGCCAACGGCATCCGGTAGGACGCAGCTGGTCGAGCAGCTCACTACCGCTCCGGTGCAGCAGCGCAAGAAACTCGTGACGGACTACCTGCGTGACGCAGTAGCGGAGGTGACCCGAGTCGATGCCGCGGAGATCCGCGCGGACGCCGGATTCTTCGATCTGGGCATGGATTCGCTGATGGCCGTCGAACTGCGGCGCCGCATGGAGCAAGGGGTGGGCAAGGAGTTGCCGGCGACCCTGGCGATGGACTACCCACGCCTGTCCGACGTGGCGGACTACCTGCTCGGCGACGTGCTCGGGCTCAGCCAGCAGGCATCCGCCGATCCGCGGCCGCGGCCGGCGTCGGTAGCGACGACGCGCACGGATGAGCCGATCGCGATCGTCGCAGTGGCGTGCCGCTTCCCCGGCGCACCCGATCCCGAAGCTTTCTGGGAAGTGTTGTCCGGCGGCGTCGATGCGATCCGGGAAGTCCCGGATGACCGATACGACATCGACGAGTTCTACGATCCGGATCCCGACACTCCGGGCAAGATCTACAGCCGCTTCGGTGGATTCCTCGACGGAATAGACGGTTTCGATCCGGAATTCTTCGGTATCTCCCCGCGCGAGGCTGTCTGGATCGATCCGCAGCAACGGCTGATGCTGGAAACTGCGTGGGAGGGCTTGGAACGAGCCGGGTATTCGCCGGGCGATTTGCGCGGCAGCCGAAGCGGGATCTTCGTGGGGGTCGGCTCCAACGAGTATTCGCATCTGCTGTCCGCCGACTCGGTCGAGAAGATCGAGCCCCACTTCATCACGGGCAACGCGCTCAATGCGATTTCGGGCCGGGTTGCCTTCGTGCTCGGGCTGGAAGGGCCGGCGGTGGCGGTCGACACCGCGTGCAGTTCGTCGTTGGTGGCCGTTCATCAGGCCTGCCAGGCATTGCACTCCGGTGACTGCGATCTGGCGTTGGCCGGTGGCGTGAACGTCTTGCTGAGTCCGGTGTCCACCATCGCCGCGTCGCGCGCCAGGATGTTGTCCCCCGTCGGGCGATGCAAGACCTTCGACGCCTCCGCGGACGGCTATGTGCGCAGCGAAGGCTGCGGGATCCTGGTGCTCAAAAGGATGAGCGATGCGGTGCGTGACGGCGACCGGGTTTGCGCGGTCATTCCGGGCAGCGCGATCAATCAAGACGGCGCTTCCAGTGGTTTGACGGTGCCCAACGGTGGTGCCCAGCAACGACTTATCTCCGCGGCGCTGGCTCGCGCCGGTCTCGCCGGCGGGGATGTCGACTACCTCGAGGCGCACGGAACGGGCACCGCGCTGGGTGATCCGATCGAGGTGCAGGCAGCCGGGGCCGCCTATGGGGCCACTCGTGAGGTGGACCGGCCGTTGCTGATCGGGTCGGTGAAGACCAACATCGGCCACCTCGAGTCGGCGTCAGGGATCGCCGGTCTGATCAAAGTCGTGTTATCGCTGCAGCACGAAGTGCTGCCGCAGAGCCTGCACTTCGAGACACCATCGCCACATATCCCGTGGGACTCGTTGCCGGTGCGGGTCGTGGACAAAGCGATCCCGTGGCAGGCCAACGGCAGACCGCGACGTGCCGGCATAAGTTCCTTCGGGTTCACCGGAACGAACGCACACGTGCTCATCGAGGAGGCGCCTCCGTCGTCGGCGACCGGCGACGAATACACCACAGGCGACCTCGCGGCGGCATCGGAGACGAACGCTCATGATGAGCCGGCCGACGTGCTGCCGCTGTCCGCGCGGTCACCGCAGGCCCTGGTGGCACTGGCGCGGCGCTACGAGGAATGGTTGAACACCCACCCGAAGGCCGACATCGCCGATGTGTGCTTCACGGCCGGGGCGGGGCGTTCGCATTTCGAACATCGGGCCGCGGTGGTCGTGGACTCGGTTCAGAGCGCACGCGAGGCGCTGGCCGACTTGGCCGAGAACCGGATGCGGCCGGGAGTGGTGCGCGCCGAGTGCACGGACCGGCCCACGACGGCATGGTTGTTCACCGGGCAGGGCAGCCAGTACCCGGGGATGGCGCGCGAATTGTTCTACGCCGAACCGGTTTTCGCGGATACTGTGACACGCTGCGCGGACGCGGTCAACGCGATGCTGCCGCGTCCATTGCTGGAGGTGATCTTCGCGACCGACCGGGAAACCGGAGGCGAAGCCGGAAAAACGCTGCGACACACCTCCTTTGCGCAGCCCGCGCTGTTCGCCGTCGAGATGGGCCTGGCCCGGCTGTGGCAGTCGCGTGGCGTCGAGCCCGACGTGGTGCTGGGACACAGCGTGGGCCAGTACGCGGCGGCGTGTGTGGCCGGGGTTTTCAGCCTCGAGGAGGGAGCACGGCTGATGGCCGAGCGGGGCCGGCTGTTCGGCAGCCTGCCCGATGGTGGGCGAATGGTAGCGGTGTTCGCCGACGCCAAATACGTCGAGGAGATCGCCAGCGACTTCCCCCGGGTGTCGGTCGCCGCCTACAACGGCCCCAACACGGTGCTGTCGGGTCCCGGCGCGGATCTGGAACAGATCGTCGCCCGCGGCGGCAGTGACGGGATCCGCTGCAGCTGGCTGGAAACCAGCCACGCCTTCCACTCCGAACTGCTGGAGCCGGTGCTCGGTGAATTCGAATCGTTCGCAGCGCGTTTGGATTTCGCTGTGCCGACGCTGCCGCTGGTCTGCAACCGCACCGGCGCCGTGCTCACCACCGAAACCCCACTGGACGCCCAATATTGGCGGCGGCATTCCCGCCAGCCGGTGCAGTTCGCCGAAAGCGTACGGACCGCGGCGGCGCTGGGGTGCTCGGTGTTGATGGAGATCGGTCCGCAACCGGTGCTGACCGGGGCCGCGGTGCAGGTCTGGCCGGAACATCTGACCGCGCCGCGCGCGATCGTCTCCCTGCGCAAGGGCGTCAGCGACCGGCGACAAATCGCCGAGGCGCTGGCCGCGGCGTACGTCAGCGGTCATCGGCCCGACTTCGCTGCGCCGCACCGTCCGCCTCGCCGCAGGCTCGAACTTCCCACCTATCCGTTCCAGCACCGGCGCTTCTGGCCCAAGGCCTCCGGCATCGCCGGCATCGATGGTCAGGGTGCTGCGGCATCCGGGTTGCTGGGCAGTGCAAAAGAGCTCGCCTCCGGCGACTGCGTCTACACCAGCCGGTTGTCGGTCAAGTCGCAGCCGTGGCTCGCCGATCACGTCATCTATGGCACTGTCGTCGTCCCGGGGGCAACGTACGCGGCGATGGCCCTGGCCGCCGTCGGGCCGCCGGGGCGGGTGCAAAACGTCTACTTCTATGAGCCGATCATCTTGCCCGAGAAGGCTTCTCGCGAAGTGCAGCTGAGCCTGCATCCGCTGGAGGAGGGCGAGGGCTGGAGCTTCCGGGTGGACAGCCGCCCTTACGGCGTCCCGGATGCCGAATGGTCGTTGAACGCCGACGGCACCATCGTCGCCGGTGTCGAAGACGAGCCTGCCACTGATCCGGCGGACTCCATCGACGCAGCGATCGAGCGGCTGGAGCGCAGTCGTCCCCAGCTGCTGTTCGAGAGCTTCGCCGAAAGCGAGCTGGAATGGGGGACCACCTGGTCGACGTCACTCAAATCGCTGTGGTTCGGCGAGGGTGAGGCGATCGGCGATGTCACCGTCGGCGAGGAACTCGCCGAGCACCTCGGAACCGAGCCGATGCATCCGGTGCTGCTCGATCTGTGCACCGGCGTCGTCTTCCCGGCGTTCCCGGCCCTGCTCGCGGCCGAACAGGGGATCAACGATCTCTTGCTGCCGTTGCGGTACGGGCAGGTCTCACTCCGGGAGAAGATGCCACGACGGTTCTATTGCCGCGGGAAGTGGCGTGCCAGCGCCCTCGACAGCGAAACCCAGGTCTTCGACATCGATTTCGTCGATCGGGATGGTCGCCACCTCGGCGGGATCCGCGAGTTCACGGTCAAGCGCGCACCCCGGGAGGCGCTGTTGCGTGGACTCGGCGGCGATGCCACCCGGCTGCTGTATACCCTCGGCTGGCACGAGGTGCCGCCTCAACTGCCGAGCGGTGGTGCCGAGGGCGCCGGAAACGCGAACGGCACCTGGCTGGTTGCCGGGTTGGACGAACTGGCGGCCGATTTGCCCGGCTGCGTCTCCGTTGACCGGAACACGGATCCGGAGTCGTTGGGGCAGCTGTTGGCACAGGCGCGAGAGCGCGACGTGCCGTTCGCCGGCATCGTCTGGCGCGCCTCCGGGCCGAGTGCAGAAGAATCGAGCGCTGATTCCGCGCGGCGACTGGAGACCGACATCGCCCATCTGCTCAGTGTGGTGCACACCTTGCAGACCGATGAGTCGGCCAAACTTCCCGATGGGCTGTGGATCATCACCGAACGGGCCGTGGCGACAGAATCCGGCGAAGCCGTCGATCCGGTGCAGGCGGCGCTGTGGGGCCTCGGGCGCACCATCATCAACGAGGAACCGGCCCTGCGTTGCAGGCTCGTCGATTGCGACGGCTCGCAACAGGCTGTGCAGTCGCTGGCCGGCCTTCTCAGGGGGACGCTCGACGAACCCGAACTCGCACTGCGGCAAGGAAAGTTGTTGGCCTCCCGGTTACTGCCATGGGCGCGCAGCGGTCATCTCGCGGTACCGCGTGGAACCGATTACGTGCTGGCTCCCACCGAACGGGGCGCGATCGACAACCTGCGTCTGATCGAGAAGGAAGCGCCGCCACCCGCCGAGGGCTGTGTGCAGGTCCGGGTTGAGGCCGGTGGTTTGAACTTCCGGGAGGTGCTCAATGTGCTCGGCCTCTACCCGGGCGATCCCGGCCCGCTCGGCGGCGACTTCGCCGGCACCGTCACACAGTTGGGTGATGGTGTCACCGGACTCGAGGTCGGCGAACGCGTCTATGGCTTCATGCAGGGTGCGTTCGCCAGCCGGTTCAATGTGCCGGTCCAGTTGCTGGCGCCGATACCCGACGGTCTGAGCGCGGTTGCGGCGGCCACCATTCCCGCCGCGGCGCTGACGGCCCGGCTCGCGTTCGACTGGGCGGAGCTGAAGCCCGGTGACCGGGTGCTCATTCACGCGGCGAGCGGTGGTGTCGGATTGGCCGCCATCCAGCTGGCCCAACAACACGGTGCGATCGTCTTCGCCACGGCCAGCACCTATAAACGTGCCACGCTGCGAAAGCTGGGTGTGGAGTATGTCTACGACTCGCGCACAACGGATTTCGCCGACCAGATCCTCGCCGACACCGGCGGCGCCGGCGTCGACGTGGTGCTCAACAGCCTGACCAACGAGGGGTTCATCGAGGCGACCGTACGGGCTACCGCCGAAAACGGCCGATTCGTCGAGATCGCCAAGCGAGACATCTGGACGCGCGAGCAGATGACGGCGGCCCGTCCCGATATCGCCTACGAGATCGTCGCGTTGGACTGGGCCTGCGTGCAACAACCCGAGCACATTCGTCGGCTGCTCATCGAGGTTTCGGACGGGTTGGCCACAGGCGAGTGGACGCCGCTGCCCGCCGAGATCTACCCGCTGTCCGAGGCGAAGACGGCATTTCGCCGCATGCAGCAAGCGCGGCATATCGGCAAGATCGTGCTGCAGATGCCGAGCCCAATGCAGCCGCGTGGCGATCGGAGCTATCTCATCACCGGTGGACTCGGTGCAATCGGCCTGCATATGGCGGCCTATCTGGCCCAGCTCGGGGCGGGCGACATCGTGCTGACCAGCCGCCGTGCGCCCGACGCGGACGCGCAACGGTCGATCGACGACATCATCGAGCGCTACCGGTGCCGCATCCACACCTTCGCGGCCGACGTCGGTGACGAGGCGCAAGTCGAAAAGCTGCTGGCGCGGATCCGCGCGGGGTTGCCTCCGCTCGCGGGAGTGGCGCACCTGGCGGGCGTGCTCGACGACGCGCTGCTGTCACAGCAAAGCCTGGAGCGTTTCCGGACGACATTGGCTCCCAAGGCGTTTGGTGCGTGCCATTTGGACCGGTTGACGAAGGACGACGATCTCGACTTCTTCATCGTGTCCTCCTCGGTGTCCAGCCTGCTGGGTTCCCCGGGCCAGGCCAACTACTCGACGGCCAATGCGTTGCTCGACGGGCTGGTCGCGCAACGAACGGCGCATGGCTTGACGGCAACCGGGGTCAACTTCGGTCCCTGGGCCCAGGGAGGTATGGCCTCCTCGGAGGCCGCGCGCGCGAATATCGGTGCGCAAGGGCTGATTCCGCTGGAACCGACGGCCGCCCTCAACGCACTCGCTGAGGTTGTCGCCAACGGAACCGGACAGGCAACCATCATCAAGGCCAACTGGCAACGTGCCGCGAAGCTGCTGGGCGCTTCTCGGCCACCGATTCTCGACCTCGTGTTACCGAGCGCCGTCGGGGAGGCTACCGGCGATAGCGAGTTGCTCCGCCAACTGCAGGAGATACCGGTGGCCCAGCGTGCCAGTTTCATCACCGAATTCCTGCAGCGCGAAGTGCAGGGATTCCTGCGCCTCGCGCAACCACCCGCCGCGACCAGTCGGTTCTTGGACCTGGGCACGGATTCCCTGATGGCCGTCGAACTGCGCAACCGGTTGCATAGCCAATTCGGCGGCGCGTTCACGATCAACGCGACCGCGGTATTCGACTATCCGACGATCGGCGGCCTCGCCTCGTATCTCGCGGATCAGCTGCCCGACGCGGAATCGGAGTCGGACTCGCAGTCCCACGAGGCGGAATCTGTTGCGGCGCCGGAGTCGAACCCGGAACCTGCCGCGGCGACCGGATCAAGTTGATATTCGGCGGGTTCAGTCGGCGATATCGAAGGCCGAGTTCACCTTCGTCGGCCGAACTCGCACCACCAGCTCACCGGGAACGGCGTTGCGCCGGCCGAACTCGTCGGCGCGATCTGCTCCCATGTAGCGCCCGCCGATCCGGGTAGCGATCTCGAGCAGGTCCTCTGCACCGTCCTGCGTCGTCGCAATGCCCTGCACCTGTACAAACGAGTAGGGCGGGGTCGGATCGTCGACACAGATCGCGACACGTGAATCCCGAGCCAGCGCACGGCCTTTCGCGGTGTCACGCCCGGTGTTGAACACCAGCTCACCGTTGTCGACGACGAACCACACCGGGGCCACCAGCGGCCGGCCGTCGGCAGCCACGTACCCCAGCATCCCGGTACGGGTACCGGCCGACAGGAACTCGACGACCCTGTCGGACAGGCCGGCCATCGGCTATAGCCTGGCCAGGTCGTAGTCGCCGATGTGGTCGATCAGGTTGTGCAGGTGCTCACCCGAAGTGCCCAGGGTGTTTTCGATCGCGGTGAGCCGGGCGGCGTAGTGGCTGACCGGATATTCCGCTGTCACGCCGATGCCGCCGTGCATCTGGACCGACTCCTGCGCGATGTGCCGGCCCGAGCGGCCGATCTGCAGCTTGGCGCGGGAGGCGATCACCGGGTCGATGTTGCCGTCGGCGATCGACATGGCCGCGTACAATGTCATGCTGCGGGCCAGTTCCAGCGACACGTACATATCGGCGGCGCGCTGCGTAAGCGCCTGGAACTTGTTGAGTGTGACGCCAAACTGCTTGCGCGTCTTGAGGTAATCGGTGGTCAGCCGCAGCGATTCCTCCATCGCCCCCAGCGCCTCGGCGCACAGCGCCGACTGGATGCGCACGACGGCGTCGCGGATGGCGCCCGACGCGTCGACCGCCTCGCCCAGCGGTTCCGCGGCGGCGGAGTCCAGGTCGATCTGGGCGCCGCGCTGTCCATCGAACGTCCGGTACGGGTTCCTGGTCACCGCTGCGGCATCGACCAGGAACAGGCCGGTGCCGCCGTTCGGCAGCGCGGCGCTGACCACCAAGGTGTCCGCGCAGTCCCCGGCGAGCACCGGGTTCTTCCGGCCGCTCAGCGTCCACGAATCACCTTGCTGCTCAGCCTTGGTGCTCACCTCGGCGGACGGTTTGCGCTGACCCGGCTCGAGGTGCGCGAACGCCAGCAGCCGCTGCCCGCCCGCGACCTCGTCGAGCAGTTGCTTCTGTTCTGCGCTGCCCAGCTCGGCGATCAGCGCACCGGGACCCAGAGCGGCGTGCAGCACCGGTTCGGGGGCCAGCCGGCGCCCGACCTCGTGCAGCACCACCATGATCTCGATCTGGCCGGACTCGTCCGGCTCGAAGCCCAGACCGAGAATTCCGGTGTCGGCGAGCTGATTCCACACCTCTCGGCTCCAGCCGAGATCGGAGCCGATGACCTTGTTGCGGCTTTCCGGGTCATAAGTGCGCGACAACAGATCGCGGGTGGTGTCGCGGAGCAGGGCTTGCTCGTCGCTCAGTTGAAAGTCCATGGCTGCCTCACAATCCCAGAATCGTCGACGCGATGATGTTGCGCTGCACCTCGCTACTGCCGCCGTAGATCGACGTCTTGCGGTAATTGAGGTAGTGCGGCGCACTGTGTTGCGCCCAGTCCGGGGACGCGATGTCTTCGCCGTTGGCCGGCAGCGCATCCGCCCCGGCCACCTCGACGAGCAGTTCGGTGGCCGCCTGCTGCAGTTGGCTGCCGCGCAGCTTGAGCACCGACGACGCAGGGTTGGGCTGACCGTCCGCGGAGTCGGTGACCACCCGTGACTGCGTGAGTTCCAGTGCCAGCAGCTCGTTTTCGGCCTCGGCCAGTCGTGCCGCGAACAGCGGGTCGCTGAGCACCCCGGTGGCCGCCGCATGTTTCTTCACCTCGGCGAGGCGGACCTTGGTCCGCCCCACACCGGCGATACCGGTGCGCTCGTTGCCCAGCAGGTACTTCGCGTAAGTCCAGCCCTGATTCTCTTCCCCGACAAGCTGATTGGCGGGCACCCGGACGTCCTCGAAGAAGACCTCGTTGATCTCGTGGCCGCCGTCGATGGTCTTGATGGGCCGCAGGGTGATGCCCGGCGTGTTCATGTCGAACAACAGGAACGAGATGCCGGCCTGCCGCTTGGGCGCCTGCGGGTCGGTGCGGACCAGGCAGAAGATCCAGTCCGCGTACTGCCCGAGCGTAGTCCAGGTCTTCTGGCCGTTGACGACGTAGCTGTCGCCGTCGCGGACCGCGGTGGTGCGCAACGACGCCAAATCCGATCCCGCCTCGGGCTCGGAGAATCCCTGGCACCACCAGATGTCGAGGCTGGCCGTCGGGGGCAGGAAGCGTTGTTTGACCTCCTCCGAACCGAATTCGGCGATCACCGGACCCACCATCTTGGTGTTGAAGTTCAGCGGCTCCGGAACGCACGCCAGCTGCATCTCGTCGGCCCAGATCTGATGCTGGGTCGGCGTCCAGTCCTTGCCGCCCCACTCGACCGGCCAGTTCGGCACCGCCAAGCCGTGCTCGTGCAGGATCTTGTGGCTGGCGACGATGTCGTCGTGGTTCACTTCCGCCGAGCCCCGGCGCACCCGCTCGCGCAGCTCCTCGGGAATCTTGGTCGTGTAGATGGTGCGGAGTTCGTCGCGGAACGCGGCTTCCTCGGGCGTGAGCGCCAGTTGCATGGCTGCCTCCTGTCGTTTCGGGGTGACCGTGACGACGCAGCGCCCAGAGCTGTTTTCTGGCGATGCCGGTCGTTCGCTCGCTTCCATCTTGACCCATCCCTCGCGGGCCCCGTGCACAGCCTCGGGTTAATCCACAGATCGGTCCCGCGGCGCCGTTGAGCGGGGCGGTTGTGGCGGTCCGCGGACCTACCGTCGGCCCATGCGAACAGAACTTCCGGCGGAGCGCCTGCAGCGACGACTCAACGCTGAACCGGAGACCGATGCACACGCCGGTCCCGAGGACGCCGGGCCGGCGTCGACGGACGACACCCCGGACGACGACCAGAATTCGCTGCTGCCGCGGTGGCTTCCCGACGCGTCGCGGGACCAGGGCTGGGTGGCCAGGGTGCGCGCCGACCCCGGACGCGCCGGCGCCATCGGGCTGGCGATCGTGGCGGCGCTGGCGGTGCTGGTCACGGTCTTCACGCTGCTGCGCGACCGGCCGGCGCCGGTGATGTCGGCCAAGCTGCCACCGGTCGAGAAGGTGTCGACGGCCGGCCCGAGGTCATCGACAAGTCCGGGTGCCGCACCACCGCCGGGCCCCGACCACCCGGTGGTGGTCAGCGTGGTCGGTTTGGTGCACACCCCGGGCCTGGTGACCCTCGCCCCGGGCGCGCGCATCGCCGATGCGCTGCAGGCCGCCGGCGGCGCGGTGAACGGCGCGGACACCATCGGACTGAACATGGCCCGACCGCTCGGTGACGGCGAACAGATCGTGGTCGGTCTGGCTCCCGCTCACGGACAGCCGACGGCGCTGGGCAGCTCGGTGGCCACCGGAACGACGCCGACATCGAAGGCCCCAACACCGACGCCGGGATCGGTCAAGCCGAAGCCGGGCCAGGCCGTCGACCTGAACACCGCGACGGTTCAGGAACTCGACGCGCTGCCCGGCGTCGGGCCGGTCACCGCCGCCGCGATCGTGGCGTGGCGGCAATCCAACGGCAAATTCACCAGCGTCGACCAGCTCGCCGACGTCGAGGGCATCGGGCCGGCGCGGTTGGAGAAGCTGCGCGCCCTGGTCCGTGTCTGACCTCGGTGGTTCACCCCGGGCCGGGCATATCGCCTTCGGGGCATGTCGATGTGCGCCTGGTGCCGGCGGCGCTGACGTGTTGGGCGGTGACCGCCGCCGGGATCTGGTGGCCGGCCGGCCGGATCCTCGCCTGGTGCTGCCTCACGCTTGTCGCCGCGTCCGGTGTGCTGGCATGGCGCGCCGCGCACCGGCCCGGCCGAACGGCGCGGCTGCGGGCGATCGGTGCCGGCCTGGCCGCGGTCGGCGTGGTTGGCGCGGGATACGGCTTTGCCATCGGGCTGCGCACCGACGCCGTCGTTCACCACCCGATCACCGCGGCATTCGGCAGCAGCGCCCCCGTCACCGTCACGCCCACCGAGAGTCCGGTGTCGCTGGGCGCCGGCCGGTCGATCTTCAAGGCCTCTCTGCAACGTGTGCGCGACGCCCAGACATCGGGCCGGGTTGTCGTTTTCGCGCGCGGCTCGGACTTCGGCGCCGTGATGGTGGGCCAGCCGGTGCAGTTCACCGCGCGCATCACCCGGCCGGCCCGTCGAGACCTGACGGTCGCGGTGCTCAACGCGTCGGGCCGGCCGACCATGGGCACCGCGAGCGCCGTACAGCGTGCCGCGCACGGGGTGCGCAGCCGGTTCGCCGCCGCCGTCCGCGAGACGCTGCCCGGCGAGCAGGCGGAGATGCTGCCCGCGCTGGTCCTCGGTGACACCTCGGCGGTGTCGAGCGGCACCAGCCGCGACTTTCGCGCGGCCGGGATGACGCACCTCATGGCGGTGTCGGGCGCCAACGTGACGATCGTATGCGCCGCCGTGCTGTTCTCGGCGCGGTTGATCGGTCCCCGCGCGGCCGTCGCCCTTGCTGCGCTGGCGCTGGTGGCCTTCGTCATCGTGGTGCAGCCGACGGCGAGTGTGGTGCGGGCGGCGGTGATGGGTGCCATCGCGCTGGTGGGGATGCTGTCTTCGCGTCGGCGGCAAGCTATTCCGGCCCTGGCCGCCACCGTGCTGGTGCTGCTGGCCGTCGCCCCGGCGCTGGCCGTCGACGTGGGGTTCGCGCTGTCGGTGGTCGCCACCGCCGCGCTGATCGTCGTCGCGCCGGTCTGGTCGCGGCGCATGGTGGGGAAGGGGTGGCCCAAGCCGCTGGCCGACGGGCTTGCCGTCGCATGGGCCGCGCAGCTGGTGACCGCGCCTCTGGTTGCGGCGATCTCGGGCCGGTTCAGCGTGGTTGCCGCGCTCGCAAACCTCGTCGTGGCTGCCGTGATCGCGCCGATCACGGTGCTCGGCACCGCCGCGGCGGCGCTCTGTGCGGTGTGGCCGGCGGCCGCGCGGCTGTTGATCCGTTTCACCGGTCCCGAGTTGTGGTGGGTCAACGGGGTGGCCCGCTGGGCGGCCAACCTGCCCGGCGCGACCGTGCCGGTTCCGGAGGGCATGCCCGGCACGCTGATCGTCGGCGGTGTCACGGTGCTGGCGGTGGTGCTGTGGCGGTGGCGGCCGTTCCGCCTCGCGGCCGGAGTGGCGGCGTTGGCCGGACTGGCCTGGGCGCTGTCCGGGCTGGGCTAGGGCGGGTCGTCGTTCGCGCCGGATCCCCGAGCGGCACAGTCGGTGGGGCGTGACACCATCGTGGGGTGAGTGAGGTTTCGCCGTTGCACCTGGTTCTGGGAGACGAGGAACTGCTGGTCGAGCGTGCGGTGGCCGACGTGCTGCGGTTGGCGCGGAAACGGGCCGGCACCGACGACGTTCCGGTCAACCGGATGCGGGCGGGCGACGTCAGCACGTATGAGCTCGCCGAGCTGCTGAGCCCGTCACTGTTCGCCGACGAGCGCATCGTCGTGCTGGAAGCCGCCGGCGAAGCGGGCAAAGACGCTGCCGCGGTGATTGTTTCGGCCGCGAACGACATGCCGACGGGCGTGGTGCTGGTGGTAGTGCACTCGGGCGGTGGCCGCGCCAAGGCGCTGGCCACCGAGTTGCAGTCCCTCGGCGCCGAGGTGCATGTCTGCGCGCGGATCACCAAACTCAGCGAGCGCATCGACTTCGTCCGCAAGGAATTTCGCGGCCTGCGGGTCAAGGCCGACGAGGAGACGGTGACCGCGATGCTGGATTCGGTCGGTTCCGATCTGCGGGAGCTGGCCTCTGCCTGCTCGCAGTTGGTCGCCGACACCGGCGGGGCGGTCGACGCCGCCGCGGTGCGCCGCTACCACAGCGGCAAGGCCGAGGTGAAGGGGTTCGACATCGCGGACAAGGCGGTGGCCGGCGACATCGAGGGAGCCGCCGAGGCGCTGCGGTGGGCGATGATGCGGGGGGAGCCGCTGGTGGTGCTGGCCGACGCGCTGGCCGAGGCGATCCACACGATCGGCCGCGTCGGCCCCCTGTCGGGCGATCCCTACCGGCTGGCGTCGCAGCTCGGGATGCCGCCCTGGCGGGTGCAAAAGGCGCAGAAGCAGGCCCGGCGTTGGTCGCGTGACTCGGTGGCGACGGCGATGAAGGTGGTCGCCGCGCTCAACGCGAACGTCAAGGGGGCGGTGGTGGACGCCGACTACGCCCTGGAATCCGCGGTCAGGCAGGTCGCCGAACTAGCCGCCCAGCGCGGCCACTAGGGGCGGGCGGCGTAGGCCGGTAGGGCCTTTAGATCTTGTTGAGGGCCTGCGCCAGCGCCGACTTCTTGTTCGCGGCCTGGTTCTTGTGGATCACGCCCTTGCTGGCCGCCTTGTCCAGCTTGCGGTTAGTCGACACCAGCAGCTCGGCGGCCTTCTCCTTGTCGCCGGCGTGGGCGGCCTCGCGGAATGCGCGGACGGCGGTACGCAGCGACGACTTCACCGACTTGTTGCGCAGGCGGGCGCGCTCGTTCGTCTTGTTGCGCTTCTGCTGCGACTTGATGTTGGCCACGCTCGAGTTCCTTCTTCGATTGGACGTTTGGTTGGGGCGCCGGATACAACCACAGCGACTGCCCAGGTTATCAGTGAGTTACGTTTTCTCCCAAAATGGGAACACGTGGGCTGCCTACAACGTCGATTTGAGGCAGCATCTGAACAGTGAGTCTTTCGAACCAGCTTGAGGAGACCAGGCGGGAGCTTCGCCCTGCGCGTTCTGAGCGCATTTTCGGCGGCTACAACATGTCGTCGGACGCTTACGAGATGGCTTTCGATGAGATGTTCGATGCCGAGGGCACCGTTCGCGGCCCCTACAAGGGCATTTACGCCGAGCTTGCGCCCTCGGACGCCTCGGACCTGAAAGCGCGCGCTGAAGCGCTATCCCGCGCATTTATCGACCAGGGGATCACCTTCTCGTTATCGGGTCAGGAGCGGCCCTTCCCGCTCGACTTGGTGCCGCGGGTTATTTCGGCCGCCGAGTGGACCCGGTTGGAGCGCGGCATCACCCAGCGGGTCAAGGCACTCGAGATGTATCTCGATGACATCTACGGCGACCAGGAAATACTGAACGACGGGGTGATCCCGCGCCGGTTGGTCACATCGTGTGAGCACTTCCACCGCCAGGCGATGGGCATCGTTCCACCCAACGGCGTGCGGATCCACGTCGCCGGCATCGACCTGATCCGCGACGACAAGGGCACCTGGCGGGTTCTCGAGGACAACCTGCGCTCGCCGTCGGGTGTGTCCTATGTCATGGAGAACCGGCGCACCATGGCCAGGGTTTTCCCGAACCTGTTCGCCACCCACCGGGTCCGCGCGGTCGACGACTACGCCTCGCACCTGCTGCGGGCGCTGCGCAACTCCGCGGCCACCAACGAGGCCGATCCCACGGTGGTGGTGCTGACCCCGGGCGTCTACAACTCGGCGTATTTCGAGCATTCGCTGCTGGCCCGTCAGATGGGTGTGGAGCTGGTCGAGGGGCGCGACCTGTTCTGCCGCGACAACCAGGTGTACATGCGCACCACCGAGGGCGAGCGACAAGTCGACGTCATCTATCGGCGCATCGACGACGCCTTCCTCGATCCGCTGCAGTTCCGCGCCGACTCGATGCTGGGCGTGGCCGGTCTGGTCAACGCGGCCCGCGCCGGCAACGTCTCCATCTCCAGCGCCATCGGCAACGGCGTCGGCGACGACAAACTTGTCTACACCTACGTGCCCACCATGATCGAGTACTACCTGGGCGAGAAGCCACTGCTGGCCAACGTGGAGACGTTGCGCTGCTGGCTTGATGACGAGCGTGAAGAAGCGCTCGACCGCATCGACGAGCTGGTCATCAAGCCGGTTGAGGGTTCCGGCGGCTACGGGATCGTGTTCGGTCCGGAGGCTTCGGCGAAAGAGCTCGCTGCCGCCGCCAAGAAGATTCGCGACGATCCCCGCAGCTGGATCGCGCAGCCGATGATGGAGCTCTCGACCGTGCCGACTCAGATCGGTAACACCTTGGCGCCCCGCTACGTGGATCTGCGGCCGTTCGCGGTCAACGACGGCAACGACGTGTTCGTGTTGCCGGGCGGGCTGACCCGGGTCGCCCTGGTCGAGGGGTCGCGGGTGGTCAACTCCAGTCAGGGCGGTGGCTCCAAGGACACCTGGGTGTTGGCGTCGCGGGCGTCGGGGGGCGACCGTGAGCTCGGCGCGGCGGAGGTGGTGCGGTCGTTGCCCGAGTCGATGCCGGATCCGCTGGAAGACTCGCCGCGGCTGACGTCTCTGACCTCTCAGCAGCCGCAACCCACCGACCCACCCCAGCGCCAAAAGCCCAAGCAACAGCAACAGCAACAGCAACAGCAAAAGCCCAAGCAACAGCAACAAAAAAGGCGGTGCGCTGATGCTGGCCCGTAACGCCGAGGCGCTCTACTGGATCGGCCGCTACGTCGAGCGCGCCGACGACACCGCACGAATCCTGGACGTCGCACTGCACCAATTGCTCGAGGACTCCAGCGTCGACCCCGACCAGGCTTCGCGCCTGCTGTTGCGGGTGCTCGGCATCGACCCGCCGGATCACGACTTGGATGTGTGGTCGTTGACCGACTTGGTGGCCTATAACACCAACACACAAGGCGGCTGCTCGATCGTCGACGCGATCACCGCGGCGCGAGAGAACGCGAAGTCGGCGCGCGAGGTGACGTCCAGCGAAATCTGGGAGTGCCTCAACACCACATACCACGCCCTGCCCGAACGCGAAAGCGCCGCCAAACGCCTTGGGCCACACGACTTCTTGTCGTTCGTTGAGCGCCGGGCGGCAATGTTTGCCGGGTTGGCCGACTCTACGCTGTCGCGCGACGACGGCTATCGGTTCATGGTGCTGGGCCGGGCGATCGAACGGGTGGACATGACGGTGCGGCTGTTACTGTCGCGGGTCGGAGACAGCGCTTCGTCCCCGGCGTGGGTGACGCTCTTGCGTTCGGCGGGTGCACACGACACCTACCTGCGCACCTACCGCGGTGTGCTAGACGCGGGCCGAGTGGTCGAGTTCATGTTGCTGGACCGGCTCTTTCCGCGTTCGGTGTTCTACTCGCTGCGGCTGGCCGAACACAACCTCGACGAACTGGTCCGCAACCGGCAGAGCCGAATCGGGCCCACCGCCGAGGCGCAGCGGCTGCTCGGGCAGGCCCGCAGCGAATTGGAGTTCGTGCAGCCCGGCGTGCTGCTGGAGACGCTGGAAAGCCGTTTGGCGGGTCTGCAACGAACATGTCGTGACGTCGGAGAAGCGTTGGCGGCGCAGTACTTCCACGTGACTCCATGGGTGGCCTGGTCGGACGCCGGCCAGCAAGCCCAACTGGTCAGCAGGAAAGGGGACGGCTGATGTGGCGGCTCCGGGTGGTGCACACCACGGGATACGCCTACCAGTCGCCGGTCACCGCCTCCTACAACGAAGCCCGGCTGACCCCGCGGTCGAACAACAGGCAGAACGTCATCCTCAACCGCGTCGAGACCATCCCGGCGACGCGGTCCTACCGCTACATCGACTACTGGGGCACCGCGGTCACGGCGTTCGACCTGCACGCTCCCCACACCGATCTCACGGTGATGTCATCCTCCGTCGTCGAAACCGAACGGGCCGAGCCGCTCTCGACGGAGGTGGGCTGGAGCGACCTGCAGTCGGAGGCCGTGATCGATCGCTACGACGACCTGCTGCGCCCCACCGAGCACACCCCGGCCAGCAAGCGGGTGGCGTCCGTGGGCAAAAAGATCAGCAAGTCCCACGAGCCGGCCGAAGCCGTCATCGCCGCAGCCAATTGGGTGCGCAACGAACTCGAATACCTTCCCGGGACCACCAGTGTGGCCTCCTCGGGGCTGGACGCGCTCAAAGAGGGCAAGGGCGTCTGTCAGGACTTCGTCCACCTGTCACTGATGTTGTTGCGCAGCATGGGCATTCCGGCGCACTACGTCTCGGGCTACCTGCATCCCAAACGTGAAGCCGTGGTGGGGGATACCGTGGACGGGCGAAGCCACGCCTGGATCGAGGCCTGGACGGGCGCGTGGTGGAGCTATGACCCCACCAACGACACCGAGATCACCGAACAGTACGTGGGCGTGGGCGCGGGTCGCGACTACGCCGACGTCTCCCCGTTGAAGGGCATTTACTCCGGGGAGGGCGCCACCGACCTCGACGTCATCGTGGAGGTGACCCGGCTCGCGTAGCCGGGGCGCAAAGCCGTCGTCGGTGAGCCGCCGCGGCGATACCGTTGCAGGGATGAACGATTCAGCCGAAGGCGCGGCCCGGCGCGATGCGAACCGACCCAGGCGTGGCGGGTCGCCCCTGGCGGCGCTGTCCCTGGTTTGCGTCGGGCTGCTCATCGGCGGCATCACCATCGGGGTCGCCGTGGGCGGTGTCATGCCGTTGCCCTACGGCCCGCCAGGCGCCGTGGTGAGCTACGTCCGCGCCCAGCCGACCGCCGTGCGCATCATCGCGGTTGCGACGTTCGCGTCGTCGGTGCCGCTGGCGCTCTACGCGGCGGTCGCGGCCGCCCGGTTGCGCCGGCTCGGGGCCGGCGCCGGGTCGGCCGCGGTCGCGCTGACCGGCGGCGCCCTGGCTGCCGGTGCGCTCGGCCTGGCCGGACTCCTGGGTTGGGCGTTGTCGATACGGGACGTCGCGGCGAATGCCGCGGTCGTCAGGGCGCTCTACCTGCTGGTGTTTCTCACCGGCGGCCCGGGGCACATCGTGGCGTTGGGCCTGCTGGTCGGCGCCCTCGCGGCGCCCGGCAACAGATTGCTGCCCCGGCCGATCGCCCGGATCGGTGTGGCGACGGCCGCCCTCGCCGAAGCGACGACTGCGGTGCTGATCTGGCCGGCGCTGGGCGTCATCCTGCCGATCGCGCGGGTACTGGCGCTGACCTGGCTAATGGCGGCAGGAGTTGCGCTATCCCCTGCGGCGCAACGAAATTCGGCCGCCCGGTGAGCCGCGGCGTCACGAAGGCGCGTCCACCTGGACCCGGTGCAGGTCGTCACCGAGCTCGATGCGCCCACTGAACTGCGCGGCCGCCAGGGCCCGCCACTGTTCTTCCTGGCCGGGCACCAGCGCCGGCACGTAGTGCGTCATGACCAGGGTGCCCACCCCCGCGCGGGCCGCGGTGGCCGCCGCTTCCTCAACCGACGAGTGGTAGTCGCAGATGTCCTGCAGCCGCTGCTGGGGGATGTTGGCGACGATGTCCTTGCGGATCACCGTGTGCACCAGCGCGCCGGCGCCCGCCGCCAGCTCGTCCAGGCCGGCGCACGGGACGGTGTCGCCGGCGAGCACCACCGAGGCGCCCTGGTAATCGATCCGAAAGCCGATGGTCGGGGCGACCGGCCGGTGATCGGTGGGCGCCACCTGGATGGTTATCCCGTCGCGGTCCCAGGCGGCGCCCTCGGTGTATTCGTGGATGTCCACCGCCGGCGGCTCATTGATGTCGCTGTGATGGGCGATCCGGTAGCCGATGTCGTGCCGGAACGCGTTCAGCGTCGCCGCGACCGCCTCGGCGGTCCCCGGCGGTCCGATGATCGGCAGGGGCGCGGGATCGGGGGTGAAGGTGCTGATCCACCGCGTGATGAGGACGTCGCCCAGGTCGCCGATGTGGTCGCTGTGCAGGTGAGTCAGCAACAGCGCCGTCAAGCCGGCCGCGCCAACCCCGACCGCGGCCGCGCGCTGCAGCACGCCACGCCCGCAATCGACCAGGAACGTCTGCCCGCCGGCCCGCACCAGCGTGGATGGCCCGGCTCGGTTCGGATCGGGGATCGGACTTCCGGTTCCCAGCAGCGTGACCTCCATCATGGAGATATCTTGCAAGACCGCGGTGGCCGTAGTGGCCCAATCAGCCGATCCGTGCGGCCTTCACCGTTTGGACACGATCTGTTTGCAGGTTCTCTTGGTGGCTTTTCCGCCGCGCGAGTTAGCCGTAGCCTGATGTGAAGCGGATCACAACCCGGCTGGAGGCCTCGATGCGGATAGCGGACGTCTTGCGGAACAAGGGGGCGGCGGTGGTGACCATCAACCCGGACGCGACGGTTCGCGAGCTGCTTGCCGGGCTGAACGACCAAAACATCGGTGCCATGGTCGTGGTCGGCGACGAGGGTGTGGTCGGCATCGTGTCGGAGCGCGACGTCGTGCGCCAGCTGCACGCGCACGGTGCCAGCGTGCTGTCCCGTCCGGTGTCCAAGATCATGACGTCGATGCTGGCCACGTGCACCAAGAACGACGAGGTTGACGCCATCAGCGTGTTGATGACCAAGAACCGGGTGCGGCACGTGCCGGTGCTGGACGGCAAGAAGCTGATCGGCATCGTCAGCATCGGTGACGTGGTGAAGACCCGAATGGAAGAGCTCGAGGCCGAGCAGCAGCAGCTGCAGTCCTACATCACCCAGGGCTGATTGCCCGGCGGTGGGTAAGCTCCACTCGCCGAACGTGAGTGCACGCTCGTCGGCGCACTAGCGCCAGGAGTAGTCGGCCCGCAGCCGGGCGGCCACCGCATCGAAGATCTCGCGATCCAGGATGGCGCCCTCGCGGCGAATGCCCTCTTCGGGCACGTCGAGCACCCGGTCGAGTCGTACCCAGCTTGGCCTGCCTTCGTAATCCCAAGGGCCGGAACCGATTCCGATCCAGTCATGATCCGCCGCGTGGCGCTCCTGGCTGGACACCATCAGCCCCAGCAGGACGCTGCGCTCCCGTCCCACCACCAGGACGGGGCGGTCCTTGCCGCGGGTGGGGTCGTCCTCGTAGACCACCCATGTCCAGACGATCTCGCCGGGATCGGCCCGGCCGTCCAGGCTCGGCGCGTACACCAGCTTGCGGGCGCGATGCGCGGTCGGGAGGCTGCCGCTGGTCACCGGCCGGCCGGTGACGGGCGCTTCGGCAGGGGGCGGCGCGACCGCGGCGATGACGTTCGCGGTGATCCGCACGGCCTGCTGCAACTCGCGCAGCACGGTCTGGGAATTCTGCACCTGCCGAACCAGGCGCGGAGCCCCGCTGAACACCAGATTCTCCGCGAAGCGCTGGAACGTCTTCCACTGGGATTTCCGGGGAGACGGCATATTCGCAGCATAGACGCGAGCGGCGGGCTGCGAATGTGTCCAAGTAGGTCGCGGCGGCCCTGTCTGGATACGCTGGACATACCCGCGAACCGGCCCGGAAACGGCCGCGACGCACCCCGTCAAGCTTGCACGCACAGGAGATTTCCATCAGCAGTTTCGCCGACAAGACCTTCACTGCGCCGGCGCAGATTCGGAATTTCTGCATCATCGCCCACATCGACCACGGCAAGTCCACGTTGGCCGACCGGATGCTCCAGCTCACCGGCGTCGTCGACGAGCGGTCCATGCGCGCCCAGTACCTGGACCGGATGGACATCGAGCGCGAGCGCGGGATCACCATCAAGGCCCAAAACGTGCGCCTGCCGTGGAAAGTCGGCGACACCGATTACGTGCTGCACCTGATCGACACCCCTGGCCACGTCGACTTCACCTACGAGGTGTCCCGCGCGCTGGAGGCCTGCGAGGGCGCGGTGCTGCTGGTCGACGCCGCGCAGGGCATCGAGGCGCAGACCCTGGCCAACCTCTACCTGGCGCTGGACCGCGACCTGCACATCATCCCGGTGCTGAACAAGATCGACCTGCCCGCTGCCGACCCCGACCGCTACGCCGCCGAGATCGCCCACATCATCGGCTGCGAGCCGGGCGACGTGCTACGCGTATCGGGCAAGACCGGGGACGGCGTCGCCGATTTGCTCGACCACGTGGTGCGCGAGGTGCCGCCCCCGCAGGGTGTCGCCGACGCGCCGCTGCGCGCCATGATCTTCGACTCGGTCTACGACATCTACCGCGGTGTGGTGACCTACGTCCGGGTGGTGGACGGCAAGATCACGCCGCGCGAACGCATCGCGATGATGTCCACCGGCGCCACCCACGAACTGCTCGAGGTCGGCATCGTCTCGCCCGAGCCGAAGGCCAGCGACGGCCTGGGCGTGGGAGAGGTGGGATACCTGATCACCGGAGTCAAGGACGTGCGCCAGTCCAAAGTGGGTGACACGGTGACGACGGCCCGGCACGGCGCCACCGAGGCGCTCACCGGATACCGTGAACCCAGGCCAATGGTCTACTCGGGCCTGTATCCGGTGGACGGCTCCGACTACCCGGTTCTGCGTGACGCTCTGGACAGGCTGCAACTCAACGACGCGGCGCTGACCTACGAGCCGGAGACGTCGGTGGCGCTGGGCTTCGGATTCCGTTGTGGCTTCCTGGGTCTGCTGCACATGGAGATCACCCGGGAGCGCTTGGAGCGCGAGTTCAACCTGGACCTGATTTCGACGTCGCCCAACGTCGTCTATCGCGTGGTCAAGGAAGACAACACTGAGATCGTGGTGACCAACCCGTCGGATTGGCCGGAAGGCAAGGTTCGCACCGTTTACGAGCCGGTGGTCAAGACCACGATCATCGCGCCCAGCGAGTTCATCGGCACCATCATGGAGCTGTGCCAGTCGCGCCGCGGTGAGCTGGGCGGCATGGATTACCTGTCGCCCGAACGGGTCGAGCTGCGCTACACCATGCCGCTGGGCGAGATCATCTTCGACTTCTTCGACTCGCTGAAGTCGCGCACCCGCGGCTACGCGAGCCTCGACTACGAGGAGGCCGGCGAGCAGGAGGCGCAACTGGTCAAGGTCGACATCCTGCTGCAAGGCGAGGCCGTCGACGCGTTCAGCGCGATCGTCCATAAGGACGGGGCATCGGCGTACGGCAACAAGATGACCAGCAAGCTCAAAGAGCTGATCCCGCGCCAGCAGTTTGAGGTCCCCATCCAGGCCGCCATCGGATCGAAAATTATTGCGCGCGAAAACATTCGTGCGATCCGAAAGGACGTGTTGTCGAAGTGCTATGGCGGTGACATCACCCGTAAACGCAAGCTTCTGGAAAAGCAGAAGGAAGGCAAGAAACGGATGAAGACCATCGGGCGCGTGGACGTGCCGCAGGAGGCGTTCGTCGCGGCGCTGTCCGCCGACGCCGCGGGGGACAAGGGCAAGAAATAGTCATGCGGATACGGGGGATGGCGACGATGCTGGTGGCGGTCGCCACGTTGGCGACGGGCTGCGGTGGGGTCGTGGCGGGCACGGCGAAGCCGGCACCGAACCTGAAGCCGCAACCGCTCAGCGGCGCGACGGTCAAACAGGTGCTTCTCGACGGCCCGACGCTGTCGCGGATGCTCAATCAGACATTGGTGGCGCGGGACCCGGCCGAATTCGGCGGGCCCGAAAAGCTGTATCAGGTCAAGCGATCGATGTCGCAGGCCGGTTGCCTGGGCGTGACGGCGATGCTGCAACAGGGTGTGTACCAATCCGCCGACGTGAAAGACGTTGCATCGCAATCGTGGTGGAACAATGGCGAGCCGGCGCAGGTGATCGTGGTCGAGGAGGGCGTCGTCACGCTTCCGTCGCCCGCACAGGCCCAGGCGCTGTTCGCGCAGTTCTCCCAGCAGTGGCAGCAGTGCAACGGCATGACGACGTCGGAGCAGAGCGGCCCGATCAGCACCACGAACGTCATCAGCGACGTCCGCACCACGGATTCCACCATCGCCGCCACCAAAACCGCGACGTCGATCCTGCCCAACATGCCGCCCCTGCGGCCCACCCCGCAGGCGCGCGCGATCGGCATCCGGTCGAACTGCCTCGTCGAGGTTCAGGTGGTGTTCTTCGGCGGGCGACGGTCCTCCGACCCGGGATCGGCCGACATCGATACCAGCGCCATCGACGTCGCGCACGCGCTGATGGACAGAGTCAGCGCCCTGGGCTGACGTCGCCCCGGGCGTCGGGAAGGGCAAGGAAGCCAATTGAGAAGCAGCTGGCGCTCGCTGGCCGCATTGACTGCGGTGCTGGTGGCGAGCGGCTGCACCGAAACCACCTCTGGCACAGCAAGTCTGGGGCAAAACGCAGGGCGGGTGCCGACCGTCAAACGGGCCTTGTTCGACGGTACCGCGCTGGCAAGGCTGCTCAACCAGCCGTTCCAGCCCTACCCGCACTACTCGGAATTCGGGGGCATCGACAAATTAGGAACCAATTGGGATAACGGGCAGCCCGCCGACTGCATCGGAGTCGTTCACCTGATGCAGCGGGGCCCGTACGGCTCCGCGCCACAAGGCACGGCGGCCGAAATGTGGGTGCACAAAGGTGGTTCCGTGAAGGTCGACAGCGTCCAGGAAGGCATCGTCGCGTTGCGGACGGACGGGGACGCCAACGCGTTGTTCGCCAAGTTCACCGCGCAGTGGCAGAGGTGCGACGGGACCACGCTGACCGTGGAGCCCCTCGATGTAGGGGGTTCGGACGCCATCTCCGGCGTGCGTGTCCTGGATTCTGTTGTCGCGGCAACGGTTTCGATGGGGTCCGGCCCACACTCAGGTTTGAAAGCAATCCCCACGGCCCGCGCCCTCGGCGTCAAGGGGCTCTACTTGGTCGAGGTCACGGTCGACTTCATTCCCAATTCCAGTGCTGGAGATGCGGGGAACGGTGACATCAACACCACCGCCATCGATCTCACCCACGCGCTCATGGACAAACTCAGCGCCCGCAGCTGACGCGGCCCTACCTGATCGCCACTACCTGATGGTGGCGACCCGCTTCGCCCGGCTACGCCGCGCTCGCGATCGCCACTAGCTGATGGTGGCGACCCGCTTCGCCCGGCTACGCCGCGCTCGCGATCGCCACGTCACATCGGTGCGTTCGCGGGCTGGAACATCCCGGAGCCGTCGGCTTCCTCCTCGGCGCGGATGACGTGCACCACCGCGTTGATCAGCGCCAGGTGGGTGAACGCCTGCGGGAAGTTGCCCAGCTGCCGGCCGGTGCGCGGTTCTATCTCCTCGGCGTATAGGTGCAGCGGGCTGGCGTAGGACAGCAGTCGCTCACACAGCCGCTTGGCGCGCCGCACCTCTCCGATCTCGACGAGCGCCGACACCAGCCAGAACGAGCAGATCGTGAAGGTGCCCTCCTCGCCGGACAGCCCGTCGTCGGTCTCCTCGACCCGGTACCGCAGCACCAGGCCCTCCTGGGTGAGTTCGTCGGCGATCGCCAGGACGGTGTTTCGCACCCGCGGATCGTCCGGCGGTAGGAACCGGGTCAACACCACCAGCAGCAGCGAGGCGTCCAGCGCGTCGCTGCCGTAGCGCTGGGTGAATACCCCGCGCGAGTCCACGCCGTGAGTCAGGATGTCGTTCTTGATCTCCTCGGCGATCGCCCGCCACTGCTGGGCGTAGCTCTTCTCGCCCTGCCGCTCGGCCAGCTTGGCCCCGCGGTCGAGTGCCACCCAACACATCACCTTCGACGACGTGAAGTGCTGCGGTTCCCCGCGCACCTCCCAGATGCCGCGGTCCGGCTCGCGCCAGTGCTCGATCGCCTCTTCGACCTGCTTCTTCAGCACCGGCCACAACGTCTCCGGAACCTGCTCGCGTGACTTGGCGTGCAGGTAGAAGGAGTCCAGGATGGAGCCCCAGATGTCGTGCTGGATCTGGTCGTAGGCGCCGTTGCCGATCCGGACCGGGCGGGCATGGTCATAGCCGGACAAGTGGTGCAGTTCCTCTTCGACCAGGCTGCGCTCGCCGCCCACCCCGTACATGACCTGCAGCGGGTGCCGTTCGTTGTCGTTGGCGCCGGAGACGTCGGCGATGAACGCGAAGAAATCGTCGGCCTCGCGGTCCAACCCCAGGGTGTACAGACCCCACAACGCGAACGTCGAGTCGCGGACCCAGGCGTAGCGGTAATCCCAATTGCGTTCGCCCTGAGGCGTTTCCGGCAGTGAGGTGGTGCTGGCCGCCAGCAAGGCGCCGGTGGGCGAGTAGGTCAGGCCCTTCAACGTGAGCGCGCTGCGCTGCAGGTACGCCCGCCACGGGTGATCGGGGAAGTTGCCGATGTTGATCCACTGCCGCCAACACTCGGTGGTCTGCCACATCTTGTTGGCGGCCTCTTGGTACGTCTGCGGCGCCGGGTGCTTGGTCCAGCTCAGGGCGACGAACACGTCGTCGCCCTCTTTCATCCGGGTGCGCGCGCGTGCCTCGCGGCCCTCCAGCCCGATGCGCAGATTGCTGGTGAGCCGCAGCGTCGGATGGGCGTCGGGTTCCCTGGTGGCGCGTGCGACGGCCTCGCCGTACGCGTTGGCGGAGTACTCCCAGGTGGCGCCGACGCGGTGGTAGTCGAACGCCGGCTCGCAGCTCATCATCAATTCGACGGTGCCGCTGACGCAGCGCACGGTGCGCAGCAAGATGTGCTCGGCATCCCAGTCCATCGGGGTGCGCCGATGCGTCCGCGACCGCCGCTCCAGGTCGTGCCAGGGGCCCATGACCAGCGCGTCACGCACGATCAGCCACCCGGTGTGGGTCTGCCAGGTGGTCTCCATGATGAGGCTGCCGGGAAGATACCGGCGGGCCGACGGCACCGAGACGCCGTAGGGCCCGAGCCGGAAATGACCGGCGCTGCGATCCAAAATCGCGCCGAACACGCTGGGGGAGTCCGGCCGGGGCACGCACAGCCATTCCACCGACCCGGCCGGGGAGATCAGGCAGGTGGTTTCCCAGTCCGACAGGAACGCATAGTCGGCGATCGGCGGGAAAGGGTTCCGTAAGCCGGCGCTGGGAGCGAGGGGCCCGGCCGTGCGCAAATCGATGGACGACGACATCGACGCTGCGGAGGCGGCTTGATATGCGTCCTCGGGCAAGGCATCGGCCGGCTGGTCTTCGGGTTGGGCATGCAGAACCATCTGGCCATCATCGCTGCTCAGCGATCTCGCGTCCAACGTTTCGGCGAGGTGGCGTGGCGCCCGCCTAACCGCTTGCGCAGGAAGGCGGCGTGTTTTCATCACCGTGACGTTGACGCCGGCAATCGGGCAGGTGGAGTCATCCGGAGCCGCGATCTTCACATATTGGTCTTCGACGGCCGTGCCGAATAGGGTGAGCCCCGTGAACGCGTTCCTCAACTGGTGGGACGGCAACGAGCTGTGGCTTTCGGGACTCCCTTTCGTACTGCAGGCCATGGTGGTGGTGCCGGTCGTGCTGGTGGTGGCCTACGCCACGGCGGCCGTGCTGGATGGCGTGCTCGGCAAGGGCATCGAGCTGATGCGCCGCGCTCGCCACGCCGACGGGACGCCCGAGTAACGCCCATGCCCCGGTCGCACGTGACGCTGATTCTCGCCATCCTGGTGGCGCTGGTGGTCGTGACGTGGTTGGTGACCCACCTGATGCACCACTAGCCGGCGCCGCCCGTTTGCTCAGCCACCGTCGCGGTGGCGGCAACCGCAATTCCTGTTAGGCTTCCCGCCATGCGCGTGGCATTTTGCATTCCGGGGTGCTATGCCTTCGTGCACTGTTGTCGCTGACTCCCAAACCCGTACGCGGTCTGGTCTGGAGTTTTCGAATTCTCCTGAAGTTCTAGGTGCCTATCCGCAGAAACGGGACCGAAATCCCCTACGGTTCGCATCGGAAGGCCCTCAATGGACATCAGGACCGCATTGCACTGGCGGCCCGTCCTCACCCTTGCCCTGATTGCTGGCCTCATCGCCGGATGCCACGGCGGGGCCAGCGATGCCGTCGGCGGCGGGGGGCTGTCCGACGCGCGCACCAGCATCACCCTGGTCGCCTATTCGGTCCCAGAACCGGGGTGGAGCAAGATAATTCCGGCGTTCAATGCCTCCGACGAGGGCAAGGGTGTGCAGGTGGTCACCTCCTACGGGGCCTCCGGTGACCAGTCCCGCGGTGTCGTCGACGGCAAGCCCGCCGACGTGGTGAACTTCTCGGTCGAACCCGACATCGCACGACTGGTCAAGGCCGGCAAGGTGTCCAAGGACTGGAATACCGGCGCCACCAAGGGAATTCCGTTCGGCTCGGTGGTCACGCTGGTGGTGCGGAAGGGTAATCCGAAGAACATCAAGGATTGGGATGACCTGTTGCGGCCGGGCGTCGAGGTCATCACGCCCAGCCCGCTGAGTTCCGGATCGGCAAAGTGGAATCTGCTCGCGCCGTACGCCGTCAAGAGTGAAGGCGGCGCACACAGCGACGCCGGTGTGGATTTCATCAAGAAGTTGGTGACCGAGCACGTCAAGCTGCGTCCCGGATCAGGGCGGGAAGCCACTGACGTCTTCGTGCAGGGCAGCGGTGACGTATTGATCAGCTACGAGAACGAGGCCATCGCCACCGAGCGGGCGGGAAAGCCGGTCGAGCACGTCAACCCGCCGCAGACCTTCAGGATCGACAATCCGGTGGCCGTGGTCAACACCAGTCCGCACCTGGATGCCGCCGTCGCCTTCAAGAACTTCCAATACACGGCCGCGGCCCAAAAGGTCTGGGCGCAGGCTGGTTTCCGCCCGGTCGATCCTGCCGTCGCCGCCGACTTCCGAAACCAGTACCCGGTGCCGGCGAAGCTGTGGACCATCGCCGACCTGGGCGGCTGGGCCACCGCGGATCCGCAGCTGTTCGACAAGAACACCGGCAGCATCACCAAGATCTACACGAAGGCCACCGGATGACGGCCATCACGCCGGACCCGCTGGCAATCCGGCCCGAACTCAGCGGTGACACGCCACCGGGACCGCTTCCCGGGCGCGGCCGCGGGACCACCGCCCTTCGGGTCGGGGCGGCCACGGTGTGGCTGTCGGTGATCGTGCTGCTGCCGCTGGCCGCGATCGCCTGGCAATCCGCGGGCGGTGGCTGGAACGCCTTCTGGCTGGCGGTCTCCTCGAATGCCGCCCTCGAGTCCTTCCGGGTGACCCTGACGATCTCGGCCGGCGTCACCGTGCTCAACCTGGTCTTCGGCTTGGTAATCGCGTGGGTGCTGGTGCGAGACACCTTTCCGGGCAAGCGGCTCGTCGACGCGATCATCGACCTGCCGTTCGCGCTGCCCACCATCGTCGCCAGCCTGGTGATGCTGGCGTTGTACGGCAACAACAGCCCGATCGGCCTGCACCTGCAGCACACGTCTTGGGGTGTGACGGTGGCGCTGGCGTTCGTCACGCTGCCGTTCGTGGTGCGCGCCGTCCAGCCGGTGCTGCTGGAATTGGATCGCGAAACCGAGGAGGCCGCGGCGTCGTTGGGTGCCAGCGGCCCGAAGATCTTCACCTCCGTGGTGCTGCCGTCACTGCTGCCGGCGTTGTTATCCGGTGCCGGCCTGGCGTTCTCACGGGCGATCGGCGAGTTCGGCTCCGTGGTGCTCATCGGTGGTGCGGTGCCGGGCAAGACCGAAGTGTCGTCGCAGTGGATACGCACGCTGATCGAGAACGACGACCGGACCGGCGCCGCCGCAATTTCGATTGTGCTGTTGGCCATTTCGTTTGTCGTGCTGCTCGTCCTGCGGATCGTGGGCGGGCATGCCGCCAAGCGAGAGGAGCTGTCCGCATGACATCGTCTGCGGGAGTGCGCTATTGGCTGCGGTTCATCGCGCTCGGTTACATCTTCGTGCTGCTGGTCGTTCCGGTGGCGTTGATCCTGTGGCGGACTTTTCAGCCCGGGCTCGGCCAGTTTTACGCCTGGGTGAGCACCCCCGCCGCGATATCGGCGTTGAATCTGACGCTGCTGGTGGTGGCCATTGTGGTGCCCCTCAACGTCGTCTTCGGGATCCCCACGGCATTGGTGCTCGCGCGCAACAGGTTTCGCGGCAAGGGCGTGCTGCAGGCCGTCATCGATCTGCCGTTCGCGGTCTCGCCCGTCATCGTGGGCGTCGCGTTGATCGTGTTGTGGGGGTCGGCCGGCGCGCTCGGGTTCGTGGAACACGACCTCGGGTTCAAGATCATCTTCGGCCTGCCGGGAATCGTGCTCGCCAGCATCTTCGTCACTTTGCCGTTCGTGGTGCGCGAGGTGGAGCCGGTGCTGCACGAGCTGGGTACCGACCAGGAGGAGGCGGCGGCCACCCTGGGTTCGGGCTGGTGGCAGACCTTTTGGCGGATCACCCTGCCGTCCATCCGGTGGGGTTTGACGTACGGCATCGTGTTGACCATCGCACGTACCCTGGGGGAATACGGTGCCGTGCTCATGGTGTCGTCGAACCTCCCGGGTAAGTCGCAGACACTGACATTGCTCGTCTCCGACCGCTACAACCGTGGCGCGGAGTACGGCGCCTACGCGCTGTCCACGCTGTTGATGGGAGTTGCCGTGCTGGTGTTGGTTTTCCAGGTGGTGCTCGACGCCCGCAGCACACGAGCGGCCAAACAGGCCTGACGAGGGGAATGACCGTGACTGACGCCGGCACCAACCACGACGACCTCGCCATCATCGTGCGTGACGCCAACAAGCGTTATGGCGATTTCGTCGCCCTCGACCATGTGGACTTCGTCGTGCCGACCGGCTCGCTGACGGCCCTGCTGGGTCCCAGCGGTTCGGGCAAATCGACCCTGCTGCGCACCATCGCCGGCCTAGACCAACCCGACACCGGAACCGTCACGATCTACGGTCGTGACGTGACCCGGGTGCCGCCGCAGCGCCGCGGCATCGGGTTCGTGTTCCAGCACTACGCGGCGTTCAAGCACCTGACCGTCCGCGACAACGTGGCCTACGGGCTCAAGGTGCGCAAGCGGCCCAAAGCCGAGATCAAAGCCAAAGTCGACAACCTGCTGGAAGTGGTGGGGCTGAGCGGGTTTCACGCCCGCTACCCCAACCAGCTGTCCGGCGGTCAGCGACAGCGGATGGCGCTGGCGCGGGCGCTGGCCGTCGATCCGCAGGTGCTGCTGCTCGACGAGCCGTTCGGCGCGCTGGACGCCAAGGTGCGTGAGGACCTGCGGGCATGGCTGCGGCGCCTGCACGATGAGGTGCACGTGACCACGGTGCTGGTCACCCACGACCAGGCCGAGGCGCTGGACGTGGCCGACCGGATCGCGGTGCTGAACCAGGGCCGCATCGAGCAGGTCGGATCCCCGACCGACGTTTATGACGCCCCGGCGAACGCGTTCGTGATGTCATTCCTCGGTGCGGTGTCCACCCTGAACGGCACCCTGGTGCGGCCGCACGATATCCGGGTGGGCCGCAACCCCGAGATGGCGATCGCCGGCGGGGACGGCACCGCCGATTCCGTCGGGGTGGTGCGCGCCGTCGTCGACCGTGTCGTCACGCTGGGTTTCGAGGTGCGGGTCGAGTTGACCAGCGCCGCCACCGGCGGTTTCTTCACCGCCCAGATCACGCGGGGCGACGCCGAGGCGCTGGCGCTGCGCGAGGGGGACACCGTCTACGTGCGTGCCACCCGAGTCCCGCCGATCGCCCTCGAGGCGGCAGCCGACGCTCGCCCCGCTGATCAGGCCGATGAGGACGAGAACACGCTGACGTCGGCCTGACGGCCGGATTCGTCATGTCGCACGTCTGTCGCTACGACGCGTGCAGCCCGCATTCGGTCTTGGCCCGTCCCTGCCAGCGTCCGCTGCGCGGGTCGGCGCCCGCCAGCGGCTTGGCCGTGCAGGGGGCGCAACCGATCGATGAATAGCCGTCGTACATAAGCGGATTGACCAGCACGCCGTGCTCGTCGATGTAGTTCTGCACGTCCTCGTCGGACCATTCGACCAGCGGGTTGACCTTCACCAGCTTGAAGCCCTCGTCGAAGCCGACCACCGGCGCATTGGCGCGTGCGGCGGTCTCACCCCGGCGCAGCCCGGTCACCCAGGCGGAGTATCCGCGCAGCGTCTTACCCAGCGGCTCGACCTTGCGCAGCCGGCAGCACTCACCGGGGTCCCGCGCGAACAGGTCCTTGCCCAACATTTTGTCCTGCTCGGCGACGCTCTGTTCCGGCGTGACGTTGAGCACCCGGATGTCATACACGGACTCGATCGCGTCCCGGGTGCCGATGGTCTCCACGAAGTGATAACCCGTGTCCAGGAACACCACCGGAACGCCCGGACGCGCCTTGGCCGCCAGATCGATCAACACGGCCTCCTGCATGCTGGAAGCCACCACGTAGTTGCAGGTGGCCCAGCCGCGCGGCCCGTTGATGCCGCCGAACGTCTCGTCGGTCCAACGCAATACGTCGGCGGCGCTGGCGCCCTCCAGCTCGGCCGCCCCGCGGGCGGCCAGCGCCCGCAGTTCGGCTTCTGGAAGTTTGGTTGTTCGTTCGCTCATCGCAAATCGTCCTCGTCTGCCCTCATAGCCCACTGTGCGAAACGTTCACCTTTGCCGCGATATTTCAGGAAGTTGCGTGTGACCCGCTCGATGTAGTCGCCGAGCTCGTCGCTGGTGACCTTGTGCTGGCGCAGTTTTCGACCAAACCCGCTGTCCAGACCCAGGCTGCCGCCCAGGTGCACCTGGAAACCCTCGACCGAGCCGCCCTCACCGTCGTCGACCATCTGGCCCTTGAGCCCGATGTCGGCGACTTGGATGCGGGCGCATGAATTGGGACAACCGTTGATGTTGACGGTGATCGGCACGTCGAGCTGCTCGTTGATGTCCGCGAGGCGGCTTTCCAGATCGGGCACCAAAGACTGCGCCTTGACCCGGGTTTCGGCGAAGGACAATTTGCAGAACTCGATCCCCGTGCACGCCATCACATTCCGGCGCCAATGCGACGGCCGTGATTGCAGGCCCAGCGCCTCCAGGCCGGCGATCAGCTCGTCAAGCTTGTCGTCGGGCACGTCGAGGACGACCAGCTTCTGGTAGGGGGTGAGCCGGATCCGGTCCGAGCCGGCCCGCTCGGCGAGGTCGGCCACCGCGGTGAGGATGGTGCCCGACACCCGGCCCGCGATCGAGGCGACGCCCACCGCGTTGAGGCCGTTCTTGAGCCGCTGCACGCCCACGTGGTCGATCGGGTGCTTCAGCGGCTCGGGCGCCGGGCCGTCGATCAGTGGACGCTTGAGGTACTCGGTTTCCAGGACCTCGCGGAACTTCTCGATGCCCCAGTCCTTGATCAGGAACTTCAGCCGCGCCTTGGACCGCAGCCGCCGATAGCCGTAGTCGCGGAAGATCGACGTCACCGCGTTCCATACCTCGGGCACCTCTTCGAGCGGTACCCAGGCGCCGACCCGCTGGGCCAGCATCGGGTTGGTCGACAGCCCGCCACCGACCCACAGGTCCAGCCCCGGGCCGTGCTCGGGGTGGTTGACGCCGATGAATGCGATGTCGTTGACCTCGTGCACCACATCCTGCAGACCCGAGATCGCGGTCTTGTACTTGCGCGGCAGGTCGGCGAAGTCGGGCTGACCGATGTAGCGGTGCGCGATCTCCTCGATCGCCCAGCTGGGGTCGAGCACCTCGTCCAGCGACTCGCCGGCCAGCGGTGAGCCCAGGATCACGCGGGGGCAGTCACCGCACGCCTCGGCGGTCTGCAGTCCGACCTCGGCCAGCCGCCGCCAGATCTCCGGGACGTTCTCCACCTCGATCCAGTGGTACTGCACGTTCTCGCGGTCGGTGATGTCGGCGGTGTCGCGGGCAAATTCGGTGGAAATCTGGCCGACGGTGCGCAGCGCGGCCGCCGACAGCGCGCCGCCGTCGCACCGCACCCGCATCATGAAGTATCTGGCTTCCAGCAAGTCGGCATTATCGTCGCCGGTGAACGTGCCGTCGTAGCCCTGCTCGCGCTGGGTGTACAGGCCCCACCAGCGGAAACGGCCCCGCAGGTCGCTCTTGTCGATGCTGTCGAAACCGTTCTGGGCGTAGACCGTCTCGATGCGCTCCCGCACGTCCAGCGGGGCGCCGGCCTGCTTCATCTCTTCGTTCGGGTTCAGCGGCTCACGATTTCCCAGTGCCCATTGACCCTCGTTGCGGGGCTTTGCGGCTCGGGCGGTGGTCATCGGAAGTTCTCTCCTCTAAAAGGATCGCCAGCGCGGCCAGGTCAGTTCACCGGCACTTTCGGGCGGCGCGGAAACGTCGGCCAGCTGGAGACACAGGGGGCCTGGGTCTACCACGTCAAGGCAGACAGATACAGCTGCAAACGCGCTTGAGATCAATGTGCCGTCGAGCCACGAGCACAAGGTGCGGGCTGGGTCGGTCGACAGTCACGCCACCATTGTGCCATGGATGCCGAAGGGCCATGCGAGCAGGTCAAATCTTGGCTCACGGTGATTAAAACTACCGACCAAGTTTGGGAGAGCCCATTGGAAAAACCTGAGAAGTTCATGCGACTGTGCGGCCCGGCCGGTCGTCGTCGCGGGCGGAATCGCCCGCCCCGCGTCGCCCTGCGCGTCATGGGATCATTTGGCATGGCCAGTCGCGAGGAACCGGTCGATCTGCCCGAGGTCAGGGTGGTCGCCGGGCAACCGTTTGGCATCTACATCCACGTGCCGTTCTGCATAACGCGGTGCGGCTATTGCGATTTCAATACCTACACCCCTGCCGAGCTGGGTGGCGTCAATCCGGACGCCTGGCTCGGCGCACTGGGAAGGGAACTGGAACTGGCGGCCGCGAGGTTGCAGGCGCCGTCGGTGAACACCGTGTTTGTCGGTGGCGGGACGCCCTCCCTGCTGGGGGGCCCGCGGATGGCGACGCTGCTGGGCATGGTGCGCCAGCACTTCACGCTGGCAGCCGATGTCGAGGTCACTACCGAGGCCAACCCCGAGTCGGCATGGCCGGATTTCTTCGACGCCATCCGCGCGGCCGGCTACACCCGGGTATCGCTCGGGATGCAGTCGGTGGCGCCCAGGGTATTGGGTGTCCTCGACCGCATCCACACCCCGAACCGGTCCGCGGCCGCCGCCCGCGAGGCGTTGGCCGCGGGCTTCGAGCATGTCAGCCTCGATTTGATCTACGGAACTCCGGGGGAGTCCGACGACGACCTGCTGTGCTCGGTCGACACCGCGATCGAGACCGGCGTGGATCACGTGTCCGCCTATGCGCTGGTCGTCGAGGAAGGCACCGCGCTGGCCCGGCGAGTCCGGCGCGGTGAACTGGCCGCTCCCGATGACGACGTGTTGGCCCACCGCTACGAATTGGTGGACGCGCGGCTGTCGCAGGCGGGCATGTCCTGGTACGAAGTGTCCAACTGGTCGCGGCCGGGCGGTGAATGCCGCCACAACCTCGGCTACTGGGATGGCGGTCAGTGGTGGGGCGCCGGGCCGGGCGCACACGGCTACGTCGGTACGACGCGCTGGTGGAATGTCAAACATCCCAACGCGTATGCGGAACGGCTGAGCGCCGCGACGCTGCCGGTGGCCGGATTCGAGCAGCTCGACGCCGACGACTTACACACCGAAGAAGTGCTGTTGAAAACCCGTCTGCGCCAGGGACTCCCGGTGGATCTGCTGAGCTCTGCCGAGCGGGGGCGCGCCCAGGGCATGGTTGCCGACGGTTTGTTGGTGTCCGACGGTGACAGGCTCGTCCTGACTCCGCGCGGACGGCTACTGGCCGACGCCGTGGTGCGAACGCTATTGGGATAGCGGCATTCTTTGTGTGCTCAGAGCCCGAACCAATGCTCGAAGAGGCGGGCGATCTCGATGTAGAGCGGGATCCCCACGGTGACGTTATAGGAGAACGTCAGGCCCAGTGAGGCGGCCAGCGGCAGCGTCGGGCTCGCTTCGGGGATCGCCAGACGCTGCACTGCCGGAACGGCGATGTAGGACGCCGCGCCGCACAGGACCGCGAACAGTACGTAGGTTCCGGTCTTGAAGTCGGTGTGGGTCAGGGACGCATAGCTGCAGGCGGCGATGATGCCCAGTGTCGCAAAGACGTTCGGAGCCACCAGGCCGAAGACGATGAATCCCGGACCCGCGGTGCGAAGGTCCTTCAGCTTGCGCGACGCCGTCATGCCCATCTCGAGCAGGAACAAGCACAGCACGCCCTGGAAGGCCAAGACGAAGAATTTGTCGTCGTCGGCGACGACCTTCTGTCCCTGCAGTCCGCTGACGAGACCGATGATGATGCCGCCCATCAACAGGACCAGGCCAGGGTTGAGGAAGACCTCCTGGAACAGCTCCCGGGAGAAGATGGGCACCCTCTTGCCCTTGGGGCGCGCCGGGCTCTGGTCCGGCTCCCAATCCGGGTGCTCCAGCTTTTCCAGCGACAGTTCCAGCTCCTGCTCGATCGCGGCTTCCTCTTGGCTCTCGAGGCTCTGCCCGTGCGGAGGTCGCGCGGCGGTGCCGGGTCCGACCCCGAGCTTGACCGGCGGCGTGTAGCCGGCCTCGTCTGGCATGTAGCCGGCGGAGTCCATGCCCCGATGCCGCAGTCGGGCAACGAAATACAGCGCCACCAGGCAGCCGGGAATTTCCATCACGGCCAGCATCACCGGCATGTACGCGTTGAAGGCGATGTTCACCGCGGCCAGGACGGCCACGCAGGTGGCAAACGTTCCCGCCGAGTCCGACCCGTAGTAGCCGGCGATGGTCGCGCGGTCGACTTTCCGGAGTGATTTCAGGCGGCTCAGGGCCAGGTAGGCCAGGCCGCCGATCAGACAGTTCAGCACGAAGCCCAGAACCATGAAGCCCACGATGCCCCCGACGCTCGAGGCACTGACCCGCGCGAGTTCTTCCCCGCCGTGCCAGCCGATGGCCAGCAACAGGTACATGGTCAATCCCTGGTAGATGACATAGGGAAATTCGAACCGCACCTTGAGGATCGGAATCAGGAACCCGAAGTAAAAGAACAGCAGAAGCGGTTTGAACAAGTTATGGGTGAAGTTGTGCCAGAACTCTTGCAGCATCGATGCCTCCGTTGGTTAGAGCGCTGATCTGGGGAAGCACCGTCCGCAAGCGGAGCAACCACGAAACATCCCGACGACCGTCAAGAACTTATCGCCGCAGTTGACACGCCGCCACTCGAAAGCACACCGGGAAGCGGGTACTCACGGTGCTGGTGATAACCGACGAAACAGCAGGTCAGGGCCAATTCGTCGGGGCGAAATCTCACCCGAGGGCCCGCCACGTGTGTCGCGGGTTTGGTGTGAACCTGCTGTGCATTTACTGTGGTGTAAATTCGGGATCAACGCGCCGACTGGACGAGTGAGGGCCTGACGCCGGCTCCCTTTTTGCGATGCGTTACCGAAAGCCACGCCGACGGCGAGTAATGCGTCGTGATTTCCTCGAAACCGTCGACCCGGGAAACCGAAAGCACGCCGGTCTGCGAATTGATTTCGAGCTCGTCGCCTTCGCTTGCGTGCACTTCCTCGCCGTTGAAAAGCCGGATTATGAACACGGTGGTCCTCCAATCCGGTGGACGCGGGCGCGCGTGCGGTGAGCTAGGAAAAGTCTGGCTGGCCGAGCCGCCCGTTGTGCGGCCGCAACCTGAACGATCGGGAAACTTTTGGAGTGGCGAGCTTCACAGCTGGCGGCGAGACCCGCGCCTCAGGGATGGCAATCGAGGGCGCAGTTCCCGGGACCGGTTGCGCACACCTATATAGGTTAGGCTACATTTACTAACCGTGACCGAGGTCAGCGTCGAGACCAGTTCCGCAGGCTCTGAGTCGCCGTCGATTCCGCTTCCCCTGCACATCGATCCGGCGGAGCTGGCGGCCGAGCTGGCCGCGGCGCTGTCCGAGCGCGTCGGGGACGAGTATCTGCTCTACGAGCGCGGCGGTGAATGGGTGCTGGCCACCGGTGTGCGCGCGATGATCGAGCTGGACAGCGACGAGCTGCGGGTGATCCGCGACGGGGTGACCCAGAGTCAACAATGGTTGGGCAGGCCTGGCCCGGTGCTCGGTGAAGCCATCGACCGGCTGTTGCTGGAAACCGATCAGCTCTTCGGCTGGATCGCCTTTGAATTCGGTGTGTACCGCTACGGTCTGCAGCAGCGGCTCGCGCCGGGAACCCCACTGGCCCGAGTGTTTTGGCCGCATGGCCGCATCGTGGTGACCCGCGAGGGGGTCCGGCTGTACGGTACCTCGGCCGGGCACCGCGACGAAGTCCTCGGCGTACTCGGCGAGGGCGTGCCTGATGTGCGCGACGCCTCGGCGGTCGACGTCGCCGCCGACCCGTCGGACTACCGCGGCCGCGTCGCATCGGCCGTCGCAGAGATCGCCGCGGGCCTCTACCACAAGGTGATTCTTTCCCGTTCTATCGAAGTGCCTTTCGCACTGGATTTCCCGTCCACCTATCGGCTGGCCCGCCGGCACAACACCCCGGTGCGGTCGTTCTTGCTGCGGCTCGGTGGAATTCGCGCCGTGGGTTACAGCCCCGAACTGGTCGCGGCCGTCCATCACGACGGCGTTGTGGTGACCGAGCCGCTGGCGGGCACCCGCGCGCTCGGGCGTGGCGAGGTGCGCGACCGCCAGGCTCGCGACGACCTGGAGTCGAATTCCAAAGAGATTGTCGAGCATGCTATTTCGGTGCGAAGCTCGCTACAGGAAATGACCGAGATCGCCGAGCCGGGCACCGCCGTCGTCACCGATTTCATGACGGTGCGGGAACGGGGGAGCGTGCAGCACCTTGGCTCCACGGTCAGCGGCCGGCTGGGCACATCCAACGACCGGATGGATGCACTCGAAGCGTTGTTCCCGGCGGTCACCGCGTCGGGCATCCCGAAAGCCGGTGGCGTCGAAGCGATCATGCGCCTCGACGAGGGCCCGCGCGGGCTGTATTCGGGTGCGGTCGTGATGCTGTCGGCCGACGGCGGGCTTGATGCGGCGCTGACGCTGCGGGCCGCGTACGAATGTGACGGCAAGGTCTGGCTGCGGGCCGGCGCGGGCATCATCGAAGAGTCCACACCCGACCGCGAATTCGAAGAGACCTGCGAAAAGCTGTCCACGCTCGCCCCCTATCTGATTGCGCGCCAATAACTTTCTGAATGCTTTGGCTGCCTGCCGGCGGTAGCCGGCTTGGTGTTCCCTGCGTCACGGTCGGTCCCTAGGGACTTTCGGCCCTATTTGCCCGGTCCGCGCGCGTGTCATCTTCATGTAACCGCATGACACAGATACATTGCGCGTTACTGACCGCGGCAGATAACTGGGAGGGTTGCGTGTCCAAGGCGCTGACGAACCTGCAGCTACTTCACGAGCTTGAGCCGGTGGTCGAGCGCCTGCTCACTCGCCACCTCTCGATGTTCAAGGAGTGGAGCCCGCACGATTACGTTCCGTGGTCGGACGGCAGAAACTTCTACGGGCCGGACGGCCGGGATTGGGCGCCCGGGCAGACGAGGCTGCCCGACGTCGCGCAGGTGGCGATGGTCCAAAACCTATTGACGGAAGACAATTTGCCGTCGTATCACCGTGAGATCGCGATGAACTTCAGCATGGACGGCCCATGGGGGCAGTGGGTGAATCGATGGACCGCCGAGGAGGCCCGGCACAGCACGGCGCTGCGTGACTACCTGGTGGTCACTCGCGCCGTCGACCCGGTCGAGCTGGAAAAGCTGCGGCTGGAGCAAATGACGAGGGGCTTCAGTCCCGGCCAGAACCAGCAGGGCGACATGTTCGCTGAGAGTCTGTTCGACTCGGTCATGTATGTCTCGTTCCAGGAACTCGCCACCCGCGTCTCGCACCGCAACACAGGCAAGGTCAGCAACGACACGGTCGCCGAGCAGCTGATGGCCAGGGTGTCGCATGACGAAAACCTGCACATGCTGTTCTATCGGGATATCAGCGCCGCGGGACTGGACATCGCACCCGATCAGGCGATGAGGTCGGTGCACCGAATCCTGCGCAATTTCAAGATGCCTGGGTTCACTGTCCCGGAGTTTCGCCGCAAGGCGGTGATCATCGCCGTGGGCGGTGTCTACGACCCCCGCATCCATCTCGAAGAAGTGGTCATGCCGGTGCTCAAGAAGTGGCGGATCTTCGAACGCGAAGACTTCACCGGTGAAGCCGCCGGCATGCGCGACGACCTTGCGCTGCTGGTGAAGGAACTCGAGGACGCTGCGGAGAAATTCGACGAATCCAAGCAGCGCTACCTCGAGCGTGAGGCACGCAGAACCGAGAAGATCACCGCCAGTAAAGTGCTTCAAACGAAGGGGACGCTGACGCTGAGCCAGCACTGACCGCCATCCGGGAATAGCCGACTGCACCGGCGCCGTCGCGTGCCCAGCCTGCACCGTCTTCGCGTCGTAACGGCGCCGGCGCGCACGGCCCGAGGTGCGCGCTAACCCAGACTCAGACCGAAGAGCTCGATTCGAGATAGTCGGCCAGGATTCGGCCGACAAGCGACTCAATATTCGATTCGATCGACGATGCGAGCGTGGCGGTGACGGTCGCCACGGCTTGGGTCCGGAAGCGCACCAGCATGGTGATCAGTTCGGCGATTTCGGCGTCGGCCGGCAGCGGTTCGCCGGGCTTGATGCGATCCAGCACGTGTTCGGCTCCGGCGCGCACCAGCATGTCACTGATCTTGTCGATCTCCGGGACGATCTGTTCGTGGAGGTCGATGAGCTTGTCGAATTTGACGCCGTAGCCCCGGATTTCGTTGAACGCTTCGATGAGTTTCGGGCGGGTGATGGTCGCTTGCGTCCCTTCGATCCGGATCACCTGGAGCGCCACCAGGCGCTCGAACGCTTGCGCGTCGTCGACCAGTCGCTGAGCGTCGGCCAGCGCCACCGTCTCCGGCTTTTCGGTGGTCCAGGTGCCGGCGATGGCGGTCTCCAGGCCCAGCACGTCGCCGAGGTTTCTGCCTTCCTCCCACGCGCTGAGCATCTCTCGCACGTGTGCGATGTTGTAGCCGCGGTCGAGCATCGACGTGATGAGCCGCAGCCGGGTCAAGTGGGTGTCGTTGAACAGCGCGATTCGCCCCACCCGCAGCGGGGGCGGTAGCAGCCCGCGGTCGCGGTAGACGCGGATATTGCGGGTGGTGGTGCCGGCCAGCCGGGCCAGGTCGTCGATCCGGTACTCACCCGCGGCGCCGTGCGGGTGCCGGGCGGCCGCGTCGAAGAGCTGAGACACCGCCCCCTCGATGAGTTGGCGATACTCCCGCGATTGGCGCCGAACCCGTTTGGGTGCGCGCCGCACGTTGTGCAGCACGCTGGCGATGGTGCCGGGTTCGGGCCGCGCTGCGCGCTCAGTGGCCATGTCAGTGCGGCATCTCAGGCCGACGCGGTGGCCTGCGTCTGGGCGTGATGTGCCACCGCCTGATAGTCCTCGTACCGGAAATCCCTCATCTGGCGAAGATACTGCGTGGCGAAACCGGGGTACATCGACCCGTTGAATCCGTCCTTGGTGAGGTACCAACTGCGGCACCCCGACATCCAGGTCGTCTTGGTGAGTCGGCGTTGCAGGCCCGCGTTGTGACGACACTGGACCTCTTCGCGCACATCGAGGTAACGCAGGTCCTCGTTGAGGACCGTGGTGATCCCGCGTACCGCGTAGTCCAGCTGGCCCTCGATGTACACCAGCAGCGAGTTGTGGCCCGGTCCGGAGTTGGGGCCGGTCATGACGAACAGGTTCGGATAGCCGTGCACGTTGATGCTCTTGTAAGCCTGTGCGCCATCGGCCCATTCGGCGGCCAACGACCGGCCGCCCAGTCCGGTGACCGGGAAGGGAGGACCGGTCAGGTGCACGTCATAACCGGTGGCGAACACGATGCAATCGAGGTGGTGCTCGATGCCGTCGCTGGTGCGGATACCGGCCGGGCTCAATGTGGCGATCGGCCAGTCGATCAGCTTGCAGTTGTCGCGTTGCAGCGCGGGGTAGTACTCGCTGGACACCAGCATGCGTTTGCACCCGGGCCGGAAGTCCGGCGTCAGCTGCCGCCGCAGCCACGGGTCTTTCACCTGGGCGCGCAGGTGCGCCCGGCCGAGCCGGGCGACCAGCGACGTCAACGGGGTGTCCCACACCAGCGCCGTCGCGCTGGCTTCGTGGCCCCAGTACAGTGCTTGGCGCGCAAGCTGTTGGGTGGCAGGGACTTTGGCGAACAGCGATTGTACGGCCGGCGGGGTGGCGACGTCGAGGCGCGGCAGCACCCAGCACGGCGTGCGTTGGAATACCTTGACGAACCCGGCCTGCTTGACCAGTTCGGGGATGATCTGGATGGCGCTGGCGCCGGTACCGATGACCGCGACGCGCTTGCCGGTGAAGTCGTAGTCGTGATCCCAGCGTGCGCTGTGGATCTTGTGTCCCCGGTAGCTGTCCAGGCCCCGGATGTCGGGGAAGCTGACGTCGGACAGCGGGCCGGAGGCCAGCACGACGGTGCGGGCGCGAAACTTCTTGCGGTTCTTGGTGGTCGCGGTCCAGATACCGGCTTCCTCGTCGAAGGTCAGGTCCTTGACTTCGTGGCCGAACTTGATGCGGCTGCGGATTCCGAACCGGTTCGCCATGTCCTCGAGGTGCCGGTAGATCTCGGGTGCGGGCGAGTAGGTGCGTGACCAGGTCGGGTTCTTGACGAAGGAGTACGAGTACAGCAGCGACGGGACGTCGCAGCTGGCTCCGGGATACGTTGTGTCGCGCCAGGTTCCGCCGACGCGGTCGGCGCGCTCCAGCATCACGATGTCGTCGACTCCGGCTTCGGCCAGGCGGATCGCCGCCCCCAGTCCGGTGAAGCCGGCTCCGATGATGAGTGCCGCATGGGCGCGGTTGTTCGCCATGGTCACGCCGCCGGCTCGTGGGTAAGTTCTCCAACCCAAGTCGGTACCGACGGAAGCAGGGGCCGCGGATATCGGTCGGAAAGCCACACCATCGAATTCGCCAGCAAGTGGTACGGGTGGCGTGGATTTGTGACTACCCCGGCGTACCGCCTCAGGAAACGATAAGTCGGTACCCGCCTGGTACGTTCGCCACGGTCACCGAGCTCTTTGAATCGTTTTACAGCCCGGTAAAGCCGCTCTGGCTCCATACCCATCGCGGTGATCTCGTTGCGGATCCTGTTGATCAGCGGTGCGCCCATGATCGCACCGATAATGAGACCCGGAGTGGCATTGTGACCGACGAAATCAATCAAAAGCCGTCGGAGCTTCGCGTGCCCGATCATGTCGAGGACTTCGAAATCGACTACCAGATGGCGTGATTCGTCATTATTGATTTTCTCGAAAACTTGGTGGCAAATGGGGTCGTGCACCTCGTCCAGGAGGAATTTCAACAGGGCGCCGTCTAGTGCGACTTCGAGCATCGGAATGACGGTGCCGAGCAGAGACAGCGGCATGTCGTCGGCCCAGCGGTCCAACCAGTCGATCGCCAGCCGGATGTTCACGTTCGGCTCGGGAATCTCGCCGTCCTCGAGCATGCCCCAGCGCTTCATCAGCGCGAGTTCAGCGTTGGCGTGGCGCTGCTCCTCGGCATGGAAGTACCGGTAGATCTCGGCGATAGTCGGTGTGGGTGCCTTCTTCGCCAGCGCCGCGAAGCCTCTGGCGCCGATGTTCTCGATCCAGCACAGATCGGCCATGAACGCCTTGAGCTGTGGCCGCTGTTCATCACTAATCATTTCGGCGCCGGGCGCGTCCCAGTTTATATCGGCGAGTGCCCACTGTCGGTCCTTGATCTTGGCGAGCATGGCTTCCATGTCGATGGCCACCGGTAGCTCCTTTCGTTGGGTGATCAGGGCAGGTTGATGCGGGATACCAGGCCGGCCGCGCGTGTATAGGTCTGCGGGGCAAGCCGTTTGATGTTCCAGCCGATCTTGGCGTCGTATTGGGGCATGCAGTACAGCTCGCCGCGGTCGTGGGCGTCCAGGCAGGTGCGCGCGACTTTTTCCGCGGACAATCCGGTCCAGCGCATCAGTTTTCCGGCCAGCGCGCTGGATTGTTCACTGATCCGGCCGGATTCGAGGATGTTGGTCTTGACGAAGGTCGGGCACAACACGGTGACGCGCACCGGCGTTCCGGCCAGTTCGGCGGCGAGGGTCTCCGAGAGCGAGAGCACACCGGCCTTGCTGACGTTGTAGGCGGCCATGCCGGGCGCCGCACCGAACGCCGCCGCCGAGGCCACGTTGATAATGCCCCGCGGCGCGCGCGACGGCTCGGCCTCGCGCAGGATCGGGGTGAACACGTGGCAGCCGTGGATGGGTCCCCACAGGTTGATGCCCAAGGTCCACAGCCAGTCGTCCAGCGGCGCTTCGCCGATGGCGGCACCGCCCGCACCGACGCCGGCGTTGTTGATCACCAGCGTGGGTGGCGCCGCGAACCAGGCCTGCGACTGTTCGGCGAGCGCCTGCACGTCCTCGAATCGCGATACGTCGCAACGGATTGCCACCGCCTTGGCGCCGCGCTCGGTGATCGTGTCGGCCGTCCGCTGCGCGGCGGCCTCGTCGATGTCACTGCACACCACCGCGCCGCCGCGCTTGCCGAGTTCGACGGCGAACGCGGCACCGATGCCGCTTCCGGCACCGGTCACCACCGCCGCCGCGCCGCGGCTGGTCCTCGACCGGTTGAGCAGTCTGTCTACGGGGCCGAACATGTTCAGTGGACCTCCTCGGTGGCGGCGCGCGCATCCTGCAGCGCGTGGGCGATGAACCGCGCGACATAGGCCATGGCCTTGGCGGCCTCGGGTGTCATGCGTGGCAACGCCTGGAAGACGTGCACCTGGTGCGGCCAGATCTGCAGTTCGCATCGGCCGCCGGCGGTGCGGATGTCGGCGGCCAGCTGGCGCGCATCCTCCTGCAGCATCTCGGCCCCACCCGCCTGGATCAGGGTGGGGGGAAGCGCGGCGGCGCCGGCGACGTCGAGCGTCAGCCGTTGGTGGGTGAGCTCGATGCCACTGTGGTAGAGGCCGACCAGGCGGACCGCGCTCGCCGCCCGAGTGGCGGGATCGGGGCGAACCTGTTCGCGCGCCAGCGACAGCTCGAACGTGAGGTCGTACAGGGGAGAGAGCAGCACCATGGCGGCGGGGTGATCGACCTGGGGCTGCAGCAGCAGGTCCACCGCCAGGTGACCGCCCGCCGAATCACCGGCGATCACCACCTGTTGCGCCGGCACGCGGCAGGTGTCGACCAGCCAGTCCCAGCCCGCGCGGACGTCGTCGGCCGCGGTGGGGAAGCGATGCCGCGGCGCGAGTCGGTAATCAATGCTGAACACTGGTAGGCCGGTCAGGGCCGACAGCCAGGACGTCAAGCGGCGGTGCGTCTTTGGCGAACACACGGCGTATCCGCTGCCGTGCACGTAGTAGATCGCACCTTCGCTGATTGAGGACCGGTCGCTTTCGCTTGTCGGTGTCCGTGGTCCGTAGACCCACTCACCCTTGACACGACGGCCGTCGGGCAGCTTGACGTCTACCGATTCGACGCGGGTGCCCGCGAGCGAGGGGCCGAACGTCCCCATGATCCTGGCGATGATCTGGCGCGATAGCCATAGACCCCATGCCCGTTCGGGCGGAATCACGCTGGTGATCGGCCGAAGTGTGTACGTACTTACCGCTGCCGCGCCGCGGGATCGCAACGATCCGCGAGCCGGAACGACGTCCGTCATAGAACGCAGTCAACACCAAATGGTGACATTGGTCAATGGCAGCTTTGGGGTCAGCGCAGGGCTGCCGTGGAGCCCTGTCCACGCAGTAGTGCGGTGGCCGAAAGGTCTTCGGCGACACGCAGGCTCGATGCGATCAGCGGCGGTGAAGTACTCGATGCTGCGGATCGCGTGGCGCAGCATTACGGATGTCCTACCGATTCCGCGCAAGCGAATCGCGTCGCGGATGGCGCGTGCTTCGGCGGTGATAGTGGGTAGGAACCGAAGCATGACGGCACCGGAGCCCGTGATCGCGCGGGAAATGCGGGCGGCGCGCAGCGCGGCGGTGAATTCGGTCGGTGTCGTCGTACTCACCAGGTGTGTGACGATTCCGCCGACGGCGGTCAGCCGCAGCAGGTAGGTGGCGATGTTGCTGGTTATGCCGATCGCCGGGTGTGGAATTGCTTGCGGGAGTAAGTAGGCCGCCACGGCAGCGGCCGCGGGCAGCATCACTGCTGGGAAGTCTTAATCGTGGCTGACCCGGTGCTGGTGCGGGGGCCCAGGTTGCGGATTGGGCGCAGCAAAATGGTCGACCTCATGTACCCACGTGGGTAGGTACCGTCGCATTCAGGTCTCAGCGCACCGTGGGCAGGTTCCGTAGAAGTCGATCTCGTGGGCGAGGTCGGTGTAGCGGTGCTGCTGAGCGAGTTGGTTTGTAAAGTCTTCAATTTCGCCCGCAGTGAACGCGATCGCGCGCCCGCACTGTCGGCACAGTAGATAGTGGCGGTGCTCGGGTGTGGTGCGCAGCCGATAAAGCATCTCACCATCTTCGGCACGCTGGGTTTCGGTGATTTTCATGTCGGCAAACGCGTGAAGGATCCGGTACACGGTCACCAGCCCGATCCGGACCCCGTAGCGTTGACGGAGATCGAGATGGAGTTGTTGGGCACCACGGAAGCGGTCGCTGCGACGCAGCAAGCCGAGCACTGCTCGTTGCTGGGCCGTCATTCGGATCTGGCGTAGCACCTGCGGCGCGGGCATTGCGCTCCTCAGCTTTCCTGCTTTACGGCGGCGTCGATGCGAGCCGCGGCTGGCGGCCTCGGGCGCTTAGCACGGCGGCGATCAGGTAGATCGTGGCGGCGGTGCTCATGATGGTGAAGGTGGCTGGCGCCGCCGGAACGGCGTAGGCGACGGTGACGCCAATCCAGATCGCCGCGGTGGCCAAGACCGCCGACAGCCAGAATCCGTGCCAGGGGCGGGTCGTCAGTCGCGCGGCGGCGGCGGCCGGCGCGGCGAGCAGGCCGAGCACGACGAGCGCGCCGATGATCTGGGTGGCCTCGGCGACGGTAACCCCGACGATGACCAGGAAAAGCGTACTCAGCCACCGGGTCGGCACGCCTGCGGCCTGGGCGACAACCGGGTCGATGGTGGCGAACAGCAGCGGTCGGGCGATCGCGATCAGCACGACGCCCACGCCGGCGGCGACCGTGATCGCCAAGGTCCTGGCCTGATCGCTGATCCCGAAGATGCTGCCGAACAACACATTGACGTTGGCTGTGCCGTTGTTGCCGCTGCCGTGGGTGGTGTAGTAGGTCAAGAACAGCGCGCCCAACCCGAGCATCCAGGAGAAAAACGAGCCGATCGCGACGTCGTCGGCCCCGCGACGGCTGATCACGCCCAGCGCGACTCCGGCAATGATGGTGGCGGCGTACAACCCGACGCGGGGGTCCAGCCCGGCCACCAGCGCCGCCATGGCGCCGGTGTAGGCGATGTGTCCTTGCGCGTCGGCGGCGAATACCTGGCCGCGCAACACGAGGAAGTAGCCGACCAGACCGCACACCAGCGCCACCGCGGTCCCGGCTACCAACGCGTGGGTGACGAAGGAGTGGCCCAGCATGTTCGCGACGCCGGTCAGCGGCCCCGACGCGCTGGCGCGTCCGTCGGTGATCGTCATGCCGCCACCGCGGGGCGAGCCGGGGAGTGCCGTCGGTCGATCCGCCGCAGGGTCCGCTCGACGCTCGCCCGGTAGCCGGCGGCCACCAGATAGGCGCCGAACGCGAAGCTGCTCACCCAGAACCCGATCGGATACGGCGAATAAAACGCGCAGCCGATGCCCACCCAGGTCACCGCGACCGCGATAAGGACCGAGATCGCAATGCCCATCGCGGGACGGGCGGTGAAGTGGAAGGCGGCCGCGGGCGGGGCCACCAGCAGCGCGAACACCAACAGGCTGCCGGTGATCTGGCTGGCACCGGCCGCGGCGACGCCCAGCACCACCAGGAACACACCGGCGACGAGCCGGACCGGGACGCCGTTGACGCCGGCCGCAACGGGATCGATCGAGGCCCACAGCAGTGGCCGCCCGATCGCGGCCAGCACGATCAGGCACACCAATGCGGCGATGAGCAGCACGTCAAGCTGCTGGGAGCTGACCCCGGCGATGGTGCCGAACAGCAGGCTGGTCAACCCGGACAGGAATCCGTGGTAAAGGCTGACGAACAGGAACCCCGTCGCCAGAGCGAGGGCTTGAATCGTGCCGATGCCGGCGGACTCCTCACTGAAGCCGCCGAGTCCGCCCGCCTGGGTCGGCGCCGGCAGCAGGGCGATCACCGCAGCGGCGCCGATGCATGCTGCGAAGTAGCCGTAGCCGGTGGCCACGCCGAGCCAGGCCGCGGCGGCGGCGCCGGGGAAACCGACGACGGCCAGGGTGTGCCCGGCGAAGCTTTCCTTGCGCAAAACCATGACCCAGCCGACAACACCGGCGAGAACGGCGACGACGGTTCCGGCGCGCAGCGCGGTGACCATGAAGGGGTAGGCCCACATTTGCTGCACATCGGTGATCAGATTCCAGGTCAGCTGCGGATTCATTCGGGCGCTCCAGCGGTGTGCGCGGGAGGAACGTCGGGCTGGCCGACGACGAACAGGCGCCCGGCTCGGTCGTGGAGCACTTCAATCGGGATGCCGTAGAGCGCGCTGAGCTGATCGGCGGTGATCACCTCCTCCGGCGTTCCGATCACGGCGGACCCACGGGCGACGTAAATGACACGATCCAGGTAGGGCAGGATCGGGTTCACGTCGTGGGCCACCATGATCACCGCGACGCGCTCCCGGCGGCAGATGTCGCGCACCAGGGCACTGATCCCCGCCTGGCTGGGGACGTCGAGGCTGTCGAGCGGTTCGTCGAGCAACAGCAGCTCCGGCCGGCGAATCAGGGCCTGCGCGACCAGCAGCCGCTGCTGTTCACCACCGGAACAGCTACCGATGGGGCGCCGGGCATAGTCGGCGGCGCCGACCACCTCGATCACCTGCTCGAGCCGTCGTCGCCGTTCCGCGAACCGCCGCGGGGCCAGCAACCGGATCAGCCCAGGTATGGGCGTTCCCCAGCGGGCGCCGTCCAAGCCCAGCGACACCACGTCGATCCCGCGGATGCGCACGCTGGCGTCGAACGCGCGCCGTTGCGGCAGATACCCGACCCGGTTGTTGCGCTGGCCGGGGCGCGCGCCGAGCACCTCAACCACGCCGTGCGACGGTGTGAGCCCCAGCAGCACCTTGAGTAGCGTCGACTTTCCGCAGCCGTTAGGTCCGAGCACCGCGACGAATTCCCCGGCGGCGACGTCGAGGGACACATCCGACCACACGGTCGTCCCGCCGACCACGGCCGAGGCGCCACGCATCCGCACCGCGACCTCGTCGGCAACCGGCGCCGCGGCGGCCTGCTCGCTGGCGTGGTTGGGGACCGTGCTCGTCATCTACTTTCCTGTCGCGGTGTGCAGGGCATCGGCCAGGCCCGACAACTGTGTGCATTGCCAATCTTGAAACGAAACGTTCGCCGGCGACAGTGTCTCGGTCACGGAAGTGACCGGAATGCCCTGTTTCTTGGCCGCGTCGACCTGGGCCTGCACATCGGGGTCGTTGTTTTGGGTGTTGAACACGTACACCTTGATCGCCTTCGTGGCGATCTGCCGATCGATGGTCGCCTTGTCCGCCGGCGATGGATCGCTGCCTTCGCTGATCGCCTTGAGGAATTGCGGTGGCGTGATCAGGTTCAGCCCCAACGCATCCGAGAGCGGGGAGAAGATCGATTCACTCGCAGCGACTGGCGTCCCGGCGTACTTGGCTTTGATACTGGCGATCAACCCGTGGTAGTTGGACAGGACCTGGTTGAGGAACTGCTGGTTCTCCTGATCGAAATATCCCGAGTCGTTCGGGTCCGCGTTCTTGTACGCGGCGGTGATCGCGTTGGCCACCTTGGTGACCGAGTCAGGTGAATACCACTGGTGCGGGTTGCCGCCCTGGGCAACCCCGACGCTGTCGCCGACATTGACCACCGTGCGCTGCGGATTCGGGTCGGGCGCAAGCATTTTGTCGGCCCAGGTGTCGTAGCCGATCCCGTTTTCGACCACGACCTTCGCGTCGGCAACCATGCGGGCATCGGCTGTCGATGGCTCATAGCTGTGCGGGTCGGTATCGGGGTTGGTGATGATGCTGGTCACGCGCACTCGGTCACCGCCGAGCTGTGAGGCGATGCTGCCCCACGCGTTGATCGTCGCGACCGCCGCGAGTTTGGGCCCGGCCCCCGTGCTGCTGGTGCCACTAGGCCCGGATTGCGGTGCGTTGGTGCTGCTACACGCAACCGCGCCCAGCAATACCGCGGCCGCGGCCACCACTGCCCATACGCCCGCGCTGCGCCGACCGGGTCGATTTTTCATCAGACCTCTTCCCAGCATCCTTATTGACAATGGTTTTCATTAGCGGCTGTTGCGAAATGGTAGCACGCGTCTGCGCGGTTCGCACCCAACGGCCCGGAGCGCCCCCTAGCAGGTCAGCACCACAGGCTTACGTGCATGAGGGGCGCTACGCGGCGCGTGGGCATGGAGGGTGTGAGCGTGCAAGGTAGGGACACGTAGATGCCTCCGCAAGGGGAAATCGCAGCCTGACGCTCGTGCTAACTGCCACCACCGCCAGTAGCGGTCCCGCCGCTGTCCGTCGACAATCGTTCAGGGCAGTACACGCTGGCGGCGGCTTGGGCGAACTTGGCGGCGCTGACCATGGTGAATCCGGGGTTGAGATCTCGGATATCCCTGACGATGTCGAGCTGTGAGGTCCCCGAGTTGGCCAAGTCGCACACCTTTTGGCCCGCTGTTATGGCGCGGTCCGGGTTCTGATAGCTAATGCCTGCCTTAGTGAGCGCGGCGAGGAAGGCATCGTCATCGGAGTCGGCGTGTGCTGGCATGGCCATGCCGATCGAGGCGACGGTGCTCGCCAGAAACGGTAGGACTCTCATCTGTCGTTACCCGGCGGCGGGCGGGCGCCCGATGACGCGGGGGCGGAACCCATAGATCGGATCAGCGAACTCATCCTCATGCGGACCGGGCATCCCCGCCAAGGGCAGCCCGGGCATACCCACTGCCCCAGCCTCTTCCATCACCATCGGGGTGGCGGCGCCAAAGCTGCGGTAGGCCCCAGCCCCGACCTGAGTCGTCGCCGCGACGGTGTTGACCGTTGCCCCGCTGTCAGCCCAGGCCTGCGGGACCGATAACGCCCCAACCAGGCTCGCCTGTCCCACCCCCGCTGTTGCCGCCGCACCGGGCACGCTCACTGCCGATGCCAGCGACCCGGCATTACCAAGACCGGCGGCCAGATCCTCCAGACCCGACGTGGTAGCGCCTACTGCGCTCAGGGAGTTGACCGTCATCATCGAATCGACGAATGTTGTCGGGTTCAAAATTCCGTTGGTGGTGAAGCCGTTGGAAATGTTGGAGACCGAGGCGTTGTTGAGGAAGGCCCCGATCAGATTCTCGTTTGAATTGCTCAGAAAGTTCATGGCGCCGGCGAGCCCGGTGGTGGACGTGTCCGAGTTGGGCGCAAGGCCAAGCCAGTCCCAGATACTGGTCGCCTGAGTCGCGGCCGGGGCGGCCACGGCGTTGTTGGTGGCGCCGAGAACCGCGTTGCTCTGCAGGGCCGTTGCGCCGGGGGTGGTGTCGGACTGCGGTGCGCTGAACGGTGTCATTTCGCTCGCTGCGCGCGAGGCGGCGGTGTAGCCGGTCATCGCCGAGGCATCTTGAGCCCACATCTCGCCGTATTGGGCCTCGGTGGCCGCGATCGCCGCGGTATTCTGGCCGAAAATGTTGCTGTTTACCAGATTCGTCAGCAGGGTGCGGTTGGCCGCGATCACCGGTGGGGGCACCGTCGCGGCGAACGCCGCCTCGTAGGCGGCTGCGGCCGCGTTGGCTTGGGTGCCGGCCAGCTCGGCCTGGGCGGCGGTGGTATCCAGCCACTCGATATATGGTGCGACCGCCGCCGCCATCTTCTGCGAAGCCGGGCCAAGCCAGCCCTCGCCGACAAGTGACTTGATAACTGCGTCGTAATTGGTTGCCGTGGCACGCAATTCACCAGCCGTGGCGTTCCATGCGGCCGCGGCAGCCAGCATTGATCCCGATCCAGGACCGGCATACATCCTGGCGGAGTTGACTTCTGGCGTTAATGCCCCAAAGTCCAACATGACATGGTCTCCTGAAGTCTCTTATCCGGCGGCCGGTGGACGCGGCATGACGACGGGGCGAAAGCCGTAACGTGGAATGGCGCGACGTAGCCGCCTGCCCGTACCGCCCATCGGCCCCGCAACACCTCCCGGCCCGCCCGCCGCCGGCGCCCCGGATGTCCCGATGTCACTAAGACCACCAACCGGCGTCGCCGTTTGAGCTTGGCTGATCGTGGCTGCGGAGCTCCAACCCTGTGGCACCGACAACGAACCCACCAGATGCGCATTGCCCACCCCAGCAGATGCGCCGGTGAGACCCGCTGACCCCACCGTGTTGGACGCCAGGCTGCCGGCGGATGCGGTGGCTTCCGCGCCGGCGGTGAAGTCGTCCAGACCCGCGAGTGTCGTGGCGCGCGTCCCCATGGCGCCCACCGCCGTTGCCAGGATGCTTTGCGGGTTGAACGGGCCGCCGGCAATGGTTCCGTTGAGCACCGAGCCGCTGAGGAAGTTGCTTTGCAGGAAGCTTCCCAGCGCCGTGTTGTTCGACCCGTCCAGAAGGCCTGTCAAGTAGTCAGTGGCCGATCCGGCCGTGGGGTCGGCAGCAGCGCTAACGTCATTTGCTGACAAGGTGTTGGCCGACAACAGCGACTGCGTATTCCCAGCCGACGTATTGACTGCCTGGGTGACCGCCTGGTTTTGTCCGGTCACCGCGTCAGGGGTGGTGTTCGTCCCGGGCGAAGTGAACGGTGTCACTTGTGCCGCAGAATTCGAAGCGGCGGCGTAGCCGTTCATCGCTGCGGCATCCTGGGCCCACATTTCGGCGTATTGGGCCTCGGTGGCCGCGATCGCTGGGGTGTTTTGACCGAACACGTTGGTGGCTACCAACGTCGCCAGCTGAGTGCGGTTGGCCGCGATGACCGGCGGTGGCACCGTCATGGCAAACGCGGACTCGTACGCGGCAGCGGCCGCGTTTGCTTGGATGCCGGCCTGCTCGGCCTGGGTGGCGGTGGTGCTCAGCCACGCCAGGTAGGGTGCGGCCGCGGCCGACATCGACATCGACGATGGACCCAGCCAGCCCCCGCTGGTCAGCTCCGAAACCACCGAACCGTAACCGGCTGCCGCCGAACGCATTTCAGCGGCCATCATGGTCCACGCAGCGGCGGCGGCCAGCATCGGCCCCGATCCGGGGCCGGAATACATTCTGGCCGAGTTAATTTCCGGCGGTAACGCCGCGAAATCTAGCATTGGTCCCTCTGGTCGCTTAGCGGGTCGCGGCTGCGTTGGCTGCCTCGGTGGCCGCGTACGACCCGGCGCTTGTCTGCAAGGTGGTCACAAACGCCTCGTGGATCGCGGTGGCTTGGGCGCTCACCGCCTGAAACGTCTGGGCGTGGCTTGCGAATTGTGCCGCCGTCAGCGCCGACACCTCATCGGCAGCGGCGGGCACCACCCCGGTCATCGGGGCTGCGTTGGCCGCATTCTGGGCGGCCAGCGACGAGCCAATCAACTGCAGGTGGCTCGCGGAGGCGGCCAGCATTTCCGGCTGCGCAGTGACATAAACCATCAGAGTTCTTCTCCCGAAATAAGCCGAGTCCGAGGCAGTGGTCGTGCTGAGGCATGACCGCTACGCGGTCGCTGCCCGCTGAGCGGCCACCAGGACCACCGGAGTACGCATTGACTCTTCCGTTATTGAAAACCATTATCGTTAAGACGGTGCCACCGTACCGTCTCCGGTGAGGGTTGTCCATAATGATTGTCATTTTCATTAAGACCTCGACCGGGCAGAGGCCACGCGTTGGCACACCGCTGGCTCCCACAGCGGAACTCGACGTCAACACATAGGGGCTCAGCCGTCATGTCCTCCACCGACGCCGGCTACCCCCCTTAGTCGCTGTCACGTGACGTAATGGTGCTTAAGCTTGCCGGCCGCCCCGATCGACGACGAGAGCTTGGCGAACCGACCCAGGTGCGGCGCCTGAACAAATGACATGAGTTTGAGGCGAATGGCAGATGACATGACGTGAGACAACACGCATCACAGCAGGCCCCTGGATCGCGATATGACGTCGCAGGCGAGAACCTACAGTTGCCACGAGGATCTGGCGGGCCAAGATCGTCGGGTAGGGGGCCGGCGAAGTTGCGGGTTTGGTCGACAGCCTTGGTTATCGATTGTCGAGATCTGATGGCAGTCGGATGTACGACGAATCTGTTTGTGCCTGAACCTGTGGCCTTCGGTCCGATCCCCGTGATCCGACTGGTGTAACCAGCTTAGTTGGGTGGTGGTGGTTGGGGCTGGAAGGGTTGATACCACCACCAGTCGGCGCGCTCGCCGGTGGGCCCCGGGCATGGTCGGACAGCGGGTGGGGGAAGCTTTGGCGGGCGCGCGAGCGATCCCCCAGTGAGTCGTCGACCGGCGCTGTCGGTGACGACGAGATCGTCGGCGGGTCCGGTGATGGTGATGACGCCGCGGTGGTGTAGCCGGTGGTGATAGGGGCAGACCAGCACCAGGTTGAACAACTCGG
>NZ_NCXM01000023.1 GCF_002104765.1 Mycolicibacterium vulneris
GTCGAACAGTTCCTCGACTCGCTCGGCAGGGCTCACCGCCACCGGAGACGACGCAGTCGAGGACATAACGACATCATGACAGCCGGGTACGACAACTTTCGGCCATCGATTCGCGCCTCTTGGCGGCGCAGCCGCATTGGCCGCTGAATACGACATTGAGGATCGTCGGCCACTTTTCAGTATCTCGTCAGCGCTTGAAGCGACCGTGCTCGACAGCTCGTTGTCGCTTCGATATCGAACCGATCGTGCGGCTATCACAGCCCGGGTGGAAATCGCGTCAATGTTGAAGCAGCTGTGCCAACAGCAGCTGCTTCGAACTCGAAGCAAACGGGAAGGGCAGACTCACGAAAGCCGTGCGATACCACCGTTATTGCGGTAGAGAAGTCCTGCAGTACGAGGAGACTCCACGACCGGTGCCTGGCCCGGGGCGGGTGCGTGTGAGATGAGCGGCCAGCGGCCCCCGCGATGGCGCCGACACGCTCCGCTTACCGGCTGTCAGGTTGGGATTCTTGGGTGGTGAAGCAGTCCTGTGCCGGTAGGGGCCGCAGGTAGTTGAGGGCGAGAATTGTTACCTCGTCGAGGAATTCGTCTCGACTGATCGATGGTTGGTCGAGGATGTAACGGATTGTGAGGTGTTCAACCATCCGTACCAACATCCAGCTGGCTGTGCCGAACGCGACATCGGGACGGAGTTGCTGGCGGTTGAGCGTCAGGTACGCCAACGTCAATTCGCCGATCCGCTGTTCAAACGCCACTAGCTTGCTGGCCGTTCCCAGCCGCGGGGTGTGCTCCATAACCGCTCGTAGAAACTCCGGATGGACATCGAGTGCGTCGAGTAGCGCTGCGATCGTGCTACGCACATAGTCGGGCGCGGGCTCGTTGAGCCGTTCGGCGACCGCGGCCGCGAGACGCCCGGACAAGTTGTCGCTGTAGCGGTCGATGACGGCGCCGGCGATCGCGTCTTTATTCGGGAAATATTGATACAGCGAGCCGGGACTGATTCCGGCGGCCTCGGCGATGCGGTTCGTGGACGCGCCTTCGTAGCCGTAATTGATCAACACCTGCTCGGCGGCATTCAGGATGCGCTCGACCATGGCGCGCGACCGGTCTTGGCGCGGGGTGCGTCGGGGCTTTGCCGGTGGAGGTCGCTTCATCAGAACGCGAGTTGAACATGAGTTATTGCTCGTGTCAGCATGCTGCCCATGCTCGCACATGCTTGGTCGTTCGTACCCCTGGGGGTGCGGGTCTTGGTGGCCTCTTTCGAATCGCCTGCGGCGCAACAGCCGAGCAGACGCGAGTTCTTCCAACCCGACGGAGTCGCGAAATCCGGCGCGCATGCCGCGGGCAAATTTTTCTAGAACGACACCGAAGGAAGGCGACAACATGGCCAACGAGCCGACGCGCCTCGACCACGACCGCCTCGGGCTAGGTCCGGATTCGCTGTTGTGGCGGTGGGCGGGCGATATGCGCATAGCGTTCGAGGGTGGTACCGCAGGGCTACTGCAAACCATGCATCCCGCGATCGGCCAAGGCCTTGTCGATCACTCCGACTTCTTCAACGACCCGGTCGACCGAGTCTTTCGCTCATTGCCGGGCATCCTCGGCACCGTTTACAACGGCCCGCAAGCCGTCGTGACCGGAATCCAAGTGCGCGACTTTCATCGCGATATCAAAGGGACGCTCCCGAACGGCCAGCACTATCACGCGTTGAATCCAGAAACGTTCTGGTGGGCACACGCCACATTTCAGCGCATGGTCGACCGAGTTGCCTCCCATTGGGAACGTCGACAGCTCACCGCGCGCGACAGCGAATTGCTCTACATCGAAGGTTGCGAGTGGTACCGGCGCTACGGCATGGCCGACACGGTCTTACCGCGTGATCGCGCCGCTTTCGAACGCGAAGTCGATCGCTACTGCCGTGAAGTGCTGCAGCCAAATCCGGCGTCGGACTATCTCATTCAATACATCAAGCGGCCGGCCATCCCTGACATGAGCGCCTCCTCGCAGTACCCCGCCCATCCGCGATTACGTCCACTCGCCGATCTGCTGTTGCCCACTTTGCCGGTGCGTGCCGCGCTGGCGCCACCAATGCGGCTGGTGATCTTCGGCGGCCTGCCGCCGCTCGTGCGTCGCCGGTTCGCCATCACCTGGACCCACCGCCACGAGCGTGCTTACCGAGCCGTCCGGTCCGCTATCGCGAGGACCTGGTTACTGACTCCCGCATCGCTGGCCTGGCACCCGACCGCCCGTAAGGGATGGCTGGGGCAGACCGGTCATGTGCCGAGCCCACGCGTCGTAAACGCCAACTAGTAGCGCTCTCCATGCGCATTCCAATGTGAATTGAATGCGAGTAAAAGCTCGTGTCACCATGAGATCATGAAATTCCCGACGCATGGCACCGGCGATCCGACTGAAGGTCCGTGTTGACCCACGCCAAATCCCACCCCTACGACTACTACTGGCGAAGGGGCATGCCACTGCGGCCCGCCCCGGAACGGTTGCACTTCGAACCGATTTGGACACAGTCGCGCCGCGACACACTCACCGCATGGATGGACTTCCAGGACGTACCTCGTCCGACTGCCTGGACCGACCTGTTCGTTGACCACCTATGGCAGGGCGACGAATTGATGGACGCCGTGGTGGCGCGGTTCCAGCAGATCGGGATGACGGAGGGAAGGGCGTTGCTGGACCGGGCGCTCGATTTCGGCATCGAGACGCTGGACGACCCTCCGGCTGAGTTGGTGGTGTTGTTCGACCAGCTGGACCATCCGCCGGCCTGGTATGACGCGCACATGTGGGAGAAGGGCCGCCAGCTGTGGAACAACGCCTCCCTCGCCGGCAAGTTCGGCATGTTCGTCGGTGACACTTTCGGAACATTCGTCGGTGACGAAGTCGCTTACGCGACAGGTGAAACGGGACGGTTCGTCAACGATTTCTTCCGGCGAAACCTGGAGACAGTAGCGTGGTTTCGAAACATGACGTACCCCTACGCCCTGAACCGCTTTGCCAGGCCGTTCAAGGACACCGTTCGGGTGCGCTTGATGCATGCACAGGTCCGTGCGGGACTGCGACGCACTTGGGGTGACGAGCAATTTGCCCGCCATGGCAACCCGATCTCCAATGCAATGATGATGAACGCCGCCATCACCTTCGGATTGCAGCCACTGCTGATCGATCACCAGCATGGTCGCGCGTGCAGCGCAGGTGATCTCGAGGCGGTATTGATGTATTGGGGTTACATCGCTTACGTCTTCGGCGTCGCCGACGAACTCATCCCGCGCGGCGCCTCTCAGGCGTTGGAGGCGATGGACTTCATCGTCGCCTATGCCGGGGGGCCGTCGGCGTGGACGGATGTCATGGTCGGCAGCGCGGTCAATCGCGCAAGCCGCCTCCAGCAGGCAGCGCTTATTCCGCTTCTTGGTGTGTTCGCCTACTACGGCGGTGAGGACATCACCCGCGCTCTGGTGCGCGCCACCGGCCTGGTGAACGTGAACCTCAAGGCATGGATTCGGATAACGAAAGTCCTGGTGTACGCCAACATCGGTTGGCGCCGGGTGCTCGACCGTACACCCGGCGCTGCACACCGCGCAGCTACGCGAAACAGCGATACGGCGTTGTGGGGTCGGCTGCTGAAGGCGAACCGGCTGCTGGCCGCCCGCCACGGTATCCATGGAACCCCCTACGATCACCACGATTTGACGCCCAACCACGGCGTCGGATGCCCGATCCCGCACGCTGAGCGTCCGAATTAGCACACACCATCGATGGTCGCCGCGATTGTCAGCTCCAGAATTGAGAGAAGAGGAACCGATAGTGCCTGCCAGGGCAAGTGCTCCGTTGTCAGTGGAACAGACTGTGCTGGCAATGTGGAAGGCCGTCTCCGAACGAGATTGGGATACCGCGCACACCTTTTACGCCGAAGATTGCGTCTTCATCGACGTGCCCGTGGGTTCTGCCAATGCCGCCAGGGGACCAGATGACATCGTCAGAAAGCTGAGGATCTCACTGGACCCCCTCGCCGCCTACGTTAACCACCCCGGTCTGATCCTCACTAACGGGTCCGTCGCCATTTTTGAGCATTCCGAGACGTGGACCTGGTTACCGGGACAGTCGACGGTCATGCACTTTGTATCAGTCCATAAGGTCCTTGACGGCAAAATCACCTTCTGGAAGGACTACTGGGATATGGGCGGTTAAATCCGATGCGCAGTTGAGATGGCTCAACGAGCGGGCCGCGTTGCGAGCCGTGCCGCCTAGGCCATCAGCGGCCCGCCGAAGCCCGGAACGGCGCCGACGGGTATCAGCGCGAACGCGGTGACGAGAAGAATGAAGAGCCGCAGGGTTTTTGGTGCGGGCTGCTGGTCGATTTCAGGTCCGCGCGCGGCGAAAAGGATGAACACGATCGCGACATCGAACCCCATGATGGTCAGCCATCGGGTCCAGTCGTAGCCGGTGAGGAAGACCGGGACAACCAGCAGTAGGGCGGCGGTCACCCAGGCCATCCGGCCGTGCAACGCCTCGGCGAACGTACGCAGCGACACGCCGGACAGTTCGCCGAGTCCCCACAGCGTGACCGCGACGGCAGCGGCACCGAATATCAACGAGACGGTGAGACCGAGTGCTCCGATATGGCCGACGGTGCGGATGGCATCCCCGACGCCGTTGTCGTAGTTCGGCATCACGTTGCGGCACACCCAGTCGTGATAGTCCGTCTGGCTCAACCTCCCGTCGATCATGAAGCGCAGCAGCGTCTCCGGTGACGTGACCGTCGCGAAGGGGTTGGGCATCGCGTGATGCGGCACGGTCGCGCACAGTTGGGACGCGACGTCGTGGCGACCGAACGCCGCCACCACGGCCGTGCTGATGACGCCCGGCGTCACGGCCAGGAGCGCGCCGCGGCGCTGGGCGGATTCCAGGGCGCCGCCGAGGACGATGATCGCCAGCACTGCCCCCAACGCGAACTGCAGCCCTATCGCCTCGTGCATCAGCGTCAGCACCGCGATCACGCCGCCATAGATTGCGCACCAACCCATCGCGACCGCACGAGAACGTGTGAACATCAGCGCCGAGCTGAACAGCGCCAGGGCCGCCCCGCCGAAGAGGTCGGGGCGGGCCGAGAACGCCGCGAACGGAACGCCGAAGGGCAGCAACGGAATCACCATCGCAACCATCAGCCGGCGCTCAGACCGTTGGCCACCCAACAGCACCACGCCGGCGACCGTTGCCACTGCGCACAAATAAATCGCCGTCGACAGCCAGCACAGACCGAGCGTGGCCCCGAAGTAGTGTCCCGGGGCTAACCGAACCAGTTCACCGGCGAGCCCGCGGCGGACGAAACCGTGCGTGTAGTCGGCGGCGTAATACGACATCCAGTACACGTCGAGCGGAACAACCTTGATCGCGCACCACAGCACCAGCGCCGTCCACGCCGCGATCGCGGCACCGATACCCAGAAGGCGGTTCCGGGCACGTGGCGCCGCCCTAACACCCAGGTCCACCATCAGATCCGGCCCTCATACACGGTGGTGGCGGACAGCTGCAGGTCGGCCAGCGCGGAACACGCGAGCTCGCGCGTGGCTGTGGTGGCGCCGGCGCCGCTCTGATACGCAACGACGGTGAGAAACCGGCTGCCGTTGACGGTGCCTGTGCCGCAGAATAATTGGCCCTGTGCCTGCTCGATGCGGGCCTGGGTGATGCCCTGCTCGGCGAGCCGCATCGAGACCTCGGTCGCATCGGCGCCATCGATGCGGCTGACGGCGCTGTCAAGGCTCCCGAGGTTGGAACACCCCACCGGAAGCTGGCCGGACGACATGGCGATGCCCTCGGCGCGCCGCACCAGCCAGCGTGGCGTGAACGGAATGAGTGGCAGGCCGGCGAGCATTTCGTTGGGCTCTTGCTCGAGGGCCGTCAGCGATCTCTTGACGTCGGCGCGCACGGCGCTCAAGTCGTCAGCGACCGCTATGCCGTCGACGGTCAGCGTGATCGAGGTCAGCGCGTTGGCGCGGTCGTCGTCGGGGGTGCGGTCGCTGACCGGAAGCACGACCGTCACGGAGTTCCCGTCGGGCAGCACCCTGCCCATCCGGTGAGCCAGGCGAGTGGCGAACGCGACGAAAAGTGCGTTGCCGCTTCCGTTGAGGACGCGCGCTCGCGCCTCCCACGCCGCGGCGTCGGTTTGGATCGTCACCGATGGCGAGGTGTTCGGCTCGTCGTCGATCGGCCCCCCGGGCCGCCGCACCGGCGACTGCCCCCGCTGATCGGACGAGACCCTGCGCAAAATCAGCAGGGTCGCGATGAGCGCGCGGATCGCCGCCGGCAGGGCACGAACGGCATCGACCAGGTCCTCCAAGACCGCGCTGCTCCGCCCGCGTGAATTCGGCCGTGCATAACCAAGATTGCGTCGTTCTCCCTTGACCGCTTCGGCGACGGCCAACACCAGCCCGAGCCCGTCGACTACGCAGTGCGACGCCACCAGGGTGACCGCCGCACCGCCGTCGTCCAACGGCAGCACGCCGAGATGAAACGTCGGGCCGTGCTCGGGATCGACACCCACCCGGCCGCGTCGTTCGAGCCACGCCCCAATCTCACCCCGCGGTCGCCGCGGTTCCCACGCGATGTCGGGCGAGCGGCTGTCGAGCACCCAGCGATGCCGCCCGAACGGCAGCCGCGAACGCTCGATCCGGCGTCCGAGCAAGCCGGCACCGAGATTGTCGTTGAAGGACCGCAATTCGTCGATGTTCACGTCGCGGTCGTAGATCCACGTGGACTGCACGGTGCTGCCCTGACCGGTGGCGCGCAGCCGTAGGAAGGCGGCCTGGTCCAGCAGCGCCAGCCTCGCCATTAGCACCCTGCTTCGGCCGCAGCGCGATACCCGCGCACCGCCACCGGCGCGAACACCGCGACCAGCACGCCGCCCCACAGGCCCGCCTGCCACAGCGGCGACAGCACCGGACCGCCCTCCGCGAGCGCGCGCATTGCCTCGATCGTCGGGGAGATAGGCGAAAATCGCACCACCGGTTGCAGCCAACCCGGAAACACCTCGGCGGGCGCCACACCGGTGTTCAGGAACAGCAGCACTATGCACCCCGCGCCCAGCCAGGTCACCATCGCCTTGCCGTCCGCGCGGGCAGCGATGGCGATGACCAATGTCGCCATGCCGGCCGAGATCACCACGGGCATCAGGACGAAAGCCAGCATTGCGATCCAGCCGTAGTTGAATCGCAGACCCAAGGCGATCCCGAAGACGGTGAGCAGCAGGGCGGACGCGATGGTTCGGGCGGCCTCGGCGACCAATCGGCCCGCCACGGTGCTGGCCCGATGAACCGGCTGCACCCACAGCCTGGTCAGCACACCGGACTCGCGTTCGGATGGCAAAGCCAGACCGGCGCCGAGGGTTCCGAACACCGCACCGACCACCGCGCACATCGGGACCAGCCCATACAGGCTGTCGTGTCCGGTGGCGGCCAGGACGGATTTGCCCACCAGCAGTTTGTAGATGATGAGGAGAAAGGTCGGAAACAACAGCGCTTGCACCGCGACAATGGGGTCGCGGCGCCAGCGGCGCAGCAGCCGTCCCGCTTCCGAAGCGCTTTGACTGACGAAGGCGGTCAGCGACGTAGCGCACGGAGTCTCCTGCCGTACAACGGCACTGACGGCCGCCGGCGTCTGATCTGTGGACGCATGGCGCGCCGGCAACTCGTCTCGACCTGCCCTGCGGACGAGCAGCGGCGCGCCCGAACTTCCTGCGCTGACGCGTCGCTGCATCCGCACCGCGAGAACGCCGAAAAGTGCCAGCAAGCCAAGGCACCACGTCAACGTCACCGTCAGATCCCTGCCGGTGACGTGACCGGTGGCAAGGCCGCGGAGCGTCTCGGTGACCTGAGACACCGGTTGGTTGCGAATGAAGGGTCCAAGCCATGCCGGAAACGATTCCGCCGGAGCGATTCCGGTGGACAACAAGATAAGGACCAGTTGGGGGAGAAGCAGTAATTGGCTCGACGATTCGACGGAGCCGACCCGGGAGCCCAGGGCATCCGCACCGAGACAAACCGCCATCGCGAACGCCACCACGATGATCACGAACAGAACCGTGTCACCAGGGCCGCCTTCCATCCGGAAGTCGAACAACGATCCGACCGCGATGGCCGCGACCAACGCGATGATCGCGCGTGTCAGGCAATAGAGCATCCGCGCGCCCAGCGGCACCGCCGCGGAAACCGGCAGGGTGCGAAGCCGGGAACCGAAGCCGGACAACCGGTCTCGCGCGGCGCGGTCGGCCGTTGTCATGGCCCCGAACAGCATCGCCTGCACGATGACCACCGGAACGACATACTGGGGATAGCTCATCGGGCCGGTGTGGATGAGTCCGCCGAGTACCAGGGTGAACCCCAGGAAACAGCCCACCGGTGCCAGCGCGGCGAAAAGCAGGTCAGCGTCGCGCCGAGAGGCGGACACCGTCCGCAAGGTGAGTGCCACCAGGGCACTCATACCGAGGCCTCCGGCGACGCCATGACCGGAACCACATCACGCATCGATACCCAGTCCGGCATCGCAGACCCGGCTGAACTCGGCGCGCATCGTCTCGACGTAGCGCAGGACGGACCTGCGGGCGACGTCGGTGCCCGGGTAGGCGACCACCAGCTGCGTCTTGTCGTGCATGCGATTGACCCACATGCACACCGTTTCCGACAGCCGGTTATCGCCCCACACGCCGGCGCGCAGGCCGTCGAAGTAATCGCCGAACGGCAATTTGCGGATGTCGATGTAGGACAGCATCGGGACCGGACGGTCCGGGACCTCGATGGGGTTCGACGTCGGGTCGGTGGATTCGAGCAGGTGGTAATACGGCACGGCGCCCAGGGCGGTGTTGCCGTCGAAGGATGCCTGGGCGGCGCTGACCACCTCGTCGAACGACGCGCCGGCGGTCGGAATCGCCAACGGGACGAAACTGGCCAACCAGCCGACCGCCGTGGCGTGCGCGGGATCCCGTCGGTTGTCGAACGGTGTGAGCCCGAAATAGGTTGCGGCGCCAGTCAACCGATGCTCCGTCAGTGCGGCGCAGGCGAACACGCCACCGCTGAAACGCGCACCCGCCGCACGGCACACCGCTTCGAATTGCCGGCCCTGCTCGTCATCGATCAGGTCGAATACGTCGATGGCTCCTGGTGTATCCGCCTTCGACTCACCCAGTTCCAGGGGAAACTTCGGTAGCGCCCCATTGTTCGCTGCGAGAAAGGCCCGCCACGACTGGATTTCTGCTGATTCCTCGTTGAGGCCCCGGGTGTACGCATACTGGTTCGCGCTGTATCCGCGATGGCTCGGGGCGGGCGGCAGCGGATTTTCCGCCCTTAGCACCGCAGCGAAGTATATCGTCTGGATGTCGAGGAAGATCACGCCCGCCGACATGCCGTCGGCACGCAAATGGTCAACGGCGATATAGATGGTGAACCGGTCTTCCGCCTGAATGATGCCGAACGTGAAGCAATCCCATTGCAGCGGGTCGGGCGTATCGAGAAGCAATTTGCGGATCTGGGTCGGCGCCATCCTTCCGAGATCCGTTGGCGCCAAGGTGATTGTCGCAGGATCGGGAATGACATAGCGAATGATTTCGTCGTCGTCGCCGAAGGCAAAGCGGTCGTGGTAGGTGTCGTGCCGCCGCAGATGAGTATTGACGGCCTGCGTCATCGCGTCGATATCGCACACGCCGCTGATTTCCCAAGCCCCGATGCACAGCCGGGGGATATCACGGCCGCGGTTGACCTGGCGCCGGTAATAGCGAAGGTGCTGCGCTTGCTGATAACTCACCGGGGCGGGATGGTGTTGCGCTTCGGCGGCGCGCCGGTAGGTGGCCGCGGTAGGGTACCAGGACACGACGGTGCCCTCGGCTGTCCAGTCCTCAACCGTGCCCAAGAACATGCGCTACCTTTCGTCCGTCAGCTGGCGACGCCGGTTTGGATGACCTTAACGGCAACGCGCATGACTCGCTGAGTAAGTCGGTTGCCGAAGCGGTTGGGTTCCGTCGGCCCAGCAAGTTCCTTGCGGCGCGCGGTGCCGCCGGTGCACGCTGTTGGATGAGCTCGCTGCGATTTCGGTTGACGGTGCGCATGGCGTCAAGCAGCGCAAATAAATGACTCGGCGATCAACCCGCGGCGCAATCATAAAGTCCCCCTCGCGGGCTCGAGCTATCGCCCAGAAAGTTCTGTCAACCGATTGTGTGCTCGTGTGAGGTAGTCGGCAACGTGGGGTCAATTAATTTGCGCTTCGTTAACACGGAACTGCTACTCAAACGAGCATTTATCTCGACGTGATGGCCCAACCTGTCGATTCCCACCCACAAAGCAAGCGCAATCCTGGCGAGGCCAAACGTGACGCTGGCAGGCCCACCGGAACGGCGCTTCGGTTACCATACCGTGATGTATGGCCGTATTGGAATAGTGTCCGCGAAAGATTCATGGGCCGATAAATCGGGCAAACGATTAAGCGAGGCTCAAAAGCGCCGCGGCGCTAGGGACTACGCCGACAAATGGCGACGTCGATAGGGAAGATCGGCGATAAGCCGAAGCGCCGCCAGCAAACTGTGACCTAGGGTGATCCCGACGTAATGGACCAGAAAACGAAGAGCGCACAACGGGTTACGCGCAGGTTAACACGGGGAGCGCCCGAAATCCCGTGCGCCAGCAGGATAGACATCGCAGGCCGCTTAACAGCGTGTAGTTCTCGTCATGGTGAGCAGAGACTCCGCCGGTAGCGCGCAGGACGCAACGTCTCGGGCGGCCCGACCTACGGCGGCGCACCCCGACGGCGGCCACCCGCAGACAAAGCGTCCTCCGATGGTCGATGATGGTCGGGACAACCCGTCGTTTCTCGTCACCGTGAATCTTCGAAAGAACGGATGTTGACGATGCCCGATGAGCTGCGCGGTACGGCTAGACTGTTCGATGCGTTGACCACCAAAGGCACCGCCTTCACCGAATCCGAGCGCCAGCGGTTGGGGCTCTTGGGACTGCTGCCGACGACCGTCAAGACGCTGGAGCAGCAAGCCGAGCACTGCTGGCACGAATTCTCCACTCGGCGCAACGATCTCGACAAACACATCTATCTGCGGGCACTGCAGGACCGCAACGAGACGTTGTTCTACCGGGTGCTGCGTGATCACATCCCCGAGGCGCTGCCGATCGTCTACACCCCCACCGTGGGTGACGCCTGCCAGCGTTTCAGTGAGATCTACCGGCGGCCGCGAGGACTGTTCGTTTCCTACGCCGAGGGTGACTGCCTGGACGAGGTGCTGAACAACCGGCCGCAGCGCGACGTCGATGTGATCGTGGTGACGGACGGGCAGCGCATCCTCGGCCTGGGTGATCAGGGCATCGGCGGGATGGGTATCCCGATCGGAAAGCTCTCCCTCTACACCCTGATCGGCGGGATCGATCCCGCGCGCACCCTTCCGATCGTGCTCGACGTAGGTACCGACAACAGCGAACTTCTCGACGATCCGCAATACCTGGGCTGGCGGCACCGGCGCATCGACGACGACGATTACTACGCCTTCATCGACAAGTTCGTCACCGCGGTGCGCAAGCATCTGCCCAATGTGCTGCTGCAGTGGGAGGACTTCGCCACGACGCATGCGCTGCCGATCCTGGCCCGCTACCGCGACAAGCTCCTCACCTTCAACGACGACATCCAGGGGACGGCCGCCGTCGCCGTTGGAGCGCTGCACGGCGCCGCCAAAGTCGCCGGCCGCCCGCTCTCGCGGCAACAGGTCGTCATGCTCGGCGCCGGCTCGGCCGGCATCGGAGTGCTCGACATGATTCGCCGGCAGATGATGACCGAAGGCTTGTCCGAACAGGAAGCCTCGCAGCGCATTTGGGTTGTCGACGTAGTCGGCCTGCTCACCGATGACCGCACCGACCTGTCCGACGCGCAGCGCGCATTCGCCCAGCCGGCCGGCCGCGTTGCGGAATGGGGTCTTTCCGGGCCCGCCCAGCTCGCCGACGTCGTCCACCATGTCGACGCGGGTGTGCTGCTCGGCCTGTCGACCGCGGCGGGCGCCTTCACCGAGAGCATCGTGCGCGAGCTCGCCGACAAGACCGAGCGGCCGATCATCTTCCCGCTCTCCAACCCGACGAGCCGCGCCGAGGCGCACCCCGCGGAATTGGATCAGTGGACCGACGGGCGCGCCTTGATCGCCACCGGCTCACCGTTCGCGCCGCTACACCGAAATGGCGTGGAACGCCCAGTGGCCCAATGCAATAACGTCTATATCTTCCCCGCGATGGGACTGGCCGTGACCGCGGCTCAGGCGACGCGGGTCACCGACGAGATGATGCGGGTCGCCGCCGAGACCTTGGGCGAGGCATCGCCGGCCCTCGCCGATCCCGACCAGCCGCTGCTGCCCGCATGGTCGGACGTGCCCGATATCGCGGTGCGGATCGCGCACGCCGTCGCCGTGCAGGCCATCGCGGACGGCGTCGCCCCGACGCGCAGCGACGCTGAACTCACCCAACGCATCACGCAGGTGCGTTGGGTCCCCGAATATCCTGCCTCGGGGGACACCACCGGCTAGTAGGCGTCGCACAGGTAGCGGTGCGTCGGCCCGCATGCGCGGCGCGCCTCCTTCGGCCATCACTTCGACTGTCGAAGTGACGTACCGCCGGTTACGGATACCGACCGCGCTGTGAGTATGTTCACTTTCCGCTTTGCGCCAGTCATGGCCGTGGACAACGACTTTGGCGACCGCATGGAAATACCAGCGCAGCAGCGTAATCGGCGAACCGTGCCGAGCGGACGCCGCTACCGGCGCCGATGCGGCAAGCAGGATTGAGAATTGAGAGCACGTGGTACCAAGGGGAACGTGAGCGGGGGCCAGACGACCGACGCCCCCACGATCCCAGAGGAACTCAATGCACTTCGCGGTATTGCCGCCGGAGGTCAATTCCGGCCGCATGTACGCAGGCCCCGGCGCGGGGTCGCTGCTGGCCGCAGCGACGGCGTGGGACGACCTGGCCAATGAGCTGCACACCACGGCGGCCAACATCGAATCGGTGATCTCGGGGCTTACCAGTGAGCCGTGGCAGGGGCCTTCCGCGGCGGCGACGGCGGCGGCGGCCACACCGCTTGTGGCCTGGCTGAACGCCGCCGCTGAGCAGGCCACACAAGCCGGCGCTCAGGCCAACGCCGCTGCGACGGCCTATGAGTCGGCGTATGCGGCGACGGTGCACCCGTCGGTGATCGCGGCCAACCGTTCCCAGTTGTCGTCACTGGTCGCCACGAATCTGCTTGGCCAGAACACGCCGGCGATCGCGGCCACCGAGGTCGCCTACGGCGAAATGTGGGCCCAGGACGTCGCCGCGATGTACGGCTATGCGGGCGCCTCACACGCGGCCTCGCAGGTGACACCGTTCACCCCGCCCAAGCAGACGACCAATCAGGGCGGGCTGGCCGCGCAGACGGCGGCGACGACACAGGCCGCCGGTACCTCGGCCGGACACGTGCAGTCGGCGCTGTCGGGCAACACGATGTCCGCGGTGCCGAACGCGCTGCAAAGCCTCACCATGTCGTCGTCGGCGTCCTCGGGGCTGAGCGACTTCTCCAGCTTCATGAACCCCTACAACCTGGTGTCGCTCGGCTCTGCAGTCCTCGGCAATGGCACCGGGTTGATCGGGGTATCGGGGGCCGCGGGATTCATTTCCGACACCGAGCACAAAATTGCGGAGCCAGGCACGAAGTTGAAGGCCGCGCCGGAAAGGCCGCAGGGTCCGGCAGTTTCGCGCTCGGCCGGAAAAGCGGCGACGGTGTCCTCGGGAATGGGGCGCGCGAACTCGTTGGGCGGCCTGTCGGTGCCGCAGGGGTGGTCCGCGGCGGCACCGGAAGTGCGCCTCACCGCGCTACAGTCGCCCACCGCCGGTGCCGTTCCGTCGTCCCGTGCGGGCTCTGGCCTGTTCAGCGGTCAAATGCCCCTGTTCGGTGGTGCGCCGCTGATGGCGATGCCCGGGCGCGGCACATCCGATTCCCGGGGTCGCCAACCGGCCGCCACGAGCGACGCGCCCGGCCGCCAGGTGCCCGCGGGGGCGGCCCTGCAAGAGCGCAGGCAGTCGACGCGCAACGCTTCGACCGACGCCGCCGCCGAGCTACGCGAAATCACCGACGTGCTAGGTAAACTCGCCGAGCTGCGAGCCACCGGCGCGCTGACCGACACCGAATTCGCCGAACAAAAGCAACGCCTGCTAGGCACCGGCTAGCCACGTCCTGAGTGCCCGTCACCCGTCGGAGCGGCGGGCCGTCAGGCGTCCCAGCACCACGTGGTATCTTTGCCGACGTGAATATCGGCGTGCGCGCGTATTGGCGCTTTATCGTGGCTCCGGGTGGAGCCAGCGATGCAGCGTCTGGTTGACGCAACCGCACGACTGATACCCGGAGCCCGGCAGTGACCACAAGGTCGCTGCTTTTCGTTTTTCAGGGCATCGGGAACCAGCGGGCGTGCCCTGGGAGCCAGCAGAGAAAGGCACACACCCTCCATGTCCATCATCAATTGCGAGACGGCGACCATCGATACGTCCGATCATCGGATCGTTTCGTTCCGGGAACTCTCGGCGCCCGCCGTGATCCGCACCGAGCTGCCGTTGACGGCGCCGCGTGCCCAGGCCGTGCAGTGCGATCGCGAGGAGATTTCGGCGATCCTGGCCGGTGGTGACGACCGGCTGTTACTGGTGGTCGGCCCGTGCTCGGTGCACGATCCCGTCGCCGCACTCGATTACGCGCGCCGGCTCGCGCCGCTTGCCGCCGAGTACGCAGATCGGCTGAAGATCGTGATGCGGGTCTACTTCGAGAAACCACGCACCACCATCGGCTGGAAGGGACTCATCAACGATCCCAACATGGATGGCAGCTTCGACGTCGAACGCGGCATCCGGATCGCGCGCGGCCTGCTGCTCGACATCATCGACGTGGGCCTGCCGGTGGGATGTGAATTCCTGGAGCCCACCAGTCCGCAGTACATCGCCGACGCCGTCGCCTGGGGGGCGATCGGCGCCCGGACCACCGAGTCGCAGGTGCACCGGCAGTTGGCGTCCGGCCTGTCGATGCCCGTCGGATTCAAGAACGGCACCGACGGCAACATCCAGGTCGCCATCGACGGCGTCAAAGCCGCTGCGGCACCGCACCATTTCTTCGGCACCGACAACGTCGGTCGCGCGGCCGTCGTGCAGACTATGGGAAATCCCGACTGCCACGTGATCCTTCGGGGCGGCACCGCGGGGCCCAACTACGACGCCGTGTCGGTGGCCACCGCCATCGAACGGCTGAGCAAGGCGGGGCTTTCCCCGCAGGTCATGCTTGACTGCTCGCACGCCAACTCCGCCAAAGACCATGTGCGCCAGGCCGAAGTCACGGCCGAGGTGGCCGCACGCCTGGCCGCCGGCGAGCGCGGTATCGCAGGTCTGATGCTGGAAAGCTTCCTGGTGGCCGGTGCGCAATCGCTCGGCGGCGAGCTGACCTATGGCCAATCGGTGACCGATCAGTGCATGGACTTCCGGACTACGGCGGGCTTGCTCGCCGACCTCTACGCGGCGATGGCCTGATCGCGGACGACGGCAGAAGCGCGCGCGGCCTCAGCGTCGCGCTTCTGCTTGTTGCGCCGAAACCTGGCCGGCGATCGCCTTTTTGTCGATCTTGCCGATCGGGGTGGTCGGCAGTGAGCTCATCGCGACCAGGACGTCGGGGCGGGTGTGTGCGGCCACACCGCGGGAGTCCAGATAGCCGTTCAATTCCGCCAGCGTCAATTCGGGACCGTTGAAAACGACTGCCGCACAGATTTTCTCGCCCAGGTAGGGGTCGGGCACTGCGACCGCGGCGGCCGAGAAGATCGCCGGGTGGCTATGCATCTGCTCCTCGAGATCGGCCGCGGAAATCGTTTCTCCGCCACGGCAAATCACGTCTTTGACCCGACCGGTGACCACCAGATAGCCGTCGCTACGCAGTCGCACCACGTCGCCGCTTCGGAAGAAGCCGTCGGGGTCGAAGCTGCGTTCGTTGTCGCGGTCGGCGCGGAAGTAGCCGTTGAACGTGTACGGCCCGCGGACCAGTAGTTCGCCTTCCTCGCCCGGGGCCACCGGTTCGCCCGCCGCGTCGACGACGCGCAATTCGTCGGCGGCCGACATCGGTCGCCCCTGCGTGTGCTCGGTGAGTTCCGGGGGATCGTCGGGCCGGGTGTAGTTCAGCAGCCCCTCGGCCATCCCGAACACCTGCTGCAGCCCCGGGGTCAGGGTGCCGCGCACCAAACGGGCGTCCTCCGGCTCCAGCTTGGCGCCGCCAACCTGCAAGAGGCGCAATGTCTTCGGTGTCACGGGTTCCCACTCGCAGGCTTGCGCCCACAACTTGGCCAGCGCCGGCACCAGGGCGGTCACCGTGACGCCGTGGCGTGCGATGGCGGCAAAGGCCGCCTCGGGGCTGGGATCGGTGCCGAAAACGGTAGTGGCGCCGACGGTCATCGCGCCGAGCAGACCCGGACAGGCGAGCGGGAAGTTATGGCCGGCCGAGAGCACCGCGAAATAGACGTCGTCGGAGGTGAGTCCGCAGAGTTCGGCGCTCGCCCTCGCGTTGAAAAAGTAATCCTCGTGGGTGCGGGGGATGAGCTTGGGTGTGCCCGTGGTGCCGCCTGAAACCAGCAGCAGCGCAGGCGATCCCGGGTCGGGCGGCGACGGTCGCGTGCCGGCCGTCGCCTGGTCGCACAGTTGTGTCCACGAGGTGAACGGACCCGGGTCGCCGTCGACCATGACGCGCTTGAGCGCGGCGTGTTGCTCGACGAGCCCTTGCGCCATCGTGCGGTAATCGAAACCCGCTGCGGTATCGGCGATCAGCAGAGCGGTAGCCTCGCTCACCGCGGCGAAATGCCCCAGTTCGGCGGCCCGGTGGCCGGGCAGGCACATCACCGGGATGGCCCCCGCCCGCAACAGCCCGAACAGCGCCACCGCGAACTGGCAGCCGTTCGGCAGCTGCAGCAACACCCGGTCGCCCGGCGCGACACCTGCGCCCCGCAGCCCGCTGGCCGCGCGGTTAGCCTGGTCGTCGAGGTCCGCATAACTGAGGCCGGTGTCGCCCATGGCGTCGAGGACGGCAGTCCGGCCGGGCCACCGCTGGGCCGCGTCGGTCAGGATCGCGTCCAGGGGCCGTCCCGTCCAATAGCCGGCCGCCCGGTAGGTGGCGGCCCGATCAGCGGGGAATGGCACGAACCCGTCGAGGACTCCGGCCGGCGGCCGCGGTGTGGTCGGGCTCATGGCTCCTCTAGCGGGGGCTTCGAACGGGGCTAGTAGCGGGGATGCAGGGAGTAAGGATAGGGTAACCAAAAAATTAGGGCAGCCTGTGCTAATTCAGGGAGGGTCTGTGGTGCACGCCTCGGCACGCTCGGAGGACATCCGGGCGGAGGTGGCCGAATTGCTCGGCGTCGGCGTCGATGCAGTCCAGCCGGGTAGCAACCTCATCGGTCAGGGGCTGGACTCCATCCGGATCATGACGTTGGCCGGCCGCTGGCGCCGCCAGGGCATCGACATCGACTTCGCGACGCTCGCCGAAAACCCTACGGTCGAGGCCTGGGCCGGGCTGATCTCCGCCGGCGGCCAGGACGTCGACCGGCAAACCGTTCCCGCCGGGGCGCCCGCCGACGCCGAGCTGTCCGGCGAGGACGAGCCGTTTGCCCTGGCCCCGATGCAGCACGCTATGTGGGTCGGTCGGCAAGACAACCAGCAGCTGGGCGGGGTTGCCGGGCACCTTTACGTGGAGTTCGACGGTGGCCCGATCGATGCCGAACGGCTGCGCAAGGCGGCCACCGCGTTGGCGCGTCGCCACCCGATGCTGCGGGTGCGGTTCCTCCCCGATGGCACGCAGCGCATCACCCCGGCCGACGAGAGCGGCGACTTCCCGGTGAGCGTCGAGGACCTCCGCTCGCTGAGCGCCGACGAGGTCGAGCAGCGGCTCGCCGCGATCCGGGTTGCCAAATCGCACCAGCAGCTGGACGGTGCGGTGTTTGAATTGGCCATGACGCTGCTGCCGGCCGGGCGGTCGCGGCTACACGTCGATCTGGACATGCAGGCCGCCGACGCGATGAGCTATCGCACCCTGATGGCCGATCTCGCGGCCGTCTACGGCGGCCGCGACCTCCCGGAGCTGAGCTACACCTACCGGCAGTACCGCCAAGCCATCGAGGCCGAAGACGCGCAGCCGCAACCCGCGCGCGAGGCGGACCGGGCGTGGTGGGCGCAGCGCCTCCCGGAGCTGCCGGACCCACCGGCGCTGCCGTCGACCGGTGGCCAGGGCTCGAACGACAGCACCCGACGCTGGCACTGGCTGGACGCGCAAACCCGCGATGCGCTGTTTGCCCGCGCCCAGGCGCACGGCATCACCCCGGCCATGGCCTTGGCCGCGGGATTCGCCAACACCCTGGCGCGCTGGTCGACCACCTCGCGCTTTCTGCTCAACGTCCCACTGTTCGGGCGCCAGGCTCTGCACCCCGACGTCGACTCGCTGGTCGGCGACTTCACCTCCTCGCTGCTGCTCGACATCGATCTCGTCGGCGCGGCCACCGCGACCGCGCGGGCGCAGGTGGTGCAGGACGCGATGCGCACGGCGGCCGCCCATTCCGCCTATCCCGGGCTGTCGGTGCTGCGCGACCTCAGCCGTCATCGCGGGACCCAGGTGCTCGCGCCCGTGGTCTTCACCAGCGCGCTGGGCCTCGGCGACCTCTTCGGCCGCGACGTGACCGACCAATTCGGCACACCGGGGTGGATCATCTCCCAGGGGCCGCAGGTGCTGCTCGACGCGCAGGTCACCGAGTTCAACGGCGGTGTCCTGGTGAATTGGGATGTGCGCGAAGGCATGTTCCCGCCCGGGGTCATCGACGCCATGTTCGGCTACCACATCGATGAGCTGCTCCAGTTGGCCTACAGCGACGATTCCTGGGACGCGCCGGGCCCCGCGGCGCTGCCGGAAGCGCAGCGGGCGGTGCGCGACGCCGTCAACGCCCGCACCGCAGAACCCAGCGGAGAAGCCTTGCACGACGGGTTCTTTCGGCAAGCCGGGCGGCAGCCCGATGCCCCCGCGGTGCTCGCGAGTTCGGGCGACCTCAGCTACGCGCAACTGCGCGACCAGGCGCTGGCCGTGGCCGCGGCGTTGCGCACCGCCGGCGTCACGGCCGGCGACACCGTTGCGGTGATGGGCCCGAAGACCGCCGAGCAGATTCCGGCGTTGCTGGGCATCCTGTCCGTCGGCGCGGTGTATCTGCCGATCGGCGCCGACCAGCCGCGCGACCGCGCCGAGCGCATCCTGGACACCGGTCGGGTGAACCTGGCCATGATCAGCGGGGGACAACGGCTGGCGTTGCCGGTGCCCGAACTGGTCATCGCCGAGGTGCTTCGCGACGTTCGTGCAGGCGCCGAGATCGCCTCAGCGAAAGTCGATCCCGCCGAACTGGCCTACGTGTTGTTCACCTCGGGTTCCACCGGCGAGCCCAAGGGTGTCGAGGTCACCCACGACGCGGCCATGAACACGGTGGAATTCATCGGCCGCCACTTCGAGATAGGCCCCGCCGATCGATGCCTGGCCCTGTCGACCCTGGAAGGCGATATCTCGGTGATGGACGTGTTCGTCACCTTGCGCACCGGCGGGGCCATCGTGGTGGTCGACGAGGCGCAGCGGCGTGATCCCGACGCCTGGGCCCGGCTCATCGACGCTCACAAAGTCACGGTGCTCCACTTCATGCCCGGCTGGCTGGAGATGTTGATCGAAGTCGGCCGCGGTCGGCTGTCTTCGGTGCGGGTGATCCCCACCGGAGGCGACTGGGTGCGACCCGAGGTCGTGCGCCGCCTCCAAACCGAGGCGCCCAACCTGCGCTTCGCGGGACTCGGCGGTGCCACCGAAACCCCGGTGCACAACACGATTTTCGAGGTCACCGAGGCGATACCGGAGGACTGGACGGCCCTGCCCTTCGGTGTCCCGCTGCCCAACAACGCCTGCCGCGTCGTCGACGACGCCGGCGCCGACTGCCCCGACTGGGTCGCCGGGGAATATTGGGTGTCCGGGCGCGGCATCGCGCGCGGCTACCGCGGGCGTCCCGATCTCACTGCGGAACGTTTCGTCGAGCACGACGGCCGAATCTGGTACCGCACCGGCGATTTGGTGCGCTACTTGCCGGATGGCACCCTCGAATTCGTCGGCCGTGCCGACCACCGCGTCAAGATCAGCGGGTATCGCGTCGAACTCGGCGAGATCGAGACCGCGCTGCGGCGCGTGCCCGGGGTGCGGACGGCGGTGGCCGCCCTGATCGCCGTGTCCGGGGAATCCGACGTGCTGGCCGCGCAGGTGTGTACCGATGACACCACCTTGACCGCCGAGCGGATCCGGCAGCGTCTCAGTGACCTGGTCCCCGCGCACATGGTCCCGCGCCACATCACGGTGGCGGAGCGGATCGGATTCACCGATGCCGGAAAGCTCGACCGCCGGGCCGCCGCACGCGACTTGGAAACCGCCGTCTCGCAAGCACAGCAGCCCGGTCACCGCTCACCATCGACGCCGGTGGAATCCGCACTGGCAAAGATCGTCGGTGACCTGCTCGGCCGGGACAACGTCGGAGTCGACGACGACTTCTTCGCCCTCGGCGGCGATTCGGTGCTCGCCACCCAGGCGGTGGCGAGGATTCGGGCCTGGCTGGATGCGCCGGAGATCATGGTCGCCGACATCTTCGCCAACCGAACCGTGGCGGCGCTGGCCGCGGTGCTCAGCGCCGGTGAGAACGACCCCGACCGGCTCGACCAGGTCGCCGAGCTGTACCTGGAAGTGATCGGCATGGACGCCGAATCGGTTCTGGCCGCGTCCGATCGAACCGCGAAATCGCAGATAGCACCATGACATTGAATAATCTGATCACCGCCACGTTTCCGTCCTGGATCAAACTGACCCCGGGCCGCAACAACGGGTCATCCACCGGTGCCACCGTGGTCTTTCCGCACGCCGGCGCCGCCGCCGCGAGCTATCGGGTGCTGGCAACGGCGCTGGCCGCCGGCGGCGATACGTACACCGTGCAGTACCCGCAGCGGGCGGACCGCCTCAGCGAGCCCGCTCACGACAGCGTGCACGACCTGGCCGTCAGCCTTTTCCAGGCCGCGCCATGGCCCAGCGTCGCGCCGCTGAAGCTGTTCGGGCACAGCATGGGCGCCGTCGTCGCCTTCGAGTTCGCCCGCGTCGCCGAAACACACGGCACGGCAGTGCAGAAACTGTGGGTGTCGGCCGGTCCGCCGCCGTGCGTCGTCGCCGAGATGCCCGAACTGCCGACCAGTGACGACGGGTTGCTGGCCGATATCGCCGATTTGGGTGGTACCGACCCCGAACTGCTTGCCGACGAAGAGTTCTCCGAGCTACTGACCACCGCGGTGCGCGCCGATTACCAGGCCTTCAACGGATACAGCCCCAGCCCCGATGTCCGCATCTGCGCCGACATTCACGTACTGGGCGGCCAGGCCGACCACCGCATCGCGACCGGGGTGCTGCGGCAGTGGGAACGGCACACCGCCGGATCCTTCGGTATGTCGCTGTATGACGGCGGCCATTTCTACGTCTATGACCATGTTGACGCGATCGCCGCGCAGGTGAATGCCGGGTGATACCAATGTCTGAGGACGGGTTCGACGCCGAGCGCGCCGACCCGGTTGTGATCGTGGGCATGGGCGTGGAAGCGCCCGGCGGCATCGAAACCGCCGACGACTACTGGGATCTGCTGGCACACGGCCGTGAGGCGTTGGGCCCGTTTCCCACCGACCGCGGTTGGGCGGTGCGCGAACTGCTCGCCGGCTCGCGCCGCAGCGGTTTCAAGGAGATTCACGACCGCGGCGGTTTCCTCACCGGGGCAACCACATTCGATCCAGAGTTCTTCGGCATCTCACCCCGCGAGGCCGTAGTGATGGATCCGCAGCAGCGGGTCGCGCTTCGGGTGGCCTGGCGTGCGTGTGAAAACAGCGGCATCAATCCCGACGACCTGGCCGGGCACGATGTGGGCTGTTTTGTCGGCGCCTCGGCCACGGGATACGGGCCCCAGATGGCCAAATTCACCGAACACAGCGGTCATCTGCTGGCCGGCACCGCGCTCAGCGTGATCTCGGGCCGCATCGCCTACACCCTGGGATTGACCGGGCCAGCGCTGACCCTGGATTCGTCGTGCGCGTCGGCTCTGGTGGCCTTTCATGTCGCGGTGCGCTCCCTGCAGAACGACGACTGCGATCTGGCGATCGCTGGTGGCGTCAACGTGCTGGGGTCGCCGGGCTTCTTCGTCGAGTTCTCCAAACAGCATGCGCTCTCCGACGACGGATACTGCCGTCCCTACAGCGCGCAGGCCAGCGGAACCGTGTGGGCCGAGGGAGCGGCGATGTTTGTGCTGCAACGCAAGTCGGCGGCGCTGCGTGCCGGTCGGCCGATCGTGGCCGAGGTGCGGGCCACCGCCATCAATCAGGACGGCCGCAGCGCCGGTCTGAGCGCGCCCAGCAGCGACGCCCAGGTGCGGCTGTTCCAGCGGGCCATCAGCCAGGCCGGGATCAAGCCCGACGAGGTGGGGATGATCGAGGGACACGGCACGGGCACCCGGCTCGGCGACCGGACCGAGTTGCGCTCGCTGGCCCAGACTTACGGCGATACCGAACCCGGCGCCGGAGCACTGCTGGGCTCGGTGAAATCCAATGTGGGCCACTCGCTGGCCGCCGCCGGTGCGCTGGGGCTGGCCAAGGTGCTGGTCTCCGCCGAACACGGCGCCGTGCCAGCCACCCTGCACGCCGGCGACGCCAGCCCCGAAATCGAATGGGAGAAACAGGGTTTGCGGCTGGCGCAGGCGTTGACACCGTGGCCGGCCATTGACGGCCAGCGCACCGCCGCGGCATCCGCGTTCGGGATCGCCGGCACCAACGCCCATCTGATCGTATCCATCCCCGAGGTCGCATGATGCTGAACCATGGGCTGCCGGACGGGCGCGTCCCGGTGCTGCTCAGCGCCCACGACCCCGAGCTGATCCGCCGAGACGCCGCGGCGATCGCCGCCTACCTGGGCCGCATCGACGGCGCGGCGGACCCGACCGTTGCGGTCGCCTCCACCCTGCTGCGGTTGCGCCGGGTGCGGCGTCACCGCGCGGTGCTGCGAGCCGCCGACAGCACCGAACTCGTGGCGGGGCTGTCCGCGATCGCTCGGGGCGACGAGCACGAGCTGGTCTCGCACTCCGCCAGGGCGACGCCGCCGCGCATCGCGTTCGTGTTCCCGGGTCAGGGCAATCAGTGGCAGGCGATGGGAGCCGACGCCTACCGGCGACTGCCGGCCTACCGCGAGGTGGCCGACCGGTGCGCGCAAGCGTTCGCATCCGGTGGATTTCCTTCTCCGCTGCCCTATCTGGTGGGCGACGAGGAGCGCGAATGGTCACGCCCCGAGATCCAGGGCGCGCAGTTCACCCACGCGGTGAGCCTGGCCGAAGTGTGGCGATTCTGCGGGGTGCTGCCCGACATCACCATCGGGCACAGCCTCGGTGAGGTGGCGGCGGCCTATGTGGCGCAAGCGATCTCGCTGCCGGACGCGGTCGCTCTGGTGGTGGCCCGCGCCACCGTCGTCGACCGGCTGACCGGCCGCTACGCGATGGCGGTGCTCGGCACCGGCCTCGACATCGCGGAGGCGCTGCTGGCAGAGACACCGGGCTGGCTGGAAGTTTCGGCGGTCAACGGGCCGTCGTCGACCGTGGTCGCCGGCGATCACGAGGCGGTGGCCGCCGCGGTGGGGCTGGCCCAACAGCGGGGGATCTTCAGCCAGCAACTGTCCGTCGACTATCCCGGCCACACCAGTGCGTTACGACCGTTGCGGGCGAACCTGGCCGAGCTGACACCGAAGTCTGCGTTCCGGGACGGCCCGGTGAGGTTCATCGGCTCCACGCTGGGCACCGAATCGACCGGCAGCGCCGACTTCTCCGACTATTGGTATGAAAACCTCTGTGGAACAGTGCGATTCGATCTCGCCGTGCAGCACGCCCGCGCCTGTGGGGCCGATGCGTTCGTGGAGCTCTCCGCTCACCCGTCATTGCTCTACCCGCTGGGCGACATCGTCGACAACGGGGCCGTCATCGTCGGCTCGGGGCATCGCGACCGATCCATCACCGATTCGCTGTCCGAGAGCATCGCCGCCATCGCGACCGCTGATCCCGGCTGCAGGTGGGCCGACGCGGTCCCGATGGCTGATCGGCCTGTGCTGCGGGGATTTCCGAACGCGCCGATGCGGGCGGTGCACCTGTGGGCGGCGCCCGAACGGCCGACCGAGGCGGCGCCGACGCCTGCGCCTGCGCTCACCGTGGCTGTCGAGGATTGGCAGCCGGCGACGGCGCCGATCACACCGAGCGCGAGCCCTGTTGACATCGGCTTCTTCGGTGCCGGGGCGGTGACGCAGCGCCTGATTAATGTTGTTGCGGCACAAGGTTTCTGCCGAGCGGTGTCACCGAATGATGCGGAAATCCTCTTGGTGGTCGCCCCGGAACTCGATCAGGTCGATGTCACCGCCGCGATCGGGCAGATCGCCGGTCGGCCCGATGCGGGCCTACCCGATTACCCCGCGCTCATCGGCCCGCGATGCCGCGCCGTCTGGTTGCTCACCGCCGGTGCCGAACTGGTCGACCGCAATGACGCCAACGTCTCTCCGGCACAGGCGGCGCTGGCTGCCATGCATCGCAGCGTCGGCTTCGAATTCCCGGACCAGGCGTTCGGGCATCTCGACCTCGCGCACCGCGACGTCGATGCCGCCACGGCACAAGCGGTCGTCGAGGTGCTGCTCGGCGAGGCGGCCGAGGTCGCGTTGCGGGGCACCGAATCGCCCCGACGCCACGTCCGGACGTTCCGCGCGTGCCGCGAGCCGGCGATCCCGCGGCCCCTCGATGCCGCCGCCCTGGACGACGTGGTGATCACCGGTGGCAGCGGAGCCATCGGACTGCAGTACGCCCGGTATTGCCTGAAACGCGGCGCCCGGAACGTCACCCTGTTGAGCCGCAACGGCGTTGACCCGACCGCGCTGCGCGAGCTCGTCGATCGGTACGACGCGCAAGTGCGTGCTCCGCGATGCGATATCACCGATCGCGCCGCACTGGCGGCGGTGGCCGCCGACTCTGGATCGCACGCGTCCTTGCTGATCCACACCGCGGGCATCGCGTGGGCGCGTTCGCGTGCCGCGCTCGCCGGCTCCGATGTCGCGGCGGTCTGCGCGGCCAAGGTCCGCGGACTGGCGATGCTGGCCGACGTGTGGCCGCTGCGGCCGGACTGCCGGATCCTGGCCTGCTCCTCGGTATTCGGCGTGTGGGGCGGCTACACCCACGCCGCGTACGCGGCGTCCAACCGGATGCTCGACGTGTTGGCAGCCCAGTTGCGCGCCAAGGGCCGCGACTGCACGGCGCTCCGATGGGGCCTGTGGCAAGGCGCCGGGGTAGTGGTCGGCAACGAGATCACCCGCACCGAGCGCTCCGGTCTGGTGGCGATGGCGCCCGAACGGGCCATCGAAGCCAGCCTGTATCGCTACGAGGGCGATCCACTGATTTTCGACGCGGACTTCGATCGGCTGCAGGTGTTCTTCGAAAGCCAGGGAATGCCAATGCCATTCACTGTCTTACGCGTCGGCGAGGATGACGACCGCGCGGCCATCACGGAGAAGCCCCTTGCCGACATCGTGCGGGCCGAATTGGCCGCGACACTGCACCTGGGTGATTCGCTGTCGATCGACCCGGGCACGCCGCTGATCGACCTGGGCGTGGACTCGTTGCTCGCACTCGATTTACGTAAGCGGCTGCGCCGCACGGTAGGCAACTCGGTTCCGGTGTCCCGCATGCTCGGCGGCATCACGGTGACCGAGCTGATCGACGCGCTGCGTGCCGACTCAACCGGGGGCCACCCGGCGCCCCCGTCATTCGAGCGCGCGGGTGCGCAGCACTCAGCGCTCGCGATGCTAGAAAGGTTGGACTCCTAGCGTGACAGACACCACCGGCGTCGGCACCCGCCTCGACGATGAGCGGCTGGAATTGTTGCGCCGCAAGCTCGCTGAACGAGGACTGACCAAGACGCCGGCCGCGATGCCCGCCGCGACCGACGGCGAACCACGCATGTCGGTCGGCCAGCACCGGATGTGGTTCGTGCAGTCCGTCGACCCCGACGGCGCGTTGCTCAACATCTGCGTCTCGTACCGCCTGTCCGGCACCGTCGACACCGCGCAGCTGCACCGTGCGGTCGATGCCGTCGCCGCGCGACACCCGGTGCTGCATACGACGTATGCCACCGACGGTGAGGGCGACCCGTACCCGGTGATCCGCGAGGAACTGCGGCCCGTATGGGCCGAACACGACCTGACCGGGTTGACCGATCAGGCGCGCAGGCTACGGCTGGATGTGCTGGCGCAGAGGGACTTTCGCCGGCCATTCGACCTGAGCAAGGATTCACCGCTGCGAGTCACGGCGGCGCGCCTGGCCGACGACGAACTGATGCTGCTGATCACCGCGCATCACATCGCCTGGGACGACGGCTCATGGGCACCCTTCTTCGCCGATCTGACCCGTGCATACACCGACCCGGCCGAGTTCGCCGATGGCCGCGTGCTCAGGGGCCTTGCCGCGGATGCGACCGCCGTTCGCCAGGCGGACCTGGACTACTGGCGGCCGCGGATGGCCGACCTCCCGGAACCCCTCGAGCTGCCCGGGGCCAACGGTTCGGTGGTGCCCAGCACCTGGCGCGCACAGCGCGCCTTCGCGCAGTTGTCGGCGGACACCGTCGAGCGGGCGGCCGCGCTGGCCCGCGAGACTGGCGCCACCCCGTACATGGTGTTGATGGCCGCGTTCGCCGCGCTCGTGCACCGGTACACGCAGTCGACCGACTTCTTGGTGGCGGCCCCGGTGCTCAACCGCGGGGTGGGCACCGAGGATGTCATCGGGTATTACGGCAACACCGTGGTGATCCGGCTGCGGCCGCGGTCGCACCAGACGTTCCGCGAGCTGCTGGCCCAAACCCGTGAGGACGCGGTGGGCGCCTTCGCCCATTCGCGAGCCGACCTGGACTGGCTGGTGCGCGAGTCGAATCCCGATCGCCGGCATGGCGCGGACCGGATGACCCGGGTGAGCTTCGGGCAACGGGAGCCCGACGGCGCCGGCTTCTGCCCGCCGGGCGTGCGCTGCGAGCGCGGCGAATTGCGCGGCCATTTCAACCAATTGCCGTTGAGCCTGATGGTCGAGCTGGACCGGGCACCGGAAGGTTCAGGCGGTGGCGTGGTCGAGGCCGAGTACCTGGTCGAGGTGATGGATCAGCAGTTGGTCGAGCAATTGCTGCGTCACTACGCCGCCTTGCTGGACGGCCTGCTGTCCGACCCCGACGTGAAGCTGTCGGCGTGCGCGTTGATGAGCGACGAAGACGCCGAGTGGCTGCGCGCGATGTCGACCGGCGAGGAATTCGTCACCCCGGCCAGCACGTTGCCCGAGCTGGTCAGCCGGAGGGCGGGGCTCACCCCCGATGCCGTCGCCGTGGTCTACGAGGGGCGCGCCTACTCCTACCGGGAAATCGACGAAGAGTCGAACCGCTTGGCGCACTGGCTCATCGAGCAGGGAATCGGCACCGAGGACCGCGTCGCGGTGCTGCTGGACAAGTCCCCCGAACTGGTCATCACGGCGCTCGGCATCCTCAAAGCAGGCGGGGTCTATCTGCCGGTGGATCCCACCTACCCCGAGGACCGGCTGAGCTTCATCCTCGAGGACGCGGACGCGAAACTCGTGCTGCGCGAACCGGTTACCGACGTCACGCGCTATCCGGCCAGCGCACCCCCCAAGCTGATCCGACCGTTGAGCCCGCAAAACACCGCCTACCTGATCTACACCTCGGGTTCCACCGGGCTGCCCAAGGGCGTTCCGGTGCCGCACGCACCCATCGCCGAGTACTTCGTCTGGTTCGGCGACGAGTACCGGATCGACGACACCGACAGGCTGCTGCAGGTCGCCTCGCCCAGCTTCGACGTGTCGATGGGCGAGATCTTCGGCACGCTGATCATGGGCGCCCGCTTGGTGATTCCGCGGCCCGACGGGTTGCGCGACATCGGCTACCTCACCGACCTGCTGGGCCGCGAGGGCATCACGTCGATGCACTTCGTGCCGTCGCTGCTGGGGCTCTTCCTGTCGTTGCCCGGCGTCAGCCAGTGGCGGACCCTGCGGCGCGTGCCCATCGGCGGGGAGGCCCTGCCCGGCGAAATCGCCGACAAGTTCCACGCCACTTTCGACGCGTCGCTGCACAACTTCTACGGACCGACCGAGACGGTGGTGAACTGCACCAGCTACCCGGTCGAAGGCACGCAGGGCACCCGGGTGGTGCCGATCGGCCGGCCCAAGATCAACACGCAGGTGTATCTGCTCGACAACGCGCTGCAGCCGGTCCCCGTCGGTGTGATTGGTGAGATCTACATCGCCGGAACACATGTCGCGCACGGATATCACCGCAGGCCGCAGTTGACCGCCGAGCGCTTCGTTGCCGACCCGTTCACACCCGGTGGCCGGATGTACCGTTCCGGTGACCTGGCCCGCCGCAACGCCAACGGTGACATCGAGTTCGTCGGCCGCGCCGACGAGCAGGTGAAGATCCGCGGTTTCCGCATCGAGCTGGGCGAAATCGCAGCCGCCATCTCGGTCGACCCCAGCGTCGGGCAAGCGGTCGTGCTGGCCATGGACCTGCCCCAGTTGGGCAAGAGCCTGGTCGGATACATGACGCCGGCCCAGGGTGCCGGCACGGAAACGGTTGACGTCGAGCGCATCCGGGCCCGGGTGGCCGCCGCGCTGCCGGACTACATGACTCCGGCCGCCTACGTGGTGCTCGACGCGATCCCGATAACCGCGCACCAGAAGATCGACCGCGCCGCGCTGCCGCAACCGCAGATCGCGGCCGCCACCGAATACCGCGATCCCATCACCCCCACCGAACAGCGCGTCGCGCAACTGTTTTCCGGGTTGCTCGGCCACGAACGCGTGGGCGTCGACGACTCGTTCTTCGATCTGGGCGGCCACTCGCTGGTTGCCACCAAGCTGGTCACCGCGATCCGCGCGGAGTGCGGCGTGGAAATCGGCATCCGCGACGTGTTCGAACTCGCGACGGTCGGGGCGTTGGCCGAGCGGATCGACCAACTGGGTTCGGGCGGACCGACGCAGTCACGGCCCAGGCTGATCACCACCGCGCATGACGAACCCATGCCGCTGTCGGCGTCGCAGCTGCGCAGCTGGTTCGCCTACCGCGTGGACGGGCCCAGCCGGGTCAACAATATTCCCTTTGCGGCGAAGCTGACCGGGCCGTGGGACATCGATGCGCTGATCGCCGCCGTCGGCGATGTCGTTGCCCGGCACGAAATCCTGCGCACCAGCTACGTCGAGCTGGACGGCGTGCCCTATCAGGTCGTTGAACCGGCCGGCATCGAGGTTCCGGTGCGCCGCGAAGAGGGACCCGACGAGGCCTGGCTGCAACAACAGCTCGACGTCGAGCGCTGCCACTGCTTCGAACTGGACGCTGAACTGCCGATCCGGGTCGCGGTGCTGCGCGCCGAGAACGCCGCGGAGCAGGTGCTGTCGCTGGTCGTGCACCACATCGCCTCCGACCATTGGTCGGCGGGAGTGCTGTTCGCCGACATGATGACGGCCTACCGGGCTCGGCGCGGCGGAGAGGCGCCGTCCTGGGCTCCGCTGCGTGTGCAGTACGCCGACTACGCGGCCTGGCAGCGCAAGTTCCTGGGTGACGCGAGCGGCCAGGAGTCCGCCATCGCCGGCGGCCAGCGGGAGTACTGGACCCGGCAGCTGGCCGGGATGCCGGAGGACACCGGGCTGCGCCCGGACTTTCCGCGCCAGCCGGTGCCCAGCGGCGAAGGGGAGTCCGTGGACTTCCAGATCGGCTGGGCCACCCGCGCCAAGCTCGGTGAGCTGTGCCGCGAGCTCGGCATCACCGAATTCATGCTGTTGCAAACGGCCGTCGCCGTGGTCTTGCACAAAGCCGGTGGGGGAACCGATATTCCGCTGGGCACCCCGGTCGCCGGCCGCACCGAAGCCGAGTTGGATCAGCTGATCGGATTCTTCGTCAACATCCTGGTGCTGCGCAACGACATGGATGGCAACCCGACGTTGCGTGAACTGCTCAAGCGGGCCCGGGAGACCGCGCTGGCCGCGTACGCCCACCAGGACCTGCCGTTCGACCGTGTCGTCGACAGCGTGAGCCCGGTGCGCTCGCTGTCACGCAACCCGCTGTTCCAGGTCGTCGTGCACGTCCGGGATCACCTGTCCGCCAGCCGGGTCATCGAGGCCGCGGCCCCGGGCAGCGGCGAGCAGGACACCGTGTGCACCTCGCTGGACCCCATCTTCGACATGGCGCACGCCGATCTGAGCGTCAACTTCTTCGGCACCGACGGCTCCGGCGACATCGGCTACAACTGCAATGTCATCTACCGCACCGAGCTTTACGCCAGGACGACCATCGAGCGGCTGGCCGAATGGCTGGCCCGGGCACTCACCGAGTTCGCCGATGACATCGATCAGACTCTGCGTGACGTCCGGCTGATCGATGCCGCGGAACAGGACCGCATTCTGCAGGACTGGAGCTGCGGCGAGCAGCCGCCGCATGACCGGCCGCGCACCATTCCGGAACTGCTGGAACCCAGCCGGGTGTTGGGCACCGACCGCGTCGCGGTGCGCTGCGGCGAGCAGAGCATCGATTATCTTGCGCTGCACCGCCGTTCGGACAACCTGGCCGCGCTGCTCGTCAAGAGCGGGGTGGGCCCCGGGTCGCTGGTCGGGTTGTCGACCCGGCGGAGCATCGAGCTGGTGGTGGCGCTGGTGGCCATCATGAAAGCCGGCGCCGGTTACTTTCCCATCGATCCCGGATATCCGCCGGCGCGAAAGCAATTCATGCTCGACGACGTGCAACCGCCGGTCGTGGTCGCGACGGTCGAAGCCGTGGACACCATGCCGCAGGTGCCCGGGGTCGAGCTGATCTCGCTGGATGATCCACAGGTACGCGCCCTGGTCGACAGTGAGGACGTGGATCCGCTGTCGAGGGAGGTGCGACTGCCGCACCCCGATGACCCGATGTACCTGGTGTTCACCTCCGGGTCCACCGGCAAGCCGAAAGGTGCGGTGGGAACGCATCGCTCGATGGCCGCGCGGCTCGACTGGCAGCTGCGGAACTACCCGCCGCGAACCGATGATGTTCGACTGGCGCAGGCCTCGATCACCTTCCTCGAAGGCGGCATGGAGATGCTGGCCGGCCTGGCGGCCGGCGCGACCATGATCCTGGCCGACGACGCCCAGCACCGCGACCCGGAGGCCCTCGGGGACCTGATGAGCCGGCATTCGGTCGCCCAGGTAACCGCGGTACCCAGCCTGGTGTCGGCGCTGGTGGACAGCCGGCCCGACGCCGTGCGCTCGCTGTCGCGGCTGGTGTGCGGTGGGGAACCGGTGAGCACGGCGCTGCTGCAGCGGCTGGTATCGGTGTGCGCCGACCAGGACGGCGCCGGCACCGAGCTGCTGAACAACATCGGTTCCACCGAGACCTCCGGCGCCGTGTCCCGCGGACGGCTGGGCCTGCCGAATCCGCTTGTCGGAAAGCCGGTCCCGGGGGCGCAGGCTTACCTGCTCGACGACGGGCTGCGCCCCGTGCCGGTCGGCGTCGTGGGCGAGCTGTACTACGCCGGTGACCAGCTCGCGCGAGGATATTGGAAACGCCCGGGCCTGACCGCGACGCGGTTCATCGCCAATCCCTTTGGCGCCGAGCCTGGTTCGCGGTTGTATCGCAGCGGCGACCTGGCCCGGTGGACCGAGGACGGCCGACTGGAATTCGCCGGACGTTCCGACCACCAGGTGCAGGTCCGCGGTTTCCGCGTCGAGTTGGCCGAGGTCGAGTCGGCCCTGGCGGGCGTCGATGGCGTCGCCGCAGCGGCGGCCCGCACCTGGGAGGTGCACGGCGGCACCTCGCTGGCCGGATACGTTGTGCCGCAAAGTCCGATCACCGACGACGCCGCGAAGGCGACATTCGCGGGCGAGGTGCGCGCCGCTATCGCCACGACCCTGCCGGGTTACATGCTGCCGTCGTCGCTGACCGTCCTCGACGTCCTGCCCAAAACGGAATCGGGCAAGCTGAACCGGCCGGGGCTGCCGCGGCCCGCGGTCAGCACCGGCGGGCAGACCGAACCGGCGCGCACCGATTCCGAACGGGCGCTGGCCAAGGTGTTCGCGGAACTGCTGTCCACCCCCGACGTCGGGCGCTTCGACGACTTCTTCGCTCTCGGCGGCGACAGCATCCTGTCGGTGCAGCTCGCCTCGCGGGCCAGGGCGGCTGGGCTGGCCGTGAGCCCGCGGATGGTCTTCGAGAACCCGACGGTGCAGCAGCTGGCCGCCGCACTCGATGCCCTGGGCGACGAAGGGGCCGTCATCGAACGGGACGAGCAGTCGACCGACACCCGTTTCGAGCCGATGAGCACTTCCGGACTGTCGCCCTCGGATCTGGCTGCCGTGACGCAACTCTTCTCGTCGTCGCGCGAAGGCACGACATGACGGCTGCCCAAACCGATGTCGCGCCCGACATCGAGGACGTGATGGCGCTGAGCCCGCTGCAGGAGGGCTTGTATTCGCTGACCACGCTCGCCGAATTCGCCGACGGCGAATCGGCGGACGACCCGTACGTCATCGGGATTGCGGCGGACATCTCCGGCGAACTCGATGTCACACTGTTACGTGAGTGCGCGGAGCAGATGTTGGTGCGGCACCCGAATCTGCGGGCCAGCTTCTTCAGTCGGGGAATCCCGCGACCGGTGCAGATCGTCCCGTCCCGCGTCGAGCTGCCCTGGCGACTGGTCGCCGCCGCACCCGAGGACGTGCCGGCGCTGGAAACCGGCGAACGCCGGCGACCGTTCGATCTGGAACGCGGGCCGGCCATCCGCTTCCTGCTGATCGAATTGCCCGGCGCGCGCTGGCGTTTGGTGCTCACCGCCCACCACATCGTGATCGACGGATGGTCATTGCCGGTGTTCGTCAACGAGATGATGATCCTCTATCAGGCCGGCGGCAACCCGGCGGCGCTGCCCGTGGCCGCTCGGCCCTACCGCGACTACATCGGTTGGCTGGCGAGCCGCGACCCGGAAACCAGCCAACGGGTTTGGCGCGAGCACCTGGCCGGACTGCCGGGCCCCACCCTGCTCGCCGCCGCGCTGGGGTCCATCGAGACGACCGACGGGCGGCAGCCGGCGCTGCCCCGCACCACCCGGCTGCGACTGCCGGCCGACACCACCAGGCGGTTGGTCGACGACACCCGATCGCGCGGCATCACCGTCAACACCCTGATGCAAATGGCGTGGGCCCTGGTGTTGTCGCGGCTTACCGACACCCGCGATGTGGTTTTCGGGGTCACGGTCTCCGGTAGGCCGCCCGAACTGACCGGCGTCGAGACCATGGTCGGTCTGTTCATCAACACCGTGCCGCTGCGGGTGCGGCTCGACCCGGCGGCGACGGTCGGCGAGCAGTGCCGCGCCGTGCAGCGCGATGCAGCGCTGCTGCGCGAGCACAGCCATCTCGGGCATGCCCAGCTTCGCGCCCTCGGCGGGGTCGGGGAGATGTTCGACACCCTGCTGGTCTACGAGAACTTCCCGATGGACGGGCTGACCGCGGGCGGCGAATTGATCGCCGGCGGTGCGACTTTCCGGCCGTCCGCCCTGCAAACCCTGTCGCATTTCCCGGTCGCGGTCGCCGCCCACATGGAAGGCAGCGAGCTGGTGGTGCTGATCGAAGCGATCGACGGCGCGCTGGGCGCCATTCCCGCCGCCACCTTCGGCCAGCGGGTGCTCACCGCCGCCGAGAGGCTGCTGCAGGGCTGGGAGCGTCCGCTGCGCGACATCAGCATCCTGCTGGGCGACGAAGCCGACCCGCTGCGGGCCACCGGCGCGCCAACACCGTTGTCGCCGTTGAGCATTCACGCCCGGTTCGCCGACGTCGTGGCCAGCGCACCGGACAGCCCGGCGGTCAGCTGGGCGGGTGGTGCGCTGAGCTACCGCGAGCTGGATCTACATGCCACCCGGCTGGCGGCACGACTCGCCCACAAGGGGGTCAAGCCCGAAACTCCGGTGGGCCTCAGGCTTTCCCGCGGCCCGCAGTACATCATCGCGATATTCGCCGTGCTCAAGGCCGGCGGCATGTGCGTGCCGATGGAGCCCGGAATGCCCCCCGAACGGGTGGCCTCGATCCTGCGCCAATCGGGCGCGTCGATCGTGTTGGACGACGAGCTGACCGAGGAGCTGCTCGACGCCTGCGAACCGCACGATGACGACTTCCACGCCGTCGACGTTCCCCCCGCGCAGGCCGCGTATGTCGTGTTCACCTCCGGCACGACGGGAGAACCCAAGGGCGTCATCGGAACCCACGGCGCGGTGGGCGCCTACGCCGACGATCATCTGGACCGCGTATTGCGGCCCGCGGCAGGCAAACTCGGGCGGCCGCTGCGCATCGCCCACGCGTGGTCGTTCGCGTTCGACGCCGCATGGCAGCCGTTGGTCGGCCTGCTCGGCGGGCACGGTGTGCATGTCGTCGACGAGCAGACCCAGACCGATGCCGAGGCGCTCGTCGCACTCATCGCCGCGCACGGCATCGATATGATCGACACCACGCCGTCAATGTTCGCCCAACTGCAGGCTTTCGGGTTGCTCACCGAGGCGCCGCTGACCGTGCTTGCGCTGGGCGGCGAGGCGGTCGGCAGCGCGGCCTGGGCCCGGATCCGCAACACCTGCAGCACCTCGTCGATGGCGGCATACAACTGCTACGGACCCACCGAGACCACGGTGGAGGCGGTCGTCGCCACCATCGCCGAGCACGACGAACTTTCCATCGGGCTGCCGACCCGGCATACCCGCGGCTACGTGCTGGATTCCGCGCTGCGCCCGGTGCCGTGCGGGGCGACGGGCGAACTGTATCTGGGCGGTGCCCAGCTGGCCCGTGGCTACCTGGGCCGCGCTCCGGAGACCGCGGCTCGCTTCGTCGCCGACCCGTTTGCGGCGGCCGAACGGATGTATCGCACCGGCGATCTGGTGCGCCGGTTGCCCGACGGCTCAGTGCAATACGTGGGACGCGCCGACGCCCAGGTCAAGATCCGCGGCCACCGCGTCGAACCCGGCGAGATCGCGGCCGCCCTCGAATCGCACCCGGCCGTGCGGCACGCGGGGGTGCTGGTGCAGCAGCGCCGGGGTGTCGCGCGGCTCACGGCGTACGTCGCCACCGACCCGGCGGCCGGGCGGCCCATGACGTCGGAGCTGCGGGGCCTGCTCAGCACCCGGCTGCCGCGCTACATGGTTCCGCAGCGCATTGTCCTGGTCGACGAAATCCCTTTGACCCCCAACGGAAAGCTGGACGAGACCGCACTGGCCGCCTTCGACCGCGCCGAGTCGGAGGTCGGGACGGCGACGCCCGAGACCGCCACGGAATCCGCGCTGGCCGAGCTGCTGGCCGAGCTGCTCGGGCAGCAGCGCATCGACGTCACCGCGGATTTCCTGCAGCTGGGCCTGGACAGCATCATGGCGTTGTCGGTGGTACAAGCGGCCCGCGCACGCGGAATTGCGCTGCGCGCCAGGCTCATCCTCGAGTGCAGTAACGTCCGCGAACTGGCGGAGGCGATCGACTCGGAAACCGCGACCGCCGCCCAGCACGCGGACACCGAATCCGGACCAATGCCGTTGCTGCCCAACGGCCGATGGCTCTACGAATTCGGTGACCCGCGCCGGCTCGCGCAGACCGAAGCCATCCGGCTGCCCGAGGCGCTGCGCCGCGAGCAGTTGGACGCGGCCTTGGCAAGCATCATCGAGGGCCACGAAGTGCTGCGCACCCGGGTGGACCGCTCCACCATGACCCTGGTGCCGGCGCCCGCGGCCGACGCCGTCGAAGCGGTCAAAGAGGTTGAGGTGCTTGGCGATCTGGCCGCGGTGGTACCCGCCCACGTCGCCGAGGCCATCGACCGCCTGGATCCCGAACGCGGAATGCTGCTGTCCGCCGTGTGGTTGCGACCGCCGGCGGGGGAGAGCGTCCTGCTGCTGGCCGCGCACGTCGTCGCGCTGGATCCGGCGTCGTGGCGCGTGATCCTGGGTGAACTCGGTGCCGCCCTGGCGGCCTCGGCCACCGGCCACTCGCCGGCGCCCGTCCGCGAACACACCAGCTATCGGCGCTGGGCGGACGCGCTGACCGCGCGGGCGCATCGGTTGGACACGGTGCAGTTCTGGGCGTCCCAACTGGACGGCGGCGATCCCGACCTCGGTGCCCGCCGCGTGGATCCGAGCCGCGATCGGGCGCGCGACCTGATCGTCCGCAACGCCGCCACCGACGCCGACGTCACCCGCCGGCTGCTGGAGTCGGGCCTGCCGTTGCCCGCGCTGCTGGTCGCCGCGACCGCGGCGACGGTGACGCGCTGGCGCGAGATGCGCGGCCAGGCCACCCCACCGCCGCTGCTCGCGCTCGAAACACACGGCCGCGCCGACGGTTTGGTGGACCTGCCGGGCGCACACACCATCGACACCGGCGACACGGTCGGGTTGCTCAGCTCCATCTACCCGGTGCGGCTCGGTTCGACGGATCCGCGCGAGGTGGGGGAGACGTTGGCGGCGATCCCCGGCGACGGACTCGACTACGGGTTGCTGCGCTACCTGCGCGACGACACCGCCGAGCGGCTCGCCGGGTATTCACCACCGCAGCTGCTGCTGAATTATCTCGGCGCCGCACACACCGACGGCGGCACCGGATTGCGGCTCGAGCGCGAGCTGCTCGCCGGGTCGTCGCCGGTGCCGGAACCGGAAACCGCGGTGCGCCACGAACTCACCATCGCCGCGATGGTGCTGAGCTATGACGGGGAACGGGTTCTGGCCGCGCAGTGGCGCGCCCTGCCCGACATTCTCGATGAGACGGATATTGCCGCGCTGCAAGAGCTTTGGGTTGATTCGCTGCGGGAGATGGTGAAATGAGCACACTTGCGATCTTGGGTGCCGGCGCCAAGGCGGTGGCTGTGGCGGCCAAGGCCTTCGCCCTGCGCGAAATGGGCGTCGAGGTTCCCGACGTGGTCGCGGTGGAGCGGATCGGCGTCGCGGCGAACTGGCAGGCCAGCGGCGGCTGGACCGATGGCGCGCATCGGTTGGGCACCAGCCCCGAAAAAGACGTCGGGTTTCCCTACCGCTCGGCGCTGGTGCCGCGCCGCAACGCCGAACTCGACGAGCGGATGACCCGCTACAGCTGGCAGTCCTATCTCATCGCGATGGCCTCGTTCGCGGAGTGGATCGACCGCGGCAGGCCGGCGCCGACGCATCGCCGGTGGAGTCAGTACCTGAGCTGGGTCGCGCACCACGTGGGCATGAACGTGGTGCACGGTGACGTCGAACGATTGGCGATCACCGGAGATCGCTGGGCGCTGTACACCCACGAAACCACCGTGCACGCCGACGCGTTGATGATCACCGGTCCCGGACAGGCCGAAAAGTCGTTGCTTCCAGGCAATCCGCGCGTGCTGTCGATCGCCCAGTTCTGGGACCGCGCCGCCAATCACGACCGGATCGATGCGGAGCGGGTGGCGGTGATCGGCGGTGGCGAGACGGCCGCGGCGATGCTCTATGAGCTGTTCCGGCACCGGGTTTCCAGCATCACCGTGATTTCGCCACAAGCCACATTGTTCACCCGCGGCGAGGGGTTCTTCGAGAACGCGCTGTTCTCCGATCCCACCAACTGGCCGGCCCTCACGCTTGCCGAACGCCGTGATGCGTTGGCGCGCACCGACCGTGGGGTGTTTTCCTCGCACGTGCAGGAAGCGTTGCTGGCCGACGATCGCATCCACCACCTGCGTGGCCGCGTCGCCCACGCGGTGGGCAAGGAGGGGCAGATCCGGTTGACACTGTCCACCAATCGCGGCAGCGAGAATCTGGAGACGGTACACGGGTTTGATCTCGTCATCGACGGTTCCGGCGCTGACTCGCTTTGGTTCGCAACGCTATTCAGCCAGGAAGCCCTTGATCTGCTAGAACTCGGTCTGGGTGGGCCCCTGACTTCGGAACGGCTGCAGGAGGCGATAGGTTATGACCTGGCCGTCACAGACGTGACACCCAAGTTGTTCCTGCCGAACCTGTCAGGACTTACCCAGGGGCCGGGGTTTCCCAACCTGAGCTGCCTTGGGCTGCTATCCGATCGGGTGTTGGGATCCACCGTCAGGCCGTCCAAGTATCCCGTGAGAAGGAGACACGATGAGCGCGAACCCCTTTGATGACGACAGCGCGACCTTTGTGGTGCTGATCAACGACGAAGACCAGCACAGCCTGTGGCCGACCTTCGCTGACACGCCGGCCGGGTGGCGGGTGGCGTTCGGTGAGGCCAGTCGCACCGACTGCCTGCAGTACGTCGAACAGAACTGGTCGGACATCCGGCCCAAGAGCCTGATCAAGGCGCTCGCCGGGGAGTAGCAGGGGGTCCGCGGGGGCGAGATTTCCGCCGCTACATACTTGCGGCACAGAACAATTAGCGTGTTTTCACACGTCGCGTCCGTAGCGTCGTCGTAACGTGACCGACCTGAGACACAAAATCCGGAGTCACAGGGCACACTTACACCATCTTCAACCATGAAGACCTGTGACCGTGTGCGGCGATCCGCAGGATTTCCGCCACGGTCCATGTGCATCGAAGGGGGACCTGTGAAATCCGTGAAGTCCATTGCCACGGGCGTGGCGGCACTGACCGCCATTGGCGGCGCCGCCGCCGGTGTGGCTTCCATTGCAGTACCGATCGGCCTCGATCAGGTGCAACTGGCTGCGGTCGGCGCGCCACTGCCGCAGGACCCGCCGCCGCCTCCGCCCCCGCCGCCGGGAGCGCCGGGCCAGTTGCCGACGGCGGATCAGTTGGCGAACCTTTGCAACCAAGTAACCGACCCCGGCGTTAACTACAGGGACAAGGCCAACCTCATTGAAAACGGCGTCAGTCAAAACGAGGGTATGGTGGCCGACCACGACCTGCGGAAGGCCTACCGGAACGGGAACTTCCCCGAGCAGTTCAACGTGACGAACATCGCTCCGGCGGGTCCGAATATGGCCCAGGCCGATGTGGCCATCACTGGGCCGAAGTTCGCCGGGCCGGTCAACAAGCACCTGGTGTTCGTCAACCAGGGTGGAAATTGGGTCTTGCAGCACGACGCGGCGCTTGCTCTGGTGCAGGCGGCGACGGCGACCAACTGAGACAGTTCAGCGAGTCCGTCTAGCAACACCGACGTTTCAAGCGGACCCCATGCGCCTCCGTGAGGCGGCGCATGGGGTTCTGCCTTTCAATTCCCCTGAATGACCGGTCGCCCCGGCGGCGTACCAAAGCACGTCCTCGCACAGCCCGCGCACAGTTGGCTCTTGTTTTTTCCACATCGGCTCGCCGTAACGTATCGGTGCCGAGACACGAAGTACCAGACGCAACGGGCACGCCTACACCATCTGAGCCGCCACGCCAGGCGGTGCGGATTGCAAAGCGTCGAATTCGTGCCCACCGAAGGGGGAACCATGAAGACCGTCAAGACCCTTGCCACCGCGGTGGCAGCGCTGGCCATCGTCGGGGGCGCCGCCGCCGGCGTGGCTTCCGTGGCGACGCCGAGTTCGCTGGCCGCTGGGGTGCGGCTGGCCACCGTCGGTGCGCCGCTTCCGCAGGATCCGCCGCCGGCGCAGCCGGTCGCCGGTGCTAACGTGCCGACTCCCGATCAGCTGACGGGCGTGCTGAACAGCCTCGCCGACCCGAACGTGTCGTTCAACAGCAAGGGCAATCTGGTGCAGGGCGGCATCAGTGGCATGGAAGCGCACGTCTCGGACAAGAAGCTGCAGAAGGCCGCCAAGAACGGCGATCTGCCGCTGTCGTTCGACGTCACCAACATCCAGCCGGCCGCGGCCGGTTCGGCGACCGCCGACGTCGCGGTCTCCGGCCCCAAGCTGACGTCGCCGGTCACGCAGAACGTCACCTTCGTCAATCAGGGCGGCTGGGTGCTGTCGCGGGCGTCGGCGATGGAGCTGCTGCAGGCCGCCGGTCAGTGATCAGCGCCCAGCGCGCGCAGGTCTAACCGGGCGATGCGCGCCGGATCCGCGAGCACATCGATCGTGCGGATCCGGCCGTCGCGCACCACGAAACCCATGACGGATGCCGCACGGCCGGCGATGAAAATCACCGCGCCGGCGGCGCCGTTGATGGTCGCGGCACGCGCCTCGCGCTCCGGGCCCGCGTAACCGCGGGCCAGCTCCGCCACCGAGGCCGCGCCCTGAGCGCGGAAGACGGGTGCGGCGGCGCCGAAGTCGCCCCGCAGCACCACGTCGGGATGGAGCACCGCGACCAGGCGGTCGAAGTCCCCACTGCGCCCCGCCGCGAAGAACGCGTCGACCACGTCGCGTTGCGCGGCCAACGCGCCGTCGGGAACCGGATCGGCCTGCTCGATCCGGCGTCGTGCCCGGCTGGCCAGCTTGCGGGCCGACTCCGGCGTCCGGTCGACGATGGCCCCGATCTGATCGAACGGCACGGTGAAGACGTCGTGCAGGACGAACGCCAGCCGCTCGGCCGGCGGCAACGTATCCAGCACCACGAACAGCGCCAGCCCCACCGCGTCGGCCAGCATCGCGCGGCGTTCGGGGTCGAATTCACCCTCTGCCTCGACGATCGGATCCGGCAGGTGATCGACCAGTTCATCGCCGCCGTGAGTCCGGCGGTCGCGCAACATGTTCAGGCAGATGCGCGCCACCACCGTGGTCAGCCAGGCGTCCAGGTTGGCAATGCCGTCCCCGCCGTCCGATTCGGCGCTGCGGTTCAACCGCAGCCACGCCTCCTGCACCGCGTCCTGGGCGTCGTCGATCGAGCCCAGCATGCGGTAGGCGATGGCGCCCAGCTGTGGCCGGGCCGCCTCGAAGCGTGCCGCCAGTGACGCCTCCGCCGTCACGGCCGATCGGTCTCGGCTAAGGCGCACACCCGGTCACCGGAAAAGCCCGACGACCCGATGTCAAGCGCGATGTTGAAACGGGCCCGAAGGTTGCCCAGCGTGATCACGTGGGTCAGGCCGACGAGCTGCGCGGCATCGAAATGCGCGCGCAGCGCGTCGAACAGTTCGTCGCTCACCTCGACCGGGGTGCGGCTGATCGCGGTGGCGTACCGCAGGATGAGCTTGTCGACGTCGGAAAAGCACGGCGCGTTCTGATAATCGGCGAGGGCCAACAGCTCTTCGTCGGTCATGCCCCAGCGGCGCGCGATCTGTGAGCCGAGGTCGATGCAGTATTCGCAGCGCACCGTCGTCGCCGCCTTGAGCTCGGCCAACGCCCGCTGGCGGGGGCTGAGCACGTCCAGCTTCGACTCGGCCTGCTCCAACCTGCCGTACGCGTTGAGCAATCGCGGGATGTGCGCATACATCCGCAGCGGTTCCAGCATCCCGGCGGTTTCCAGCCCGGTCATGTGCGCGAGCTTGCGCTTGGTGAAAAAGAAAGCGATCTTGGCGCCGAGGCCGGCGTCGCGGTCGGAGACTCCTTGCAGCCGTGGCATGGCGATCCTCCTGGCAAGTTGTGTTGCTAATCAACGTCCTTACTAGGTCGACACGCGGCGAGGTCCGAACGTGACAACTACCCGGGCGCGCCCAGCGGCATATCCATGTCGTACACGCGCGCGTGCAGCACGGTGCGGTTTCGCAGCGCGGCGCGCACCGCACGATGCAGGCCGTCTTCGAGATAGGTGATGCCCTTCCACCGCACCGCGTGCGGGAAGAGATCGCCGTAGAAGGTGGAGTCCTCGGAGAGCAGGCGGTCCAGCGCGAGCACCGTTGTGGTGGTGACCAATTCGTCGAGCCGGATCTGCTGCGGCGGTATCTGGGACCAATCCCGGTAGGACAGGTTGTGTTCGGGATACGGCTTGCCGTCGCGTACGCCCTTGAAAATCATCGGCCGACCTTTCCCGACTCATTGCTGCGGCCCGACCGGTTCATTCTGAAAAGGCTAGCCGGAGCGACTTTCGTCAGCACCGATGCGTGCGCAGAAAGTCGTCCGAGCGCCCCCGCCTTCTTCGCGGCGACGACGGGCCGTCATCCCAGCGGCTACCGAGTCCACCGAACCGCGCTGATAACGGTCGGTGCCGCCCGAGCCCGTAAAATGAATCCGGTCAACGCGGTATCGAAGGAGGTGGCGGCCGGTGGGAAGTGCCGATGACCGTCGGTTTGAAGTGCTGCGCGCCATCGTCGCCGACTTCGTCGCCACCAAGGAACCGATCGGTTCCAAGGCGTTGGTGGAGCGCCACAACCTGGGCGTCTCGTCCGCCACCGTCCGCAACGACATGGCGGTACTCGAGGCCGAGGGCTACATCACCCAGCCGCACACCAGTTCCGGGCGGGTGCCCACCGAGAAGGGCTACCGCGAATTCGTCGACCGGCTGGACGACGTCAAGCCCCTGTCCTCGGCCGAACGGCGCGCGATCCAGAGCTTCCTCGAATCCGGGGTCGACCTCGACGACGTGCTGCGCCGGGCGGTCCGGCTGCTGTCGCAACTGACTCGGCAGGTGGCTGTGGTGCAGTACCCCACGCTGTCGTCGTCGACGGTGCGCCACCTGGAAGTGATCGCCCTGACCCCGGCGCGGCTGCTGATGGTGGTCATCACCGACTCGGGCCGGGTAGACCAGCGGGTCGTCGAACTCGGTGACGTCATCGACGACCACGAACTTTCTCAGCTGCGCGAGATGCTCGGCCAGGCGCTGGTGGGCAAGAAGCTGTCGGCCGCCTCGGTCGCGGTGGCCGACCTCGCCGGACAGCTGCGCAGCCCGGACGGCCTGGGCGACGCCGTCGGCCGATCGGCGACGGTGTTGCTGGAATCCCTCGTCGAACACACCGAAGAGCGCCTGTTGCTCGGCGGTACCGCCAACCTGACCCGCAACGCGGCCGATTTTGGTGGCTCGTTGCGCTCCATCCTGGAAGCGCTGGAGGAGCAGGTGGTGGTGCTGCGGTTGCTGGCCGCCCAGCAGGAAGCCGGTAAAGTGACGGTGCGCATCGGCCACGAGACGGCCGCCGAGCAGATATTGGGCACCTCCGTGGTCACCACCGCCTACGGCACGTCCGACACCGTTTACGGGGGAATGGGTGTGCTGGGGCCCACCCGGATGGACTATCCGGGAACTATCGCCAGCGTTGCTGCGGTTGCCCTTTATATCGGCGAAGTCCTGGGTGCGCGATGAACGCGCACCGGCAGAGTGGGTTGGCGCGGGGTAAAGACCAGGTATAGGAGAGTCAAGCGTGGCACGCGATTACTACGGGCTGCTCGGCGTGAGCAGAAACGCCAGCGACGCGGAGATCAAGCGCGCGTATCGCAAGATGGCGCGCGAACTGCATCCCGACGTCAACCCTGACCAGGCCGCGCAGGCGAAATTCCAGGAGATCAGCGTCGCCTACGAGGTGCTGAGCGACCCCGAGAAGCGGCGCATCGTCGACCTGGGCGGTGACCCGATGGAGGGCGCGGCCGCGGCCGGCGGCGGCTTCGGCGGCGGCTTCGGTGGCCTGGGCGACGTGTTCGAGGCCTTCTTCGGCGGCGGCTTCAGCGGCGGCGCGACCACCCGCGGCCCCATCGGGCGGGTCCGGCCGGGCTCGGACTCGCTGCTGCGGATGCGGCTCGACCTCGAGGAATGCGCCACCGGCGTCACCAAGCAGGTGACGGTCGACACCGCGGTGCTGTGCGACCGTTGCCAGGGCAAGGGCACCAACGGCGATTCCGCGCCGGTGCCGTGCGACACCTGCGGTGGCCGCGGCGAGGTCCAGACGGTGCAGCGCTCGCTGCTGGGACAGGTGATGACCTCACGGCCGTGCCCGACCTGCCGCGGCGTCGGCGTCGTCATCCCCGACCCGTGCCACCAGTGCATGGGCGACGGCCGGGTGCGGGCCCGCCGCGAGATCAGCGTCAAGATCCCCGCCGGTGTCGGCGACGGCATGCGCGTGCGGCTCGCCGCCCAAGGTGAGGTCGGGCCCGGCGGCGGGCCGGCCGGTGACCTCTACGTGGAGGTGCACGAACAGCCCCACGACGTCTTCGTCCGGGAGGGCGACGACCTGCACTGCACCGTCTCGGTGCCGATGGTCGATGCGGCGCTGGGCGCCACCGTCACCGTCGACGCCATCCTGGACGGCGTCAGCGAGATCACCATCCCGCCGGGCACCCAACCGGCGTCGGTCATCACGCTGCGCGGCCACGGCATGCCGCACCTGCGGTCCGGCACCCGCGGCGATCTGCACGTGCACGTCGAGGTCGTGGTTCCGGCCCGCCTGGATCACCGCGACACCGAATTGCTGCGCGAGCTCAAGACGCGCCGCAGCCGCGACGTGCCCGAGGTCCGCTCGACCCACGCCGGCGGCGGCCTGTTCAGCCGGCTCCGCGAAACCTTCACCGGACGCTAGCCGGGAGCCGCGAAGGCGCGCACATGGTCGCGACCCTGTTCTACCTCGACGCTCTGCCGCAACCCGGCTCGCTCGCAGTGCTGGGCGGTGACGAGGGCTTTCACGCCGCCACCGTGCGACGCATCCGTCCCGGCGAGCGGCTCGTGCTCGGCGACGGCGCCGGAGCCCTGGCCCACTGCGAGGTGGAGCACGCCGGGCGCGACGGGCTGCGCGCGCGGGTTCTCGAGCGCTGGAGCGTCCCGCCCGGATCCCCGGCCGTGACGGTCGTGCAGGCGCTGCCCAAGTCGGAGCGTTCGGAGCTGGCCATCGAGCTGGCCACCGAAGCCGGCGCCGACGCTTTCCTGGCGTGGCAGGCCGCGCGGTGCGTGGCCAACTGGCAGGGCAACCGGGTCGACAAGGGGCTGCGCCGGTGGCGCGCCGTCGTCCGTTCGGCGGCCCGGCAATCCCGACGCGCGCACATCCCGCCGGTCGATGGCGTGCTGTCCACCGCGCAGCTGACGCGGCGGATCCGCGACGAGGTGGCCGCCGGCGCAACGGCGCTGGCCCTGCACGAGTCGGCCACCGACCGGCTCGCGGATATCGAGGTGGCACAAGCGAAATCACTGCTGCTCGTCGTCGGCCCCGAAGGGGGGATCGCCGACGACGAGATGGCGGCGCTGTCCGACGCGGGCGCGGCGGGGGTGCGCCTCGGTCCCCAGGTGCTGCGCACGTCGACCGCCGCGGCGGTGGCCCTGGGCGCACTCGGCGTGCTGACCCCGCGCTGGGACCGGCGCGGCGACATCCCGGCAAACGGCCTCACGCTGCAGGTTCGCGACACCGGTCCGTCGTCGAGTACGTTGCTGAACGCTGACCAACCCGGGCCCTCGGCGTAGACTGAGACGGCCCAGCAACCCACCGACAAGCCGAGAAAGCAGGCATCGAGAGCCACGTGACGCCCCGCGAGACCAGCGCTGCTGACGCAGCCGGAGCCGTCCCGGCCTCTGCTCAGGTTCGCAGCAGCATCGACGTTCCGCCCGATGTCGTCATGGGCCTGTTGGGTTCGGCGGACCAGAACCTGAGGGCCCTGGAGCGCAGTTTGAATGCCGACCTGCACGTGCGCGGCAACGCGGTCACCGTCGCGGGTGAGCCCGCCGACGTGGCGCTCGCCGAGCGGGTGATCTCCGAGCTCGTCGCCATCGTCGCCGGGGGTCAGCCGTTGACCCCGGAGGTGGTGCGGCACAGCGTCGCCATGCTGGCCGGCACCGACAACGAGTCACCGGCCGAAGTGCTCACGCTGGACATCCTGGCGCGGCGCGGAAAGACAATCCGGCCCAAGACGCTCAACCAGAAGCGCTACGTCGACGCCATCGACGCCAACACCGTTGTCTTCGGGGTCGGCCCGGCCGGCACCGGCAAGACCTATCTGGCGATGGCAAAGGCGGTCAACGCCCTGCAGACCAAACAGGTCAGCCGCATCATCCTGACCCGCCCGGCCGTGGAAGCCGGTGAGCGCCTTGGCTTTTTACCCGGCACGCTCAGCGAGAAGATCGATCCGTATCTGCGGCCGTTGTATGACGCGCTGTACGACATGATGGATCCAGAGCTGATCCCCAAACTGATGACCGCCGGAGTCATCGAGGTGGCGCCGCTGGCATACATGCGCGGACGCACCCTCAATTCCGCGTTCATCGTCCTCGACGAGGCGCAGAACACCACCGCCGAGCAGATGAAGATGTTCCTCACCCGACTCGGCTTCGGGTCGAAGATCGTTGTCACCGGCGACATCACGCAGGTCGACCTGCCCGGCGGCGCCAAGTCGGGCCTGCGCTCGGCGATGGAAATCCTGGACAGCGTGGAAGACATCCACGTGGCCGAGCTGACCAGCGTGGATGTGGTCCGCCACCGGCTGGTCTCGGAGATCGTCGACGCCTATGCGAAGTTTGAAGAGCCCGGTCTGGCGATGAACCGGGCGTCGCGGCGGGCAACGGGCTCGCGCGGTCGTCGATGATGGTGCGGTGAGCGGGTTTATGAGCATTGAGGTATCCAACGAATCGGGTATCGACGTCTCCGAAGCCGAGCTGATCAGCGTCGCGCGGTTCGTCATCGCCAAGATGGACATCAACCCGGCGGCCGAGCTGTCGATGGTGCTGCTGGACACCGCCGCGATGGCCGACCTGCACATGCGCTGGATGGATCTGCCCGGCCCGACCGACGTGATGAGCTTTCCGATGGACGAGCTCGAGCCGGGTGGTCGCCCGGACGCCCCCGAGCCGGGCCCGTCGATGCTGGGCGACATCGTGCTGTGCCCAGAATTCGCGGCCGGCCAGGCCGCCTCGGCGGGGCACAGCCTGGGGCACGAGTTGGCGCTGCTGACCATCCACGGGGTGCTTCACCTGATCGGCTACGACCACAGCGAGCCGGACGAGGAGAAGGAGATGTTCGCCCTGCAGGACCGGCTGCTGGAAGAGTGGGTGGCCGATCAGGTCGAGGCCTACCGCCAGGACCGCCAGGAGGAGCGGGACCGCCGATTGCTCGATAAGTCAAGGTATTTCGACAATTGAGGGCCCTCAAGATCCTGGCGGCAGCCGCCATCGCGTTCGCACCATTGTCGGTGTTGGTCACCACCACCGCCCCGGTGTCGCAGGCGGCCCCGTGTGCCGGAGCGGGATCCGACCCCGTCTCCTGCCAGCACTGCATGTTCTACGTGAACGCTTATCACACGGCGAACGTGTGCAACGAGGATCGCCGCGGGGTGCAGGGGCCCCCGAGCAACGCGCCCACGCGGGCCCCGGAAGTCCCCATCCCGGTGTACGAGCCGCCGCCGATGCCGCCGCCGGCGCAGAACCCGCTGGTCCTCCCGCCGCCCAACTCGGGTCAGAACGTGCCGGTGCTTCAGATCCCCCCGCCGGGCCCCGACGCGCCGCGCAACGCCCCGGTGGTGGCACCGCCGCGCGGGCTGGATGCGCCGTCGCTGGCGATCGCGGCGGCCAAGGCCGCGCCGGTGACCCGCGTCGACCCCGCCAACCCGCCGAAGCCGCCTACCCAGATCGATTTCGACCAGCAGGTGCAGAACGTCGTCAGTTCGCACCGGGAGAACGTCGACATCCTCAAGGTTGACGACCAGAAGTTCGTCCGCCCGCGCCATTGGGACTACCTCGACTACGACGACGCCTACCGCCGCCCGACCATCTACAACCCGCTCAATCAGCCGATCACCTTCCGCTACTTCTACAACGGCGCCTACCAGCAGGCGTACCTGCCGCGCGGAGCGCGCATGGTGCTCGACGCGACGACCGTCGGCGTCGTCCCGTTCACCGCGGCCGGCGACAGCTATGTGGCGGCCGGCAGCTTCTACGGCGGGGGGTCGATACCGCTGAACGGATACAACGGCCCGCCGCCACCCGATTACAAGCCACCCGCGCCCCCGAAGCTGTACGAGAACGTCACCGTGTTCGTCCCCGCCAAGGGCGAGACCGTCGAAGTGGGCCACGTGTCGGTGGTGGGTCACGACGGCAGCCAACCCGCGGGCGGCCAGGACACCTTCCTGCTCGACGACTCCACCCTGGCCTGGGGCCAGATCGACAACTCCACCAGCGCCCCCTCCCAGATCCGGGTTATCAAGACCCAGCCGACGCCCGGAGTCGGCCCGACCGACGACGGCAGCTTCTTGGTGCTGCTCGCCGTCCACCATCAGGAGCCCGGGCAACCCAACCAATCCATCTGGACTATGGCGCTGCGCTACGGTGGATTCGCGGTCGTGGTGTGCCTGGTCGCCTGGCTGCTCGCTCGCCGGAGCCGGACCGAGGAGCAGGACGCTGACACCTAGGTATGTCGAGAATTGACGGGCTGGTCTGAGCTGCTCGGCGCAGTCGCGCTGATTGCGCTGGGCGGACTGTTCGCGGCGATCGATGCGGCCATCAGCACGGTGTCGTTGGCCCGGGTTCACGAGTTGGTGCGCGACGAGCGGCCCGGCGCGGTGGCGTTGTCCAAGGTGATGTCGGAGCGGCCCCGCTACATCAACCTGGTGGTGCTGCTGCGGATCACCTGCGAGATCACCGCGACCGTGCTGCTCGTGGTGTTCCTCTACGACAACTTCGGGCTGCGCTGGGGATTGTTCGGCGCCGCGGCCATCATGGTGGTGACCAGCTTCGTCGTCATGGGGGTGGGGCCGCGCACCCTCGGCCGGCAGAACGCCTACTCCATCGCATTGACGACGGTGCTTCCGCTGCAGGCGATCTCGTGGCTGTTGATGCCGATCAGCCGGTTGCTGGTGGTGCTGGGTAACGCGGTCACCCCGGGGCGCGGCCTGCGGAACGGGCCGTTCGCCTCCGAGATCGAGCTGCGTGAGGTCGTCGACCTGGCCCAGCAGCGCGGCGTGGTCGCCGCGGAAGAGCGCCGGATGATCCAGTCGGTCTTCGAACTGGGTGACACCCCGGCCCGCGAGGTGATGGTGCCGCGCACCGAGATGATCTGGATCGAAAGCGACAAGTTCGCCAGCCAGGCGATTAACCTGGCGGTGCGCAGCGGACATTCCCGCCTCCCGGTGATCGGCGAGAACGTCGATGACATCGTCGGGGTCGTGTACTTGAAAGACCTTGTCCAGCAGACGGTTTTGTCGGGCGACGGCGGCCGGACCCCGCCGGTGTCGAAGGTGATGCGTCCGGCGGTTTTCGTGCCCGACTCCAAACCCCTGGACTCGCTGCTGCGGGAAATGCAACGCGACCGCAACCACATGGCGCTGCTCGTCGATGAGTACGGCGCGATCGCCGGCCTGGTCAGCATCGAAGACGTGCTCGAAGAGATCGTCGGCGAGATCGCCGATGAGTACGACCAGGCGGAGACGGCGCCGATAGAAGACTTGGGCGACAACCACTTCCGGGTGTCGGCGCGGCTGCCGATCGAGGACGTGGGCGAGCTGTACGACGTGGAATTCGACGACGATCTCGACGTCGACACCGTCGGCGGCCTGCTCGCCCTGGAATTGGGCCGGGTTCCGCTGCCGGGCGCCGAGGTGGTGTCACACGGCCTGCGGCTGCAGGCGGAGGGCGGCACCGATCACCGGGGCAGGGTACGGATCAACACCGTCCTGCTCAGCCCGAGCCAATCCGACAGTCCGTCCGATGGCGAGGAATCCGTGCAGCATGACTGAATTCCGTTCCGGCTTCGTATGTTTCGTCGGTCGTCCCAACACCGGGAAATCGACACTGACGAACGCGCTCGTCGGGACCAAGGTCGCGATCACCTCGATGCGGCCACAGACCACCCGGCACACCATCCGTGGCATCGTGCACCGGGACGACTTCCAGATCATCCTGGTCGACACTCCCGGACTTCACCGGCCGCGCACCCTGCTCGGCAAGCGGCTCAATGACCTTGTGCGCGACACCTATTCCGAAGTCGACGTAATCGGGCTGTGCATCCCGGCGGACGAGGCGATCGGTCCGGGCGACCGGTGGATCGTCGAACAGATCCGCGCGACCGCGCCGAGGACGACCCTGGTCGCCATCGTCACCAAGATCGACAAGACGCCCAAGGACCGGGTGGCCGCGCAGTTGATGGCGGTCAGCGAGTTGGTCGGTGGCTCGGCCGAAATCGTGCCGGTGTCGGCGGTGACCGGCGCGCAGGTCGACATCTTGATCGATGTGCTGGCCGCCGCGCTGCCGCCCGGCCCCGCGTACTACCCCGACGGTGAGCTGACCGACGAACCCGAAGAGGTCCTGATGGCCGAGCTGATCCGGGAGGCCGCGCTGGAGGGCGTTCGCGACGAGCTGCCGCACTCGCTGGCGGTGGTCATCGACGAGGTCAATCCGCGGGAGGGTCGCGACGACCTGATCGATGTGCACGCCCTGCTCTACGTCGAACGCGACAGCCAGAAGGGGATCGTCATCGGCAAGGGTGGCGCCCGGCTGCGGGAGGTCGGCACCGCCGCGCGCGCCCAGATCGAGAAGCTGCTGGGCACCAAGATTTATCTCGACCTGCGCGTCAAGGTCGCCAAGAACTGGCAGAGCGACCCCAAACAGCTTGGCCGACTGGGCTTTTAGCGGCCACAGCGGTTCTGTGCGGCTGACCCGCCCAACAGGTGGGTTTCATGCGTGCTAGCGCCGGTGCTAGCGCATGTGGGAAAGACCACATGCCAGGCAGAGGCTACGCAAAGTTCTGGTCCCGATAATCGGCCAGCGCATCGAGCAGGGGAGCGGTCGATTGGTCCACGCCGGCCGGGTAATCGGATTGTCAGCGGCTAATTGGCGCCGGGCGCATCGGTGGTCTGGTCCCACCACGACTGGGGCTGTTGGCTCGCCCATCCGCAGACGGCCTCCAGCTCGGCGGCAAGAGAAATCAGCATGCCCTCGCTGTTCTCCGGACCCATCAGCTGGACACCGATCGGCAGGCCCTCGGACGTGAAGCCCGCCGGAACGTTGATCGACGGCCAGCCCAGCACGTTCCACGGGAACGTCAGGGGGCACGCCGCGATCATGGCGCGGTCGGTGCCGAAGCCACTCAACCGGTCGAAGGCGCGCGCCAGCGGCGGCGGCTGCGCCGTGGTCGGCGCCAGCACCACGTCGACGATGTCGAAGATCGACCCCACCCGGCGTTGGTCGGCCGCTTCGTGGCGGCGGGCGGTGCGCAAGATCGCCTGCCCCAGCACCGCTCCCATGCGCAGGTTGGACAGGGTGCGGGGGTCCAGCACGACGCCGTCGCCCAGCCGCTCCTCCCAATCTCGCAGGCCCGAGGTGGAGCGGGCGAGAAAGTCCCAGGACAGCCGCATGCCGTAGTCGGGGTTGCCGGGCACCACGGTGTGGCCGAGCAGCTCGAGTTGCTTGCCGACGGCCCGCGTCGCGGCCAGGATCTCCGGGTGCAGCTTCGGCCGGAAGCCGGTGTACGGGAACCGGGTGGACAGCGCGATGTTCAGCGGGCCGGGGGCCTTGCCCACATAGTCGGACGCGGTCAGCGGGGGCGGCTTGTGCCGGTCGCCCTCGACGTTGCCCGACGCGGCGTCGAGCACCAGCGCCGCATCGGCCACGGTCCGGGCCAGCACGCCGTTGACCGTGATGCCGTTGAACGCCTCCGGCAACGGCCAGGTCGAGATGCGTCCGCGCTGCGGCTTGATGCCCACCAAATGCGTCCACGCCGCCGGAATCCGGATGCTGCCGGCGCCGTCGGAGCCGATGGCGGCGGTGACCAGTCCGGCCGCCACCGCGGCCGCGCTGCCGCCCGACGATCCGCCGGGGGTGTGCCGGCGCGACCAGGGGTTGCGGGTATGCCCGAAGCCGGGGCCGCTGGTGAACGGCCATTGGCCGAGTTCGCAGGTGTTCGTCTTGCCGACGATCACCGCGCCGGCCGCCTTGAGGCGGCGCACCACCTCGGCGTCGTGCGTGGCGGGGGCTACCGACCCCTCGGTCCCGAAGGCGGTGGGCACCCCGGCAACGTCGACATCGTCTTTGACCGCGATCGGGACGCCCAGCAGCGGGGCGGTGTCACCGGCCGCGCGGCGCCGGTCGGCCTCCGCCGCGTCTGCCAGCGCCGACTCGGTGAGCACCACCCGGAAGGCGTTCAGCGTGGGCTGGCTGGCGTGGATGGCGTGCAGGGAGCGACCCACCAGCGTGGTGGATGTCACTGAGCGGCTGGCCAGCTGATAGAGCAGGTCAGTGAGTGTGGGCAGGCGCCGGTGGCCGGATCCGGAAATGGACCCGGGACCCGACCCAGAAGCGCCAATCACGGGGTACGAGACTAACGGCGCGGATACCCGTAATGTCGCGGCGGGGTGCAAAACTATTGTGATGCGGCTATACCGAGACCGAGCTGTTGTGTTGCGCCAGCACAAGCTCGGCGAAGCCGACCGGATCGTCACCCTGCTGACTCGTGATCATGGACTGGTCCGCGCGGTGGCCAAGGGCGTGCGCCGCACCCGCAGCAAATTCGGTGCGCGGCTGGAGCCGTTCGCGCACATCGACGCGCAGCTACATCCCGGCCGCAACCTCGACATCGTCACCCAGGTGGTCTCCATTGACGCGTTCGCCACCGACATCGTCAACGACTACGGCCGTTACACCTGCGGCTGCGCCATGCTGGAGACCGCCGAGCGCCTCGCCGGCGAGGAGCGGGCGCCCGCCCCGGCCCTGCACGGGCTCACGGTGAGCGCGTTGCGGGCGGTGGCCGACGGCCGCCGGTCCCGGGACCTCCTGCTGGACGCCTACCTGTTGCGCGCGATGGGCATCGCCGGATGGGCGCCCGCGCTCAATGAGTGCGCCCGGTGCGCCACCCCCGGTCCCCATCGGGCGTTCCACGTCGGCGCCGGCGGCAGCGTCTGCACACACTGCCGCCCGGCCGGTTCGACGACGCCGCCGCCGGGGGTGTTGGATCTGATGTCCGCGCTGCACGACGGCGATTGGGACTTCGCCGAGCAGACGCCGCAATCGCACCGCAATTACGTCAGCGGTCTGGTGGCCGCGCACCTGCAGTGGCATCTGGAGCGACAGCTCAAGACGTTGCCGCTCGTGGAACGGACGTATCACATCGACCGGACCATCGCCGACCAGCGCGCGGCGCTGATCGGGCAGGATATGGACTGTGGCTAAACTCTGGGCCGGCGGCTCCGGTCGAAAGGCCGAGCGCGCCACGGCGTCAGCCGAATTCCCGCAGCTGCCCCCCGCGCCCGACGACTATCCGGTGTTTCCCGACAAGTCGACCTGGCCGGTCGTCTTTCCGGAGCTGCCGCCGTCCCCGGACGGCGGGCCGTCCCGGCCGCCGCAGCACATCTCCAAGGCGGCCCCGCCCAAAATCGAGGCCGATCGACTGCCCAACCATGTGGCCATCGTGATGGACGGCAACGGCCGATGGGCCACCCAACAGGGGCTGACCCGCACCGACGGCCACAAGGCAGGTGAGGCGGTGGTCATCGACATTGTCTGCGGCGCAATCGAACTCGGAATCAAATGGCTGAGCCTGTACGCCTTCTCCACGGAAAACTGGAAGCGTTCCCCCGAGGAGGTCCGCTTCCTGATGGGGTTCAACCGCGACGTGGTCCGCATGCGCCGGGAGAACCTGAAGACGATCGGGGTCAAGATCCGGTGGGTGGGTTCGCGGCCGCGCCTGTGGCGCAGCGTGATCAATGAATTGGCGATCGCGGAGGACATGACGAAGGACAACGACGTCATCACCGTCAACTATTGCGTCAACTACGGAGGGCGTGCCGAAATCGCTGAAGCCACAAAGGAAATCGCGCGCCTGGCTGCCGCCGGCCGGCTGAACCCGCAACGCATCACCGAGTCGACGGTGTCGCATCACCTGCAGCGGCCCGACATTCCCGACGTCGATCTGTTCCTGCGGACCTCGGGGGAGCACCGGTCCAGCAATTTCATGTTGTGGCAGGCGGCGTACGCCGAATACGTCTTTCAGGACAAGCTGTGGCCCGACTACGATCGCCGCGATTTGTGGGCGGCGTGTGAGGAATATGCTTCCCGCAATCGCAGATTCGGGAGTGCATAGTGCCGTCACTGCAGGAACGTCTGGCGTCGATACTCGGCGAAGTCCTCCCGCTCGAGGAGGAAGCCGACGGCGCGGTCACGGTGCGCCACGACGGCACCATCGCCTCGTTGCGGGTGGTCAACATCGCCGAGGGCCTCGATCTGGTGTCGCTCACCCAGATTCTGGCGTGGGATCTGCCGCTGACCAAGAAGGTCAGCGAGCAGGTGGCCAAGGAGGCCCGTGACAGCAATTTCGGCAGCGTGAACCTGATCGAGAAGGTCAATGAGAAGGCCGTGCAACGCAATTCGAGCAAGGGTGCGTCGAAAACCGCCGACGTGATGCTGCGCTACAACTTCCCCGGCGGCGGCCTCACCGACGACGCCCTGCGGACGCTGATCCTGTTGGTGCTGGACACCGGCGCCGGGATACGCCGGACGCTGACGGCCTGACCGGCTAGCGGCCCCCGCAGTCCGAACAGGTGCCGAAGATCTCGATGGTGTGGCTGACGTCGGAGAAGCCGTGTTTGGCAGCCACTTCCGCCGCCCACTCCTCGACCTCGTGATCGCCCACCTCGATGGTGGCGCCGCAGCTGCGGCACACCAGGTGGTGGTGATGGTGCTCGGAACACCTGCGGTACACCGATTCACCGGTGTCGTTGCGCAGCGTGTCGATCATCCCGGCGGCGGCCATCGACTGCAGCGTCCGGTAGACGGTGGTCAGGCCGATGTTCTCGCCGCGGCGGCGCAGCTCGTCATGCAGCTCTTGGGCCGAGCGGAACTCGTCGAGCGTCTCCAGCAACGTGGAGATCGCCGCACGCTGCCGAGTGGAGCGGACGCTGGTTCCGGTCATTGGCGCGGCTCCTCACTGGCGTGCGCGACGGCGTCCACCACGATGTGCGCGAGGTGATGATCGGCGAGCCGGTAGAGCACCTCGCGACCGGACCGCTCCCCGGTGACCACGCCGGCCGCCTTCAGAATCTTCAGGTGCTGGCTGACCAGCGGCTGGGGCACGCCCAGCGCATCCACCAGCTCGTGCACGCAGCGGTGGGACTCGCGCAGCTGCAACACGATCGCGATCCGCACGGGCGCGGCGAGCGCGCGCAACAACTCGCCGGCGGCATCGAGGATGTCTCGCGGCGGCGGGACGGGGTAGGCGGTGACTCCGGAGTGCCCGGCGGCGCCGAGCGCGTCGTGGTCGTGCGCGATCACACCGGGGTCCGAGTCGCCGTCGTCGGCGGCCGGCATCGATGCAGAAGGTGACGGGGACGTCATCATGGGAGCGGCATCACCTCGAGAAGTGCCAGGTAGTGGGAAGTATCGGACATTGAATATCGTTGTCGGCTGCCATCCACTGTCACATGCATGATGACGCATGTCAAAGAGCGCGGCGTCGATCGCTACCATGACTGATGCTCTGCGCACCGCGGTTGACCGCCGCGCGTGCCCGCCCGAACCCGGAAAGGGAGTGCACCGCCCCGTGGCGTCCGTCATCGACACCGTAGTGAACCTGGCCAAACGGCGCGGCTTCGTTTTTCCCTCGGGGGAGATCTACGGCGGCACCCGGTCGGCGTGGGATTACGGCCCGCTGGGTGTGGAGTTCAAAGAGAACATCAAACGTCAGTGGTGGCGCTCGGTGGTCAGCGGTCGCGACGACGTCGTGGGCCTGGATTCCTCGATCATCCTGCCGCGCCAGGTGTGGGTGGCCTCCGGCCACGTCGAGGTGTTTCATGACCCGCTGGTCGAGTCGTTGATCACCCACAAGCGCTACCGCGCCGACCATCTCATCGAGGCCTACGAAGCCAAGCACGGACATCCGCCGCCCAACGGGCTGGCTGACATCCGCGACCCGGAAACCGGCGAGCCGGGCCAGTGGACCGAGCCGCGCGAGTTCAACATGATGCTCAAGACCCACCTGGGCCCGATCGAGACCGAGGAGGGCTTGCACTATCTGCGCCCCGAGACGGCGCAGGGCATCTTCGTCAACTTTGCCAACGTGGTGACGACCGCCCGTAAGAAGCCGCCATTCGGAATCGGCCAGATCGGCAAGAGTTTTCGCAACGAGATCACCCCGGGCAACTTCATTTTCCGGACCCGCGAGTTCGAACAAATGGAAATGGAGTTCTTCGTCGAGCCGTCGACCGCGAAGGAATGGCATCAGTACTGGATCGACACCCGCCTGCAATGGTATGTCGACCTGGGCATCGATCAGGGGAACTTACGGTTATTCGAACACCCCGCGGACAAGCTGTCGCACTACTCCGACCGCACCGTCGACATCGAGTACAAGTTCGGTTTCGCCGGTAACCCGTGGGGCGAGTTGGAAGGTGTCGCCAACCGCACGGACTTCGACTTGTCGACGCATGCAAAGCATTCCGGCGTCGACCTGTCGTTCTACGACCAGGTCACCGACACCCGGTACACGCCGTATGTGATCGAGCCGGCCGCAGGCCTGACGCGGTCGTTCATGGCCTTCTTGATCGACGCCTATGTGGAGGACGAGGCCCCGAACGCCAAGGGCAAGATGGAAAAACGCACGGTGCTGCGTTTGGACCCGCGCCTGTCTCCGGTCAAGGCCGCGGTGCTTCCGCTGTCCCGTCACGCCGACTTGAGCCCAAAGGCGCGGGACTTGGCCGCCGAGTTGCGCAAGTTTTGGAATATCGACTTCGACGACGCCGGTGCGATCGGACGACGTTATCGGCGCCAGGACGAGATTGGTACGCCGTTCTGCGTCACGGTCGATTTCGACTCACTCGAGGACAACGCCGTGACGGTGCGCCGGCGCGACGACATGTCCCAGGAGCGCGTCCCGATGAATGCCGTGTCCGACTATCTGGCGATGCGCCTGAAGGGCTGCTAATCGGCCAGTTGGTGGCGCGGTCTTGCATATTGTCTGTCCCGTTGCGCCGACGCACGTCTGATGGCCCCGCGCGGCTGGCGATGCGCCATCACCGACGCCGGATTTCCGAAATAAGGTTTGGTTAAAGTTCGGCCTTTCGCGGTGACGGTGCCTTAGGATCCCCTCTGGGGCAAAAGTAGGTAGCTAACGGCCGCGGGCGGACGTCGGGCCGTCCGGGGTAGGAGCCGTTGACTCGGTCGGTTGGGGTTGCAAATGATTCCCGCGTTTGTGTTCTTCCCTCCTGAGATCAACTCGGCCTTGATAGTTGGCGGCCCGGGGGCCGGGCCCCTGTTCGAGGCGGCCTCGGCGTGGGATGGGCTGGCCGTTGAGCTGTCATCCTCGGCATCGTCGTTTCACACCACGGTTTCCGATTTAGCCGGTGCCGCCTGGATGGGGCCGTCGTCGATGTCGATGACCGCTGCCGCGGCGCCCTATGTGGAATGGCTGATTATCGCCGCGGCGCAAGCAGAGGTGGCGGCCCTGCAGGCCCGGCTGGCGGCGTTGGCTTTCGAGGGCGCTTTGGTGGCGACGGTGCCGTTGCCGCAGGTGTTGGCGAACCGCGCCCGGCTGCTCGTGCTGATCGCGACGAACTTCTTCGGCATCAACACGGCGGCCATTGCGCAAACCGAGCTCGAATACGTCGAGATGTGGGCGCAGGATGTGGCGGCGATGTTGGGCTATCACGCCGGGGCTCAATCGATGGCGCTGGCATTGCCGGAGTTCAGCGTGCCGCCCGCGGCCCTGGGGGGTAGCGCACCGTCCGCGGACCTGGCGGGCCTGGCGGGATTGGTGACTGCTCCGCTGAGTTTGGCATCGCAGTTCTTCCAGGGCCTGTCCTCACTGGGGACCGCCTTCGCCTCCGAACTGCAGTCGGTGTTCGGCGCGCTCTCGCCGGCCGTTTCGTTGCTTACGTCGACGCCGGTGGCCACGTTGACGACGGTCGCGCAGGCCGGGATGTATCCGGCCACCGCTTTGATGACGCCCATGGCGACGCTCGCCCATAGTGCCGGACCCGCGGGCCCAACTGCGGCGCCCGCGGCCGCGCCGGCACTGGCACCGGCGTTGGTCGGCGCAACCAGTGCGCCCCTGAGCGCGCCACACAGCGCGGGTAGCCCGCTATCCGACCTGCAGCCGTTGGCCGGTGGTGGGTTGGGCGCCTTGGGCGTTGCGACGGCGGGCCTGGGGAGCGCGCGGTTCATCGGGTCGATGTCGGTGCCCGCCGCGTGGGAAGGGTCGATGCCGGCGTACATCGCCACTCCGGCGATGTCGGGCGTGGGCTCCGGAGCGCCAACCGTCGCCGCGGCCGCGGGGTCGGGCAGTGGTGTGCCGATGGCCGCGATGCCGGTGGGCGACAAGAGCCCCGAAGGCGAGGACCGCGGGACGCGAGCCCAGGTGGTGAGGTCTCGTCCCAAGGTGGTCCCGCGCAACCGCCCGGGATAGCGGCGCGGTACTGCTGTTGCAGACGTGAATATTGTGCAGTAGGGCGCGAATTCATACTTTCGGTTATGCGGGCTTGCGTGGCAACGAGCGTTGTATCGTGCCGCGCGAATTAATCCGTTGCTCCTAGTAACAACTCGCAACCGGTCCACTCGTTCAGCGGATGAACCGAAAGGGACCTATTGCAGCGACGCGCCGCGAAGCTACGTCCGCCCGTCGAAGTTGGGGGGCGACCTCGATGAGAGCTCTAAAGCGTTGCCCGCCAACGAATCTAGGTCCGACGATGCGGTCGCATGACACCGCCCGTCGAGCGTCGGCACACGGCGTTGTCGATGCGGGCGGTGATCCGCGGCTGCCGTCGCGGACCCGGCGAAGAGCCGCCCGCTGTTGCGCACGTTTCCAAGATCGAAACTGGCAATTCACACATATTTTCTTCAGTTTGCCTTACGATGTGACCGGTTGGTGTAAGTAGGTTCGCCACAGCGCCCGAACGCTCTATCGGCTGTGGAAGGGGGCAGGGGTGCTTTTGCCTCTCGGTTCGCCGTTGCCGGATGACACGGTGTCGGCAGTTCGAGGTGAGTCCGGCATGCTCGGTGGTCTGTCGGTTCCACTCAAGTGGGGCGTGGTCGTCCCACCAGATGACTACGACCACTGGGCGCCGAAGCCGGACGTCAGTGCCGAAGCTCCCGAAGAAACGGCCGACGTCCCCCGCCCGACAGCCGTTGCAGACGGCTTGTGGAGCGGGTGGGAAGGTGACAGCGTCCCACGCAGCCCGGGCGTGATACCGCATTCCCCGGCAGCCGGCTGAGACCGAAGCAAACCCAAAAGCTGATCGTCGGCGTCAGGCACGGCTCAGAATCGGCCGCCGCCGCCCATGAAACCGCCGCCTGACGAACTCGGGCTGCCGCCGAACGAGGTCGGGCTCCAGCCGCCGAATCCGCCTTGCATTCCTCCGCCGAGGACTTTGCCGATGATGATCCCGCCGAGCATCGCGCCCATGTCGCTGCCGCCGCGGCCCAGGTAGGCACGCTGCGCCAGTTGCACATCGTCGTTGGCCAGGGACTGCGCCGTGGCGGCCAGCGTCGACGCCGCATTGGCGTGGGTGATCGCCTCGGTCGGCAGCGTCGCCCGTTTGTCCTCCGCGGCTTGGAGATGCCGTCTGGCCTCGGCCAGCCGGGTGCGCGCCTCGGGGCCGATGCTGCCCCGACGCGTGTCGACGTAGTCCGACACCGCGCGCACCCTCGACTGCGCGGTGAACAACGCCTGCTCCAATGACCGGTTGAGTTGTTCGGCGGCGGCCTGCTCTCGGGCCAGCGTGGCCAGTAGCGCGTTGAGGCCGGCGTCGGCCTTGGTCAGCTGACTGAACTCGCCCAGCGGATCGTCGGATGCGCCGGCTCGTGCGCTCTCGACGGCCCTGACGGCCGCGTCGCGCGCCGCAACCAGATCACCGCGGTGCGCGGGTTTGGCGTTCGCTGTTTTCTTCAGGAGTTCGTCCGCGCGGTCGATGCCGTTCTGGATGTCGGTCATCGCCGACGGCAACCGGTCAATGGCGTGCTGAATGTCGTTGGCGGCGTTGTCCACCGCGTCGAGCAACGCGCGTGCCTGGCCCAGCGCCGACTCTGCGGCGCGGACGGCATCGACCAGACTGGCCTGCTGCCCGCTGACGGCTTGGGTGGCAAGCTCACGGGCGCTGCCGATGTTGCGGTCGGCGAATGCCAGGCGTTCCTTGGCCGCCGTGACATTGCCGGACACCGAGGTCAGTGCGGCAGCACTGAAGTCCTTGTGCAGCGCGGCAAGTCGTTCCTCGGCCGGTGCGATGCGGGTGGTGAGTTCCACGTACTGCTGCGTCAGCGAGTCCAGCCGGGTGGGGGCGTTGATCACCAAATCGCGCAGCTTCTCGAATGCCTCGGTCTGTGACTCCAGTTCGCGGTCGGCCCGCGCCGCCGAGACGATCACCTGGGTGAGCAACTCACGCCGCTGCGCCGGCGTGTCCGGCGTCGCGTCGTCGAGCTGCTGGCGGATCGTGAATGCCTGGGACAGAGCCGCTTTCGCGTTGGTCACGGCCCGGGTGAATGGCTGGGTGCGGTCTTCGCCGAATTCGCTGACCGCCAGGTCCAATTCGTTGGCGCTGGTGCGTACCGCATTGTCGACGTCCACCACCAGCGCGCGGGACAGGTCGTCGAGTGCCTGCGGCGGCACCGCGGCCAGCGCATCGGCGTCGGTGGGGTCGACCCGGCGTGCCGCGGCCAACGCCGCGGCGCGTCGGCGCCGGCCACGATAACGCATGACCAGCAACAGGACTGCCAACGAGACGAGAATGCCCGCCAGCACGGCCAGCAGTGCCACCCGGCCCGACGAACCGGGCGAGGTGTCGAGCCCGTTGGCCGCCGCGACGGCGGCCCCACTCCAATCCCCGTTGTGCAGGGCGGGCTCGATCTTGTTGCGCCGCAACTTGTCGACCTGGTTTGCGTTGATGCTCTTGATCGTGGTGGGCACCAGGAACGCGTATTCACGGCTGGTGGTGCCGACGGCCAGCAGCGCGTCGTAGGCGCCCAGGTCGCTGCTGCTCACGGTGCGCTGTGCCCATTCGGCCGGGGCCTGCCCGGAGAAGCTGTCGACGTAGACCACCCACAGCCGGATGTGGCGGTCGGTGTACAGCTTGTTGAGGGCGGAGCTGACCGCGCTGTGCCCGGAATTCGACAAGGCCCCAGCGGGATCAGTGATGTAGTCGGCCAACCGGAATGGTGGTTGCGCGCCGGCGGACGGTGCCAGGAGCAGGCTGCCGCCGAGGCTAACCGTGAGGATCGTCGCGAGCACGGCGATCAGACGAGCGGTGCAGCGCATAGGGCCAATCTAGCCCCGCGACGATGCAGGCCAGTAGGCCCGATGAGGAGTGGGGCGGTCAGGCACGGGTCCGCCGCGACACACGCCAGCAGGCCTGAGTCGAGCCAGACTTCAGCGGGCATTCCCTGGCAGACTGTGCGTCGGTGACCAGGAATCAGCACGACCCATACGACGACTTCGACCGTCACCGACGGGTGGCCGAAGCGCCGAAGACTGCGGGTCTGCCGGGTACCGAGGGTCAGCACCGCACCGACTTCGCTCGCGATCGCGCGCGCGTCCTGCACAGCGCCGCGCTGCGCCGATTGGCCGACAAGACCCAGGTGGTCGGGCCCCGCGAAGGCGACACGCCACGCACCCGGTTGACGCATTCGCTCGAGGTCGCCCAGATCGGGCGGGGGATGGCGATCGGGCTGGGCTGCGACCTCGACCTGGTCGAGCTGGCGGGACTGGCCCACGACATCGGCCACCCGCCCTACGGCCACAACGGTGAACGGGCGCTCGACGAGGTCGCGACGGATTATGGCGGCTTCGAGGGCAACGCCCAGAACTTCCGAATCCTGACCAGTCTCGAGCCCAAAGTCCTTGACGAGCAAGGCAATAGCGCGGGGCTGAATCTGACTCGCGCGTCGCTGGACGCGGTCACGAAGTATCCGTGGCCCCGGGGCGAAGGACAACGCAAGTTCGGGTTCTACGACGACGACCGCGAGCCGGCCGCCTGGGTTCGGGCGGGCGCGCCGGAGGGCCGGATGTGCCTGGAGGCGCAGGTCATGGATTGGGCCGACGACGTGGCGTATTCGGTGCACGACGTCGAGGACGGTGTGGTGTCCCAACGCATCGACCTGCGGGTGCTCTCCGACGACGACGAGGCCGCCGCGTTGGCCAAACTGGGCGAGACCGAATTCTCCCGGGTGTGTGCCGATGACTTCATGGCGGCCGCGCGACGGCTCGCCGCCTTGCCGGTGGTCGCCGCCGTCGGCAAGTACGACGCCACGCTCGCGGCATCGGTCGCGCTGAAGCGGTTGACCAGTGAGCTGGTCGGCAGGTTCGCCTCGGCGGCCATCGCCACCACCCGCGCGGCGGCCGGCCCCGGACCCCTGGTGCGCTACCGGGCCGAGCTGCACGTTCCCGACCTGGTGCGTGCCGAGGTCGCCTTGCTGAAAATCCTGGCGCTGCAATTCATCATGTCCGATCCGCGGCATCAGGAAACCCAAGCCGGGCAGCGCGAACGCATCCACCGGGTCGCGCACTGGCTGTATGCCGGGGCACCCCGGACGCTCGATCCGGTCTTTGCTGCGGCCTTCAACACCGCGGCCGACGACAGTGCGCGATGGCGGGTCATCGTCGACCAGATCGCCTCGTTCACCGAGGGCCGGCTCGAACGGATCGACGTCCGCCAGGCCGCTCCGTAGTCGCGGCGGGCATGAAGTCGTCCGGTCCGGGCATCGGCGGGGCCGCCGCGAGTTAGGCTGCCCGACGTGAAGAAATTCAGCGGCTCGCCCTTTGCGGCCTCCTTCTTGATGGGACTGCCCGTCGTCGCCATGACAGCCTGCAGTTCACCGCAGCATGCGAGCACCCAGCCGGGCACCACCCCGCCGGTGAAGAGTGCCGCTCCGACGTCCTCCGGTGAGACGACGACCCCGGCACCGGCCGGCGGCCCGCTCAGCGCGGAACTGAAGACGCCCGATGGCCGCTCGGCGGCCACCGCGACCTTCGACTTCACCGGCGGCTACGTGACCGTCACCGTGAAGACGGCGGCGCCCGGCATCCTGACGCCCGGCTTCCACGGCCTGCACGTGCACGAGATCGGCAAGTGCGAGCCGAACTCTGTGGCACCCACCGGCGGTGCGCCCGGGAACTTCCTGTCCGCCGGCGGTCACTATCAGGCGCCCGGTCACACCGGGAAGCCGGAAAGCGGCGACCTGACGTCGCTCGAGGTCCGTCAGGACGGCTCGGCGTACCTGGTCACCACCACCGATTCGTTCAACCGGGACGACCTGCTGGCGGGTAACAAGACCGCGCTGATGCTGCACGGCGCCCAGGACACCGAGAACGCGATGGACCGGGTCGCCTGCGGCGTCATCGGTACCGGCTAGCTTTCGCCGTCGCGCCTTAGACTGAGCCGATGTCAAGCCCGGCAGGTTCACGCGCGGAGGGAGATGGCCGTTCCCGGGGTCGCGGCCGGATTCCCGACCGCGACATCGCGGCCATCCGCGAACGGGTGCGCATCGACGAAGTCATCGGCGATTACGTCCAATTGCGGCGTGCCGGCGCCGATTCGCTCAAGGGCCTGTGTCCGTTCCACGACGAGAAGTCGCCGTCATTTCACGTCCGCCCCAACCACGGCCACTTCCACTGCTTCGGCTGCGGTGAGGGCGGCGACGTGTATGCGTTTATCCAGAAGATCGAGCACGTCAGTTTCGTCGAGGCGGTCGAACTGCTCGCCGACCGGATCGGCCACACCATCAACTACTCCGGCCCGGCGACCAGCGTGCAGCGCGACCGCGGTAGCCGCAGCCGGCTCGTCGCGGCCAACGCGGCCGCGGCGGAGTTCTATGCGGCGGCGTTGGAATCCGCCGAGGCCGCACCGGCGCGGCAGTACCTGACCGAGCGGAACTTCGACGCCGAGGCGGCCCGTCGCTACGGTTGCGGCTTCGCACCGTCGGGCTGGGATTCGCTGACAAAGCACTTGGTGCGCAAGGGCTTCGAGTTCAAAGAGCTGGAAGCGGCCGGCCTGTCGCGGCAGGGACGGCGCGGACCGATGGACCGCTTCCACCGCCGATTGTTGTGGCCCATCCGCAGTTCGGCCGGTGAGGTGATCGGTTTCGGGGCCCGGCGGCTGTTCGACGACGATCCGATGGAAGCCAAGTACATCAACACGCCCGAGACGCTGCTGTACAAGAAGTCGAACGTGATGTTCGGCATCGACTTGGCCAAGCGCGACATCGCCAAGGGGCACCAGGCGGTCGTCGTCGAGGGCTACACCGACGTGATGGCGATGCATCTGAGCGGGGTCACCACCGCCGTCGCCTCGTGCGGCACCGCGTTCGGCGACGAGCATCTGTCGATGCTGCGCCGACTGATGATGGACGACAGCTTCTTTCGCGGCGAACTGATCTACGTTTTCGACGGTGACGCGGCCGGGCGGGCCGCCGCGCTCAAAGCCTTCGGCGGCGAGCAGAATCTGGCGGGGCAGTCGTTCGTGGCAGTCGCGCCGGACGGCATGGATCCGTGCGATCTGCGGCTGAAGTCCGGCGACGGCGCGCTGCGCGACCTGGTGGCGCGGCGAACCCCGCTGTTCGAATTCGCGATACGTTCGGCGCTCGCCGAGATTGATCTGGACAGCGCCGAGGGCCGCGTTGCCGCGCTGCGCCGCTGCGTGCCGATGGTGAGCCAGATCAAGGACCCCACGCTGCGCGACGAGTACGCCCGCCAGCTCGCCGGTTGGGTCGGCTGGGACGACGTCGCGCAGGTGATCGACCGGGTGCGCAGCCAGGCCAAGAGCTCCCACACGCAGGCCCGCGGCGGTTCCGCGCCCAAGACCTCCCGCCGCGCGGCCGAGCCGGCGCCCGCCGCCGCCCAGGCCGCCGCCAGCCGCCCGGACCCGCGTGACCCCACCCTGTGGCCCCAACGGGAGGCGCTCAAGGCGGCCCTGCAGTACCCGGCGTTCGCGGGGCCGGTGTTCGACACACTGACCGTGGAGAGCTTCACCCATCCCGGGTACGCGGCCATCCGCGCGGCCATCGAGACCGCCGGGGGTACGTCGAGCGGGGTCACCGGCGCGCAGTGGATCGAGGCGGTGCGTGACCAGGCCTCCTCGCCCCTGACGGCCGGCCTGGCCAGCGAGCTGGGGGTGGAGGCCATCCAGGTCGACGAGGAGAAGCTGCCGCGCTACATCGGCGGCGTGCTGGCCCGGTTGCAAGAGGTGTGGATGGGCCGGCAGATCGCCGAGGTGAAATCGAAGCTGCAGCGCATGTCGCCGATCGAGCAGGGCGACGAGTATCACGCCCTATTCGGCGATTTGGTGGCGATGGAGTCCTACCGGCGCAGCCTGTTGGAGCAGGCTAGCGGCGACGATTAGACGGCGCGAGCGCGTCGTCGGCCTCGACGTCGCGTTCCATGATCGCCGTTTGGTCGTCGATCTCCGTCAACGTGACGAAACCGGCGTCGGGGGAGATCCGATTGGCGACCTTGCGGCGTCCCCCCTCGATCATCGACTTGGCCACCGGACTGCTGGTCAGCGCGCGATAAGTGCCGACGAGCTGCTCGTATCGGCGACGCCCGGCCTTCGAGCCCAGCACGTAACCCAGTCCAAGCACCACGACATACCGGATCAAAACGGTCCTCCCGACTATCGATGGCTCCATCCTGCCTCACCGCCCGGCGACCCGCTGCGTCCGGCCACGCCGCGCTTGCGATCGCCACTGGTCCGCAGTTGGGTGCGGTCGTGCCAGTACGCTAGAGTCGTCCCGCGATCGGGTTAGTCCCCTGTAGCTCAATTGGCAGAGCATTCGGCTGTTAACCGAAGGGTTCCTGGTTCGAGTCCAGGCGGGGGAGCAAATTCACGGTGCCGCTCTGCCGGCTCTCATTGGCCGATCGCGATGCCGGCCGAATTTCCCGCCCACCCCGGCGTGGGTGACAGGCCCAGATGCTCGCGCAAGGTGTGGCCGCGGTATTCGGTGCGAAAGCTACCGCGTTCCTGCAGCAGCGGCACCACCTTGTCGACGAACTCGTCGAGGCCGTGCGGCGTCAGGTGCGGCACCAGGATGAAGCCGTCGCAGGCATCCGACTGCACGTAGCGGTCGATCTCCTCGGCCACCTGCAGCGGAGTCCCGACGAACTGCTGGCGGCTGGTCACCTCGATGATCAGCTCGCGGATCGACAGGCTTTCGGCTTCCGCTCGGGCCCGCCAGGTTTGGGCGACCGTCTTGGGATCGCCGTGCCGGACCCGTCCGCGCGTGATGTTCGGGTTCTCGACGGGGTCGACGTCGGGCAGCGGCCCGTCGGGGTCGTAGGCCGAGAGGTCCACGCCCCACACCTGTTCGAGGAACGCGATCGCGGTCGGGCCGCTGACCTGTTGTTCGCGGATGTGGCGGGCGTTGTCCTGCGCCTCGGCGGGCGTGTCACCCAGCGCGAACGTCGCGCCGGGCAACACCTTGAGCTGGTCGGGATCCCGCCCGTAGACCGCGGCGCGGCTCTTCACGTCGGCGTAGTAGCGCTGGCCCGCCTCGAGCGAGCCGTGCAGCGTGAACAGGGCGTCGGCGTGCCGGGCGCCGAAGTCACGGCCGTCGTCGGAGTCGCCGGCCTGCAGCAGCACCGGGTGGCCTTGCGGGCCGGCGGGCAGCGACGCCACGCCGTGGACGCGGAATTGCGGGCCGTGGTGCTCGACGCTGCCGATGCGAGCCGGATCGGCATAGATCCCCGCATCGACATCGGCGACGACGGCATCGGCCGCCCAACTGTCCCAGAACTTTCGCGCCACGGTGATGAATTCCTCGGCCCGGTGGTAGCGGTCGGCGTGCGCGAGAAAGCCGCCGCGGCGGAAGTTCTCCCCGGTGAACGCGTCCGAGGAGGTGACCATGTTCCAGGCCGACCGCCCGTCGGACAGCTGGTCCAGCGTCGCGAATTGCCTTGCCACCTCGTAGGGTTCGTTGAAGGTGGTGTTGATGGTGCCGGCCAGGCCGAGCCTGTCGGTGACCGCGGCGAGCGCGGCCAGCACGGTGAAGGTGTCGGGTCTCCCGACGACGTCGAGGTCGTGGATCTTGCCGCGGTGCTCACGCAGCCGCAGGCCTTCGGCCAGGAAGAAGAAGTCGAACAGCCCCCGCTCGGCCGTCTTGGCAAGGTGCACAAACGATTCGAACGCGATCTGGCTGCCCGCACTGGGGTCGGACCACACCGTGGTATTGTTCACCCCGGGAAAGTGCGCGCCCAGATGGATCTGCTTGCGGCGGGTCACTTTTCGAACGCTCATCCGGTAAGCCCCCATCGCTTGGCGATCAGTTCATGCGAGCGCAGCCGGTCGACGTGCCGGTGCGTCACGGAGGTGATCACCAGTTCGTCGGCATCTGTGGCCCGGCGCAGCAGCTCGAGCCGGTCGGCGACCTCGTCCGGATTACCGACGAATTGTGTTGCGGTGCGGTCGGTCACCAGCGCCTGCTGGCCCTCGGTCAACGGCTCGCAGAAGTCGGGGTCAGGGTAGGGGACCGCACCGTGGCCGCTGCGGATGGAATGCACCCAGCGGCCGTAACCGGACGCGAGGTGGCGTGCGGTCGCGCTGTCCTCGGCAACCACGACGTCGGCCGACACCACCACGTATGGCTCGGAGAGCCGGGCGGACGGTCGGAATGCGCTGCGGTAGGCGGTGATCGCGTCGAGCGCCGTGCCGGGGGTGATGTGGTAACTGGCGACGAATGGAAGTCCACGGGCGCCGGCCACCTCGGCGCTCTGGCCTTTGGTGCTGCCGAAGATCCACGGTGTCAACTGGGCGTGCTCGCCCGGAACGGCGTGCAGCTCATGGCCGTTGACGGTATACGTGCCGTCCAGCATCGCCTCGATGTCGGCCAGCTGGTCGGCGAAGTCGGGGGGTTGAGCACACGGCTGGGCGAGCACCGACGCCTGCGCCCGGATCCGATCGCTTTTCATCAGCGGCGTCTGGTCGAAGGGTGTGGGGATGACGACGCCGGCCACCTCACGCCACGGCGTGGGCGCGCGTTCGGGTACGGGCGGAGACGACGTGGCCGCCTCTTGGCGACGCTGCCCGGACCGGCCCAACCCCATGTCGATGCGGCCGGGGTAGAGCGCGTCGAGGATGCCGAAGCTTTCCACCACCGCGAGCGCCGTCGTGTGCCCGACCTGCACCGCGGCCGATCCGACGTGAATTCGCTCTGTGGCCGCGGCGATTTGGCCGATCAGCGTCACCGGTGACGAGCTGGCCACTGCGACGAAGTGGTGCTCGGCGAGCCAGTAGCGCCGATAGCCCCAGCGCTCGGCGTGCTGGGCCAGGTCGATGGTGTTGCGCAGTGCCGTCGCGGCGTCGCTGCCGGCGCTGATGGGCGCGAGGTCGAGGATCGACAGGGGAGTGACGGTCATGACGGCACCGTCGCGTACCGATTGGGTGCGGCGGCCAGGCCCAGGCGTTCGCGCAGCGTCTCGCCGTCGCGGTAGCCGGTGCGGAATCGGCCGGCGTGCTGCAGCCGTGGCACCAGGTCGTCGACGATGGCGGGCAGGTCGATGGCGTTGATCGCAGGCCGCAGCCGCACGCCGTCGACCCCGGCGTCCTGCCAGGCGAGCAGGAGATCCGCGAGATCGCTTGCGTTACCAGTGAATACGTGCGCATCGGAGGAGATGGCCGCTGCCGGTGCCAACGGATCGTCGGCCAGCGAGACCACCAGGTCCGCATAGACTCCGATCTCGCGGTCCGCGGCGCGCTGCGCGTGGCGGACGTCGGCCAGGATCGCACGCAGCGAGCCCTCGTCGTGCGGAGTGACGAACACCAGGTCGGCGTTGGCCGCGGCGAATTCGTAGACAGCGTGTGCCAGCGCCGCCACCACCGGCTGGCCCTGGGGTGGCCGCGGGGTGATCGAGGGCCCCTTGACCGAGAAGTGCTCTCCGGCGAAGTCGATGTAGTGCAGCTTGCCGCGGTCGATGTAGCGGCCGGTCGCGACCTCGCGGATGATGGCGTCGTCCTCCCAGCTGTCCCACAGGCGGCGCACCACCTCGACGGCGTCGGCGGCCTCGTCGAAAAGTTCGTCGGCGGCGGGGGCGGCCCGCCGGCCGAACAGCGCGGCTTCGTGCGCGGTCGGGCTCACCCGCACCTGCCAGCCCGCCCGCCCATGCGAGATATGGTCAAGCGTCGCAATCGCTTTGGAGACGTGGAACGGCTCGGTATGGGTGACCGTGGCAACGGGGACCAGGCCGATGTGCTTGGTGACCGGCGCGACCCGGGCTGCCACCAGCGTGGCATCGGCGCGCCCCGCCAGGCGCCGCGGGGAGATTTCGGCCCGGCGGCCCGGCTGTACGTCCAGGCTGTCGTCGATGGTCAGGAAATCAAGCAGCCCGCGCTCGGCGGTGCCCGCCAGCGCGGCCCAGTAGCGACCGCTGAGTTGCCCGCCACCGGTCGCGTTGTGCGCGAACGCGTATCGCCACGCCTGGGGATGCCAACCGTAGCCATCCAGGCCCACGGCCAGGTGCAGCTCGGTCATGATCGGACCCCGAGGGTGTCGCCGTCGCGCGTCGTGGTCATAACCCACTGTGCAACGCTGCGGACGGTGATGCATTCCATCAGGGGGTTAAGTTCAGCGTGAGTAATACTCCGCCGAGCTCAACCCCGCGGAACGCGCCGACGGGGATTCGGTGCAGCGTGGCGAATACCGGAGATCACGGTGTGTTCAGCGGGCTCCACGATCTTTCACAGATCAGATGGAGAAGTCCTCGCCGTGCCAGACACCGGCCTCGGGCGGCCTGATGACGTGATTGCTCTGGGAGCCGTCCGCCCGGGCTTCGAGTTTGGTCACGCGGGTCAGCAGCGACTGCAGGCTGACGCCGACGAGGTCGGGCATCATCGAGTCGTCCGGACTGCCGGGACGGCTGCGGCTGATGACCTGCCCAGGCACCCCGACGACCACCGAGCTCGACGGAACCTCTTTGACCACCACGGCATTGGCGCCGATGCGGCTGTCGTCACCGATTTTGATCGCGCCCAAGATCTTCGCGCCGGCGCCGATCGTCACCCGATCACCAATGGTGGGATGGCGTTTTCCGGTGTCCCTGCCGCTGCCGCCGAGGGTGACGCCGTGGTAGATGGTCACGTCCTCGCCCACCTCGGCGGTCTCGCCGATCACCACCCCGGTCGCGTGGTCGATGAAGAGACCGGGCCCCAGGACGGCACCGGGATGGATCTCGACGCCGGTCAGGATCCGGGTGATTTCGGCGGTGATGCGCGCGATCAGCCGTGCGCCGCGATGCCACAGCCAGTGGTTGATGCGGTGGCCCCAGATGGCGTGCACGCCCGGGTAGGCCAATATCACCTGCAGCGTGGTCGGAACGGCCGGATCGCGCTCCCGCGCCGCTCGTATGTCACGTCGGATGGCTTCGAGCATGGCTAATCGGCCAGATCGGCGAACAACGGCGTGCTGAGGTACCGCTCGCCGAAGTCGGGCAGCACCACGACGACGAGCTTTCCGGCGTTCTCGGGCCGGCGGGCCACCTGCAGGGCGGCGACCACCGCCGCGCCCGAGGAAATACCGACCAACAGTCCCTCTTCGGCGGCCAGCCGCCGGGCCAGCTCGATGGATTCCTCGTTGCCGACGGCGATCACCTCGTCGACCAGATCCATCGCGAGCACCGGCGGGACGAACCCGGCTCCGAGGCCCTGGATGGGGTGCGGCCCCTTCTGTCCGCCGGACAGCACCGGGGACGCGGCCGGTTCCACGGCGATGAACTGTGCCGAGGGCTTGCGTTCCTTGATCACCTGGGCGACGCCGGTGATGGTGCCGCCGGTGCCCACGCCGGCGACGAAGATGTCGACCTTGCCGTCGGTGTCGCGCCACACTTCCTCCGCGGTGGTCGCGCGGTGGATCGCGGGGTTGGCCTTGTTCTCGAATTGCTGTGGCACGAAATACCGTTGGTCGCTCTTGGCCAGTTCCTCGGCCTTGGCGATGGCACCCGGCATGCCGTCCGAACCCGGCGTCAAGATGATCTCGGCGCCCAAGGCGCGCAACAACATTCGTCGCTCGACGCTCATGGTCTCCGGCATGGTCAGCACGCAACGGTAGCCGCGGGCCGCGGCCACCAGCGCCAGGGCGATGCCGGTGTTGCCGCTCGTTGGCTCGAGGATGATGGTGTCCGGTTTGATCAGGCCCGCCTGCTCGGCCGCGTCGATCATCGCGACCCCGATGCGGTCCTTGACGCTGTTGCCCGGGTTGAAGAATTCCAGCTTGGCGACGACGTCGGCGACCGCACCTTCAGTGACCCGGTTCAGCCGGACCAGCGGCGTGTTACCGATCAATTCCGTGACGTTCTCCGCGATGCTCATCTACCTATTGTCTCCAACGACGTAGGACCAGGCCTCTGCCTGCCAGCTAATATCGAACTCTATGTTCATCTCGGTGGGGATGGCTAGCGCCACCGGGGTAAAGCGTTGTGACGCTTCATCCAGGGCCACCCCGGTGAGCACGCGTCCATGCAGATCGCCAACCGTTTTCGCGGTGAGGGTTATTCCCGAAGTGTCGGGTGCCTGACGTAGGTAGAAATCCGTGCCGGGTTCGATCGCCCCGGCGACGGCGAAGCCGTCAGCGTCGACAAGTTCGTGGCCGTCGTTCGCGCTGAGTATCAGCGGGATTCGCACCTGAAACGGTCCGACAAGCCCCGAGTCCGCGGTCGCGTGGTGATCGACCAGCAGCGCTTCCTCGGTCTCATGCGTGGCCTTTCGCGCCTGCGCGAGCAGGTAGTTGTACAGATGCACGACCTTGTCGGCGTTGCGATAGTGGCGGGAACCGGTGAGCCGGAAGCTGACGTGCTCGATCCTGGGTGTGCCCATCTCGGAGTATGCGACCAACCGGTAGTAACGGTACCCGCGCCCGCCGCGGCCGTGGCTGCTCGACGACAGTGTGCTGCCCTCGCCCAGCGTGCGCTGATGACGGCCCTCGCCGGGGCTCACGATCAGCTCCGATCCGGAAACATCCTGCCAGTCAACATGATTGGCCGATTTCTGCAACCGCACGGTGACGGCGACATCCGAGGCGGTCCAGACCGAATAGCCGCCGAGCTGTGGTGCACCGTCGAATTCGAACGTGATCACCGGTCCGGCGGACCGGTCAACCGCAACGGGCACGTTGAGCGGCCGGGTGTCCAGCGCCAGGCCATTGGTGAAGAACCAGATCGCCGCCTGAGTGGCCGCGATCGCCTCGTGTTCGCTGATGTTGGCCGGTCCCAGCGGATAACCGGCCTCGCGCACCCGCCGGCTCAGTTCGGCGGTGGAGTGCATCGGAAAGGAGTGCCGCAGGATCCAGTCGACCTTGGCTTCGTGGCCAGACGTGCGCAGATGCGGCAGCGCGGACCAGGTGTCGACACGATAGCGCGACGGGTGCTGCGGCGCGATGCCGGTGAAATCCAGCGAGTAGGCGTGCACGTTCGGGTTGAGCCTGATCAGGTCGGTGCGCGCCCAGCTGCCGTCGGTGAACACGACCCGATCGACGGTGTGGGAATACGTGCCGCCCCGGTATCGGGTCATGCGGTTGAGCGCGGTGGCCGGTCGGACCACGGAACGCCCGCGGGTTGCCACCTGTGCCAGGGCACGGTTGGGCTCGGACAGAATCGTCATGGGTTGTTGATCTTCCTGAAAGGCTTGTCATGGGCCCGCGTCTGCACGCCGCCGGGCGATGACCCGGCGATACCGCCCCTGAAATGGGCTGGCGCGGGGATTTCTACAGCGACAGAGGGCTTGCGGAAATCAACAACAACAACAGCAACAGCAGTCGACGCAGCGCGACGGGACAAAGCGCAGCTGTACGGGGTGTTGCATGGCCCCCACTATAGGGCATCGGCGCTTTTCACTCGTTTCGCTCAGCCCGGCTCTAAACCTTCTGGCCACGTCCTACTGTTGCCTAGGCTCGGCGCGCGGACCCGCTGCTGGTGGGGGACGATAGATCCGCCCGACACAGGCCGCAGTATTCGACCAAGTACGGAAGGACCACGATGACGTCGGCTCAAAACGAGTCTCAGACACTTGGTGATCTCGCTGCCAGGCAGCTTGCCAACGCGACCAAGACGGTTCCCCAGCTCTCGACGATCACGCCGCGCTGGCTGTTGCACCTGCTCGGCTGGGTCCCGGTGGAGGCCGGCATCTACCGGGTCAACCGCGTGGTCAACCCCGAGCAGGTCGCGATCAAGGCCGAAGCGGGAGCCGGCACCGACGAACCGCTCCCGGAGACCTATGTCGACTACGAGACCAGCCCGCGTGAATACACGCTGCGGAGCATCTCGACCCTGGTCGACATCCACACCCGGGTGTCCGACCTGTACTCGAGCCCCCACGACCAGATCGCCCAGCAGCTGCGGCTGACCATCGAGACGATCAAGGAACGTCAGGAATTCGAGCTGATCAACAGCCCCGAGTACGGGCTGCTTGCGCAGGCCACGCCCGAGCAGACCATCCAGACGCTCGCCGGTGCGCCCGCGCCCGACGACCTCGACGCCCTGATCACCAAGGTCTGGAAGACGCCCAGTTTCTTCCTCACCCACCCGCTCGGTATCGCCGCATTCGGCCGGGAGGCCACCTACCGCGGCGTGCCGCCGGTGGTGGTGAGCCTGTTCGGCGCGCAGTTCATCACCTGGCGCGGGATCCCGTTGATCCCGTCGGACAAGGTGCCGGTGGAGGACGGCAAGACCAAGTTCATCCTGGTCCGCACGGGCGAGGAGCGTCAGGGCGTGGTCGGCCTGTTCCAGCCGGGCCTGGTCGGGGAGCAGGCGCCGGGGCTGTCGGTGCGGTTCACCGGCATCAACCAGTCCGCGATCGCGACCTACCTGGTCACGCTGTACACGTCCTTGGCGGTCCTCACCGACGACGCGCTCGCCGTGCTCGACGACGTGGCCGTGGATCAGTTCCATGAGTACAAGTGAGTACCGCTCGGTAGACGCCGAAAGCGAGCTGCCCATCAGCGCCGCGGAGCTCGCGGCGCTGGCCACCCAGCTGTATGCGGCCAGCATCCGGCCCGGCCCCGACAGCCCTCCGCAGACGGCGCCGGTGGCCCCGCGCGGTAGCGCGCCCGATGCCACGGCGGCGACGTCGGCCGGGCGGGCGGCCACGGGTGCCGCCGACGTGTTCCCGGCGCCGATCCCGCAGCTGGGCGTCGCCGACATCTACCTGCCGGCCCCGACGTCCGCCGAGCCCGAGGCCCCGCCGCAGACCGTGCCGGCGGCCCCGCGGGGTTCGGTGCCAGGCACGATCGCCGCGCCGGATCCGTGGTTCGGCGGCAACCCCAGTGCGTTCGCGGTGCCCCGCGGCATCGTGCCCACGGTGCCCGGTGTGCTGGCCGGGACGGCACCGGCTCTACCCGCGGGTTCGCGCGGTTCGGCACCGCCGTGGTTGCCCGCGGCGCCGTCGGTCACCGACCTCGGCTGGTCCGACGCGCCCGCGCCGAATGCGCCGGACGGTGACGAGAGGGACTACCACTTCCTGACCAAAGCCGATCCCGTGCCGCAGTTGCGCGACGAGCACGAGGTCTTCGACGTCAATGCGATCCGCGCCGATTTCCCGATTCTGCGGGAGACGGTCAACGGGAAACCATTGATCTGGTTCGACAATGCCGCGACCACGCAGAAGCCGCAGGCGGTCATCGACCGGCTGGCGTACTTCTACGCGCACGAGAACTCCAACATCCATCGGGCGGCGCACGAGCTGGCCGCTCGCGCCACCGATGCCTACGAAGAGGCCCGCGAGACGGTGCGCCGGTTCATCGGCGCGCCCAAGGCCGAGCAGAACATCTTCGTGCGCGGCACAACCGAAGCCATCAACCTGGTGGCCTACGCCTGGGGCGGCAAGCATCTGGGGCCGGGCGACGAGATCGTGATCACCCACCTCGAGCACCACGCCAATATCGTTCCGTGGCAACTGCTTTCACAGCAAACCGGCGCGGTTCTGCGGGTGGCGCCGGTCGACGACGCGGGCAACCTGCTGCTGTCGGAGTTCGAGGATCTCTTGGGGCCCAAGACCAAATTGGTGGCGGCCACCCAGGTGTCGAACGCGCTGGGCACGGTCACGCCGGTGGAGAAGATCGTCGAGCTGGGCCACCGGTACGGCGCGCGAGTGCTGATCGATGGGGCGCAGTCGATTCCGCATCTGCCCATTGACGTCGCCGAGCTCGGTGTCGACTTCTTCGTGTTCTCCGGGCACAAGATCTACGGGCCGACCGGGATCGGGGTGCTGTACGGGTCCGAGGAGGCCCTGGCCGAGACGCCACCGTGGCAGGGCGGCGGCAACATGATCGCCGACGTCACGCTGGAACGCTCGCTGTACCAGGGTCTGCCCAACAAGTTCGAGGCCGGCACCGGGAACATCGCCGACGCCGTCGGGCTGGGGGAGGCGCTGCGCTACGTCGAGCGGGTGGGCATCGAGCGCATCGCGGCCCACGAGCACGCGCTGCTCGAGTACGCGACGCCGCGGTTGGCCGACATTCCGGGTGTGCGCCTGGTGGGCACCGCCGAGGAGAAAGCCAGCGTGCTGTCATTCGTGCTGGCCGGCCACGAGCCACTCGAGGTGGGCAAGGCGCTCAACGCCGAAGGCATCGCGGTGCGGGCGGGCCATCACTGTGCCCAACCGATCCTTCGTCGCTACGGGCTCGAGGCCACTGTGCGCCCGTCGTTCGCGTTCTACAACACATTCGAAGAGATCGACGTGTTCCTGAAGGCGGTGCGCAGGATCGCCGAGGGCGGTGCCAACGTCGGCTGATGGCTGGCGTACCGAGGCCGAATCGGTTCGCACGCAAAGCGGTTGGAGCGCTGAACCTTAGGCTGTTGCGCCCCAACCGAACACGCGTGACGTCAGCAGCACGATGCCGAGTGAGACCGTGGCGACGACGGTGAGCCCGATGACCGCGACCACCAGCGGACGCCACCCGGTGCGCGCGATCTGACGGATGTCGGTGTTGAGTCCCACACCGGCAAAGGTCAGCAGGAAGGCCCATTTCGAGACGTTGGCGAGGTTGGCGGTTTGCCCCTTGGTCAGCCAGCCGGCGGTGGCGATCGCCGAGACCACCAGAAAGCCGAGCACGAATTTCGGGAACTTGTTCCAGACGAACGCGGCCTTGGCCCTGGCGCCCCGCGCGATCTCGTCGGCTTGCCCCCGACCCGCCCAGAACAGCGCGAAGCCCAGCACGACGAACCCGATCAGCGCGTTGCGGGTCGACTTCACCAGCACCGCGGTCTTGCCAGCATGGTCGGAGTACAGGTAGCCGGTCGCGGTGGTCTCGGCGGTGTTGTCCACCGAAAGCCCCGCCCACAAACCGAATTCGTGGTCGGTGAGTCCGATCGCATGCCCCAACGGCGGCAACACGAACAGTGACACCGCGCCCAGCGCCAGGATCGCCGCTATCGCGTAGCTGACATCGGAGTTGCGGGCCCGGATCGCGCCCTTGGCGGCCACAATGGCCGACACCCCGCAGATGGACGTGCCTATCGCCAACAGCGAGCCGAGCTTGCCCGATAACCCGAACGCGCGGGCCACGACGATGATGATCGTTCCGGCAATGGTCATGTCCACCAGGATCTGCACCAGGCTGATGCCGCCCAGTTTGGCGATATCGCCCAGCACGAATCGCGAACCAAGCGCCACGATCCCGACTTTGAGCCAGAACTCGTAGGTCAGCACACCGGGCCGAAATATCGGGTGCAGGCCTATCGTGTTGGTGATGAGCAGCCCAATCACGATCGCCCACAACACATATTCGATGTCGGGCACGGTCCAGTGCTGCTGTTTGGCCAGCGCGTTCCACCAGATCTGGGCGTATTTGCCCAACACTCCCACGCCGATCAGCAGCAGGATGCCGGGCACATAGTCGAGCGGACGGGTGCTGGTGAAGGTGGCTTCATCCGACGTTTCGTCGGGCGCCACCTGGACCGTGCTCACGCCGGTCACCAGGGGATCTTCGGCAGCGCGTTGGCCACGGCCAACGCGACGAGCACACCCGCCACCGCGGTCGCCCACCAGTCCACCGACACCGAACCGAACCGGGCAGCCCAATCCGGCGGCTGCGGAGCGTCGGGGTCCTTTCCGTCAGTTGGCACGCCTTCAACCACTTTGACCGCTCCTCAAGCGCCCACGGCGGCGTCTCCCAGCCGCACCCGTCGACTCCGAATGGTGGCTTCCGCGCGCGCCACATCCAAGTGATTGGCTCGGGCTGAATTTAGCTCTGCCGGTCGATCAGGTTGGCAGCCCGTGTTTCTCGGCGTCGGCGCGGTAGCGGTCCACCCATTCGTCGGAGCGCTGGTCAGCCTGGCGCTCCAGCACCGGCTTGGGCGCCAGCTGTGGGTCCAGCCCCAACGCCTCCAGGATGGAACCCACCACCTGAGTCAGGTTGCGCCACAACACCGGATACGAGATGTCCATCGGCTCGATGCGTTCTTCGGCGAACCAGTTTCGCCAGCCCTCCTCCTGCGCGCGCAGCATGGTAACGACGTGCGCGATCGCTCCGGCGTGATATGTGGCGCGGGCGTCCCGCACCGGATCGGGCCGGCCCCGCCAGACCCGCGTCTGCACCGCGCGCCAGAACGACACCGCCTGCGAAATCACATCGGGCCGGTACACGTGAATCAGCAGCGGCTGCTCGCCCACCACGTCGGTGATCGCCGCGAGCAGGCCGTCACCGCTGCGATCCGGCAGGTTCTTGGCACGGTCCAGCAGCAGCGGCGTCTGGTTCCACATCAGCTTGCCGCCCCACACCCCGTTGGGTGTCCGGCCGACCGTGCGGATGTAGGCGCGCCAGATCTCGGGCGGCGCCAAGTCCGGCGTCCCGACGTCCAGCGGGTCGAGCAGGCTCAGGATCGACTCGTCCTCGACGCCGGCGAACCATTCCCGCGGCTGCGGGGACTGGCTGGTGGACGGGAGGTACTGGAAGAACTCCTGTGGCTCGCCGGCCACGCCGGTGGCGCGCAGCGACTCGACCAGCAGCGTGCTGCCGCTGCGCTGCGACGCCAACACCAGATATGACGACGGGCTATTTGTCACCGGCAGAGTGTATCCAGAACCTTCAAATCTTATCCGGTGGTAGCGCGATTATGGTCAGGCTGAAGGAAACCCTTGATTCGAAACCGACTTACCCGAACTGTGGCGTTCGGCGACGACAGCCGAACGGGACGGTGGCATGGGTGCTCATCTGGTTTCGGAGCGGACGGAAAACCGCGTCAGCGGCGCGTGCCGTGTTGCGTTGAGAAGCGTTGCTTCGCAAGATGTTTCTGGCGGTCATCCGGTCTTACCCGTCGATCGATCCTGCCGCCTGCGCGCACCACCGGCCGGGCATCGGACCCGTCTGCTGGAGCCGCCGCGCGGCCCCCCGCGTCAGGCCGACGCCAAGCAATCACGCGGGCTCGCGGCCTGCCGATCCCAGTGGGCGATAGCAATTTCGGCCGGAGCCCATCGGCCGCCGCTAACATTTCTTCTTGTTGATTACAAACCTGACGCCGGGCATTGCTTTGGCCGTACATTCCCTCATCATGCGCTCGAACAGACGCGGCCCAGGTAAACGGTGTTGTTCGCTACGGGGTCAGCGAATTACGAACGTATAAACGGCGTTACGAAAATGGGGGTCGGGTTGAGTCAAGGACCGCCATTGGGTTGGGCAAGCGGCGTGAATGCGACGACCCTCGCGAAGCCCATGAACGCGCTGGGCCAATTCTTTCTGCTCAGCGCCGAGGCATTGGTTGCCGCGGTGCGTGGGCCCTGGGCGTGGCGTGAGGTCCTCGAGCAGATTTGGTTTGTCGCCCGGGTTTCCATCTTCCCGACCATCATGTTGTCGATTCCGTACACGGTTCTCATCGTGTTTGTCCTCAACATCCTGCTCGTCGAAATCGGTGCGGGCGACCTGTCCGGTGCCGGTGCCGGACTGGCCTCGGTGACCCAGGTCGGACCCGTTGTCACCGCGATGGTCGTCTCGGGCGCCGGCTCGACGGCCATGTGCGCGGACCTGGGCGCGCGCACCATCCGCGAGGAAATCGATGCGATGAAGGTGATCGGCGTCAATCCGATTCAGGCGCTGGTGGTTCCGCGCATCATCGCGGCGACGTTCGTCGCGGTCCTGCTGTACTCGGTGGTGGCGGTGACCGGGTTGACCGGCAGCTACATCTTCGTGGTCTTCGTCCAGCACGTCACGCCCGGTGCGTTCATCGCGGGAATGACCTTGGTGACCGGGCTGCCGCAGGTGGTGATCTCGCTGATCAAGGCGACCCTGTTCGGGCTGTCCGCCGGCCTGATCGCGTGCTACAAGGGCCTGTCGGTGGGTGGTGGCCCGACCGGCGTCGGCAACGCGGTGAACGAGACCGTGGTGTTCTCGTTCATGGCCCTGTTCTTCATCAACATTTTGACCACCGCGCTCGGTGTGAAGGTGACCGCCAAATGACCGACGCCGCACGCGAACCGTCGTGGTTCGTCACCCTTGGCCCCCGGCTGACGGATTCCACCCGCAAGCTGGGCGAGCAGACCGCGTTCTACGGGCGATCCCTGACCGCCACCGTCGATGCGGTACGGCGCTACCCGGGAGAACTGCTGCGGCTGATCGCCGAGATGGGCATGGGCACAGGCGCATTGGCCGTCATCGGCGGCACGGTCGGCATCATCGGTTTTCTCACGCTGACCACCGGCGCCCTCGTCGCGGTGCAGGGGTACGACACACTGTCCAACATCGGCGTCGAAGCGCTGACCGGGTTTCTCTCGGCGTTCTTGAACGTCCGGATGATCGCGCCCTGCACGGCCGGCCTGGCCCTGGCCGCCACGATCGGCGCGGGCGCGACGGCGCAACTGGGCGCGATGCGCATCAACGAGGAGATCGACGCGCTGGAAGTCATGGGCATCCGGGCGGTCACCTATCTGGCGTCCACCCGGATCATCGCCGGCATCCTGGTCGTCATCCCGCTGTACGCCGTCGCCGTGCTGATGTCGTTCGTCGCGGCGAAGTTCCTGACGATCTACGTCTACGGCCAGTCACGCGGCGTCTACGAGCATTACTTCGCAACCTTTTTGCGACCCACCGACCTGTTCTGGTCGTTCCTGGCGGCGCTGACCATGGCGGCCGGGGTGATGGTGGTGCACACCTACTACGGCTTCACCGCGACGGGTGGCCCCGCGGGCGTCGGGGAAGCGGTTGGCCGGTCGGTGCGGTCGTCGATGATCGTCACGGCGTTCGTCTGCCTGATGATCTCGCTGTCCGTCTACGGCCAGTCCGGCAACTTCAATCTGTCGGGGTGACCGGATGAGTGATCACACGGCCGGCGGGCCATTACAGCGAAACAGGACCCGCAGCAGCAAGATTGACCCGATCTGGTGGGCACCCACGCTGTTCATCCTCATCGGTGGTCTGATCGCGATGACGGCGGCCTCGTTCTCGGGCAAGTTCCAGGACTTCGTCCCGCTTACGCTGGTGTCGGACCGCGCGGGGCTGGTGATGGAAGACGGTGCCAAGGTCAAGCTGCGTGGAGTCCAGGTCGGCCAGGTCGCGTCCATCGGCACCGATGTGAAAACGGCTCGGCTGCAACTGAAGATACAACCGGACGCCTTCAAGTATCTGCCGAGCAACCTCGAGGCCGAGATCAAGTCGACCACCGCGTTCGGCTCCAAATTCGTCGACCTGATCGTCCCCGGCCATCCCAGCGCCACGTCGCTGAAGCCCGGCGCGCTGCTGCACTCGCGCAACGTCACCGTGGAAGTCAACACGGTGTTCGAGAACCTGCAGGCGGTGGTCCAGGCGCTCGACCCGGCAAAGCTGAACTCGATCCTGTCGGCCTTCGCGCAATCGGTTCGCGGCAAGGGCGAACGCATCGGACAGGCGATCACCGACGCCAACAACGTGCTTCTCACCGTCAACCCGCGCATGGACACCATCGGTAAGGACTGGCGGCTGTTCGGCAAGACCACCGCCATCTATTCCGATGCGGCACAGAACATTCTGTCCATCCTGGATTCCGTGACGACGACCAGCGCCACCATCACCGACGACCAGCGTTCGCTCGACTCGCTGTTGCTGTCGGCGATCGGCTTCAGCCAGACCGGCATCAACGTGATCGGCCGCAACGAATCGAACATCGTGCGGTCGATGAACCTGCTCGACCCGACCATGGCGCTGTTGGAGAAATACTCCCCGACCTACACCTGCCTTTTCCAGGGCGCGCAATGGTATGTCGACCACGGCGGCCGCGACGCCCTGGGCGGCAACGGATACTCCGTGATCCTGGACGCGGCACTGCTTTTCGGCGACGACCCGTACCGCTTCCCCAAACACCTGCCCAAGGTCAACGCCACCGGCGGCCCGGGCGGCAAGCCCAGCTGCGGTTCGTTGCCCGATCCCAGCGCGAACTTCCCGGTGCGCGCGCTAGTCACCGATACCGGGTGGGGGGCGGCCCCCAACGAGATCCGCACCAACGTGGCCGCGGGTAATCCGTGGTGGGCCAACTGGTTCCCAACCACCAAGAACCCGCCCGAAGGACCACGCTACTTCTGGCGCGGGGGGCAGCCGCCGCCATGAGAAGGAAGCTATCCAGCATCATCCTGCGCGTCGGGATCTTCACCGCGGTGTGCCTGCTGTTCACCTTTGCGCTCATCGCGGTGTTCGGGCAGTTGCGCTTTGAGGACCGCACGGGCTACCGCGCGATCTTCACCAACATCTCCGGCCTGAAGTCCGGCAACTTCGTGCGCGTCGCCGGAGTGGAAGTCGGCAAGGTCGGCAACCTGAGCCTGCATCGTGACGGCACCGTCACCGTCGATTTCGAAGTGGACCGGGGTGTGCGCCTCAGCGAGGGCACCAATGCGGTGGTGCGCTACGAAAACCTGATCGGTGACCGCTATCTCGCGCTCGAGGAGAGCCCCGGGCCGCCGCGCCGGCTGCCGCCGGGCGCGACCATTCCGCTGGCACGGACGTCGCCCGCGCTCGACATCGACGCCCTGATCGGCGGCTTCCGCCCGTTGTTCCGCGCGCTGGACCCCGATCAGGTCAACGCCCTGTCCGGCCAACTGCTGCGGATCTTCCAGGGGCAGGGCGGGACGCTGGCCTCGGTGCTCTCCCAAACGTCGATCCTGACCTCGACCCTGGCCGGGCGCAGCGAGCTGATCGGCCAGCTGATCACCAACCTGAACACCGTGCTGCACACCTTCGCCACCCGCGACCACGAATTCTCCGATGGCGTGGACAAACTGGCCCAGCTGGTGGACGGGCTGGCGCAGCGCAGGAACGACATCTCCACCGGGCTCGCCTACATCAACGCGGCCGCGGGCTCGATCACCGACCTGCTCGCCCAGTCCCGCCAGCCGATCAAAGACGTTGTGCACGAGACGGATCGGGTGTCCGGGCAGGTGCTCTCGGACAAGGAGTACGTCGACAAACTGCTCACGGACCTGCCGGACATCTACCAGGTGCTCGCCCGGCAGGGCCTGAACGGCGACTACTTCGGCTTCTACTTCTGCGAGGTATTGCTCAAGCTGAACGGTAAGGGGGGCAACCCGATCTTCGTCAAGCTGTTGGGCCAGCCCAGCGGGCGGTGCACGCCGCGATGAAGCTGAAACTGCCCAAGGTGAAATCGGCTGACCGCCGCAGCCCCTTTGTGCTCGGAGTGAGGGGAACCGTCATCCTGGCCTGCGTGACCGTCGTCGCCTTTCAGTACAACAAACTCCCGTTCATCAAGAACACCGACGACTACGCGGCCTACTTTTCCGAGGCCGGCGGCATCAAACCCGGTAACACCGTGCGGGTTTCGGGCATGGGTGTTGGCCGGGTCTCCGACCTCCGCCTGGAGGGCACCAAGGTTCGTGTCGGCTTCACCGTACGCAAGGGTGTCGAACTGGGCGATCGGACCGAGGCGGCGATCAAAACCGAGACGATCCTGGGCGCCAAGATGCTCGAGCTGACTCCGCGGGGCGGCGGGCAACTATCGGGCACCATCCCGTTGGAACGCACCACCTCGCCGTACGAGCTGCCCGACGCGCTGGGCGACCTGACGACCACGATCAGCGGCCTGGATACCGCCCAACTGTCCACGGCCCTCACGACATTGGCCGACACTCTCAAAGCGACGCCATCCAACCTCAGGCCCGCCCTGGAGGGTGTGGCCCGGTTCTCGGACACCCTCAACGGCCGCGACGCGCAGCTGCGCAGCCTGCTGGGCAATGCCAACAAGGTCTCGACGGTGCTGGGCAAGCGCAGCCAGCAGATCGCCGGGCTGGTGGCGAACTCCAACGCGCTGTTGGCCGCGCTGCTCGACGAGCGAGACTCGCTGGACGCTTTGATGAACAACCTGACCGCGGTTTCGCATCAGGTCTCCGGGCTGGTGAACGACAACCGAACCCAGCTCAAGCCGGCCCTCGACAAGCTCAACGGCGTGCTGGAGATCCTGGACAACCGCAAGGAAGACATTCAGAAGACGCTGCCCAAGTTCAAGCGGTATGCGATGTCCTTCGGCGAATGCCTCGGCTCCGGACCGTTTTTCAAGGCCTACGTGGCCAACCTGGTTCCAGGCCAGATCGGCGGCCCGGTGCTCGACGCGGACATGTATGACCGGTTCCTGGACCCCAACCAGAAGCTGCCGTCGGAGGCGGTCGACCCGCCCACCGGCACGCCGCCCGTGCCGCCGGAGAACGCGCCGGTGCCGCTGTGGTCCCAGCCGCCGTCGCCGCCGCCGTCGACGCCGCCCATCCGGACCGTTCCGCCGCCCTCGCCGCACGATTTCGATTCGCCATGAACATGACTCGAGGCACCCTGCGCAAGGTGACCGCCGCCAGCCTGATCCTGACGCTGGCCGTGGGGTCGTTCTTGGTCGGCGGCAAACTGTGGAAGGACGTCGAAAAGAACACGTACTCGGCGTATTTCGCGGAGGCCAACGGCCTGTTCGTCGGCGACGAGATTCGCATCCTCGGCGTCGCCGTCGGCGTGGTAGACAAGATCGAGCCCCAGCCGGCCAGCTCCAAGGTGACGTTCTCGGTCGACAAGCAGTACTCGATCCCGGCCGATGCCCGCGCCGCCATCCTGTCGCCGTCGCTGGTGACCTCCCGGGCCATCCAACTCGTCCCGGCCTACTCCGGCGGGCCCAAGTTGGGCGCCGGCGCCTCGATCCCGCTGAGCCGCACCGCGGTTCCGGTGGAATGGGATGACTTCCGCAAGCAGCTGGAGAAGCTGACCGACGCCCTGCAGCCCACCAGCCCGGGCGGGGTCAACTCCGTCGGCGAGTTAATCGACTCGGCCGCGGACAACGTGCGCGGCCAGGGCGACACCGCACGCGACACCGTCATCAAGCTCTCCGAGGCGACCTCGGCGCTCGGTGATCACGCCGACGACATCTTCAGCACCGTGCGTAACCTGCAGCTGCTGGTGTCCGCGCTGTACTCCAGCAGCGACCTGCTGGCCTCGTTCAACCAGAACCTGGCGAGCGTGACGACGCTGCTGTCGAACACTCCCAACGAAGTCGGCAATGCCTTGAAGTCCCTGGACGGGGCGCTCACCGATGTGCGCGATTTCCTGGCCGAGAACCGCGAAGCGGCGGGCGTCACGTTCGACCGGTTGGGTTCCATCACCACCGCGCTCAACGACAGCCGCGGCGACATCAAGCAGATCCTGCACATCGCCCCGACGGTCTTCCAGAACTTCCTGAACATCTACCAACCGGCGCAGAGCGCGATGACCGGCATCCTGGCCCTGAACAACTTCGCCGACATCCCGCAGTTCATCTGCAGCTCGATCGAGGCGGCGTCACGGGCGCGGTTGGCGCGGGTGTCGAAACTGTGCCTGCAGTACCTCAACCCGATCATCAAAAACCGTATCTACAACTACATTCCGGTGGGCATCAACCCCTTCGTCGGGACGCAGGCCCGGCCCAGCGAGATCACCTACAGCGAGGACCGGCTACGGCCCGGGTACACGCCCCCGCCACCGCCCGACGCATCCGCGCCGCCGGCTGCCCCGGCGCCGTCGCCCGAGCAGCCGGCACTCGCCGATCAGCCGCCACCCGGCGAGCCGCCGCCGGCAAACACGACGTCCAACTCGATCGAGGTGCTGCAGAACCTGATGCTTCCGACGGGGCCATCATGAGGACCGCGGTAGCCGTCGTCCTTGGTCTGGTGTGCGTCGCGTCGTTGTCGGCGTGCGGCTGGCGCGGCCTGAATTCGTTCAGCCTTCCCGGCACCGCGGGTGGGGGACCGGGCTCGTACACGATCCAGGCGCAGATGCCCGACGTGGTCACGATCCAGGAGAACACCCGTGTCCGGGTGGACGACGTCAACGTCGGCAACGTCACCAAGATCGAGCTGCAGGATTGGCATGCTCTGGTCACCATGCGGATCAACGGCGACGTGCACCTGCCGGCCAATTCGACCGCCAAGCTCGGGCAGACCAGCCTGCTCGGCTCGATGCACATCGAACTCGCGCCGCCCAAGGACGAGCGGCCGGTCGGTCAACTCAGGGCGGGGTCGGTCATCCCGTTGCCGCGCGCCAGCCTGTATCCCACCACCGAGCAGACGCTGGCCTCGGTGTCGATCCTGCTCAACGGCGGCGGAATCGGGCAGCTGCAGGAGATCACCCAGGCCGTCGCCAAGGCATTCGCCGGCCGCGAGAACGACATGCGCAGCCTGCTGAGCCAGATCGACGAGTTCATCGCCAAAACCAACGACCAGACCGCCGACATCATCACCGCCGCCGAGAATCTCAACGCGTTGGCCGGGCAGGTCGCCGCCAACGACCCCGTCGTCGACAAGGCGCTGACGTCCGTGCCCAAGGCGCTGGACGTCCTGGCCAAGGAGCGCGCCAAGATCGCCGACACGATCGATCAGGTCGGCAAATTCAGCGCGATCGCCGCCGACACCATCCACCAGAGCAGGGAATCGCTGGTGAACAACCTGCGCAACATCGCACCGGTGCTGCGGTCGCTCGCCGACGCGGGACCCTCGCTCACCAAGGGGCTCGACGGCCTGGCGACCTACCCGTGGCCGGCATCCACCGTGCGGAACTGGTTCCGCGGCGATTACGCCAACCTCACCCTGGTTGTCGATCTGACGTTGAGCCGCATCGACCAGGGCCTGTTCACCGGCTCGCGATGGGAAGGCAACCTCACCCAACTCGAACTGCAGTGGGGCCGCACCATCGGCATGCAGCCGAGCCCGGTCACCGGGGGCAACCCGCTGACCTATCCCTATCACTTCGGGGGGTACTGAGTGCTGCGGTTGAATCGCCGGACGTGGATCCAGCTGTCAATCCTGACGCTGGTGACCGTCGTTTCTTGTGGGGCAATGGCATTCAACTTCATGAAGCTGCCCGCCACGTTGTTCGGGATCGGGGAGTACAAAGTCACCGTCGACCTGCCGCAGTCGGGTGGGCTCTATGAGACCTCGGTGGTCACCTACCGCGGTACCGATGTGGGCCAGGTGAAGTCGGTCGGCGTGACCGCCACCGGGGTGCGCGCGGTGCTGGCCCTGCGGTCGGGAGTCGAGGTGCCCTCCGACGTGCAGGCGTCGGTGCACAGCCGCTCGGCGATCGGTGAGCAGTACATCGAGCTGACGCCCCAGCCCGGCAAGGAGGACGGCCAGCATTCCCGGCCGCTGCGCGACGGCGACGTGATCACCGCCGGACATGCCGACGTTCCCGTCGACATCGGGCACCTGCTCGACATGACCAACCGTGCGCTGCAAGCGATTCCACGGGACAACTTGCGCACCGTGATCGACGAGACCAACCGTGCGGTTGGCGGCCTCGGGCCGGAACTGTCCCGCATCGTCGACGGGTCGACCGCGCTGGCCATCGCCGGCGGCCGGACCGTCGATCCGCTTGCCGCCCTCATCGACCAGGCGCCGCCGGTGCTCGACTCGCAGGTCCAGACATCCGGTGCGATCGCCACGTGGGCCGGACGCACCGCGGCCGTCATGGCGCAGTTCAAAGCGCAGGACGCCGCGGTGCGAGAGCTGTTGACGCAGGGCACGTCCGGCATCGAGGAAGGCCGCGCGATGCTGGACCGGGTGTCGCCTGCGTTGCCGGTGCTGTTCGCCAACCTGGTGAGCCTCGGCGATATCGCCGTCGTCTACCGCCACGACATCGAACAACTCCTGGTGCTGCTGCCGCAGGGCATCGCGGCCATGGCGGCGATCATCGTGCCGAGCTCGAACACCAAGCAGGAGTACCGGGGCGCCCAGCTGGACTTCAACCTCAACCTCAACCTGCCGCCGCCCTGCACGACGGGATACCTGCCGCCGGCGCAGCGCCGATCGCCGGCCAGCGTCGACGCTCCGGACCGGCCCGCCGCCGACCTGTATTGCCGGGTACCGCAGGACTCCGAGTTCAATGTCCGTGGCGTGCGCAACATTCCGTGCGAGAGCAAGCCGTGGAAGCGCGCGCCCACCATCGAATTATGCGAAAGCGACGAAGATTACGTGCCGCTCAACGAGGGCTACAACTGGAAGGGCGACCCCAACGCCAGCACCAGCGGTCAGGGCGTCCCGCAGTATCCACCGGGCCAGGACCCGCGGCTGCCACCGCCGCGGGGCACCGCGCCACCGCCCGCGCCCGTAGCGGTCGCCACCTATGACCCGGCCACCGGCGAATACATCGGCCCGGACGGTCGCCGCTACACGGAATCGGACCTGGCGCACCCCCGCGCCAAGAGCTGGCAATCACTCCTTGTCCCGCAACCCTGAGAGTTTGAAGGAGCGCCATGGCGGACAAACCCGATACCCCCACAGCCGAGGAAACCCTCGACGAGTCAACGGCACTCGACGCCGAAGACATCGACGTGGACGAGGCCGAAGAGGCTGAAAAGATCCACACCGAAGACGGTGACGGCGGTGAGAGTCCATCTCCGGGCAGGCTCGCGCGGTGGCGCGAGATTGCCCGGCGGCGGCGGCTTTCGCGCACCGGGTCGGCGTTGGTGGTCAGCGGCCTCATCGTGGCGACGCTGGCCGGCCTGAGCGGCTGGCTCGGGTACCGCGCCTACGAGAAGCACGACGCCCAGGCCCGGCAGAGCCTGTACGTCGCGACGGCGCGTCAGGGCGCGGTGAACCTCACCACGATCAACTACACCCAGGTCGACGCCGACGTGCAGCGGATCCTCGACCTGGCCACCGGCGCATTCCGGGACGACTTCGAACAGCGGTCCAAGCCGTTCATGGAGGTTGTCAAGGCGGCGCAGTCGAAATCGGAAGGGACGGTCACCGATGCCGGACTGGAATCCCAACGCGGCGACTCCGCCCAGGTTTTGGTGGCGGTCGCGGTGAAGTCCCGTACCGCCGCGGGCGAGGAGGCGCCGCGGGAATGGCGCATGCGAATCGAGGTCCGATCCGTCGGCGATGACGCCAAGGTTTCCAACGTGGTGTTCGTGCCATGACGACACTGGAGGAAGACGTGAACCTCGATACCGCCGACGAGGAACTGGACTCGGCGGGCGAAGGCGCGCAACAGGAGTCCGACGCCACCGAATCGTCCGCCGAGGTGCAGTCGAAGGCCGAGCGGGCATGGCGCCCCATCGTATGGTCACGGGTATTCGGCTACGGGATCTTGCCGGCCCTGGCGCTGGTGTTGGCCCTCGGCGCGGGGTACCTCAAGTGGTCGGCGGGGGCGGCGGACGATCTCGCACGGGCCCGGGCCGAATCGGTGCAGGCCGCCCGCGACGACGCGGTCACCCTGTTGACCTATCACGCCGACACGGTGGACAAGGACCTCGCCGCGGCGGGCGAACGGCTCACCGGTGAGTTCAAGGATGCCTACGCCGAGCTGACCCGCCAGGTTGTCGTGCCCGGCGCCAAGGAGAAGCACATCTCCTCGGTCGCCAAAGCCAATGCGGCGGGGTCGGTTTCGGCGACCACGAATCACGCCGTGGCGCTGGTGTATGTCGACCAGACCGTGACCATCGGCGCGGGCGCCCCCACCGACACCCAGCCCGTCGTGCGGGTGACCCTGGACAAGGTCAACGGCCGGTGGCTGGTGTCGCGCTTCGACCCCGTGTGATCCGGGGAACCGCCATGGGAGTCTCGCTACGCCGCTGTTTGGCCGTGGGCGTCGTTCTCTTGGGCACGGCCAGTGTTGCGGCTCCCGCCGCGCGGGCCGACAACAAACGGCTCAACAGCGCGGTCGTGTCCGCCGTCTACACACTGCAGCACCAGGCGGGCTGCACGAACGACGTCATCAGGAACAACGCGCTCACACTGGCCGCCGAGTGGCACGCAGACGACATGATCAACAACCGAAACATCAACGACGACACCGGCTCCGACGGCTCGACGCCACAAGACCGCGCCAACGCCGCGGGCTTCCGCGGCAGGGCCGCCGAGACGGTGGCCATCAACCCGGCCATCGCCATCAGCAGCCTGGAACTGGTGAACCAGTGGTATTACAACCCGGATGACATGGCGATCATCCGTGATTGTGCCAACACCGCCATCGGGGTGTGGTCGGACAACAGCATGGACCGCACCGTGGTGGTGGCCGTGTACGGGCAGCCGGAACAACCCAAACGGTAAGCGGTAGAAGAAAGTTACTCCGGGGAGGCGTTCGATGATCTTCACGCAGCACTATCTGAGTTGTTTGTCGCAGGCGTCCTACTTCATCGGGGACGAGAGCAGCGGCCGCGCGATCGTCGTCGACCCGCGCCGCGACGTCGGCATCTATCTCGACCAAGCGGCCGAGCATGGGCTTCGCATCGAGCGGGTTATCGAGACGCACATCCATGCCGACTTCCTCAGCGGTCACTTGGAGTTGGCAGAAGCCACGGGGGCGGTGATCTCCTACGGGGAGGACGCCGACGTCGAATTCTCGATCGAGCCGCTACACGATGGGCAGCGAATCTCCTTGGGCGAGGTAACGTTCGAGGTGCTGGCGACGCCCGGCCACACCCCGGAGTCGATATGCATCGTGGTCTACCAGCGTCCCGGCGACGAGGTGCCCTACGGTGTCCTCACCGGCGACACGCTGTTCGTCGGCGACGTCGGGCGGCCGGATCTCTGCTCGTCGGCGGGCATTACCACCGAACAGCTCGCCGAGTCGCTCTATGGGTCCTTGCACGACAAGCTGCTCAAATTGCCCGACGCCACGCGGGTGTTCCCGGCGCACGGCGCCGGATCCTCCTGTGGCAAGCAACTTTCGAGCGAGACCAGTTCGACCATCGGTGAGCAGAAGAAGAGCAACTACGCGCTGAACAAGCCAGACGTGCACGCATTCATCGCCGCTGTCACCGACGGGCAGTCGGTGCAGCCGCCCTATTTCGAGTTCGACTCCAAACGCAACACGGAGGCGCATCCACTGCTCGATGACGACCCGCCGCCGCTGCTGGACATCGACGAGGTGCTGCGGCACGCGCAGCGAGGCGCCATCCTCCTGGACACGCGGGAGCCGAGTGATTATGCCTGTGGCCATCTGCGCGGTGCCGTCAACGTCAGCCTGCAGGGGCGCTTCGCCGAATGGGCCGGCAACGTGCTGTCCCCGGATCGCGACATCGTGCTGGTCGGTGATCCCGTGCACGCGCATGAATCCAAGATCCGGCTTGCCCGAGTCGGTTTCGACCGGGTGGTCGGTCAGTTGCGCGGCCTCGCCCAGGTTGTCAACCCGCGGGGCGATCTCGTGTCGGCCGCTTCCCGGTTGAGCGTCCATCAGCTCGCCGGATTGCGCGATGCGGAGCCCCGGCTGCAGGTGGTGGACGTGCGAGGGCCCGGCGAAGTGGAGGATGGGACCATCCCCGGTGCGAGTGTGATTCCGCTATCGGCGCTGAAGGCTTCGTTGTCAGAGATCGATCAGAGCGCACCCGTCGTCGTCTACTGCGCAAGCGGCACCCGCTCGATGGTGGCCGCCAGCGTGCTGCGGGCGTCCGGCTACGGCGACGTGTCGGACGTGCTGGGCGGCTATGGCGCCTGGATGGGGGCCGAACTGCCGACCGAAGACGTCAGCGCCCAGCCCTCGGCGTCGAGCGCGGACAAGACCGCCTCGGGATCCGATGTGGCGCCACGGTTGTAGGGCAGCTTGGACAGGGCCGTAGCCATCGCGCACGTGTTCGTGAGGGCAGCGAAAGTCAGCCCGCTCCCGATGGCGGCGGCCACCCATTTGAGCCGGGGGAGTGCGACGCTGCCCAGCACCGAGGACAGCACCACGGATCCGGCGACGAGGCGCACCTGACGTTCGAGCTCCCAACGCTGCGTGCCGCGGTGGACGGCGAAACCCCGGCGCTCCCAGTCGACGATTCCTTTCTCGAGGACGCGCCCGCCGTTCAACCCCGCGTCGCGCAGCAGTGCGTGGGCTTTGGTCGAGCGTTGTCCCGAGCGGCACACCAGCACGATGTCGCGGCCGTTGTCGAGGCGTCCGGCGATGTCGCCGGCGTGGTCTTCCAGCACATCGAGTGGCACGTTGTACGAGTCCGCGATGTGCGCGGTCTCGAACTCGGCGGGGGTCCGCACGTCGAGAACGCGCGGAGCGGTGGGCGACTCAAGCAGCGTGCGAAGCTCGACCGAAGTGATGGCGTCGGCGCTCGTCGCGTTCATTGATCCTCCGGGGTGGGCGGTGGGCGTTGTGCTCTATCTACCCCGGCTCGCCGGCGACGCCGACGTTTGGATCAACGTGAATCTGAGACGATCTGCAGCGTCTCCGCGGCGTCAAGCTCGTCGGCGGTCTCGCAGACGCACACATGGGCGCCGTGTCGCCACGGCCCGAACTGCGTACCGCGCCTGCGTAACAGATGCTGCCAGTAGACCTTGTCGCGTTGATCGCGCGAGAACGCGAAGTCCAGGTTGATGGGCAGTCCCGCCCAGTCGACCTGGTCGCTGACCGGTTCGTCGACCGTGCCGCCATACCGCAGCCGGCATTGCAGCGGGCAACCGTTCCTGATGACCCGATCGGGTCCATCACACTCCTGAGCCACGATGACGTCACTCCTTCAGGTGCGCGACCTTGTGGGTGCATCGTGCGACGCCGAAGTTTCGGCTGCGGGTGTGCGGTGTTTCCGCTGTGTTACGGCTTCGGCGGCGGCCGATCAGCGCTAGTAGACGTCGCGGTGGTAGCGCTTGTCGGCGCTCAACGTTTGGACGTAGTCCTTCGCCGCCGCCGGGTCGAGCTTGCCGAATTCGGCCGCGATCTCGCGCAGCGCCCGGTCGACGTCCTTGGCCATGGGATCCGCGGTGCCGCAGACATACAGCTGGGCGCCGTCCTGCAGCCAGCTCCACAGCTGCGCCCCACGGTTGCGCATCAGGTGCTGCACGTAGACCTTCTGCGGCTGGTCACGGGAGAACGCCAGGTCCAACTCGGTGAGGAACCCGTCGTCACGCATCTGCTCGAGCTCGTCGCGGTAGTAGAAGTCGGTGGCGGCGTGCTGCTCGCCGAAGAACAGCCAGTTGGGTCCGGTGTGGCCGAGCGCGCGCCGTTCCTGCAGAAAGCCGCGGAAGGGCGCGATGCCGGTGCCGGGTCCGATCATGATCATCGGAGTGTCCGAGTCGCTCGGCGGCCGGAAGTTGCTCGACTGCTGCAGATAGACGGCGATTCGATCGCCGGGGGAGCGGTCGGCCAGGTAGGTCGAACACACCCCGCGGCGCGGCACGCCCTGGAAGTTGAAGCGCACCGGGGAGACCGTCAGGTGGACCTCGCCCGGGCACGCCTTGGGGCTCGAGGAGATCGAGTACAGCCGCGGCTGAAGGCGCTTGAGGACCCGCAGCCACTCGTGCGCCGACGCGGAGACCGGCAGCTTCGACAGCAGGTCGATGGACTGGCGCCCCCACGTCCAATCCGCGAGCGCGCGTTTGTTTTCCGGCTTCAGCAACTCCGCGAGGGTAGGGTCACCGGTGCGCTCCTGGACGAACCGCACCAGGTCCCGGCTGATGTGGGCGATCTCGATGCGCTCGGTGAGCGCGGAGCGCAACGACATCAGACCGTGCTCGCCGACCTCGACCGGGGTCTGGCCGTTCAGCCCGGTCACCGACAGCCATTCGTCGACCAACTGGTCGCTGTTGCGCGGCCACACCCCGAGCGCGTCACCGGCCTCGTAGGTGACGGCTTCTTCCGGCAGGTCGAACACCAAGTGCCGCACGTCTTTTGTCGATTCGGGCTGACTCAACACGGTGTTGCGGACCATGCCGGTGATCAGCGGGTGCTTCTTGCTGTAGCCGCTCGTCGCGTGGCCATTCTGCTGGGACGGTACCGCTACCGGGGCAGTGCGGGCCGGGGCCACCGCGGCTCCGTCGCCGCCGACGGCCGTGGGCGTCTTGGTCAGCGCGTCGATGACGTCGCCCACCCACTTCGCCGCGGTGTCGTCGTAGTCGGGTTCACAGTCCACCCGATCGGCGATGCGGGTCGCCCCCAGCTCGGCCAGCCGCGCATCAAGATTGCGGCCGTGACCGCAGAAATTTTCGTAATTGGAGTCGCCCAGTGCGAGCAGGGCATAGCGGGTGTCGGTGAGTCGCGGCGCACCCTCGCCGGCCAGCGCCCGCCAGAGGCCGGCGCCGTTGTCGGGCGCTTCGCCGTCACCGGTGGTGCTGGTGACGAACAACAGCTCCTTCGTCGTCGCCAATTCGGCCACAGGGAAGTCGTCCATGCTCTGCAGCGTGACCGGAAGTTCGGCGGCGCCCAATTGCGCGGCGATCTCGGCGGCGAGCTCTTCTGCGTTCCCGGTCTGCGATGCCCAGAGCACGACGATGGGAGCGCGCTCGGCCGCGGGTTTCGCATCGGCCGGCGCGGCGGGCGGTTGCTGAGCCGCCGGCAGCGGCGTCGGTTGGACCCTCTCGGGCAGCGCTACCGGCTGGGGTCCGTCGATGCGCGAGAACAGTCCTGCCACCAGGCCGTCCACCCACAGCCGGGTGCTGGAGTCGAACGGCGCGCTCAGGGGCAGGGTGGGCACCCCGCCGGCCTTGCGTCCCGCGTCCGAGCGAAGCCCGGACAGCATGCCGGCCAGGTAGGAGCGACCGAGTTCGTCAAATTCCGGCTTGGGTTGTGTTGCCACACCCAGCAATTCACCGAGGGCGTCGACTTGTGACACGCTGATTTCTCGTATCTCCGTGGGCGCGGGTTCTGGTGTGTCGGTGGGCACCGGCGTCTCGGTGGCCGAAACGGGTTGAGAGACCGCGATCTTCGTCAGCGCAACGGCGCACACCTTGAATTCCGGCTGGCTGGAGATCGGGTCGACCGCGTCGTTGGTGACGGCGTTGATCGACAGGTATTCGCCGAAGGCGTCATTCCAGTGGAAGGGCGCGAAGCAGTTACCGGGCCGCACCCGGTCGCTGACGACGGCGGGCAGCACGGCGCGGCCTCGGCGGGAAGCGATTTCGATCTGATCGTCGTCGGCGATCTGCAGGAGCGCGGCATCATCGGGGTGGATCTCGACGAACGGCCCGGGATTGAGCTTGTTGAGCTTGGCGACCTTGCCGGTCTTGGTCATGGTGTGCCATTGGTGCGGCAGGCGACCGGTGTTCAGCAGGAACGGGTAGTCGTCGTCGGGCATTTCCTCGGGCATCAGGTGCGGGCGGGCGAAGAACATCGCACGACCCGTGGTCGTGGGAAAGGCGAATCGCGGCACGCTACCGTCTTCGCGCACCAACTGCGTCTGGCTGACACCGTCATTGAGATAGCGGATCGGGTTGCGGTCACCGTCGCCCTCCGGTGGGCACGGCCACTGCAGCGGGCTCTGACGCAGCCGCTCATAGCTGACGCCACGCAGGTCATAACCGGTCTTCGGGTTCGAGAACCGCTTGATCTCTTCGAAGACTTCCTCGGCGGAGTCGTAGCTGAACGCCTCCGAAAAGCCCATCTCGCAGGCGATCCGGGCGATGATCTGCCAGTCGGGCAGGGCGTGGCTCGGCGCCTGGACCGCGGGCTGGAACAATGTCATGTTGCGCTCGGAATTGACCATGACCCCTTCGGATTCCGTCCACAGGGTCGCCGGCAACAACACGTCGGCGTACTCGTTGGTCTCGGTCTGGAAGAACGCGTCCTGCGCCATCACCAATTCGGCGCGCTCCAGGCCGGCCAGCACCGTCTTTCGGTTGGCAACGGAGGCAACGGGATTAGTGCAGATGATCCAGCAGGCCTTGATCTGCCCGTCGGCCATCCGGGAGAACATGTCGATGGTTCCGCTGCCCACCTCGGTGCGCAGCGTTCCGCGGGGAATGCCCCACAGGTTTTCCACGAATTCGCGGTCGTCGTCGGATGCCACCGATCGCTGGCCCGGCAATCCCGGCCCCATGTAACCTATCTCGCGACCGCCCATCGCGTTGGGTTGTCCGGTGAGGGAGAAGGGGCCACTGCCCGGTTTGCAGATCGCGCCGGTGGCCAGGTGCAGGTTGCAGATGGCGTTGGTATTCCAGGTGCCGTGCGTGCTCTGATTGAGGCCCATCGTCCAGCAGCTCATGAAATTGTCAGCCTCGCTGATCATTTGAGCCGCCGCGCGGATGTCCTCTTCGGGGAGGCCGGTCGTCGCGCTGACCATGTCGGGGGTGTACTGCTCCAGGAAACTGGGCATCACCTCCCAGCCTTCGGTGAATTCGGCGATGAAATCGGCGTCGGTGTGCCCGTTCTCGACGATCAGGTGCAGCAGTCCGTTGAGCAGGGCCAGATCCGAACCGGGCGCGATCTGCAGGAACAGATCGGCCTTGTCGGCGGTCGCGGTGCGGCGCGGGTCGACGACGATCAGCTTTGCGCCGGCCTTGACCCGGTCCATCATGCGCTGGAACAGGATGGGATGGCAGTCGGCCATGTTCGCGCCGATGACGAAGAAGACGTCGGCACGCTCGAAGTCCTGGTAGGACCCGGGCGGCCCGTCCGCACCCAGTGAGAGCTTGTAACCGGAACCCGCGCTGGCCATGCACAGTCGCGAGTTCGACTCGATCTGGTTGGTGCCGATGAAGCCCTTGGTCAGCTTGTTCGCAAGGTACTGCGCCTCCATGGACATCTGACCGGACACGTACATCGCGAAGGCGTCCGGGCCGTGTTCATCGACGATCGCCCGTAACCGCTTCGCACACTGGGTGATCGCCCGGTCCATGTCGATGGGCTGGAGCGGTTCGCCGCGGTCGGCCCGCGCATGCGCCGAGTCCATCCGGCCCGGCGCGCCCAGCATGTCCGCGGTGGTGGCGCCCTTAGTGCACAACCGGCCGAAGTTCGCCGGATGTTCCTTGTTCCCAACCGACTTGGTGACGTGATCGCGGCCCGTTTTCGGATCCGTTGTGATCTGTAACACCAATCCGCAGCCGACGCCGCAGTAAGCGCACATGGTGTTCACGGCGTTCACACGCGCCATGGACTCCCTCGCCACGCTCACGTCCCTCCGTCGAGTGCGTACGGGTTAGCTCCGTATCGGGTGAGTTCATTGTGGAGCAGGCATGTTTCGGCATCGCTGCTCGAAATGTCCCCCGGTTTACTTCTTCCTCTCAACGGCCAACGCGCCGTTGTGAAATCGCCGGGGGAATTCACGGCTCAAGATTGCGTTAGCGCAGGTCACCGTTGACCGCCCGCCCCGCTTGAGGCTACTCAGCGCGAGCTTCGAAACGCTTCTCAGAACGAGGTTTTTGACCAAACCGACGGGACATTCACAGTCTTCGCTAAGCTCACCGCGTGCGTCAGCTCATTGTGATCTTTATGGTTTTGCTGGCCTCCGGCTGCGGCTGGAAGCCGACCGCGCCACCGCAGGCCCGACCCGACACCTGCAAGGACTCCGACGGGCCCACGGCCGGCACCGTGCGCCGGGCCATCACCGCGGTCCCCATCGCCGTTCCCGGCACGATCTGGGTCGAGATGGGCCGGGGGCACACGCGAAACTGCCGGTTGCACTGGGTGCAGATCATCCCGACGATCGCCAGCGAATCAAGTCCACAACAACTGCTGTTCTTCGACCACAACACGCCGCTCGGTAGCCCCACCTCGAACCCGAAGCCGTATATAACCGTGCTACCGCCTTCGGATGACACCGTCACCGTTCAATACCAGTGGCAGAAGGGAAATGATCAGATGTGCTGTCCCACCGGGATCGGAACGGTCAAGTTCCGGATCGGCCCAGACGGCAAGCTGCAAACCCTTGGCAAGGTCCCGAATCAATAACGTTGCACACCAATGACTTCCCTGCACACCCGAGACTCCGCCGGAAAACCAATGCCGTTGTGTAACAGTCTGATCACGCCAACGCGGCCGCAATGCCGTGGCCAGGCACAATCCGGGATTCAAAACCGTCCGGGGCGAAGGCATTTCGGCCCGGGGTACAACAGCAACGAACCCGCACGGCGTTGATTCAGGAGATTCTCATCGCACGATGCGGGATTGCTTGGGAAGTCCTGTCATCCTGGATGGCCGGTGCCGGGTGATTATTGCGGAGCCACCGACACGTAATTGGCCGGCGGGCGGCCCGGCATCCGCGTGTGACGCCTACGAGCAGTGAGGCTGGAAGGCAGGTTTGGATGGGGCGGTCACGACGGATCGCGCACTGGGACCCCGAAGACGATGCGGCATGGGAAGCCGGTAACAAGGTCATCGCCCGGCGCAATCTGATCTGGTCCATCGCGACGATGCACGTCGCCTTTTCGATCTGGTACCTGTGGTCGGTGATGGTGCTGTTCATGCCGCAGTCCGTCTACGGTTTTTCCACCGGCGACAAGCTGTTGGTGGGCGCCACCGCGGCGCTGGTGGGGGCGCTGGTGCGCATCCCTTACGCCATGGCCACGGCGAGGCTGGGTGGCCGCAACTGGGCGGTGTTGTCGTCGCTGGTGCTCCTGATCCCCACCGTGGCCGCCATCGTGCTGTTGGCGCACCCCGGCCTGCCGTTGTGGCCGTATCTGGTGTGCGCGGCGTTGACCGGCCTGGGCGGGGGAAACTACGCGGCTTCGCTGGCCAACGTCGAATCCTTCTTCCCGCAGCGTCGCAAAGGGTTCGCGCTGGGGCTCACCGGCGGGATCGGCAACCTGGGCGCGGCGAGCATCCAGGCCGTCGGGCTCGTCGTACTGGCCACGGCGGGCAACCAGGCGCCGTATTGGGTGTGCGCCGTCTACCTGGTGCTCTTGTCCGTCGTCGGCGTCGGGGCCGCGCTGTTCATGGACAACCTGGATCACTTCATCGAGGTCGCGCACGTGCGCTCCGTGCTCGCGGTGCCCGACACCTGGGCGATCTCGTTTCTCTACATGTGCGTCTCGGGCTCGTTCATCGGGTTCGCGTTCGCGTTCGGCCAGGTCATTGCCCACAACTTGATCGCCGGCGGGCAGACCCATGCGCAAGCGGCCCTGCACGCGGCGGAGATCGCCTTCCTCGGACCGCTGCTCGGATCGGTGGCGCGGGTGATCGGCGGCAAGCTGGGCGACCGCTTCGACGGCGGCCGCGTCACCCTGACCGTGCTGGCCGCGATGGTCGGCGCCGGCGGGTTCCTGGTCGCTGTGAGCATCCACGACGACCTGACCCGCGGCGCACCGGTGTCGATCTACACGACCGCCGGCTACATCGCCGGATTCATCGCCCTGTTCATTTTCTGCGGCCTCGGCAAGGGCTCGGTCTTCAAGCTCATCCCCTCGGTCTTCGCCGAGCGCAGCCGCGCGCTGGACCTGGACGACACCGAGCGCCGCCATTGGGAACGCGTCAGGTCGGCGGCGTTGATCGGGTTCGCCGGATCGTTCGGCGCGCTGGGCGGCATGGTGATCAACCTGGCGCTGCGAGAGTCCAACACCATTACCGGCACCGAGACGCCGGCCTTCTGGGCGTTCATGATCTGCTACGTCGCCGCGGCGTTGTTGACCTGGGCGAGGTACGTGCGGCCGCAACGCGCGACCCGCGCACCCGGCCGCGAGGCGATCGCCGAGCAGCCCGTCAGCTCGTGACGGCCTCGGCCAGGTTCTCCGGATGCAGCATCTCGACGTAACGCAGCCGCTCCGGGACCCCGAACCCGTCGACAAGCGTCTCGGCGTGCGGTCGCAGCGCACGACATCGGTCGTTGATTCCCCGGGTGACCGCCTTGGCGCGTTCGGTGGACAGGTAGCGGTGCTCGATGTACCAGGCCTTGTCGTCCTCGATCACCGACAGCGCGTACAGGTCGCACAGGATGCCGAGAAGTTCGCGGGCCTGCTCGTCGGGGCATGCGTCGATCCCGGCGACGAACGCCTCCAGGATGACGCGATCGATGTGCGCGCTGGCCGCATGCAGCACGTGATCCTGTACCGAGTTGAACGCGTCGAATGCCGACATCTCTTTGGATTTGGCCTGCAGCCGGCGCGCCACGGATGCCAGCAGATATTCCTCGCGGTCCTCGAACATCTTGATCTGGGTGCCGCGGTTGAACAGGCTGCCCTCTTCTTCGCTGTCTTGCCGCGCATCCACGATCGTCTGGATGATCGTTTCTGCCGCAGTGCGTTTCACGACCCGTTCGCCAACGGTGTTAGCGGCGAAGCGAACCCATTCGACAGGGCTCATGCTCTTGATGTCGTCGGCGTAGGCGGTCAGCAGTTCCTTGGCCACCAGCTGGGTCAGCACGTGGTTGTCGCCCTCGAACGTGGTGAAGACGTCGGTGTCACCCCGCAGCCCGATCAGCCTGTTCTCGGCCATGTAGCCGGCACCGCCGCACGCCTCGCGCGACTCCTGGATCGCGCGGCTGGCGTGCCAGGTGTTGGCGGCCTTCAGCCCGGCGGCACGCGCTTCCAGTTCGCGTTGCTCGTCGGCGTCGGGGGCGTCCGCGCTCTGCACGTCGTGACACTTGCCCACCAACTCGTTCTGCGCGAATTGCAGTGCGTATGACTTCGCGATCAGCGGAAACAGCCGCCGCTGGTGCACCAGGTAATCCATGATCAGCACCTCGGAATCGTCATCGGGTGCGTTGAACTGCCTGCGCTGCAACGCATATCGGGTGGCGATGTCCAGGGCCACCCGGCCGGCCGCACCCGCGCTGCCGCCCACGGTGATCCGGCCGCGGACCAGGGTGCCCAGCATGGTGAAGAACCGGCGGTTCGGGTTCTCGATCGGCGAACTGTACGTGCCGTCCGCGGCGACGTCGCCGTACTTGTTCAGCAGGTTGACCCGCGGGACGCGGACATGGTCGAACACGATGCGGCCGTTGTCGACGCCGGGCAGCCCGCCCTTGTATTCGCAGTCCGACGTGGTGACGCCGGGCAGGTCGTTACCGTCCTCGTCGCGGATCGGGACCAGGACGCAGTGCACACCGTGATTGACCGGCTTGCCCTCCTCGGTGGTGATCAGTTGTGCGAAAACGGCTGCCATGGTTGCGGTTTCGGCGGCGCCGCCGATGTAGTCCTTGCGGGCCGACGGGGTTGGGGAGTCGATGACGAACTCTTGGGTCTCAGGGTCGTAGGTTGCGGTGGTCTCCAGCGACTGCACGTCGCTGCCGTGCCCGGTCTCGGTCATCGCGAAACAGCCGCGCAACTCCAGGCTGATGATCTGGGGCACGTAGGTCTCGTGGTGGCGCTCTGTGCCCAGGTTCTCCACGGCCCCGCCGAACAGCCCCCACTGCACGCCGGCCTTCACCATCAGCGACAGGTCCGACATCGCCAGCATCTCGATCATCGTGATCGCCGCACCGACGTCGCCGGTGCCGCCGTGTTCCTTCTTGAAACTGTCGGCGGCCGCGCCGAACGCCGCCATGATCCTCATCTGCTCCGCCACCTTGGTGCGGGCGATCACGGTGTTCGGTGTGTAGTGCGGGCGGAACAGGTCCTCGGAGAGCGTGTCCCGCATCCGGTTTCTGACATCGCGCCAGCGCCCGTCCAGGGCGTTGCGCAGATACTCGGCAGTGCTAGTCGTTTCAGGCGCCATAAGCCGACAGTAATGGGCGGGTCGCGTCGCGGGAACAACGGCGACAGTTCATGTCGCCGAACGGAAGTTCGCGGCCGCCGTCGGCCGCCGGCGCCGGAAACTCAGAACTCGGGATGACGGGCTTGCGGGGCGGGATCGGGAGACGGGCCGCGGCTGTGGCCGAGGGGCGACCGCAGCCGGTAGAGCGCGAACCCGGCCGCGATGACGCCGAACAACACGAGCATCCCCATGTCGAACACCCACCAGCCGCTGTAGTGGGTCCACGTCACGGCGTCGGCCGCCAGCGAGTCGACCCTGCGCAGATTCGCGGTGGAGGCTGCGGCCGCGAAACCCCACTGGGCCGGGACGAACCAGCTGATCTGCTGCAGGCCCAACACGCTTACCAGCTGCACCAGGCTCCCGTTGAACAGCGCAGAGGCCAGGATCACCGGAACCACCAGCGGCAGGACCTCCCGCGGCGACTTGCCCAGCGACGACAGCGCGAGGCCGATGACCGCGGAGACGATCGCGGTGACGGCCACGCTCACGTAGAGCTCGACCGTGGCGTTGTGCAGCAGGACGGCGCTGCGTTCCGGCTCGCCCTTGACCGCGATGACGATCGCGAACACGACGGCCGTCCAGACGGCCGCGGCCAGGCCGTAGACGGTGAACTTGGCGGTCAGGTAGGCCGGCGCGGACAGGCCGACCTCCTGCTCGCGCCGGTAGACGCGATGTTCGTTCACCACCGCGCGGATGGTCAGCGCCGTCCCGATGATCACCGCGGCGACGTTGAAGGCGGCCAGGATCTCGATGGCTTCGTGCGCGTTGGCGCTGCCCGGATCGGGCCGCGTCAAGCCGGAATCACCCGGGATCAGCAACGCGAGCCCGGCCAGCACGAACGGCAGGATCGCCAGGAACGCGAAGTAGATGCGATCACCGAGCAGCAGGCGAATCTCGCGCCGGGCCAGTAACCGGATCTGCCGGTTCCTGGACAGCACGGGTGGCGGCGGGCCGGGTGCCGCGACTTCGGGCGGGGCGGTCGGTGCCGCCGTCTGCGGCCGCGCGCGGAAGGCGCGGTGGGCACCCTCGGGATCGGCGCCGACCTGCGCGAGCACCCTCGACCAGTCGTTGGTGCCCATCGCGGACTCGACTTGCAGGGGCGTTCCGAGATACGCGACTTTGCCCGCGGCGGTGAGCACCAACACCTGGTCGCACGCGTTCACGTCGGTGAGCGACGTGTGCGCCGAAATCGCGACCACGACGGCGCAGCCGATGTTGGCCTGGTGTCGCAGTATCGCCATGACGTGACGCTGCTGGGCCGCATCCAGTCCGGCGGCGGGTTCGTCGACCACGAGCAGGCTGGGCCGGCTGACGAGCTCGACCGCCAGGGCGGCGCACCGGCGCGCCTCGGGTGAGAGCTTGCGGATTCTGGTGTCCCGGTGCGGGGTCAGCTCGAGTTCGTCGAGAACCTGGCTGACCACGCGCTCGCGCTGCTCGGCCCCGGTGTCCGGTGGCAGCCGCAGTTCGGCGGCGTACTCCACCACCTGCGCGACGGTGAGCTGCCGGTGCAGGCGGTCGTCGCGCGGGACCACCCCGATGCGGGTGCGCATGAACTCCGGCTCGGCGTGGACGTCGTGCCCGTCCACGATGACGCGCCCGGAGCTGAGTTCCCTGGTGCCGGCCAGCAGCGCGAGCAGCGCGGAATTGCGCGCGGCGGACGGTCCGATGACCGCGGTCATAGCGCCGGGACGCGCGGTGAACGAGATGCCGGACAGCGTCTCGCGGCCGTCGACCGTGAGGCCTAGCTGATAGGCCACCATGCCGGTGGTGCGCGACGCGGTCAGCAGCGGCAGCTGAAACGTGGAGTTGGGTTCCTCGGTGCGAAAGGATGGGCGCTGGGCGGGCAGCTTGCTGGTCACCATCCGCTCGATCAGGCTCGCGCCCTTGTGCTGCTCGGGTTCCGCGGCTGGCGGGGGGACCGGCGGAGCCGGTGGCTGAGCCGGGGGTGCCGCGGCCGGGAGAACCGCGCCGGGAGGCGGTGGTGGCGGTGGGCTGGCCTGGGCAGGCCGTTGGGCGG
>NZ_NCXM01000024.1 GCF_002104765.1 Mycolicibacterium vulneris
GGCGGCCCCCGCTGCCGCCGCCCCCAAGGCCGTCGCGGCGCCCACCACCCCGGCTCCCGCGCTGGCCCACCTGCGGGGCACCACCCAGAAAGCCAGCCGGATCCGTCAGATCACCGCGAACAAGACCCGCGAATCCCTGCAGGTGACAGCCCAACTCACCCAGACCCACGAGGTCGACATGACCAGGCTGGTCGGGTTGCGGGCCAGGGCCAAGGCGGCGTTCGCCGAGCGCGAGGGGGTGAACCTGACCTTCCTGCCGTTCATCGCCCGCGCGGTGATCGACGCGCTGAAGATCCACCCCAACGTCAACGCGAGCTACAACGAGGACACCAAGGAGATCACCTACTACGACGCCGAGCACCTCGGCTTCGCGGTCGACACCGAACAGGGCCTGCTCTCCCCCGTCGTGCACAACGCGGGCGACCTGTCCGTGGCCGGGCTGGCCAGGGCGATCGCCGACATCGCCGCGCGCGCCCGGTCGGGCAACCTGAAACCCGACGAGTTGTCCGGCGGCACCTTCACGATCACCAACATCGGCAGCCAGGGTGCGCTGTTCGACACCCCGATCCTGGTTCCGCCGCAGGCCGCCATGCTGGGCACCGGCGCGATCGTCAAGCGGCCGCGGGTCGTGGTCGACGACAGCGGCAACGAATCGATCGGCGTCCGGTCGATCTGCTATCTGCCGCTGACCTACGACCACCGGCTGATCGACGGCGCGGACGCCGGCCGCTTCCTGACCACCATCAAGCACCGGCTGGAAGAGGCAGCCTTCGAGGCCGACCTCGGCCTGTAAAGAAGGACATGCGAACGTGGCTCGCGCTGGTCAGAACTCCATCGTCGCGATTGCGGGTTCGTCCGGACTGATCGGTTCCGCCCTGGCCGCGGCCCTGCGCGCCGCCGATCACCGGGTGTTGCGCATCGTGCGCCGGGCCCCGGCGAACGCCGATGAGCTGCACTGGAATCCCGAGACCGGCGATCTCGATCCCGACACGCTCGTCGACGTCGACGCCGTAGTCAACCTGTGCGGCGTCAACATCGGCAAGCGGCGGTGGTCGGGCGCCTTCAAGCAGAGCCTGCGGGACAGCCGCATCGCCCCCACCGAGGTCCTGGCGCATGCCGTCGCCGATGCCGGTGTGGCGACCCTGGTCAACGCCAGCGCGGTGGGCTTCTACGGCAACACCAAGGACCGCGTGGTCGATGAAAACGACCGCGCGGGAAAGGGTTTCCTGGCCCGGCTGTGCGAAGACTGGGAGGCCGCCACGCTGCCCGCCCAGTACGCGGGCGCGCGGGTGGTACTGGCCCGCACCGGGCTGGTGTTCTCCCCCGCCGGCGGCGCGCTGGGCGGGTTGCGGCCGTTGTTCCGCGCCGGGCTCGGCGCCCGGCTGGGCGGCGGGCGGCAATACATGTCGTGGATCACGCTGGAAGACGAAGTGCGCGCGCTGCTGTTCGCGATTTTCGACCCCGAGCTGTCCGGCCCGGTGAACATGACCGGGCCCGCGCCGGTCACCAACGCCGAATTCACCACGGCTTTCGGGCGGGCGGTCAACCGACCGACGCCATTGATGGTGCCGGGTTTCGCCATCCGTGCCGCGCTGGGCGAGTTCGCCGACGAGGGCCTGCTGATGGGGCAACGCGCCATCCCGTCCGCGCTCGAGCGCGCCGGTTTCGTCTTCCACCACAACACCATTGGCGAGGCGCTCGCCTATGCCACGGCCCGACGCGACCACGACTAGCGCCGCCGCGTCGCCCGGGCTGTGCCCGGCCGGCCCGGGCCGAGTACCGTCGCGGACGTGATCGATTCCATCCGGTCCAGCCAGGCCTTGATCGATGTGCGCCGTCTCGGCATCGTCGACTACCGCGTGGCCTGGCAGCAGCAACGCGATCTCGCCGACGCCCGGGCGGCCGGTGGCAGCGACACGCTGCTGCTGCTGGAGCACCCCGCGGTCTACACGGCGGGCCGGCGCACCGAGCCGCACGAACGACCGGTAAGCGACGCGCGCGTCGCAGATGTCATAGACACCGACCGCGGCGGCAAGATCACCTGGCACGGTCCCGGCCAGTTGGTCGGGTATCCGATCATCGGCCTGGCCGAACCGCTCGACGTGGTCAACTACGTGCGACGCCTGGAAGAGGCGCTGATCAAGGTCTGCGCCGACCTGGGCGTGGACGCGGTCCGGGTGCCGGGCCGCTCCGGGGTGTGGGTGCCTGGCGGCGAGGGCCGACCCGACCGCAAGGTCGCCGCGATCGGCGTCCGGGTGTCGCGGGCGACCACCCTGCACGGATTCGCCCTCAACTGCGACTGCGACCTGGACGCCTTCAACGCGATCGTGCCGTGCGGCATCAGCGACGCCGGGGTGACGTCGCTGTCGGCCGAACTGCGCCGCGCGGTGTCGGTCGAGGACGTCCAGACTTCGGTCGGCGACGCCGTCTGCGATGCCCTCGACGGCGTCCTGCCGGTCCGTGAACACCCCGCCGCCCGAGTAGCATCAGCGATGTGACTGTCGCACCCGAAGGACGCAAGCTGTTGCGCCTGGAAGTGCGCAACGCCGAGACCCCGATCGAGCGCAAACCGCCGTGGATCAGGGTGCGGGCCCGGATGGGCCCGGAGTACACCCAGCTCAAGAGCTTGGTCCGGCGCGAGGGGCTGCACACGGTCTGCGAGGAGGCCGGCTGCCCCAACATCTTCGAATGCTGGGAGGACCGCGAGGCCACCTTCCTGATCGGCGGCGACCAGTGCACCCGCCGCTGCGACTTCTGCCAGATCGACACCGGGAAGCCCGCCGAACTGGATCGCGACGAGCCCCGGCGAGTCGCCGACAGCGTGCGCACGATGGGACTGCGCTACGCCACGGTCACCGGCGTGGCCCGCGACGATCTGCCCGACGGCGGTGCCTGGCTGTACGCCGAGACGGTGCGGGCCATCAAGGAACTCAACCCGTCGACCGGCGTCGAGCTGTTGATCCCCGACTTCAACGGCGAGCCCACCCGGCTGGCCGAGGTGTTCGAGTCGCGCCCGGAAGTGCTGGCGCACAACGTCGAAACCGTGCCGCGCATCTTCAAGCGGATCCGGCCCGCCTTCACCTACCGGCGGAGCCTGGACGTGCTGACCGCGGCGCGCGACTTCGGGCTGGTCACCAAGAGCAACCTCATCCTCGGCATGGGCGAGACGCCCGACGAGGTGCGGACCGCCCTGGCCGACCTGCACGACGCCGGCTGCGACATCATCACCATCACCCAGTACCTGCGCCCGTCGGCGCGTCACCACCCCGTCGAGCGCTGGGTGAAGCCGGAGGAATTCGTCGAGTTCGCGCAGCACGCCGAACAGCTGGGTTTCGCCGGGGTGCTGGCCGGACCGCTGGTGCGCTCGTCCTATCGCGCAGGACGGCTCTACGAGCAGGCCGCCCGCAGCCGCGCCTGACGACGCCGCGGCACGGTGGCGGCGCCTGCCCGTCGCGGCCCTACGTATTCTTTGACTATGGCTAAACCCCGCACCGCCGCTGAGAACAAGGCCGCCCGAGCGCAGGCGCAGGCCGCCCGCAAGGCCGCCGCGCGGGAGCGGCGCACCCAGTTGTGGCAGGCGTTCAACATTCAACGCCAGGAGGACAAGCGCCTCCTGCCGTACATGATCGGCTCCTTCCTGCTGATCGTGGGCATCTCGGTGGGGGTCGGCATCTGGGCCGGCGGGCTGACGATGATCACCCTGATCCCGCTTGGGGTGGTGCTGGGCGGGCTGGTCGCCTTCATCGTGTTCGGCCGCCGCGCCCAGAAGTCGGTGTACCGCAAGGCCGAAGGCCAAACCGGTGCCGCCGCATGGGCTTTGGACAACCTGCGGGGCAAGTGGCGGGTGACCCCGGGGGTGGCCGCGACCGGCCATTTCGACGCCGTGCACCGGGTGATCGGCCGGCCCGGCGTGATCCTGGTCGGCGAGGGGGCGGCGACCCGGGTCCGACCGCTGCTGGCACAGGAGAAGAAGCGCACCGCGCGGCTGATCGGGGACGTGCCGATCTACGACATCATCGTCGGCAACGGCGAGGACGAGGTGTCTTTGGCCAAGCTGGAGCGCCATCTGACCAAGCTGCCGGCCAACATCACCGTCAAGCAGATGGACACCCTGGAGTCGCGGCTGGCCGCGCTGGGGTCTCGGGCCGGAGCCGCCATCATGCCCAAGGGGCCGCTGCCCAACTCCGGCAAGATGCGCGGTGTGCAGCGCACCGTACGCCGCAAGTAGCGCAGGGCTTCAGCGGCCTGGCCGCCATGAATTCAGCGGCGCACGACGGCCGTCGCGGTCAGCCGGTCCTGGATCCCGCGGCCGTCGAAGTCGGTGAACAACGCCGGCACCACCGTCCCGACCAGCACGCCGCGCACCACCGCCCGGCCCAGCCCGACCGACCCGCGACCGTCCACCGTCACCACCTGGAGGCGCAGCGCCAGCTGGCCGGGCGTGAACCCGAACAACCGCAAAAACACCACACCCAGCACGAACCAGATCACCAGGACCGCGGTGGCCAGCGCCGGCTGGGACAACCAGCCGAATCGCATGGCCAGCGCGGCCAGGCCGTACGAGATCAGCCAGTCGATCATCAGCGCGCCCAACCGGCGCCCCATCGGCGCCAGCGATCCCGGCCCGCTCTGCGGAAATCCGAGCTTCTCCCCGGGGTATGCGGATCGTGATTCCGCCATCATCGGCGCGGACCGCGGTCCGAATAACCGGCCAGAACGGCCTGGCAAGGAGGGCGGACGGTGCGCCCGGCCACCAGAAAAGATACGATCTTGCGATCCATGGCCCCACAATAGAACCCGCCGCCGACGCGGCCACTTTTAGCGTGTGGCATGGTCACGTAACGTGCGCGCAACATCGGGTTGACTGACGGGCAACATCTGGTCCATAGCGTCAGGCCGCGGATCTCACCAAGTAAAGGAGCATTCTGTGACGGAAACGACGCCCGACGACGTCTTCAAACTCGCTAAGGACGAAAACGTCGAATTTGTCGACGTCCGGTTCTGTGACCTGCCCGGCATCATGCAGCACTTCACAATTCCGATTTCGTTCTTCGACGAGAGCGTTTTTGAGGACGGCTTAGCCTTCGACGGCTCGTCGATTCGCGGATTCCAGTCCATTCACGAATCCGACATGCTGCTCCTCCCCGATCCCGCGACCGCGCAGATCGACCTGTTCCGCGCAGCCAAGACGCTGAACCTCAACTTCTTCGTGCACGACCCATTCACCCTCGAGCCGTACTCGCGCGACCCGCGCAACATCGCCCGCAAGGCCGAGAACTACCTGATCAGCACCGGCGTGGCCGACACCGCCTACTTCGGCGCCGAGGCGGAGTTCTACATCTTCGACTCGGTGAGCTTCGACTCGCGCACCAACGGCTCGTTCTACGAGATCGACGCGATCGCGGGCTGGTGGAACACCGGTTCGCCGAACGAGCTCGACGGCAGCCCGAACCGCGGCTACAAGGTGCGGCCCAAGGGCGGCTACTTCCCCGTCGCCCCCGTCGACCACTACGTCGACCTGCGCGACAAGATGCTGCACAACCTGATCACGGCCGGCTTCAGCCTGGAGAAGGGCCACCACGAGGTGGGCACCGGCGGCCAGGCCGAGATCAACTACAAGTTCAACACGCTGCTGCACGCGGCCGATGACATGATGCTCTACAAGTACATCGTCAAGAACACGGCCTGGCAGAACGGCAAGACCGTCACGTTCATGCCCAAGCCGCTGTTCGGCGACAACGGCTCCGGCATGCACTGCCACCAGTCGCTGTGGAAGGACGGCAGCCCGCTGATGTACGACGAGACCGGGTATGCCGGCCTGTCGGACACCGCCCGTCACTACATCGGCGGCCTGCTGCACCATGCGCCGTCGCTGCTGGCGTTCACCAACCCCACCGTGAACTCCTACAAGCGCCTGGTGCCCGGCTACGAGGCGCCGATCAACCTGGTCTACAGCCAGCGCAACCGGTCGGCGTGTGTCCGCATCCCGATCACCGGCACCAACCCGAAGGCCAAGCGGCTCGAGTTCCGTTGCCCCGACTCGTCGGGCAACCCGTACCTGGCGTTCTCGGCCATGCTGATGGCCGGCCTGGACGGCATCAAGAACAAGATCGAGCCGCAGGCGCCGGTCGACAAGGACCTCTACGAGCTCCCGCCGGAGGAGGCCGCCAACATCCCGCAGGCGCCCACGCAGCTGTCGGCGGTGATCGACCGGCTCGAAGAAGACCACGAATACCTCACCGAAGGCGGCGTTTTCACGCCCGACCTCATCGAGACGTGGATCAACTTCAAGCGCGAAAACGAGATCCTGCCGGTCCAGATCCGACCGCACCCTTACGAATTCGCGCTGTACTACGACGTCTAGGTCGGTTGACGAAAACACCCGCGTGGCACATCGCCACGCGGGTGTTTTCATCTTGGGCGTCGGCCATGCTGAAACGGGCCTAGACGAACTTCTCGTCATGCTCGATGTCAACCACTCCTGAACGAGACTCAACTCGACGCATCGGTGAAATGGCACGGCCACGACGGTTTTCGGTGTTCTGAACCCGAGCCGCGGCCAGCGTCGAGCTCGCCGAGACATGTGTCCAAGCTCGACGACGATAAGAACGCCGAATTCTTCTACTGGCTAAGGCGTTACAGGCTGGCCCGGCGCGCCTGGCACGTTAGGTGCCGCCGGCGCGTTAGGTGCCGCCGGCGCGGTGGGTGCGGCCGGCGCGTTGGGTGCGGCCGGCGCGGCCGGAACGCCATTTTGCGTATCCGAAACGCCGGGGGCGTCCGGAACGCCAGGAGCGCCCGGAACGGGCGGCGGTGCGGGTACCGGTGGCGGAGACGGCGGATCTGCAATCGCCGTTCCAATACCAAGTCCGACGGCGGCTAAGCCCAATCCGCCGACGAGGGTTGCTTTTGCCGTGAATTGTTTGAGGTTCATAACCACATCTCCTCGTCCCGTTGACGTCGCATGTTTTGCTTGGCCAACTCGGGATCCAGTCAAAAGTACCACTGCCCGCCGTGTCTGTAACCACACTGACCAGTGCCTATTGAAAATCTCAGCAAGCGACCCCTGCGGACACGTCAGCGGCTACGCCAATCGCCCACGAAAACCGCGGCCTCACATGTGAGATTGAAATCTGTTCAACGAAAAACACTGGCATCCCTCGACCGCACGTAACGCCCTCCCGAAATATGAGCACCCTCAACAAAATCGAGAACAAACGATGGCAAGCTGCCGGGCGTGACTACCAGCGCATCACCAACAGCGTCAACGCGGGCCTCCGGTCGACCTGACTCTGCGGTCTGAATGTGGTTGACTGCGTGCCGAACTCGACGCTGCGTCGGTTGCTACCGCGCGCAGCGTCCACCGCCCAGTCGGGTCAGAATGAAAGCCAAACCATTCGGCTGAACCGGGTAGTTCGCGCCGCACTACCACGTCCGAGTCGGGTTGACGAAACCACCCGCGTGGAGATTGCCGCGCGGGTGGTTTCGCATTTTGCTGCCTCGGCTGTTATCCGCGGCGCGCACAGTCCTTGTCGGCGGGCGCTGACGGCCACGCGCAGGCGTCGATGTCCGTCGTGCTGCCGAAGCCCCCTCCGGTGAAGACCCCGAAGGCGTTGCCATTTCTGGCGGTATACGTCGCCCCGCCGCCGCCCGGTCCGTTACCTGCGCTGTCGACGATCAGCGTCCAGTTCATGCTCAACAGCGCGGCCTTGTACGCGGTCATCACGTCGGCCGGCGGCCCGTTGACGAAGAAGTGCGAACGGATGCCGCCGTCATGAATGGGATCGGGGCCGTCGGTTCTGTTCGTGGTCGCCGGCGTCGGGATCAGCGACCGCAGATACGCGACGGCGGCGGCGGTCGTGGCCTGCGACACGATGGTCGTGACGGTGTTGGTGTGGTTCCCACCCGTGGTCGTCGAGAAGCCCACATACGGTGAACCACCGCACGCCGCCGTCACCACTGCGACGGCCGCTGCCGCGATGCAAACAGTGGGGCGCATCTGGACTCCGTTCGGGGCAGGGATTCCCGAAACATAGGTGATGGGGCGCCGCGCGAGCGTGCCTTCGCCGCCGTTTAGGTGCCCGGAGGCGTCGAATTAGGTGTCCTCTAGCCGTCGAGCGCGAGGTCTTTGCGGAAGCGCTGCATGCCGTCGATCTTGTCGTCCAGGCTGGCATCGGGCCCGGCGTAGAACATCCATGGCATGGTGATGATGCCGGTGATCCCGGCGTCCTCGACGCGCTGATAGTCGGCGGTGGTGAACGCGTCGGTCAGCGGCGTCAGAATGGTGAAATCGTCCATGTTCAAACCGTTTTCGGCGCGCATCTCCCGCAGCCGGCCGACCGCCTCGATGGCCCGCTCGGACTTGATCAGGTCGCCGATCCAACCGTCGTTGCGGGCGGCGCGGCGCAGCGCGATGTCGCTGAGCCCCCCGACATACACCGGTATCGGTGGCGGAGTGGGCTGCATCTCCAGCCGCGGGGCTTGGTAGAACTGGCCGTCGAACTCGGTCCAGCCCGGCGACCACAGCGCCCGCATCAAGTCGATGATTTCGTCGGTGCGCTTGCCGCGGGCCTCGAACTGCTCACCCATCAAAGCGAATTCCTCGCGGCACCACCCCACACCGATGCCCAGCTCCACCCGGCCGGACGCCAGAACCGCCGCGGTGCCAATGGCTTTGGCCGCCGAGTACGGGTTGCGCATCGCGGGGATGTAGACGGTGTTGACGAACCGCAGCCGCGTGGTGACCTGAGCCAGCGCACCGACGAGCACCCAGGGATCGGGCCAGTCGGTGAAGGGCTGCCAGCGTCGTTCCCCGTCTTTGGTGTACGGGTACGGGGTGTCCAGGGTCTCCAGGTTGACGACGTGGTCGGGGATGCCGATCCCGTCGTAGCCGAGCTCGTCTGCCGCCTTGGCGAGCTCGATGATCTCGCGGGTGTTCAGGAAGGCGCTGCTGATGTAGAACTTCACTGCGCCTCCTGCGCCCAGGCCGGCTCGATGAAGACCCCGTCGGCCTCGACGGTGACGCCGGCGGCATCCGAAATAATGCCGCGCGCAAAGACTTTGCGGCCCTCCTTGCCGTCGACCCACGCCTCGCAGCGAAGCGGGCCCAGCGGGGTGCCGCGCAGGTACTTGACGGTGATGGTGCCGGTGAAGCGCGCCTTGGACAGCCCCTCGCTGGCCGCCTCGCCGAGCATGTGGTCGAGCACCAGGGCGCTGACGCCGCCGTGCACCAGCTTGGGCGGACCCTCGTAGGCCGAGCCGAGGGTGAACTCGCTCCAGCAGCGCCCGTCGCCATCGTGGTGCACGACGATCGGCGGGGCGATGGGGTTGCACACGCCGATCGCGGCGTTGCCCAGCGGCAGCGGGCGGCCGTTGACCCGGTAGCTCACCCCGAGCGGGCGGGTGCGTTGCCGCAGCGACGCGGTGACGGCCTCGATCGCCCGCTTGGCCTCGGCGACGACGTCGTCGTCGGCCTCGGTCCGGATGGTGGCGTCGACGAGCTCGCGGACCGCGTCGGCCAGCGGAGCGTACAGCGCGGTCACGCGATCGGCCTCCGCCGCGCTGAGCACCTCGAATATGGCGTCCAACGCGCCAGCCTCCTGACTCAACTTCCAAACACCTTGCGCACCACCGCTTTTGCCCGTCGCGTCACCCGCAGATAGTTGTCCAGGAACTCCCCGCCCTCATCGGTCGGCCAGCCCGCGGCCACGGCGACCGCGTTGAGCTGGCGTCCGGGCCCGGGCAACTGGTCGGTGGGCTTACCGCGGACCAGCACCAGCGCATTGCGCGCCCGGGTGGCGGTCAGCCAGGCCTGTCGCAACAGCTCCACCTCGTCGGCGGGCACCAGGTCGGCCGCGGCGATCGCGTCCAGGCACTGCAGCGTCGAGGTGTTGTGCAGCGCGGGAATCTCGTGCGCGTGCCGCAGTTGCAGCATTTGCACGGTCCATTCGACGTCGGCCAGCCCCCCGCGGCCCAGCTTGGTGTGCGTGTTGGGGTCAGCGCCGCGCGGCAACCGCTCCGAATCGACACGGGCCTTGATCCGCCGGATCTCCTGCATCGCCTCGGCGGACACCCCGTGGGCCGGATACCGCGTCTTGTCGGCCATCAGCAGGAACCGCTGCCCCAGCTCCGCGTCGCCGGCGACCGAGTGCGCGCGCAGCAGCGCCTGGATCTCCCACGGCTGCGCCCACTGCTCGTAGTAGGCGGCGTAGGACGCGAGGGTGCGCACCAGTGGACCACTGCGGCCCTCGGGCCGCAGGTTGGCGTCGACCTCCAGCGGCGGATCGACGCTGGGCGTCCCCAGCAGCGCCCGAATCTGTTCGGCGACACCTGTCGCCCAGCGCACCGCCGCGGTATCCTCGACGCCGGGCGCGGGTTCGCAGACGAACATCACGTCGGCGTCGGACCCGTAACCCAACTCGGCGCCGCCCAGCCGGCCCATCCCGATGACCGCGATCGCGGCCGGCGCCTTACCGTCTGCGGGCAGGTTGACCCGGATCATCGCGTCCAGCGCGGCCTGCAACACCGCCACCCACACCGAGGTCAGCGCCCCGCACACGTCGGTGACCTCGAGCATGCCGAGCAGGTCGGCGGACGCGATGCGGGCCAGCTCGCGCCGTCGCAGCGTGCGCGCCCCGGCGATCGCGCGCACCGGGTCGGAGTAGCGGCTGGCCGCGGCGACCAGCGCGCGGGCCACCGAGGCGGGGTCGGTGTCGAGCAGTCTGGGGCCCGACGGCCCGTCGCTGTAGTCCTGAATCACCCTCGGCGCGCGCATCAGCAGGTCCGGCACGTACGCCGAGGTGCCCAGCACGTGCATCAGCCGGCGGGCCACGGCGGGCTTGTCGCGCAGCGTGGCCAGGTACCAGCTTTCGCCGGACAGCGCCTCGGAGAGCCGCCGGTAGGCCAGCAGCCCGCCGTCGGGGTCCGGCGTGTAGGACATCCAGTTCAGCAGCCTGGGCAGCAGCACCGACTGCACCCGGCCGCGCCGCCCGCTCAGGTTGACCAGGGCCGACATGTGCTTCAGCGCGGTCTGCGGACCCTCGTAGCCCAGCGCCGCCAGCTGGCGCTCGGCGGCTTCGGAGGTCATGCCGCGGGCGATCTCCAGCCCGGGCGGGCCGATCGATTCCAGCAGCGGCTGATAGAAGAGCTTGGCGTGCAGCTGGGACACCCGCAGGTTCTGGTGCCGCAACTCCTCGCGCAACACCCCGGCCGCGTCGTGGCGCCCGTCCGGCCGGATGTGGGCGGCCCGCGCCAGCCAGCGCACCGCCTCCTCGTCGTCGGCCTCGGGCAGCAGGTGGGTGCGCTTGAGCCGCTGCAGCTGCAGCCGGTGCTCGAGCAGCCGGAGGAATTCGTAGGAGGCGGTCAGGTTGGCCGCGTCCTCGCGGCCAATGTAGCCGCCCTGGCCCAGCGCGGCCAGCGCGTCGACCGTCGACGCCACGTGCAGCGAGTCATCGCCTCGGCCGTGCACCAGCTGCAGGAGCTGCACGGCGAATTCCACGTCACGCAATCCGCCGCTGCCGAGCTTGATCTCGCGGCCGCGGACCTCGGCGGGCACCAGCTGCTCGACCCGGCGGCGCATGGCCTGCACCTCGACCACGAAATCCTCACGCTCGCAGGCGACCCAGACCATCGGCATCAGCGCGTCCAGGTAGCGCTGCCCGAGCTCCGCGTCGCCCACCGCCGCACGGGCTTTCAGCAGCGCCTGGAACTCCCAAGTCTTCGCCCAGCGCTGGTAGTAGGCGACGTGCGACTCGACGGTGCGGACCAGTTCCCCGCTGCGCCCCTCCGGCCGCAGCCCGGCATCGACCTGGAAGAAGGCCTCGGAGGCCAGCCGCATCATCTCGCCGGCCACCCGGGTGGTGATCGGGTCGGCCTGCTCGCCGACGAAGATGACGTCGACGTCGCTGACGTAGTTCAGTTCGCGGGCACCGCATTTGCCCATCGCGATGACCGCCAGCCGCGGCGGCGTCCGGTCGCCGCACACGCTGTTCTCGGCTACCCGCAGCGCGGCGGCCAGCGCGGCGTCCGCCAGGTTCGACAGGTGGGCCGCCACCATGGTGAACGGCAGCACCGGTTCGTCCTCGACCGTCGCGGCCAGATCCAGCGCGGCCAGCACCAGCAGCTGGTCGCGGTACAGCGTGCGAAGGCGCACCATCGCCGAACCCGGCGCCTTCAGCGCTTCGTCGACGCATTCGGTGAACATGTCGCACAGCCGGTCGTGGGTGGGCAGCGTGACGTTGCCGCGCAAGAGTTTCCAGGACTCGGGCTGCGCGATCAGGTGATCACCCAGGGCCAGCGACGAGCCGAGCACGCCGAACAGCCGGCCGCGTAGCGGACGTTCGGCCAGCAGGGCGGCGTTGAGCTGATCCCATCCGGCGTCGGGGTTCTCCGACAGCCGGACCAGGGCGAGCAGCGCGGCGTCGGGATCGGGCGCGCGCGACAACGACCAGAGCAGGTCGACGTGGGCCTGGTCGTCGTGGTCGTACCAACCCAGCTGCGCCATGCGTTCGGCCGCTTGCGGATCGACCAACCCGAGCCGGCCGACGCTGGGCAGCCTGGGGCGCTGCGTCGCGGGTTTGGTCACGCCCACGACCGTAGCGCAAGCCGCCGGCGTTCAGCCTGATCGGCGCCCGATCCGGGTCAGAGCGACAGGTAGGTGCTCAGCTCGTACGGGGTGACGTGGCTACGGTAGTTGGCCCACTCCGTGCGCTTATTGCGCAGGAAGAAGTCAAAGACGTGCTCCCCCAAGGTTTCCGCGACCAGCTCGGAAGACTCCATGGCGCGCAGCGCGCTGTCCAGGCTCGTCGGCAGCTCGCGATAGCCCATCGCGATGCGTTCCTCGGCGGTCAGGTCCCACACGTTGTCCTCGGCCTGCGGTCCCAGCACGTAGCCCTTCTCCACTCCGCGCAGCCCGGCGGCCAGCAGCACCGCGAAGGCCAGGTACGGGTTGCACGCCGAATCGGGGCTGCGGACCTCGACGCGCCGCGACGACGTCTTGTGCGGCGTGTACATGGGCACCCGCACCAGGGCGGACCGGTTGGCCGCACCCCACGACGCTGCGGTGGGCGCCTCGCCGCCGCCGACCAGTCGCTTGTAGGAGTTGACCCATTGGTTGGTGACGGCGCTGATCTCCGAGGCGTGCTCGAGGATCCCGGCGATGAAGGACTTGCCCACGTCGGAGAGCTGCAACGGGTCGTCGGGGCTGTGGAACGCGTTGACGTCACCCTCGAACAGGCTCATGTGGGTGTGCATGGCTGAGCCGGGGTGCTGGCCGAACGGCTTGGGCATGAAGGTTGCGCGGGCGCCGTTCTCGATGGCGACCTCCTTGATGACGTAGCGGAACGTCATCACGTTGTCGGCCATCGACAGCGCGTCGGCGAAGCGCAGATCGATCTCCTGCTGGCCGGGCGCGCCCTCGTGGTGGCTGAACTCCACCGAGATGCCCATGAATTCCAGGGATTCGATCGCGTGGCGGCGGAAGTTGGAGGCTGAGTCGTGGACGGCCTGATCGAAGTAGCCGGCGTTGTCGACGGGGACTGGCGGCGTGCCGTCGTCGGGGCCCGGCTTCAGCAGGAAGAATTCGATCTCGGGGTGCACGTAGCAGGAGAAGCCCAGGTCGTTGGCCTTCTGCAGCTGGCGGCGCAGCACGTGCCGCGGGTCCGCCCACGACGGCGATCCGTCCGGCATGGTGATGTCGCAGAACATCCGCGCCGAGTGGTGGTGGCCGTTGGGCGAGGCCCACGGCAGCACCTGGAAGGTGGACGGGTCGGGGTTGGCCACGGTGTCGGATTCCGAGACCCGCGAGAAGCCCTCGATCGAGGAGCCGTCGAAGCCGATGCCCTCCTCGAAGGCGCCCTCGAGTTCGGCCGGGGCGATGGCGACCGACTTGAGGAAACCGAGCACATCGGTAAACCACAGCCGAACGAAGCGGATGTCTCGTTCCTCGAGGGTGCGGAGGACGAATTCCTTCTGTCGATCCATAACTCGAACAGTATGCAACGGCTGTTAACTCTGTGTTACACCGACGCTAGTGCTGTGCGCTGACCTGTGAATACGTGGTCGTCTGCGAGCGCTGTGCGGGGGATTATCCTACAGTCCGCTACGTCCCTCGCCGGTCGAAAAAGGAGGGCCACATTTATGCCAACCGTGCTCATTATCGACGGACCAGTGCCACTATGACCAACGTGAACGAGTTCGGCCCCAGACTCAACATTCGGGTGCCCGCCGACGCGACTCGCGTCGGAGAATGGTTACCCGGCAAGGACGGGCGGCTGGTGCGGTTGTTCGGCGGCACCCGCCGCACCGCGGGCGGCTGCAGCGTCGATATCGTCGGCCAGCAATGCGCCGACGGGACGGTACCCCACCGGTGGGTAACCGTGGCGCCCCTCGACGACATGTCTGAGAGCACCGACTTCGGCGCGGCGGCGGTAAGGCAACACGCCTACAGCTTGCTCAACACGGCCGAGATAGACGGCATCACAGACCCGGAGTTGGCCGCGGAAGGATTCGCGTTTGCCGAGGCGCTCCAGGCCGCCGCCGATGAGATCGACTGCTGGTCGCGCTGCACCGACACCTTCATCTGAAACACGCCGCACAACACTCAGGTGTCCAAAGCGGGCACCTGAGCTTTTCGGCCGGCGTCATGCCCCCGCCAGTACCACGATCAGACCGTGAAGCCCAGGTCCTTGAGCAGCTTTTCCGTCGTGATTACTGTGAGTCCACGCGCGCGAGCACGATTCGTAAGCCGACGCTCATTGGTCACGAGTTCACACTGCTCGTACTGGGCCGTGGCAGCGATCAGAGCATCACGGGTGTGATCAATGTTGCCGGATCGAAATTCCTCAAGGGCCTCCCGGTCATCTCCGAAGCGAGCCCAGTTAAGGCGGGAGAAGTCCAGGACGCGCGCGCCGGTTGGGACGAGATTCCCCAACGCGGCGAGCGCTAAAAGGAGGCGTGCTCGGCGGTCCTCGTCGGGAACCACGGCGAGTTCGTCGATGTTGACGTGGGTGTACAGCACCTCAAGTTGCCCCTGTTCGATCGATGAACGCATGGCCTCGTAGGCGCCAGGAATGTCGATGAGGGGGTCAATCGCGTTGGAATCCACGACCACGCGTCGCATAGCGCGGCAGTGTAGTCGCCGCGGCGCTCAACTAATTGCGCTGGGAACCGGACCGGCGACGCACGCGTCGAACCAAATAGGTTGCCCCCGGACTCTTTCCACCGGGGGCAACCTCTAGTCCTGGGGTGGCTCGTCCAGAAATCGTTGATGCTGATGGTCGAGTTCTTGACTGCGCGGATGCGGAACCGCATCTCCAGGAGGTGTGTGATTTGCCGAAGCAGGTCAAAAGGGTCGATTCCGTTGTGGATTTGAATGTCGACCGCTTTAACATGCGATAGGTCCGATGGCGGGCTTTGACCCCACTCCGACCTCGGCACCGCGATGACATGAACGTTATGCGGACCCGACTCACCGGCTCCGAAGTCGAGACCAATGATCTGCCACTCGTCGATGTCGATGCCGGTGAGCGTGTAGACATCGACGTCTCCGGTCTTTTTCTCGTCGAGCTGTGCAGTGCCACTCCAGTCGGGGAAACTCACCGAAGCGTCACCCCACCCGTATTCGTCCACGTGCAATTACTCGTCCCCTCCCTCGTCGGGTTTATGCGTGGTGCCGTACCGCTGCTCCGCGGCCTGGCGGCTAATCCCTAGTGCTAGGCCGATAATCGCCCAGCTGTCGCCGACGTCGCGGGCCGCCGCCACCGCCGCCTGTAGCTCGGCCGGGGCGGCGTCGCCGGTCACCGCGGCACGGATACGCCGGAAGTGGGTGGCGTCGCGCACGTCGGCGGGGGTGATCTCCTCGGAGTCCAGCCAGGCGTCAATCTCGTAGGCGCTCGGATCTGAGCTGCGGGCGAACACTTCCAACGGGCCGTTCACTGTGTACTCGCCGGCCTCCACCGCGCGGCTCATCTCCGCATACTCCTCCGGGCTGCGCTTCGCCATGTAGAGGAGGATAAATCTCTTGGGAACCCGAACGCGATGGGCTGCGTCGGAACAATGTAGATCGGAATCAACGATCAGGTTGCCCGACAACTCATGCGGATTGGCCGAAACGAGGCGCTATCAAATTCCGCAAGCCTGCGGAATTTACCAAACTCCATCATCGCCCTCTACGAACTCTCCCGGCTCCTCGCCGAAGACATCGAGCAAGGCATCGCCGAAGGCGAGATCACGTCGGATATGGTGGACACCCGCACATCCCCAAGGCCTTTGGCGAACGATGCGCCGGAAGCGTCTGTAGCCATGGCGTTACAGACTCACCGCGATTGTCAACTTTGACATTGTACAAGATGACAATCCACCTGCTTCTTTCGTTGTCTCCATTGCGCTTTAGCCGTTCTGCGGGGCGTGGTTCACGGGTACGCCGCCATCATCGCGGCCGCGGTGGTCGTCGCGTAGAGGTTGGGGGCGGTCCTGGGTCGTGCCCGCCGTCGTGAACACGTGCGCCTGACTCAGCCCCTTGCTGAATGACGCGAAACTAGTTCGGGCGATTCCTATTTCGTCGCCTACTAACAGGCAGGTGTTGCCCATTCAACACCTCCAAGTTGTTAGCTGCCTAGAAATTATGGAAGCTTTGTGTGGTTGAGAGATCTGGCCGCGGGTATACGCGCAGGCCGGACCTCCGGTCGAAGGGGCTTCAGAGTAGAAGTCCAGCGGTTTGCATATTGCGGGCCCGCCGTCGCGGTGAGGGTAGTACCGCGCACCCATGTGCGCAGGGGCGCAGGGGTCCGGCCCCTCTTCTTTAAGCGCGTCTTTAGAAGAGGGCAAAGTGAACCAACTCGTCGCAATCATTTTCGTAATCGCCTTCCTGGTCATCGTTCTCCACGAAGTCGCGATCTTCGTTGCCGGGATTTGGATCGGTCGCCGCTGGCAAAACGAAATCGCCAGGAGGCGGGCTGATCGGGTTCTAGAGCAAACCGTTGCGAACGCTCACCGGTCGGGCTACCTCGCCGGTTACGACCGTGGCTACCGCAGGCTCTAACCGGGACGGGAGCGCGCGGGCCGGGAACATTTACCAAAATCCCGGTCCGCGCCGCAGCTCGCAAGGCGCCTGCACAACAGGCGGCAGAGTCGAGGGGTGAACTGCGCCGTTGCGTGTTGATCCTTAGCTGCACCGGACCGCCTTCATCCGCGTCGATTACAACCGCGGCAGCAGTACTCGTGCGGTTATTGCAAGCGGGATGCCGGTGCGGGCGGCTCGACAGCCATCGCGATCTCGGCCGCGCACGCCGCGGGTGCCCGACTATCCCTCGACGGCACAGCCGTGGTGTGCGGTGCCTGCCTCAAACGCCCCCTCGAAGACTTTCTTCCGCCTGCGGCTAGCGAAGGGGGTGCCGAGTGAGTGTCGAATTGATTGAGCCGCAGCCTGAGACGCGCATCGACCTTGTCAAATTCCGCAGGCTTGCGGAATTTGATAGCGCCTCGTTTCCGCCAATCCGCATCAGGCGCCGTTGCCGGGCAACGGCGCCTGGCTGCGGTTAGGTCTCTTGGTTGGGAGACGTTGGCAGCGGTCGTGATTCACACGTTGGCCGATGCGCGGGACCGGCTGCTGGCTGAGCGCGACGAGAACACCTGCCGCAACGACTCCACAGCCTCGAGCAGACGCGGCAGCCAGGCGCGACGATGATGTCGTCGTTGGCTTGAATGTTTCTGGCAGACCAAGTTCATCTCCAACATTCGTTGGACGGGATCAGGTTGTGGCGTGATGCTTAAAGCAACCGGAATACACGGGCCGACAAATCGCCCGCAAGCCCACCGGTGTGAAGGCACTCATGACGCAAAGGCGCATTAGAGAGGAGGTAGGAAGCTATGTCAGAAGTGAAGCTGCTCAATATCGGTGAGGTTGAGCCACATGTATTCACCAGGTGGGACATCACCGGCCACCAGGTCAACCGCCACCTGCTCAGCAAGGCGCTCACCGGCACGGATGACGTGGTCCTCGACCAAATCACGTTCCCGCCCGGTTTCGTCCACCACATGCACCGGCACCCCTACGCTGACATGGTCATCGTCCCGTTGAGCGGTGTAGTGCAGTTCCTCGGCGCGCCGGGATCCCGCGTCGAGGTGTCGCCCGGACAGGTCCTTGTCATCCCGCGCGGAAACTGGCATGAGATCAGCAACGTGAGCACCGTGGACAGCCAGGTCCTGCACTTCTTCTCCGGGGTGGGTGCGCTCGACGATATCGGCTACGAGGCCTACAAGGGTGAGGCGACCGCATCGGTTGGAGGCGGACAATGAAAACGAAGCAGTCCATGCGGATAGCGGTCATCGGGCTGGGCAGGATGGGGCGCGCGCTGGCAGAGCGGTTGCTCGAGGTGGGTCACCAGGTCAGCGTGTGGAATCGGACCGCTGGCCGGGCTGGTGCACTCCAGGAACAAGGAGCCACGGTCATGGACTCTGCGGATGACCTCGGTGACGACTGTGATGCCGTGTTCCTGTGCCTGGCCGACGACCGGAGCACCCTCGACGTGGCGACTCCCCAAGGTGAGGCGCGAGCGAGCTGGGCACAGACCCTGGTGGTCAACACCGGCACGGTGGCTCCCGATGTCATCACTGCTCTCGCGCACGCCTACGGTGAGCGGTTTGTCAACGCGCCGATCCTCGGGGCGCCGCAGGCCCTGCGCTCGGGTGCGGCCAAGTTCATCGTCGGCGGCCCGGCCGTAGCCCGTCAGGCGCTGCTACCGCTGTGGCAGGCGTTCGCCGGGGCACTCGATGTCGGCGAGAACCCGCAGACCGCGGCGGTCATCAAGCTATTAAACAACCAGATGCTGCTGGTGCAGCTGGCGGTAATCGCCGAGACCATACGCGCGGGCCGCGCCGCGGGTGTCGACGACGCGACCTTGGCGGCCATCTTGCGCGAGTCGCCGATGATGCCCGCGGGTCTGCGCAACCGCATCGACGTCTTCTTCGACCCCAATCACGCCGGTTGGTTCAGCACCGTGCAGGGCGCCAAGGATGTGACGCTCTTCTTAGACCTCGCCAAGGGCAGCGGGGCACCGCTGCCGGTCACCGAGGCCGCGCGCGACGCCTACCGCCGAGTGGCTCAGGATGGGTGGGAGACGCACGACGTCACCGCCCTGGTCGAGTACGGCCGGCGTTCGCCGTGACTGGCGCCAAAGCGAGATCGGCGGATCCGGTTCAGCCCCTTGAGTTTCGGCGTCCTCAACGTCGCGGTGACCCTTCAAGCAAACAGGAAAATCCGGGTTTTTTCGCTGCCAGGCGCCCCGCGACCCACGCCAATTGGAGCCACGGCCGCGAAACGCGGTCGAGTGTTGGTTGGTAAATGTGGTGGGATGGCCGTCCCTCTGTGGTGGTCGGGCGGCCCCTTCCCCTCCCGGCGGCCCCATTGAGTTTGAGGTGGTCATTCGCCGACGCCAATCAGTTTGGCGATACGGGCCTCTTCAACAGCCTTGCGGTGCTCGCTGCGTCGGCGACGGGCCTGAACCGACTTCAACACGAGATTGGCGTAGTAAGCCTTGCGTAGCGCCTTAGCGCGCTTAGGGTCGCCATCGGCTTCACGAAGGAACTTCGCTTAAGCGCTGCGCGCGCCGGGGCTGTTCGCTTCGTGCGATCTACTATGTTCGCCCAGGAACGGTGCGCGTTGACACGATGCTGCTGGGACTTCTCAAATTCTGATGCGGGTATGGCTGCCGCTCCCCCTTCGGGTCGCGGCTCGCTGCCCAACCAATGCGAGCGTTCACGGTCTCAGCCGTATGACGAAACCATAGCCTAGCAGCGCTGTGCCTATTCTCCGTTCAAGACACGCAATATGTCGTCCCTGAGTTGCTTGACCCCGCGGTAGATTTCGCCGGCGTTTGGGATGGCTGCGATGTCTTCAACGTGGTCGGCGAGCCACCCGGCCATCTGTTGCTCTAGCGTCCTGGGCCGCTTATCGAGCGTGGGTTGGTCAATGGCGTGGCTCTTTTTGCCCTCCTTTAGCCACTGTTCGATGTCTCCGCCGGAAATGCTGCGGTTGGACGAGTTGGCACTCACGATGTGAAAGCGCTGAGGGGATCGCCTGTGAGGGGGGCGACGATCAAATCGTCCTGGCTGGCACCTTGCCTGAAGAATGGGGCGTTGCCGACCAGCGAGACCCGCCCGTAAGAACGGTGGACCACTACCGTGCCGAACCGGATGTGAAATACCTCGGCGAGTAATTCTCCGGTCGTCTTTTCGTACAGTTCTAGATCACGAAATCGCCTACGGCTTTTAGGGTTAAGCAGAAGTGCATCAAGAGCATCGAGGATGTCCTGTTTGTTCTTGTCGAACTCCTCACGGCTCAGGTGCACCGGATTGCTCACACTTCCCCCAGCCCGAGGTTGAGGCGGTCGAACTCGGCGGCGGCTCGCTGTTCGACGGCGGCCTTCGCGTAGCGACCGACCATAGTGTTGTCGGTCCAGCCCGCGTGCGCCATCAGCCCGGTCTCAGTGCCCCCGTTTTTCAGCCAGCGCACCGCGGCCGTATGACGCAGCCTATGAACATGAAAGTTGTTGACTTTGGCCTGCGTTGCGCGGCTTTTGAGTGTGCTTACCAGGCCGGTGTAGGAGAGCCTCTTGCCCCTGGCGCTCACCCACAGCGGCCCGCTGTCTGCGGGCTGCCCGGCGCGGCGTCGGGTACGGCAGTAACTATCGAGGACTGCGGCGCAGCCCGGCGAGAAGCGGACACGGCGCCCCCGGCCGCCCTTGCCTCTCACCACGTGCAGCGTGCACAGCTCCACATCTACGTCGGAGATGTCGAGCGCCAACAGTTCGGCGGCCCGGACCCCGGTCTCCGCCAGGAGCACAAGCATCGCTTTATCCCGCCGATCCCGAATCTCGGTGCCCTCGCACACTTTGATGAGCTTGCGCACCTCGTCCTCGCTGAGGTCGGGCACCGAGCGGTCGTCGAGTTTCGGTGGCTTGAGGGAGAGGATCGGATCGGGGTCGAACCCCTCCTCGGTGGCGAGCCACCTGGCGAACAGCTTCACGGCGGTCAGCCGCAGCCGCACCGTCGCGGCCTCACTGCTCGCCAGGGATGCCAGCCAGCCGGTGACGGCCGCCTTGGTCAGCTCCGGCGGGATGTCCTGTTGGCGGCAGTAGTCGAGGAACGCCTCGACGCCGAGCCGGTAGCTCCGCAACGTCTGCGGCGACTTGCGTTGGGCGCGTAGCACGATTTGCCACGACGCCAACAGCTCCCGCAAGTCCAGCAAACTCGATTTCATATCGTTATCCTACACTTGAATGCTATGCGGGCGTGTTATCTGACACTTGATCGGCATTCCTGCAGGTAGAACCGTTAGTCTGCAGATTTGCTAACCATCGATAGCTCTGTGTTACCGATGCCCGCTCAGAAGCATTGCGAAGCTTGCCGGGCGCTGGTCAGGACTGGCAGCGGTAGGCGCAAACGAACGCAGTCGGCGCTACGGGAGCTCGCCTTGATGGCTCGGGCAGTAGACGTCCACCGATGCGGTGACGAATTTGACCGCGGTGCGGCTGACGCGATCGGAGACTATGCGTAGGGACGGATTTTCCGAGTACGCCCTGTTCACTTCCTCGTCCACGGCGTCCTGGACCGAGGACCCGTGATCGAGTTCGCCACAAATCTCACGGGCTCGATAGACGAGCCCCGGCACGTTATCGGTGGCCGGAATCTGTTGCTGGGCGAGCAACGCCACGAATTGCGCGTCCTGACTCGGGTCGGCCCCCGCGCCGCCGGCGCAGATAACTGGGGCGGCAAGCAGCACCGAAGTGTTGACCAGAGCCTCTGCGAGGCGGGCGATTCGGACGCGCACGGCAGAATTTTCGTTTCTTTGTGTCACCAGCTCGGCAGATCTCATCTATTGGATACCGAACGGTAACAGCGGAGGTGGCTGGCGCCTGCAATGATCGACATCATAACCGGTTGTCATCATCGATCACCACAGCGCTTTCGCCCGAACCCGCAGCTGAGCGGCATGGCGCGACGGCAGCATCGGAGCGCGCCCCTTCAGGCGACGGCGTGTGCGGTGATCGCGGCGTTGCTAAGCATGCCCCCGATCGTGGCCGGCACGCCACAGCTGCCGGCGGCTCGGGCATTCAGCGCACACGGCATCGTGCTCACCGCGTTAATCAAGCCGGCTCCGGTAGGCGAGCTCACGCCCGATCCGCCCCAGATCCCGCCACCACCAACGGTTAAGCCGCTCGAGCCGCCCGTCGCGGCGGCCCCACCCCGGGCGGAGCAACCGCTGTCCCCGCCGCGGCAACAAGGACCCGCACCGCAACAGGACGCACCACCGCCGCCTGCACCGCCTCCTGCACCGCCGCCTCCGCCCCAGCCTCCACCGCGGGGCCATGTCCAGCTCTCACCGTGATCCAAAAGCCGTGTGAAAAAGCTATGACATGCATCGCTGCGCTCGGCGGGACGCATCATTTCGTCCCCCGAGCGGCGGGCGGGGGCCGGTGCTGGTCAGGACTGGCAGCGATAGGCGGCCGGCGGTGGTGTGCCTGCGACCAGATAGCGGACGACGGCGTTGTCCACGCATTGGTGGCCGTTGAACACCGCGGTGTGCTGCGTGCCGTCGTAGGTGATCAGCGGGCCGCCCAGCTGGCGGGCCAGGTTCACGCCGGCCTGATACGGCGTGGCCGGATCGTGGGTGGTGGAGACGACGACGACCTTGCCGGCGGCCATGGGCGGTGCGGCGTGCGGCGCCGACGTCGCGGGCACCGGCCATAGCGCGCATAAATCGCGGGGAGCGTTTCCGGTGAATTGGCCGTAGCTGAGGAACGGCGCGGCCTGACGGATGCGCCGATCGGCGCTCACCCAGCTGGCCTGGTCGGTCGGATTCGGCGCGTCGACGCAGCGGATCGCGTTGAAGGCATCCTGGTCGTTGGCGTAGTGCCCGTTCTTGTCGCGCCCGTCATAGTCGTCGGCGAGCAACAACAGGTCACCGGCGTCGGTGCCGCGCGCCAGGCCGAGCAGGCCGCTGGTCAGGTATTTCCAGTGCGCCGGCGTGTAGAGCGCGTTGATGGTGCCGGTGGTCGCGTCGGCGTAGCTCAGGCCGCGCGGGTCCGCGGTGCGGCCCGGCTTGGTCGCCAGCGGGTCGACCAGCGCGTGGTACCGGTTGACGAATTGGGTCGGGTCGGTGCCCAGCGGACAGCCCGCCGAGCGGGCGCAGTCGGTGGCGTAGTCGTTGAAAGCGGTTTGGAATCCCGCCATTTGGTTGACGTTCTCGTCGATCGGCCCGACGGTCGGGTCGATGGCGCCGTCGAGCACCATCGTGCGCACGTGGTTGCTGAACTTCTCCAGGTAGGCGGTGCCCAACTCGGTGCCGTAGCTGTAGCCCAGGTAGTTGATCTGGTCGTCGCCCAGCGCCTGGCGGACGGCATCCATGTCGCGGGCGACCGAGGCGGTGCCGGTGTGGGCCAGGAACGCCGCGCCCATCCGGCTGACACACTGCTGGGCCAGCTGCCGGTAGAGCTGCTCGATATGCGCGACCCCGCCGGGGCTGTAGTCGACCATCGGCTCACGCCGGTACGCGTCGAACTCGGCGTCGGTCCGGCAGCGCAGCGCAGGCGTCGAGTGACCGACTCCCCTCGGATCGAAGCCGACCAGATCGAAGTTGCGCCGGACCGGAGAGTCCTCCAGGTTCGAGGCCATCGCGGCCACCATGTCGACCGCCGAACCGCCGGGACCGCCGGGATTGACCAGAAGCGATCCAACCCGTTGGCCCGTCGCGGGTACCCGGATCACCGCCAGCTTGGCCTGCCCGCCGCCGGGGTTGCTGTAGTCGATCGGCACCGACACGGTGGTGCACTGTGCGGTGGGGACTTCGCTTGTGTCATCGACGAATTGGCCGCAACTTCCCCAGCCCTGCGGCACCGCGGCCGACGGCGGATTCGGGCCCGGCGTCTGCCCGGCGCCGGGTTCCGGCGTGGCGACGGCCCCGGGCGGCGCGAGGACGCAGGGACCACCGAGCAGCAACCCGAATGAAAACAGCGCCGAGCTCAGGGATCTCAGGCGCGACATGGCTGTCATCGTTGCAGCCCCGGGTACCCGTGACAGCGCGAAACGGTTACGCCTTGGTCTCAGAGCCCTACGGGCACAGCTTGATTGCCGCCCTGCCGCGTCAGCACTTGGCGCCGTCGGGCGGGATGGACCCGCTGACCAGATACGCCGTGATGTAGTTGTCGATGCAGCCGTCGCCCTGGAAGACCACGGTGTGCTGGGTGCCGTCGTAGGTGAGCAGGGAGCTGCGCAGCTCGTTGGCCAGATCGACGCCGGCCTTGTACGGGGTGGCCGGATCGTGGGTCGTCGACACCACCACCGTGGGCGCCAGGCCGGGCGCGGAAATGGTGTGCGGCTTGCTCGTTGGCGGCACCGGCCAGAACGCACAGGTGCCCAGCGGGGCGTTGCCGGTGAACTGCCCGTAGCTCATGAACGGCGCGACCTCGCGGGAGCGGCGGTCCTCGTCAACCACCTTGGCGCGGTCGGTGATCGGCGGCTGGTCCACGCAGTTGACCGCCACCCGCGCGTCGGTGGCGTTGCTGTAATGACCGTGCGAGTCGCGGCGCATGTACATGTCGGCCAGGGCGAGCAGGGTGTCACCGTGGTGGTCGACGAGTTCGGACAGGCCGTCGGTCAGGTGATGCCACAGGTTCGGCGAGTAGAGCGCCATGATGGTGCCGATGATCGCGTCGGAGTAGCCCAGCCCGCGTGGGTCGTTCGTCGGGACCGGCCGGCCGACCATGGGGTTGTTGGGGTCGACCAACGGGTCGACCAGGCTGTGGTAGACGTCCACCGCTTTGGCCGGGTCGGTGCCCAGCGGGCAGGTCGGTTGCTTCGCGCATTCGGCGGCATAGTCGTTGAACGCATCCTGGAATCCCTTGGCCTGCCGAAGATCGGCTTCGATCTGATCGGCGTTGGGGTCCACCGCGCCGTCGAGGATCATCGCCCGCACGTTGTGCGGGAACGCCTCGGCATACGCGGAGCCGATCCGGGTGCCATAGGAGTAGCCGAGGTAGGTCAGCTTCTCGTCACCGAGCGCCGCGCGGATGGCATCGAGATCCCGTGCGACGTTGACGGTCCCGACGTTGGCCAGGAAGTCCTTGCCCATCTTGTCGACGCAGCGGCCGACGAACTGCTTGGTTTCGTCTTCCATGTGGGCCACGCCCGCCGGGCTGTAGTCGACGTTGGGCTCCGTGCGCAGCCGGTCGTTGTCGGCGTCGGAGTTGCACCAGACCGCCGGGCGCGACGCCCCGACCCCGCGGGGGTCGAAGCCGACGAGGTCGAATCGCTCGCGCACCTTCTTGGGCAACGACTGGACGACGCCCAGCGCCGCCTCGATGCCGGACTCCCCCGGCCCGCCGGGGTTGATCACCAGCGAGCCGACCTTGTCTCCGGTCGCGGGGAAACGAATCATGGCCAGCGTCGCCACGTCGCCGTCGAGGTGGTCGTAGTCGACCGGCACGGCCAGTTTGCCGCACAGTGCGCCGGCCGGGAGTTTGACCTTCGGGTTCGCGGCCCGGCACGGCGTCCACTCCACCGCCTGGCCCAGCTTCGGCCCGGACATGACGGCGCGTCCGACCACGACGCGCACGCAGCCCGCCAGAAGCAGCGCGATGGCAGCCATCGACGTCCAGATCAGCAGCGTGCGCGCGATCTTGGCGCGACGAGACAGGCCCATGCCAACCTATGCTGCCAGAGGAAACCTGAGATCGGCGATTGGCGGCACCGACGCCCGGCTACCGCGCGGCCGCGAGCAGCTCCTCCATGCCCACCGCGAACTCGTCGGCCATCTCCCATAAGTCCGGCAGCAGATCCGGGCAGGCGACGAGCCCGATGTCGAGTTTGCCGTGCAGCGACATCGCGGTGATGTTGAGTCCCGAGCCGTGGAATATCGGCCCCAACGGATACATTGATTTGACCTCGCAGCCCAGCATGTACAGCGGAACCTGCGGTCCAGGCACGTTGGAGACCACCAAATTGTGCACGGGCATGCTATCGGTGAATCGGGTTCTCGAGTAGATCCGCATCGCGATGCCGAAAACCGCCGGGGCGGCGAATTGCGACCAATCCTGCAGCAGTGACGCACCGATGGCTGAACTGTGTTCCTTGGCAACCGAATTCGCCTTGGCGATGGCTTTCAGCCGTTCCACCGGATCGGTGATCTGGGTGTGCAAACTGGAAAACATCGCCGATACCTGATTACGGCCGGGCCGGTCGGATTTGCCGTGCACCGAAACGGGGACGGATGCCACCAGCGACGAATCCGGCAATTCGTTTCGGTCCGTCAGGTATTGGCGAAGCACACCCGAAACCAATGCCATCACAACGTCGTTGACTTTGACGCCAAAATGGTTCTTCACCCCTTTGATGTCGTCGAGATCCAATTCGGCATAAGCAACGTTGCGGCGGTCACTGATCCTGGCGTTGAACGCGGTTCGGGGCGCCGCGAAAGGACGGGCCATCGCGAGGCCTTCGCGCGCCCGTCGCACGGTGGCGAGCACCGACGAGACTGTGTCGGGCACCACGTTGGCGAGGTGCAGCGGTCGGGCCGCGAAGCGGACCAGCCCACCGGCCGCGATCTGCCAACCGTGGGCCCCGCCGACGCCCTCGGCCGGCTCCGGGGCGGGAGCGTCGGCTTCGGTCGCGCACAACTGCGACATCAGGTTGGCACCGGTCACCCCGTCGACGCCGGCGTGGTGCACCTTGGTCATCACCGCCAGCCGCCCGTCGCGGTGGCAGTCCGTGCCGGCCACGCCTTCGATGACCCACATCTCCCAGAGCGGCCGGCCGCGGTCCAACGGCCGCTCGGCGATGTGGCCGCAGATCTCGGAGAGCTCGGCCCGCCCTCCCGGCGCGGGGACCGCAATGCGGTGCAGGTGGCGATCGATGTTGAACTTGTCGTCGTCCACCCAGACCGGGTGGTCGAGATTCAGCGGACTGTTCGCGAGCTTTTCGCGGAACGCCGGGATCGCCTTGATGCGTAGCGCAAGGGCGTCGCGCAGCCGGTCGAAGCTGTAGCCGCCCGGAGCCGTCGACGTGTCCAGCTCGACGATCGAGCACACGTGCATGGGCTGTGACGAGGTCTCCAGGTACAGGAAGCTGGCATCCAGTCCACTCAGCCGCTGCATGCGCGCATGGTATGTCTCACACCGTCGCGGCGATGCAACTGCGCGAAAGAAATGGCAGAATCGAGTAGTCCGACGAACCCGGGGACCCGTAGCGGCCACGAGGATCGAACCGACCACCATTAGGGACAATGATGTCTGAGCACAACGTTTACGGTGCCAACTCGCCTGCGCAGCCCGAAAAGCCGCGGACCAAGATTCGCACCCACCACCTGCAGAAGATGAAGGCGGAAGGCCACAAGTGGGCCATGCTCACGGCCTACGACTACTCGACCGCCCGCATTTTCGACGAGGCCGGCATCCCGGTGCTGCTGGTCGGTGACTCGGCGGCCAACGTGGTGTACGGCTACGACACCACAGTGCCCGTCTCGATCGACGAGTTGATTCCGCTGGTGCGCGGCGTGGTGCGGGGTGCCCCGCACGCGCTGGTCGTCGCCGACCTGCCGTTCGGCAGCTACGAGGCCGGGCCGGCCGCCGCACTGGCCGCCGCCACCCGATTCATGAAGGAGGGCGGCGCGCACGCGGTCAAGCTCGAGGGCGGTGAGCGGGTGGCCGAGCAGATCGCCTGCCTGACCGCCGCGGGCATCCCGGTGATGGCGCACATCGGGTTCACCCCGCAGAGCGTCAACGGCCTGGGCGGCTTCCGGGTGCAGGGCCGCGGTGACGCCGCGGAGCAGACGGTGCACGACGCGATCGCCGTCGCCGAGGCCGGCGCGTTCTCCGTCGTCATGGAGATGGTGCCGGCCGAACTGGCCACCCAGATCACCGGCAAGCTGACCATCCCGACCGTCGGCATCGGCGCCGGACCCAACTGCGACGGCCAGGTCCTGGTTTGGCAGGACATGGCCGGTATGAGCAGCGGCAAGGCCGCCCGCTTCGTCAAGCGGTTCGCCGACATCGGTGGGGAATTGCGCCGGGCCGCAACGCAATATGCGCAAGAGGTGGCCGGCGGGGTCTTTCCCGCCGACGAGCACTGCTTCTGATCCGTCGGTAACGGAGCCGTCTCGATGGGTGGCGGTGTTTTGCCCGGTCACGTCGCCGGTCTGAGGTACACGCCTGGTCGACGCGTTATCCCTGTCGCTGTGAAACCGCTGAAAAGCGTTGCGGTACAGGGATGTACGATGGCTCGCAGAGACGAACCGAACTCTGACGAGCAGAGGTGGACCACATCGACCGGGGGAATCGCGGTGCCTTCGTGCACCGTCGAACGGTGTTGGCTTTGTCGCTGTTGGCGACGGGAGGCATGGCTTTGGCCCAGACACCACGCGCTTCGGCGCAACCGCCCAACACCTCGCCGCAGGCAAGCCGCTGGTCGCCCGAACGGGCCAACCGCTGGTATCAGGCGCAGGGCTGGCCGGTCGGCGCGAACTACATCACCTCCAACGCCATCAATCAGCTGGAGATGTTCCAGCGCGAAACCTTCGACCCCCGGCGCATCGATACCGAACTGGGCTGGGCGCGGACCAACGGGTTCAACGCGATACGGGTCTTCCTGCACGACCAGCTCTGGGCGCAGGACTCCCGCGGGTTTCAGGGCCGGCTCGCCCAATTCGTCGACATCGCCGCCCGCCTCGGCATCAAACCGCTGTTCGTCTTGTTCGATTCGTGCTGGGACCCGTTCCCCCAGGCCGGTCCGCAGCGCGCGCCGCGGCCGGGCATCCACAACTCCGGCTGGGTGCAGAGTCCAGGGGCGGCGCGCCTCGACGATCACGGCTACCTGCGCACCATGCGCGGCTACGTCACCGGGGTGCTAACGCAGTTCCGCAGTGACGACCGCATCCTGGGCTGGGACCTGTGGAACGAGCCGGACAACCCGGCGAACGCCTACGCCTCGGTCGAGCGCAAAGACAAGGTGGACCTGGTCGCCCAGCTGCTGCCCCAGGTGTTCGAGTGGGCGCGGTTGGTCGATCCCTGCCAGCCGCTGACCAGTGGCGTCTGGCACGGCGAGTGGGCCGACCCGGGACGCCGCAGTGTCATCAGCAGCATCCAGCTCGACAACTCCGACGTCATCACGTTCCACTGCTACGCCGGCCCGGAGGAGTTCGAGAGACGCATCGGCGAGCTCGTCCCGCTGGGCCGGCCCATCCTGTGCACCGAGTACATGGCCCGGCCGTTGGGCAGCACGGTGCAGTCCATCCTGCCGATCGCGAAGCGGGCCGGCGTCGGCGCGTTCAATTGGGGATTCGTCGCCGGCAAAACGCAGACCTTTTTCCCGTGGGATTCCTGGGACCACCCGAACCCGGATCCCGCGATGCCGCAGGAGTGGTTTCACGACCTGCTGGCCCCCGATGGACGGCCATTCCGCGACACCGAGATCCAGACGATTTTGGAGCTGGGCGACCTGGCGATGCACCTGCAACAACCGCCACCACGACCGGCCGGCTGACGGCGATCGCTCAGCGGCACCGATTCTGGAAGTCGGTCAACGGCTGGCGAATGCCCTCGAGGTCGGCGTGGGTCTGCGGGTTGGCGTCCATGTACTGCTTCAGCTGCGCACGCATGTCGTCGCGCGGCTGCCCCTTCAAGCTGGTGAAGTACGCGTTGACGTCGGGGTGGGTGAACAAATACGCCGACGTCGCCGCGGCCACGCCCGACGAGACCTGGGCAAGATCGGCCGCCGTGCAATTCGGTTGCGACGAGGGCGCCGGTTCCGGATCGTCCATCGGCCAGTCCGCGGCGGCCGAACCCGCCGTCGCGAACAGCACTGCCACACTGACCGCACCGGCCGCCATTGCCCCGGCCACAACTCGGGCCGCCAGGTGAACAAAAGACACCATGGAAACGCTCCTTCGTCTTCGCATCCGCAACCGCGGCGGTTATCGGTACCGCAAACCATAAGGGGTTTTCTCGCCGCGCATGCGCTAATCACCGGCAAAGGAATACGGAGCGATTCTTCGATCTGGGCCCGTCGGCCGGGCCGCGAGGGCAGAATGCTTTACGGGTGGCAGGAAGGAGACCGCAGATGATTCGGCGCCGCTGGTTTGCCGCAGTGCTGGTGTTCTCGGGCATGGCCACAACTCCCGCAATTGTCGTTGCCAGCCATTCCGCCGATCGGGCGGAGGCGACCGTGTGTGTGAACGCGGGCCGGCGTATCTCGGTCAGCGGGTGCAGCAACATCGCCGACAACATCGAACGCTATGTCCCGCCGCCGGCCGCGTATGCGCCGCTGCCCGAGGACGACGCGCCGCCTCCTCCCCCGCCGCCCTAAGGGCCGCCGCGACGGGCGCTCCACTCGCCGGCCGATCTCCGCCGGCCTCGTCGTTTCGGTGTGGCAGGCTATGGGTGCTCATTTCCCATCCGATCTGTTCGCCGCCGCGGCGACGCGCCCAACGCGCCCTCAATGGAGCCGAAGATGCCTGCAAAAGCGCCGCAACCCTCGCGTCATCTCGAGGTCGAGCGCAAGTTCGACGTGGTCGAATCCACCGTGTCACCCTCGTTCGAGGGGATCGCCGCGGTCGCCCACGTCGAGAAGTCACCGGCGCAAACCCTGGATGCGACGTACTTCGATACGCCCATACACGATTTGGCGCGCAACAAGATCACCCTGCGCCGCCGCACCGGTGGCTCCGACGCGGGATGGCACCTGAAGCTGCCGTCCGGTCCCGACGCCCGCACCGAGGTCCGGCTACCGCTGGACGCATCGGACGGAAACGACTCCGTGCCCAACGAGTTGACGGACGTGGTGCTGGCGATCGTCCGCGACCGCCCGCTGCAGCCCGTCGCGCGCATCACCACCCGGCGCGAAAGCCAGGTGCTGTACGACTCCGCGGGCACCGCGCTGGCCGAGTTCAGCAACGACCATGTCACCGCGTGGTCGACGCGGGGATCCGAGGACACCGACTCGCCCACCGAACAGGAGTGGCGCGAGTGGGAATTGGAGCTACTCGAAGCGAGCGGGCTCTCCAACGGGACGGCCGGCGTCGAGCTGCTGAACCGGTTGAGCAACCGGCTGCTGGACGCCGGTGCCGCGCCCGCGGGTCACGGCTCCAAGCTGGCGCGGGTGCTCGGCACGCCGCCCACCGGCGCCACGTCGTCCGAAGACCCGCTGCAGCGCGCGATCGCCGAGCAGATCCGCGAGCTGGTGGTGTGGGATCGCGCGGTACGCGCCGACGCCTACGACTCCATCCACCAGATGCGGGTGACCACCCGCAAGCTGCGCAGCCTGCTGCGGGATTACCAGGAGTCGTTCGGGCTGCCCGAGGAGGGCTGGGTCCTGGACGAGTTGCGTGAGCTCGCCGGAATCCTGGGCGTGGCGCGCGACGCCGAGGTGCTCGCCGAGCGATACGAACGCGACTTGGACGGGCTCGCACCGGAATTGGTGCGCGGACCGGTGCGCGAACGCCTGGTCGGGGGCGCCCGGCGGCGCTACCAGACCGGGCTGCGCCGGTCATTGATCGCCATGCGCTCGCAGCGGTACTTCCGCCTGCTGGACTCCCTCGACCTGATAGCGGCCGAGACCCCGGGCGCCGCCACGGCCGAGGAACAGCCGCCGGTGACCATCGAGGCCGCCTACAAGAAGGTCCGCAAGGCCCAGAAGGCCGCCGCCCAGGTCGACCGCGAGCACCCGGACCACCAACACCAACGCGACGAGGCGATCCACCGGATCCGCAAGCGCGCCAAGCGACTTCGCTACACGGCCTCCGCCACCGGCGCGGCGAAGGTGTCCGAACAGGCCAAGGCGGTCCAGTCGCTGCTCGGTGACCATCAAGACAGCGTCGTCAGCCGCGAGCATCTGCGTCAGGAAGCCGAGATCGCGCACGCCGCAGGCGAGGACACCTTCACCTACGGCCTGTTGTATCAGCGGGAGGCCGACCTGGCCGACCGCTGCCGCGACGAACTCGACGACACCCTGCGCGAACTCGCCAAGGCGGTCCGCAAAGCGGGCCATTAGAAGGCGGACGAGTTGGCCTGTAAGCCGGATTCTGTTCCCCGCCGCCGCGCATAAGCAACGGCGACGCGGCGGCGACCATCCATCTGGACACACCGTCACCGGGTGCCTCGAGCGGCCTACCCGCAGGCTCGGGCGAGCAGCCCTCGAACGCCTGCGCGGCCGCACCAGAGGTGCGGCCTTCTTGGCCTTGCTTCGGGTGGGGTTTGCCTAGCCACCCCGGTCACCCGGGATGCTGGTGCGCTCTTACCGCACCGTTTCACCCTTACCACCGCGAGGGTGGCGGTCTGTTTTCTGTGGCACTTTCCCGCGAGTCACCTCGGATTGCCGTTAGCAATCACCCTGCTCTGTGAAGTCCGGACTTTCCTCGAACCGCTTGTGACGGTCCGCGGCCGCCCGGCCAACTCGTCCGCGACGAACTACGGTACTACCTGCGGCATGCTGGGGCCAGCAACTATGGCTCGCGCGGTTCTATCGTGGACCTGATGGACCGATGGAAAAAGCGTGTCGACATCGGCGATTGGGGCGCCATCGCCACCGCGGTCGGCGAGTACGGCGGCGCGCTGCTGCCACGGCTGGTCACGTCGGGTGAAGCGGCCCGGCTGCGCAAGCTCTACGCCGACGACGACCTGTTCCGGTCGACCATCGACATGGCGCCCAAACGCTATGGCGCCGGCCAATACCGCTACTTTCACGCGCCCTACCCCGAACCGATCGAAGAGCTCAAGCAGGCCCTCTATCCCCGGCTGCTGCCGATAGCGCGCGATTGGTGGGGCAAGCTCGGTCGGGACGCACCCTGGCCGGACCGCCTCGACGATTGGCTAGCGGCCTGTCACGCCGCAGGTCAGAGCAGGTCGACCGCCCTGATGCTGAAATACGGTGCGGGCGACTGGAATGCGTTGCACCGGGATCTGTACGGTGACTTGGTTTTCCCGCTCCAGGTCGTCATCAACCTGAGCAACCCCGAGACCGACTACACCGGCGGCGAGTTCCTGCTCGTCGAACAACGGCTGCGGGCCCAATCCCGAGGCATGGCAACGCACCTGCCGCAGGGACACGGGTATGTCTTCACCACCCGGGAGCGCCCGGTGCCGTCGGCCCGGGGGTGGTCCGCGGCGCCGGTGCGCCACGGCGTCTCGGTCGTTCGCTCCGGTGAGCGCTACGCGATGGGGTTGATCTTTCACGACGCGGCATAGGCGGCGGACTATCCCGTTCGCCGCAACACCATGATGTTGTCGGCCATCGTCCCGACTTCCCCGTTCGGGCCGACCATTTCGCGGTCGACGGCCTCGGTCCGCAGCCGCGTCCACCGCGGCGCGTCCAGGTTCAGCGACCCCAGGACCTCCTCGAAACCGGCGAAGTGGTGATCGTGATGCTCCGCCCATGGCGGGGGCGCCCCGTGGTCGACGATCAACAGCACCCCACCACGATCCACCCGTTCGGCCGCCCGCTGCAGCACCCCGTCGCGTTCCAGTCGCGCCGGCGAGTGCAGATACTGCGCGGACACCAGGTCGAAGCTCCCGTCGGGCAAGCTCTCGTTGAGGTTGTGTCGCTGAAAGTCGATGTGTGCGAGCAAGTTCCGTGCCGACGCGGCCTCGGTGGCGCGCTGCAGCGCGGTGGCGGAGATATCGACGGCCACCACCTGCCAGCCGCGCTCGGCCAGCCACAGCGCGTCGGCCCCCTCGCCGCAGCCCAGGTCGAGCGCCCGGCCCGCCGGCAGGCCGGCGGCCACCTCGGCCAGGCGCGGATTAACCCGTCCGCTCCACGCTCGCTCCACCGAGCGGTAGCGCTCCTCCCAGAACCGCTGGGCGTCATCAGGTTTGCACGAATTGTCCACACCGCGAGCTTGCCTACCCGGCGCGGCTTTGCCAAGCTGAATTGCCATGCAGGCAAAATCCACCCCAGACATCGATCTTCTGGTGCGCCGGCGGCTGCGCGAACTGCGGGTGCAGCGAGGCTTGACGCTGCAGGAGGTCGGCCAGCGCGCCGGCATCGACGTCTCGACGCTCAGTCGCCTCGAGTCCGGGAAACGCCGGCTGGCACTGGATCACCTGCCCCGGCTGGCCCGGGCCCTGTCAGTCAGCACCGACGAACTGCTGCAGACGCCGCCCACTCCCGACCCGCGGGTGCGCGGTTCCGCGCACACCCACCACGGCGTCACCTATTGGCCGCTGACCCGCCAGGGCCCCGCCGGTGGCCTGCACGCGTTCAAGGTCCGGGTCAGCGCGCGTCGCCGCACCCCGCCCACCGACCTGCCGGTGCACGAGGGCCAGGACTGGATGTATGTGCTTTCCGGCCGGATGCGGCTCATCCTGGGCGAGCGCGACTTCACCATCGACCCTGGCCAAGCCGTCGAGTTCTCGACGTGGACGCCGCACTGGTTCGGCGTGGTGGACGGGCCGGTGGAGGCCATCGTGATCTTCGGAGCGCACGGCGAGCGGCTCCACCTGCATAGTTGATCCGCCCTGGACCATTGCCCAACAGGCACGCCGGTGCCAGGCTGACCGCATGACAGAAGCCGAAAGTTTCGTCGACCAAACGGTCACGGGGCTCGCGGAGCCGCAACCGATGTATAAGGCGCTGCGCGAAACCACCCCAGTGTTCCGGTCGCCGCAGGCGGTCGTTCTCAGCCGCCTGGCCGACATTGAAATGGCGCTCAAACACACTGAGCTGTTCTCGTCGAACATGGATGCGGTCGACCTAGGTAACGTGCGTCCGCTGATCCCGCTGCAGATCGACCCGCCCGAGCACGCGAAGTACCGGCGGATCCTCGATCCGCTGTTCACTCCGCGGGAGATGGCCCGGCGCGAACCACGCGTCACCGAACTGGTCAACGAGATGATCGACCGCTTCGCCGACCGCGGCGAGTGCGACTTCCATACGGAGTTCGCGGTGCCGCTGCCCTGCACCGTCTTTCTGCAGCTGCTCGGCCTGCCGCTGGACGACCTCGACCAGTTCCTGGTGTGGAAGGACGGCGTTATCCGCCCCGAGGGCGACTCGGGTTACGACCGTCGCCACGAGAGCGCCGCCGGCGTGGCCCAACAGATCTACGAGTACTTCGACCGCGCGATCGACGACCACATCGCCAGCCCGCGCGACGACGTGCTGTCCGCGATGATCGCGGCCAACTTCAAAGACGAGGCCGGCCAACCACTGTCGCGCGAGGAGCTGCTCGACATCTGCTTCCTGTTCCTCATCGCCGGACTGGACACGGTCACCGACTCGCTCGACTGCTTCTTCGTGTATCTGGCGCGTCACCCCGATCACCGTCATCAACTCGTCGAGCAGCCCGACGTCTTGCCCAGCGCGGTCGAGGAGTTGTTGCGTTGGGAGACACCGGTGCCCGGCGTCGCCCGGGTGGCCATCCAGGACGTCGAGGTGGGCGGGTGTCCGATCAGCAAGGGCGAGCGGGTCAGCCCGTTACTGGGGGCGGCCAACACCGACCCGGCCGAGTTCCCCGACCCGGAGCTGGTGGACTTCACCCGCAACCCCAACCGGCACCGGGCTTTCGGCGGCGGGCCGCACCGCTGCCTCGGCTCGCACCTGGCCCGCATGGAGCTTCGGGTGGCGTTGCGCGAATTCCACCGTCGCATCCCGGATTACCAGATCAAGCCCGGCACCGAGCTGACGTACACCGCCGCGCTGCGCTCGGTGGAGTCGTTGCCGCTGGTCTTTCCGGTGTCATGAGTCGCGCCGGGGACGATGCAGAGCGAAGCGACGAGGTGGGGGCACCGCCCGCTTGCGGGGGAGAACGGCGCCGATGACTAACGTCGCCGTCGATCCCGACCGGTGCACCGGGCACGGACGCTGCTACACCCTGGCGCCCGACGTCTTCGACGCCGACGAGGCCGGGCACTGCCTGGTGCTCGTCGCAAAGGTGTCCGGCGAGCTCGAAACGCAGGCCGCCACGGCCGAGCAGAATTGTCCGGAAAGCGCCATCACTGTGGCCCGTTGAACACCGGTCCGGCGACGAACGCCGGGCATCGAACCGTGCTAGAACACGCCGTACCGGGGTAATTCAGGGTATGGCCATGACCGTCGCTCACAAGCTGATCAGCTCGCATCTGGAGTCCGGGGAGATGTCCCCGGGAGAAGAGATCGCGATCCACATCGATCAGACGCTGACCCAGGATGCGACCGGCACGCTGGTGATGCAGGAACTCGAGGCGCTCGGGCTCGATCGCGCCCGCACCGAGGTGAGCGTGCAGTACGTCGACCACAACCTGTTGCAGGGCGACGAGAAGAACGCCGAGGATCACGAGTACCTGCGCACCGCGGCGCAACGCTTCGGGCTGTGGTTCTCCAAACCGGGCAACGGTGTCTCGCACCCAACTCACATGCAGCGCTTCGGCATCCCCGGCAAGACGATGGTGGGCTCCGACTCCCACACTCCGGCGGCGGGATCGCTGGGCATGCTCGCGATCGGTGTCGGCGGTCTCGAGGTGGCGCTCGCGATAACGGGGCGGCCACTGCACATTCGGATGCCCGAGGTGTGGGGTGTGCGGCTCGACGGTGAGCTGCCCCCGTGGTGTTCGGCCAAAGACGTGATCCTGGAGATGTTGCGGCGCCACGACGTCAAGGGCGGGGTGAACCGGATCATCGAGTACCACGGTCCCGGCCTGAGGACGCTGACGGCAATGGACCGCCACGTCATCGCCAACATGGGAGCCGAACTCGGCGCCACGACGACGGTGTTTCCCAGCGACGAAGCCGTGCGCGAATTCCTGCGCGCCGAAGAGCGCGAGGACGACTGGACAGAGTTGCTGGCCGACGAAGACGCCGAATATGACGTCGAGGACACCATCGACCTGTCGCAGATCGAGCCGCTGATCGCCAAACCGTCTTCGCCGGGCAACGTGGTGCCGGTTCGCGAGGTGGCCGGCGAGGAGATCGCCCAAGCCGTGATCGGGTCCAGCGCCAATCCCGGACTGCGTGATTTCGCGATCGCGGCCGCGATGGTGGCGGGACGCCAGACCGCCCCGCAGGTCAGCTTCGACATCAACCCGACGTCACGCGAGATCCTGGCCGACCTGACCAAGATGGGCGCGACGCTGGATCTGGTGGTGGCTGGCGCGCGTATCCACCAGGCAGGGTGCATGGGATGCATCGGCATGGGTCAGGCTCCCGCGGTCGGTCGCAACTCGCTGCGCACGATGCCGCGCAACTTCCCCGGCCGCTCCGGCACCAAGGAGGATGCGGTCTGGCTGTGCTCGCCCGAGACCGCTGCGGCATCGGCGCTGACGGGAGTGATCACCGATCCGCGGGACTGGGCCAAACGGGAGCGGATGGACTATCCGAAGCTCGATCTGCCCGAACGCAACTCCGTCAACACGGCGATGCTGGTCCCTCCGCTGGACGCGGAGGAGGCACAACGCGTCGAACCCGTGAAGGGACCCAACATCTCCAGCCTGCCCGAGTTGTCGCCGCTGCCAGACGAACTCGAGGCGCCGGTGCTGCTCAAGGTCGGCGACAACATCTCCACCGACGAAATCTCGCCGGCCGGCGTGCAGGCTCTTCCGCTTCGGTCCAATATCCCCAAGCTCGCGATGTTCAGCTTCACCCGGGTCGACGACTCCTACCCCGAGCGGGCTCAACAGGCCGGCGACTGCGGGCACATCATTGTCGCCGGGGACAACTACGGCCAAGGCTCCTCGCGTGAGCACGCCGCCATCGCACCGCGCTACCTCGGGTTGCGCGTCGTCATCGCGAAGTCCTTCGCACGCATCCACTGGCAAAACCTGGCCAACTACGGGATTTTGGCGCTCGAGTTCGAAAATCCCGACGACTACGATTCGGTCGGCCAGGACGATACCCTCCGCATCCAGCATCTGAACGCGATCGACGGTGAGGATGTCCTACAGGTCGACAATGTCGGCAAGGAAGCGTCATTCGCCGTGCGGCACCGACTCTCGCCACGACAAGTCAAGGATGTGTTGGCCGGCGGCTTGATTCCACGACTCAACCAAGAGCAGGAGTGACGTTACAGATACGCCGTCTGATTGACCAAGCGCACCGAAGACGCTCCGTCGGAATAGAACTCGGCGATGCTCAGCGACGCCAGGTCGAGGTGCAGGCGGTACAGGATGCCGGGCCCGGCGTCCAGCGCCTCGCGCAGCAGCATCTTGATGGGTGTCACGTGCGACACCAACAGCACCGTGGCGCCCTGGTGTCCGGCGACGATCCGGTCACGAACATTCGACACCCGATCGGCCACAGCGTCGAAACTCTCCCCGCCCGGCGGGGCGGTGCTGGTGTCGCGCAGCCAGCGGCCGTGCAGCTCGGGGTCACGCTCGGCGGCCTCGGCGAACGTCAGCCCCTCCCATGCGCCGAAATCGGTTTCGATCAAGTTCTCGTCGACGGTGACGTCCAGGCCCAGCGCCTTGGCGGCGGTCGCCGCGGTGTCGTAAGCCCGTTGCAGCGGGGAGGCAAAGACCGCCGAAATGCCGCCGCGCTGCGCCAGATAACGCGCCGCCGCGTCGGCCTGTCGCCGCCCCACCTCGGTGAGCGCCGGGTTGCCACGGCCCGAATAGCGGCGGTGGACCGACAACTCGGTCTGGCCGTGGCGTAGCAGCAGCAGCCGGGTCGGGGTGCCGCGTGCGCCGGTCCAGCCGGGCGCCGACGGGGACGGCGTAAGTTCGGGTTTTTCCACCGGGGCGGATTGTTGCGCCGGTTCCGGCTTTTCGATCACGCCGTTGGCCTCGGCCGCGGCGTCCATCGCCTCGTTGGCCAACCGATCGGCGTGGGTGTTGCGCTCCCGCGGAATCCACGAATAGCTGATGCGCTCGAAGCGTCGTGCCCGGTTTCGGGCTTCGGCGTGCAGTTCGATCAGGTCGGGGTGCTTGACCTTCCATCGTCCGGACATCTGCTCCACCAGCAGCTTGGAGTCCAGGTACACCGCCGCCTCGGTGGCGCCCAGGTTCAGGGCGTCGTCCAAACCGGCTATCAGGCCCCGATATTCGGCAACGTTGTTGGTTGCCCGGCCGATGGCCTGCTTGGCCTCCGCCAGCACGGTCGCGCGGTCCTCGGTCCACACCACCGCGCCGTATCCGGCCGGGCCGGGGTTGCCGCGCGATCCGCCGTCGGCCTCGATGACGACCTTCACTGATCGAACCCCTTGACCCGCAATAGGATCGCGCCGCATTCCGGGCAGCGCACCACATCGTCTTCGGCGGCCGCCGAGATGCGGGACAGCTCGCCGCGGTCGATCTCGAGCCGGCAGGCCCCACACCGGCGCCCCAGCAGCTGCCCGGCACCGGCGCCTCCCCCGGCCCGCTGCCGTTCGTAGAGGGCGGCGAGTGCCGGGTCCAGTGCGGCGCTCAGCGACTCACGCCGCGAGGACTGCAACTCGCGGGCCTCGCTGATCTCGGCGACGGCGGCGTCGAGCGCCTCACGCGCGGCGGCCATCTCGGCCTCCAGCGACGTGAGCGTCTGCTGCTCGCCGTCCAGCTGCGATTGCAGCTCCTCGCGACGCTCCATCACCTCGAGCAGGGAATCCTCCAGGCTGGTCTGACGACGCTGGAGGGTCTCCAGCTCGTGCTGGAGATCCGACAGCTGCTTGGCGTCGGTCGCCCCCGACTGCAGCAGCGAGCGGTCGCGGTCCTCGCGCTGGCGCACCGCGTCGATCTCCGCCTCGAGCCGCGCCACCTGGGCGTCGATGTCCTCGACCGCGATGCGCACCGTGGCCAGCCGGTCACCGGCGGCCTCGAATTCCACCTGCAGCCGCTCGCAGGCGTCCTGCTCGGGCAGGTGCGTCGCCCGGTGCGTGATGCGGGACAGCTCGGCGTCCAATTTCGACAATTCGAGCAGAGAACGCTGCTGTGCCACTTCGGCTTTCATGACCCGTCACCCCCGGACTCGTTGCCAACCCGCTCGACATTCCAAGGGTCGGTGCGTATCGAGCTCACCCGCACCGGGAGCTCCGCACCGAAACGCGACCGCAGCACGCCGGCGGCCTGTTCACACCAAGGGAATTCACTTGCCCAATGTGCCACATCGATCAGAGCCACATCGGAGGCGCGGCAATGTTCGTCAACCGGGTGGTGGCGCAGGTCGGCCGTCACGTAGGCCTGCACGCCGGCGCCGGCCGCGGCGGCCAGCAGCGAATCCCCGGCGCCGCCGCACACGGCGACCCGCGACACCGGCATGTCGGGATCGCCCGCCGCCCGCACTCCCCAGGACGTGCGCGGCAACGCCGCGCTGACGCGGGAGACGAAGTCGCGCAACGGTTCCGGACGTTCCAACGTCGCGACGCGGCCCAATCCGGCGTCGCCGGGCGGGGGCACCATCGCGAAGATGTCGAACGCGGGCTCCTCGTAGGGATGGGCGGCGCGCATCGCCGCCAGCACCGCGGCCCGGGAACGCGCGGGCGCGACGACCTCGAACCGGTCTTCGGCCACCCGCTCGACATTCCCGACGCTGCCCACCGCGGGCGAGGCGCCTTCGTGCGGCAGGAACTGCCCGATGCCGCCGACGGTCCAACTGCAGTGCGAATAGTCCCCGATATGGCCGGCCCCGGCCGCGAACACCGCCGCCTGCACCGCTTCGGCGTTCTCGGCGGGCACGTAGACGACCCACTTGTCGATGTCGGGTGCGTCCGATGCCGGTTCGAGCACGGCCTCGACGCTGAGGCCCAGCGCTTCGGCCAGCGCATCGGAGACACCCGGGCGGGCCGAGTCGGCATTGGTGTGCGCGGTGAACAGCGAGCGCCCGCTCTGGATCAACCGGTGCACCAGCGCGCCCTTGGGGGTGCTGGCCGCCACGGTGTCCACCCCGCGCAACAGCAGGGGGTGATGGGCCAGCAGCAGGCTCGCCCGTGGAACCTCGTCGACGACCGCCGGCGTCGCGTCGACCGCGATGGTCACCGACTCGAGCTCGTCGTCGGGGTCACCGCACACCAGGCCCACCGAATCCCAGGATTCGGCGAGCCGCGGCGGGTAGGCCTCATCGAGCACCGCGATGACGTCGGCCAGCTTCACGCTCACCGCTGCCCCCCGATGCTCTCCGGCGTGACCGCCTCCGAAATCGCCTGCACCAACTGCGGCCACTCGCGGCGCACCGCGGCCCGCAGATACCGCTCGTCCAAGCCGACGAACGTATCACAGCGGCGAATGGCAATTCCCCTGTCATGCAGAGTCTTTCGGATCCGGACCGCGTCGGGCGTGCGGAACAGCACGAACGGAGCCCGGCCGTCGACCACCTCGGCGCCCGCGGATGCCAGGCCGGCCACCATCTCGGCGCGCAGCCGGGCCAATCGCGCCGCCCCGTCCGCCGCGTCGGCGACGGCCCGGCGGCCGCAGCAATCGGCGATGGCCGTCAGTTGCAACGTCCCCACCGGCCAGTGCGCCCGCTGCGCGGTCAGCCGCGCCAGCACCTCCGGGGAACCCAGCGCATAGCCCACCCGCAACCCGGCCAGCGCCCACGTCTTGGTCAGGCTGCGCAGCACCAGCACGTCGGGCAGCGCGTCACCGGCCAGCGACTGCGGCTCACCGGGGATCGAGTCGGCGAACGCCTCGTCGACCACCAGGATCCGTCCGGGCCGGCGCAACGCGAGCAGTTGTTCGCGGGTGTGCAGCACCGAGGTGGGGTTGGTGGGGTTACCCACCACGACAAGGTCGGCGTCGTCGGGGACGGCTGCACCGGCCAGGCCGAACGGCGGCTCCAGCACGACGTGGTGCACCGGCACCCCGGCCGCGGCCAGCGCGACGGCCGGCTCGGTGAACGCCGGCGCGATGATCGCCGCCCGCCGCGGACGCAGGCTGCCCAGCAGGGCGAACGCCTCGGCCACCCCGGCCAGCGGCAGCACCTCGTCGCGGGTCCGGCCGTGTCGCTCGGCGGCCGCGTCCTGCGCCCGGCGGACGTCGTCGAGGCTCGGGTAGCGCGCCAGATCGGGCAGCCGTTCGGCCAGCCGTCGCAGCAGCCACTCCGGCGGTTGGCCGTGCCGGACGTTGACGGCGAAATCCAGCATCCCGGGCGCGACGGCCTGATCACCGTGGTAACGCGCCGCAGGCGGGCTCAGGTTCAGACTCGCCATCAGGGAAACACTAGTGGGCCGTGCGGGCCGGGCGGAGCAACACCGTCACACCCGGCTACACCCATCGAGGACAATGGTGAGGTGACAGGCACAACGTCAGCCGATCGCCGGGCCCCCGGCGACGCCACCGCCCCGGGTGGGGCGCAGTTGGTGATCTTCGATCTGGACGGCACGCTGACCGACTCCGCGGAGGGGATCGTCGCCAGCTTCCTGCACGCGCTCGCGCACATCGGCGCCCCGGTGCCGCCCGGCGACCTCGTCGCGCAGATCGTGGGCCCGCCGATGGACGACACCTTCCGGGCCATGGAGCTCGGCGACGACGCCGAGGAGGCGATCGCGGCCTTTCGCGCCGAGTACGGGGCCCGGGGCTGGGCGATGAACGCGCTCTTCGACGGGATCGAGGCGCTGCTGGTGGACCTGCGCGCCGCTGGTGTGCGGCTGGCGGTGGCCACCTCCAAGCTGGAGCCGACGGCCCGGCGCATCCTCGCCCACTTCGGGCTCGACCAGCACTTCGAGGTCATCGCCGGCGCGAGCCCCGACGGTTCACGCAAGGCCAAGGTCGAGGTGCTGGCCCACGCCCTGTCACAGCTGGAACCGCTGCCCGACCGGGTGCTGATGGTCGGTGACCGCAGCCACGACGTGCACGGCGCGGCCGCCCACGGCATCGACACCGTGGTGGTCGGCTGGGGTTACGGCAAGGCCGACTTTCCCGACCGCGCGGCCGCATCCGGCGTGACGCACGCCGCGACCATCGACGAATTACGGAGGGCGCTGGGTGTCTGACGCCGCGACGAGCGAACCGCTGCACGTCACGTTCGTGTGCACCGGCAACATCTGCCGTTCGGTGATGGCCGAGAAGATGTTCGCCGACCAGCTGCGCCGGCGCGGCCTGGCCGACGCGGTGCGAGTGAGCAGTGCCGGCACCGGCAACTGGCACGTCGGTGAGTGCGCCGACGAGCGGGCCGCCGGCGTGCTGCGCGCCCACGGCTACGCATGCGAGCACCGCGCCACCCAGGTCGACGCCGAACACCTGGGCGCCGACCTGGTGGTGGCCCTGGACCGCAACCACGCCCGAATGCTGCGGCACCTGGGCGCCGACGAGGACCGCGTCCGGATGCTGCGGTCTTTCGATCCGCGCACCGGCGCGCACACCCCCGACGTCGACGACCCGTACTACGGCGACGTTGGGGACTTCGAGCGCGTGTACACGGTCATCGAGGCCGCGCTGCCGGGCCTGCATGACTGGGTCGACGAGCGGCTCGCGCAGAACGGATCCACGTGATGCGCCGCCTGCCCTTTCCGCTGCGCCCGGGCTGGATCGTGCTGGCCCTGGTGGTGGTCGCCTTCGCCTATCTGTGCTTCACGGTGCTCGCACCGTGGCAGCTGGGCAAGCACAGCAGGACGTCGCAGGAGAACCGCCAGATCGAATCCTCGCTGAACACCCCGCCCGTCCCGCTGAAAACACTACTGCCGCAGCAGAATTCAGCGGCTCCCGGCGCCCAGTGGCGCCAGGTCACCGCCACCGGGCACTACCTGCCCGACGTGCAGGTGCTGGCCCGGTTGCGGGTGATCGATTCGAAGCCGGCGTTCGAGGTGCTGGCGCCGTTCGTCGTCGACGGCGGACCGACCGTCCTGGTCGACCGCGGCTACGTGCGGCCCCTGGAGGGGTCCCATGTCCCGCCCATCCCCCGCCCCCCGACGCAGACGGTGACCATCACGGCGCGGCTGCGCAACTCCGAGACCGCCGCGGTGAACAAGGATCCCTTCGTGGGAGACGGTGTGCAGCAGGTGTATTCGATCGACACCGAACAGGTGGCGGTGCTGACCAAGGTCCCGCTGGCCGGGCCCTACCTGCAACTGATCGACGGTCAGCCCGGCGGCCTCGGCGTGGTCGGCGTGCCGCAGCTGGACGCCGGTCCGTTCCTGTCCTATGGCATCCAGTGGATCGCGTTCGGCATCCTCGCCCCGATCGGATTGGGCTACTTCGCCTACTCGGAGATCCGTGCCCGCCGCCAGGAGAAGCAACACCGGCCGTCGCCCGAGGTGGCACCCACGCCCGATGTGCCCGACGTACCGCAGTCCGTGGAGGCCAAACTCGCCGATCGCTACGGCCGGCGGCGGTAACCCGACAGGTACACCACTAGCCCCGCCGACACCGCAGCGCCGGTTTGCACCAGCGACGACAGGGCCACCGCGCGCCGCAGGTCGGTCACCGCCGGGGCCCGGCCGTCGCCGAGGGTGGGCCGGATCTGCAGCTCGTGGCGGTACTGCGTGGGCCCGCCCAGGCGCACGCCCAGCGCCCCGGCGAAGGCCGCCTCGACGACGCCGGCGTTGGGGCTGGGATGGCGGGCGGCATCGCGGCGCCAGGCCCGCGCCGCGCCCGACGGCGATCCGCCGACGAGCGGCGCCAGCAGCACCGCCAGCGACGCGGTCACCCGCGCGGCGGCGTAGTTGGCGACGTCATCCAATCTCGCTGCGGCCCAACCGAATCGGAGATAGCGCGGCGAGCGGTAACCCACCATCGAGTCCAGGGTGTTGATGCCGCGATACACCAGCACGGCGGGCACGCCACCGGCCGCCGCGCACAGCAGCGGCGCCACCTGGGCGTCGGAGGTGTTCTCGGCGATCGATTCCAGTGCCGCGCGGGCCAGGCCGGCTTCGTCCAGTGACGCCGGATCGCGCCCACACAGCGACGGCAGCAGCCGGCGTGCGGCGTCGACGTCGCCGCGTTCCAACAGCTCCGACATGTCCAGGCCGGTGCGCGCCAACGAGGTTCCGCCCAACGCGACCCAGGTGGCCGCGCCGGCCGCCGCGAGCGACCACACCCGGCCGCGCCGCGCCGCGGCCCGTTCCACCGCCAGGCCCAGCAGGCCCAGCGCCCCGATCAGCACGCCCACGTGGGCCACCCCGGCGACCCGGCTGTCGCGGTAGGTCACATTCTCCAGCGCCGCCGCGGCCCGGCCGAACTGCGCGACCGGATGGCCGCGGCGCGGGTCGCCCAGCGCGCGGTCGGCCAGATAGCCGATCGCCACGCCCGCGATCCGGGTCCGCCTCGCAACCACCTCGGCAGCGTCTCACACCCCCGCGTCCCCGCCGACTAGGCGACCGCCACGATCACGACGACGATGACCAGCACGATCAGGACGTTCAGCGTCCACCACAGCCCCCAGCCGTGTCTGAACTTGCCGGCGGTGCGCGTCATCTGGGGGCTGGCCGACGGGACGACGCCCGATTTCCCGCCTGGCGACAGGTTCGGCGGGTCGGGGGGTGGAGGACTTTCATTGCCAGGTTCAGTGCTCATCCGGCCATGCGTGCCCATTCTCGGGTGGATATAACGCGGAGATCATTGATCGTGCCGATCCGGCGATGGTCTACTCGAAGGCATGAGTCCCGGCAGGCATGGTGCGCGGTGAAGCGTCCCGCGACCCGGGTCGCCGACCTGCTGAACCCGGCGGCGGCGTTGCTGCCGGCCGCGAACGTCATCATGCAGTTGTCGTTGCCCGGCGTCGGCTATGGAGTGCTGGAAAGCCCGGTGGACAGCGGCAACGTCTACAAGCATCCGTTCAAGCGGGCCCGCACCACCGGCACTTATCTGGCGGCGGCGACCATCGGGACCGAGTACGACCGTGCGTTGATCTGCGCGGCAGTCGACGTCGCCCACCGGCAGGTCCGGTCGACGTCGTCGAGCCCGATGTCCTACAACGCTTTTGACCCCAAGTTGCAGCTGTGGGTGGCGGCGTGCCTGTACCGGTACTTCATCGACCAGCACGAGTTCCTGCACGGCCCGCTGGATGACGCGACGGCCGACGCGGTCTACCGAGACGCCAGCAAGTTGGGCACGACACTGCAAGTGCCCGAGCGGATGTGGCCGCCGGACCGGGCCGCGTTCGACGAGTACTGGAAACGCTCCCTCGACGAGCTGCGCATCGACCCTCCGGTGCGCGAGCATCTGCATGGCGTGGCTGCGTTGGCGTTCCTGCCGTGGCCTCTGCGGGTGCTGGCGGGGCCGTTCAACCTGTTCGCGACGACGGGGTTTCTGGCTCCTGAGTTCCGGGAGTTGATGGGGCTGGACTGGTCGCCGGGCCGGCAGCGCCGCTTCGACTGGCTGCTGGCGGCCCTGCGGCTGGCCGACCGGCTGATCCCGCACCGGGCCTGGATCTTCGGTTACCGGCTCTACCTGCGGGACATGCGATCCCGCGCGCGCCAGGGCCGGCGGATCGTCTAGATGGCGCAGGATCGTCTCGCTGGCAAGGTCGCCATCATCACCGGCGCAGGCTCTGGTATCGGGTGGGCCGCGGCCCGTTGGTTCGCCGACGAGGGAGCCCGGGTCGTCTGCGCCGACGTCAGCGGGCAGGAGCGCGAGATCGCCGCCGGCTCGGCGACGTCGCGCTGCCGGTGCACGTTGACGTCACCGACGCCGACGACGTCCAACGCATGGTCGCCGCCGCCGTCGACCGCTTCGGCCGGGTGGATGTGCTGCTGAACAACGCGGATTCGGTGGGCCGCACGCGGCCCTGGCCGACACCGACGAAGAAATGTTCGACAAGATCCTGGCCGTCAATCTCAAAGGCGTGTTCCTCGGCATGAAATTCGCGATCCCAGCGATGCTCGAGGCGGGCGGCGGCTCCATCGTCAACACCGCGTCGGCGTCCGGGCTGGTCGGCTGGAAAGGCTTGTCCTGCTATGCCGCAGCCAACGCCGCGGTGGTGCAGACGACCAAATCCGCCGCGCTGGATTACGCCAGGACGAACGTGCGCATCAACGCGATCTGCCCCGGGATGACCTACACCGGCCTGGCCGGGGCCAAACCCGACGACGACGTGCCGCCCGGTGGTTACCTGCCGATGCCGACGGCACGGTAGGGCGAACCCGCCGAATTGACCGCCGCCGCATTGTTTCTCGCCAGCGACGAGGCATCCTTCGTCACCGCCGCCGCGCTGGCCGTGGACGGTGGGTACTCGGCCAGCGGCCCGATGGTCGGCAAACCGCGCAAAGCGGACTAGCGTGGCACGGCATGACGTTTCCAGCGCTCAGCCACGTCGCGGTCACGGTGCGCGACCTCGAAGTCAGCGGGCGGTGGTACCGCAACCTGCTCGGCGCCGACCCGATCCTCGATGAGCACACCGACGCCGGCTTCCACCACCAGGTGTGGATGCTTGACGGCGGCACCGTATTCGGCATTCATCAGCACGACCACCCGGCACCCGACGAACGGTTCAGCGAACATCGTGTCGGCCTCGACCACGTCGGCTTCGGCTGCGCCAACCGCGGCGAGCTGGAGAAGTGGGTCACCCGGCTGGGCGAACTGGGCATCGAGCACGGCGGCATCGTGGATGCACCGTACGGTTCGGGGCTGAGTTTCCGCGACCCCGACGGCATCGCGCTGGAGTTCTTCGCCCCGCCCGGCTGATCGCTCAGCGCACCGTCGCGAAGAACGCGCGCAGATCCTCGACGAACAGCTCCGGTTGTTCGAACGCCGCGAAATGGCCGCCCCGGGGCATGTCCGTCCAGTGGGTGATGTTGTAGACCGGCTCGCACCAGCTGCGCGGCGCCTTGAGCAGCTCCTCGGGGAAAGCCGCTACGCCCGTGGGCAATTCGACGCGGTCCCCGCCGCCCCACACCGCAAAGCTCTCCCAGTACAGGCGGCCCGAGGACGCGGCGGTGTTGGTGACCCAGTAGACCATCACGTTGTCGAGCAGCTCGTCGCGACTGACCGCGTTCTCGGGGTGCCCGTCACAATCGGCCCAGTCCCAGAACTTTTCGACGATCCAGGCCAGCTGTCCCGTGGGCGAATCGGCTAGGCCGTAGCCCAGTGTTTGCGGCCGGGTGGACTGCTGCTTGGAATAGCCGGTGCCCCACTTGCGGTGGTTGGCCAACCCGGCCAACGCTCGTTGCTCCTCCTCGGTCGGGTTCGCCAGCGAGTCCTTGGTGGGCCGGCCGACCGGCATGTTCAGGTGGATGCCCACGCAGTGGCCGACATTGCGGCCGATCTGGGTCGTGACCGCGGCACCCCAATCGCCGCCCTGGGCGCCGTAGCGGTCGTAGCCCAGGCGCAGCATGAGCGTTTCCCATGCCTCGGCGATCTTTTCCACGCCCCAGCCGGTGTGGGTGGGCTTGCCCGAGAACCCGTAGCCCGGCAGCGACGGACAAACGACGTGGAAGGCGTCCTCGGCGCGGCCCGAGGCAGGGTTGGTCAACGGCTCAATCACCTTGTGGAACTCCACGATTGAGCCCGGCCAGCCGTGCGTGATCACCAGCGGGAAGGCGTCGGCGTGCGGGGACCGCTGGTGGATGAAATGGATGTCCAGCCCGTCGATTTCGGTGGTGAATTGATCGAAGCGGTTGAGCGCGGCCTCTCGCGAACGCCAGTCGTAGCCGCTGGCCCAGTAGTCGGCCAGTTCGCGGGTGTAGGCAAACGGCACGCCTTGGCTCCAGTCGTCCACGCATTCGGCCTCGGGCCAACGCGTGCGGGCGAGCCGCGATCGCAGATCGTCGAGAACGTCGTCGGGAACGTCGATGCGGAAGGGTTTCACGCGTTCATAGTGCTCCCGAGTACAATCGGCGCCGCACACGCCCCCGCTGTCGCATGCGTGAACACGAACGCCCCTGCGGGCCGCCGAGCGTAGTCACTCTCTCAGGGTGCGAGCCTGACAAAGCCCGGCGCCATGGGCGGCGGGGGCGGCGCTGGTGGCACCGGCGGCACGGGTGGTGCCGGCGGCGGGGGCGCCTCGGGCGGTGCCGGCGGCGGCGCCGCTGGAAGATCACCGCCCGTGCTTCCACCGCCGCCATTGCCGGGTGCGGCCCCCGGCTGCGGAGCAACCCTGGGAACAGGCGGCGACTGTGGCGGCGGCGGCACCCGTTGCGGCCGAGGCGGTGCCGCGATCGGCTGGGGTGGTGCCAGGTGCGCCAACGGCGGTGGTGGCGCCGGAAGCTGCGGCGGGTTCGGCTGGGTGACCTCTCCGGCAGGAACCGCTCCAGTCGACGAGACAAGCGCCGCGGCATTCACATTGAAGTCCAACGGCTCGCCGGCGGAGGGCCCCGTCGCGAGGGCGCCACTGGGCGACACATGCGGCTCCCGCCGGTCGTCGCGCGAGTTGACCGCGTTGCGGATGTTGTCCGACATCCGATGCGCCGGATCGTTCCATCGCGATGTCGGATCGGTGACCAGGAAGGTGATTTTGCTCCGGTCGTATGGACAGTAGGCACCCACCGACGCGGTGATGAACCGTGCTTCGGTGCGCGCGAGGCGGCCGGGGGCGTAGAAGCGCTCGGGCGGATCGTTGCTTCCCGCATACTCGACCATCGCGTCCAGTACCCGGTCCGCGGGAATGCCGGCATCCAGTGCGCGACAGACTTTATGAGCGACGTCGACGAGGCTTGGCACGCCTTCGAGGGCGGGGATGCCTTCTTGAGCGAGCAGCGCCAGGAATTGGTCGTCTTCGTTTGAGTCAGCCGTTGCTGCACCGCCGCGCAGAATTGCGGCGCCGCTTAGCAATACAAGGGTGGTAACCAGCACGCCGGCATGGCTGGTGACGCCGGCGCACCTGGTGGTGGCGGTGAACATGACAGGATTTCCGTTCTGCGAGAGCCCGTCCCGCGCGGACTTTGGATAATCACTTATGCCGCAGGTGTGATCGCCTGCGCGCCAGCGCGTCCCCAACGCAATTTTCACGATGGGGATGTCGCCGGCGGATGTGGAGCGCACGGTCGTTGACGCGCACCACGTAAGACGTCCTGGCGCGGTCGCCGGATCCGTCTGTGTCACCAGACGGTGGACGTCGTCCGCGCAGACGCCGGTGCTCAGCATTTTGAGCGGTTTACCGCGGGCCAAACGGGGACACCGGGTGAAGTAGACCTCGCCCATCCCGAAACATCCCAACAACCGCAGGATGGCATACCCAGCAAACGTATTGCCGTTAGCCGACGGCATGAAAAAAATCGTACTTTCAGGGTTTTTTAGGCGACAGAGACATTATCTGGGCGTGTACTGCGGGTTAACTGTTATCCGCCTAGCGAATCCCTATCCAGATTACGAAACACGTGTATAACAACTCCGAGGCGGCATCAGCCCTCGGCGCCCGACCCCTCAGAGTGCTCGTAGGCCGCGCAGGGTCTGCTGATCAGTTCACGTGCGCGCCAAGGCTTTAGTCGGGATACCGGACCGCCACCAGCTCGACCTGCTGTCGTCCCTGCGGCGTCTCGAATGTCACGACGTCCCCTGGCTGGTGGCCTGCCAGGGCGAGCCCCATCGGGCTGTCCGGCGCCAACGTGTGCTCGTCCACGACCGGCACGTCTCCGACGATCGCGACCACCCGCAGGTGAACGAGCTCCCCATCCGGGAAGCGCAGCGTCACCTCGGTGCCGTCCGGAAGCGCGCCCGGCACCTCGGACTCGGGCCGCCCACCGCGCAGATGCCAGTTGATTTCGGCGATCCGGTCGTCGATCGAGGTCAGTTCGTCGGCGAGGCCAATCTGGTCCGCCGCATCGGCGTCGACGAGGTCGCCGGCCGTATCCCGGATGCTGTCGAGGTCGGCCGCCACGCGCTCGCGCCGCCGCTTCAGTTTTTCCAGCTCGGCCTCGAGAAGGGCGAGCTCGTCCGGCGTCAGCGTCGCCGGCCGGCTGTCCTTGCTCACGACCCCGCGCCCGCGCTCGACCCGGGGTGGCGGATGGTGTCGCGCCGCAGCCGACGGTTGCTCTTGGGTTCACGCTCCGTCTTGTGCCGATCGATCTGAGTGATCAGGTCCCGCTTGGCTTCGGCGAGAGACCGCATGAGATCCCGGTCGTATCCAACCGCCACGAGCGGCGGGCAGCCCGGCAGAAACGCGCGGAGCGTTACGCGCTGCTCTTTACCGCCGCGCTCGCGCACGGACACGTCGACTTCGACCTCGCTCGGATCCCACCTGGCCAGGTGCGGACCCAGCGCGGACAGCTCTTCGAGGACCTGGTCGCGTTCCTGTTCCTTGAACCCGGCGCCCAGACGAAACGAGCGCTGATCGAGACGGTCCCGCCGCGCGTTGTCGGTGCTACTCATGCCTATGAGCATTAGGCACAAACGACGTAGACCGCTTCCCCTACTCAGGCCCGATTCCAGGGTGGATCGTGGGCCTGCGAGGACATGGCATGACAGCGTGCCGCAACGCTGCGCTGGTCGGCGTGTTCGCGGTCCCCCGTCAACATTTCAGCCGGCCATCCTGCGGGGACGAGCGAGGTGTGCGATTTTCGTCCTGACGGGTGCACGCGGTGGACGCGTCAGCCGAGAAGACTGCTGTTCGAAACTCAATGACCCCGATCTAGGGGGAGGTTCTCGTGACTTCTGCTGTGGGGCAGCCGGAAGCACCGGTCGTCGACCCCTCGAAACTCCTGCCGCACAAGTGGAGAGTATTGCTGGGGTCCGGGGTGCTGGCGATCATCCTCGGCGTGCTGATGCTGGTGTGGCCAGGCAAGACCGTCCTCGTCGCCACGGTGCTGTTCGGTTTATCTTTGCTCGTCTTCGGCGGCGCACAATTGTTTATTGCGATGGCGGCGGAGCTAGCGGAGCTATCGGGTGGTGGTCGCGCACTGCTCTTCATTAGCGGCGCCGTGTCGGTGATTCTCGCGGTGCTGACCTTTCGGTACTTCGGCCAACCGTTCGCGATCCTGCTGTTTGCCATCTACATCGGTATCAGCTTCATCATCAGAGGGATTGCGACGACGGTCGCGGCGATCAGCGGCACTGAAACGTCCGGGCGTGGCTGGGATATCTTCTTCGGAATCGTGTCCGTGCTGGCTGGCATCGTCATGCTGCTGCTGCCGCTCACGTCGATCGTCACGCTCGCCGTGGTGACGGGCGCGTCCCTTGTTGTCCTCGGCGTGTTCGAGGTCGTGTCCGCGTTCTATGCTCGACGCGACCGCGGCGTGGTACCTGTGAAGGTGCGCCCGCAAAGGGCCGCGTAGCGCTTCTGTCACCGCACCGCCGTCGAGCACTGCGTTCGGTGGCGGTGATTTCGGTGCAGACCGACTGATTGGGGCCGCCACAAGCGCATCGATCTGATTTGTTTTGCACTTCGACGGCACGTTCAATCCCGACCGCACCACCATGGTGCTCCGGTTAGCGGCCAAAGTTCGCGAGGCCGCCGCCCGTGACAGCACCCGCCGCAGCATCGCGGACCGGCTGTTGAAGAACAATTGCGGGGTGCCGGCCTGAAAGAACACGCCGTGATTCGAGCAAGCGTGCGAACCCCGTTGGCACACTCTTGGCACAACGAATGTTTGCGCGCCGGGACCGGCGCAGTCCCGGTAGGCCTCTGACCTCGATTAATATCAGTGGGCGCGGACGGTATCGAACCGCCGACCGCTGGTGTGTAAAACCAGAGCTCTACCACTGAGCTACGCGCCCGTGCCCGGGCAGGCTACCTGCCCGAAGGCCAACTTCCCAAAATTTTCAGTCCCCTCAGGCCCGCAAGGCCGCCAGGGCGTCCGTCCAGAGCCGCTGGTCGCGGGACTCGCCGGGCTGCTTCATCTCGGCGAAGCGAATGATGCCGGACCGATCGACGACGAACGTCCCACGGTTGGAGTAGCCGGCGTCCTCGTTGAACACGCCGTAGCTCTGGCTGACCGCGCCGTGCGGCCAGAAGTCCGACAGCACCGGGAAGGTGAAGCCGCTGTCCAGCGACCAGACCCGGTGCGTGGGCGGCGGTCCCACCGAGATGGCCAGCGCCGCGCTCTCGTCGTTTTCGAACTCGGGCAGGTGGTCACGCAACAGGTCCAGCTCGCCCTGGCAGATCCCGGTGAAGGCCAGCGGAAAAAACACCAGCAGAACGTTCTTGGCGTCCCGATAGGAACTCAGCGTGACGCGCTGTTGGTTCTGGTCGCGCAAAGTGAAATCCGGGGCGGCTGTGCCGACGGGCAGCATCAACGCTTCCCGGCACGGGATTTGGGCTGCACCAGCCGACTGGCGCTCCAGTCCCCCAGGTTGACCGACGAGGTCGGCATCAAGCCGGCGGTGGGGGCGGCCTCGGCGATTTCGGCCGGCAGTACGTGGCCCGGCTTGCCGGTCTTGGGCGTCAGCACCCAGATCACGCCGTCTTCGGCGAGCGGGCCGATCGCGTCCATCAGGGTGTCCACCAGGTCGCCGTCACCGTCGCGCCACCACAGCAGTACGACGTCGACCACCTCGTCGGTGTCTTCGTCGAGCAACTCACTGCCGCAGGCTTCCTCGACCGCGGCGCGGATCTCGTCATCGGTGTCTTCGTCCCAGCCCCACTCCTGGACAACTTCGTCCCGTTGGATGCCCAACTTGCGGGCGTAGCTCGGGGCGTGATCCGCCGCGACCACCGTGGAGCCTCCTTAACGTCCGCGCGCTATGCGATTGGGGATTATCGTCGCACAGCCAGAACCTGGTCCATACTTCCGCATCATCACGTTGCCAGGCACAGTTTCACCGCGTTCTTTTTCGTGTCGTTGAGTTGATCGACCCGCTTGTTGAATTCCCCGGTCCCCGCGTGGGTGCCGATGGCGTTTGCCACCGCGCGAGCGGCGTCGATGTAGGCGTTGAAGGCGTCCTTGATCTGCTGCGACATCGCATCACTGAAACTGTTGCCCACCGTGGTGGCGCTGTCGTTGAGGGCGTCTATGGCCGGGCCCTCGGTCGGGCCGGTGCCGCTTCCCGCGTTGAACGCCTTGACAAATTCGTTGGTCTTGTCGATCGCGTTCTTGCTGGTGGTGATCAGCGTGGCGCAGGCGGTGCGCACCGCCTTGGTGGTCAGCGACTGTTGCCGCTGAGATTCCCGGACGCTCGAAGTCACCGACGACGCGGACACCGACGCCGACACCGACTGCCGGTAGGCCGGCGCCACTTTGGTGTCCGGCGTTGCCGTGCCGTTGGTGACGGAGGTGCACCCGACGATGCCCATCAGCGTCACGGCGACACACCCGAGGGCCAATGCCCCGCGCCGGGGTACAGCCTTCACCTGCGTCTGAGCGACGGCACCCCACCGGATGAGCACGAACCTGACGTTACCGGGTGGGTTGCCCACCTGCCCCATACACGCCGAGTTGGCGTTCGCCAGGCGAAGCTCCGGCGGCTATCCGACGTCGGCTACCCGCGCGAAAGACCCGTGCGGCACGATGGTGGGCAGGGTGTGACCCACCCATTACGGCACACATTCCGCCACACAACAGGAGTAGTGCGTTGACAACCGAGTTCGTGCGCCACGATCTGGCCACAAACCCCACCGGCGCAACCGAACCCGACCGCGTTCGGGTGATCCGCGAGGGGGTGGCCTCCTACCTACCCGACATCGATCCGGAAGAGACGTCGGAGTGGCTGGAGTCCTTCGACGAATTGCTGGAGCGTTCCGGCCCGTCGCGGGCGCGCTATCTGATGCTGCGATTGCTGGAACGAGCCGGCGAGCAGCGAGTCGCCCTCCCGTCGCTGACGTCAACCGATTACGTCAACACCATCCCGACCGAACTCGAGCCGTGGTTCCCCGGCGACGAGGACGTCGAACGGCGCTACCGGGCGTGGATCCGGTGGAACGCCGCGATCATGGTGCACCGCGCCCAGCGCCCGGGAGTCGGTGTGGGCGGCCACATTTCGACCTACGCCTCGTCGGCGGCGCTGTACGAGGTGGGCTTCAACCACTTCTTCCGCGGCAAGTCGCACCCCGGCGGCGGGGACCAGGTGTTCATCCAGGGCCACGCGTCGCCGGGCATCTATGCGCGCGCGTTCCTGGAAGGCCGCCTGAGCGCCGACCGGATGGACGGCTTCCGGCAGGAGCACAGCCATGCCGGCGGCGGGCTGCCCTCCTACCCGCACCCGCGACTGATGCCCGACTTCTGGGAATTCCCCACGGTCTCGATGGGCCTGGGCCCGCTCGACGCCATCTACCAGGCGCGGTTCAACCACTACCTGCACGACCGCGGCATCAAGGACACGTCCGACCAGCATGTGTGGTGCTTCCTGGGCGACGGCGAGATGGACGAGCCGGAGAGCCGCGGCCTGGCGCACGTCGCCGCGCTGGAGGGTCTGGACAACCTGACGTTCGTCGTCAACTGCAACCTGCAGCGCCTGGACGGCCCGGTGCGCGGCAACGGCAAGATCATCCAGGAGCTGGAGTCGTACTTCCGTGGCGCCGGCTGGAACGTCATCAAGGTGGTCTGGGGCCGCGAGTGGGACGCCCTGCTGCACGCCGACCGCGACGGTGCGTTGGTGAACCTGATGAACACCACGCCCGACGGCGACTACCAGACGTACAAGGCCAACGACGGCGCCTACGTGCGCGACCACTTCTTCGGCCGCGACCCGCGCACCAAGGCGCTCGTCGAGAACATGACCGACGCCGAGATCTGGAACCTCAAGCGCGGCGGCCACGACTACCGCAAGGTGTACGCCGCCTACCGGGCCGCCCTCGACCACAAGGGCCAGCCGACGGTCATCCTGGCCAAGACCATCAAGGGCTACTCGCTGGGCGCACACTTCCAGGGACGCAACGCCACCCACCAGATGAAAAAGCTTGCGCTGGAAGACCTTAAGCACTTCCGGGACTCCATGCGGATCCCGATCAGCGATGCCCAGCTGGACGAGAATCCCTACCTGCCGCCCTACTACCACCCCGGGTCGGACGCCCCGGAGATCCGCTACATGCTCGACCGCCGGCGCACCCTCGGCGGCTTCCTGCCCGAGCGGCGGACCAAGGCGAAGGCGCTGCGGCTGCCCGGCCGCGACATCTACGCCGCGCTGAAAAAGGGATCGGGCACCCAGGAGGTCGCCACCACCATGGCGACCGTGCGCACCTTTAAGGAAGTGTTGCGGGACAAGGAAGTTGGGCCGCGCATCGTGCCGATCATTCCCGACGAGGCGCGGACGTTCGGGATGGATTCGTGGTTCCCGTCGCTGAAGATCTACAACCGCCTCGGCCAGCTCTACACCGCCGTCGACGCCGAGCTGATGCTGGCGTACAAGGAGAGCGAAGTCGGGCAGATTCTGCACGAGGGCATCAACGAGGCGGGGTCGGTGGGCTCGTTCATCGCGGCCGGCACGTCGTATGCGACGCACAACGAGCCGATGATCCCGATCTACATCTTCTATTCGATGTTCGGTTTCCAGCGCACCGGTGACGGGCTGTGGGCCGCCGCGGACCAGATGGCCCGCGGCTTCCTGCTCGGGGCCACCGCCGGGCGCACCACGTTGACCGGCGAAGGCCTGCAGCACGCCGACGGCCACTCGCTGCTGCTGGCCAGCACCAACCCGGCGGTGGTCGCGTACGACCCGGCTTTCGCCTACGAGATCGCCTACATCGTGGAAAGCGGGCTGGCGCGGATGTTCGGGGAGAACCCCGAGGACGTGTACTTCTACATGACCATCTACAACGAGCCGTACGTGCAGCCGCCGGAGCCGGAGAACTTCGACCCCGAGGGCGTGCTGCGGGGCCTGTACCGGTATCACGTCGCCACCGAACAGCGGGCCAACAAGGCGCAGATCCTGGCGTCGGGGGTGGCGGTGCCGTCGGCGCTGAACGCCGCGCAGATGCTGGCCGCGGAGTGGGACGTCGCCGCCGACGTGTGGTCGGTGACCAGCTGGGGCGAGCTGAACCGCGACGGCGTGGCCGTCGACCGGGCGCGGCTGCGCCATCCGGACCGGCCGGCCGGCGTCCCGTACGTCACCCAGGCCCTGTCAAACGCCGTCGGGCCGGTGGTCGCCGTTTCGGACTGGATGCGTGCGGTGCCCGAGCAGATCCGGCCCTGGGTGCCGGGCACCTACGTCACCCTGGGCACTGACGGGTTCGGCTTCTCCGACACCCGGCCCGCGGCGCGGCGGTACTTCAACACCGACGCCGAGTCGCAGGTGGTGGCGGTGCTGGAGGCGCTGGCCCGCGACGGCGAGATCGACCCGTCGGTGCCGATCGCGGCCGCCCGCCAGTACAAGATCGACGACGTGCTGGCCGCCCCGGAGCAGACGTCCGACCCCGGCGTGGCCTGACCCCGGGACGCACCTCGCTCGGCCCAGGACCTGCACCCCGCTACCCGCAACCTTGAGGCATTCTTAAGAACGCCACGCGCCGCCTTTGGCGGAAACTTCCAGAAAAGGCGCGTAGGTTTTAGGGGTGAATGACAACCCCTTCGCCGGTCCGTTCGCCAAGCAGCCCCGATCCCCCCTGGAGCTGCTGGACACCGTGCCGGATTCCGTCCTGCGGCGGCTGAAGCAGTACTCCGGTCGGCTGGCCACCGAAGCGGTCTCGGTGATGGGCGATCGGTTGCCGTTCTTCGCCGACCTGGAAGCGTCGCAGCGGGCCAGCATGGCGTTGGTGGTGCAGACAGCCATCAACAACTTCGCCGAGTGGATGCAGGACCCGCACAGCAACGTCAGCCACACCGCGCAAGCGTTTGAGCTGGTGCCCCAGGACCTCGCCCGCCGCATCGCGCTGCGCCACAGCGTCGACATGGCGCGCGTGACCATGGACTTCTTCGAAGAGGCCGTCCCGCTGCTGGCCCGCTCCGACGAGCAGCTGACCGCGCTGACGGTGGGCATCCTCAAGTACAGCCGCGACCTGGCGTTCACCGCCGCGACCGCCTACGCGAACGCGGCCGAGGCCCGCGGGACCTGGGACAGCCGGATGGAGGCCAGCGTCGTCGACGCGGTTGTCCGCGGCGACACCGGCCCCGAGCTGCTGTCCCGCGCAGCCGCACTGAACTGGGACACCACCGCCCCGGCGACGGTCGTGGTCGGCACCCCGGCCCCCGGGCGTGACGGGTCGACCGGCCCGGACGACAGCGAGCGCGCGAGCCAGCACGTCCGCGATATCGCCGCACAGCACGGGCGCGCGGCCCTCACCGACGTGCACGGCACCTGGCTGGTCGCGATCGTCTCCGGCCAACTGTCACCAACCGACAAATTCCTGGGCGATCTGCTGGTCGCGTTCGCCGACGGCCCCGTGGTCGTCGGACCTACCGCGCCCATGCTGACGGCCGCCTACCACAGCGCCAGCGAGGCGATATCCGGCATGAACGCCGTCGGCGGCTGGCGCGGGGCGCCACGTCCGGTGCCGGCCCGCGAACTGCTGCCCGAACGGGCCCTGATGGGCGATGCGTCGGCGATTGTGGCGCTGCACACCGACGTGATGGGCCCGCTGGCCGACGCCGGTCCTACGCTGATCGAGACTCTTGACGCTTACTTAGATTGTGGCGGCGCGATTGAGGCTTGTGCCAGAAAGTTGTTCGTTCATCCAAACACCGTGCGCTACCGACTCAGGCGGATCACCGACTTCACCGGCCGCGATCCCATGCAGCCCCGTGACGCATATGTGCTGCGAGTGGCAGCGACGGTCGGCCAGCTCAACTATCCGACCACTCCGTCCAGCGCCGCTGGCAACGCCATGCCAGCGGTCCCGCTGCCGGTCAAAGGGGCCGTTGTGAGGCAATCCGGGTGACAGTGACTTAGGCGACAGGTCGCGCCACGATATCAAACCAGTAGCTTAAGGAGCCGTTTTGTAGGGTCTACACAAAAAGCTAAGACGAGGTTCATAATCTGTTACACCCGCCAAAACCGTTTCCACAGTGTTCTCTTAAACACGTGATTGCATTGCTTGCGCCCGGACAGGGTTCGCAGACCGAGGGGATGCTCTCGCCATGGCTGGAGCTCGCCGGTGCCGCTGACCAGTTGGCGCTGTGGTCCAAGGCCAGTGGCCTCGATCTCGCGCGCCTGGGCACCACCGCATCGACCGAAGAGATCACCGACACCGCGGTCACCCAGCCGCTGGTCGTGGCCGCCACGCTGCTGGCCCACCAGGAGCTGACCAAGCGCGGTCTGCTGTCGGACGCCGACCTGGTCGTGGCCGGCCACTCCGTCGGAGAGATCGCCGCCTACGCGATCGCCGGCGTGATCGCCGCGGACGACGCCGTCGCGCTGGCCGCCACCCGTGGCGCCGAGATGGCCAAGGCTTGCGCCCTCGAGCCGACCGGCATGTCTGCGGTGCTCGGCGGCGACGAGGGCGAGGTCCTGGCCCGTCTCGAGCAGCTCGACCTGTTCCCGGCCAACCGCAACGCCGCCGGGCAGATCGTCGCCGCCGGCCCGCTGACCGCGCTGGAGAAGCTGGCCGAAGACCCGCCGGAGAAGGCCCGGGTGCGTGCCCTCGGTGTGGCCGGAGCGTTCCACACCAAGTACATGGCGTCGGCTCTCGATGGCTACGCCGCCGCGGCGGCCGCCATTCAGACGTTCGAGCCCACCGCCAAGCTGCTGTCGAACCGCGACGGCAAGCCGGTCGCCTCGGCGGCCGCGGCGATGGAGGCGCTGGTCAATCAGCTGACCCAGCCGGTCCGCTGGGACCTGTGCACCGCGACGCTGCGTGACCTGGAAGTCACTGCGGCAGTGGAGTTCCCGCCCGCGGGCACGCTCACCGGCATCGCCAAACGAGAACTTCGGGGGGTGACGGCTCGTGCCGTCAAGTCGCCCGCAGACCTGGACGCTTTGGCCGAGCTCTAAAGCCAGCTCGACCAGTTGCACAACCAGTACAACCGCATATCAAGTCAATTCGACTAACACGCAACACATCACGAAGGGAAGCACGCTGTGGCTGTCAGCCAGGAAGAAATCATCGCCGGTATCGCCGAGATCATCGAAGAGGTGACCGGTATCGAGCCCTCCGAGGTCACCCCGGAGAAGTCCTTCGTCGACGACCTGGACATCGACTCGCTGTCGATGGTCGAGATCGCCGTTCAGACCGAAGACAAGTACGGCGTCAAGATCCCGGACGAAGACCTCGCCGGTCTGCGTACCGTCGGTGACGTCGTCTCCTACATCCAGAAGCTCGAGGAAGAAGACCCCGAGGCCGCCGCAGCACTGCGGGCGAAGCTCGAGTCGGAGAACCCCGACGCCGTGGCCAACGTCAAGGCGAGGCTGGAAGCGGACACCAAGTGAGCAAGCCTTCCACTGCTAATGGCGGTTACCCCAACGTTGTGGTAACCGCCGTCGCGGCGACGACTTCGATCGCGCCGGACATCGAGAGCACGTGGAAGGGATTGCTGGCCGGCGAAAGCGGCATCCACGTACTCGAAGACGAGTTCGTCCATAAGTGGGACCTGCCCGTCAAGATCGGCGGTCACCTCAAGGAGCCCATCGACGAGCTCATGAGCAGGCTGGACATGCGGCGCATGTCGTATGTCCAGCGGTTGGCCAAGCTGCTGAGCAGTCAGCTGTGGGAGACCGCCGGTAGCCCCGAGGTCGATCCCGACCGGTTCTCGGTCGTGGTCGGCACCGGGCTCGGCGGCGCCGAGCGGATCGTTGAGACCTACGACCTGATGAACGAGGGTGGCCCCCGCAAGGTGTCGCCGCTCGCCGTTCAGATGATCATGCCCAACGGCGCCGCGGCGGTGGTGGGCCTGCAGCTCGGTGCCCGCGCCGGGGTCATCACCCCGGTCTCGGCCTGCTCGTCGGGTTCGGAGGCCATCGCCCACGCGTGGCGTCAGATCGTCATGGGTGACGCGGACTTCGCCGTCTGCGGTGGGGTCGAGGGCCCCATCGAAGCGCTGCCCATCGCGGCGTTCTCGATGATGCGGGCGATGTCGACGCGTAACGATGAGCCCGAGCGCGCATCGCGGCCGTTCGACAAGGACCGCGACGGCTTCGTGTTCGGTGAAGCCGGGGCGATGATGATCATCGAGACCGAAGAGCACGCCAAGGCTCGTGGCGCCAAGCCACTGGCCCGGTTGATGGGTGCCGGCATCACCTCGGACGCTTTCCACATGGTGGCACCGGCGGCGGACGGCGTGCGCGCCGGTCGCGCAATGACCCGGTCGCTGGAGTTGGCGGGGTTGTCCCCCAAGGACGTCGACCACGTCAACGCCCACGGGACGGCAACCCCGATCGGTGATACGGCCGAGGCCAACGCCATTCGCGTCGCGGGTTGCCAGGAGGCGGCCGTGTACGCACCGAAGTCGGCTCTGGGGCACTCCATCGGTGCCGTCGGGGCTCTGGAATCTGTTCTCACGGTATTGAGCCTTCGGGACGGCGTGATACCGCCAACACTCAACTACGAAACCCCCGATCCCGAGATCGACTTGGACGTTGTCGCGGGCGAACCTCGCTACGGCGACTTCCGTTATGCGATCAACAACTCGTTCGGGTTCGGTGGCCACAACGTGGCACTCGCCTTCGGGCGTTACTGAGCGCTGCCAAGCACGGAAGGAACTTTCGCAAGACCCATGACAGAGCTGGTTACCGGGAAAGCGCTCCCGAATGTGGTCGTCACTGGCATTGCCATGACGACCGCCCTGGCAACCGATGCCGAGAACACGTGGAAGTTGTTGCAAGACGGGCAAAGTGGCATCCGCACTCTCGAGGATCCGTTTGTCACGGAATACGACCTGCCGGTCCGCATCGGCGGCCACCTGTTGGAGGATTTCGACAGTCAGCTCACCCGCATCGAGCTGCGCCGGTCGGGCTACCTGCAGCGGATGTCCACCGTTCTGGGCCGGCGGGTATGGGAGAACGCTGGTTCGCCCGAGGTCGACACCGGCCGACTGATGGTGTCGATCGGTACCGGCCTGGGCTCGGCCGAAGAGCTCGTCTTCGGGTATGACGAGATGCGCACGCGCGGCTACCGGGCCATGTCCCCGCTGACCGTGCAGAAGTACATGCCCAACGGCGCGGCTGCGGCGGTCGGCCTGGAACGGCACGCCAAGGCCGGGGTGATGACGCCGATCTCGGCCTGTGCTTCCGGTTCGGAGGGCGTCGCGCGGGCCTGGCAACAGATCGTGCTCGGCGAGGCCGACATCGCGATCTGCGGTGGCGTGGAAACGAAGATCGAGGCGGTGCCCATCGCCGGCTTTGCCAACATGCGCATCGTGTTGTCCACCAACAACGACAACCCCGCCGGTGCGTGCCGCCCCTTCGACCGGGACCGCGACGGGTTCGTGTTCGGCGAGGGCGGCGCGCTGATGGTGATCGAGACCGAGGAGCACGCAAAGGCGCGTGGCGCGAACATCCTGGCCCGGATCATGGGGGCCAGCATCACCTCGGACGGGTTCCACATGGTGGCGCCGGATCCCAACGGCGAACGCGCCGGCTACGCCATGAGCCGGGCGATCCAGCTCGCGGGCCTCACTCCCGGCGACATCGACCACGTCAACGCCCACGCCACCGGCACCTCGGTGGGTGACCTGGCCGAGGGCAAGGCGATCAACAACGCCCTGGGTAGCAACAAGCCCGCGGTGTACGCGCCCAAGTCCGCCCTCGGCCACTCGGTGGGTGCGGTCGGTGCGGTGGAATCCATTTTGACCGTGCTCGCCCTGCGCGACCAGGTGGTCCCACCCACGCTCAACCTGGAAAACCTCGACCCCGAAATCGACCTGGACGTCGTGGCCGGCAAGCCCCGTCCCGGTAACTACGAGTACGCGATCAACAACTCGTTCGGCTTCGGCGGACACAACGTGGCCATCGCCTTCGGGCGGTACTGAACCGAGCAACACCGAATATCAGGAGACCTGCGATGACTATCACGGCCCCCGAGACGGTTGGCGAGTCGCTCGACCCTCGCGACCCGCTGTTGCGCTTGAGCACCTTCTTCGACGATGACACCGTCGAGCTGCTGCACGAGCGCGATCGTTCCGGCGTCCTTGCCGCCGCGGGGACCGTAAACGGAGTGCGCACCATCGCGTTCTGCACCGACGGCACCGTCATGGGCGGCGCGATGGGCATCGAGGGTTGCACGCACATCGTCAACGCCTACGACACCGCCATCGAGGAACAGAGCCCGATCGTGGGCATCTGGCACTCCGGCGGTGCGCGGCTGGCCGAGGGTGTGAAGGCACTCCACGCGGTAGGCCTGGTCTTCGAGGCGATGATCCGGGCGTCCGGCTACATCCCGCAGATCTCGGTGGTCGTCGGCTTCGCGGCCGGCGGCGCCGCCTACGGGCCGGCCCTGACCGACGTGATCGTGATGGCTCCGGACAGCCGGGTGTTCGTCACCGGGCCCGACGTGGTGCGCAGCGTCACCGGCGAGGACGTGGACATGTGCTCGCTCGGTGGCCCGGAGACCCACCACAAGAAGTCCGGGGTGTGCCACATCGTCGCCGACGACGAGCTCGACGCGTACGAGCGTGGTCGGCGGTTGGTCGGGTTGTTCTGCCAGCAGGGGCATTTCGACCGCAACAAGGCCGAGGCCGGTGACACCGACATCCATGCGCTGCTGCCCGAGTCGGCGCGGCGGGCCTACGACGTGCGCCCGATCGTGACCGCGATCCTCGACGCCGAGACACCGTTCGACGAATTCCAGGCCAACTGGGCACCGTCGATGGTGATCGGCCTGGGCCGGCTGTCCGGCCGCACAGTCGGCGTGCTGGCTAACAACCCGCTGCGTCTGGGCGGTTGCCTGAACTCCGAAAGCGCCGAGAAGGCAGCACGTTTCGTGCGGCTGTGTGACGCCTTCGGCATTCCGCTGGTGGTGATCGTCGACGTGCCCGGCTATCTGCCCGGTGTCGACCAGGAGTGGGGCGGCGTGGTGCGCCGCGGCGCCAAGCTGCTGCACGCGTTCGGCGAGTGCACGGTTCCGCGCGTCACGCTGGTCACCCGAAAGACCTACGGCGGGGCCTACATTGCGATGAACTCGCGGTCGCTCAACGCGACCAAGGTGTACGCGTGGCCGGACGCCGAGGTTGCGGTGATGGGCGCCAAGGCCGCCGTCGGCATTCTGCACAAGAAGAAGCTGGCCGCCGCGGCGGATCACGAGCGCGAAGCGCTGCATGACCAGCTGGCCGCCGAGCACGAGCGGATCGCGGGCGGTGTGGACAGCGCCATCGAGATCGGCGTGGTCGACGAGAAGATCGACCCGTCGCACACGCGCAGCAAGCTCACCGAGGCGCTGGCCCAGGCGCCCGCGCGTCGCGGCCGGCACAAGAACATCCCGCTGTAATTTTTTGGCGCCCCAGCGCGCTTATGCTCGCGGCGCCAGCGGGCCCAGGATCGCCGAAAGCGCTTGCCGTAGCGCCCCTTCGGGGTCGTCGGGAAGTTCGTCGACGCGCCACCCGACGAAGTCGTCCGGGCGGATCAGCAGCGCCCCGTCCGGCGGCAGTCCGGTGACCGCGGCCCACTCGTCACTGTAGAAGCGATGCGCGGCCAGCGACGCCGAAGCCGCTGCCGCACACCATCGCCCGTCCCCGGACAGCACGGTGAATCGGGGCCCCAGCAGGTCGAGCGTCGAGATGCCCTCGCGCACCCAGACGTGCGGCACCCGGGTGCCGGGTTGGGCGCGCAGCTCGTCCACCAGGCCGTCGCCGTCCGCATCGCTTGTCACGACCGCGGCCGAGCGATACCGGTATCCGATAAGCAGGGCGAACATCGAGCACTCCTCGTCGGCCGGCAACTGCGGCACGTCGCTACCCGCCCGCAGCAGCGCCACCGACGGTCCGGTGAGCGACTGGCGCGCGGCGAATCGGCCCACAGGATGACGCTCGGCCTGGTAGGTGTCGAGCAGTTCGGGTCCGGCTTCTCCGCCGAGAACGGCGGCGAGCTTCCACGCCAGGTTGTGCGCGCTTTGAATGGCGGTGTTGGCGCCCCCGGCCTTGAACGGTGGCATGGTGTGCGCCGAGTCTCCGACGAGAAATGCTCGCCCACAACGGAATTGGTCGGCCACCCGTTCGTAGGGTTGCCATGCCGCCACCTCGATGATCTCGATGTCCATCGGCTCGCCGAAGGCTTTGGTCAGCACCTCGCGGCAGCCTTGCGGGGTGAACTGCTCGGCCGTCTCGCCCGCGCCTGGAAAGTAGGTGGTGATGAACATGCCGAGATCGTCCTTGACGACCAGGAAGATGCCGTCCACGTCGTCGTTCTTGACCTGCACGCCGTCGCCGTCGTGCAACTCCGCGAGGAACCGTCGCCACGGCGCCCGGAAGTAGACGAAGACGACGTAGATCGGCAGTGCGCCGTACCCGGATGTGGTGATGCCCAGCCAGTCACGGATCGGGCTGTGCACGCCGTCGGCGCCGACCAGATAGTCGGCGCGGACGGTCTCCGGCTCCCCCGACACCGCGTCGCGCACCACCGCGGTGACACCGGTCTCGTCCATCTCGATCGAAGACAACTCCGTGCCGTAACGCACGTCGCTGCCGCCTCGTCGCGCCGCATCGCGCAGTATCGGCTCGAGCCGACTCTGCGGGCAATACTGTGCCGCCGGCTCGGGGCTCAGCTTGTCCAGGCCGGCGAAAATCGCCTCGACGTCGAGCGCCGGTTCTTCCACGGCGCTGTTCAGCGTGGGTCTGACCACCATCGCCGAGACGTGTTCGGCGACCGCGCGCACCTCGTCGCGAAGCCACAGGCCGCGCAGCACTTCAGAGCTGCGGAAACTCAGATTGCGGGCCTTCGGATAGAGGAAGGACTCCCGTCGCTTCTCGACCAGTAGCGAGCGGACCCCGTGCTGGGCCAGCAGCGCCGACGTGGCCAGCCCGCCGACGCCGGCTCCGACGATGAGCACCGGAACACGCGTTGCCACCGCACCACCTCCGACCGCCAGAACCCGACAAAGTGATAGTAACTGTCATTACATATTGACTGTCATCAATTGGTGTTGATGTTCTCCAGAAATTCCCGCAGAGGGCCCGTTGCCGCTTCAGCTGAAGTGGGTAAACAACGCACCAGCGGGCGTCAGTGGAATCAGTTCCTAGTCAGAAGGCGGCATCGAATGGTTCGTGAAGAAGGGGGCCGGTGGGACGTCGGCATCCAGAACAACGCGGTTTACCTCGCGCGCATATCGGAGAGCGACAAACGGATATTCGACGATTCGATATCAGCTGAAGAGGCCCGTGATCTCGCTGGCCTATTGACGAAGTTCGCGGCCAAGCTCGAAGAGGCCGCGGACTCCGACACCACCGAGGAGTCCAAGGAGTCCAAGGAGTCAAAAGACGACAAAGACTCCGAGGACGACAAAGACTCCACAGACGACAAAGACTCGACAGACGACAAAGACTCCACAGACGGCAAAGACTCCGAGGACGACAAAGACTCCGAGGACGACAAGGACTCCGCTAAGTCGTCGGACTAGGTTCGGCTAGCCGAAGCGCGCCAGGAACTCCTCGGCGACGGCGACAGCCCGCTCCCGATCGCGCGCCACCAACCCGATCCGGGTTCGTCGGTCGAGGATGTCGGAGACATCCAGCGCGCCCTCATGGGTTATCGCGTAGGCGAATTCCGCTCTGCTGACGTCGATTCCGTCCACGACCGGCTCGGTCGGCCGGTCGCAGGCTGCGACGGCGACAACCTTGGGGCCCTCGGCGCCGTAGCGCTGCCCCAGCGACGCCGGCAGCGCGGTGTCGTCGGCCGCGATCACGCCGGGATTGGCCGGCGCCCCGACTAGCGGCAGGTTGCGGGTCTGGCATTTCCCGGCGCGCAGGCGGCGCACCCGAATCGCGCGATCCAACACATCCTGTGCCATATAGCGATACTCGGTCAGCTTGCCGCCGATCACACTGATCACCCCGGACGCCGATTCCACGACGGCATGCTCGCGGGAGACGTCGGCGGTGCGGCCTTCGCCGGTATCGATCAGCGGCCGCAGCCCGGCGTAGGCGCCGATCACGTCGGTGGCGGTGAGCCCGGTGCCCAACGCGGTATTCACCGTGTCCAGCAGGAAGGTGATCTCTTCGACCGACGGCTCGGGCACATCCGGAATCGGGCCGGGAGCCGCTTCGTCGGTCAGCCCCAGATAAACCCGGCCCAGTTGTTCGGGCATGGCGAAGACAAAGCGGTTCAGCTCGCCCGGAATCGGAATGGTCAGCGCCGCAATCGGATTGCCGAAGGCCTGCGCATCGAAGACCAGATGCGTCCCGCGACTGGGCCGCAACCGCAACGCGCCGTCGATCTCGCCCGCCCACACCCCGGCCGCGTTGATGACCGCGCCCGCCGACACGTCGAACGATTCCCCGGCGCGCAGGTCGGTCAGTCGCACCGAGGTGCCGGTGGCCCGCGATGCCGACACCCGGGTCAGGATCCGCGCGCCGTGCTGCGCCGCGGTGCGTGCGACCGCGGTCACCAGTCGGGCATCGTCGATCAATTGACCGTCGTAGGCCAGGAAGCCGCCATCCAGGCCGTCGCGCCGCACGGTCGGCGCCATCTCCACGACGCGCTGGGCCGAAACCCGGCGCGAGGGGGGCAGGGTCGACGCCGGGGTGCCGGCGAGAAACCGCAGCGCGTCACCGGCAAGGAAACCGCCACGCACCAGCGCCCGCTTGCCCGGGCTCATTGACGGCAGCAGCGGAACCAGCTGGGGCATCGCGTGAACCAGGTGGGGGGCGTTGCGCGTCATCAGGATTCCGCGCTCGATGGCGCTGCGCCGGGCGATGCCCACGTTGCCGGTCGCCAGGTAGCGCAGCCCGCCGTGCACGAGTTTCGAGCTCCAGCGGCTGGTGCCGAACGCCAGATCGTGCTTTTCCACCAGCGCCACCCGCAGGCCGCGCGCCGCGGCATCCAGCGCGATGCCGGCCCCGGTGATACCGCCGCCGATCACGACGACGTCCAGCGCCTCCCCGTCGGCGAGCGCGGCCAGATCGGCGGCGCGGCGCGTGGCGTTCAGGGCGGTCGGATCGGGTATCACGACAGGTATCCGTTCAGCGAGTAGGCCAGCTCGGTGGCCAGCGCGTCGGCGTCGAGCATCGGTTCGACGATCCCCGCCGACTGGATGGTCGACTGGGCGATCAGCAACACCATGGTTGCCATCTGGACGGGGTCGCCGAGCCGGACGCTGCCGTGCCGCTGAGCCGCCCGCAGCCGGGCGGCGAGGGCATCGATCAACATGCGCTGGCTGGTCCCCAGGCGTTCGGTGATGTACGTCGACGCGAGATCCGAGTGCAGCACCGACATCACCAACTTGTCCGCCCGCAACAGATCGGTCACCGTAACTATCTGTCGCACAAGCGATTCCCGGTCGTTCCCGAGCAATGGGGCGTCGCGCATCACCTCGGTGATGTGCTGGGTCAGCAGCGCCGCCACGATCGACGGCGTGTCCGGCCAGCGCCGGTACACCGTCGGCCTGCTGACGCCCGCGCGCCGGGCTATCTCGGCGAGGGTCACCCGGTCCACGCCGAAATCCACCACGCAGCTGGCGGCCGCCGCGAGGATGCGCTCGCCGGTGTCCAACTTTGTGTTACGGATTAACAACATATGTAATACTGTAACGCATGACCGATCCCCCGGGGCTGTTGCCGCCGATGAAATGGAACGCGTGGGGAGACCCCGCCGCGGCCAAGCCGCTCTCGGAAGGGATCCGGTCGTTGCTGCAGCAGGCCGTGGGGGTCGAGGGGTCCCGCACGGCCGAACTGCGATCCGACCAGGTGCAATTGCGCCCGTCGGCGTTGTCGCAGTCCGATCGGGACGCACTGGCCGAACTCGTCGGCGCCGAATACTGCCGCACGGCCGACCCCGATCGGTTGCTGCACGCGGGCGGTAAATCCACCATCGACCTGCTGCGTCGCCACGACCAAGGGGTCCAGGATGCGCCCGACGCCGTGTTGCTTCCCGACGATGACGACGCCGTTGCCGCGATCCTGCGCTACTGCTCGCAGCATCGCATCGCCGTCGTACCCTTCGGCGGGGGCACCAGCGTTGTCGGTGGGCTCGACCCCGACCGCGGGGAGTTCTCCGCCGTCGTCTCGCTTGATCTGCGCCGCTTCGACCAACTGATCTCGCTGGACGACGTGTCCGGGCAAGCCGTTTTCGGGGCCGGGGTCACCGGACCGGAAGCTGAACGCCTCCTTGGTGCACAAGGCTTTTCGCTCGGCCATTTCCCACAGAGTTTTGAGTACGCCACCATCGGCGGCTTCGCCGCGACCCGCTCCTCCGGTCAGGACTCGGCGGGCTACGGCCGGTTCAACGACATGGTGCGCGGTCTGCGCGTGGTCACTCCGGTGGGCACCCTGGATCTGGGTCGCGCACCGGAATCAGCGGCGGGCCCCGACCTACGCCAGCTGTTGATCGGCTCGGAGGGCACCCTGGGCGTCATCACCCAGGTGCGGCTGCGCGTACACCGCGCGCCGGAAGCCGTCCGCCACGAGGCGTGGTCGTTCCCCGACTTCGCGACCGGGGCCGCGGCCCTGCGCGCCGTCACCCAGAATGCCACCGGCCCCACCGTCATTCGCCTCTCCGACGAGGCCGAGACCGGAGTCAACCTGGCCACCACCGAGGCGATCGGCGAATCTCAGATCACCGGCGGGTGCCTGGCCATCACCATGTTCGAGGGGACCACCGAACACGTCGAAAGCCGGCACGCCGAAACCAGCGCGCTGCTGGCGGCCCAGGGCGGAACCTCGCTGGGCGACGGTCCGGCGCAGGCCTGGGAGCGCGGCCGATTCGGCGCACCGTACCTCCGCGATTCGCTGCTCGCGGCGGGCGCGCTGTGCGAAACGCTGGAGACCGCGACCGACTGGTCCAATCTCACCGCGCTGAAAACCGCTGTCACCCAAGCACTTACTGAAGCACTCGCGGCGACCGGCACGCCGGCCCTGGTGATGTGTCACATCTCCCACGTCTACCCCACCGGCGCCTCGTTGTACTTCACCGTCGTCGCCGGGCAACGGGGCAACCCGATCGAGCAGTGGAAAGCCGCCAAAAAGGCCGCGTCGGATGCCATCATGGCCACCGGCGGGACCATCACCCACCACCATGCGGTCGGTGCCGACCACCGGCCGTGGATGTGCGACGAGATAGGCGAGCTGGGAGTGCAGGTGTTACGCGCGGTCAAGGCGACACTGGATCCGGCCGGAATTCTCAATCCCGGCAAGCTGATTCCGTGACGGCCGAGCTGCGCCGCCGAGAGATCGGCAAGGTGATCGCGCTGACCAATCCGGTGTCGGGTCACGGCGCCGCGGTTCACGCCGCCCAGCTGGCGATCGCCCGGTTGCACCGCCGCGGCGTGGAGGTCGTCGAAATCATCGGCGACGACGCGCAAGACGCGCGCCACCTGGTCGGCGCGGCCCTGGAGAAGGGCACCGACGCGGTCATGGTGACCGGAGGCGACGGCGTCGTCTCCAACGCCCTGCAAGTGTTGGCGGGCACCGACGTTCCGCTGGGCGTGATTCCGGCAGGCACCGGCAACGACCACGCCCGCGAATTCGGCATCCCCACCAAGGACGCCGAGGCCGCCGCGGACATCGTCGTCGACGGCTGCACGGAATCCATTGACCTGGGCCTGATTCAGGGAAGCAGCGGCGCCAAAAGCTGGGAGAAATGGTTCGGCACGGTGGCGGCCACCGGCTTCGATTCGCTGGTCACCGATCGCGCCAACCGGATGAGCTGGCCGCACGGCCGGCTGCGCTATTACGTCGCGATGCTCGCCGAGCTGTCACAGCTGCGGCTTTTGCCATTTCGCATGGTGCTCGACGGCAGCAAAGAGATCGACGCGGATATCACGCTCGCCGCCTTCGGCAACACCCGCAGCTACGGCGGCGGGATGCAGATCTGCCCCGGCGCCGACCACACCGACGGTCTGCTCGACATCACCATGGTGCACGAGGCGTCGCGCACCAAGCTGGTCCGCCTGTTCCCCACCGTCATGAAGGGGACCCACATCAACCTCGACGAGGTGAGCACGGCGCGGGCCAAATCCATCCACGTCGAGTGCCCCGGCATCAACGTCTACGCCGACGGCGACTTCGCCTGCGCGCTACCGGCCGAGATCTCGGTGGTTCCGGGCGCTCTGCAGATTTTGCGCCCGGCCGACCGATAGTCCGCGCTCTCCAGGGACCATCAACGCGTGTTTGAGAGTCGCTCATTGCTTCCAAACAGGCGGCCCGAGTGAGCCGCCGATCGACTAACCGACGCCCCGGCTGAGCCAGGTCACCTCGCCGACGTCGCCGCCGTCGCGGTAGGCCTCGAGCGCCTCGTCCCAGGCCGTGCCCAGCACCGAGTCCAATTCCGCGGCCAGGGTGTCGGCGCCCTGGGCCATCATCGCCCGCAGCCGCATCTCCCCGACCATGATGTCGCCGTTGGCGCTCATCGCCCCGCTCCACAGGCCGAGCTGCGGGGTGTGGCTGAACCGGTGGCCGTCGACGCCGGGGCTGGGGTCCTCAGTGACCTCGAACCGCAGCACGGACCAGGACCGCAGCGCGTTGGCCAGTTTGGCGCCGGTGCCCACCGGCCCGACCCAGTTGGTGACCGCGCGCAGCTGCCCGGGCATCGCCGGCTGGGGCGTCCAGTTCAGATTCGCTTTGGCACCCAGGGACGACGACAACGCCCACTCGACATGCGGGCAAACCGCCGCGGGCGACGCGTGCACGTACACCACGCCGGTCGTCACGTCGGCAAATTGATTCGACGCTCGCATTTCCTGCTCCTTCGGTTCCACGAGGGACGTCTTCCCCAACGACCTGCGGACCCGACAAACAGGGCAGCTTGCTTGAAATCTTCGATTTTTTGTGTGTCGTGCGTGTCTATTGTGCCTTGTGATACCCCTGTTGCGCTAGTGTGCATTTCCCACTAGCTGTAATCGGCTATCACGGCGTCCGAAATCGCCGGCCACGGCCGCAGCGCCCACTCCCCGAAATCCCGGTCCGTGAGGACCACCAGCGCCAGGTCTTTTTCGGGATCTGCCCAGATAAACCCGCCTGCCTGGCCGAAATGCCCGTACGTTCGCGCGGAATTCTGCGCGCCCGTCCAGTGCGGCGATTTCGTGTCCCGCAGCTCGAAACCCAGCCCCCAATCGTTGGGCCGCTGCACCCCATAACCCGGCAGAACGCCGTCCAGACCGGGAAACTGCACCGTCGTCGCCTCGGCGTGCAGGCCCGGCGAGACCGTCGCCGGGCGCAGCAGGTCCCCGGCGAACGCCGCCAGGTCGGTCACCGTCGACCTCGCCCCGAATCCGGCGGCCACCGCGCCGCCGTGCAGCTCGGTCGCCGACATGCCCAGCGGCTCGCACACCGCCTCGGTCAGGTAGCGGGCAAACTCGATGCCGGTCTCCTGCTCCACGGTCTGGCCCAGCACGGTGAAGCCCTGATTGGAGTAGATCCGCCGGGCGCCGGGCGCGGCCAGCACCCGGTCGTTGTGCATCGACAGACCCGAGGTGTGGGCAAGCAGGTGGCGGACGGTCGCGCCGGGCGGGCCGGCCGGCGTGTCGAGCTCGACCGCGCCTTCCTCGATGGCGACCTGCACGGCCCGGGCCGCCAGCGGCTTGGTCACCGAGGCCAGCTCGAAGACCCGCTCGGTGTCGCCGTGGCTGGCCAGGACGCCGCCCGGACCGATTACCGCTGCGGCGGCGGCCCCGACCGGCCAGTCGTTCAGGGCGTCGAGGGCCGCCATCACTTCCGGGCGATGTAGTAGTTGTTGATCGGGTCCGACTCGATCTCGGCCACGCTCACGTCGCCGAACCCGGCATCGCCCAGCATCGACACGGCCAGTTGTGTCCCCCAGGCGGTGCCCAGTCCGGCGCCGTCCAGCGCCAGCGACACCGTCATGCAGTGCATCAGCGACGTCGTGTACAGGTACGTGCTCATCGGGACGCCGACGTTCTCCTCAAGGCGGCTCGACGCCTTGATGTCGGCCATCAGCAGCACACCGCCGGGCCGCAGCGCCCGGTAAATGTTCTCCAGGACCCGCGCCGGCTGCGCCTGATCGTGGATGGCGTCGAAGACGGTGATGACGTCGTAGGCGTCCGCCTTGTCCAACTCAGCGAGATTGTGGCTTTCGAAGCCCGCGTTGGACAGGCCCCGCTCGGCTGCCTCCGCGATTCCGGTGGCGATGGCCTGCTCGGAAAAGTCGATGCCGGTGAAGCGGCTGGCCGGGAACGCTTGTGCCATCACGTTGATGGCGTGTCCGCTGCCGCAGCCGAAATCCGCCACGTCGGCGCCGGACCACAGCCGCTCCACGAGGCCGTCCACCAACGGCAGCACCACGTCGATCAGCGCGGTGTCGTACACGACGCCGCTCTGCTCGGCCATCAATGCGTGGAAGCGGGGAAACTCGCTGTACGGCAACCCGCCTCCGGCGCGGAAGCACCCGATGATCTTTTGTTCGACCTCGGCGAGCACCGGGACGAGCAGGGTCACCAGGGCCAGGTTGTCCGGTCCGGCCTCGCGCGTCAGCACTTTCGCGCGCTGCGCGGGCAGCGAGTAGGTCGCGGTGTCGGGGTCGTAGTCGACGACGCGTCCGGTGGTCATGCCGGCCAGCCACTCCCGGACGTAGCGCTCGTTGAGCCCGGCCGCCTCGGCGATCTGCTCGCTGGTGGCCGGTGCCTGCCCGGCCATCGTGTCCAGCAGCCCGGTCTGATGCCCGATGCTGAGCAACAGCGTCAGGCTGGCGCCGTCGATGGCCGCGGTGATTCGTTCGGTGAATTCTTCGGTGGTTTCCAAAGCCGTCACGCCCAGGGACGCTACACCCGGTTGCTGGCCGGCCGGTTGCCAACAGCGGATGGGTGGACAACCCGCCGCGAGATGTATGGCGGCGGTCAGTAGGTTGGAGCCCATGAGTCAGACAGTGCGCGGCGTGATTTCACGCAAGAAGGGCGAACCCGTTGAGCTGGTGGACATCGTCGTCCCGGATCCCGGGCCCGGGGAGGCTCTGGTCGACGTCATCGCTTGCGGGGTGTGCCACACCGACCTGACCTACCGCGAGGGCGGCATCAACGACGAGTATCCCTTCCTGCTCGGCCACGAGGCCGCCGGCCGGGTCGAGGCCGTCGGCCCGGACGTCACCGCCGTCGCGCCGGGCGACTTCGTCGTCCTGAACTGGCGCGCGGTCTGCGGGCAGTGCCGGGCCTGCAAGCGCGGCCGCCCGCAACTGTGCTTCGACACCTTCAATGCCACACAGAAGATGACGCTGACCGACGGCACCGAGCTCACGCCCGCGCTGGGCATCGGCGCGTTCGCCGACAAGACGCTGGTGGCCGCCGGCCAGTGCACCAAGGTCGATCCCCAGGCCGACCCCGCGGTAGCGGGCCTGCTGGGCTGCGGGGTGATGGCCGGGCTGGGCGCGGCGATCAACACCGGCGCGGTCACCCGGGACGACACCGTCGCGGTCATCGGTTGCGGCGGCGTGGGCGACGCCGCGATCGCCGGCGCGGCGCTGGTGGGCGCCCGGCGGATCATCGCCGTCGACACCGACAACACCAAACTGGACTGGGCCCGCAAGTTCGGCGCCACGCACACCGTCAACGCCCGCGAACTCGACGTGGTCGAGACCATTCAGGACCTCACCGACGGGTTCGGCGCCAACGTGGTGATCGACGCGGTGGGCCGGCCCGAAACGTGGAAGCAGGCCTTCTACGCCCGCGACCTCGCGGGAACCGTTGTGCTGGTGGGTGTTCCGACCCCCGACATGCGCCTGGACATGCCGCTGGTGGACTTCTTCAGCCACGGCGGTTCGTTGAAGTCGTCCTGGTACGGCGATTGCCTGCCCGAACGCGACTTCCCCACATTGATCGACCTGTATCTGCAGGGCCGGCTGCCGTTGGAGAAGTTTGTGTCCGAGCGAATCGGGCTAGACGGCATCGAGGAGGCGTTCGAGAAGATGCATAGCGGCAAGGTCTTGCGTTCGGTAGTGGTGCTGTAAATGGTGCACATCGATCGGGTCGTCACCCACGGCACCTTCGAACTTGACGGTGGCAGCTGGGAAGTCGACAACAACATTTGGCTGTTCGGCGACAATTCGAACGTCGTGGTGTTCGATGCGGCCCACGACGCTGCACCCATCATCGAGGCGGTGGGCGGTCGCCACGTGGTGGCGGTGGTGTGCACACACGGCCACAACGACCACGTCACGGTGGCGCCCGAACTCGGCAAGACACTCGACGCGCCGGTGCTGCTGCACCCCGCCGACGAAGTGCTGTGGCGAATGACGCACCCGAACAGCGGCTTTCGCGCAGTCTCCGACGGAGACACGTTGAAGATCGACGGCACCGAGCTCACCGCAATCCACACGCCGGGCCACTCCCCTGGATCGGTGTGCTGGTACGTACACGACCTCGGTGTGGTGTTCAGCGGCGACACCTTGTTCGCCGGCGGGCCGGGCGCAACGGGTCGTTCGTACTCCGACTTCCCGACCATCCTGCAGTCGATTTCCGGCCGGCTCGGCACGTTGCCCGGCGACACCGTCGTGCATACCGGGCACGGCGACAGCACCACCATCGGCGACGAAATCGTGCACTACGAGGAATGGGTGGCCCGCGGCCACTGATTCCTCCACGCCGAACTGCCAACCGTCCGGCCTCTATCGTTGACCCATGCCGCCTGAACCCCGGATGCCCGAATCGAGCATTGTGGTGCGGCCCGAGCCTGACTACACCGAGGCGTCGCGGCTGCGGGCCGCCGGGTTGGCGCAGGCGATCGCGGCGTTCAAGCGGGCCGCCGAACAGGTGACGCTGCCCAGGGCTCCGCAGCCGATCGTCATCGCCGACTACGGCGCGGCCAACGGCCACAATTCGCTCAGGCCGCTGTCGGCGGCCATCGCGGTGCTGCGTCGCCGCACCCGCCACGATCACGCAATCCTGGTGGCGCACACCGATGTACCGGGCAACGACTTCGCTGCGCTGTTCGAGACGGTGCACGACGATCCGGAAAGCTACCTGCACTCCGACACGGCGACGTTCACCTCGGCGGTCGGCCGTTCGTTTTATGACCAGATCGTGCCGTCCAAGACGGTAAACCTGGGCTGGACATCGTGGGCGACGCAGTGGCTGAGCCGAACTCCCTGCGCGGTGCACGATCACGTGCACGTCTCGCGCAGCAGAGACGACGCCGTGCACTCCGCCTACGCCGACCAGGCGGCGCTGGACTGGCATAACTTCGTCGCCTTCCGCGGCCGGGAGTTGGCCCCGGAGGGCCGGCTGGTGGCGCTGACGGTGGCCGCCGACGAGGACGACACCGCAGGCTTCGCCCCGCTGCTCGACGCCATCGTCGAGGCGCTGGACGATCAGGCGCGCGAGGGCCTGCTACATCCAGATGAGTTGCGGCGCATGACGATTCCCACCTTCGCCCGTGCCGAAAAGGATTTTCGCGCCCCGTTCGCGCCGAAGGGGCGGTTCGAAGGCCTGATGATCGAGCACCTCGAGATGTTCAACGCCGAGGACCGGTTCTGGGCTCGCTATCAACTAGACCACGATGCAGAGGCTTTCGGGGCGCAGTGGGCGGCCTTCGCCCGATTCGCGCTGTTCCCCTCACTGCTGGCCGCGCTCGACGGTGGGGTCCACGACGAGCGGGCGACGCAATTCGTCGAGCAGCTGGCGGGCGCGGTGGCCTCGCGGCTGTCCAGTGCGCCCGAGCCGATGCGGATCCCACAGGCCGTGGTCGTGCTGGTCAAGCGCGACGCATTGCGCTGATGAGAGTTTCAGCACGTCGGCACAGCGGGTAACCCACTGCAATCGTCAACCTGCGACTGCAAGGGGGTAGATGCATGAGCGTGCAGGACGACAAAGGGACTGATCGGGACGAAAAAGCTGATCAGACTGATCAAGAGACTGATCGAGCCGACCGAGCCGATCAAACTGACCAAGACGATGAGCAACGGCTAACCGAAAAGCCAGAGCCGGACGAGGACGACAAAAAGAAGGCCGCCGAGATGATGGAGGCCTATAAAGACAAGCCCACGATCGTCCTACCCGGCACCGGCGGCAGTGTGTCCGGCACCGCGGTCAACGAGTGGCTGGACGAAGACGGCAATCCGAAGCACGAAACGCCCGAGGGATCGGATGCCGGTGACACCCAGGACAAGGGCGACGGCCAGCGCGACGAGAAGGACCTGAAGGAACAGATCGAAAAGGACAAGGCCCTCAACGAGAAGCTGAGAGAAGCCGCCCAAGAGGAGAACAAGGGCGAAAAGAAGTGAGCTGTAGCCGGGTTCCCAGATCCGGCGATCAGTGAGGGGGTATCGGCCCCAGCGCGGTGATGCCCAGGTTGCCCTCGATCTCCTGAATGATCTGGTTGACGCGATCGAGCCCGGGAATGGGTTCGTCGATGCCCGGTGGGATCGGCGGGGCCGCCACTTTGCGCGGAGCCGCCGGACGTGCGGGCACGGGCGGGGCCGCCTGAGGAGTCGCCCGGGGCGTGGTGGTCATCGGCGTCTCGGTCTCGGCGGGCGGGGTGGTATCGGAGGTTGACGGCACCGGAACGTCCGGTGGCGGCGGGGCAGGCTCAGCCGTCGCGCTATGCGGCGCCGGGGGTGCGGTACTCAATGTCGGCGTTGGCGTAGTCGCTGACCTGTTCTGCGCGGTCAGCCCTATCGCCACGGCGGTTCCCACCAGCAGCACCGCCGCGACCGTGATGACGATTGCCGCCGCGGGCAGCAGATGCCAGCGAGACACCAGCCGATTGCGCTTGACGGTCTCAGGTGCGACCCCGGTCGACCCGGTCGCGGCCATGGCCGCCCCGGTCGCCGCGTCGGGGTTCGGCCCGGAATACCCGGCGCCGGTGACCCGCGAGTTGTGTCCGGTGGCCGACCAGGCCCGGGCCAGCTCGGCCTGAGTCGGCTCCGCCGGCGGCGCCTGCGTGGTCGCGGTCGCTTCCGGGCGCGGATCCGGCCGCACCGACGCCCGAGCCGCGACGGGCGCGGCCGGCGCCGAGAGCGTCGCGGGCGTGGCCTGCGCGGCGGGCGCCGAGAGCGTCGAGCCGGCATCGCCGGGGCCGTGCGCGGCCCGCAACGCGGCGCCTACCGCGGCGGTGAGTTGCGGGCGCGGCGTCGTGGTGACGGGAACGCGAAAGTGCCGCGACAGCGCGGTGGTGACGGTCGGCAGGTTCGCCCCGCCACCCGTCGAGACCACCGCGACGAGATCACGGATTCCGTTGCGCGCCAAGGCTTCGTCCAATGCCGAGATCGCGCTGTTCAGCGAGGGGCGGATCGCGTCGTCAAGTTCGTGCCGGGTGAGCCGGACTTCGCCGCGCGTCCCGGTCAGCCCGTCGGTCAGCGTGGCGACCGTACCCGACGAGAGCTCTTCCTTGGCGATCCGGCATGCGCTGCGCAGCCGGCTCAGCGAGCCGATCGCCGCGTTGCCGGACGGGAACGCACCGGTGGTCGGCATGTTGGCGATGACGGCGCCCAGCACCGCCTGATCGATCAGGTCGCCGGAGAAATCGCGGTGCCGAAAGGTCGGGGCCAACGCCCGGTAGTCACCGTCGGCGTGCATCAAGGTGATGTTGGTACCGCTGCCACCGAAGTCGCAGACCGCGACGGTTCCGCGGGGCGGGATGCCCGGGCTGGTCCGCACGGCGAGCAGTGTCGCCGCGGCGTCGGGGATCAGCAGGATCGGGCGCGTGCGTCGCGACCACTCGGCGATCTCGCTCAGGGCCGCGCCGAGGGCCTCCACAGCGTGTGACTCCCAGTGGGCCGGATAGGTGACCGCGACGTCGTCGGGCAGGGCGCGTCCGCCGGTGGCGGCATACGCGAGCGCCCGCAACCCGTCGGCGACCAACACCTCGCTGCGGTGCACCGAGCCGTCGACCGCCACGACTCCACGCGGGTCGCCGACCCGGTTGACGAAGCCGGTGATCACCACGCCCGGCCCCTGCAATCGTGGGTTCTCCGCGGGGATGCCGATCTCGGCGGGCCGATCCGGATAGAGCGTCAGAACGGGCTTGCGGGTGATGGCGTTGTCGGCGGTGACGGCAGCCAGGTTGGTGGCACCTATCGATAAGCCCAGCGCGGTCCCGACTCCATTGGCCATATCCCGATCCCCGTATCCGCAGTACCGACTCGCATCCGGCTAGCCGATATTGTGCCGCCAAATGCTGTATTCCGTGTCAGCGGCAGCTATGCGCCCGCTGTGCGCCGGTCACCGGATGCTGCCTTCGCCGGCGATCAGCGGGAGGTCGAGCGGGGTGACCCAGCCCGGCCGCAGGTCGTTGACCGCCGGAACCGCATTGAGCGCGCGCAGGCCGGTCGCCAGGCATCCGGCCGCGGCCGCGTCCCGGCCCGAACCGTCGGTGAACCGGAATGCGGTCTCCTGGAAGATGCTCGGGGTCCCCTCGATGTCCACGCGGTAGACGTCGTTGTCGTGGCCGGTCGGCCAGTCCGGGGCGGCGTCCAGCCCAATCCGGTTGACGTGTTCGAGCTGGATGCAGGTCTCGCCCTGGTACACGCCGTTGATGGTGAACCGGACGGCGGCCACGTGCCCTGGTTTGATGACGCCCCTGGCGGAGTTGCGCTCCGTGGGTGTCACCCACTTGTCCCAGGTGGTGGTGATTTCGTCGAGCATGATGCCGGCGGCGTGCGCGATCATTGGGACGGTGGCGCCCCACGCGAAGATCAGCATGTCGCGGTCTTCCAGCATCGGCTTGAACTCCGGCTCGCGACCGATGCCCATCTCGAATTCGTAGTCGCCCTCGTAGTTGGTGTAGTCCAGCAGTTCGGATGCCCGGACCCGGCGCACCTCGGAGCACAGCCCCATCAGCGTCATCGGGAACAGGTCGTTGGCGAATCCGGGGTCGATGCCGGTGGTGAAGCAGGACGACTCCCCCAGCTCGCAGGCCTCGGTGATCGGCTGGATCCAGTTCGGCGGGTTGAGGCTCATGGTCGGCCAGACCCACGGGGTCATCGCGGTCGAACACACGTCGATGCCGGCCCGCAGGAAGCGGGTGATCAACGAGATGTTCTCCTTGGCGTGCATCGCCGTCGGGCCGTAGTGCACCAGCGCATCGGGTTTCAATGCGATCAGGGCGTCGACGTCGTCGGTGGCGGTGATGCCGACCGGCTCGGGCAGCCCGCAGATCTCGCCGACGTCGCGGCCGACCTTGGCGGGATTGCTCACGCCGACGCCGACCAACTCGAACAACGGATGCTTCACGATCTCGGCGATCACCATCTTGCCGACGAAGCCGGTTCCGTACACCACCACACGCTTCGAGCCGTGTCCCGCCATGCCTCGACGCCACCTTTCGGTCACCAGCCCCCGCTTCACATTAAGCGCGCGGGCGGGCCGCATCTAGCCCGGCATGGGCGAAAGCGCTTCCGTGCCGTCGCTCGTGGTGACACGATGCAATTCATGACGAAGCACCTCGCCGGACCTTCGGTCCTGTTGGCCGTCGGTTTCGGGTTCGCGAACGCGTGCGGCGTAGCGCACGCCCTTCCACAGATGCCGAAGGTCCGCTACGAGATCAACGGGCCCGCTGTCGCCGAGTTCATCTACTACCAAACCGACAACGGGCAGCTGCATCAAGCGAATGCGCCGCTGCCCTGGTCGACGGAGTTCACCGGCTACGGCGGCGAGGTGTTCACCATCAGCGCGCAGGGGCCGGGCCCCATCTCCTGCAAGATCCTGCTCGACGGGAACGTGGTGAGTGCCGCGACGGCTACCACGGGTGCGCCGGCCAGAACCGTCTGCACGCACTGACCAGCACTCCCCTTTTTTCACGACGAAGGAGGTCTCGGTGAGCCTCAAGACGGGCCCCAAGAAAGGCCTGGCGCCGCGGACGAACGGGGCGCCACCGCTTGACATTGCGCTCGCCGACATCCATCTCGATTCGCTGGACTTCTGGGCGTTGGACGACGACTTCCGCGACGGCGCGTTCGCCACCCTGCGCCGCGAGGCGCCGATCTCGTTCTGGCCCGCGATCGAGTACGAGGGTTTCGAACCGGGCGACGGGCATTGGGCGCTGACCAAACACGACGACGTGCATTTCGCGAGCCGTCACCCGGACATCTTCAGCTCCAGCCCCAACATCACGATCAACGACAACACCCCGGAGATCAGCGAATACTTCGGCTCGATGATCGTGCTCGACGACCCGCGGCACCAGCGGCTGCGCTCGATCGTCAGCCGCGCGTTCACCCCGAAGGTCGTGGCGCGTATCGAGGCCTCGGTCCGCGAGCGGGCCCGCCGACTGGTCGCGTCGCTGATCGCCAATCATCCCGACGGGGAGGCCGAGCTGGTCAACGAGCTCGCCGGTCCGCTGCCGTTGCAGGTCATCTGCGACATGATGGGCATCCCCGAAGAGGACCATCAGCGCATATTCCATTGGACCAACGTCATTCTCGGGTTCGGCGATCCGGATCTGGCGACGGATTTCGATGAGTTCCTTCAGGTCTCGATGGACATCGGCGCCTACGCCAGCGCGCTGGCCGAGGACCGGCGGTCCAATCACCACGACGATCTGACCACCAGCCTGGTGGAAGCCGAGGTCGACGGGGAACGGCTGTCGTCGACGGAGATCGCGTCGTTCTTCATCCTGCTAGTGGTGGCCGGCAACGAGACGACGCGCAATGCCATCAGCCATGATGTGCTTGCGCTGTCGCGCTACCCCGCCGAGCGGGAGAAGTGGTGGTCCAACTTCGACCGCCTGACCCCTACCGCCGTCGAGGAGATCGTGCGGTGGGCGTCCCCGGTGATCTACATGCGGCGCACTCTGACCCGGGACTTCAAGCTCAGCGGCACCAAGATGAAGGCCGGCGACAAGGCCACGCTGTGGTACAACTCGGCCAATCGCGACGAGTCGACGTTTGAGAATCCGTGGGCTTTCGACGTGGCGCGCACCCCCAACCCGCACTTCGGCTTTGGCGGCGGCGGTGCCCATTTCTGCCTGGGCGCCAACCTCGCTCGTCGCGAGATCAGGGTCGTCTTCGACGAATTGCGCCGCGAGATCCCCGATATCGTGGCGACGGACGAGCCCGCGCGGCTGCTGTCGCAGTTCATCCACGGCATCAAAACCCTGCCGGTGGCCTGGACCCCGCCGCGGTAGCGCCGGTAGCCGAAATCGGCTCTACCGGAGGGTATACCGCTGTCTCGAAACCGATAGCACATGCGCTATCAATTCCGGGATTACGCTGACCCCGTGACCATTCCCGCGTTCCCCGCCGCCGAGGTGCTGGCCGCCCGCCAGAAACTCGTGCTCGACCACTTCCACGACGAGGTCCGCCAGGCCTGGGACGACGTCCTGTCGACGTTCCCGCACCCGCGCTACGAACTGATCCCCCAAATGCTCGTGCACGACGGCGATGTCGCAGTGCGCGACTACTACGCCTACACGCGGACCGCATTTCCCGACCAGGATCACGAAATCATCGCGCTGCGTCACAGCGCCGATGCGGTGATCGTCGAATTCTGGTTGATGGGCACCCACCGCGGTTACCTGGGCAAGGTCCCGCCCACCGGCAGCCGGTTCCGCGTCCGCATGACCGCCTACTTCGTCTTCGACAACACGGAAACCCTTGTCTGCGAACGCATTTACTTCGACACACTGACCATGATCAAGCAGCTCCTGGGCGGGCTGGACATGAAGAAGCCGGCGAACTGGTGGCTGGCCGCGCGGTGCCTTCGCGGGTTCTTGTCGATGTCGTCGGAAAAACCGGACCCGGCGCTGACCAATACCATCCCCCCGGCCTTCCCGAGCGCCTAGACTGCACCGCATGCGCGGACTTCATGCGCTATGCGGACTCATCGCGGGCACCCTGACAGCGGCCTGCGCCACCGTCAGCGCGTCTCCGGCGCCGCCGGGTTCGCACACCGAAAAGTGGATCGACCTACAGGCCGGTCAGTGCGTGGCCGACCTGCCGCCGGCAGACGGCAGTCGCGTCAACGTCACCGTAGTCGATTGTGCGACAGCGCATTTGGCCGAGGTCTACCTGCGCGCTCCGATGGCCGTCGACGCCGCCATCGCCACCGTCGCCAATCGCGCTTGCCAAAGCGGATTGGTCCCATACACCGGCCAATCCGTTGACGGCGCCCGGTTCTCGATCACCTATCTCATCGACTCCAACCAAGACCGCACCGGCGCCAACCCCACCCCGAGCACCGTCATCTGCCTATTGCAGGCCGGCAACGGGCAGCCGTTGACCGCCTCCGCGCACCGCTGAGGCACGACGAAACCATCCAATCGGTCCCTGGCTACGAATAATTGGAGTGGACCACAGGGCGACGTTCGGCGATAGGCTATCGATCGATGACGCGACCGCCACCGCCGAGCAACGAGCTGGATGCGCTGCTGCGCAAGGTGGCGTGCGGCGACCGCGCCGCCTTCGCCGACGTCTACGACCTCACTAAAAGTCGGGTATACGGACTGATCATACGGGTTTTGCGCGATGCGGGGTATAGCGAAGAGACCACCCAGGAGGTTTACCTCGAGGTATGGCGACGGGCACCGGAGTACGACTCCGGCAAAGGGTCCGCCCTGGCCTGGATACTGACCATGGCGCACCGGCGGGCCGTCGATCGGGTGCGCACCGAAACGGCGTCCACCGCGCGGGAGTCCCGCTACTTCGCGGCCAACGCCGACCCGTCCACCGACGTCGTCGCCGAATCGGCGATCGCCGGTGACGAGCGCCGCCGGGTGAACGATTGCCTGGGCGCGTTGACCGATGTGCAGCGGCAGTGTATCCAGTTGGCGTACTACGAGGGACTCACGTATAGCGAAGTGTCGCAGCGGTTGTCCGCGAACCTGTCGACGATAAAATCACGCATGCGCGACGCGTTGCGCGGCCTGCGTAACTGCCTGGAAGTGCCATGACTGAACCCAACGACTTCGAACTGCTGGAGCTGGCAACGCCATACGCGCTGGATGCCGTGTCGAACGAGGAGCGTGCCGAGATCGAGCGGCGGGTTGCGGCCGCACCACGGCCGGTTGCGGCGGCCTTCGAAGACGAGGTTCGTGCCGTCCGCGAGACACTGGCAATGGTGTCGTCGGCCACCGCAGCCGAGCCCCCGGCCCGGCTGCGGGCCGCCGCGCTGGCGGCCACCAACCGCGGCAAGCGCCAATTCGGTTGGCGGGCGGCGGCTTTAGCGGCGACCGCGGCGGCGATCATGGTCGCTGCCGCAGCGTTCGGCGTCGGCGTGCTCGTGCGGCCGCACCCCGCATCGACCGTCGCCGAACAAGTCCTAGCGGCCCCCGACGTGCGTACCGTGTCCCGCCCCCTTGCCGGCGGGACCGCCACCGTGGTCTTCTCGCACGACCGCAATGCGGGTGTGCTGGTAATGAACAACGTCCCGCCGCCATCTCCGGGCACCGTGTACCAGATGTGGTTGCTGGGCGCCAAGGGTGCGACTTCGGCGGGGACGATGGCGGCGGTCACCCCCTCGACGACCGCGACTCTCGTCAACCTCGGATCATCGACGGCCCTGGCGTTCACGGTCGAACCAGGTACCGGCTCGCCGCAGCCGACCGGAACGATACTGGCCCAATTGCCCTTGACCTGAAACCCGTCCCTGGCGACGGTGGCTCCGAATAACTCGCGTCCGATCAGAACGCGCCCAAACCGGGCCGTCCATGATGAAGGAGTACAACGCGATGATCAACGCTCGGGCCAAAACGATCGCTGCGGCAGGCCTCGCAGCGATTGCGCTAGTCGGCATCTCGGCCTGTTCGAACAACAAGTCGGCCTCCGCTCCGACGACCGGTAGCAGCACGGAGACCAGCATGGCGGCGACGGCGACGACATCGGTCACGGCCAATCCCGCGGCGGACCTGATCGGGACCGGCTGCGGCGACTATGCCAAGCAGAACCCCACCGGACCCGGGTCGGTAGCGGGGATGGCCCAAGACCCGGTCGCAACGGCGGCGTCGAACAACCCGATGCTGACCACCCTGACCTCGGCGCTGTCGGGCAAGCTGAACCCGAATGTCAACCTGGTCGATACGCTGAACAACGGCCAGTACACGGTATTCGCACCGACCAACGCCGCCTTCGACAAGCTGCCCTCGGCCACCATCGACAAGCTCAAGACGGACTCGCAGCTGCTGAAGAACATCCTGACCTATCACGTGGTGCAAGGTCAGGAGAGTCCGATGAAGGTCGACGGTGACCACGCCACCCTGCAGGGCGCCAAGTTGTCCGTGAGCGGTCAGGGCAACGACCTCAAGGTCAACGGCGCCGGCTTGGTGTGCGGCGGGGTGCACACCGCCAACGCGACGGTGTACATGATCGACACCGTACTGATGCCGCCGGGCCAGTAAGGCCGCACCGCCCTCGGAGAACAGCCCGACCTCGGTCGGGCTGTTTTTCTTTGCGGCACCACCAATCCGCGACGGGCTCGGTGGCGAATAGTTTCCGTGTTGACCATCGCGCTTATCGGCTTCGTCGGAGGCCTGCTCACGGGAGTATCGCCGTGCATCCTGCCCGTGCTGCCCGTTGTTTTCTTCGCGGGCGCTCAGACCGCCGGCGATCATGTTGCGGCACCGCCGGTCTCCCGAGGCGGCGCAGGCGTCGCGGTCGAGCAGAAGGCCGCGAACGGAGTTCGGCCTTATCTCATCATCGGCGGACTGGTGCTCAGCTTCAGCGCGGTGACGCTCACCGGCTCGGCGCTACTGTCGCTGCTGCATCTGCCGCAGGACGCCATTCGCTGGGTCGCGTTGGTCGCACTGGTGGCGATCGGCCTCGGCCTGATATTCCCAAGTGTCCAAAATCAGCTGGAGCGTCCATTTGCCCGCATCCCACAACGGGACTTCGGGGGCCGGGGAGGCGCCTTTGGTCTCGGCTTGTCGCTGGGCGTGCTCTATGTCCCTTGCGCCGGACCAGTTCTCGCCGCGATCGTGTTGGCGGGCGCCACGGCTCCCCTTGGCCTGCGTACGGTGGTGCTGACGGGCGCATTCGCGCTGGGCACCGCCGTGCCATTGTTGGTCTTCGCGTTGGCCGGCCACCGGGTGGCACAGCGGGTTGGGGCGTTTCGGCGCAGGCAGCGGCAGATCCGTATCGCGGCGGGGGTCGTGATGATTCTGCTCGCGGTGGCGTTGGTGTTCAATCTGTCCGCGGCGCTGCAGCGAAGCATCCCGGACTACACCGGCCGGCTGCAGGACAGGCTGGCCACCGATCATGGGATCCGGGAGAAGCTGAACCTCGGGGGCATCGTCAACGAGCAGAACGCACAATTGTCCAATTGCAGCAACGGAGCGGCAAAGCTCGAAAGCTGCGGTCCAGCACCGGATCTCAAGGGCATCGACGGCTGGCTGAACACACCCGGTGACCAGCCGATCGGGCTCTCGTCCCTGCGCGGCAAGGTCGTGCTGATCGACTTCTGGGCGTATTCCTGCATCAACTGCCAACGCGCCGTCCAGCACGTCGCCAACTGGTACAACACCTACAAGGACCTCGGATTCGAGGTCATCGGGGTACACACCCCGGAGTACGCGTTCGAAAAGGTTCCGGACAACGTCGCGAAAGGCGCCGCCGACCTGGGCATCAAATACCCGATCGCCCTGGACAACGGCTATGCCACGTGGACGAACTACCGGAACCGCTACTGGCCCGCGGAGTATTTGATCGACGCCACCGGTCGGGTGCGCCACATCAAATTCGGCGAGGGCGACTACGACGTCACCGAGCAGTCGATCAGGCAGTTGCTCGTGAGTGCGCAGTCCGGGCTCAAGCTGCCGCCACCCAGAGACGCGAGCCGTTCGACCCCGTCACACGAACAGACCACCCCCGAGACCTATTTCGGCGTGGGCAAGGTCGTCAATTACGGGGGTGGTGGGTTATATGACGAGGGCACAACCACATTCGACTACCCGCCGACTCTCGCCGCCGACAGCTTCGCACTGAGCGGCCCCTGGTCGTTGGATTACCAAGGCGCGATCGCCGCCGGTAACCAGTCCGGCATCAGGCTGAATTACCGCGCGAGAAGCGTCTACATCGTCGTCGGCGGAACGGGAACACTCACGGTCACGCGTGACGGACGATCCGCCGTGGTCGCGATCAGCGGGCCGCCGACGTCGCACCAGATCGTCTCGGACGATCACCTGCAGTCGGGAACGCTCGAGGTCCGCCCGGCCCAAGGGCTGCAGGTGTATTCGTTCACGTACAGCTGATTGCAATGCCTTTGATGCCTTCGTCGGCAATCCAAAAGCGTTCGGGCTCCGAATCACCGATGTAACCCGGGGGCGAGATCCGCTGCCGGCAAGATTGAGGAGGCCAAACACGATGAAAACGCACAAGGCGTCGGTTGCGGCTAAGGGTGTTGCGGCAGCCGCCATGGTCGGTCTTGGACTGGTGACCGCTCCGACCGCGGCAGCAGCCGACTTGGTGGGGCCAGGTTGCGGGGATTACGCGGCCGCAAATCCCAGCGGTCCCGCGTCGGTCGACGGAATGTCGCAGGTCCCAGTGGCGCAGGCGGCATCCAACAATCCGATGCTCACCACCCTGACCTCGGCGCTGTCGGGCAAGCTGAACCCGGACGTCAACCTCGTCGACACGTTGAACAACGGCCAGTACACGGTGTTCGCGCCGACCGATGCGGCGTTCAACAAGCTGCCGGCGCAGACGATCGACCAGCTCAAGACCGATTCGAACATGCTGAAAAGCATCCTGACCTATCACGTGGTGCAGGGTCAGCTGAGCCCCACACGAGTCGTCGGCTCCCACAAAACCCTGCAAGGCGCGAACGTGACCGTGACGGGCCAGGGCAACGGACTCAGGGTCAACAACGCCGGGGTGGTGTGCGGCGGCGTTCCTACCGCCAACGCGACGGTGTACATGATCGACACGGTGCTGATGCCACCGGCGTAGTGGGTGTCGATAGTGCCGCGGCGGTGACTACTCGTTCGTCTTAACGGTCAGGCGAACGAGTAGTCGCTGAGCGAGAAGGTCCGGCCTTCTCGCACTGCGTTGAGTGTGGACGTCGGCCGCAGCAAGGTCGCCTCACCGCTGGGATTGAAATAGTAAGACCGCGACGTCGCACAGTTACCATTGTTGAACACCGAGGTTTCCAACAGTTCGCTCATCCGTTCGCGGAAACGGCTATTAGCTTCCTCGGTCACCTCGAACGTTGTCGCGCCGCGGCGCTTGACCTCACCCAAAAGCCGGTCGATGTGCCGCATCTGGTATTCGATGGTGTGGAAGAACGAGAACCCGGAGAAAGCAAACGGACTGGCCAGGCCCAAGTAGTTGGGGAAGTAGGGAACTGACACCCCCTGGTAGGCCTGAAACTTCGTCTCCCGCCACCACTTTCCGAGGTTGCGCCCTTTGCGGCCGATGACCTCGATGGCCGGGAAGTTGGCTTCCCAGAGGTCAAAACCGGTCGCTAGCACCAGAGTGTCGATGACGGTCTTACGCCCGTCCGCCGTGACGATGCCGTCGGCCTCGATGCGCTCGATCGAGTTCGTCTCCAGGTGTACGTGCGGCATGGTGAAAGCGCGGTAGAAGTCGTTGGACATGGTGGGCCGCTTGCAGCCGCAGTCGTAGTCCGGTGTCAACTTGGCGCGCAGATCCTTATCGCGGAGCGTTCTGAACCGGTTGATCTTGGCCAGGTCGGCGAAGGCGATATTCCCCCGCCCCCGGGTCTGCACGAATTTCAGCGCACCGATGACCAAGATGAGCTCCATGATGATGTCGGTCACCCAGCGCAGCGCACGTTGCAGCACGGGCAGCCGGGCAAACATGCGTTGCACGCTTGGAGAGAACGGGAAATCCGGCTTGGGCAGGATGTGCGCCGCGGTGCGCTGGTAGACGGTCAGGTCCGCGGCCTCTTTGGCCAACTCGGGAATGACCTGCACCGCGGAGGCCCCGGTGCCGATGACCGCAATACGGCGTCCCTCATAGCTATAGCCGTGGTCCCACGCGGTGGTGTGCACCACCTTGCCTTCGAAGCTGGCGATGCCCGGAATGTCCGGCATGCGCGGCTGGGACAGGAAGCCGGTCGCGGTGATCAGGAACCGGCAGGTCAGGCTATCGCCGCCGGCCAGTCCGACCCGCCATTCGGCGGTTTCCTCATCCCACTGCGCGCCCTCGACGGTCGTGTTGAACCGCATGTGGCGGCGCACGTCGTACTTGTCGGCGACGTCCACCGCGTACTGCTTGACCTCGGCACCCGGTGCAAACAGCCGTGACCAGTCAGGATTGGGCTCAAACCAGTACGAATAAGTCGTGGACGGGATGTCGACGGCGACGCCGGGGTAGTGGTTGACATGCCAGGTGCCACCCAAGTCGTCCTCGCGGTCGAGGATGATGAAGTTGTCAAACCCGAGGCGCTTGAGCTGAATCGCGGCACCGATGCCGCCGAAACCTGCACCTACGATGATCGCGTCGAAACGGTCCGTATCCACAGCCCCTGCTCCGTGCTACCTGTTTCCCTACTTAACGAATCATAAGCTTTCCCTAAGATACGTAACTCTAATAGGGCGCCACGCCGAACGCATCCGGGCTTTGTCCGTATGTGACCTTGTTGACACAAGTGCGGTTACTCGTCGACGGGTCTATCAGACCTGACCATCCAGCGATCAACCTGCGCAAACGACCACACTCTCAACGATTAGGTGGCCCTCGGTCGCGATCGGCGCCGCCAACTTAGCTCAGGGCGAAGGCGACCGTCCGCGCAGATCTCTTATCTTGTGGCCGGCCCAGCTGTCAGGCGCCCTGCAGCCGGCCCAAGAACTCGTGGCATCGCTGGGCGCGCTCGGAGTCTTGAGCCATCACTTCGCGGACGAACGACGCGACGTCATCTAGGCCGGCGTTCTTCGCGTCGCGCACGTACTGGCCGTAATCGTGCCCCCTTTGAGCGAGTGATATTGAAGGGAAATAAGATCGAAGGTCACGTCGTCGAAACCCGTTTCACCCGTTGCCATGTCGCCACCCTCTGACCGTGAGCGCCAGATCTGGTACTCGCCGTCCCCGGCTACCCCGAATGGACAACACCAAACGACGGCTTAAAGTGTTTTTGTAGGCAACCCGACACGCAATGGCTGCGTCGGTCCGATGGCGGCAACGCCGCCGCTATCCGCCGCCTGTCGCTGCGCCCCGGTATACAGGAAAACATCACCAACTAGTTGGCAACTTGACAGTTTTGGGAGGGGCTTGCATGGGCATCTCGGACGCCATGATCGCGCGTCACATCGTTCGTTCACTTGGTCCAGCAGTTGTTATCGCAGCGTCGGGCGTGGCCGCTTCCGCCTTGACCACTTCCGTTATCCCCTCCGCCTCGGCCCAGTGTCCGGACGTGCAAGTGGTGTTCGCCCGTGGCACCGGTGAAGCGCCAGGCGTCGGCCCCACCGGTCAGGCCTTCGTCGATGCGCTGCACCAGCGCGTCGGCGAGCGGTCGTTCGATGTGTATCCGGTCAACTACCCCGCCAGCGACCAATGGGCCACCGGCATCGACGGCGTCCGAGACGCCGGCGCCCACGTCAACTCGATGGCCCACGACTGCCCCAACACCAAGATGGTGCTCGGCGGCTACTCGCAGGGCGCGGCCGTCATGGGCTTTGTCACCTCGGCCGCCGTGCCCGACGGCATCGACCCCAACACCGTGCCCAAACCGCTCAGCCCCGACGTGGCCAACCACGTCTCCTCGGTCGTGCTGTTCGGCATGCCCAACGTGCGGGCGATGAACTTCCTCAACGAACCGCCCGTGGTCATCGGCCCGCTCTACCAGGACAAGACGGTCAAGGTGTGCGCCACCGAGGACCCGGTCTGCTCCGACGGGATGAACTTCGCCGCACACGACACCTACGCCGACGACGGCGCGATGATCGACAAGGGAGTCGCCTTCGCCTCCAGCCACTTGGACACGGGCGCGGCGGCACCGACGCCGGCGCGCGGCGGTTTTGGCGGCTGAGATAGCGCTCGGTTAGCCGCGCGCGCCTTTGGAGTTCAGAAAGGCGATTACGCCCTGGGTGACCGCGGCGGCATATTTCGCCCGGCCGTCCGGACTTTCCATACGCGCCAAGTCACCCGCATTTTTCATGTTGCCCAGTTCGACCAGGACCGCCGGGTACTGCGCCAGGTTCAGGCCGGCAAGATCGTCGCGGCCGTACAAGCCGTCCGAGCCGATGTAGGTGGCCGGCTGTAAACCCGACTGAACCAAGGCATCCCGCATCGCGTGCGCCAGCTGCACGGCGGGCCCGGCTTGAACGTCGTTGAGCGGCGGGCTGGAGTAGTTGACGTGGAATCCACTGCCGGACGGCGGCCCTCCGTCGGCGTGGATGCTCACGATCGCGTCCGGGTGCATGGCGTTGGCCGCCGCGGCGCGTTGGTCGATGCACGGGCCGACCCCGCCATCGCTGTCGCGCGACAGCTGGGTGCGAACACCCATCTGGTTCAGCGAATCGTTGATCAACCCCACCACCGCCCAGGTGAAGGCGTGCTCGGGATAGCCGTCGTCGGCGACCGCACCCGACGTCTGGCACGGCTTGGTGCCGCCACGGCCGTTGGGAACCTGCTGGTTGATGGACGCGTCGTTCACGGCGTTGTGGCCCGGGTCGAGGAAGACCGACATTCCGTCTACACCGGCCGTGGCGCGTGGGGCGGGCAGCCATGCGCCGGCGGTGACGATCGCCGGCACGACACCGGCGATCTTCAGGACGTCGCGGCGTGCGACGGATCGCAGCCCGCCCGGGCGATCACTCACCGCGCGATGGTAGCAATCGGCGTCACAAGGCCGCCCTGACGACCGGTTAAAACGATGACGCTGAGCGGGATTCGCGCTGGATCGCCCACCGCATGCCGACATACTAAAAAGTATGTTACGGTCGGGCCATGTCCGTGGTCGAAAGCCGCCCGCTGCACGGCGTCACCGACGAATTCGTTGCGCGGCTCGCCGATCGCGCCGAGGAGGCCGAGCGATTGCGGCGCCTGCCCGCGGCGACGATCGACGACTTCCGGCAGACCGAGCTGTTCCGGCTATTGCTGCCCGCCCGCTTCGGCGGCCTTCAGGCCTCGTTTCCCGAACTGCTGCAACCGATTCGGCGCATGGCACACGGCTGCGCATCGAGCGCATGGACGCTCGGCTTCTACACGCTGCACAACTGGATGCTGTCGCTGTTCGACCCGCGCCTGCAGGACGAGGTCTTCGCGTCGGGACCCGTGCTGGCGCCGGCTCCCCTGGCCCCCGCCGGCCGCGGCGTGCCGGCCGACGGCGGAGTGCGCCTGACCGGCAGGTGGTCTTGGGCAACGGGCGCGATGGACGCCGATTGGATGATCGTCGGCGCGCTGATCGAACGCCCGGACCGGATCGATCCGGCGCTGGCCGTGCTGCCCGCCGACCAGGTGGAGGTCATCGACACCTGGCACACCGCTGGCATGCGCGGCACCGGCTCGCACGATCTCGTCATCACCGACGCCCGGGTTCCCGAGCATCGATTGGTCGCCGTGGCCGACATCTACGGCGGCACGGCACCCGGCGCGCGGGAGCACGGGGTGCCGACGTACCGGTGGCCGATGGTTCCGGCGCTGGCGCTGACGGCGGCCATGCCCGTGCTCGGGACCGCGGAATGGGTGTGCGAGCTTTTCGCCGAACGGCTCAGCGGGCGCGTGCTGGCCTACAGCGGGGTGGCGCAAAAGGACCAGCCGGCCGCGCAGATCAGGCTGGGCGAGGCCAGGGTGCGGCTGAGCTCACTGCGGGCGTTGGTCGACAAGACCGCCGACGATATCGAGGCGATCGTAGTCAGCGGCGAACGGGTGAGCCGATCGGTGCGGGCCGACGCACGGCTGGCGGCCGCGCGCACGGTGCACGAAAGCCGCGCGATCATCGCCGATCTCATGGAAGCCGCCGGTGCCAGCGCTCATTTCTTGTCCAGCCCCTTGCAGCGCGCCAAGCGCGACGTGGACATCGCCGCGGGGCATGTGGTGTTCGATTACGACACGAGTCGAGAGTTGGCAGGGGCGTTGGCGATTGGCGCCAAGATCTCACCCATCGCCATGGTGTGAGCGGGCCGTCCCCGACTCCCCCAGCATCACCGCCAGGAATCGTTCTCGTTGAGCCACCGATTGGGCCTGCTCGGCCGAGCTGGTGAGATGCAGCAGCCCGATTCCCGCGGCGAAGGTCAATTCGGCACGCAGCCTGGCGTCCTCGAGGCTGAACCCGTAGTCGCTGTAGGCCTTTATCACGGTGCGCAGCAGCAGCCGGTCGGCCGCGCGGATGTTCTCGGCCGCCACCGGGTCCAGGCGGGCCCACTCCCGCATCGCCCGCTCGAGCATCCAGTACTGGGGGCTGACCAGCGTGTGCGTCAACGCCGACAGGCGTTCCCGGGGTGGCAGCGCGTCGAGCTTTGACAGCGCCTGACGGTCGCGTTCGAGGAATTTGTTCCACGATTCGACCAGCGCGGCCCGATATTGCTCGATGTCCTCGAAGTGCCAGTAGAAGCTGCCGCGGGTGACGCCCGCCTGCTGGCAGAGGCGTTCGACTTTGAGTGCGCGCACTCCCTCATGAGCAAGCACGTTGTAGCCCACCTCGAGCCAGTCCTCGGCCGACAGGCGGGTCGACGACTGCTTGTGCATCACCACACCATGCAGATTACGGGAGGCGTCCCTGGTCGGAGGGGAGATTAGGCAATCTCGGTAATTACCGTTCTGCTCACTTTGTCGGCGCAACGGGCAGTCTGGCGGTGTCGTCCAGGTCCACGTCGAGCGCGTTGAGCATCAACGCCAGGCCCGCATATCGGCCGATGACCATCAGCGCTTCGACGGTGGCCTCCGAGCCGAGTGCCGTGTGCACTTGGTCGAAGAGCGGGGCCGCGACGCGGCGGGTGGTCACCAGTTCGGTCGTCAATCGCAGGATCGCCAGCTCGGTGGGGTCGAATTGCTTTGTTTGCCAATCGGACTCGGTGATGATTGCGTTGATGGTGTCGACATCGACCCCCACCGTTTGCGCGACGTCTGTGTGCTGGCCGAGTTCGTAGGCGCAGCCCATGAGATACGCGGTGCGCAGCACGATCAGTTCGCGAAGCCGCCGGGATAGCACCGGGCTGCTCAGGGCCGCGTCACCGGCCACCATCCAGCCGGTGAACACCTTCTCGGCGTTGGCCAGTGCGCGGTAGACGTTGAGATTGCCCTGCCGCGCAGTCAATTCGCGCGCGAGCTCGGGCATGTCTTCGGGTTGGCGATACGGGATGCGGGTCACTGGGCCAGGCTTTCGTCGGGGCTGGAGAAGGTCGGTGTGTCGATCTCCAGGTCGACGGCGTTGAGCACCAGCGCCAGGCCGTAGTAGCAGCTGACGATCATCAGCAGTTCGGTGAGCGCCTCGTCACCGAGCAGTGCTTGGGCGGTGGCGAAGGTGTCGTCGCCGAGCCGGCGGGTGGTGCACAACTCGGTGACAGTGTCGATCACGGTCCGTTCGTCGCCGCTGAATCCGGCCGCGTCCAGATCCCCCTTATCGAGCAGGGCGTCGATCTGTTGGTCGGTGAGCCCCGCGGTGCAGCCGAAGATCACGTGCTGGGCGAGTTCGTAAGGCGAGTCCTGCAGATGCCCCACCCGCAGGATGATCACTTCGCGCATCCGCGGGGTGAAGGTGGGACTTCTGAACAGTTCGCCCGTCATCTGCGCCCATCCGTCAAAGATGTTGGGGGCGTTGGCGAGCAGCCGAATCACGTTGAGCGTGTCGGGGCGTGCAATGGGCTGCTGGATCCGCTCGGGTTGCCGGTCGGTGCTGACCAAGGGCATTCGCGTCACGCGGACGATTTTAGTTCCGTCGGCATTGCCCCTGTCCTATGGTGCAGAAGGTTACGAAAACCACTAGCGCATGTGCTATCACTTTCGACAGTCGCTGATAACGCCCAACCAACCGGGCACTCGCATAAATTCCGGGCTTCCTGGGAATGCGCGGACGATTTCTTGGCACTGATGTTCGGCACCGTCTGCCATCCTCGGCTTGCTCGCTCAGTAGGTGAGTTGCATGACGCCCGCAGGTCCCCCTGACATGGGCGCAGGGCCCAAAGAAGCGCAGCGACACCATTAAAGTTGAGGCGGCAACGCCGCCAACCACCCATCCGAAAGCAACTCCAACAACTGCCCATCCGGATCCCGGATCATCGCCATCGCCTCACCCACGGTCCCGTCGACCACCGCTCCCCCAAATTCCGCCGCCTGAGCCAACACCCCCGAAAGGTCGGACACCGAGAACGAGATGTGCGTCAGCCCCACCTGGTCCATCGCCCGCTCCGAGCCGGCGTGGACCTGACGCTCCGAGTAGTCCATCAGTTCGAGCACCAAGCCGTCCCGCACCAAGTAGGTCGCATGCACGCCGAGCGGCTCGGGCAGCCCCACCAGCTGAGAGGTCGGGCCGTCAGGCGGGTCGAGCTCCCACCAGAACTGGAACCCCAGCAGGCCCTCGTAGAAGCGGCGCGACCGCTTGCGGTCCGCGACGCATAACCCAACGTGATTGAAAACCGTCCGATGGCTCGCCATGACAACCTTTCCGCAGCAAATCAGGCCCCAGCGGTCACGCGACCGATCTCGACACCGCTTCCACCACGCAGCTCAAACGCGTAATAATGCAAAAATAATAAGCGCACAGCCGAATAAGCAGATCACCTTCGCTTGGAGGGCTTTTCGATGGCCACACGTCCGAACGTCAGCGCTGACGCGATAGTTGACTTCGACCATCATTCAGACGCTTTCAACCTCAACGAGCTGGCCGTCAACGCCGACTTGCGGCAGCGATGTCCCGTGGCGTGGAACGAGAACTACGGCGGGTTCTGGTTCCTCAGCAGCTACGACGCCGTAAGCCAAACCGCCCGCAACGGCGGCACTTTCGCCCACAAATACGAGCCCAACGCCGCAGACGGTGTCGACTATCAGGGCGAGATGGGCGTCCCCCGTCCCGACGGCCAGCCGGCCCTGGGCATCGGCGAGGTCGACGGCCCCTACCACCAAGCCCTACGGCACGCGCTGGCGCCGTTCTTCTCCCCCGGCGCCGTCGAAAAACTCAAGCCATTCATGGAGCAATCCGCCCACTGGTTCCTCGACCAACAAATAACAAAAGGACACCTGGACCTGGTGCTCGACTACGCCAGCCCCGTCCCAGCCATCCTCACCATGAAGCTGATGGGCCTGCCGTATGACAACTGGCACCTGTACGCCAACCTCTTTCATTCCGTCATGGCCGTCCCGCAGGACAGCGACGAGTACGCGAGCGCGATCGCCAAAGTGCCCGCCATGATGGAAGAGGTCCTCGAGTTCGCCGCCCACCGACGGGCCGACGCCCGAGAAGACTTGACCAGCTTCCTCATTCAATTCGAATTCGACGGCCACCGCCTCACCGACGAGCAGCTGCTCAACATCCTGTGGAACCTCATCGGCGGCGGCGTCGACACCACCACCTCTCAGACCGCGCTGACCCTGCTGCACCTGGGCACCCACCCGGACATCAGGCAGCAGCTCATCGAGCACCCCGAGCTCTACCGCACCGCCACCGACGAATTCCTGCGCTACTTCTCCGTCAACCAAACCCTCAGCCGCACAGTCACTCACGACGTCGTCCTCGCCGGCCAGCGCCTCCGCAAGAATGACAAAGTCGTCATCAGCTGGCTCTCGGCCAACCACGACGAGAACGAGTTCGACCGGCCCGACGAGGTCATCCTCGACCGTGCACCCAACCGTCACGTCGCCTTCGGGCTGGGACCGCACCGCTGCATCGGATCGCACCTGGCCCGGCTGATGTCCGGCGTGATGGTCAAGGCCGTCCTCGACCGCCTCCCCGACTACCAGGTCGACGTCGAAAACGTCCACCAATACCTGGGCAACCCGAGCATGACCGGCCTGGGCACGCTCCCGGTCACCTTCACACCGGAAGAGACCCGGGAAACGTCACGCCCCTGGTAATCGCTCAAAGCACTTGCGCCACAACGCCTGCGATCAATTCGTCGGGGGCTTGGACAATCCCGACAGCGGTCAGTTGGCCACCGATGGCGAGTGACGCGATGCCATGCACAAGCGACCAGAGCGGCGCGGCGACGTCTCGTGGATCCCGACCCTCGACGATCCCCGCCTCCTGGCACTTGGTGATCGCGTCGAGCAGGTCGCCGAACGCCTGCTCGCCGACGACCGCCACGCTCGGCTGCTCGGCCTTCAGCGACTCCGCGCCGAACATCACCTGATAGTGGTCGGGATGGGCGACGGCCCATTGCACATAGGCCCGGCCGAGTTCGACGACCCGCCCCTTCGGATCCGATGCGCGGTCGGCGGCCGCGGCCAGAGCGGCGTGCAGGTCGTGGAATCCCTGTTCGGCGACGGCGGCCAGCAGCTCGGCCTTGTCGGCGAAGTGCCGGTACGGAGCCGCGGCGCTGACGCCGGCGCGGCGCGCGGCCTCGGTGAGGGTGAATCCTTTCGGCCCCTTCTCGGCCACCAGCGATAGCGCAGCGCTGGTCAGCGCGCGTTTGAGATCGCCGTGGTGATAGCTCTGACGCCGCGCGGGCGACCGCTTCACTGCCATGTTGACGACATTAACATTGAGGTCTATGTTAATGCTATTCACATCGGCGAACCAAGGAGATGAAAATGTCGAATCTGCTTGAAACCACCTCAACGCTCGCCGGCACCCGCGACCGGGAGAAGACCGCCGACCTGCTCGGTCAGGCGCTCGCCCAGGGCTATCTGCAGGTGGGCGAGTACGACCAACGGCTGCAAACGGCGTTCCAGACGCACACGGCCCAAGAGCTAAGCGAACTCGTCGCCGACCTGCCGCTCGATCGCATCCGGCGTCACGATCCCCGTCGGCATGCCGCTCGCGTCGCCGCGGCCCGCCGCGGAGTGCGCGCCCACCTGGCCGCGTACCTCGCCATGGTCGTCATCGTGCTCACCGTCTGGGCCGCGGTCGCCCTGACCACCGACGCCACCTACTTCTGGCCGATCTGGCCCATCCTCGGCGCGGGAACCGGACTCGTCAGCCACGCCCTGTCGATACCGCGCGGCACGCAAAGCCGTTGAGCACCAGCACGACTCGTAAGGAGGAGTCATGAAGAACACGGCAGTGGTCACCGGCGCCAGCTCAGGCCTGGGCGCGATCTTCGCCGAACAACTGGCGCAGCGGGGATTCTCGTTGGTGTTGGCCGGGCGGGACAAGGCCCGGCTCGACGCGGTCAAGCAACGGATAGGGCAGGCCACCGAGGCCGAACTGGTTGTTGGGGACCTTGGCACCGACGACGGCGTCGACGATCTGATCGCCCACCTGAACGGCCGGGTGATCGACGTGTTGGTCAACAACGCGGGCTTCGGCACCTACGGCCCGTTCGCAGAAATCGACGCCGGTCGCGAACGCGAACTGGTCGCGGTCAACGTCGCCGCGCCGGTCCGCCTCACCCACGCGGTCCTGCCCGGCATGCTGGCCCGCGGTCGCGGCGGCATCTTGAATGTCGCCTCCACCATCGCCTTTCAGCCCGGCACCTATCAAGCCACCTATGGCGCCTCGAAGGCGTTCGTGCTGTCGCTGAGTCAGGCGTTGTGGGCCGAGACCCGCGGCTCCGGCGTCACTGTGACCGCGCTCTGCCCCGGGCCCACCCACACCGGATTCGTCGACGCGCTCGGGTCGGACGTCTCGCACACCGCGATCTATCGACACCTCGCCGCACCCGGACCCGTCGTGGCCGCCGGGTTGCGCGGTCTTGACCGCGGCCGCGCGGTGGTCGTGCCCGGCTGGCGCTACCGGATGATGGCGACGGGCGGACGGCTCGCGCCCGGATGGGTGTCGGCGCTCATGAGCGGGCGGATGCTGCGGCCCACCGACGCGCCAGCCAACGTCTCGCCGCGCTAACGCAGAGACATTGCGCCCGTGGTGTTTACGATGCCGTGGCGTATTGCAGCACTCGTTCCGAGGAATCGACGTGGCCGTAGCTGATGATTCGCAGCCGGTTCGGCCGCACCTCGTAGACCACGCCGTCGACCGGATTGGTGACGTCGAATCCGTCCTCGACCTGCTCGGCATTGGACAGCTCGATGTGGGCGCCGTCGCGAATCCGCTCGCCGCGGTAGTAGTAAGTCCCACTGAGGTTCTTACACACCACCGCCAGTGACTTGGCGGTTCGCACCACGGCGGCCGGCGGATTGCCCGGGTCGCAGCGGGCCGTCTCGCCGACGAACCCTAAGCCGTCGGCGCCCTTCACCGGACGCGACAGCGTCGGGGTCAGCGGTGGCGGCGGGGTCGTCGAGGACGGGGGCGCCCCCGCCTGTGCCGACGAAAGCGGCGGAGAGGCCGAACCGTTGTGATGCTTTCCCCCAACCAAATTCACCGACAACAGCAACCCGGCGATCAACAGCACCGCCGCCACCGCGGCCACCACGAGCGGTGTGCGACCGATCGCCGGCCAGTGCCACGAGCGTTCGGGCGCAGCAGGCGACGAAGGGCTGTTGTCAGCGGGCTCCTCGAGTTCGGCAAGCGAGACAGTCGGCAACGGGCGCGTCTTGGGCGGGGGACCGCTTTGGCCGGCCGCAGCGCCTACCGGTTCGTAGGCCGCGAACACCGCCTCACTGGCGGCGCGGGCGAGCTCACCCGCGGATGCGAACCGCGCAACGCGTGGCTTGGCCATGCCCCGGGTGATGATGTCGTCGTACTCGCGCCCGACGCCGCGGCGCATGATGCTGGGCCGGGGCGCCGGCGCCAGCATGTGCGCGCGCTTCAGCTCCCCCGCGTCCTCGCTGTCGAATGGTGGCTGGCCGGTGAGGCACTCGTAGAGCACGCACGCCAACGAGTAGACGTCGGTCTGCGGGCCGGTGCGCCCGGTGGTGAAGCGCTCGGGCGCCATGTAGGTCCGCGAGATGTTCTCGTCGCCGGCGGCCTGGGCGATGCCGAAGTCGGCGAGGTAGGTGAAGTGGTCGTGGGTGAGCAGGATGTTCTCGGGCTTGACGTCGAGGTGCACCAGCCCACCGGCGTGCGCGGCGTCCAGCGCGCGCGCCACCTGCGCGGTGATCGATGCCGCGCGCGACGGCTCCAGCCCGCCCTGCTCGCGCAGCAGATCCTTGAGGCTGCCCCCGTCGTCGACCAGGTGCATGTCGATGAAGGGCACCCCGTCGATCTCGCCGAAGTCATGCAGCGGCAGGACATGCGGCTCCTGCAGTCGCGTCACCTTGCGGCACTCGCGCCAAAGGCGTTGCTGGAAGCCAGGGTCCGCGGCCGTCTCGCCACGTAAAAGCTTGAGCGCGACCATCCGGTCCTTAACCGTGTCGTACGCGCGGTAGACCTCGCCCATTGCCCCGGTGCCGATCAGTGATCGCAGCTCGTACGGCCCGAACCGGGTACCGAGCCGCGAACCGCGGGACGAGGAGGTCACGTCAGCAATCCTTTCTTAAGACAGTCCAGCTCGCGAGTTCCCGAATCGGGCGTCGACATAACGTGGGCAGCCTCACGCGTGTCGCTACACCGAGACACCGCTGATGCCCGCTAATAATCGCCGGCCGGCTGGCCAACCAGATCGGCCTGCACGAAACCGCGCCTTCCCTACCCTAGCGGCAGCGACACCGTCCACGCAGACCGGCAATCTCAACCAGCGCCCCCGATACAGTGAGTAATTGTCCGGCAGGTAAGAAGGTGAGGCCTTCGATGACCGACATGACGGCGCGGTTCACGGAGATCGTCGGCGCGCACAACCTGCTTACGGGCGACGCCATTTCCGACGACTACTCGCACGACGAGGTGCTGACCAAGCCGCCGCAAAAGCCGGCATACCTGGCCAAGCCCGCGACCGCCGACGAAGTCGCCAAACTGCTCAAGGCCGCCACGGAAAACCGGGTGCCGGTGACGGCCCGCGGCTCGGGCACCGGCCTGTCGGGCGCGGCGATCCCCCGCACGGACGGGCTGCTGATCTCCTTCGAGCGCATGAACGCCGTGCTGGAGGTCGACGTCACCAACCAGGTCGCCGTCGTGCAACCCGGCGTGACGCTCTCCGAACTGGACGACGCGACCGCCGGCACCGGGTTGCGGTACATGGTGCACCCGGGCGAGCTGTCCTCCAGCGTCGGCGGCAACGTCGGCACCAACGCCGGCGGCATGCGCGCGGTCAAGTACGGCATCGCCCGCCACAACGTGCTCGGGCTGCAGGCCGCGCTGCCCACCGGCGAGCTCATCCGCACCGGCGGCAAGATCGCCAAGGTCTCCACCGGCTACGACCTGACCCAGCTCATCGTCGGCTCCGAAGGCACCCTGGCCCTGGCCACCGAGGTGACCGTCAAGCTGCATCCGCGCCTGGACCACAGCACCACCGTGCTCGCCCCGTTCGCCGACTTCGACCAGGTCATGGAGGCGGTGCCCAAGATCCTCGCCAGCGGCCTGGCGCCCTACATCCTGGAGTACGTCGACAACGTGACGATGGCCGCGCTGGTGCACACCCAGAATCTGGAGCTCGGCGTTCCCGACAACATCCGCGACAGTTGTCAGGCTTATCTGGTTGTGGCGCTTGAGAATCGGACCACCGACCGGTTGGACGAGGACGTCGAGAAGACCGGTGAACTACTCGCCGAACTGGGTGCCGTGGACGCTTATGTGCTCGAGGGCGGCTCGGCGCGCAAGCTCATCGAGGCGCGCGAGAAGGCGTTCTGGACGCTCAAGGCGCTCAACGCCGACGACCTCATCGACACGGTCGTGCCGCGCGGCGCGATGCCGAAGTTCCTGTCCGGGGCGCGCGGCCTGGCGGCGGCGGCCGGCGGCGCGGCGGCGGGCTGCGGGCACGCGGGTGACGGCAACGTGCACCTGGCCATCTTCTGCCCGGACGCGGCGATCCGGAAGAAGCTGTTGACCGACATCTTCGCGCTGGCAATGGAATTGGGCGGCGCGATCTCCGGCGAGCACGGCCTGGGCCGCGCCAAGGCCCCGTACTTCGTGGAACTCGAGGATCCGGTCAAGGTCGACCTGATGCGCCGCATCAAGGCCAGCTTCGACCCGGCGGGCATCCTCAACCCAGACGTGGTGTTTGCGTCGAACGACGCGTAAACCTCAGCTAGGCAACGGCTCTCGACCGATTGCCGGTGTCACCGACGCGTCCACGTCGGTTTCTTCGTGGTCGGTGAGCCAGCGTTCGGCGTCGATGGCGGCCGCGCAGCCGCTGCCCGCGGCGGTGACGGCCTGGCGGTAGGTGCGATCCACCAGGTCCCCGGAGGCGAACACCCCATCAATCGAGGTAGCCGT